>JANQPT010000033.1 GCA_028285345.1 Planctomycetales bacterium
ACGCATAAAACTCAAACGACTGTACCCGAAGATTAAGACCTGACAGACCACTAGGCCGACTGTTTTGGATTTGTCGATTGCTAATGCTCAACGGAGTCAAGCGTTTATGCTGCTTCCAATGAGATAGGCGAGCCAGCTCGTTGCGGATGAGTCGCTTCTCGCGTTCGAGCAGAATGCGAGAGGACATGCCGCATCCGCAGCGCCGCGCGAGAGATGATGCCATCCCTTCCAGTTGCGAACTTCGTAATCGGCTAACCCCGCTTCGCTCTTGGCCCGCTAGATGCATTTCTCAACGCGGTGCTCGGCCTTGGCGATGCGAGGTAACCGTTCACGGGTCGGGGAGGATATTTCTCGAATCCGAGCTGGACGTGGATTTCGGTTTTGTGTCAGAACGAGGCTATGAAACGTGAAATCCCCGACGAACTAGCGGCGGAAATGACGCCTGCCGTGAAGGCATTTGTCCATGCCTTGATCAATCATTTCGAAGCCCGGCTGAACAAGACGCCGCGAAACTCTTCGCGGTCCCCGTCGAGCCAACATCCGCATGCCAAGCCGCCGTCGCGCAAGTCGAAATCGAGGCGAAAGCAGGGCGGACAGCCGAGGCACGCGAAGCGTGAGCGGGCTTTGGTTCCGGTGGAAGACTGTGACGAAATCGTGCCCTGCCAGCCGACCGCCTGCCGCCGCTGCGGCCAGAAGTTGACCGGCATCGATCCGTCCCCGCTGCGTCATCAAGTTTGGGAACTGCCGGAAATCAAACCGTTCGTGATCGAGTACCAACGGCATCGTTTAACATGTCGACATTGCAGTATCTCGACATGTGCCGACTTGACGCCAGGCGTGCCGGAGAGCCAGGCCGGGCCGCGGCTGGTGGCCTTGACCGCGCTGTTGAGGGGGTGTTTTCGGCAAAGCAAACGTCGCACGGCGCTGTTCCCGGAACAGGTGTTCGGTCAGCCCTGCTCGCCCGACTGGGCCGTCAAACTGCAGCGGCAGGCAACCGCCGCCCTGCGGTCCGCCTACCAAGAACTGGCTGCTCAATTGCCGAGCGAACCCGTGCTGGGGATCGATGAAACACCGACGAAGCAAGCGACGGACAAAGGCCGGTTATGGACCTTTGTCGCGGACCCGTTTACCGTCTTTGCCGTGCGCAACTCGCGCCAAGCCACGGCGTTGATCAACTTGTTGGGCAAAAATTTCGCCGGCGTCGTCCACTGCGACCGGGCCAAGATGTACTGGTCGCTTGATCGACTGCAGTGGTGTTGGGCGCATCTCAATCGGGACTTCCAAGCTCTCCGCGATCACCAGGATCCCCAAGTGAAACGGCTCGGTTACGACCTGCTGCGGCCGACGAAGGAACTGTTTCGGCAATGGTCGCGCTGTCGGGATGGCACGCTGACGCGGCGTGGACTGAAACGGGTCTTGAGGCCGATCCGCGACCGGATCGAAGCCTTGCTGCTGCGCGGCGTGTTCAGCGGTAATGCGCGACTGGTGGGCATGTGCCGCGAACTCCACGATCACCGCCAATGGCTGTGGACGTTCCTGGACACCGAAGGCATCGAACCGACCAACAACGCCAGCGAACGGGCTCTGCGTCACGCGGTGATCTGGCGGAAACTCTCCTTCGGCACACAAAGCGCGGCAGGCAGCCGCTTCG
>JANQPT010000038.1 GCA_028285345.1 Planctomycetales bacterium
GGTCATAAACATCGGGTCGCCCGGGTCGCTGGGACAAACAAACAACGGCACCGGTTTCGCCGCCACCGAGACCAGGAGGGGGTTCAAACTGGGGGCCCAAGGCAAACCGGTCAGCAAGGGTTCACTAAAATCAATCTGCAGATGGAGATTCGTCTGCTCCACATACGGCAGGAATTGCGCCTGTGGGGAGTAATTGTGTGCCCACGTCGCCGCCAGTGGTGGGAACCGTGAATGCGCGTCGTAATAATTGTGGAGAGCCAGTCCCAGTTGCTTAAGATTGTTACGACAATGGGTGCGGCGTGCCGCTTCGCGCGCTTGTTGCACAGCAGGCAATAAGAGCGCAATCAGGATCGCAATGATGGCGACGACGACCAGCAGTTCTATGAGCGTAAACCCGGACCGTTTCATGAGGCAGCTCCGTGACGGGATGAAGAGTGCGAAACGCTTTGGTCGCGTCATGCCAACACGACCGACCACATGCACACACTGTATGCTTTTGCGTCTGTATTGTAAATGCAATCAATATGCATTTACGCTGTTTTTCTCAAAAACCTGGATAGCGATGTCGACCAACCGAAGTGTCCGCTTCCGCGAATGAACCTTTTGCTGCGCAACTGTGTCGTCGTTTCGACGGAATGCCCCCACGTCGTCGAGGAGGGTACGGGCGCACCACCATGCATGCTGGGAGACTTCAATGACCGCAATTGAAATCGACGTCTACGACCAACAGCGAGATTGGGATAGCGTCTACCGCATCTGGCACGAGATTGGATGGTTGAGCGACAGCGACACTGAGAAAAATCGCAAATTCCTGCAAACAGAATTGGACGTCGGACCCACACGCGTCGCTCGGCTGGAGGGCGTGACCGAATCGATGGCGATCGGCGCGGATGCGCAGCTCCACTACCTCGATGCCGAACTTCCGCTCGCCGCTGTGACGGCCGTTACGACCAGCCGCATCGCCCGAAAGCGGGGCCTCGCCGGTCGAGTCACCGCCCGGCTTGTTGCCGACATGGCAGAAAACGGCGCCGCCGTCAGTATGCTGGGCATGTTCGACCAGGGGTACTACGACCGGTTGGGATTCGGATCCGGCGGGTACAACCATCGCATCGCACTGCAGCCGCAAGATCTGAAGGTCCCCCCGGCGAGCAGAATGCCGTTGAGGCTCACGCCGGAGAATTCCGAGGAGATGCACGCCTGCCGCCTGCGTCGGATCAAGCGGCATGGCAACGTCAGCTTCCCGGCAACGACTGCTACTTTCTGTGAAACCGCCCGCGACGATCGGTTCGGCTTTGGGTTTCGCGACGAAGCAAGCGGTGATCTGACGCACTACGTCTGGTGCCGGAGCAACGATCTCGGCGTCGGCCCGTACCACATTCTTTCAATCGTCTATGAGAATCAGGCGCAGTTCTTAGAACTGTTGGGAGCGTTTAAGAGCCTCGAAGATCAGGTCCAGCTAGTCACTTTGTTCGAACCGCCCGAGATACAAATGCAGGACCTCATCGCCCGGCCCTTTTATCGCCGCGGCACGTCGCGCCAAGCAAAGTTCGCCACCGGGATTGAGAGCTACGCCGAATGGCAAGCCCGCATCTGCAATCTGCCGGCCTGCATTGCGAAGACGCGGCTGAACTGCGAGCCGCTCCGTTTCAATCTTGATCTCAGCGACCCGATCACTGAGTCGTTGGCGAGTGATCATTCGTGGCAAGGGATCGCGGGACAGTACATCGTCACGCTGGGGCCGGAATCGCAGCTCGAATCGGGCAGCAAGGCAGATTTACCGACACTCACCGCAACCGTCGGCGCCCTTACCCGGCTCTGGTTGGGCGTCCGCCCGGCAAGCGGATTGGCAGTTACCGATCGACTCCAGGCGCCGGCGAAATTGTTGGCAAAACTCGACGCGGCATTTCGACTGCCGACGCCGAATTGGGATTGGCGGTTTTAATCCGGCACCCAAGACCAATTGTTTCGAACCATTGCCCGACCTACGCCGCCCACGCGGTGATATCAAGCCGCCGACAGTAACGCGGGGCATAGTGCATCTCACACTTGAACGCGCGCCTATGAACAATACTGTATCACTGCCCCTAGAGCATTTTGACCTTTCAGGACTGGATTATGGACGTCACGACGTCTTCGGCGACTACATTTACGATCGTAGATACAAGTATTGGCAAAGCTCACGCGGTTTTGACGATGGCAATACCTTAAATATTCGCTCTCGAAGTAGTCCAGCACCCAACGAAGGCGATGTTGAGCTATGGCTGGGAATCGACCGCCGTATATTTGATTTGATTGAGGAGGCCAGAACATCAATTGTGGACCCACAACTGAATACTCGAGCAAGTAAGTTTTCGGCAGCAGCATTGTGGTTGGTAACGGTGGAGTTGAATGCGCCAGATTGTTTCTCATTAAGATTTAGTGACGTTGAGTTTTGTGAACGAGTTGTTTTGTGGCCTATCGTATCGTTTACGAACTTCGAGGTTACGGATTCTGAATGGGAGCCGTAGCGCATTTAGCCGCGCGGTTCGAAGGAAGTTCCACCACAAAGGTGCTGTCATAATTGGCAGTGAAGTAAGCCGGCCGAAATCCAATTGTTTGAGCAACCGCATCGATACCGGGCCGCCAAATTGCTCCGTGTCTCCGTGGTTTTTCACCAATTCACAATCACCGCCCAACCCGCCGATTCGGGCGCGACCAGATCACCCGCGCTACGAACACCGCTCCCGTTGCTCCGCGTTTGGGGGCGGTTTCTTGGGCTTTGCCGAAGATTCCCTCTGCGACCGTCACCCACGACTCACCGGGCGTGATCGCCGATGCGCCGAAGTTGCCGAGCGTCGCTCCGCGTTCGGGGACGAGGATTTGTTCGCTGTCGCGGAGCACGTGCAGCTTGTTAGGATCAACGCGTGCCATGAATAACGGGGCGCGGTGGCGGAAGAGGTGGTCGTTGTCCGCGCCGCGGCGGGTGTAGACCAGATACAGCCCGTCGCTGTGCGTCAGCCAGTGCTGCTGCGTATTGTAGCTGCCCAACTCGCGGCCGTCTTCAAACTTCCAGGGCTTCATCGGTTCGAAGTTGAGCCCATCGTTGCCGACTGTGACGTATCCCTTTACGTCGTTGCGGATCGTCAGGTAGTAGCGATCTTGAAAATGGACGATCGACGGCTCAACCAATCCCCGCTGTACGTCAAGCTTGAACTCCGTCCCGTGCTCGACGTATTTCAGTTGGTTTCCCTCCAAACGGCAGCGGACGACCGTCACCGACCAGGGTGTCGAATCGTTCGGGCCGAAATAAAACGGCAACAGCAGGCTGCCGTCCGGCTCGACGATCCACTGAGCACAGGCGCTGCGGGCGAAGTTGAACTTCGTCCCCTCCGGCATCTCGAGCACTCGCCATTTCGTCCAGCGATTCTGCTTAGGGTCGAACAGGGCATATGAGGTCTGATTCGATCGCGCTTTGTCCTCGAGCTGTTCCCCTTTGGGGCTGTAGCGGACTTGTGCCCCGATCGCGATCAGTTTGCCGGAAGGCGCGTGCCAGCCGGGCGTGACATCGGCGACGGCGACCGCGATTCCACTCGGTTCGCGGACCCAATCCAGTTCGGGAATCGCCGTCGGCCCGCTCCAGGTTTTGCCCAGATCGTCCGTCCGCATCACGCTGATTCCGGAGTAATAGTCCGAGACGTGCAGATGCTTTTGCAGCGTCATGATCACCGCCGGCGCGCCGTCCTTACCATAACTGGGAATCGCCGCAGCCCGCGGGTGAAACCACAAAAACTTGCCGTCGTTGTGTTCATGAATCGCTTCGAGTTTGATTTCGAAATCGAGCGGAGCGAGTTTTGGCTCCTCCGCCCAACTACGGGAAACCAGCGCGGGAATAATCGACAGAGCAAGAACAATTGCAGATCGCATCACGTTGGCACCTCGTCGCGGGAAAGACCTGGAAGTTGAGACAACGTGATCAGACTAACACACGGCAACGATCCCGTGCCAGCAATATCAAGCTTTGCGATTAGAGCCTGAGCTGTAGTCAGGACGTTAAAGCGCAGGCGAAGTCAAACATATTGGTCTCTGAATGAAACCACGGAGACACAGAGGCACGGAGTTTATAGACTTCACATTGTCGCTCTAAAGTCGCGGACTGCGGTCTGCAAGTTGGTTTTGGCGAGCAGATCTATGAACATCAAAGAGGGATCGATTGAATTCTTTGTTTTGTTGATTCTGGGAATGATCGCCTTATGGCTGGTCATTTCTTTCATGGGCTCTTTCTTTGGGGGGTGGTGGCTGCTGACCAATGGCTATCGCTGTCAGAAGAAGCTTACAGGAACCACTTGGTTGTTCCAGTCCGGCTCAATGGGGCGTGGCATCGCTGCTTCGATGGGTATCAATGCAGAGTATGGGATGTTTTTGATTGTGACAGCCAACGACGACGGCTTGGGGATGTCCGGAATTCCATATCTGCTTCCGTTTCATCCACAGTTGTTCATCCCTTGGGAAGAGATCTCAGTCCGACAAATGCGAGCTTTCTTTATCATCCCACAGGTCGTGCTTACGTTTGCCGCCCACCCGGATGTTCGCTTCAGCATCAGCAATCGCTTGGCCGACAAGATCCAAGCCGCCACTGGCCAAAACTGGTTCGACGAAGTCCCGCAACCGGCCGAAGAGAAGTGATTCGACCCGACTAAATCTCAACCAGCGCGTCGACAAATCCGTCCGCATCGAAGATTTGCAGGTCGTCGATTTGCTCGCCGACTCCGACGTATTTGACCGGCAAGCCCATTTCTCGGCGGATGGCGACGACCACGCCCCCCTTGGCGGTCCCGTCCAGTTTGGCGAGCACGATGCCGGTGCACTTGACCGCGTCGGAGAACTTCTGTGCTTGGCTGATGCCGTTTTGTCCCGTCGTTGCGTCCAGCACCAACAAGACTTCATGGGGACCGTCGGGAATCACCTTCTGAATCACCCGCTCGATCTTGGACAATTCGTTCATCAAGTTCTGCTGGGTCTGCAACCGTCCGGCGGTGTCGATGATCACGCAATCGATGCCCTCCTCGACGGCGGCGGAGCATCCGGCGTGTGCGACCGCAGCGGGGTCGGTGCCGCTCGGCTTGGTGATGATGCGGCAACCCAAACGGCCGCTCCACATCGTCAACTGTTCGACCGCGGCCGCCCGAAACGTATCCCCGGCGGCCAGCAGCACCGACTTGCCCTGTTTCTGCAAAAAGTTGGCCAGTTTGGCAATCGACGTCGTCTTGCCGACGCCGTTGACCCCCGCAACGAGGATCACGGTCGTCCCGTCGGAACTGAGATTCAGCGGTGAGAGGGGATCTGCGGGATCCCACTGGGTGTCCTCATCCCCCTTGAGCAGTTCCTTCAAGGTGTCTTTGACCGTCTGCCACAATTCATCGATGACGACTGTCCGGCCCAAGTGTTTTTCCCGCAATTGTTCGGTAATCGTGTTGGCCGCGACAACCCCCATGTCGGTCGATATCAACCGCGCGTGAAACTGTTCCAGATGGTCGTCGCTCAGGATCTCGCCCGCTTTGAACAGATCGCGGACGTCGGTCTGCAGCAACTCCTTGGTCTTGGCCAGCCCTTGCCTAAACTTGTCGAACAGTCCCATGCAATTCCTCTAGACTTGTCGAGCGGAAGCGGTATCAGGCGAAATGATAGGCGTTCCCTTGCGGGCCGACAAGCGAATGTGGATGTCCGCAATATGGCCGATATCGCGGTCGGCGAGACGGCTCCGGCCCGCATCAAGACGATTTGCCCACTGAGAGTGCGAACTGGCAATCCGCACCGGCGGCCATTATCTTGAGGTCAGTCGACGAGATTGAAATTCACTCTTTCGTGAGCCAAATCGAAATGGATCCGCGCTATCAGATTGCCGACACCAGCGGCATTATCACGCCCGCCTTAATCGTCTTCCGCGAGCAGCTTGACGAGAACATTCGCCACATGATCGAAATCGCGGGCGACGCGTCGCGGTTACGGCCGCATTGTAAGACGCACAAGACGGCGGAGGTCGTCAAGCTGCAAGCCGAGCAGGGAATCACCAAACAAAAATGCGCCACGTTTGCCGAGGCGGAGATGGTGGCCGAGGCGGGGTGCAGGGATGTTTTTTTGGCCTATAATCTGGTCGGCCCCAATATCGATCGCGCCGTTGAGTTTCGCCGCAAGTACCCCGACGTCACGTTCTCGGTGACGGCCGACCACGAGATTCCCATCGCCGCTTTGGGCCACGCGATGGCCGCGGCGGGGACGACGATTGAAGTCCTGCTCGACGTCGACACCGGCCAGCATCGCACTGGAATCACCTGCTGCGACCGCGCGCAGCGGCTCTACAAGTTGATCGCCGAAACCGAAGGGCTGGTTCCGGGCGGGTTTCATGTCTACGACGGTCACCAACATCAATCAGCAATTGAGGAACGCCAAGCCGCAATCGACATCGAGTGGGCCAAGGTAATCGCCATGCGCGACGAGTTGGTGGCTGCTGGGCTTGAAGTTCCCCGCATCGTCGCCGGCGGGACGGGTTCGTTCCCGGTTTATGCGGCGAAGGAGGATCCAACGATCGAGCTGAGCCCCGGCACGTGTGTGATCAATGACGCGGGATATACGGCCGCCTTCCCCGATCTGGATTTCCCCCCCGCCGCTGCAATTCTCACGCGGGTCATCAGCCGTCCCACTGAAAATCGTGTCACGCTCGACTTGGGATACAAAGCGATGGCATCCGACGCGCCGGCCGGGAAACGGTGCCAATTTCCCGACCTTCCCGACGCCGTTGCCGTCCTGCAAAACGAGGAGCACCTCGTGCTGCAAACCGACCAAGCGGAGCGGTTTCAGCCGGGGGACGAATTGCTCGCCATCCCCACGCACATCTGCCCCTCCTCGGCGCTGCACAAACAAATGATCATCGTGGCCGGCGGCAAAGTCGCCGACCGCTGGAACGTTGTCGCCCGCGACCGGCAGTTGACGATTTGAGAACAAAATGCTCGCCACGGAGGCACGGAGGACACGGAGAAAAAGAGGTCTGAGGGGTTAGGCTGGAGGCTGTAGTAGATAGTTCTCACTGTCGAGCCTAAAGCCTCCGGCCTAAAGTCTACAGCCTCCTCGACTCCGTGGTGAATTCTGAAGTACAACTATGACCAACCACCGCATTCAAACCGGCCTTCCGATTCTCGACGACGCTCTCGGCGGGGGGCTGATTCCTGGGACGCTGACCGTTGTCGCCGGTGCGACGGGGATCGGCAAAACGCAGCTTGGGCTGCAGTTCGCGCATCACGGACGACAGCAGGAAGGGGAAACGGGCATCGTGTTTGACATGACCGCCCGGGGCGATTCGCAGAACCAGGACGACTATGCGCAGCGGCTGTTCGGGTGGGAACTTGCGGTGCAGCCGCCCGATGAGAAAGTACAACCGGGCGACGTCTGGGAGCGTGAGATCGCGCGCCGCGATTACTTGCACATATTTGCCCGCGACGGCCGCCGAGTGACGCGCGGCGATTTGGAGTTCGACGACTGGAAGGCCTGGAAAATCGAGTTGCTGAAGAAGTTGCAGACCTGCATTCGCTTTTTCTACGGAAATTTCGTGCATGGCGTGCGCCGCTGCGTAATCGACGGAGTCGAGCCGACCGTCAAGGCGAGCGATTCATTCCAGTTCGAGACGTTCGACTACATCTACCACCAGATCCTGCGCAAGGATGACGATTGGGTCGCCCGCGATCTGTTTCGTGAACAGTTCCGCAAGAACGCCGACGACGTAAACCGCCACCGCTACAACCACGCGGAGGTCGCCTGTCTGCTGCTGTACACCACGCATGACGTACTGCTGGACGACATGCTTTCCCGGCCGATTGCCACCGGCGACGTGTTTGCGAATGCAAACACGATCATCTACATGGGCAAGACGCGCGAGGAAAACCGCATGGGCCGCGCGCTGCACATCGCGAAACACCGCGGCAGTGCGTGCGACGATGGGATTTTTCCGTTTGAAGTCGCTGAACATGGACTGCGTTTCGGATGAGCACTAGGGTAACAACCCAGTACTACAGACAGCCTTCGCAGTAAACCACTGGACATCCCACTCTCGCTGCGCCACACAAAAGGGTTTATCCCTATTTTCGAAAGTCTTTTCCTCGTTCGGTTGAATTGCCTATTCCCCTTGATCAGAATAGGCTCACTTCACGCAAGCGATCTTGCGACTCGATCCTCGTTCACGCTCACTCTCTGAATAGGAATTCAACGATGCGCACACACCTACGGAGTCTAATTCTTGCAACCATCGCAGCTGTGGGACTTTGCAACGTCGCCGCGGCGGGCAACATCATCGTCAACACGATCGACTCCAGTTTTGTCGGTCCGCAGCGATGGTTTGAGTCCGACATGCGCGGGAACGGGACCGCCTCGATTGTTTCGCTGATCGGACTGGGTGGTAATCTGGAGAACAATGCTCCGTTGCCGACGGGATCGGCGCTGCTGACCACGGGGGCTGACAATGGCGATAAGGCCGAGGTCGCCGTCACTGACACGTGGGGGACCGCAAGCGCAATATTCCCCTCTTTGGACGTCGGATACTCCTATTACAAAGATTCGACCGGCGACCTTAACGCGTTTGCCGCACCCGCGATTAAGCTGTCTTTCTTGGGCACACACCCGACGGACGGGTTCGTGACGCTGGTCTATGAGCCCACCTGGAATCAGCCGGGCAATGAGGGCTCCAGCGTCGCCGTCCCCACCGACGATTGGACGACGGTGAGCATTGATGGAGACACTGGCTTGTTTTGGTCGACGGGTGGTTTCGGTCAGCCGAATACTGCCGGCGGACCGCCGCTGTTGACGCTCAACCAATGGTTGGGCACGTTCGACTCCGAATTCATGGCTGCGGAGTTGGTTTCCGTGAGCGTCGGTGTGGGAACGTTTAACCAAGGCCAAACGGGCTACTTTGACAACGTCACGATCGGGACGGACGCCGGTAGCATGAATTACAACTTTGAAGTCGGCGCGGTCGTCCCGGAGCCTTCCACGTTCGCGCTGCTGGGAATCGGAAGTTTGGCCCTGATCGGTTATGGCTGGCGCCGGAAGCGCCGGCTTGCGGCCTAGTACTAAACAAAGAATCGACCTCGAAACCGCCGGCCGCATGGTTGGCGGTTTTTTTTTTTGCGCGCTGGCGGTCTGGATGTCGAAGGCAACGTATTGTCGATCCATGGTTCGTCTCGTTTGCAAGGGGGTGGCCGGGGTCGGAACGATCGTTCCGACCTCAGGTGGGTGACCGTTCCTATTGGCTGGGAAGGCCTCCTGGGAAAAGGTGCGTCGTTATCCTGGGATCATGCACCGGAGCGGCAGGATTCCGTTCGTCACTGCTTGGTAAGTCGATAAGTGAAGTACTGCACCCTCTCACCTTTATTCTGCAGAGTCCTTGTGGCAACGGTCTCTTTTCCGTACCCAGTGGTATCGATGAGACGGTTCAAGTACTCGTAGTCACCTGACGTGCCGAAGAAGAGAAGAATCCTTCCTCCGTCAGCAAGGTGATCATCGGACTCGGTGAAGAACGTCGTCAGCGCTGCGTAGTTCTCATCGGCCGTCGCCCGCTCGCGCATGTCGCGCGGCTTGAACCAGCGAAACGGCGGGTCAAACACGATGAGGTCAAACTTCCCGCGAACTGCAGAGAACAGGTCGCTCACAGCGCAGGCGACCCGTTCCCCGACCCCATTGAACTGGGCGTTTCGCCGGGCGCATTCAACCGCTTCCGGATTAATATCGACCGCAAACACCTCTCTGGCGCGCGAAGCGGCAAGGATGGCGTTTGCTCCACTGCCGGTCCCCATGTCCAGCACTCGATCTTGTTCACGCACTTCCGCCAATACGGCGTTCCCCAGTAGGTCGGACGTCGGCGTTGGCGCAAAGACTGACGGCAGAAGGTAAAGCGATTGGCCAAGGTAAGTAACGGTCGTCGCGGTTGAACGTGCTGATTCGGCATAGGCGCGCTCATGCCACGCCCGCAGTTTCTCGGCGCGTTCCCCACATACCGGGTGATAGGGCTGCGCGCGGGATGTATCTCGCGTATCGCTCACCGTCGATCTCCGATCATTGCCGTATGACCTGCTACCAGCGACGGGCGGCTGGGGTCGGAACGATCGTTCCGTCACCAGGTGGATGAACGTTTCAACTGGCTGAACACTTCTCGACTATAACTCGCAACAAGCTGTGGGTGAAGCTTGACGCTTCAACCTCAGATACCCGGCATGAGCTTCGAACGCGCGCAAAAAAAAACGGCAAAATCTGCCGGCCTGTTGTTTTTAAATTGTCGCAATCGCCTACGCCGCCGCTCCGACGCGCTGGGCAATCTCCATGGCTCCGGACACGAAACCGTGCAGGAAGCCGTCGTTGGTCAGTTGTGCTTCGTCGCAGTCGGCCCAGAAGATGTCGATCGCCCACTGATCGACGTCGTTTTCGGGCATGCCCAGAATCGTAATCGCCAAGAACTCCGCATTCGTCCAACAGCTGCCGCCGTCGGTCCAAGAGCAGGCTTGATGCTCCCACGTCCGGTGGAGTTTTTCCACGCGGTCCAGTTGTGCGTAATCGGCGGAGATCAATGCCCACTGCTTCCCACTCGCATAACCGTCCTTGAAGTTTCCGCTGAGCGTACTGGTTTTTGACGTTGTGGATGGGGTCGGCAGTTGGGACATTGTGGCTCCTTCTCTCTCTTCAGGTCTCTCAGGTTCTTAAACGTCTCGCCTGTGTGGCTGTCTCACGGCCACGCGAGTTGTTTGCTCCCTTCTCTACGTAGGTAATGCTAAAACGGCTCACGAACCGGACAGTGAAATGGGCGAATTCTTGGATTTTTGGAAGGAATTCCAAAGAATGCCATTAATCGAGACCGGGTCAACCACTGGGGATGAAGCAATTTGTCGCGGGCGGATGGGTGGCTACGGGTCGGAACGATAGTTCCGTCCCCAATTGAACGAACGCCCGAATTGGTTGGCCGGCAGGAGATTCACACGATCGAGTTAGCGGACTGGCTCCGTCGAAGATGTTCGCCGATAACCTGGGGGCGAAGCGGAGCGCTTCGTCCCCAGCCACCCTTCGGGAGGATCATGGTTCTCTCTCAAACCAACCCTGGCACCCCTTCACGGTTGTCGATCACATACTGCGGCCGCCCGTTGTGGTCGGGGAAGGTCATTGCCGGGTCGACGCCCAGGGTACGGTAGAGCGTGGACATGACGCTCTGCATCTTGATCGGGTTGCCGATGACCCGTTCGCCGCGAGCATCGGTCTGGCCGATGATCTGGCCGGTCTTCAGTCCACCGCCCGCCAGCCACAAGAAACCCGCTTCCGGCCAGTGGCTGCGGCCGTCGGGGGTGATGTCGCCGATTCGCGGCGTGCGGCCGAATTCGCCGCCCAGCATCACCACCACATCGTCCAGCAGGCCGCGCTCGTTAAGATCGGTGATCAGAGCATGCATCGCGTGGTCCAAAGCGGGAACCAATTGCCGCAGCGTTTTGAAGTTGGTGCGATGCGTGTCCCAGCCATAAGTGCAGACGGTAACAACCGACACGCCCGCTTCGACGAGCCGCCGCGCCTGCAGCAACCATTTCTGCGGTTCTTGGCCCATGCTGTCCATGCCCTCGCCGTAGCGGGCTCGCATCGACTTCGGCTCCCGTTCGACGTCGAACGCGTCGCGGACCTGACTGGAAGCGACGATCTCCAGCGCGCGTTGCTGATACGCGTCGACCGCAGCGCCGCTGGCCGCAAAGTCGAGCTCCCGCCGCCGGTCGTCCAGCGCCCGCAGTAGCTCCCGCCGCGAGCCGAGCCGCACTCCGCTCACCTCCTTGGGGCGGGACATGTTGGCCAGACTTTCGGTGCCGATATTGCCGCTGTTTTCGGCGATGCGAAACGGCTCATATTCGTGGCCCAGATAATAGGGCCGCTCCCAGTGAAACTGGCCGCGGATGCTGACATAGGGCGGAATCGGCGAATCAGAATCTCGCACCCGGCTGACGACCGATCCCAATGCCGGGCGGCGCGCTTCGCCGGGGATCGACGCCCGGGGGGATTCCTGCCAAGGGTAACCGCTAAAGAATTCGTTGCCGGTGTGCAAATGCCCACCCTGATAGGCGCGCAGGATGGCGAACTTGTCGGCGATCTTCGCCTGCATCGGCATCAGTTCGCAGACTTCCATCCCCGGAACGTTGGTGGCAACGGGATCAAACTCGCCACGATACTCCGCCGGCGCGTCGGGTTTCATGTCGTACATGTCGAGATGCGACGGCCCGCCGCTGAGAAATATCAGGATCGCCGCTTTCGCTCGCCCCTGGTTTGACGGCGCCGCATGCGCCTGCAGCCGCAGCAAATCCGCCAGCGACAGTCCGCCCAGTGCCAGCGCGCCGGCGCTGAGGAAACCGCGCCGCGAGTGCAATTCGAGCGTCGAAGCCGAACCCGTTAATTCGATCCGCTGCATCTCGTCTCTCCCCAATCGGCAAAAGGATGCGCAAGCGTCCGTTGATGGATTCTCTGTTGGGGATTGTAACAACTTGCGCCGCGAAAGTGGTAGCGGATATCGTGGAGATCTTTAGGAGATTGAAAATCCTCCCTTGGCACTGACGTGCCTGGTTTTGAGTGATGCGAGATTTGATGATGTGTGGAGAGACGCGGCTCAACGAGATTCGTTGATCGACAAATCTGCGTCGAACAAATCGCAGGTTACGTCTTCAGTGGGTCGTTTAATGAACCTTCGCGCTTGCTGATTGGACAGTAGGCACCACTAGTCCTCCTTGTACATGTTGCTGCTGTTCAATCGTGATATCATCGGCCGGTCCTTCACCATCCGGACGAGAGATGGATTGAGAAAAGCTGAAGAGTTGGATCCAGCTGGTATCCTTCTCGTCCTGCGTATCCTGGTCCTGGACGTGAGCGACAAGATTCTCCTGCTCGATGTGGGGCAAGATCTGATATCCCCAACTCCCAGCGGTTAGGACAACGCGGTCTTCAAGCTGCTCAAGCGCAAGTGCTGCCTGGGGTTTCGGCATGGGAATGTCTCCCGAAGAATTGTGAAATGCGAGTATTGGGGCCGTTCGCGCATTACTCGTACGCAGGGGTGCTCGGGCTGTGACACCTCTAATCACATCTCTTTTCAAGAATCTGCGAAGCCGCTGAGAATTGCCGCATCGCGAAGACGGGCGGGTGGCGCGACTGTGTGACTGTGAAGTCTCAAGCAGGTGCGAGAAGCTACGCTTTCCAAATCTTCTCGCGGCCCTCTGTCACACCCTTGGTAGCGTTGCGGGTGTCGACGATCAGTTGGCCGTGGCGGACGATCGACGCGTAGTCGAACTTCGTATGGTCGGTGGCGATCAACAGGCAGTCTTGGCCGGCGAGGAATTCCGGCGTCAATTCCTCGCTGCTTAAATCCGGCACGTCGTGGTGCCGCATCTGCGGCAGTTTGGGGACGTGCGGATCGCTATAGCTTAAATCCGCCCCCCGTTCGCGGAGCAAATCCATCAGCACAAATGACGGGCTTTCGCGGGGATCGTCGACATCTTTCTTATATGCCACGCCCAGCACGCAAATCTTGCTCCCTTTGATCGGCTTGCCTTGTTCGTTCAGCGCCAGTGCCAGCCGTTCGATGACGTACAGCGGCATGTGCGTGTTCACTTCGCCGGCCAATTCAATGAAGCGGGTCGGCATTCCTTCCTTGCGGGCGACCCAACTGAGGTAGAATGGATCGATCGGGATACAGTGGCCGCCGAGTCCCGGACCGGGGTAGAACGCCTGAAAGCCGAACGGCTTGGTCTTGGCGGCGTCGATCACCTCCCAGACGTCGATATTCATGCGGTCGAGCAGCATCTTGAGTTCGTTGACCAGCGCGATGTTGACGGCGCGGTACGTGTTTTCCAGAATCTTGCAGGCTTCGGCGACTTCGGGCGACGAGACGGGAACCGTGTTGACGATCGCCGAGTCGTACAACTGTCGCGCCAGCTTGGCGCTCGTCTCATCGAGACCGCCGACAACCTTGGGGATGCCGTCGGCAGAGAAATCGAGATTGCCGGGGTCTTCGCGCTCGGGGCTATAGGCCAAGTAGAAGTCTTGGCCCGGCTGCAGTCCCGACTCGCTGAGGATCGGCAGCATCACATCACGGGTGGTACCGGGATAAGTGGTGCTTTCCAAGATGATCAACTGTCCCGGTCGCAATGCTGCGGCGATTTGGCGGGTGGTGCCTTCGACATACGACAAATCGGGATCGCGACTGTCCGACAGCGGCGTCGGCACGCAGATGAGTAGCGTGTCGGCTTCGGACATCCGCGACATGTCGGCGGTCGGCTCAAACTGCTCCGCCGCGGTCCATTCCTGAATCCACTCCGGCTTGATGTGGTCGATGTAGCTCTTGCCGGCGGCCAGTAGATCGACCTTCCGCTGGTCGACGTCAAAGCCCATCGTGCGAAATCCAGCCGCAACGAACGCGCGAATCAGCGGCAGGCCGACATAGCCCAACCCCACGATTCCGATTGTCGCGGTCTTGTCGGCAATCGCCTTGTCCAAAGTCGCAGCCATGCTGATATGTTCCTCGGCGTACCGGCGACGATCGTCTGCTCGACGACGCAGGGCCGGCTTAACCGGCCGTCACATGTGACGATTGTCTTAGTGGATCAAAGTTGTCAAAAGAATCCGACCGCAACTGTCCGGCACAACCGGACCGACGATGCTTGCCTCTAATTCTCAAACTGGGCGTCGAAGCGGATGTTGGAAGGCGAGAAGTCGACATTCTTCACAAATTGACACGCCTCGCGTGCGCCCGCTTCGCGTTCCATTCCGCTGTCTTCCCATTCCACCGAGAGCGGTCCGGAGTAGTTGATGTGGTTGAGGGCCCGGATGATTTCTTCAAACCGCACGCCGCCGCGACCGACGCTGCGGAAGTCCCAACCGCGTCGCTCGTCGCCGAACGGGAGATGGCTGGAGAGGATCCCGGTTTTTCCATTGAGCGTGACGGCCGAATCCTTCATGTGCACGTGGTAGATGCGATCGGGGAAGGCGCGGATAAACTCGGCGGGATCGACGCCCTGCCAAATCAGGTGGCTGGGATCGAAGTTGAAGCCGAACTCCTCTCGTCCATCGAGTGTTTCCACCGCGCGCTGCGCGGAGTAAATGTCAAAGGCAATTTCCGAAGGATGCACTTCCAGTGCAAACTTGACGCCGCACTCTTGGAAGACGTCGAGAATCGGATTCCAACGCTCCGCAAGCAAGTCAAACCCGGCATCGATCATCGGCCGAGGAATCGGGGGGAAGTCATAAACCAGGTGCCAGATGCTGGAACCCGTAAAACCGTTGACCACATCGACCCCCAACTTCTGGGCGGCCCGCGCGGTGTTTTTCATCTCCTCAATCGCCCGTTGATTGACGCCGTCGGGATCACCGTCGCCCCAGACATATTCGGGCAGAATCGCCTGATGCCGCTCGTCAATCACGTCAAGCACGGCCTGGCCGACCAGGTGCGCAGATATCGCGTGCAGAGAGAGACCATGCTTTTCCAACAATTCGCGTTTGCGGGCGCAGTACGTATCGTCGGAAAGCGCCTTGTCAACTTCGAAGTGGTCTCCCCAGCAGGCCAATTCCAAGCCGTCGTAGCCGAAGCCGGCGGCCTGTTTGCATAGTTCCTCCACGGGGAGATCGGCCCATTGGCCGGTGCAAAGTGTGACATCTCGTGCCATGGTCGGTCCTCTTTTGTAGGTCGGTGTATCTGTTCTGTGCGAGATTGTAATTGTGCCAAAGTCGCGAAACAAGGCACGCTCCGGGCCGCTTTTTTGAAGCAGGTTGTTGAACCACGGAGACACCGAGACACGGAGGAAATTATTGATCCTGATGCCCAGTTTCGGTCTTAAAGCTCGTTCTCAAGGCCCCACTTGGGAACCAGAGCATCAGAGATCAATGGAAATCGCCGCGAACTTTGTGATTTGAAACCTTCTCCGTGTCTCTGTGTCTCCGTGGTTTCATCCACGATTACTCAACCGCAGACAACACCGGATCATCAATTTCACGCATGCGTTCGATGATCTTCCCATGAAGCTTGGCGATCGCCGTTTGAACCTCAGGGGCGTCGCTCGCGATGAGGTTGGTGGTTTCGCCCGGGTCTTGCTGCAGGTCGAAGAACTCGTCGCGCTCGGGATTGAGAAAGTCGCGGACCAGTTTCCAGCGCGGCGTGCGATACATTCGCATGTGCGTGCGCGACTGATGGTGGGTGCTGTATTCGGCGTAAAAATCGTCGTCCCATGCGACCGGCTCGCCTTTGAGCACCGGTACGATGCTCCGCCCGCGCACGATCTTGCCGTCCGGCGCGGCTGCTCCCACCATTTCCAACAGCGTGGGAAACCAGTCGAGATTGGAAACGGTCCTTTCAACCACCGTTCCCGGTTCCACGACTCCCGGCCAGCGGACGGCGGTCGGGACCCGGATGGAATTGTCGTACATATTCGGCCGCTGTTTGGCCGGTACATTCTTCGTCCCCGGCGGCAACTCGGTCAAAATCCAGTGGCCGTTTCCTTTGTGCCAGATGCCGTTGTGACCCATGTTGTAGCCGTGATCGCTGGTAAAAATGACGATCGTCTTTTCCGTCAGTTGCAAGTCGTCCAACGCCTGCAGCAGCCGACCGACGTTGCGGTCCACGCCGTGAACGCTTCCTAGATACTCACGCGTCTTTTGTTTCACCTTCTTGACGTCCAGTTTGGGGTAGTCGGGATGCGGCAATTGCGGATCGAGGTTCTCGAATGGATTCCAGTCCGCCTCCGGCAGCGGCAACCAGGGGGCGTGAGGGGCGCGATAATGCACGCAGCACAGAAACGGTTCATCGCGATGCCGTTTGATGTACTCCAGGGCGTGGTCAGTCAATACATCCGTGGTGAAACCGGAAAACAGATGTTGCTGACCCTCTTTCTCCATCACGGCGTCTTTGACTTTGGTCCCGCCGGTGCGAAATCCCATGAAGTAGTCGAACCCGGTCCGCGTAGGATGATAGCGGTCGGGCACACCGAGGTGCCATTTGCCGATGAGGCCGGTGGCGTAGCCATGTTTTTGCAGCACCTCGGTCCAGCAAACAGTATCGGGTGCCAGCCCCACACCGTATTCTTTGCGGGGGTTGATCCAATCGGTGATCCCCAGTTCGCTGCCGTAGCGCCCCGTCATCAATCCGGCCCGTGACGGGCTGCAGACCGGTGTGGTGGTGAAGGCGTTGACGAGATACGCGCCGTCGCCGAAGAGCTCATCGAGGTTCGGAGTGTGGGCGTGCGGATGTCCGGAACGTCCCAGCGCCCAGGGCGCCTGGTCGTCAGTGTAGATAAACAGGATGTTGGGCTTTTCCGCCGCTTGCAGCGTTCCGACGAACAGACTTGCCAGAAATGTGATTGCGATGATGTTGGCACGGGTGCGCATGTGCGATCCTTTGATGACAGGTCGAATTCGCTCCATCTTTTCGCACAGCCCGGCGACAGTCAAGCCGGTGCGGCTACCGAGTGCATCGCTAAACTTTCTCAACGGCTATGCGACGCGCAGGACGTCAGCAGCGCAGAGTTCTTCGCGGCACAGCGCGTCCAAACCCTTGTCGGCAATCAAACTGACGAACGTGGCGTGCACGCGGCGGCAACTTCGCGACAATTCCGTCTGCAATTGGCCGAGACGCCGGCGATAGCCTTCGATGGTCTTGCGTTCGATGAGCAGGTCCGCCTCGGCGGCGGTCTCCGCGTCGACCAGCCGGCGACCACCGAGCGGCTGTGGATCCGCTTCCCAAGCAGTCAGCAGTTGCAACACCCACAGCGCGCTGGCCCCGGATGCGAGACTGCGAATCAGGACCTCAGGATCGTGCGGAAACAAGAAATCGCTGATCACCACTCTTACCGCCTGCCGCTGGAGGGGGATCTGATGACGCTCTAGCAGCTCCGCCATCGACGCCTTGGCGTTGAACGGCAACCGCTCGATGGCCTCTAATCCCTCCGTGCCTGTCAACGCGGCGGAGGGACCATCCGTCAGCGGCACGACGCGTGCCCGGCCTCCCAACCGCCCGCATAACATGGCAAAGACCGCCGACAACTGTCGCGCGACCCGCGACTTGACGCCCTCCCCTGTGCGCATCGAGGCGCTGCCGTCGACCAGAATCTCTGTTTGCGGGCTGATTTCTTCGCGGTAAAGGCGAACCATCAGCGTGTCGCTGCGGGCGTACGCTGACCAATCGACATGTCGAATGTCGTCGCCGGGAATGTACTCGCGAAATTCCTGAAACTCGAGTGAACTGCCCGCCCCCCTGCCCAGCAACTCCCCGGCCCGGCCGGCGACCGGCGCGCGTGGGATCCCCAATTGGTAGGTTTCGACAGCCCGCTGCACTTCGAGATCGTTTTTCACAACCGTGCACCCTTACTCATCGAGATCCGCAATCGCAGACATCAACCCGATGCCGTTGCTTCGGAGGAGACCGCCGGCTCCAGAACGTCAGGTTCGGAGATTGGCTCAACGGCAGCCGTTGAGGACGCTGATTGCCCACTGGTTTCGCTCGATTGGGGAACGAGCACTTCCACGACTCCCCGCCACATTGCCCGGACATTGAATAATAGCAGCAACCCGGCAGCGGCGGCGAGAATGGTCAGCAAGTGAGTCGCCCCGCGCACCAATTGTGGAGCCGACAGCAACGAAAGTGTATTGATCGGATCAGTGACAAAAAAGTAGGGTGACGTGATCCGTCTCGCATCGGTAATCAGCAGATTGATCAAATTCGGCATCAGCCAAAGTAGAGCAAAAAACACGATCATGACCGCGCGGACTTGACCCGGCCGAAAACCGGGTGAAACCACCCGAAGCCAGCGCCCCGCAAGCGACGAAACGGCCGCAACGATCACCAGATAACAAGCCAGGCCCGCAACGAATCGCTCGACACCCTCCCACGCCGCCGGAGTCGTTTTCGCACCGTCGAAATAGATGCCCAACGCGTAGGTGAGTGCAACCAAAACGGCCATATTCAACGTCACAAACAGCAAACCACGGCTGCCCCCAGGTAAAAACGGCAACGAAGCCAGCCGCAACAGGGGGGAGCGAAACAATTTCCCGCGATTTCGCCGAGAGAGCGCATCAAACTCGGTCGAGGCAAAGAGGGCGACGATTCCCCCAAAAACCCCAACCCAGACCATGGTTGACACCACACCAGTGACATCCGCCGTACCTGTGGATGCTGCGTTGAATAAGACCACGAAGCCGATCCACGTGACGGTGAGCCAAAGCAGGACTGCGCACACAATTCGAATTCCCGTGCTACGGTTATCCGATTCGAACGTCAACTGAGCACGCGCAATTTGCAGGAACAGTAAAAAGGTCGACACATAATACGCGGTGCATATCAGGACAATCCAGAGAATCGCGTTGTCGATTAGCAGTCCGTTGAGATCAACGACCGATTGGCTGACCCATGACGAGGCTATGCGGATCGAAAAATACATCGCGCCGACCAATCCGGCCAACAGCACAATCGAGAGCACGACCTGCGACTGCCGTTCCGCCGCAAACGTGCTGAGCGTCAGTGACAGCAGAGAAAGCATCATCGAGGCCAACATCGTCACGAGCAGTGTCACCATCAAGGTGGGAAAGTCGACGCCCCGCAGCAGATAGATAAAGGCAATAAAGGGACTAATGGCGGAAAAGTAGATAAACGTTTGCACCTGAGAACTGAGCCACTTGCCCCAGACGATCTGTAGCGGCGAAAGCGTGGTAATATTCAACAGCTCATAGGTGTTCAGGTCCCGCTCGGCGAGCAGGCTGCGAAACGCCCCAAAGGGGACCACGAGCATCACCGACAGGGCGAGCAGGCTGTAATACAGCCAAAAATTCTCGCCGCCGACAGGCGCGTCGCCGCGACTCGAGTTTTCGGGCAACAGGACGACCGCCGAGATCAACCAGCTCCCGAACAGCATGATCGAGAATGTGGCCACGAATTGGCGGCTCTTCAGCGCCTGGCGGGTCTCCTTCACCAGGATCGGATTGAGCTGATCGCTGGTTGTTTCCGCCCACCGGGAGATGAAATCAGGTTCCGACATACGTTTTGTGAATTGAGAATGAAAGATTCAAATCGTCAGCAACCGGTCCGCAGAGCAGACCGCGCCGGAGGGTTTTGAAACTCGGCTTTGTCGGAAAAGACATTTCAGGGTGGCTGGGGTCGGACGTTAGTCCGCCCCCAGGTTCAATATCTGGGGGCTCGCTTTGCTCGACCCCAGCCACCCATCGCCAATTCGGAGATTTTCGGCAAAGCCTAATTCTATTGGGTGATTCCTTTAGTGACTGCCATAAACACATCTTCCAGCGATTCCGTCCGTCCCTGCAGCGACACGACTTCGATCCCCGCTTCGATCATTGATCGCAAAAACTTTGCCTGGGCTGCTTCGTCCCCGGCAAATGAAAACCTCGCCTTATTTTCGGTCGTGCTGACATTTTCCACGTACGGCTGCTCCAACAACCACCGCTGCAACTGCCCGACGTTTCGGACGACGGTGACTTCCAGCGACGATTTCTGGCCGGTCGAATCTCGGCGATGCCCGCTCATGATTTCGTCGCGCGACCCGCTGGCCAAAATCCGCCCCGCCTCGATGATCGCCGCCGAATTACAGATTTCCGACAACTCCGTCAGAATGTGTGAGCTGATCAAAACCGTTTTCTTCAAGTCGGTCGCGAGCAAGTGGATCAGCTCCCGCAATTCGACCCGAGCGCGGGGATCCAGACCGGCTGCCGGCTCATCCAGCACAAGCACTGCGGGATCGTGAATCAGCGTCCGGCCCAACCCCAACCGTTGGGACATCCCCTTGCTGAGCGTGTCGATCGGTTTTTCCGCCAATTTGTGGAGCTCGGTGAACACCATCACCCGTTCGATCGCATCACGCCGCTCGGCACCGCGGAATCCGTAGGCTCGCGCAAAGAAATCCAGATACTCGAGCACATTCACATTCTGATATTTGCCGAAGCTGTCGGGCATGAATCCCAATATTCGGCGGACCTCATCAGGCTGATCGATGACGGAATAGCCGCCGACATACGCGTCGCCCGCAGTCGGGACGTCGAGCGTCGCCAAGATCCGCATCGTGGTGGTCTTGCCCGCCCCATTGGGACCGATAAAGCCCATCACCTCGCCCGGATGAACGCGGAACGAGACATTGTTGACCGCTTTCAGATTTCCGAAAAAGCGGTGCAGATGCTCGATTTCAATGGCCGGCGCCGCCTCCGGCTGCGCGGGATCAATCGGCTTGGTATCGGCGATGGATTCTGACATAGCGTCTGTTTGATGGTGAGACGTAATTCAACACATGGGTCTGTACGTCAATACAATCCTTGCAGCACATGAAAATCACCTCGTGGCGACGTTTTCTCCAATCCCAGGTGCAAGCCGGGGCTCTCGCTGAGGATCGCCAGATACATCCGGCGCTGAGAGGTGAACTCGCTGATCGAGATCGGTCTTAACGTTTGCTTGAGCCGCCTTTCCAGAAAGCTTGACTCAAAGTCGATGTCGCTGCGATGGAGCGATCCGCTCGCGGAGATCACATACGGCTCATACACGCTTCGCGCCGGGAGGGCGCTGTTGATATCAAACGGATGTGCCTGCGAGATCTCCATCAGCCTTTTCTTCAAATTCTGCGGTCCGATCGATGTGAGCTCGGTCGTACCACCCGCCTGCAAATCGGATCCGTAAAAGAGGCCGCCCTGTTCGTCCACCACGAACAGCGTGTCGATCGCCCATTCGAGGCCGTTGGCCGCCTGCAGTGTTCCCGGCTGGGAGCCGGGTGAGAATTCCACGCGTCCGCGTTCGGTCCGTTCGGAAACGGTCATGAACTGCGCCGGCGTGCGCGAGCGAATCCACCCGATCGCCAAATGCTGACCTCCGTCCCAGTCCCAGCGTCCGTGCGGGGCTTCTCTCCTCTGGGGCAACAACGGATAGACGGCCGTGTCTTCGGGAAATCGCAGGCCGTCGGACGGCGCCACTCCGGCATACAGCGCGAAGCGGCTCAGAGAGATCGCTGAACGATTCCGCTGGTCGAGCAACGTGAAACTTCGGGCCCGCGATTTGACCCCGAATCCGTCAGCGATTGCCGCATAGGCAAACAGTGAACAACTCGTCAAAAACGCGATGGCCGGAATGGTGACCACCAGCAAATACAACTGCCGGCGGCGGCGCAAGAAAAAGTAATTCATCGGCCCGATCAAGATGGTAAACCCGCTAATCAGGACGATGAACGCCAGTTTAGGCACACCACCCACGCCGGGGATCGTGAATTCCAGAAACGACGCCTCCGGCCGCCGGGTCGATATCCCGTGCCGGGACGTCCACGTCCAATCACGGACGGGCTCGATCGAGTTCAACAGCCAAACCCAGTCTTCGACGGAACCTGGAAAAGGATTGTCCGGAAACGCGATCACATGACCAAGCATCAAGCGATGAACGGCAAACGTGTCAGGACTCACTTTCCAGACGTAGCGGCGGTCTGAAGTTTCCGCATCCGTTCCGACGAAGCCCTCATGGCCCAAGTTCCCCGAAAACCCCTGTTGAATTTCCTCATCGGTAAAGCTGGAGACCAACTTGCGACGGTTATTCTTGGACGCCGGCTTCCATCCTTTCGTTCCTGAGATTGGCAGTAAGCGGTTCAATTCCGCCGAATTGTCCGCCGGAACGCCAGCTTTTGTGATGATCAGATGCCCCCCCATCCGCACCCAATTGATGATCGCCGCACGCGGGCCTTCGGGCAACTTCCCGAACGTTTCTAACGAGAGCGCAATGGTATCCAACGCTGAGTAATCGATGGCCCGATCCGGCAGCATCGCCGGTTCAATGACTTCGCAATCGGTTTGCGTGGGATGCACGATATACCCGCCGCTCGAAGGTGTGCGGCTCATGGTATTGATCAGAGTTGCGGCGTTGGAGAATTGGTCACAGTCGATCTTATTCGGCGACATCACCAATAATGAGGGCATGCTCAAGGAATCCTGCTCGGCTTCCGGTAACGATATTGACGCTTCGAGCCCCTGCAGCGGACGGCCGCCCTCCGAGACGACGAGCCGGCCGTACGAACCGAAATCGGCTTCCGAGACCAGCGGAATGGACAAAGTGAATTGGCGGGTCGCGTTCTGTCCGACTGTGACTCGCTTGCGGACCTGGGGAAGCTTGTTGTTGGATTGCGGAACAAATCGGAAGAGTAATTCGCGCTCCTTGCCGTTGTTGGTAACGCGAATCCGAACCGGGAGATACCCCCCTGCTTTGCCCCCTGCCCAGCGGGTATCGACATTCAGCGTGATATCCTTGGACTTCAGTCGGTATTCTTCGCCGGATGCAGACAACCGCGACGGCAATACAGCAAGCACGCAGCAGCAAACCGCCACCGCCCATCCGATCTGCCGCATATCGCATACACCCATGTTGATTCCCATCGTGCTGTTATCCGTCTGCGGGAGCGAGATCCTCCGGCAAATGCCGGCCGATTTCCGGAACCTGCTCCAGCAGCGAGTCGATCATTTTTTGCGGTGTCCAGCCCTCCAACCGCGCAGCGTAATCCAGAATCATGCGGTGCCCCAACACGCTGCCGGCCACCTTTTTCACTTCGTCGAATCCAACGTTCGGTTTTCCCGCCAGCAGCGCTGCCGCACGCGATGTTCCCGCCAACGCAATCGCCGCTCGCGGAGAAGCGCCGAACTTGACGAATTTCCGCACCACTTCGGGAGCGTCGTCGCGGTCAGGGTGCGTCGCCGTCACCAAACGGGCGATGTAATTTGAAACGGCGTCGGGTAAGTGGATGGCATCGACTTTGTCGAACAGATTTTCCAGTTCCAATGCATCAACCACCGGCTCCAACTCCGGCGGCCGGCCGTGCTGCCGCGTGCTGATGATCTCCTGCAACGTGCTGCTGGAGACGTTGTGCACGCTGAGCTTGAATGTGAAACGGTCCAGTTGCGCTTCGGGCAGCGGGTAGGTCCCTTCCAGTTCAATCGGGTTTTGCGTCGCCAGCACGAAAAACGGGAGCGGCAGCGGATGGGTTTCACCCAATACCGTGACGCGTCGCTCCTGCATCGCCTCTAACAGCGCGGACTGAGTTTTGGGGCTGGCACGGTTGATCTCATCGGCGAGAACCAGGTTGGCAAAGATCGGTCCTTTATGAAACACGAGGCTTCGCGCGCCGTGTTGATTCTCCTCCAAGATCGGCGAACCGACGATATCGCTGGGGAGCAAATCCGGCGTGAACTGCAGGCGGCGAAACTCCAGTCCCAACAATTTGGAGAGCGACTTAATGAGTTCGGTCTTGCCCAGCCCGGGTAAGCCCTCGAGCAACATATGCCCGCGGGCCATCAGTGATATCACCACCAACTCCAGCAGTTCATCCTGCCCGAGAATTGCGCGTCGCAACTCGTCCAGTAACCGCTTGAGGACGGTTTGGGCTGCCTGAATGTCTTGTGGAGCAACCAGTCCGCCATCATCTTGTTGCGTAGCATCTGCGTTGTCCTCGACTTCCGCAGTCTCCCGATCCATGCCGAGCCTCTTGGGTATATTGTCGGTCAAGTTGATGGAATGTTCGGCGGTGAAGCTGAGCAACTAATTCGGACGAACAACGATCACGGATCGGCTTTACCGAAAAACTTCCGTACGGCCGCACGGTGCTTGGGGCTGAGGCGGCGGCGAGTTGTTGTTTCTCCCGCAGCCGGCCCTCCCTCCCTGGCCAATCCACGTGTAGCGGCAGTTGCAGGGTCGACATCGGGCGCCGAGGCCTTGATGCCCTTCACTTCATCTTTGGGTTGTTCCTGCAGACCTTCCGGCAGGAGCCGTTCTTTAAACTTGATCCCCTGTTCGTCCGATTCGTCGCCCCAACTCATCTGGGCATCACCCCGCCCGCGATTGATTCCTCCGCTGCCGGGGCGTGAGTTGTTTTGCGACTGTGAGGAATTGCCGCCTTGCCGCTGACCCTGTTCCCCCCGGCCGTTTCGTCCCGACTCCGACCGGCCGTCGCGTTGCCCTTCTCCACGGCACTGGCCGCAGTTGTGTTGCTCACGAATCTTGTCCAGCTTTCGCAATTCGTCGTCGAGATGCTTCTGCAGATTTTCCAATTGCTGCTGACGCTGAGCGGCATCTTGCGGAAGCTGCAATTGGCCGTCTTTCATCAGCTCCAACAAGTTCTTCTGGAGTTCAGCGGGCGCGTTCTTAAATTGTCCTTTGTTCTGCAACTTCTTAAGCGCTGACGTCAGGTTTTTTTCCAACCGGAGCTTCTGCTCGACTGTGAGTTGCTCACCGTCCGCGCCAGATTGCTTGAGTTGTCCAGCCGCTTCGAGGGCTTTCGTCAAATTCATCTCGGTGCTATCCAATCGAATCTGCATCCGCTCGCGGAGCGCATCCAATGTCTCCCAATTCTCGCTGGTCAAGGGAGTCTTTTCCGTCTCATCAGCCAATCGCTGGAGTTCTTGCTCCAGTTGTTCCTGCTCTTGCTCCTCAAGCACTGGCGCCTCGTTCAATGCCGCCAGTAGCTCCTCCAACTCCTCGGTCGCCCGGTGGGCCACATGATTGTCAGCGGAACTCGCCGACGAAGCGGCACGGAGCGGGACGAAACAGGACGCTACGGCGAATATCAACGGCAGAACCACAAAGCTTGCGAACCGCCGGGGACGATACTTCGGCAGTGCTTGCTGATACTGCAGTTCCAACTGCGGCAATTGCTGCTTCCAGTTCGTGTCGGGACGTTCATGAAGCGTCATCAGCAGACCGCCGGCCTGCAGCGCGTTATCGAGCATGGCGACTGATTCGTCGCGGCGACACCAATCGCGCCGGACATACCAGCGCGCGGCGATCATCGTTGGCAAAGCGCCCAGCGCCAACCACAAGACGTGCGGCCACAATGCGGGCATCAGCAGCTTGACCAACAGCACGATCGTGCCGAAGGTGAATAAGAACACAGCACTAAAATCGGCGGCATGCTTCAGGAATTCACCGATCCGTACCCGCTTCAGAAACTTGTCAATCCACTGGTCCGCGGAATCCATGAGCGCTCCTGGGAATTGTTCATGATTGGCGGCGATGTGTTCGAGTTGCCGTGTATCCTTAGATGCAAGAGCGTGACGCCGGCACGTTAACCGCCCGTGTTTCGACGGACCGCAAAGGCACCTCTATTGTACTCCCGGCATCCGGCTCGGGAAAAGCCCCCATGGTCTCAGCGACCGGCAAAATCGGGCTGCCGTCGCACCGTCAACCGAGTAATTGCTCACGCAGCGGAGCGGCTTCTCGCTCGTCAAATTCCAGCCGGCTGGGATCCCAGCCGGCCGGTTCCAGATTGGCCACCCCGTGATTGCCAATGAACAATAACTGCACGGTTGATTCGGCTGTCAGCCCGCATTCAACAGTCACAAACAGCGTCGCTCCGGATGTGTAGCTCACGAGGACGCTCGTTTGTCCGGGATCGGCGGCCTGGGCGACGATCCTTTGCGGATCACTCTGAAACAACCGGTTGCCCATTAGAATTGCGGCGACTGCCGGCTCTTTCCCGTCCGCATCGCGGTCGGCATGCCGCAAATAGATCCGCAGCGCCACCGGAGTTCCGATCTGTCCGTCGGCCGCTGTTTGCTCAAGCGAATTTGCAAGGTCGTCGAGTTTCATTGTAATTGTTCCGCGTGCAGAGATTGATCGCACAACGTTACGCCGCGCCACCTGGACGCTTCTGCAAGTATTCCGCCAGTGCCGACTGCCATGCAGGCAGTTCAACTCCGGTCGCCTCAGTGAGCTTCCCGCAATCCAGCACGCTGTAGGCAGGCCGCTGCGCCGCGGCGCCAAAATCCGCTGACGTGATCGGATTGAGTTTGACCGTCATCCCCGACTGGCGAAAGATTTCGGCGGCGAATTCGTACCACGTCATGTCGCCGCTGTCGGTGGCGTGATAGAGGCCGAATTGCTCAGTTTCCATCAGCGCTACTATGGCTCTGGCGATATTCATTGTCCAACTGGGAGTGCAACGTTGGTCGTTGACGATATCCAACGCATCGCGCTCCGCTCCCAACCGCAGCATTGTCTCCACGAAGTTGCCCTTACCCCGCGAACATTCCACGCCGTAGAGCCCGCACGTCCGCACGACGAAATGTTGCGGACACAAGCTACGGACAAAATACTCGCCCGCCAGCTTGCTCAACCCATAGGCACTCAGCGGACCTGGCGGATCGGTTTCGCGGTACGGTGTCGTCCGCTGAGAATCGAGACCGAACACGAAGTCGGTGCTGACGTGCAACAGTTTGGCACCGACCTCGGAACAACTGATCGCCAAATTCCGCGGTCCAATGGCATTAACGCGATAGGCGACCTCCGGCTCCTCTTCGGCGCGATCGACAAGATTGTACGCCGCCGCGTTGATCACAAATCCGGGTCGGACTTTCCGCATCAAGGACGCAACATCATCCGCGATGGTGATGTCGATTTCTTCGATATCGAGCGCCAGGGCGTCATCGCCCAGAATGGAGATGAGATCGGTGCCGAGTTGGCCGCGCGCCCCGATTACGGCAACTTGCATAGTCTGCCTTCCACTATAGTTTCCGGTTACTACCGTGCGCAATTTCAGCGGCAGCATACCACATTTTTTAGCCGGATCGATACTGTCGTCACGCCACCAAAGCGGATCGCACGATTGGAACTGTCAGTAGGGTCCGCTGTGCGGACCATTCTTGTGGTGCGACAAAAATGTGGTTGTTGCCAAGCACATCTCAGAACAGATCAAACGCAAGCGTGGGATGTTCAAACGACGTGAAGGTGATCTGTGGCGGTCCGCACAGCGGACCCTACAGCTGTCGTCACGCCGCCACGGCACATCGTTGGCAACAGCGCACGGCGACGTCACTTTCCGATACAGAATTTGCTGAAGATGCGATCGAGGATATCGTCCGTGTAGACCGCGCCGCTGACCTTTCCCAATTCGTCGAGTGCAGTGCGGACTTCGATCGATAACAATTCCTCTCCCAGCCCCGCTTCGGCGATCTCCTGCGCTTGCTGGAGAGCTTGGACCGTCCCGAGCAGGCTGTCGCGGCAGCGGGCGCCTGTCGTACCCAACAACTCGCCCCGAGATGTCGAGGCTTGTGAAAGGCGCGCGACAACGGCCGTCGTTAGATTCTCCAGCCCTGCTCCCGTCGTTGCGCTCACGGCGATTTCGTCAGCGGGAGGCGCGGCGCAAAGATCGCTCTTGGTGAGCACGTGCAGTTTCGGAAGCTCAACGGGAATCGCGGCGTCAAGAGTCTGCGTGTCCGGCTGGTCAATCGGTGTGCACCAGAGGATTAGGTCTGCCTGTTTGAGTTGAACGTCGCTGATTTCGAGCGCCGTCTGTAACGGACCCTCCGCCGCCGACTCCAGTCCGGCCGTGTCGATCAATTCGACGCGTCTGCCATGCCAGGTTAGCTCGGCGGTCAAATAGTCGCGAGTCGTGCCGGCGGTTGCTGACACCAGTGCGGCGGCCCGCCCTGCCAGCGCGTTGAACAGAGTGCTCTTGCCCGCGTTCGGCGGACCCGCGAGCACGATTCGCGCCGCACCAGTCGAACGCATCCGCTGAGCCGCCTGATCCAGCAACCGGGTGACGGACTCCTCGGCCCGCGCCAATCGATTTGTGGTTTCCTGCGCGCTGATGAAATCAATATCTTCGTCCGCGAAATCCAACCCCGCTTCGAGATCAGCTAACAGCGCGATCAAATCGACGCGGATTTCGCCGATCCGTCCAGAGATGCCGCCCGCGAGTTGTGCCAGTGCGCGGTTGAGCTGGACGTGATCGTCGGCATCGATCACCCCCAGCACCGCTTCGGCTTGTACCAAGTCGATCTTCCCCGCGAGAAACGAGCGAAGTGTGAACTCGCCCGCGCGCGCCGGGCGGACCCCGCCCGCGTAGAGTGCCGCCAGCATCGCTTCCAACAGGGGCGGAGACCCGATCGCATGAATCTCCGCCATCGGTTGCCCTGTATAGCTCCGCGGCGTGGGCCACAGATAAAGGCTCACAGGGATGTCGCGTCCAATTTCATCGAGCCAAAAACAGCCGGAATGGCGGACAGGGAGGACAGGGAGGACAGACGTTTCCCACGTCGCGAGATTATCCGGCCGAAACAGGCCCGACAGCGATTCGCGCACCTCCGGGCCGCTCAGGCGCACAATTCCCCGAAACGCGGGACCGGGCGGCGATGCAAGAGCCGCGATGGTGTCGTGCAGGGCAAGAGGCATTCTCCCGAAGAGCCCTCAGCGGTTCAGCGTCGATTGCGGGATTTTCGCTTGGCAGCCCCAACCTTCGGTGAAGCTTTTTTCGTCGTGGCGGGCGCTGACGTACCAGCAGTGGAGGTCTCAGTGTCCTGATTCTCGTTGGCTTCCGCTTGTTTTTGGACTTTGGGGAGCAGTTTTCGCTCCGCAATTCCCCACAGGCTGGAGGAGATGAAGTAGATGCACAGACCGGCAGGGACGTTGTAAAACATGAAGCCCATGAAGACCATCATGTACTGCATCATCTTGGCCTGCATTGCCGACTGCTCATCCGTGGGGGGCGGCATGAACATCTTTTGTTGCACGATAAACAGCACGATGGTCAAAATCGGCAACAGATTGAACTCGTCGCCCAAATAGGGCAGTGTAAACGGCAGTTGAAACAGCGCGTCCGGGGCAGCCAGATTATCGATCCACAGGAACGACGCGCGCCGCAAATCGACGCTGGAACTGAGCGCGCGGTACAGTCCGAAGAAGACCGGCATCTGGATAAACAGCACGAGGCAGCCGCTGAAGGGGTTGTACTTGTGTTTGCGGAACAACTCCATTTGGGCCCGGCCCATTTTTTCGCGGTCATTGCCGTACTTCTTCTTCAGCGCGTCGATCTCCGGCTTAATCTCCTGCATCTTGGCGGCGCCCAAGGCCTGTTTCCGCGAGAGAGGAAACATGCACAGCCGGACGAGCACCGTCAGCATGATGATCGCGACGCCGTAGTTGGGAATCACGTAGTGGAATGCTCCCAATAACAGCAGCATCAACTTGGCAATCGCGCCGAACCATCCCAGATCCATAATGCTCTCGGCCCCTTTCGAGGCGAGCAGATCTTCGCGTTTAGGGCCGGCGAACAGTTCATATTGATGCGCGACGGAATCTCCCGGTTTGAGATCGATATCCTGCGACGTGATCGAGACGCTGATATCGCTCAGTGCGGGATCGTCTTCAACCTTTTCCACTGCGGACTGCGTGTAGCTCGCCAAGTGCGAATCGTCCGCCGTTAGTTCCTCAGCAGGCTGGAGCAACGCGGCGAAGTATTGTACGTCGACGCCGATGTACTTCAGAATCGGCTGCTCCCAGCGGCTAGTCTCGCCCTCTGCGATCTCTTTTGCTGAAAGCGAGTCGGAGTTGAATCGTCCGCTCTCCTTGTCCAGGTAGGCGAATTGCACATCCCGGTATTTGCGGGCGTAGTCCGCATTCTCCAAGGGCACTCCCACAGGCCCCTGCAGCACATAATTGACGTCGTGTGCTTTGTCTGAGAGATTCTTGATGCTGAAATCAAAGTCGATCGTATAGGCGGCGGCTTCGTCGTCCTTGTTCTCCTCGTCGACTTTGTGCAGCCGGTAGGTCTTGGTGAACTCGAGACTACCGTCCGGCGAAGTGATGCGGAATTCCGCACGTTCGGTGTCATCGGGCGGCGAGACCAATTCCCAATCGATGGTGCTAAGGGATTCGCCCAGTTCGGCGAACTGGCCTTCGATTTGCGGGACGGTCACCTGCATCGTCACCGGCGACAGCGGCGGCGCCCCCTCATCGACCCAACGGTCGACGTCGCCGATCTCTTCGGCTGTAAGACTTTTCCCTTCCCGTTTGGGCGGCATCTTGACGTCCGGATGCTCCCCGCGAATCGCCTCGACCAGCAGGCTGTTGCTTGAATCGCCCGGAATAATCGCGGGTCCGGTATCGCCGCCGGCGAGAAGACCGTCGCGGGTATTGATACGAAACCCGCCTTTTGGCTTCTTACCTGCGTGACACTTGTAACAATGGCGGCGGAAGATCGAATGGACCTTGAGGACCAGGCGATCCTGCTGTTCGCGTTTTTCAATGAACTCTTCAGGATCGTGCGAACCGACGTCGCCGACAACTCTGAGCGGCTGGTCTTTGTCAGCCAAGCTCCTGTATCGTTTGTCGTTGAGCTCAATATCTTCAATCACCGCTCCGCGTGAGCTGACCAACACCGCAAGCCGGTAACCGGTTTGGGGATCTTTCGATCCGAGTTCGACGGTTTGCCGGGGAAACTGTTTATGTTCCCGTTTCGGTTCCGGCGCCGGCTGCTGATCCGGCTTGGCGGCGGCGACTTCGGCTTTGTCCTTCTGCGGGTCGTCCGCCTTGGGCGGAAGATCGTCGCCGGCGGGTCCGTCGTCGTCGACAACGGCTTCATCCTGTGCGACCGGTTTCTGAGGCTGCGGCGGCCGCATGGCGTGATTCAGCCACGCCCACCCGAAGATGAGCGCGAAGGAGGCCACCATAAACAGCAAAAAGCGTTGATTCTGTTGCATGGGTTACCGGCCGTCCCGCAGGCGATCGCCTAGAAAGTTGTCGAGGTCGGGTATGTCGTAGATCTTGGCCGCAGTCTCGTCGAACCCGTAATCGACACGGCGGTAGATCAGTTTCGTCAGGCCGGAAGCCTGTGCTGTTTCCTCTTCGGATTGATCGTCGGAATCCTCGCTGGATGACGAAGTCGGCTGCCCGTTTTCCAAGACGACATAACAGGCCCGCGGATCTCCGTCTCGCGGCTGACCGACCGAGCCAACATTGACCATCACTTTCTGGTCGGTCAATTCAAATTCGTGGTCGACTTCCGCCGGCGTGAAGAAATTTAAGTTCTCCGTAAAAATGCCGGGAACGTGCGTGTGGCCTTGAAAACAATAGCGGTCGATCAAGCCGAAAATCCGCTCCATCTTTAGCTGGTTGTAAATGTCTTCCGGAAAAACATATTCGTTCAACGGATTCCGAGCGGAACCGTGCACGAATTTGAAATCGCCGTCGTTGAACATGCGGGGCAAGTCGCAGAGGAATTCCCAGCGTCGGTCATTGCTTTGCTGATCGCCGGATTCCAACACGCTACGCGTCCAAAAGATTGCCCGCTCCGCTCCGGCGTTGAAGCCCTCCGGATCGAACAACGCGCCCTGATCGTGGTTTCCCAACAGGCAGACCTGGCAGGTTTCCATGACGAGGTCGATGCATTCGCGCGGATTCGGCCCGTAGCCGACGACATCACCCAGACAGTAGATGTCCTCGATGCCCTGACTCTTAATGTCCGCGATCACGGCCTCGAGCGCTTCAATGTTTCCGTGAATGTCGCTAATGATGGCTTTCAAGGTTGTCACACCGCCACAGAGGATTGACAGAGAGGCGAAACGTCCGACGACTTCCTGAACTTAAGTAACGCCGTCATGATCCATAATAATGTAACGAAAAAAGCCATACGGCATATCGCAACTGACGGCAGCGATCGACTCCTCGTGTTAAAGCTGCCCCAACGCGGTGGCCTAGTCAACCCGAACGCGGGTCTCACAACGGCACCACGCAAACTGCGCAACGAATTCGCCGCACTGCTCAGTCATCGGACGATTGACTGGGACTGTTTTAACCCACCGGAGTGCGTTCATTCAAAACTCGCAACTCGTCTCACCGCGTGACGCGGCAAACAACGTTTGCGAATTCCCCTTCATGGGAGGGTCAGTCCCGTCGTCCGCATTGGGTATTCTAGCGATCCGTTACCGGGAAGAGTAGTGCTTAAGGCTGCCGGATCAGCCGAGTTTCTATCGAATTTCCAGGAGTTGGGGAGGGTTCAACCCCCTGTTGAAGGTGGAGATCCGGCGCTGGTCACGACGAGATTGTCGCGGTGCACGATCTCCACATAGGGAAGTGATTCGCACATTTCGGCGATTTCTTCGCTCCGTTTCCCAGCCACGCGGCGGATTTCCGCCGCTGCATAGTTGGTCAAACCGCGGGCGAATTCCTGTCCGTTCTCGTCCAGAAAAGCGACAACATCGCCCTTTTCGGGATTTCCCTCAACCTTGACGATCCCAATCGCCAGCAACGAACGACCGTTGCGCTCGATCGCGACGCGCGCTCCCCTGTCCAAGATCAGACGGCCCTTGGGTGGAACGGTATAGCCAATCCACCGTTTCCATGCGGGGACGGCGGCCCCTTGTGCCAGAAACAGTGTGCCGATTTCCTCTCCCGCCAGGACGCGCGACAGCACATCCGGCTGGGTTCCGTTGGCGATGATGACGTTCTCGCCAACCGCCGTGGCCGTTTTCACCGCTTCGAGCTTTGTCCGCATCCCCCCCGTCCCGCGTCGACTCTGGTCAGCGGTGACCAAGTCGAGAAGCGCGTCATCCCACGATTCGACCAGCGGAACTGTTTTCGTCCGGGGATCGGACGGCGGACCATCGAGCAATCCGTCAACCGTTGAGAGGACGACTAGAAGCGGCGAATGCAACAGGTTCGTCACCAGCGCCGCGAGCCGATCGTTGTCGCCGAACCCGATTTCTTCGACCGAGACGGTGTCGTTTTCATTGACGATGGGCACAGCGCCGTTTTCGAACAGCGTCAGCAGAGTGTTGCGGACGTTTAGATACCGCGCCCGGTTTTCGAAGTCACCGGCGGTCAGCAAGAGCTGCGCCGCATGGTATCCATGCTTGGCCAGACAGTCGTCGTAGTGGCGAATCAATCTCGCTTGCCCGACCGCGGCGGCGGCCTGCAGGTGCGGCAAGTCCTGCGGGCGCCGCGACAACCCGAGCAGCCCCATCCCGGCACCGACCGCCCCGCTAGAGACGACCACAACGCGACGTCCGGTCTCGCGGACATGGTGTATCTCTTCAGCCAATTGCTGTAGGCGGGCCAAATTGAGCGTATCGTCTTCGTTGGAAAGGACGCTCGTCCCCACCTTGACGACCAAAGTCTGCGCCGTCTCGATGACCTCACGGCGTACCAGATTCACCACCGCCCAACCCCATTCCGCGATACATGCCTACCCTCGAGTGCTCGACCGGGACCAAACGCCCAGGTCAACGCGCCGTCGCCCCCTAACTGTGGCGAACAATGCCGCGCACGCGCGGCCGAAACCTTGAATTTACTGGATGAATCAAACGGCGGCAACTCGACTCAAATCTCTCCCGACGATCAAAGTTTGCCGCACTTTCACAATCAGTGGCGTATCCGCATGCTAATCTGAAATTGGGCGGAACATTGTGAAATTTGTCGGTTGGTTCAACCCCGGTCGTTGAGTATGATGAGGACGTGACGTGTTAAGAAATCGTAAAGACTCTTTACTACGTCCCCCCGCCTTCCACTCCATCCATCAGCGGTTTCCAAATCAGCAATGGCCGAGTTGAACCATGAGTGCGGCGTCGCCGCGGTCTACCACCTTCCCGATCGCGGCGTCAGCCCACTGGCCCCACCGCAGGGACCGGAATACACCTCGCATCTCATGCCCCGATTGCTGCTCGACATCCAAAATCGCGGCCAGTTGGCGGCAGGGATGACCTCGTTCAATCCCCATCGAAAACAATTGATCGATACACACCGGGATGTGGGGACCGTCACCGAGGTATTTCATCTCAACCATCAGGAAAGCTACAAAAAGCTGATGGACGAGTACTCGGGCCGGGCGGCGATTGGCCACGTCCGTTACGCGACGTGCGGCAAGGATGACAAGAGTTACGCCCAGCCGTTCGAGCGGCACCACATTGAGAAGCCCAAGTGGTTCAGTTTTGGATTCAACGGCCAACTGGCCAACTATCCGCGGTTGCGGGATGAGATTCTCTCCGAGACCGACTTCCATCTCGCCCGCGAGACCGACACCGAAGTGTTGATGCATCTGATCTGTCAGCAGCTTTCCGGCGACCGCCGGCCGGAAATGATCGAGATGCTCACGACACTAAGCTTGTTGCTCGACGGCGCGTATAACATTGTCTATCTCAATGCTCTCGGCGATATGTTTGTGGCCCGCGACCCGTTGGGGATCCGCCCCCTCTGCTACGCGAAGGAAGGCCCGCTGTTTGCAGCCGCCAGTGAAAGTGTCGCGCTGGCCAACCTCGGGTTTCGCGAATCGAGCATTAAGAGCCTGCATCCCGGCGAAGCGGTGATCATCCGCAACGGCGAGTTTTCGATCCAGCAATTCACCGCCAGCCCGCAGCGGGCCCATTGCTTCTTTGAGTGGATCTACTTCGCCAACGTCGCCAGCACGCTCGACGATCAGAGCGTTTATCTCACACGCAAACGTCTGGGAGAAGAACTCGCCCGCGTCGAGGATGTGCCGATCGACGACGATACGATCGTCGTCCCGGTTCCGGACACCGCCAAGGCGGCCGCCGACAGCTTGGCCTATCAACTGCAGATCCCCTCGTTGGAAGGCCTGATCCGCAATCGGTATGTCGGCCGGACGTTTATCGAAGGGGCCAACCGCGCCGAAAAGGCGAAAACCAAGTACACGCCCCTGCCCGAGGTGCTGCGCGGCAAGCGGGTGTTGTTGGTCGAAGACACCATCGTCCGCTCGACCACTATGAAAGTGCTGGTCAAGCAGCTCAAGAAACGCGGCGGAGCGAAAGAAGTGCACGTGCGGGTCGCCTGCCCGCCGATTATTGCGCCCTGTTTCTACGGGATCGACATGTCACGGATCAGCGAACTGTTCGCCCCGCAATTCCTGCAAGGTGAGCCGCTGACCCCCGAGATTGAAGCGGAGATGGCCTCAACTCTTGGCGCTGACAGCTTGAAGTATTTGCCTGTCGATGCCATCGCGCGGTGTGTCGGCGTGCCGGAGGATTCCTTATGCCAAGCCTGTATCGACGGCAATTATCCCACACCGGCCGGCAAGCAGCTGTACCAAATCTCGCTCGATAAATTGGAGTTGGGAGAAGAAGAACAGCAAGAGCGGACCTACGACGCCCCTTTGCCGGCAACAGCCAGATTCTAGACGCGGCGCCGCGCGAACCGACCGGCCCCAGAGAGATGCTTCGCGAACACGAGATCCAAGTCCGCGTGCGGTACAACGAAACCGACGCCATGGGCTATCTGCACCATGCCAACTATCTCAACTTTTTCGAGATGGGACGCACGGAGTTGTTGCGCGCCTCGGGCGGCAATTATCGCGCCGTCGAGGAGCAGGGGTTGTTCATCGTGGTCGTCAAAATCGAAGTCCGCTACCGCGCCCCGGCCCGCTACGACGACCTGCTGACCGTCAAGACGGAGTTGGTCCGCTCCTCCCCCGCGAAGCTGGTGCACAACTATCAGGTCTACCGCGATGAAGTCTTGCTCTGCGAAGCGGAGACGGTTTTAGGCTGCGTCGACGGCACCGGCACAATACAACGGATGCCCGATTTCTTCGGCGACGGCGAACCTTAATCTCACTCTGCGCAAGCTGTCATTCGCTGGGGACGCAGTGAGGGCGAAGTTCCACGAGGAGCCAATTCAGCTTTTGCCATTGATCAGACGGTCTGCAATACCGTCAAATCGCCGCGAACCAATCTCATCTGGATCGTCCACGACGCAATGAAGAAGCATCGTCATCATATGAAATTTCAAAGAGCACCCCGCCCCGAAGGGGCCCAAACAAGTCAGCCCAGGGCAGAGCGCAGCGGCAACGCCGCGCAGCGTCGCCCTGGGTTTGAGTGAAGGCAACAAAAAAGCCCTGAATGGGCGAAACAATATTTTGTAATCCGCAGCGAGCGCCCGCTTCTCGTTCCGCCCATTCAGGGCTGGTGTGACGAATTGATATCCCACCCCCAGGGCGGCGGTGCGTTCGCTCTGCTCACGCGACCTCGCCCTGGGCTGACTTGTTTTGCCCCGTTGGGGCAATGGTTCGGCATTTTCAGATGACAATCTGCGTCGGGACTCATTCAAATTTTGAGGCCGGCCGGCGACGGATTTCGTACGATTGTCGAGAAACCAATTTACAACGCAGATTATCGCGGAGAACGGATTCACACTCAGCGATAATCTGCGCAGGTCCGCGTTTCAATTCAGACAGCTCATGCATTACCCTGGTTCCCAAACTCCGGTTTGGGAACCAGAGTGATAGCATGCCGCGTCGCTCACGGCCGCAAGCGGTCGTCAATCAATTTACATTTCAATTTAGCAGGGTGAAGCAGTGGTCGGGAAACCGCCACAACGGCCCAAATCCCTCAAGGAGTCTTTTGGCCAACGGCCTCTTTCATCGTAGCCCAGCGGCATCGCCCTGGGAGTCGAGTTCCGCCAAAGGGAATCATTGGCTGAAGGCCATATTCACCATTGAAGCGGCAACAACCTTCCGACGTCGTTTGTGACAATGGCCTTCAGCCAATTGGATTTGGATCGTCTTTCACACCAGGGGCGTTGCCCCTGGCTACGGTGAAATTGGCCTTCGGCCAACATCGCTTCAGACTGCTAAATACTTACCGATTAACTTTGTTCGCCTGCGGTAGTCCGGGAGCGCGGAGCTACGCCTTACGAATAAAATGCGCCGCGTAACTGCGGACCTGTTGGCCGTTGAGCACGTGCACCAGCCGCAGTTGTGCAACCGTCGACTGGCTGAAGCGGTTCAGCGGCACGTGCACCAAGCGTTTGCCGTGCCGTTTGGCCAACCGCCGCCAGCCGGGGCCGGGGGGCAGATGGCTTAACACGGCAATGTGCCGTTCGCGGCTGTGCAGGCATCCTCCGGCGATCAGCCGCTCTTCAAGCGTTTCGGCGAAATCGAGACGGCGGTCGGTCCAGATGTCGGGGACGGGGCGCGGTGGAAATAAGAACAGGGCGCCACCGTAAGTTGCCAGACCAATTCCCGGACCAACCATCTCCTGCCGGTAGTCGGTCGCAAACAGCGCCAACGTCGATTCGTCGTGATGCTCGGCCATCCACGTCACCCGCCAGGGATAATCCCGCGGGTCGGCGGGCGAATCAAATAGCATGACAACGCAATCCAACCCACCGCGGCTGGGTGGAATCACCTTGACGTACAAATCGCCGGTGTGCCAATTGCGGAGCGTCTCACGAATGTCCAATCCGTCCTTGATGCTGCATTGAAACTTTTCACTACGGGCCAAATCAGCGCCGATAATCGCATTGGCCTGGTCTTTGACGTGCGTGCGGAAGTTTTCGATCGACTCGTCTTCCGGAGGCCAACTGCATTGCCGGTACGGATCCCAGCGGAGCCGCCAACGTTCCTGTTCGATTTTCTCAGGCCGCCGCTGCAATTCACAGGTTCGCCAAGAAACCGGCGTTCCGGGCAGACGGTTCTTGAGTCCGACAATCTCTCCGTCGGGCAGCCGCGTGCGGCCGATGCTGATCGGGATTGTCTCAAACGGCAGATCAGTCGTGTACGGATACTCGCGGGCGGTCTCCGCCAATTGCATGGCGAACTGATCGCCAGCAAACTGCTGAGCGGCGACGATCAAGGTATACAAATCGGGCGTCAACCGCCGTTCGATCAGCGATAGATTGCGTACGTATTTGAGGTATTGCGCAAACAGGTGCGGCGTGATCGGCCGCGCGCGTGTCTTCAGGTCCTTGCGGTATTTCTCCCGCGCGACAAGCAGCATCGCTTTGACGCCGTCGACGGACAGGTTTTCGTCGTCGTCCAACTCCGCCCGCGCGCGTTCGTAGAGTCCCGTGATAAACGGCAGTTCCCCGGTCATGAACAACAGCGTCTGCGGATCCGCGCGGTACGTCTCCGTCTCGAACACCTCGTCGTCCTCGAACTCCGCCGCCCGTGCTTCGGTGTATGCTTCACGGATCCAGGGCCAGTCGACCAGCGAGCAGATGAACAGAATTGACTCGAAACGCGTTTCCAAGTCGCGCAACCGCGCTGCCATCGTCGCGATCCGATCGCAGACCTGGTCCTGCCGCGGGCGGGGAATCGCCGGCAAAATTCCCGCAGCAAATTTGTCAAGCGGCAACTGCTTTACGGCGTACGGATCGGGCAGGACCGCGGAATGCTCGACAAACTCTTCGACTTCCAAATCGATGAACGCCCGCGGCAGATGTTCTTGAATGGCAATCCGCAGAGCCGCAATTACCCCCTGGCAGGGATCGATCGGAACATAACTCGCCTGCGGATCGTCAGGTTCTTGATCGTCATCGTCGTCAGGAGTCCATTGCGAGCCGTATTGCGGCAAGCTCTCCCGCTGCAAGACCAGCGAGATTGCCGGCAGATGATCGATCGCCGCCTCGACGTCCCGTTGAAACGACGGCGGCAGCGGCACGGCGAGACAGTCAAACTGTTCCGCCAACATCACCCGCCGCACTTCGACCGCAAAATCGCCGCTGCCGTGAATGATCGGCAGGACGCGGATTTTGGGGCTGATGGAGAGGAATTCAATCATGGCACTGGGCCGCGCGGAACTTAGGCCGAACTGGAAGCAACAGTTTCTATTCTGCTACAAATTCTAGCGCAGGTGAACGGAAGATCAAACTCGCAGCGGGAGGATCCGATGACTCCGCCGGAATTTAGCATCTCAGAGCTGCAGACGCTATTTGAGGAAGGTCAATGGACGTCGGCGCGGCTCTGCGAAGCGTTTCTCGCCCGCATTGCTGAAATTGACGCGGACGGACCATTGCTGCGTGCGGTGATTGAGGTCAACCCAGACGCGTTGGAGATCGCTGCGACGCTTGACGGCGAGCGGGCGTCTGGAACCGTACGAGGGCCGTTGCACGGGATTCCGCTACTCGTCAAAGACAGTATCGACACCGCCGATCAAATGACAACGACCGGCGGCTCGCTGGCGCTGGAGGGAAACATCGCCCCGCGCGACGCGTTTGTGGTGGAACAACTTCGCGCTGCGGGTGCAGTCATCCTTGGTAAAGCGAACATGAGCGAGTGGGGTTATATCCGCTCGTCGCGGGCCTGCAGCGGTTGGAGCAGCCGCGGCGGCCAGGTCCGCAATCCGTACGTCCTCGACCGCAGCCCGCTCGGATCCAGTTCCGGATCGGCGGTGGCGGTCGCGGCGAATCTTTGCACAGCAGCGCTCGGTGCGGAAGTCGACGGATCGATCGTCCGTCCTGCTTCCAGCAACAGCATCGTCGGTCTCAAACCGACAGTCGGATTGGTGAGCCGCAGCGGCGTAATCGGCGTGGCCGCGCAGCAAGACACGGTCGGCCCGATGGCACGGTCTGTTGCAGATGTCGCCGTGCTGTTGAATGTACTGATCGGCATCGATCCGCGCGATCCGGCGACTGAGGACTCCGTGGGCCGCAGCGAGCCGGATTACTGCAAGTTTCTCGATTCAGGTGCACTCTCCGGAGCCAGATTGGGCGTCGCCCGCGAATGCTTTGGCGTGCATGAAGGGACCGACGCCGTCATTGAGTCAGCGATTGAGACGTTGCGGCAACTGGGTGCGGAAATCATTGATCCGGTCTGTGCCAGCAGTTTGCCGTTTTTCGGCAAACTCGAAGTGGAACTGTTTTTGTATGGAATCAAGGCCAGCTTGAACCGCTACCTGTCGGAGCACCCGCTGGCCAAGGTGAAGAATCTTGACGAATTGATTCACTTCAACCGCGCACATGCCGAGGAGGTCATGCCGCTCTTTCAACAAGAACTGTTTGAATCGGCGAATACCAAGGGAGACCTGGCAGATGAGGCTTACTTGAAGCTCGCGGCCGAGTGCCGGCGGCTCGCCCGTGAGGAGGGGATCGACAAAGCGCTCCGCGAGCACCGTTTGGATGCATTCATCGCCCCCACGGAAGGATCGCCGGCGTTCCCGATCGATCCACTTGTAGGGGACAATATTGTGACGCGAGACGGATTCTCCGGGTGTTCCACGCCGCCCGCAATGGCCGGCTATCCGCACATTACCGTCCCTGCCGGTTACGTATATGGCTTGCCGGTCGGACTTTCCTTTTTCGCGGGCGCTTATCAGGAAGCGAAACTAATCGGTTACGCGTACGCCTTTGAACAAGCAACCCGCGTGCGCCAGCCTCCGGGGTATCTGAAGACGATTGAGTTCTGATCGACTTATGCCATCACACCCTCAATCGGCTGGCCCTCTGCCAGTGAATGCGGACGGTTGAATGCGTCTCGGATCCGCGTTTTTGGATCGACGCCCAACAGCGAATAAATCGTGGCCGCCAGATCGCCGGGACTGACCGGGTTCTCTTTGGGATACGCGGCGAATCCGTCCGACGCTCCGTAGACGGTCCCTGCTTTGACCCCTGCTCCCGCTAGAAACGCCGTGTAACAGTGCGGCCAGTGGTCGCGGCCTTCGGCGTTGGCTCCGGCGGAGGAGGTCACTTGGCCCAGCTTCGGTGTGCGGCCGAATTCGGCGACCGCTACCACCAGCGTCTCGTCCAATAGCCCCCGCTCATCGAGGTCCTCGATCAGCGCCGAAAAACCACGGTCGGTCGGCGGACAGAGGCCGTTGGTCAGCGCGGGATACAAATCGCGATGCCCGTCGAACGCCTGACCGCCCGCCCAGATGGTGGCGAGCCGTACGCCCGCTTCAACCAGCCGCCGGGCCAGCAAGAATGATTGCCCGAGATGCGGCAAGCCGTTGCCGCGATGGCCGCTGACCACTTTGCGCCCGCCGTAGCGCTCGCGGAGTTTGTGCGGCTCGGAATCGAGCCGGAACGCGTTGGCCGCTTCCGGTGAGGTGAGCAGCGAATACGCCTTTTCGTAGAAGGCATCGAGCCGCGTAATCTGGCGATTGGCGTGCGCGTCGTCAAAGATATCACCGATGCGGGTCTGCAAGTCGCGGCGGCGGTCGAAGCGTACGTCGCTGAGTTGTTGTTGCAGGCTTGGCACGCGGAAATCATCGACGCTGGGATCGCCGGTGATGAACGGGTCGTATTCGTCGCCCAGATATCCGGCCAACACGCCGGGAATGAAGTTTCCGCAATTGAACATCCGTTTGGGAATGTGCACGTAGTCGGGCAACGGCTTGCCGCTCGGTTTGAGCTTGGCGACCACGCTCCCCACAGGCGGGGCGTTTTGCGGCGAGGGGCCACGTATCAACTGGCCGTCGCGGAGCGGAATTTGTCCGGTGAGCGCGTAGTAAGAACTGGCGTTATGGTCGACAAAGCGGTGTGTGACGGAGCGGATCACACACATGCGGTCCATGACCCGCGCCCAGCCGGGCAGATGCTCGCAGACCTGCATCCCGGGCAGCGACGTCGCAATCGGCTGATACGGACCGCGAATATTGCTCGGAGCGCCCGGTTTCTGGTCCCACAGGTCGATGTGCGACGGTCCGCCTTCCATGAAGAACAAAATGCAGGATTTCGCTCTGGCTGGTGGATTTGCGGCCGCATTCGTGTTTGCTGGCTGCCTGCGGGCTGCCTCGTCCGCCTGCACCAGTTGCGGCAGGCTCAGCCCCATCGCGCTGAGACTTCCGATTTCGCACAATCCTCTGAGCGCGCCGCGGCGCGATTGGAGCAATCGGGACATCAGAAGGACCTTTCGTCTCGCAGGTAGAACAAGACTGCCGCGACACTCTGATTCTACTGCCGCCGTTGCGGGCGGATCAACCGGATCGTCCGGTCAGAGAGAGTCAACCTCGCAATCAGCTTGGAATCGTCCGGAGGAGGGAGTACAGTGGACACACGACACCGCACTGCGCCCAGTTCGGCTGAGAACCAAGACCTCCCCCCTCGCAACGGAGTTGGACATGAAATCTTCTGTGCCCTGCTACGCGCTTTGGATTGTCTCCGTCTCGCTAATATTACAATCTGCGGCGCCGCTGCAGGCCGACGACTGGCCGCAATTTCGTGGTCCCAACTGTAGCGGGATTTCCACCGGTTCCTATCCGCTGCCGGTGGAATTCTCTGATACCGAGAACATGCGCTGGACGGCCAAGTTGGGTGACGGAGTCGGTTCACCCGTGGTCGCGGCCGGACGGGTGTTTGTTACGGGGATGCTGGATGAAGAAACGACCGCCTTATTCGCCTTCGATGCCGACAGCGGAAAACAACTCTGGATGCGGAAGTGGGACACCGGCAAGCCGCTCGAAATTCACGAGACCAACAGCCACGCCAGCACGACGCCCGCCGCGGACGAGCAGCGGGTCTACCTTTATCTTGCCACGCACGGCCTGCTTGCACTCAACGCCGAAAATGGTGAAGACGACTGGCACAAAGAAATGCCGCGTCCGTTTTTCGTTTTCAAATGGGGGCCGGCGATGTCGCCGGTGCTCTACAAGAACATGGTGCTGTTCGTGCAGGATGACGATCTGTACCCCTCGCTGTACGCGCTGGACAAGACCAACGGCAACGTGCTTTGGAAAGATGACCGGCATGACATGGCGGTCAATTATTCGCACCCGGTGATCTGTAAAACCGACAGCGGCGACGAAATCGTGGTGGGCGGAACGGGATTGCTGATCGGCTACGACCCGAAGAACGGCGACCGTCTGTGGCGGGCAAAGGTGCTGTTGCGGAACATCAAGACGACGCCGGTCAGCCACGACGGCGTGGTCTACGTTTCGCTGCAAAGCCGCGGCATCGCCAATCAATGGCTAGCGACCGCCGACCAGGACAAAGGGGGCAACAATGACGGCAAACTAACCAAGGAGGAGATGCAGGCGTTCGTGGGCGAGACGCCGATTCCCGAATCGTTCTTCCAGAAGACGTTTGACCGCGGCGACGCCAACAAGGACGGATTCTTGGAAGGGGCGGAATTGGACGCGGCGTTTTTGCATCCGGACAATTACGCGGGCGCCCGCTTCGACGCGGAGAATCCCGCCGATGAGTACGTCATGGCAGTCCGCGGCGGCGGACGCGGAGACGTGACGGACACACACGTGATCTGGCGGCACAAGACCAAACATACCGACCACATTGTTTCTCCCTTGGTCTCCGCGGGCCGCATGTTCCTGGTGAAAAAAGGCGGTATTACGACGGTATTTGAGACCGGCAACGGCGAGTCGTTTCGGGGTCCCAAACGGCTGCCGAATTCCGGCGACTACTTTGCATCGCCGGTGTATGGTGACGGCAAAATCTACGCTGCCGGGGCCAACGGCAACATCGTTGTCCTCAAGGATGACCCGACGTACGAGGTTTTGTCGAAAAACGACATGGGAGAAACGATCGTCGGCACCCCCGCCATCGCCGAAGGCCGGTTGTACGTTCGCACGCGCACCAAATTGATCTGCGTCGGACAGCAATAACTCGCGGCCGTCACACTTCGCACCAATTGCAGCCGCCCTCGGATTCCAATCAGCGAACGGGCAAGCCAACTGAGGAACTTCACTTTAAAGGACTGACCGTTGCCGGCACTGATTAATCTGAGCTACCTCGTTGCGGCGATTCTGTTCATTTTGGGACTGAAGGGATTGACACACCCCCGCACGGCGGTGCGGGGAAATCTCTTGGGCGCATGCGGCATGCTGTTGGCCGTCGCAGCGACTTTGTGCGACCGGCAGATTCTGGACTTCACCTATATTATCGCCGGGGTGATCACTGGGTCGGCGATCGGTGTGGTGTTGTCTCAGGTGATCAAGATCAAAGCCATGCCGCAGTTGGTCGCACTGTTTAACGGCTTTGGGGGATTGGCGTCGGTATTAGTCGCCGGAGCGGAGTTGATGCGAAGCGGCGCCGACACCGCCGCGGGAAGTAATGAACTCCAATTTACGTTGTCGGTTTTTGTTTCAGGCCTGATCGGGACCGTGACCTTTTGGGGTTCGCTGGTAGCGTTCGCCAAATTCCAAGAATGGAAGTGGATCGGTGACGTGCGGCTACCGGGGCGGCAGCTGATCAATGCCGGACTGTTCGCCGCGGCGCTCGGATTGATTGCCTGGGGTCAGGCCGATCCGCCGGGCAATGCAGCGTATTGGCTGTTGGTGTTGTCCGCTTCCGTTTTGGGTGTGTTGTTGGTGATCCCGATCGGAGGGGCTGATATGCCGGTGGTGGTAGCGCTGCTCAATTCCTATTCGGGCTTGGCCGCCGCCGCGACGGGATTTGTGCTACAAAACAACGTGCTGATCATCGCCGGTTCGCTGGTGGGCGCTTCGGGATTGATCCTCACACAAATCATGTGCAAGGCGATGAACCGCTCCTTGGCGCACGTACTGTTCGGCACGCTGGAACCGGCGACCGATTGGGCGGGAACGGACGACGAAATCTATGCAAACGTCAAGTCCGCCTCCGCCGACGAAGTCGCCATGTTGCTGGAAACCGCGCAGCGTGTGGTGATCGTTCCCGGCTACGGGATGGCGGTCGCGCAGGCACAGCACGCTGTGCACGATTTGGCAAAAGCGCTTGAAAAACGTGGAATCACTGTCGAGTTCGGCATTCATCCCGTTGCGGGGCGCATGCCGGGTCATATGAACGTGTTGTTGGCCGAAGCGAACGTTGCCTACGAACAACTGAAGGAAATGGATGAAGTCAATCCGGAGATGGAACAGGTCGACGTGGCGCTGGTCATCGGCGCCAACGACGTCGTCAATCCGCTCGCTCGAACCGACCCGGATTGTCCGATCGCCGGCATGCCGATCATCGACGTCGATCGCGCACGAACCGCGGTCGTGATCAAGCGGAGCTTGAGTCCGGGATTTGCCGGAATCGCTAATCCGTTGTTTGCCGCTGAAAACAATCTGATGCTCTTCGGAGACGGGCGGCAGGCGGTCGTCGATGTGATCGCGGCACTGGACGAGGGCTGATTGTCGCATTGCCCGCAACACGCTCGTGTGCCGTGGCTTTTGCAGGCTGGCAACCGAAATCGCGAGGAAGATACGCGTTGCTGGGCGGCCGAATCGATTCTCCGGCGACTTGACGGGTGGGGTCGGTATCACAATGCTAGTGGTACAACCACACTGAATTGACGGATCCCACAAGTGGGCCGCACGCTCGTTGGCGTGCTCATCAGCGATGACTCAACCCGTCAAATCGGCTTGGACGATGCACTAGAGGTTCGGAGATGCTTACGACTTGGCGGCAGACTGACTGAAAGGCGGAAGGAACATGGTACGGATCGGGATTATTGGCATTGGATTCATGGGCATGACGCACTATGAAGCCGCCAGGAAAGTCAACGGCGCCGAAGTCACGGCGATTTCGACCCGAAATCCCGCTAAACTGGCCGGCGACTGGACCAGCATTCAGGGGAACTTCGGCCCCCGCGGCGGGCAGGTAGATCTCTCCAGCGTAAAGACTTATTCCGACTATCACGACTTGCTGGCCGACCCGGATATCGACCTGGTCGATATTTGCCTGCCGTTGGATCAACACGAGCGCGTCACGTTGGAATCGATCGCCGCCGGCAAGGCGACGCTGGTTGAGAAAGCGATCGCACTGGATGTGGCCGCAGCGGACCGTATGGTGCAGGCGGCACAAGATGCGGGTCAGCTACTGATGGTCGCGCATGTATTGCCCTTTTTTCCGGAGTTCGCGTTCGCCGCCGACGCGATTATGAGTGGTAAATACGGCAAGTTACGCGCGGCTCACTTTCGCCGGATGATATCTCCTCCCGATTGGTCGGACGACATGGCGGACATCTCCAAAACCGGTGGTCCGGGAATCGATTTGCATATTCATGATACGCACTTCATCGGCTGGGTCTGTGGAACTCCGCGTGGGGTCAGCTCGCGGGGGATTATGGAAGGCGGTTATGCGCAATACTTGGACACGCAATACCTATTCGATGACCCCGAATTAACTGTGAGTTGTACGAGCGGCGGAATTTCAGCGGCGGGGATGCCGTTCGCACATGGTTTCGAGATCTACTTGGAACGAGCGACGTTGCTTTATGATTTCGCGACGTTAGGCAGCGAACCGACACTCAATCGCCCGCTGACGGTTGTCCACGACGACGGATCGGTCGAGGAACCGACACTGGAAGGGGATGACGAATGGTGCGCCGCGTTTACGGCGGAGCTACAAGTCGCGGTCGATGCGGTGCAAAGCGGTGACGAGCCGCGTTTGCTGTCAGGCGCACTCGCGCGCGATGCGCTGAAGCTGTGCTATCACGAAGCGGCAAGTATCGAATCGGGCCGGCCGGTCTCCATGAACGGCGATTGATCTGCTGCGAACATTTTTGACAGAGACGTGTCGATTCATCAGCGACGCCTCCGATTCGAGACCTCTTTCTGCGACGTCATGCGACGTTGACCACAATCAGAATGCTGAATAATCTGCCGTTACAATCGACAACCTTCAAGGGACTGACCATTGAGGGTTATTCGCGCGCGGCGGTACAGACGTACTGGCGAATTCCGGAATTGAAACTGTGCTTCGACTTGGGAGGGAGCCCGTGGGACTTCATGGGAACTCCCACGGTGTTTGTCACGCATTGCCATCTCGATCACTTGGCGGCGATTCCGGTTTACGTTGCGCGGCGGCGGATGATGAAAATGGAGCCGCCGACGATCTACCTGCCCATGGAGATGGTGGACCATGTCTGGCGGATGCTCAAGGCCTGGCAACGGCTCGACCGCGGCCGCATGTTGTGCGACCTGGTGGGTGTCAATCCGGGCGACGAATTCGAGCTGTCCCGCGAACATGTGGTGACATCATTTGAGACCGTCCACACGGTGCCGTCGATCGGCTTCATCGTTTGGGATCGCCGGCGGAAGTTGAAGCCGGAATATCAGGGGATGCCGGGTGAGCAGATCCGTGATTTGCGGATGTCGGGCGAAGAAGTCACGCAGGAAATCCGGGTCCCCTTGGTCTGCTACACGGGCGACACGGCTCCGCCGGGACTGGATAACGATGCTGCGGTCTACGAGGCGCAAATTTTGATCACCGAGTTGACGTTCTTTCGCCCCGAGCACCGCAAGGAGAAGATCCACAAGTTCGGCCACATGCACCTGGATGACATCATTGCACGGGCAGACAAGTTCAATAATGAACTGATCATCGTGTCACACTTCAGCACGCGATATCATGAGCAGCAGATTCGCAAAGCGATCGAGCGGCGGCTGCCTGAGCAATTGCAGGGGCGCGTTCATTTGTGGCTCTAACTGCTCTGCGGCAGAATTCGATGCGAATCCTCGGCCGTTCCGGTGATGGTTTCGGGGCTTTTCAGTGCTTTGACTCACACGCGCCCCTCTGTTGTAATGTCTCAATCGAGGCAGCCGAACACTCCACGGAGGAAACAGGGGCGTATGATGGGACGAACATGGCGATTTGCGCCCTTTGATGAAGCGGCAGTCCGGCGGCTCTGTGGTCAAATCCAGGTCTCTCCGCTCGCGGCACAAGTGCTCTATGCCCGCGGCTATCAGACTGCGGAAGCGGCGCGTGATTTCTTGGACGCCAAATTGACAGATCTGCTTCCGCCGGAAACCTTGCCCGGAATTCCGCAGGCCGTGGAGCGTGTTCTGGCAGCCGTGGGCGATCGGCGGCGGATCACGATCTACGGCGACTATGACGTCGACGGGGTCACGGGGACGAGCATATTGTGGCGGTGCCTGAAATTGGCGGGCGCTGACGTGCATTACTACGTGCCGCACCGTTTGGAGGAAGGCTACGGGCTTAACTGTGAAGCCCTCAAGACAATTGCGGAGGAAGCGCCCGGATCGCTGGTGGTGACGGTCGACTGCGGAATCGCCAGTGTCGTCGAAGCGGAATACGCGCGCGAACTGCAATTGGAACTCGTCGTCACGGATCATCACCAATTCGCCGAGTCCCTGCCGGAGGCGGAATGTCTGGTCCATCCACGGCTGCCTGGAACGGATTATCCATTCGGCGAATTGTGCGGCGCGGGAGTGGCGTTTAAATTGGCATGGGCGATTTGCAAGCAATTGGGGGACGGCAAAAACGCGACTCCCCGCATGCGGGAGTTTTTGATGGACGCTGTCGGCTTGGCGGCAATCGGCACCGTCGCCGACGTTGTGCCGCTGATTGGTGAAAACCGAGTCTTGGTTCGCTACGGCCTGCACAGCCTGCTCGATCGCGCCAATTTAGGACTCAAAGCGCTGATGCAGGTCAGCGAATTGACGGACAAACGCCTATTGGACTCCGAAGACATCGGGTTTTCGCTGGGTCCGCGGATCAACGCCGCCGGTCGTCTGGGACAAGCCCGCCTCGCGGTCGAGTTGCTCACCACCGACAAAGCAGACCGCGCGCACAGTCTGGCCGATTATCTGAACCAACAGAACGAAATTCGCAAGACCGTCGAACGCCGCATGCTCCGACAGGCCAAGGAGCAGGTCAAAGCCAATCCCCACTGGCAAGAGGACGCGGCGCTGGTCCTGGCGGATACCGACTGGCACGCCGGCGTCATCGGCATCGTCGCCGGGCGGGTTGCCAGCCATTTTCAAAAACCGGCCGTGATGATTTCGCTGCACAACCAGGACCAAACCGGCCAAGGCTCTGCGCGAACATTTGCGGGATTTGACCTGCACGCGGGTCTCGCCGCCGCGGGGGAGCATCTGATCACATTCGGCGGCCATCAGGCGGCGGCCGGTTTACGAATCCACGCCGACAAGGTTGATCGATTTCGCGAACAGTTTTGCGGTTTCGTCGCCGACAATCACGACGTCGACCAAAAGGAATTGGCCATGCACGTCGATGCAGAAGTTCGTTTGGCGGACCTTACTCACCGGGCCGTCAGCGAATTGGATCGGCTCGGCCCGTTCGGGGAGGGCAATCCCCGGCCTGTGCTCTCCGCAAGCGGGGTCGAACTGGCGGAACCGCCGCGCAAAATGGGCGGGGGCGACCGGCATCTGTCACTCCGCGTCCGGCAGTCGGGCCGCGTGATGCGGGGCATCTCATTTGGGAACGGCGACTGGGCCGATGAGTTGGCTCAAGTGACCGGGCCGATTTCCATTTGTTACCAACCGTCGATCAACCGCTTTCGCGGACGGGAGAGCGTTGAATTCCAACTGTTGGACTGGCACACCGATACTGCTGCAGCGGCGGCGTACGGTGACGATGGAGATGCCATACATCAATGATCGATAACTCGCAACGCGACGCGCTGGTGCAATCGCTCAGGCAGAGTGGAATCCGGGATGAACGCGTGCTTGCCGCGATCAACAACACACCCCGTGAGGAGTTTCTCCCGGAGGAGCTGCAATCGCGGGCCTATGAGGACAACGCGCTGCCGATCGGCGAGGGGCAGACCATCAGCCAGCCGTACATTGTGGCACTGATGTCGTCGGCGCTGAATCTGACCGGTCGCGAAATCGTGCTGGAAATCGGCACCGGCAGCGGCTACCAAGCGGCGGTCCTCGCGCAACTTTGCCGCAAGGTGATCACGATTGAACGTCTCGCCGACCTCTCGCACCGCGCGCAACGGGTGCTCGCGAGATTGAACTTGGACAATATCGAGTTTCAAATCGGCGACGGCACACTCGGCTATCCCTCTGCGGCGCCTTACGACGGGATCATCGTGACCGCTGCAGCCCCTGAAATTCCCCAGGCGCTGTGTGAGCAGCTCGCAGTGGGTGGCCGCATGGCGATCCCCATTGGTAACGAGGAGGCCCAGGAACTGCGCCGCATCGTTCGGCTCGATGACGGATTCTCGACCGAAAAGTTGTGCGATGTGCGATTCGTGCCGCTGATCGGGAAACAGGGTTGGCAGTTCAAGTAGCGATGCGGATCGCCATTTCGGTGTTGGCGTCTATGCATCACACTCGGCGTTGGCGTTGTAGCGGTACTCGGCGTGTACCGGAGCCCGCGTCCAATCGAGACTCTCCAACAGCAACCCATCACTGCAGAGCTGTCGAATTGCTGTCTCGACGACCTCGTGCCGCTGGTTTGCGTTGAGCGTCCAGTACCCGTGACAATTCTTGTCCGCGGAGAGGGCAAAAATTGTCATCAGCGGTTGCCAGGGCTCGCCGTGTCCTGTCTCTTCGTAAATGTCCGACAGGTCGCGCATCAGTTCCAGAATACGCGGTTTGACTTCCTGAGTGGCCGCGGTCAACAGCGCGGACTGCTGGATCGAGAGATTTCGCATGGGGAGTTCCACGTTGCTAGAGGGTGGTTGGTGGTGCTCTAACAACGCGTCAAAACCCGGCTGATGCGGCAGCGAGGCGCGTGAATTTCGGAGATTTCAAGACCCAGTTGCGCCAGTTCGAGATGCTGACTTCAATGTGTCTTCAAGACGCATCAGAGGAATTGCGACCAGCCCTTGTCAGCTGCGGCCCTCGTAGGCGAGACCGTCGATGAATTTTCGAGCCGCCATGTATTCCATAGAGGGGATTTCCGTGATGTGCCGTTTGAGCTCATTCCGCATGGCGGTCGTGGCCGACTTGATGGCTTCGCTATTGTCCTGGCCTGCGGCTCCACCGGTGAGGGTGCGGTGCTCGAAGAGTTCGTCGAGTTGCTTGCGGTATTTTGCGAAATTGTCGGTCTGCAAGGTCGCAGGCCAATCAATTCTGCCGGTGACCGGATCGAAGTCGTCCGGACCGAGACCGCGTTGTGGCGTGCTTCTGGGAGCGGATTCTAGCTTCGCGCGATTCGCCGATGACCGTCGGCGAAGCCTTTGGCGTTTTTGTTCCTGTTCCTTACGGTAGTTCTCCTTCATCGCCCAATAGGTGTCGGCCGCCTTTTTGTTGTTCTCGATGGCGCGCGATCGGGCTTCTTCGCGGGTCAGTTGCGCTTCTGCCGCTGCTTGGTTGTACTGGCCTTGGGCACGAATGACATCCGCCATGCCCCGCCCATAACCTTCGGCGACCGTGCCGCCACCGTATCCCCAACCGTACGGCTGATACCACCGTCCACCGGTTGCGGCGCCAAGGCCCATTCCGACGGCGAGTCCGGCTTGTGCCCGGACATACTTCACTCCAACCGCCGAGACCACTCCCAGCAAGACAACCAGACCACAGATGATTTTTTTCATGATGCTACTCCCCCGTCGAGTTTCAGCGAGCCGTTGCACCGATTGAATCGAGGACGCACGCGCGTTGGCCGTCAATTTCGGTCCTGAACTGTGAAACTTACAGTGAACTTCTGCAAGTTTCATCGTACTACGGCCTCATGGGTGAAGCAACCGCCTTCCGGGCGAGAACGCACATCGTGGAACAGCAGCGACGACCTGGTTCCCGTTGTGGCTCAGCCGGGATCGCCTGACTTCACGCGTCGCCAATCTCAGAAGTACTTCGCGTAGGCCTCTTTGCTGGCACGGATTCCGGCATTGAGCAGTTTGACGTCGGCGACGGGGACGAGCATCTTGCACCCTTTTTCCACGCACATGTCGGCCATGTCGGGCGAGACGGGGACGATGCCCCACTGCTTGCCGTGTGACTTACAGGCGGCAGCGACGCGATCGATCCCTTCGATTAGTTTGGGGTGGTCCGTCTGACCGGTGATGCCCAGGTTTTGGCTGAGGTCGGACGGTCCGACAAACAGCAAATCGACACCGTCGATCGCCGCGATTTGGTCGCACTGCTCCAGAGCGCCGACCGTTTCAATCTGGATCGAAACAAACAGTTCGCGGTTGGCCCGCTCGCAGAATTCCGCCAACGGCGTATTGCCGAACCGGCCGTCGAAGCCGCCGGAATTGAGGCCGCGATTTCCTCGTGGATAAAACTTCGTCCACTTCACGACTTGTTCCGCCTGCTCGGCGGAATGAACCTGCGCGGCCATCACGCCGCCCGCGCCTGCCTCATAGCTGCGGGTGATCACCGCGTAGTCCGTTGGCGCCAGCCTGACGAAGCTGTCCATGCCGTGTGCCCGGGCGGTGATCGTGCCGATTTCCAAATTTTCGAACGAGAATCCCGTATGCTCCTGGTCAAACCAAATCGCGTCGAATCCGCCGTGGACGCCGAGCATCTGCACGATGTTGTGATGAAACACGCGCCCGACGCCGCAGACCATCGTCAATTGGCCATTTTGAAGTTTCTGCTTGATTGTCTCCATCGCAATTCCGCTCCTGTGACCTATGCTGACTTCTCAGTAGGGCAAGCTCCCGCCTGCCGCAAGCTCATGTTGACGTCAATCTTTGTGGCGGCAAGCGGGAGCCTGCCCTACTCGCCATTATGCCCCGATTGACGGCACTCGGCAAACCAGAGCGGCGGCCTTGATGTTTGTCTCTCGCCTCCTTAAGAATGAATCCCGATAAATCTCGTGGGTTGAGCGAAATTTTCGTCATGAAGCGCGAAACATTCCATCTGGTGATACTCGTCTCGCTGGCGCATGCCTTTGTGCATGTGTTTGAATTGTCGCTGCCGAGTGTCGAGCAATTGATCGGCAAGACGTTTGATGTGGGACGTGAAAGGACCGGGCTATTGGGGACGGTCTGGAGGATCCCGTTTGGTGCGCTGGCGTTTTTTGCCGGTTGGCTGGCAGACCGTTACGGTTCTAAGCCGCTATTGCTGATCTATCTCTGCGGCTGCGGGACCGCGGCGCTGGTCGTTTCGATGTGCGGTTCATTTCACATGCTGTTCGTGATCATGTTTTTGATGGGCTGCTTTGCCAGCATCTATCATCCGGCGGGTCTGGCACTAATATCGCGTGAGACGACGCCCGAGACACGGCCGGTGGCGCTTGGCTGGCATGGGATCTTCGGATCCATCGGCATCGCCGGCGCGCCGTTTTTAGCGGCTGTCGTCTTCCGCACGGGCCATGTCACTTGGCAGCAATACTATCTGTTTCTGGCGGTCCCTGCGTTCTTGTTGGCAATCTATCTGGCGTTCTCGCTCAAGGTCCACCACCGCCGGCCCCCCACACGCGGAGAGACCGCACAGACTCCCGAAGAATCCGGACGGTGGACGGCCTACTTGATTTTGGTCACCGGCGGGGCGCTGGCGGGGTTTATCTACGCGGCATTTATGCACTTCTTGCCGAGATATTTGGACACCGCCGGGTTGAACCCGTCGAGCATGTCGCCGGCGAGCTTTCGCAATTTTCTGGCGGCGGTCGTGCTGGTGATGGGTGTGTTGGGACAGGGTATCGCGGGAAAATTTGCGAGGCCCGGAAAATTGGAAATTCAACTGTCGCTGATCATGTTTGCCAATATCGGGCCGCTGCTATGGATGGCCGTGGCGGAGGGACCGGCGCGGTTTGCGGCCGCGTGCAGTCTCGGCTTTGTCCACTTTATGACACAGCCGGTTTACAACAGTCTGATTGCCCAGTACGTTCCCTACCACCGCCGGAGCGTGGGCTATGGGTTTAGCAACATGGTCTGCTTCGGCATCGGGGCGCTCGGGCCCGCCTATGCCGGATACGCCGCCACGGACCTGCGTGTCTACGGCGGACTGGCACTCCTCGCGGCTGCATCGGGGACCGCCGCGCTGAGCCTTTGCCGCTATTCATCATTGAGCGAAATCGACGATTGAGCGGTCGTCATAATCCGGCTTAACTCTGAACTTGTTCCCGAACTAGTTCGCCAAACAATTCCGGGCGCCGCACTCGGAGCGTGTAATTCGGCAAACTCCGTTCGCGATGCAACAGTTCGGCATCGAAGTCAGTGACGATCATTTCGTCTCGGATTTCCTCAGTTTGCGACGACACCAACAACGTCCCGTCCGGGGCGAAGGCGAGCGCCGCTCCTGCATGGTGCGGCTGTTGCGGAGAATCGGCGGGATAGGTCTCCACGTAGCCCGCGCGGCCCACCTGATCGGCCAGCAATGCGAAACAGGCGTTTTCGCGAGCCCGCATGCCGTAACCGGCTTGAAAATACTCGTGCGAAAACCGTCGCGCCGCCGCCATCGACTCCGCTGTTTCATCCCACATCTTGATCCGCGCCGCGTGCGGCATCAGCAGCAGATCGGCGCCGCGGAGTGCCAGGATGCGGGCAACTTCGGGAAACTGGTTGTCGTAACAGATGATCATGCCCACTTTGCACTTGCCGATGTCGAACACCGGCATTTCCCGTCCTCCCTTATAAAAGAGCGTCTCGTCGCGGGAGAGATGAATCTTGCGCTGCTTGCCGAGATAGCCCTGCGGCCCGACGAGAATCTGCGTGTTGTAGACGATGCTGTTTTCCTTTTCGCTCAATCCGACCGAGAGGTGCAGATTGTACTTCGCCGCAAGTTCTGCGACTCGCTTCGTGCCGGGACCGTCGGGAACCGGCTCTGCCAATTCCCAAGTGCTCGGCGTGCAATGGCCATGCAACAATAGTTCCGGAAACAACACCAACTCCGCGCCGTTCTCAGCGGCCTTGCGACACCAGCCATCGAGCGATTCCAAAACCTGCTGAGACTGCCCGTGTGGGCTGTTCATACTGACGGCTGCCACTCGTAGCGATTGCATGTGCGATGTTCCTCAAGGGCTGAACGATGTTCGTGCTTCAGTGTCGCTGCGTAACGCTATCCACCGGGACGATGTTTCGTGAAGAGTTGATGAACGCCTCAGCGATGCAATTGATGATCATTCTCCCGACCGTTAGAATCGCTGCAACGTCGACCCATCACCGTCACAACGTCTAGGAGAAGTGTTGCTATGTTGTATCGAATCGGTATTCTCGCATTCGCGCTACTGTGGGCCGGTGCCGATCCCCAACCGGAGAAGTCGCTCCAGGATACGCTTTTAGCACAGGAAACCAAGCTGATTGAGGCGATCAAGAAGAAAGACCTGAGAACACTGAGAACGATGTTGTCGGCACAAGTCTACAGCATCACTCCCGATGATGGAAAGGAAACCGCGCGCGAATCACTTCGGAAACTCCACAGCGCGACAATCGAGAGTTACGAGGTGACCGATGTCAAAGCAATTCCGTTGGGTAAGGAAGCGGGAATTCTGACGTACACATTCACCTGGTCCGGCAAGATTGGCAGGAAGAAGATCCCGCCGACAACGGTTTATGCCACTTCCTCTTGGTTGAAAGTCGACGGAGAGTGGAAATCGAAGCTGTATCAAGAGACGCCGTTTCACACGTCGCCCAAATAGCACGCAGTCGTCTACAATAGCGGATTAGATGTGTGCTCGCAGCGTTAGTTTGAGCCAAGCTGCTGAAGCAGATCCTCGCCGATATCGGCTTGCAGCGCTTCGAACGCCTGGTCGACCTGCCCGCAATTGCGAGCGCCGATCAAGACGGAGGTCACCTGCGGCCGCCGCAAGACCCAAGCGAGTGACAATTCGATCATCGAACGGCCGCTTGCCTCCGCAACCTGTCGCAAGCAGTCCAGCACGTTAAAACCGTGGTCGGTGAAGTAGATCGGTTGATGTCCCGGAATCACGTCAAAGCGGGTGCCGGCGGGGACCTCTCCGCCGCGCCGGTATTTGCCGGTTAAGAAGCCGGCCGCCAGCGGGCTGTATGCGATCGCGCCCACCTGCTGATCGGCACAGAGCGGCAGCGTGTCGGGCTCGATCTCACGCTGCACGAGATTGTAGGGTGGTTGGATCGATTCCAACCGTGCGACGCCGTTTTCGTGAACCCCGAGCAGCGCCTTGGCAAGTTGCCAGGCGGACCAGTTACTGCAGCCGACATATCGCGCCTTGCCTTGTTCCACCAGCGTAGTCAATGCTTCCAGCGATTCCTCAAGCGGCGTCTCGTCGTCCCAGTTGTGGAGTTGAAACAGGTCGACGCAGTCGGTCTTCAGCCGCCGCAGGCTCTCTTCAGCGGAGCTGCGGATGCGTTCTTTGGTGAGCGTCCCCGCCACTTTGGTCGCCAACACGATCCGGTCGCGCACGCCACGCTCAGCGATCCATTCGCCGAGGACCGTCTCCGAAGCTCCACTTGCATAAGCTTCCGCCGTGTCGAAGAGCGTGATTCCTTGTTCGAAAGCGCGGTCCAACACGTCAAACGACGTCTCGCGATCGATTTCGCGGCCGAACGTCACACATCCCATCCCAATCGCACTGACCTGAAGTTCAGACCGGCCGAGTTGACGATACTGCATCGCTGCGACTCCTGTCGGTGTATTTCAAACCGATATCATCAATAAAGCTAAGCACAACGCGGGTCACCCTGTTTCCAGCGATTGAAGGCGACGTCGTCACTGTGCGCGAGTTCGTGACGGGCTTTCCGCCACAGTGCAGCCCAGTCTTCCGCCGACGTCAACTCCGTTTCAGGATGAGCGCGGCTGCGGGCGACGAAGCCTGGAAACCAGCGCCGCCCGGTCGGCTGCCCGATCGGCTGATACCGCAGGTCGAAACTCCAGCGAATCTCATCACTGCGATTGGGCAGTCCGCAATGCTTGGTCTTGCGGTGCATGAACAGCACATCGCCCGGGTCCATCGGCAAGACCACATGTTCATCCGTCGCCAAATTGTCCGGGATGCAGACTTGATTCAGCGTGAGCGGATTGCGGCTGCGGCAATGCAGCGCCAGCTCTTCACGATGGCTGCCGGGCATGACCGCGAGGCAACCGTTTTCCACTGTTGCGCGGGTGATCGGAAACCAGACAGTCAGCATGTCGGTGTCGTCGGCGTCGTCAGTGACAACGCCAAGATCCTGGTGCCAAGCGATCTGTGCCGTCAGACCGGTCCACGATTCGGCGGGAAGCCGGGATTCCGGTAGCTTAATTCGAGTGTGCTGCACAGGATTGGAGTAAATCTCCGGCCCGACAAACCGCTCAACAGCGTCCAAAAGCCGCGGACTGCGGAGTAGATCAAACACGGCCGGCCCGTGGTGCATGGGAGTTTCGTCAGTGATGTCGGCTTGCGGCAGGGAAATGTCAAAGTGCAAATCATACGCCGGATGTGCTTCGGGCACGATCTGCAGCAGTCGTTCGCAAAAGGGCAATCCGCGATGCGTCGACGTGAGCCGTCCTTCCGCGGCCCATTGCTCCGCCAACCGATCGAGAAGCTGTTCGTACTCGTCGATCATCGGCTGCAGATCCGCCGCAACATCCAATAAGCCGCGGACGACAATGTAGCCGTCACGGTCAAACTGTTCGAGGTCGGTCGTCTCGATCATGAGTTCGTTCCTTATGTACAGACGAACTGTAAGAATAACACAGAGCCTCCTTGCCGCACAGCAGTTCCTGAATTCACTGATACTGGAATCCTGTGGCGCCAGACTGAACAATAGATTGTCAAACCAGCAACCCCAGTCGAAAATGGCGCAGGCGATGGCGACTACAGATCCGCGGGCTTTGTCCGTCAGACAGCAGCCTCAATTAGAGGACAAAACAGTCGTCAATTGCTTGATATCCTCGGGGCCAGTTGGTGTAATCGAGATGTAAAGACAATTGAGCCGACGATGGCTCACACAGCTATGACAGCCCTTCATGCGGTCTCGCCGCTTGGAGGGCTTTTTTCGTGTTATTACGCAATGAGGCATCAAATGCTGAATGGTCAATTCGGTCTGCTAAAGGCTTTCGCTTTCTGTCTAGTCATGTTGCTCTGTGCGAGGATGGCCGAAGCTGGCGTGATCTATAACAACTTGGGACCGGGCGACTCCCACCAAACCGGTTTTGGGCTCGTTAATTCCGCGCAGAACGTCGCGGCTCCGTTCACGCCCTCCACTGATACCGAGTTCGGCTCAGCCGAAATCGCGTTTCGCCATGTCAGTGGGACCAACACATATTTTCTAGAACTCATGGAGACAGCTCTCGATGGCAGGCCGGGAGCATTGATCGAATCAATTCCATTTACTGCGGAGACCTCCCCATCCATCACAGCGGTCAACTCGCTGTTGACCCCTGCCTTAACAGGAGGCGTTCAGTACTGGCTGGGAATTCGCCACGGAGCTCCGGATACCCTCGGAAACTGGTTTATAAACGACCAGGGATTTCTTGGTGTGGCACAGGGGATTCCACCTGGACCACCGTGGACCACATTTAGCCTCAGCTCAGATTCAAACGCCTTTCGTGTCAACGATACAGCGGTTGGAGCCGTCATCCCCGAACCTTCCACCTTCGCACTGCTCGCCATCGGCGGCCTCGCCCTGGCCGGCTACGGCTGGCGGCGGCAACAGCGCCGTGCTGCGTGACCTAGTATTCGAATACGCTGAAACCCTCGGCACGATGCTTCAAAGGCCTAGTTCATCGAAAGCTGATTAACCGGAGAGATTCAACTGCAACAGGGAACTCCAACTATGAAACAGCTTCTTCTTGCCGGACTGCTGAGTTTCGGCCTGTTGTCATCCGCTGAGGCGGGGATGTTAAGCGTCACATTTGATGATGCAACAGGAGATCAATCGGGACCGACCGATCTGATCAGCGTGGTGCTCACGTTCGACAACACGACCGGCGACTACTCAATTAAAGCCACGGCGGATGCGGCGAATCCCTTCCGCGACACGGTGCGACTGAATTACCACTTTTATAATCCCGACGCGGGCACGACCGTGACGCCGGGGATGCTCACCGACAATCTCAACGACATTACACTCGCCGCTCCGGTGACAATGTTGACGGTATCGGGCACGAACACGAACCTTACGTCATGGGAATTGGGCGACCGAGTGGCTCCGGATAGTGCGGCTTTGGGAATTCCGACGGACGCAACTTTTTCTGTGTTTCATTCTGGAGTCTTCAACTTCCCGCTGATGTCTGGAAGTGGCAGCGACTTTTTTCCATCTCCGTTCGACACGTATTCGGTCGTCGAGACCGCTCTCGTCCCCGAACCGTCGACCTTCGCCCTGCTTGCCATCGGCGGGATCGCCGTGATCGGATACAGTTGTCGGCGAAAGCGGCGGCAGGCTGCATGACCACGACTTGAATTTGGGACGATGACGGCCGGCGGTTTTGCATTTCCAATTCGTTCAGTTTAGTCGCTCCAGGAAATGTCGAGAATTCGGCCCAATGGTCCCGGGCCGATCAATCCTGCTGGGCGCTCGCCTCTCCAGTTGTGCTCGGCAACGCCGTCCTCCGCCAACTGATCGAGACGCGGTCCGCTCTCGTCGATCCCCGCTAGAGATCCGTCGCGAGAAAGACACCGTCATGGTCAGAACAATCTAGGGCGGCGTCTCAACCGTCGAGTAGTTCCCTAAACGCAGACGACTTGCAAGAATAGCATTGAGTGAGTTGGCGGCACAGCAATTCCGAAACGCAAATCAAACCTACGGAACATCAGATATGCCAAGATTGATCGAAGCCCCGCAGGTCGTTACCGCTGCCGGGAACAAGCCTAAGCGGATTGAAGAATACGCCGGACGGCTGAGTTCCGGGCACGAACAGGTAAGCATCGCTCGTATGGTCTCGCCCGGGGGTTGGGAGGAACCGGCACAGCAGCCCGATTTTCAAGAGATTACCGTCGTACTGCGGGGCATGCTGCGGGTCGAAACTGATGCAGGAGTGCTCGATGTCCGTGCCGGTCAGGCGGTCATCGCCGCCGCGGGAGAGCGAGTTCGCTACAGTACGCCGGAAGACGAGGGCGCCGAGTATATCGCGGTCTGCCTACCTGCCTTTTCGCCGCAGACCGTGCATCGCGAGGACGACTAGCCCGATATTCGACCCCAAAACGGGGTAGCAGAAGTCTCACGACTTCTGAAAACTGAATCGGTGCAGACAAAACTCCAAACTCTCACGAGTTCGGCTACTCGAGAATCGAGATGTGACAGAACACTGGGCGGCGGACTAAACAACAAAGCGAAGTGCCGTGGAGTAGACGAGCAGCGAGAAGTCCTGTTGCAGGTAATGTGGTAACCAACTGATGACCGTGTATTCACTATTGTCGTGTTGGGCATGCTGGTCATCGATAGCGACCAATTGCATGACGATTGTCCCGATGATCTCAATCGGGACATGCGTCATCTGCAGGAAGTCGAGCAGTTCTCGCTTCCAAACTCTGCGATAGATCAACTCCGCCGTCTTAATTACGATCTTTGAATGCCAAGAGCTTTTGGCGACAACGGTCAGCACAACGGAGAGGACCGCTGCTGCAAGAGCGGCGATGGCAGCGATCGTCGTTCCCGTCAGATACTCCCGAAAAAACAGCCCAATTACGACCAACAATCCCGCGACGACTGGAATCAGGCATCCGAAGCTGACCATGAGCGGGCTGATGACTGCGGCCCACATCCAGCCGACCGGCGAGCGCATCGTCCGTTTGTCGAGTTCCCGCATCCACTGGTGGACCTTGCTCCGCAGTCGGTCCTCGTTGTCGACTTCGAATTCGAGACCCAAGCGATCACCGACGTCCTGTGTCAGCCAGGACCAGAGCAGAAACACCGACTCATGTTCCTGGCTGCCGATTTGAAAGGCGCGATACGCTTCGTCCGCGTCGGCGGCAATCAGTTGTTGACTCTCCAGAAACTGCCGGTCGGACTCAACTTCACTTTCCGTACAAAAAGCGTATAGCGAGTCGTCCATGGACTGCCGCACCGAATTGCCCTCGAGAAATTGATCGCGCTGCTGGAAATAGTCCCTGAGATGAAACAGCAATTCGACGTCCCCCTCCAAGCTGGATGGGATCTGGTCGTGGTGTTCCTCCAACACGCGGTACACGCGATCGAGCCAAGCGGCATCGGCTTTCCAAATCGCCGGTTTGGCGATGTGCAAGTAGAACGTCAATTTTCCGGTGATGCGATGGTCCTTAATCCGCGCTTCGCACGCTGCGAGAAGTTTGGCGAAGTGCTCAAACGGCGCCTCTTTGAGCAATTGGTCCCACAGCGGCTCCGTCAGAAAATAGAAGCGGTCATTGGTGACGATCTTGGCGGTTGCCTGCAGCAATTTGGGGACCAGTTTGATGTCAACGTTCGCGTGGAAATAGGCTTGCAGCAGATGGAACAGCACCGGTTCCTCCGGTAAGGCCTTCAGCCCGCTGAGCAGCCACCGCAAGAAACAGAGCGGATCGTCATTCACCACCGCATCGGAGAGGAGTGCCAGCGCATAGTAGTCGTATGCGGTCTTGTTTTTGCGGGTCTTTAGCTCGCGAAAGACCTCCTGCGGTCTGGACTCCTGCAGTTGCTGAAGAATCGCCGCAGCGGGCGATTCAGTTTGCGGCTCCGCAGTCACGGCAGGATCAGTTTGTTGGGCTTCGAAGATCTCCGCCCAAATCTGTTCGACATTGATCGCCGCCCCCGGCAGCGGAAACTGGTCGCCGTAGCGCAGCGCGTTATCCAGTTGTTCAAATGCCGCGCGAATTTGTTGAAATTCGTCCGGATGCTTTTCCGGTTTGTAGACACGGATTAGCTTGTTGTAGCGGCGTTTGAGGTCCTTGCGGTCGTACTCCTCCGGAAGGCCGAAAAACGTCTTCGGGTCGTGCGGCAACTGGTACCAATCGGGTTCGGCGGGGTCGCTCAAGGCCAGGTTCCTCGCGTCAGGTCGTATCAGGAGCCGTCCATTACGAATGCCAGAATCTCGTAGGCGACGAATCCGCTGACCGTCAACACGACCAGCAGGACGCCCCAGAGAAAGAGACCGAGCAACGTTGCGTCGAGGCTGCTCATGTTGTCCCGCATTCCGATCAGCTCAACCGGCCGCTGCAACCGGGACGGCTTCATTCGCAACAGGTGATCCCACCACTGCCGGTCCAGTTCGTACAATTCGGGAAACTGCCGCTTAACGCGGCGGGCCATTTTGTATGCCCGGCGGCGGCGATTGCTGGAATTGACTTTGGGCAACGTCGCTTGCCGGATCCGCGCGGCTTCTTTGCGCGATGCGGTGGCCGCATCCTTAAATGCGCTGAAGATCCCTTTCACCGTGCTGGGATGATCGAGCAATTGGGGAAATTCCGGCCGGATATCCAGGACACGCAACAGCCGCTCGACGGTCGCCTTGAGGTCGGGAAACTTATCGACGGGCAAGCTCGACAATTGCCGCTGCAGCCGCTCAGCGCCGCCGGTCCAAAATGCCCCGCGGATTTGGTTGATTTTGCGTGAGACTTTGGTGCGAAGTTCCTGGTTTTCGGCCGCGGCCGCTTCACCAAGGTCGACGATCCCAAGAAAACGTTTGCGCTCGGCGATCACTTTCTCCGCCTCGAACAGCGGATTCAGCCGCAAGACCCGCTGCAAATAGGCCGTCGCGTTGCGTTCAGTCATGGTCGATCACGTCTTGATCTTCGTTGTAAACGAAGCCCAACTGGGACAGCATCAGCAGCAAATGATCGCGCATCGACTGAAAAACCTCGCGGTCCCCTGACGCCATCGCCGCTTCAAATCCGTCGATCGCCTCTTCCAATTGCTGCCGGTGCATTGGATTGACTTCGCCCACCACGCGTTCGACAAACAACAGCAGGTTTTGGTTTTCGACTTGGTCTCGCGGGTAAAACTTAATCTGCTGCATTCTTTCGACGGCCTCTTCCAATTCATGATCGGAGAGCGAGCGCGCGTGTTGCGTCAAGACGGTGCTCACCTTTTGACCGGTGGAGGGCAAATAGGCTTCAACCTCAAGGATGCCGTTGATGTCGTACGTGAATCGGCACAAAAACGGCGTTGGTTCGGCGGAGGGGGGAATTCCCGTCACCGTCAATTCGCCGAGGCACAGATTGTCCTTGACCTTTCGCGATTCGCCCTGGTAGATGCGGATCTCGATCTCCGTCTGGTTGGACCGCAAGGTCGAAAACTGCTCCTCGCGGGAGACGGGGATCGTGGTGTTCCGATGGATGACGGGCGTGTAGTAGCCTTCCATAATTTGATTGCCGAACTGCTTGGCCACCTCGACGCCGAGCGTGAACGGGCAGACGTCGGTCATCACCATGTCGTCGACAGCTCGGTCGTCGTCAATGAGTGCGGACTGCACGGCGGCGCCGAGTGCAACCACTTCGTCCGGGTTGAGATCGCAGATCGGCTTTTTGCGAAAATAGGTCTCGACGAATTCGCGAATCAGCGGCATCCGCGTCGCTCCGCCTACCAGAATCACGTCCTCGATCTCGTCCAGGTCGCAGCTCGCATCGCGAAGCGCCTTGTCGATCGGTGCCGTGATCCGCTGCATCAGCTTGCCGGAGAGTTTGGCAAATTGCTCGCGGGTTAACTTAACCCGTTGGCAATTGTCGTTCAATTCGCCGTTTTCGTGCGGAACGCGAACCTTTCCCGCCGCTTGGGTGAGCAGTTCGCGTTTGACCCGTTCGCATTCCTGCCGCAACCGGGCGACCCGCAAGGGCTGTTTCAGTTCGGCCGTTTCTAATTGCAGGCCGAGTTGGCGCAAGACGGCGGCCGTCAGCCGGTCGGTGAAATCCTCGCCGCCCAGAAAACTTTCCCCGGCCGTCGAGATGATTTCCAAAGTCCCTTCGAAAATCTCCATCACCGTTACGTCGAACGTGCCGCCTCCCAGATCGATCACGATCAGCTTTTTCTCCGCCTCACGATCGTGAAACCCGTAGGTTAACGCCGCCGCCGTCGGCTCGTTGATGATTCGCCGGACGTGCAAGCCGGCAAGCTCGCCCGCCATTTTCGTCGCTTTGCGCTGATTGTCGTTGAAGTAGGCCGGAACCGTAATCACCGCGTCGCTCAAAGTTCGCCCCACATGGGCTTCGGCGTCTTGCTTGAGCGAACGCAATACGAGCGACGACAACTCCACCGCCGAGAAGGTCTTGTCCGCGAGTTGGAGTTTGCGGTCGGTCCCCATATAGCGTTTGAAGCAGGCGCCGCAGCGGTCCGGCTGGGTGATCCGCAACTCATTGGCAGGCGCCCCCACGACGACTTGCCCATCGGGCAGAACGCCGACAACTGACGGAGTGAGCACTTGATTGTGCGCGTTGCGAATGAGTTGCGGCTGCCCGCTTTCAAACAAAGCACACAGCGAGTTGGTGGTTCCAAGATCGATGCCCAGAATCTGCGTCACGTCAACCAACCCCTCTTCGACAATTCCCGAGATGAGTAAGCAAACCGAATTCAGAATCAGTCGAAACGGTCGTCGCCCCGTTTGCCGTCAGCGCCGTAGGAGATAATTCTGGCGGGGCCGCTGTCGCAGGAGCGCGGTTCCAATCTGGAACGTATGTTCCCCTAACTTACGAAACAAGGTCGATCGTCGTCAAATGCCGGTTTCACGAGAAATCTTCCATAATCCGCGAACCATTCACAGAAACTGTGCGTCTAATCGGGCAGACCGTCAAGATCTCCAACTTGGCGGATTCTTACCAGCAGTTTCAAGGCTCTTGAAACTGGTTCTAGGGAATTGGGATTTGGGAACAATGTTTTCGTCGCGCTCACGCTTAGCCAGAGAGTACAGGGATCTCAGCCGATCCGCGGATCGAGCGGCCGGTGCCGATTTATCTGCCGAGATGCTAAGTGATTCTGCCTGGTGCAGGTGACGCGTGAACGAATCTTGAAGCGACGCTTCCAAGCCCGTTGTCACCCCCCTGGCAACGGGCTTTTTTGCTGCCCTCACACAACTTCTCGGTCAGCGACTCGTCCTCGTAGAGCAGCCCGGAGTGCTCGCCACCCTGTCACGGTGGAGGTCGTGGGTTCGAATCCCATCGAGGACGCTGTTTGAATTGTTTCGCAACCGTCTGGCGCGTTTTCTGAGCACCAATTCAGAATAGCTCCAACGAGCGCAACGGAGTCTTGAAACAGGCTGCTTGGATGAAATAGCAGGGCACGGTACGCAAACTCGGAAAAGCGGCGAAGCTTAAACCTTCGTGATCGTTTGTGGGTTCGACTCCCACCCGTGCTAGTTTGGAGGGGTTAGGCTTGGCTTGCAGCCAAGAGGTCGGGGTTCACGTTCCATGCGTTCCGAGCTCACAAAGATCATCTACGGCTCGATGGTGAAACGGATGATCATACCGAGCTTCTAACTCGGCGTTCCAGGTTCGAATCCTGGTCGGGCTGCTTTGATTTCATCCTGATAGTGTAACGGCAAGCACGGGACCCTCTGAAGGTCCAAGTCCTGGTTCGAATCCAGGTCGGGAAACTCTACCGCACCGCACCGGCTCATTGCCCGCGGTCGCGGCAACGGTTACTCTGAAAATCTGTCTGCTGATCACTCGGGACAGTTTCAGGGAAAATCATGCCTACGCTGATCGTGAATGCGGTACGACGATCTCACTTGCTGTGCGGCCTCTGCATTCTGTTGGTGCACGAGCATGCCGCGGCTCAAACGATTCCAAATATCGCGCAGGCACGCCAGTGTGTCACCGGAGCGGACCATAATCGGCCGGCTCCGTTTGACGGATTGGGGGACTTCATTGGTTGGCCCGGTGGCGTTGAACGGATGCCGAACGGTGATTTGTTGCTGACCTTCTCCGCCGGTTACTGGCACGTTTCGTTTGCCCAGCCGCGACAAATTGAGCCGCAACTGCGCAAGAAGTGGCTGGCGCAGGGCTGGCCGCTCGATTTCCCCGCACCCACCGGCGGACGCACAATGGCCTGCCGCTCGACGGACGGCGGCAAGTCTTGGTTGAAGCCCTACACGCTCTATGACCACCGTCTCGACGACGGCGCCCACGCCCTGTTCACCTGCCGCGACGGCACTGTGCTCTGCTTTGTGACCATGCAAGCGTCGTGGTACGGGTACCAGTCTGCCCCCGCAGCATTCCGCGACGACATCGATGGGCTGAACACCAAACAATTCGTGATGCGCTCCACCGACGGCGGCCGATCCTGGTCCGACCCGATCGGTCTCGACAGTCCCGGCGACTTCTACGAGCGGGCCCACGGCGGCCGGCCAGTACAGTTGTCCGACGGTGGAGTACTGTGGGCCACCTACTATCAGGTCGCGGGCGAGAAATACCTCCGCGGCGCGATCCGCCGCTCCGACGATTCCGGCAAGAGTTGGCGAGTGATCTCGAAGATTATCCGCCCGGACAACAATATCGACGAGCCGGCGATCGCCGAGTTGAGCGACGGCCGTTTGATGCTCGTCACCCGGCCCGACGGAGCGGTCTTTTATTCCACAGACAAAGGCGAGACTTGGACCGATTCCGGCACGCGAATCGTCCCCGCAGGCAGCGCAAAATTCAAAGCGCCGCAATTGATTGTCCTGGGAGACGGGACAATTGTGGCAGTCGCGACATGGAAGAATCTGCGCGTCTGGCTCAGCAGCGATCACGGAAAGACCTGGTCCGGGGACATCCCGCTGGATACGTCAAGTTATGGCTATCCCGGTTCCTGGATCTTGGACGAGGACGAATCGATCCTCTTGCCCTACTGCGCCAGCGGCCGCGCGCCGAATCGAGTTTATCTCGTCCGCTTTCGCGTCAACCGAGCGCGATCCGATATTGAACTGCTGCCGGTCAATCGTAGCGGCTGATTCAGTACTTACGCGACACATAGCCGACAATCAATTCTCCCGCTGAAGGACAGACAACTGATGCAATCCCGTCTCTTATTGACCTTGGTGCTGACCCTTTTGCTCACCCCAGTACATGCGGAGGACAAATTGGGCGGCGCATCAAAGCCGCGTCCGCAGATGGTCATGAAACGGGGATTTCGCCAGTACAAGCGAATTCACCAATACGCGCTGCGGCTGATTCTGCTCGATCGCGGCGACGAGGCGCAGAAGTTTTTGCAGTCACATTTGGCTGCCGATCCCGAGGATCCGGAATCGCATTTCCTATTGGGACTGCTCTATGCCCGTGACGGTCAGCTCGACAAATCGCTGGAGATGTTTCGTGATGCTGTCGTTCTCGGCTTGCCTCCGGAGCGGCTGCTCGCCGGACCGCGAGAATTGATCGAATCGGTCAAGGATCAGGAGTTGTTCGTCAAGCTCCGCGAGTTTCTATCCGCCCGCCCGCTGCACGGGCCGATGCTGGGCAACATGACCGACACATCCGCCGATATTTGGGTCCGCACATCCGTGGAGTCCAAAGTCACGGTTGAAGTGAAACCCGTCAAACCGGCCGATGCTGCTCCCGTCACTGCGTCTGCTCGGTCGGGCAGGAATGACGATTTCACTGCCGTGGTTCACGTCACGGGACTCAAACCGAACACCAACTACCGCTACACCGTTTCGATCGACGGACAACCCGCGTTCGACGCGAACAACCCGCCGCAGTTCACGACCTTTCCCGCGCCGGGAGAGCCGAGCCGGTTTAAGATCGCCTTCGGCGGCGGCGCAGGGTATGTCCCGCCGCATGAGCGGATGTGGGACACGATCAGCAAGTTTCATCCGCTGGCGCTGCTGCTGTTGGGCGACAATACTTATATCGACGACCCCGAATCGCCGCTGATGCAGCAGTACACCTATCACCGTCGCCAATCGCGGCCCGAATTTCGACGCCTGACGGCGCGGACGCCCGTGTTTTCGATCTGGGACGATCACGACTTCGGCACCAATGACTGCTGGGGCGGCCCGCTGGTGGAGACGCCGGCCTGGAAACGGGACTATGCCTGGACGATCTGGAAACAGAACTGGCCGAATCCCGGATTCGGCGGCGGTCGGCAGCAACCTGGCTGCTGGTACAACTTCTCGATCGGCGATGTCGATTTCATTATGCTCGATTGCCGCTATTACCGGACCAACCCCCACGACGACAACCCCTCCATGCTCGGCCCGGTACAGCTCAAATGGCTCGCACAGACGCTGCCGAAATGCCGCGGAACGTTTAAGGTGATCTGCTCGTCCGTCCCGTGGGATTTCCGTACGAAGGGCGACAGCCTGGACACCTGGAACGGCTATAAAGAGGAGCGCGAGCGGGTGTTTCAAATGATCGAGCGGGCAAAGGTTCCGGGCGTGATCCTGATGTCCGCCGACCGCCACCGCTCCGACGCGTGGAAGATTGAGCGCAAGAACGGCTACGCCTTCTACGAATTCAACTCCTCGCGGCTCACCAACCAGCACGTGCACCCGACGAAGGAAAACGCAGGCGCGATTTTCTCATACAACGCCAAACAGTCCTTCGGGTTGGTCACGTTCGACACGACCAAACCGGACCCGGAGGCAACGTATGAAGTGGTGACGATTGACGGTGAGCCGGTGGCGAAGGTGACGGTGAAGTTGAGTCAGTTGAAGTATTGATGAGGTGTGAGGGTGCAGGCGAGAGGCTGTAGGTTTGAAATAGGGCCGGTTTGACCGGCCGATGAAGGTTCAGTAAACCGCAGGTTTTCGTATGAATAATTTGACGAGTGCATCAAGAACTCCCGTTTGGCTGATCATTCTTTTCAATTCGTGGCATGCGGTCGAGTGGTGCATCATCGTCGGGCTGCTCTATTTCGAAATTCCGGCACATTCATTCATACTTGATGACTTTGATGTCGAACCTCCTTGGATCGTCTCTTCGCTGATCGGGATTTCAAACGTCATCGTTGTCAACATCTATCTTGTGCCCGTGTTTGCCATGCTCTTTGTCGCAGCCGATTTTTTCACGGTCTATTCTCTTGCACGCAAACAGTCATTGCAGTTGCTTTGGATGATGATCATGTCCGCCGTTCCTTTTTTCGCGTTGCTTTACATCGCGGTTGGCATCTCAGCTGCTTTCTACACGGCTGCGGTCCAGATTGCGTTGAAGAACCCAAATCTTCAGTGACGGTTAAGGAAAGCAGCCGGCGACAGCAGTGATTCCGCCCTGAGGGCACGCGTCGTTGTTCTTCAGTGAACGAAGGTGGGCACACCGGACCATATGTCGCAATTCTGCATCTCGGTCATCGCAGCGTACGGCTACGCTCTCGCCGTCTGGCCGCTGTTGCGGACGCGCGGCCGATTCGCCGGATTGCTCGCGGTTGTCTTGGCGTTCGTCGTGCTGTTTTGCCCGCTGCTGATTCCCGCCGAAAACGTCAAACTCCGGGCCGGCTCCGCCTATCTCTGTATCGAGTTGTTTTTCAAAATGCTCGATTACAGTCGGCAGTTCCGCCGGCGGGAAACTTGTGGTAGCCGGTTTGCCGACTATGCGCGATTCTTGATTCCGTTTCCCGTATTGCTTGTGGTCTACGGCGAACGCCGATTTCGGCTACCCGCTGACCGGCCGCGCGGACCCGACGTGCTCCGGTTTATGGTCGGAGTTGCGGTGTTTGCATCGGGATTTCTACTCGTGTACGCCGCGGCGCACTTCGCCGTGGTGCGGAATGATTTTCTGCTCGATCACGCGATCTTACTGGTGATTTTCGTCCTGACGATCGAGGGACTGGCGCAAGCAGTCAATGGACTGGAACGGCTGGCCGGCTTTCGCGTGGGGCCGATCATTCACGGGTTGTTTTTGTCGCGGACGGTGGCCGAGTTCTGGAACCACTACAACGGACGTGTGCGGCGCTGGTTCGAACTCAATTTGTTTCGCCCCGCCGGCGCACGCCGGTCGCCGGTCCGCGGGGTGTGCCTCTGCTTCTTTTTGAGCGGCGTGCTGCACGAACTGATGTTCGGGATCGCCACGTCGCGCTATTGCGGCTACCAATTTCTGTTTTTTATGCTCCAGGCCCCGGCGGTACTCCTCGCCCCGCGGCTACAGCGCTACGCCAAACGCGGACGTTTCGCCAACTGTGCGACGCGGGCCGTGACGATCGTGTGGATGTACTTCACGTCGATCTTCTTCCTGCACGACGTGAATCGGGTGTTCCCATTCATCTACGCCGCGCGCCCGTGGCTGCCGTAGCAGCCGGCGTCGCCCAGCAAGAGCCGGCCTTACTGCTTGGCCATGGCCTGATCAAAAGCGGCCATCTCGGTCTTTCCGCCGACGATAAACGGAGTCCGTTGGTGAATCTGCTCCGGCTCGATCTCCATAATTCGCCGAGTGCCGTCGCTAGCGACGCCCCCCGCCTGTTCGGCAATGAAGGCGACAGGGTTCGCCTCGTACAGCAACCGCAGCTTGCCTTGTGGATTGCTCTCGGTGGGGGGATAGAGAAAGATCCCACCGGTCAGGAGCGTGCGGTGAAAGTCGGCGACCAGCGAACCGATGTACCGCTGCGGATAGGGCCGCCCGTAAGCGCCGCGGCGGAGGTCGCTGATGAAATCGCAATAGACCTGCGGGTACGAATCCCAGTAACCGTCATTTGAGGAGTAGTATTTGCCGGCTTCGGGCATGCGGATGTTTTCGTGGCTTAGCACATAGGCTCCAACGGATGGATCAAGCGTAAAACCGTGGACGCCGTGCCCGGTGGTGTAGACCAAAATTGTTGAGGAGCCATACACGACATAGCCGGCCGCCAACTGCTTGATGCCCGGCTGCAGCACAGCAGCAGCGGGGTCGGCGTCAGCAGGCAGGTCTTCGGGCATCGCCAGAATCGAAAATGTGGTCCCCACGCTCACGTTAACGTCGATATTGGAGGACCCGTCGAGCGGATCAAAGACCACAACGTACTTGCCTTGACCCGACCGGCCGTCGAACATGATCGCCTGTTCGTTTTCCTCGGAAGCAATCACGGCAACGTTTTGACGGAAGCCCAGGCAATGAATCAGCGCCTGGTCGGCAAAGATGTCCAGCTTCTGTTGCGCCTCGCCCTGAACGTTGATTTGCCCCGCCGCACCGGTTACGTCGAGCAACCCCGCCCGGCGAACTTGGGCCTGGGTCATCTTCGTCGCCAGTGTGATTCCCGACAGCAGCCAAGAAAAGGCGCCTGACGCACCGGGAGAATGTTTGCGCTGTTCGGCGAGAATATGTTGCTGAACGGTGATAATCGAAGGATCCGCATCCAGCGTTTCCATGCGTTGTTGGTTCATAAGTCCGCCTTGGAGCGTGTAGAAAACCGTTGACCGGCGTCGCCGCGTCTGCTGCCGTTTGATACGATGTCGACTGACGGAAGATCGTCATACCGCGACCGGCGCGTAGCGTCAATGCAAAGCAGCTCAACACAGAAAGCTTGACCACCATGACGCTGGGAGACTTCTCTCCGCAAGCGGCGGCATACCGCGAAGCCCGGCCCCACTACCCGCCGCAGTTGGTCAAAAGGCTGATCACAGAGGTTGAAATCTCGGAAGGCGACCCGGTTGTGGACATTGGAGCCGGCACGGGAATCTTTACCGCGTTGCTCGCGCAGCACGGCTTTTCAATCACTGCGATCGAGCCAAGCAGCGATATGAGAAAACATGGCGAATTACTCCCCCAGACGAACTGGATCGAAGCCACTTTTGAGAAGACCACGCTTGACGACGCATCGCAGGCTTGGGCGGTTGCCGCGCAGGCATTTCACTGGGCCGATGTTCCGCGGGCACTGCCCGAGATTCGCCGAATCCTGAAGCCGGGAGGGTCGTTCACGGCGTTGTGGAACAACCGGCTCAACGAGCGCAGCGATGTCCTGCGTTGGACGATGGATGCGATCAGCCGCCACGTGCCGGAATTCGACCATCACTATCGCGCCCGGGATTGGAAACACGAATTGCTCTCAACCGGCGATTTCACCGAGGTGATCTACCATCGCGAAGAACATGCCGTTTGGATGTCGCGGCAGCGGTTCTTGAATCTGTGGCGCAGTCACAATCGTCTCAATACGACCGCCGGGCCGCAGCGGTTCGCCGCTTTGATGGTTGAAGTTGAGCAGCATCTCACGGAGCGCTGTGGCGATGATGTGGAGATTCCCTACGCCTGCGAGGCCTGGACCGCGCGTTGAGCTGCGACAGGCGTTCCGCGCAAAAAAAGCTCCCCGAAATCCAGGATCGGATCTCGGGGAGCCGTGTATTGTGTCGTTTCTTTGAGAAGAGTCGTTTATTGATCCGACTCTTTTTCCTCTTCGACAATGACCTCTTCCGCGCCTTCGGCATCGTCAGCAGGCGGAGGGAAGTCTGCCCCCGGCGGGCCGAAGTCGCCGCCCGGCGGTCCGCCGCCGCCCATCATGCCGCCCATCATCATCATCATGATACCCGGCCCCAGCGCTTCGAGATTGACGTCATCTAAGCCGGTCAGTTCGATCGTAACGTTGGGACCCGATTGTCTGGAACTAATGCCGCTGACAATCTTTTGCGCTTCCTGTAGCATCGGCTTGATCATGCCGATGAAGGGATCATCGGCAGGCGCCTTGTCCATTTCCGCAAGCTGCTTCTTGATATCGGCCACGCCTTCCTGCACGGATTTCTTTATCGCGCCGTCAACTTCTTTCGCCGTCGGTGTTTCTTCCAACGTCAAAGTTGTTTGGACCATGATTTTCGGCGAGAGCGACGCGGAGAGCACGGCGTGCTGAAGATCTTGTGGCAGATCGTCAAGCACGGTATCGGTTTTGGGACCCCCACTACTTTTCGCCATTTCTCGCAATTGATCGTTCATGACCAAAACGCCGGCCAGATCGCCCGACACATCCAGCTTGGCCATCTGATCGGTCAGCGGCGACTTCACCGGCTCCTTGGCGTCCAGCACGCGCTTCAGCGGTTCTTCTTCCGCCATCACGGCGGTCTTGTCGTCCGGGAAGTAGACACATGGCAACTTCGGCTGCGGCGGTCCGAATCCGGGTCCGCCGAACGGATCGTCTTCGTCCGCAGCGTCAGTCGGCGGCTCCATTTTTTTCGCGCGGTAGTAGACTTTATCTGCGTACGCGACTTCTTCAACCTCGCCGTCCGGGTTGTCTTTCTTCACCGCCGCTTCGAGCATTTCCTTGCCTTTGTGGGGCGACGAGAATCGGGCGACGATCGTGACAGGTGCACCTGCTGTCGGATCCTCAGGCGGTCCTCCGCTGATCACGACCTGTTCGATCGTGTCCGGATCAATTCCAAGTTCAGATTTGAACTGTGCCACGTTGCCCGCCAACATGGGATTTCCCGAAATCAGCGGAGACTTCAACACCTGGCTGGGATGGACCACAACTGCAAAGACCGCTTCAGGAAGCACATAAGACGAATCGACCCCGATCTTGGCCGGCCGGCCCGGCGCCGGAAAATCATCCGTCTTGCCTGCAGCAGCATTGTCCGCAGCAGCATTGTCCGCCGGTTTGCCCTTCCCGCCGGCATCGGCTTTTTCACCTTCCTTCTCATCGCCGCCGCCACATCCCAGGCACGCCACAGAGAGCACTAACAGCCCCGGTAATAGCCAGAACTTACGCATCACATCGCCTCCTAAACTGGATGGTGAAACGCCGCCTGCGCCCCGACATCGGAAGCCGTCTCCCAGCGCGCGTCACATAAGATCAGTCTTGCAACGACAATCAACCCACTTCGGATCAAACCACGGCGGAAGTATTCGCCTGGGGTGACAATATGCGATCGACGGCGGAAATACAAGAACTCTGCTAAGCCATAACATCGAATTCCAGAGATGATGGCCGTTGGCAATCCGTTCAGATCTGACAAATAGACAGAGTTGCGATCCGAACTTCAGAGAATTGTCATCGACACCGACTTCGGGTAGTTTGTCGCAGTCGACAAGCCAATCAATTGACTGCTAGTTCATCCTCACGAGGGAACCACGCACATGGGCATCTTAGACCGCTTTTCACTTGCAGGAAAAATCGCGCTGGTGACTGCCGGGGCGGGGCCGCAGTTTGGCAGTAGTATCTCCGAAGGCTTGGCCGAAGCCGGAGCGACGGTGATTACCGCGTCGCGTTCACTGGAGCGGAACCGAGAGTTCGCTGAGAAACTGCGCGCGCAGGGCTATGACGCACACGGCATGCAGTTCGACTTGGGCGATGCCGACTCGACGCAGCGGCTGCACGACGACTTGATCAGCCGATTCGGTCGACTCGACGTGCTGGTCAATAGCGCACTGCAGCGCGAAGGACACGTCGGCGACCTGCCGCATCAGACGCCGGAGGTTTGGCGCAAAGCGGGCGAAGGGGATTTGGGCGGGCTGTTTCACATCTGCCAACTGTTCATCCCCGACATGGTTGAGCAGCGTGGCGGGTCGATCATCAATATCTCCAGCATTTACGGCGTCGTCTCCAACGACCCCACGCTCTACGAGGGAACCGACATGATCCAGCCGCCGACGTATAATTTCGTCAAGGCGGGCATGATCAATTTCACGCGCTATCTGGCCTGCTATTACGGCAAGCAGGGCGTGCGGGCCAATTGCCTCAGCCCCGGCGGCTATTTCAATAATCAGCCGCAGCCGTTTTTGGAGAATTACACCAAGCGGGTCCCCATCGGCCGGATGTTGGAGAATGACGACATCAAAGGCGCCGCCGTGTTTCTGGCGTCGGACGCGTCGAGCTATATCACGGGCGCCAATCTAATGGTTGACGGCGGCTGGGTCTGCCTGTAACAGCGGACGTCGCGGCGAATATCTTTGAGGTGCGAGCCACAGACCTCTCCAGGCACTCAGTCCCGCACTTGGAAGATCACCTCGACCTCGACGGCGATGTTGAAGGGCAGCGACCCCATACCGACCGCGCTGCGGGCGCCGCGTCCGTTTTCGCCGAAGACCTCGACCATCAGGTCGCTGAACCCGTTAATGACTTTGGGATGGTGCCGAAAATCGGGCGCGGCGTTGACCATGCCGAGTGCCTTCACCAGCCGCTCTACGCGATCCAGCGAACCGAGGTAGTTGCGAATCGTGGAGAGAATACACAAGCCGACCGTGCGCGCCGCCTCAATCCCCTGCTCTTCGGTCAAATCGTCCCCGACACGGCCTTGGATCTGCGTGCCGTCCGGCTTCAGCGGCCCGTGCCCGGAGACATAGATCACGTTTCCCACCTGAACGACCGGCATGTAGGTCCCGGCGGGGACTTGGGGCGCGGGTAATTCGAGTCCAAGTTCCTGGATTTTGGCTTCAGCACTCATGGGGCGGTTCCTTGATCGAGATTTCGTGTGGTTCAATGAAGCGGGGCGCGGGGAGCGTTCGATTCAGGATACGAACTCCCACCGCCAATCCCAAGCCGAGCGGCCGACAATCTATTCCGGCGATTTCGGCTGGGCGAAATTGATTTTCTCGATGTACTTGACTGGCTGGCCGTCGGCGTTGACCGTACCGGTGCAAGCGCTGATGGCGGCGACGGTGTAGCGGTAGTGCAGGCCGTAGTCGGCGTCGATTTCGACTTCCATGTCCTTGGAATGCACGCTACCCGGGTGGCCGATCAAATCGAGGATTCGACGGTTGAGTTGTTCAAACGCCAAGTCGGTGTTGCCGAGTTCGTCGTTGTTGATCGACAAGCTGGACAATTGGCCATTTGCACCCGCTTTGAGGCGGACGACGATTGGCGGCAGTTGCAATTCATCGTCGACCTGAGCAGGGGCGCCGATCGGCATGTTGATGCTGAAATCTCCTTCGGGCGCGACGACTTTGAGTGTCAGCATGAAAAAAATCAGCAGCAGAAACACGACATCGATCATCGGCGCCATTTGCGTCTCGATGCGATGATAACCGCTGGATGGTTTGGCAAGTCTCATGTTGGCATTCGGCCGCGATCAGCGGAGTGTGTTGGGATCTTCCGACTTGGCTTTGAGCGCAAATTTTTCGAACTTTGCCTGACGGCAGAGTTTGATGAGTTCCTGAATCAAACCGGTGGGGACGTCGGCATCGGCGCGGATGATCACTGTCGTTGTCAACTCTTCGCCGGCGAGTTCGCCCTTTTTTTGGAAGAACTGAGATTCGAGGTTCAATCGGTCCGCCATATCCGGGATGCGGATCTTTTCGTCGCCGGGATAGAACACGTACGGCTCGGGATCGGTAATGTTGCCCTCTTTATCGCGCACAAAGCCGATGTTGAGGACCAACTCCTGGTCCGGCTTGACCTTCGTCGGGCGGGCCAAGTCGCTGCTGGGCAGTTTGACCCGCTCGTCCGCTTGAGTCGCCTCGAAATTGATGATCACCATAAAAAAGGCGATCAATTGAAACACAACGTCGATCATCGGCGTCATGTCAGCTTCGGGCAGAAACGGGTCGTGTTTATGAAATCGCATGCCGCGCTGAGTGTTTCCCTAAAACCGGTCTGTTTCGATATGGCAGATGTCAGTTCGTAAGCCTACGGGCACAGCTCATCATTCCTTCGGCGCTGCGGGAGCGGATGCCGGAGCGGAGCCGCCGCCCGACTTGCGCGAAGCGACCAGCTGATTGATCAACCCTTCACCCACCATGCCAACTTCACTTGTCAAGCGAGCCATTCGGTTGCGGAGAACCAGATATCCGACCATGGCGGGAATCGCCACAATCAAACCTTCCAGCGTGGTGAATAGCGCCGTTGAGATTCCTTTGGCCAAGTCGGCCGGCTTCGGGCTTGTTTGGCTGTCGGCGATGACCTCGAACGATTCGATCATGCCGGCCACCGTGCCCATCAGTCCAAACATCGGCGCAATCGAGCCGATGAGCGCCAAGTAGCTGAGCTTGTGCTCAATTTCCATCGCCTCCTGCTCGCCCATCTCCTGCATGCCTTCCATGGCTTCTTTTTGGCTGCGGCTGATTTTGCCGAGTCCTGCGGTCAATACGCGGGCCAAGAAGGAATCGTCATTGCGGGCCGAGTCATAGGCAGCCTGATAATCCTTTTTGCTGATCTGCTCTCCAAAGCTCTCGATGAACGTCGGCGGTAGAAAAATATCGCGGCGGATCTGCAGGGCGTTCATCACGATCAAGGCGACCATCACGAACGAGAGCAGCAGCAAGATTAACCCGAAGACTCCGGAGGACTCGATCATCCAGAACAGCAGATTCTGCGACGGCGTCGCCTGCGATTCCGATGCGGCCGGTTCTTGGTCGGCGGGGGCCTCTTGTGCCGGTTCATCTTGCGCCGCCGATTCTGCGGGACCCAGACCGGGCAACTCGATGGTTAGCAGACCGAGCGCGAGCAAGCAGATCATCAGCCAGGTACGCAGCCTGCTTGTGTCATCATGCGCCGTAAGACGGTTGCACATTTCAGCTCCTCTTGGGGGCAGTTGAATTGAGTGATGCCCAAAACAGTGGTGTTAATCGTCAATTTCGCCATTGTAGGCCGGTCCCCGACGCGATTCCAGCGGATGACATCCGGCCGCTCCGCTCCATCAACGTTTGGCCCAGGGGCTGTTGGGATAGCGGGATTCCAAACGCTTGCGAGCGTTCTCCGCACGGGACGGGTTCCAATTCCCCGTGCGCAATTGCGACAAATGGTACAACGCCTCGGCGTGCGACGGTTTTTCGTTCGGCAACATGAGGTCCACTTTGAGAAAATCAAGTACCGCCGCGTCGTCGTTGCCTGCGGCGATATGGCATTTGCCCTGAAGTATATACGCACGGGCGACGGCGGAGTTTTCCGTGATTGCCGGGTCATCTACGATTTGATTCAGGTTTTTCAGCGCTTGCTCGAATTGTTTCTGTTCAATTTGACAGGCGATTTTGCCGAACCGGGCGTCGAGTTGGCGCGACCGTTCTCCGGGAGTTTTCGCGGGCATCTGCAACACGGCGTCAAATTCGGACGCCGCTTTGACGGGATCGCCGCCACCCTGTTTGAGGAACAGCTCCGCGCGTCCGATCTTTGACGCCATCTGATGCTCACTCTGTTTTGATTGGCCCAACAAATCGAAAGCGGCGGTTGCATTTTTCCAGTCTTGTTTGCGGGCGTAGAGCCGGCCCAGCAGATCGACGGCGGAATACGTGTGAAAGCTCTCGGGATGCCGTTCACGGAACGCTTCGAGACCTTTGATCGCCGGATCGGCGTCGCCGGTTCCGGCGAGCGCCAATTTCGCGGTGGTCGCCGCGATGCCGAAGTCCAGATCGGCCCGCAATCCCGGCAGCGGCGACTTGGCGTCCGGGTCGTTTTTGGCCTCCTGGTACCCTTTGAGCGCGCGTTCCAGTTGACCGGCACGCTCGCTGTTGCGCGCGACATTCATGATGGCGGGTTCGCCGGTCCATTTGATCGATTCGATTTGGCCGGAGGGAATTTCGGTCGTCTTCGAACGGTTCTCCAACGTCACACTGTCGGGCGTGATTTTGATAACTTCGCCGAAGATGCTCTTCTTTTTCCCCTTGAGCGAAACCGTCTCCGTCGCCGCAGCCGGGGCGAGTAACGACGCGACCATCCACAGGGCCATGAATCCGGCCAGAGTCAGTTTTTGCATCCCGATCGATTTCCCGTGATCTAAGAATCTCTTCCGAAGTCTCCAAGGCTCAGCTCGTTACGTCGCCGCACAGCAGCGACCGATTCTGACAACTATACGAAAACCGCTACGAACGGACACCGTACGGGGCCTGGATATCAGTAACAGGGCTGTTTTTCTGGACCCCTGCATTCGAAAACGGAAATTCGGAACGGTTCTTCGATGAAAAACCACTGATTGCGGGCTGGTCGTCGACAAATGATCCCGAATCGCTATGCGTACGGGCTAGGCGGGTCGAGTACGCCACCCTTGTCGAAACGGGGTTGCACTTCTCCATTTTCATCTAAGAAGAGATGAACGATGCCATCGGAAATCCACATGAGGGAGCCGACCTTACAGGAAGCTTCATAATCTTGATATTCGACGTTGACATACGGCCAGTGGGTCTCTTCGAAGTTTGAGCCACCATATATTCGGGGAATTGAAGCCAGAAACCGCCCGGGAGCGATTCCATCCTCCTCGATTACCTCTGGAAATCGCCACGCGGGGGTCCCGCCGATCTTCAGAAAACTCAATGTGCAGAGCCAATGTCTCAAACTATACAAATTCTCAATCTGCATCGTATCGTCTAGCACTTCATCAAAGTCTTCATCATCTTCATCATCTTCTTCGTCGTCGTCTTCGTCGAAATTTTCGGGGACCATCGACTGCAGCAAATCGACTGCCTTTTCTTCAATGTAGTCGACCGTACGATGCCGCACTCCATAGCAGATCGGCAATCGATCTGCCCACGTACCTTCCGGAATTTCGTCCGCCTCGATCAAGTGTTCCAACCCAAGTGAATACCATTCGAAAACGGGTGGCCCGGCAAAACGATGATAGGCGTGCGGCACCCAATCTTCGAAGTACGCCAGTAGGATATCGCCGGGAAGCGGTCCCACGATGTCCGTCGATTCGGTGAACCGAAACTGAGCGACAAAAGTCAGCGGCTTTCCCGTCTCTCGCGACATCGGCCAAGGTTTGCCACGCGGGCGGTAAGGGAGGCCGCCGACTTTGGTAATGTCTCGACGATCTGGTTCGCCCAAGCCGAATATAAAGATATCCGTCTGGAGCGACCTACCCAAGTCGAAGCAAGCGAGTGCCCGCTCTCGGATTTGCTCAATATGACAGATTGTCGACGGCCCGTCGTTGCTGGCTACATAGGGATCATATTCCTCAAGTGGAAAAATGGGCAACCATTGGTTTATGTCTAACTCTTCTGGTGCAGACATGGGAGCGCCGTCAATCGATCTATTGTTGGCTCGCTGCCGGGAATTCGACCAGGACTTTCAGCGCCCCGTCGGTCCGGTTCAAGAAGACCTCATACGCCTCTTGGATCTTCTCCAGAGGAAATCGGTGCGTGATGATCGGTGAGACGTCGATGCGGCCTTCGGAGATCCACCTCATCGCCAGCGGGAAATCGCGGTCGAAGTCCGGCTCAACGCTGGTGTAGACGGTGAGGTTCTTTCGCCAAAGTTTGTGCCAGTTGACATCGTGGATCTGTTCGGGCGGGACGCCGAAATACAGAATTTGGCCGAATTTCCGGCTCAGCTCGATACAGAGATTCAGCGTCTGGTCCTTGTGGCCGACCGCTTCAATCACCAAATCGGGCAACTCGCCGCCCAGAATTCTTTGCACCGCGCTGACCGGATCTTCAACGGCGTTGCAGACGGTCGCTGTGGCGCCCATGCGGGGGCTGGTCTTGAGGCGCGATTCGAGCAGGTCGATGCCGATCACTTCGCGGACACCCAGATTGTGCAGAGCGGCGTTGAAGAGCTGTCCGATCGGTCCCTGACCGACGACGGCGACGTTCATATCCAGCAGATGCGGGATCTTGCGGAGTGCATAAATCACCGTCCCCAGCGGCTGGGCGATCAGGGCATGTTCGGGATGCGGGCGGTCGTCGAGATGGATCGTGCGGTTTTCGCTGTTGCAGTACCGCTCGAAAAAACCGAGTTGATCGACCGGAACCGTGAGCACTTGCTCCTCCTTATGGAATTTGGTTCCGTTGGTGTCGACGACGCGGCCGATCATTTCGTGCAGCGAATGCCCCACATCGCGGGGAAATTCGGTCGGCTCACCGTTGAATTCGCCGTCGAAGAACGGCAAGTCCGATCCGCAGAGGCAGGTGTAGTGCGGCTCGAACAGAATCTGCGGCGCCCCGTCCGGTCCCAGGCCGTTAAGCTGCGGTTCGGGGATGTCAATCAGTTCGATACGTTGATGGGCGACAATGTGGCCGGCTAACACAGGTTGGTTCCTCTTTGTTGTTTAAAGTCTTCGACAGTTGCTTCCACTCACTCAAAATCGGGTGGCCGCGATGGCGTAGCCATCGGGGTGCCGCAGGCACAGGAGGCCGCAATTTCCCCATTCCCCATCTGGCGGTACCGCAAAATCCTTTCACGTAGCAACTGCAGCCTCTTGCAGGCTTCGCCTGCCCCGATTGCTGCCGCAATCGCGGCCGCCCAGTTGCTTCCCCGGCAGCGACCGGCTGTTGACCGCTGCTAGTCCGTATTGTAGCGTGAACTCATCGCAAGTTTGATCCTGACCATGCACTTTGCAGGAAAGCAAATACCCATGTCAACCATCGATCGCCGGGCGTTTCTGGGGACCGCTGCCGCTGCGGGTATCGTGACCGCTACTTCGGCGTCGGCTGCAGAAGATCACAGCCGGCTGGGCCGGACGACGCATACGAAATTCGCAGTCAACGTCGAGATGTGGTGGCGGAAGCTGCCGTTTTTAGAGCGGATCAAACAGGCCGCAGCCCTGGGGTTTCCTGCGTATGAGTTCTGGCCCTGGCAGCGGCAGGATATTGACGCTGTCGCCGCACTGAGCAATGAATTGGGGATCGAGTGTGCCCAGTTCACCGCCTGGGGTTTCAAACCAGGCATGAACGATCCCAAGAACCACGCCGAGTTCGTCAAGAAAATCGAAGAGGGCTGCGCCGTTGCCAAGAAACTGCGGTGCAAGAAGATGACGGTTGTCGGGGGCAACGACCAGCCGGGAATGACGCAGCCGCAAATGCACGCCAACATCATCAAGGGCCTCAAATTGGCCGCCCCGATCGCCGAAGCACAGGACGTGATGTTGATTCTGGAGCCGATGAACATCCGCGTCGACCACAAAGGGCATAGCCTGTACGGCAGCGCGCCGGCGATCCGCATCTGTGAGGAGGTCGGTTCATCGCATGTGAAGATCAACTGGGATCTGTATCACATGCAAATCACGGAGGGGGATCTCTGCGGGCATCTCCGCGAAGGGATGAAAGCGGGCCAAATTGGCTACCTGCAACTGGCCGACCACCCCGGCCGCAACGAACCGGGCACCGGCGAAGTGCACTATAATCGCGTCCTCAAGGAGGCCTACGACCTGGGCTACCGGGACTACGTCGGCCTGGAATGCCGCCCAAGAACAACCGAACTGGCCGCCGCCAAGGGAGTTGCGGCAGCAGACGTTTGGTGACCGGAAACAGTTGGCGGATCAAGACTTCTTTGCAACTGCTAGGCGGCGTGGTAAACTGCAGATTCGGATGTCGATCTCATTTGTCGCTGACAGGTTGGCACTACGATCGAGGCCGCGATTAGTCTGAGGAGTCAGCTGTGACACGCAGCGGGCTGAAAGTTCGCAACACGAAAACCCTCCGCGAGAGCCCCACTGCGCGCGATGAGCCGGTCTATCCCCGTCGCAAATGGAGCGACGCGCTGGCGCGTGCCGGTGATCGGCGGGCTTGGTTCGTAAGCTTGTTGTTTCACCTGGGACTGCTGATCCTACTGGGCAGCGTGACGTACGTCGCTTCGGTCGAGTTTCGAGCGCCGGAGATTGACAGCACTGTCGCTCCGCAAAAGGTCGACCGCCAATTTGAAACGGTGCTCAGCGCCGACGCCATCGGCAACCAATCGGACATGCAAACCGATTCCAACTCGGCCGCCGTCGCGGAATTCTCCGGTGAGAGCTCGCGGACGAATTTCGTTAAGCCGCAACAAACCGTCACCGAATCTGATTTTCGGCTGCCGGAAGTCGTCGAAGAGATTTCCCTCGCGGAATTGTCGCAGCGGATCGACATCCGGGGCGAATCGTCGCAGATGGTCGGCGGCGTCGACGGCGCCTTGGACCGGCTCGTGGCGGAGATTCGGCAATCACTCGAAGAGCGGAAGACGCTCGTCATTTGGCTGTTTGATGCGTCGGGATCGTTAAAGAAGCGCCGTAGCGCTATCGCGGACCGTTTTGAGAGCATCTATGCGCAGTTGGGAGAGCTGCAGCAGTCAAACGATCCCCCGCTGAAGACCGTCGTCGCGTCATTTGGAAAGTCCTACCAGTTTCTGACAGATAAACCGGTGGATGACGTCACCGATTCCGTGACCGCGATTCGCAATATCGAAATGGATGACTCCGGCGAGGAACAGGTTTTCTCCGCTGTATCGGCGGCCGCAAAAAAATACTACAAGTACCGCACACGTGCCGGTTACAACATCATGCAGGTGATCGTAACCGATGAGCGCGGTGACGACGAACAACTGCTCGACGGCGCAATCCAATTCAACCGCCGCTACGGCATACGCACGTATTGCATCGGAAACGCCTCGATGTTCGGCCGGGAATTGGGTTATGTGACCTGGACTTACTCCGACAACTCGACGAAAGAGTTTCCCGTCAAACAGGGACCGGAAACGGCGATGGCGGAGCGGCTCCGGCTGTCGTTTTGGGGCGGTCGCGGGGTCGGACGCATCTCGTCAGGACATGGACCGTATGCGTTAACGAGGTTGTGTGCCGAGACGGGTGGTCTGTACCTCATTCCCGACGACGTGCGGGGCGCAAAATTCGATCCGGCCATCATGCGCAGTTATCAGCCCGATTATCTGTCCCGCGCGGAGTATGAGCGGCGATTGAAGCAGAATCGTGCTAAAGGCGCGCTGGTGCGTGCCGCCGCGCTGACGCGCGACGAGCGGGAGGGTGTGATTCGCGTCCCCCGCACGGCGTTTCGCGCCGACAACGATACGATCCTCAGACGTCAAATGACCGACGCGCAGAAGCCGATGGCCAAGTTGACGTATCAGTTGGACCAGTTGCTGATGCTGTTGGAAGTGGGCGAGAAAGACCGCGCCAAAGTCAACGAACCTCGCTGGCGGGCAGGATACGACCTGGCCATGGGCCGCGCACTGGCAATGAAAGTTCGCAGTTTGGGGTACAACTCAGTGTTGGCGGAGATGAAGAGCCAGCCGAAGAAATTCAGTGACCCAACGAGTGATCAGTGGGTGTTAGCCCCCTCGGAAAAGATCATTTCGGGGGCGCGCGTCAAGAAGTTGGCAGATAAAGCGCGGATGTATCTGACGCGGGTTGTCGACGAGCATCCCCGCACGCCGTGGGGCTTGCTCGCTGAACGCGAGCTGTCTCAACCGCTGGGTTGGGAGTGGAAGGAACGAACGGTCGGCTACGCACAGATCGAGCAACGGCAGCGACAACAGCAAAACCAACCCCCACCAGACGATCAGGCGCGCCAGCGTCGCGCGCAAATACAGCGCGACGGGCCAAAGGGACTGTAAACTGGATTTTTGATCATCCAGTCGTGTTCGATGACTGGCCAACAAGCACTTCACATTTCAGCCTGACCCGACCATGGTTCAAAAACGCGAAGCTTCGGCTCTGATCACCTCGCTGGCGGTTCATGCGATGATTCTTGCCGCGCTGTTTATGGTGCAATATGCCGTCGCGCAGCAGGTCGAGGATATCGACATCGAAACGTCGTTCGAGGAACGTGAGCGGCACATTCTCGATTATCAAAAGGATATGCCGAGTGAAACCGACATCGCTGTGACGGCGACCGACCTTTCCGGGGGCCAAGTGACCGGCGAGACGGGCGGCAACGCGACCAGCCAACGGATGCAACAGCAATTGGCCGATGCGGTGACGCTGAAGAATCCCGATTTTCGAGTTCCCAGCGGCCCGGAGTCCCTTGGGTTGGACATCCTGGGCGACCTGCTGCCTGTCGGCGACATGAACGGCGAGACTGGTGTCGCCGTCGAAGGCTATGGCGCAGCTATGAGCCGGCTCACGAAGGAGTTCAAACGGTTGATGCGGAGTAACCGCCTCCTGGTTGTGTGGTTGTTCGATGAATCCGACAGCATGAAGAACGACCAAAAGGAAATCCGCGATGAGTTCCACAAGGTTTACGAGGAACTGGGGATCCTCCGCAAACAAAGAAAGCCGGCCCAAAAGGGAAAGGAGATCCTCCTGACCGCGGTCCACAGCTTCGGCAAGGGAACGACGGAATTGACGAAGCCGACGCCGATTGAAAACAAGGTCAAAGCCGCGATCGACAAGATCGCCGTCGACGAGAGCGGCGAAGAAAACATGTGCGGCGCTATCAGTGAAATCGTCGACAAGTACTCCAAAGTCGCCAATCGTTCGGGCCGCCGGCTCGTCGTGATTGTCGTCACCGACGAGTCCGGTGATGACGGTGAGCAGTTCGACCTCATGCTGGCCAAAGTCAAGAAGAGCCGAGCTCCCTGTTATATCTTGAGCCGCGAGTCCATTTTCGGATATCCCTACGCTCACATTCGCTGGAAGGATCCCAAATTCGGCCTGACGCATTGGTTGCGAATTCATCGCGGGCCGGAGACAGCCTATCCCGAAGCGATACAATACGACGGCCTCCACGGGCGCTGGGACGCGCAGTCAGCCGGTTTCGGCCCGTACGAACAGGTCCGGCTGGCCAAGGAATCGGGCGGAATCTTCTTCCTGCTCCCCAGCGAAGAAGAGAACCTGGTCACTGTGCAGGAGCACAAGCAGCGAAAATACGACTTCGACTCGATGCGGGAGTATATCCCGTTATTGATGTCCCGGCAGGACTACACCGCCGAGAGGGACGCCAGCACGTTTCGCAGGACGATCTGGGAGGTGATCGTTAAGCTCAATCCGCACCTCGACACGGAACTGCAAATTCGGGAGCGCTGGTACAGCGGCGATCATGAGGAATTTCGCCAGGAGGGCGAACAGTTTTTTAACCGCGCGTTGAGGGCGATGAGCATGCTCAACGAAGCGGTCACCACGTTGGAAGACATTAAGGGGCTGCGCGAGAAAGAGGGCTCGACCCGCTGGCGGGCCAATTACGATCTGGCCCTGGCGCAGGTGCTCGCCTATCGCGTAAGGCTGTTTCAGTTCCTGCTGGCAATGGACCAGCATGTCAAAGATTTCCCCGACTTCAAGAATCCGAAGAACAACCGTTGGAGCCTTCGCCGCCGCCCGGTGATGCTGGAGCCGGACGAAAAGCAGATCAAGCAAACCAAGGTCGACATGGAGGAGCTCATCAAGCAGCAGCTCGCCGCTGAAGAACAGTTTCGCTACGTCGTCTATGCCCACAAAGGGACCCCGTGGGCCTATCGCGCGCAGTATGAACTGCGTCAGGGGTTTGGGATGGAATTCTACGAAGACTTCCGCGATCCCCGTTACGATGAGTTAGACTTCGAGCTGCCGAAGCAGTAGGCTCGTTTTCTGCGGCCTGCGCCGCACATCACATGACGTCGTCCGACTCATCCGGTGGCGCACGCAGCGCCCAGCGGTCCGCGATCGCGGTGTCGATGAAGAGTTGCGACGCGTGGTACATCAGCATCGGGAACACGGCGAATGGATAGCCGCCCAGCATTGTCGGATCGGTCGCGATATAGACGCCGATAGGGAGCGTCTTTTGACTGCCGGCGAACGCGACCGCGACCGCGTCTTTGCGGGAGAAGCCCAACAGATTTGACAATGTATAGCCGGCGGACAAACTCGCCAGATGAATCGCGATGCAGCTGCCCCAGACCATAAACACCGCTGCCAACGGCATCTCACTCTTGGCGCCCGCCAAGTTTCCGCCGGCCGTCAGCGCCCCGAACAGGACGAGTACTAAGATCAAGGACTGTGCCACTGCTCCAATGGCGACTTTGGACTTTGTCGCAAACTTGGCGACGCGGGGTACGGCTCTCAGCAACTGTCCCGCCGTACAGGGGATGAGCACAGCTTCGACCAACCGCTGAACCATGCTCATTCGATCCAGGTCCGCCACCGCGGATCCGACCGCCAAGTTGATCCAAAACGGAGTCACCGCAAAACACAACCCGTTCGTGGTCAACGTCACCAGCAAGGAAACAGCGTCGTTGCCTTTCGCTTTGCGCGTCCAGACCGACGCAGCCGCCATCGTACAGGGAACACTGCCGGCGATCATCAGCCCGTAACGGAAATCGGCCGTCAATTGGATCGACATCAGCCCCCACGCTGCCAGCGGGATCGCCGCGTAGTTCAGCGCGACCGCCGTCACCACCGGCGACGGGGCACGAAACGACTTGCGTAACTGCCCGCTGTCAAGCGTGACGGACATCAAAAACAGCACGCATGCGGTCAGCAGGCGGGGACGGAACAACCCTTTAATCTGGCTGACGTGATCCGGGGACGATGCTCCATACACCAGGCCGACGGAAATCATCACCAACAGGCCGATCAGAAACCATTTTTTGAGCAGGAATGCCTTCATACTTGCCGGTTGACCCGAATGTATTCATCCTCGCATGCCGGTTCCATTTTTGGCGACGCGCCGAGAGTGCATGCGAACGGCACAGCGTAGGGCATCACCGGTCGCATTGCTACCCCGTGCCGCACGATCATGGTACAAGTGAATCCTTGGCGCGCCTCAACTCAAGCGTCCACCATCACGCCGAACAGACAGACCACGGCGGTGGTCCCGTCCCAAACGGCCGCAAGCGTTCGGCTTGGTATGACATCGCACGTGATCAAAATTGGGAGCACCGAATCAATGGACGGCGAACCGATCAAATACCGCTACGACCATTACACATGGCCGGAAATCAAGGAACTCGTCCCGCGGCAGCCGGTCTGCATCATCAGCATCGGCTCAGTCGAAGATCACGGGCATCATCTGCCGCTGGACGTCGACAACTATTTGATCAGCCACATGGTCGAGGCGGTCGCCAAGCAGATCCCGGACGAAGTACTCTTACTTCCGCACGTGCCGTATGGATTTGAGGATCACCACATGAGCTTTCCCGGCACCATCACGATTCAATCGCAGCATCTCGAGGCGTTCATGTTGGATATCACGCTCAGCTTGGCACATCACGGATTTCAGAAGATTCTGATTGCCGATGGTCACGGCAGCAACATGCCGATTCTCGATCTCGTCTGCCGCAAAACGATCATTCGATCCGATGCGCTGTGTGCGGCGTTTATCTGGCCGGGGTTAATCGCCAAGACGCTCAAGGAAACGCGCCGCAGCGAATATCCCGGAGGCATGTCGCACGCGGGCGAGTTGGAGACGGCCGTCTATCTCTATCTCAACGAGCAGGCGGTGCAGATGGACAAGGCGGAGCGCGACATCAACTTCCACGAGTCGAAATACTATTGGCACGACTTGGCGGGCGGCTCGCCAGTGCGGATGGTCGAGTGGTGGTCGCGGATCTCCAAAACCGGCACAATCGGCGACCCGGAATTAGCGACTCGGGAAAACGGCCGGCTGTGGTTCGATGCGACCGTGGAGAACATGATCGAGTTCATCCGCGAGTTTCGCGCGTTTGAGGTACGCGAAAAGAAAGATCTGCACTGATCGCGGCCCGTTGGCCGGGCAGTCCCAGCACGCGGAGCAACCCTGCCGCGTCAGAGGATCCCTTCCCCGAACCCGTCGTCGCTCTTCTTCGAACCGGCGGATTCCGAGACGGTGTCATTTGCCGATTGCGGCTGTGATACGGATGTCGGCGGCTGAATTGTATTCGGGGGCCGATGGGGGGAACCGGGCGTTTGCTCTCCTGCCTCAATCCGATGCACGCGATCTTCAGTTTCCGCGGCGGCCGCCGGTGTTTCGGTCGCGTCGACCGGCTCGGCGGGGGGTGGAGTCGAATCGGCTGGCTGGACTTCGGCATCATCAGCCAGCGCAGCGTAACTGTCTTCGCCGTAGTCGTCGTAGCGGCAGATGTAGCCCGGCTCGTTGGCGCGGACCAGTTCTTCGCTGAAGGCTTCCAGGACGCGGGTTTGGATCATTTCCCGGCAGCGGGAGTTGATGGGGTGCGCGATGTCGGCATACAATTTGGCGCGACCGTCGTCGTCCTTGGACGCGCGGTCTTCGCGAAGCTTAGCGCCGCACTGATTGCAGAACAATGCTCTGAGATGGTTTTTGGTATTACATTGCGGGCAATGGTCGGTCAGTTTGCGGCTGGGCATGGCCACAAACGATCCTTTAGCGCCCTCGATAATCTTCAAGTCACGGATGACAAAACAGGAGTCAAATGTAATCGAACAGAAGGCCTGTAGTCGTTCCTGCGGATCGTCCATCAATTTGATCCGGACTTCGGTGATTTCCACGGCCGTTCTCCTTCCATCTCCTAGGGCCGGCTTTCGACGGTGAACACGCTTCCGATACGCGTTGCGTGGAGACGAGCCGCCACCGTCCTGGCGTGCTTCCTGTGGGCACAGATTCCAAAGTAGCTCGTCCCGCTGCCGGACATCATGTGTCCCAGCACCGGCAGCTTCGCAAAAGTCCTCCTCAATCTGTTGACGTCTTCATTCAGCCTCAAAGCAGGTTCCAGCAATCGATTGTGAAGTTGTTGTCCAGCTTGTCCCAAGTCTCCCTTCGCCAGCATCGTTGCCAGAGCTTCCACACTTCGCCGTTCTTCTTGGGGCCGGCAATTCTGAAAAACCTCCGCGGTTGACAAACCTGTCGCTGGACGAACGACCACAAAATAGAGACGCGTCGGCCAATGAACAGGTTCGATTCGCTCTCCGCGCCCGCGGCAAATCGCCGCTGACGACGATGACAGAAAGAACGGCACGTCACTGCCTAATCTGGCCGCGAGTTCATGCAATTCAGCGTGTGCGAGCCCCAAACGCCATAGTTGATTGAACCCGAGCAGTGCAGCGGCAGCGTCGGACGATCCTCCCGCCATACCAGCAGCAGCGGGAATCCGTTTGTGCAACGACACGCGGGCACCCGCCGATGTCCCCGTCGCCTCGCGCAACAACTCTGCTGCACGGACCACGAGATTCGTGCGTCCCTCCGGTATTTCACTCATTTGACCGGCACCGGACGTCCCGATGCCTGAATTCGTTAACTCTATATGCTCAGATGTTGTATGTCGCAGCCGGAGTGTGTCATACAGCCCGACTGAAACCATCAATGTTTCGAGTTCGTGAAAACCGTCAGCCCGACGTCCCAACACCTCTAAGAAGAGATTTAACTTGGCCGGTGCGTGAATCGTGAGTGTCTCATCGCCCAGATGGCACAGCATGAACTCCGTCCTAGGAGCCGGGCGAAAGCTGAAGACCGATGATAGACATGAAACCGGCCTGGACTTCCGCCGCGAAAATCTTTTTCCGACAGAGAGGCTCGCAAGGCGACTGGATAGATAGGAAGTTCGCCGCCTAATACCGCACCCTGAACTTAACAAGCGAATGCTACGAATTTTGCGGTTTTTCGTCAAGATGGTTCCAGCGCGCAGTCACAACTACAGTGGAAATCATCGACTTATCAACCCCACTATTGTGGTACAGTCTACCTAGTCCCCCGGACTCGCAAAGTTGATCAAAGGCGATCGTCATTGATTGATCGTTGTCCATTCCTCCGCGCTGTGCGCGTCGATCTCCAACTTGCTCTTAACGGTCGCCTGAAACTTTGCATCACCTGTTCGCACCGCTTGTCCGCGGATGCTGAATCGGAGACGGCCGTCTGCCGGGAGCCGATCCAGTGCTTCGAAGACCAGTTTCCCATCCTGCATCTTGTGATTCAGGGTCAATGTCTGGTCATCGATCGTAACCGTGACCTCTTTGACGGCAATCTGCTTCGGCGGTGTCAACATCACCTGGACTCCAGCGACATCCTGGAAGCCGCGATTATGAACGTCGACTTCGTAATTCACCATCTGGTCGCGTCGCACCAAATCGTCCTTGTCGCGGATCCGTAAATCCAAGACGCCGCGCAGCGGTGTGACAGCCAATTTGGACTGTCGCCGCTGTCGCTCGCCGTCGGCGGAGAATGCATCGACTTTGACGGCCGCAGCCGCGGCTTCTCGTTCACAAATCAACTCCACCTGCAATTGCAGGCCCTCGCCCGGCGGCAGATCCCCCAGCTTCCACGAAAGCCGGTTCTTGTCTTGATCTTCCACCGACCCTTCAGTGGCCGATTCGGGCACCAGGGTATCGTCATACTGCAAAACGGTTTGCACCCCACGCAAAGGACGGTCGCCCGAATTGGCGATTTTGATCGTGTATTCTGCACGGCTGCCGACCGTCCGGCGTTCGGGGCCGATAATCTGAACCGACAGGTTCGGCTGAGTCACATCCGTACAAACTGATTTCCAGGCCGCCTCCTTGCCGGCCGACTTTAGCGTGAATCGAGCGCACAGCCGGCCCTGTTGTTCCGCGAACAAGACCAACGTCATCGTCTGTGTTTCCCCCGCCTCCACCCTTCCGATTGAACGCTCCAGACGCTGCTCCGGAATGCTGGGAAACGTCAGCCCACGATCGAAACTGCACACGACCTGCACATCCTCGGCAGGCTCCGTCCCGTCATTGCGGATCGTAATCTTGTACTGCACGTCGCCGCCCAAACCGACGCGCTCCGGTTTTTGAATTTCTAACAATAATTGTGATGAACTCGGCGGCGGGGAAATCCTATCGCCAGCTTCGGGAAGCGAAGGAGCACGCAGCCGCGGGCCGGAATCAATATCCGTCGGCTCGTCGGGAGTTGTGGTCAGCAGATCCGGTTCGGGAGAAATCTCGTCGATGACCTCTGCATCGGCATCGGCGATATCAGCCGTTCCTAAATCCGGCTCACTCAGTACCGGTTTGTCCGACTGAATTGTTGCGCCCGTCGACGGGGGACTGCCGAAGTTCGGCGTCGTCCCCCGATATCCGCGCAGTTCCGGTGAGAGGTACGGCGGATCTTCGGCGACCCCGAACGGAGAATTGAAATCAGTCGTCCTGCACCCCGTGAGCGGGAGCGCGCAACACGCGAGCATCACGCCTGCCCACAGAAACGATTGGTAAGAATGTTCGGACATGACTCGTCCTGTCCGTAGGTACGTCTGAATGATAATTGGAGAACGCAAATGGTTTTGACTGTCGTCGAACAGATGAGTGTTGAAGCGCAAGCACCAAAAACCACGAAAGTCTACCACGTAGTCGGCGACCGTGCTGAAACAAACCGCGACATTTCACACAGGGCGGCTTTTCGCCGGCGCGTCCGATTCTGCGGCAGAGACGGCTTGTGGAAGTTAAAGAATTCAGAGGATTTCGCGCACCGAATCGTGGTCGATTTCCGTACGGTTTAGGAGACTTGCGGATCGTTTTTCAGTCAGTCATATCTCGGTGATAATGCGTATTACACAAGAAGTTGCCGCTGCCGATGACTGGCAAAGGTACAACCATGATTACGATTGCCCGCAGTGTATCGGTCAGCGATAACCGACGACCGGACCGCCCGGCGCTGCCGGTTCTCGGCTACAACCAACCTCACCGTGATCGTTCGAGCACATCCTCGCCCCGAGCAAATGTGGTTGTCTGGCGGCACGGTGGACTTGAGTGAGACGATCACCAGCCGCCATACTAGCGCTTCATAGATTACGCGCACCAACTAGAGCCATTTGCAACGACTGACCGAACACGCTCAACAGGAGATTTCTGATGTTACGCCCGATACTTGCTGCCGCCGTCGCCGTATGCAGCCTTTGGACTTCGCAAGCCGTGGTCGCCGACGAGCCGCAGGGGAAACTAAGCCCGCTGGAAGCGAAACATCTGTCCGGATTGCGACAGGTGACGTCCGGTCTACCCAGAGCGGGCGAAGGCTACTTTTCGCCCGATATGAAACAAATTATCTATCAGGCTTACCCCATCGGATATCCGTTTTACCAGATCTACGTGCAGGATCTCGACGGCAAAACACCGCGGCGGATCAGTCCCGGCCGCGGCCGCACGACATGCAGCTACTTCGGCGTCGACGGCAAGACTTTGCTGTTTGCGTCGGCACATACGAATCCCGAACTGCCGCACCTGGAACGCAAAGCCCGTGAGCAAACTGGACGCAGGCGGTATGAGTGGGACTTCGACGAGTTTATGGATATCTACACGTGCGATCTGGACGGCACGAACCTCAACAGGTTAACGGATACTCCCGGCTATGACGCCGAAGGCAGCTATTCATCCGATGGAAAGCAAATCGTGTTCACCTCGACCCGCGACGGCGATCCCGACATATACATCATGGACGCCGACGGCGGAAACGTACGTCAAATCACCAACGTCGACGGCTATGACGGCGGTCCTTTCTTTTCACCCGATGACCAGTGGATTATCTTTCGCAGCGATCGTGACAAGGAACACATGCTGCAGATTTACATGGTCTCGGTCGACGGCAAGCACGAAGTGCAATTGACGAACAACCTCGATGAAGTGAATTGGGCGCCGTATTTTCATCCCAGCGGCAAGTATTTTGTCTGGACCAAGGCCAACTATGCGCGCGGTCCCCGATTCGCCAAGTTCAATCTCTATACGATGGACCTCAAGTACCAAGACGGCAAACCGGTCGCCGGGGAGGTCACGCAAATCACAGACACCCCCTCTGCGGACGTGTTGCCTGTGTTCAGCCCTGACGGCAAGAAGTTAATGTGGACATCAACTCGGGGACCCGAGGAATCCAGCCAATTGTGGATTGCGGACTGGAAGCGCAACGAGTAGGGGCCGCTGCGCCCCGTATCAGCACATGCACGGCGACCCCTGCGGCTCGTTGCTTGGTGACTTTCTGCGAACGACAGGACTGAGAACCGGCCAACTCAGGTCTCGCCTAAATTGCGTCAAACCGCTAGAATTCCGGTGCAGGACGCCCGTGCGTCGATTTCGCCGCTAAGACGACCAGTTGACCTGGTTTTCCACTGAATTTTACGGGAGTTTTCATTTGTCGGCCGCCGATTTGGAGAATCTGAAAATTGCAGAGTCGGTCCCGAACCTCCGTTCGGAGATCGCCGCGGCTCGAAATGCGGGCCTGAAGGTGGCACTGGTGCCCACGATGGGCGCGATGCACGAAGGGCACCTCAGTCTGATTCGTGCAGCGCGCGAACAGTCCGACTACGTCGTGGTCTCGATTTTCGTCAATCCAACACAGTTCGGCCCACACGAGGACTTCGATCAGTATCCCCGGCCGTTTCAGAGTGACATTGCCGCTTGCACGGACGCCGGTGTCGATTTGGTATTTCGGCCGGATGTGGAGACGATCTACCCCGCTGACGACGAGACAGTCGTGAATCTGCAACGGCTATCGACGATTCTGGAGGGCGCCCATCGTCCCGGACATTTCCAGGGAGTGACGACCGTCGTCCTGAAGCTGCTGAACATCGTGGCACCCGACGTCGCTTATTTCGGCGCCAAGGACTACCAGCAACAGTTAATCATCCGGCGAATGTGCCGTGATCTGTATCTGCCGGTCGAGATTGTGACCTGCCCAACAGTCCGAGAGCCCGACGGACTCGCGCTCAGCAGCCGCAACGAATACTTGTCTCATCAGGAACGAGAGACCGCGCTCTCTCTTAGTCGGTGCCTCCGATTCACGCGCGATCTGATTTCCGGAGGGGAATCGCGATTGGACTACGTGCGACAGGAAATGGTCGCACAGATTGAGAAGACACCCGGCGTCGAATTGGATTATGCCACGGTCGCCGACGCGGAATCACTGGAAGAACCGGACCGGCGGTCGGGTCCGCTGGTCGCGTTGATCGCCGCACGGGTTGGAACCACGCGGTTGATCGATAACATGCTCATCGACTGACCTGATCACATCGTCAACTTTTGATCGAGGACCACCGCAGGATGCGACAGACACTCTTCGAAATCAAATTCAACAGCGAAATCTCACTTGGGCCGCTTGGCGAGTTCCCGGTGTTTGGATTGGGGCTGTTGTTGGCGTTGTGGATTAGCATCGGCTCAGTTTTTCTCTATCTCCGCCACAAGGAATACGGGACGTATTTGCCGTCGCTGTACGGCGGCGCGCTGTGGGCGGCGGTCGCGATGGCGATCTATTACGCGCCCATACAGCAGAAACTGGCCGGAATCCCCATCTTCGGATACGGATTCATGCTGTTTCTGGGATTCACCACCGCAACACTTTACGCGGCGTGGCGGGCCAAATCGCAGGGCATTCCAGAGAATCTCGTCTGGGATTTTACGTTTTGGCTGCTGATTTCGGGCGTTGGCGGCGCGCGGCTGTGGTACGTGATTCAGTACCGCGAGCACTATTTCGGTCCGGACATTAGCCTGTGGAAACTGATTAATCTGCCGGACGGCGGGTTGGTCTTGTTCGGCGGAGTCATCGGCGGCAGCGCGGCCATCGTCATCTTCTGCATCAAGAATAAAGTCCCGCTGCTCAAGTTTGCGGACATCGCCGTTACGGCAATTTTTATCGGATTGATGTTTGGCCGTATGGGCTGTTTCCTTAACGGATGCTGCTACGGGCATCTCAGCGACGCGCCGTGGGCGGTCACCTTTCCGAAGGGCAGCGCACCGTTTAAGGCTCAAGCGGACGCGGAGCTAATTCGCAAGGATGACGAACGCAGTCTGCCGGTGCATCCGACACAGGTTTACAGCTCACTGTGCGCGCTGGGACTGGCGCTGCTCACCGCCTGCTACTATCCGTATCGGCACCGTGACGGTGCGGTGTTGGCGGTCGGCTGGTTGGCTTATCCGGTCGTGCGGTTCACCATGGAACTGCTGCGCAACGATGAGCGCGGGCAACTGGGCACGATGTTTACGCCTGCGCAGCTGTTTAGCTTTGTGCTGTTTTCCAGCGGACTGGCGTTTGTTTGGTATGTCTCGCGGCAGCCGAGATTGAGTGAGAACTCATCGACGCCTCCTCCCGTCCCGCGGTCTCCCGCGCCGAGCGTCTCTTCGCCGACACGATAAGCGGCAAAATGGAGCGGAGGGGATTCGAACCCCCGACCTCTGCATTGCGAACGCAGCGCTCTCCCAGCTGAGCTACCGCCCCGATTGCCGATCAACCATAACCGGCATATGGGTCAATCCTCCGACCGTCGCCGCCGCGAATCGGCTCCGCACACCGACTGTCCAGATTCAAAGAGGACTCATTATAGGAGGCGCCTTTTCATAAGCAAGGCCGCCGACAGGCCGAGATTTACTCAAAGTTCACAAATCTCTGGCAGGACAAGATTTGCAGATTGCCGATTAATGGTGGCATGAGTGCTTGACACCTAATTCTAGGACAATCAGAATCAAAGAATGAGCTTGTAAATTGCGTAATCAGCCGGATGTGAAACCAGCGTCGACGTGAGGCCGGAACAACAAACCGTCGACAGGGCGCCTTTCAAGTGATTTCTCGCCACATCTTGGCGTTTACAATACATGGGGACAAGTTAGCAACGAGCCGGCGCAGCACGGCTCGATATCTCTAATGAATTCGCAGGGCCGGCGGATTCGTGCGACCCGAGGTTTGCAGGGAGATTGATTGTATGGCGGACGATTGGATGCAGCAGCTGGTGGACAACGGGAAGATTTCCTCCGACCAGTTGGCGGAGGCGCAGGGCATGGCGGCCAGTATGGGAATCACCGCCGACGAGGCGCTGGCTTCGCTCGGCTACGTTTCCGTCGAGGACATCGGTCAGGCCCAAGCCGCCGAACACGGCTACGAGTGGGTCGACATCGAAGGCCGGCAGATTCCCTCGTCGGTGATTGAGCTGGTCACCGAATCGGTGGCCCGCGAAAACACGGTCATCCCGCTCATGTTGGAGGGGGATACGCTGATCGTGGCGATTCATGATCCAATGGCGTATGAGGTCTTGGATAAGCTGCGGTTTATTCTTGACCGAGACGTGAATGTCGTGCTGGCGTCAAAAGAGGCCATTCAGGCGGCGATCAACCGCCATTACGGGCAAAGTGAAACTGAGTCGGTCGACTCGATGTTGGCTGAGTTTACTGAGACCGCGATCGACTTTACCGAAACCGATTACGGCGACGGGATCGAGGCAGAAGAGGATCAGGACGCGCCGATCATCAAACTCGCCAACCTGATCATCAGTGAAGCGGTCAGCATGCGGGCGAGCGACATTCATATTGAGCCGTTTGAAGACCGCATCCGCATCCGTTATCGGATCGACGGCGTATTGGTGGAACGGGACAGCCCGCCGCGTCGACTGCTGGGCCCGCTGATCTCCCGGATTAAGATCATGGCGACCATGGATATTGCCGAGAAGCGGCGGTGCCAGGACGGCCGGATCAAGACACGTGTCGGCGGCCGAGATTTCGACCTGCGTGTCAGCATTTTGCCTTCTAACCACGGCCAGGCGATCGTGCTGCGAATCCTTGACCGAGACAACATTCGAGTCGGTATCCGCAACCTCGGTTTCGGCGAGGACAACTATCGCCGCTTTCAGAATATCATTCGCCGGCCCAACGGAATTTTCTTAGTCACCGGCCCAACCGGGAGCGGCAAGACGACGACTTTGTACAGTGCCTTAGGTGAACTCAACCGTCCAGACCGCAAGATCATCACGGCCGAGGATCCGGTCGAGTACTACCTGCCGGGAATCAACCAAGTGGAGGTCCGCAGCAAAATCGGACTCGATTTTGCAAGGATCATTCGGGCAATGTTGCGTCAGGCACCCAACGTGATCCTGGTCGGTGAAATTCGCGACACCGAGACCGCCGACATGGCAATCCAGGCATCTTTGACTGGACACTTGGTTTTCAGTACTCTACACACAAACGATGCGCCCAGTTCTGTGACACGCCTGATTGACATGGGAGTGCAGCCATTCCTGGTTGCGTCCAGCTTGATGGCGGTCATGGCACAGCGGTTGGTCCGCGTGAACTGCCCCAAATGCAAAGCCCCCTACGAACCGGATCCGGGCGAATTGCAACACTTGGGAATCACGCCGGACGAGACCGAGAACGCAAACTGGATGAAGGGAAAAGGCTGCTCTCACTGCCAGCATACGGGCTATCGAGGGCGCGTCGGCGTTTTCGAATTGATGTTCATGAACTCGGTTCTGCGCGACATGACGTTTCGCCGCGAGCCGACTCAGAATATCCGTCGTCAAGCGAAGCTGTTCGGCATGGAGTCGCTTGTCCAAGACGCCACAAAGAAGGCCATTGAAGGAGTTACGACACTGCAGGAGGTATATCGACTGCACTCCGGTGGCCACTGACAAGGCGCGCCGATCCGATTGGCTGGAGTTCACAGTGTGGATGCAGTTTTGGCCAGAGGTTGAGCTGTAAAGGCACTGCCATCTCGCATCCACAAGCCCAATTGGAGTCTTCCACACGTGGTCATCTGACTGATTTGCTGCGGCTGGTTGAATGGTTTTCGCGGGCGGTCTGTTGTATGATAATGCCACAAACTTTAGGGTTTGTTCTCACGTCAGTTTCTGAGGGGTGTTCCTTCTCAAAACTTTACGATTTCAACGATTTCGCAATCGAATCAAATCAACGACTCCCGATTTCGTTTTGGGAGAGTCGGCATCCGTCATCCCGTCTTTTTCTTGAGCGGTCATCAACTCACTCGAACAATGCAGCGACTCGGAGGTACCGCAGCGGTCAGTCCACCTGCGGACCCTCGACTGATAATCACATTAGACTGCGGTCAATGAATCTCGCAGTGACGTCGCATTTATGGGTGATTCCGTGATCAGGAGGAATTCGGCAAACAGGCAGAAACTCGCGGCATGCCGGCCTGCGAAATCGAAGTCGACGTGAGACCGACCTCCACAGCCCGGGAGAGTGGCTCCCGCGGAGCTTGGTCATGACTTAAGAATTCCAGCGACTAATGAGTCGACGGTATTTCCGGATGTCTGTTTTTGCGTGGGGAGCAATCGCCTGATGGCGACACTTCAGATTGACAAACTTCTGCAGACAGTGGTCAACCAGAAGGCCAGTGATTTGCATATTACGGTCGGGCAGCCGCCGGTGTTGAGGCTGGGCGGCCGGATGGTCCGTTTGGACACCAAGGTGTTGGATGCCGACGACTGCGTGGCGTTGATGAAAAGTATCACGCCGGAGCGAAACCAGCAGGAACTGCAGGAAGTCGGCGGAACGGACTTTGGATTCGCATTCGGCAAGATGGCCCGATTTCGTGTCGCCGTCTTCAAGCAGCGGGGGAATATCGCCCTCGTATTACGGCGGATTCCGAATGAGTTTTTGACATTTGAGCAATTGGGTTTGCCCCCTGTGGTGCGGGAGTTGATCACGCGTCCCCGCGGGTTGTTCTTAGTGACCGGCCCGACCGGAAGCGGAAAGACGACCAGCTTGGCAAGCATGATCAACTACCTGAACGATACCACGGACCACCACGTGGTCACGATGGAAGACCCGATTGAGTATTATCACGATCACAAGAAGTGCACGATCAACCAGCGTGAAATCGGCGTGGATGTGCCGGACTTTCCCGAAGCGCTGCGCCGCGTGTTGCGAATGGATCCGGACGTCATTCTCGTCGGTGAAATGCGGGACTTGGACACGATTCAGGCCGCGATCACTGCGGCCGAAACAGGACACGTGGTCTTCGGCACCCTGCACACGACGGGAGCGGAAGGGACGATCAACCGGATCATTGACGTCTTTCCCACGAACCAACAGGAGCAAATACGGACACAATTGTCGGTGGCGATTATCGCCATTCTGAGCCAAGCACTGTTGCCCCGCAAACCCAAGGGCCTGGTGGCGGCATTTGAAATGCTGGTGGTCACACCGGCGATTGCCAACCTCATTCGCGAGAACAAGACGTACCGGATTCCTTCCAGCATCCAAACCGGTAAAAAATTCGGCATGCAGTTGCTGGACGACAACTTGTTTGATCTTTGGAAGAAAGGCCTCGTGGAAGATCGCGACGCGATTACACGCTCGGTTCATCCGGGCGAACTCAAAGCGAAAATCGCGATGGCCAAAAAGGGATTGCTTGACGAAGAAGACGAGGAAGATGATGAGGACTTCGACTTCGAATAACGGCCCCGGCAGAACCAACGGCTCGGCCGCAGCATATTCGATCGGTTCCGGCCACAGCCCGCCGACCGATTCAACAACGAAAGAGTGATCATGGCTGCTCGACGTCTAGGACAAATCCTGGTGGACCTCGGTTATTTGACCGAGGATCAGTTGTGGGATGTGCTCGAAGAGCAGAAGCAGAGCCCCGGCGAGATCATCGGGCGCGTCGCAGTCCGGATGGGGCTGGTCAATGAGGAGCAGATCAGCGAAGCGCTGGCCGAACAGTGGGGAATGCAGGTGATCAACCTGCCCGAGACGAACGTCCCCGCGAAAGTTCTGGAGCTGGTTCCCGAGACGATGGCGAGCATCTACAAGATCGTCCCGGTCTCTCTGCAGGAAAACACATTAACCGTCGCCATGGCGGATCCGCAGAACGTCGGTGCGCTGGACGATTTGCGAAATTTCCTGGGATATGATGTTCGTGGAGCGGTCTCGTCACTGGACCATGTGGAGACCGCCATCGGCCGTTACTACGCCGACAAGCAAGACAGCATTGAGGATGTCATCGGCGAACTGGAGAGCGACGACTTTGCGTCACAAGAAATGGCCGACGCCGCATACGATCTGGCGTCGATTGAAGAACTTCAGGATGCCGCGCCGATCCGCAAACTGATTAATATGGTATTGCTGCTGGCCATCAAGGACCAGGCGAGCGACATTCATTTCGAGCCGTTCGAAGATGAGTTCAAGGTTCGCGTACGTGCCGACGGGGTGCTGTACGAGATGGTGCCGCCGCCACGGCACTTGGCCAACGCGATTGTTTCGCGTATCAAGGTGATGGCGGAACTGGACATCACCGAACGGCGGCTTCCCCAAGACGGTCGAATTGAACTGAACGTGGGGGGCAACTCCGTCGATCTGCGAGTCAGCGTGCTGCCGACGATGTTCGGCGAAGCCGTCGTATTGCGGGTACTGGACCGCACCGTCGTGCAATTGGACCTGAACAAGATCGGCATGGATGCGGGGATCTTGACCGGTTTCCGCGAAGTGATCCGACGGCCCAACGGCATTATTTTGGTGACCGGCCCGACCGGCAGCGGCAAAACGACCACGCTCTATTCGGCCCTCAACGAACTCAACGACATCGGCACAAAGATCATCACCACCGAAGACCCGATCGAATACGACATCGACGGCTTGGTGCAAATTCCGATTAACGCGGAAATTGATGTGACGTTTGCCACCGTGCTGCGGGCCATTTTGCGTCATGACCCCGACTTGATTCTGGTGGGCGAAATTCGTGACTACGAAACCGCGGAAATTGCGGTGCAAAGCGCGCTGACCGGCCACTTGGTGTTCAGCACGCTGCACACCAACGATGCGCCGACCGCCATCACGCGACTGCGCGATATGGGCATTCCCCCGTTTTTGATCACTGCGACAGTCGAAGCGGTATTGGCCCAGCGGCTGGTCCGCCGGATTTGCACCGAGTGCCGCATGCAGTTCGAGCCGAGCGACGAATTGTTGATGGAGCTGCAAATCCCGATTGAGACCGCCCGGAAGTATAACTTTTATTACGGCAAGGGCTGTGCGCGGTGCAATAACACGGGATACAAGGGCCGGGTCGGCTTGTACGAATTGATGGACATCAACGACGACGTGCGAGACATGATTGTCGCGGACGGGTCGATCGACGATCTGAGAAACTTAGCCCGCAGCCAAGGCATGAATACCTTGCGGGAAGCGGGTTTGAAATTGATTTTTGACGGCGTCACAACGATTGACGAAGTGGTGCGTGAAACGGTGATGGAGAACATTGACTGATAACTTTTGAGGACAGACATCAAAACCAGCCGACAGTTTTTCCTACCAATCAAACGAGCGAATCACGAGTTAAGATAACTGCTTCAAGACAGGGCGGAGAATCATCCTATGCCGAAATTTCAGTTCGAGGCGATGGATCACAAGACAGGCGCGGAAGTCACCGACACGATTGAAGCCCCGTCGGAAGCCGAAGCGCAGAGCATGATCCGCGAGAAAAACCTGCTGGTCACTAAGATCACGGAGGTGGGGCGCAAAAAGGCCGCAAAGACCACCGCCAAGAAAAGGACCGACGGCAGAAAGCGGGTCTTCACGATCGGCAAGATCAAGCAGAAGCGGCTCTGCATGTTTACGCGGCAGCTGTCAACCCTGCAAGACGCGGGCCTGCCGATTCTACGAAGCTTGCGAATTCTCGAAGGACAGTCCAAGCCGGGCGTGCTCAAGAACACGCTGATGAACGTCATCGAAGACGTCGAATCGGGGAACACGCTTTCCGAAGCAATGGCGAAGAATCCCAAGGCTTTCGACGCCCTGTACTGCAACATGGTCAAGGCGGGCGAAGCGTCCGGTGCGTTGGAAGTCATTTTGCAGCGGCTGGCGGAATTTAAAGAACGGGCTCAAAGCCTCAAGCGAACCGTGCAGGGGGCGATGGTGTACCCGATCGTGGTGATTTTGGTCGCCACCGCGATCGTCGGTTTCATTCTGTATTACATCATTCCCAAGTTTGAACAGATCTTCCGCGACTTCGGCATTAAGCTGCCGTGGATCACAGAGCTGCTGATCTCGATGAGCCACGTGGTCGTTGATTACTGGTTCCTGCTCCTGCTGATTCCATTTGCCTGCTGGCTGATTATCAAAATCATACGCAAGAATAAAACGGGCGAGTACATCTGCGATTACATTCTCTTGAAAATCCCGGTGTTGGGCAAAATCGTCTCCAAGGCGACCACGGCCCGGGTCTGCCGGACATTGGGGACGCTGTTGGCGTCCGGGGTGCCGATTTTGGAAGCCCTGATCATCGCCCGCGACACGTCGGGCAATGCGGTGTTCGTGAAGGCGTTTCAGAATATTTACATCGCCATTCGCGAGGGTGAATCGATGGCCGTCCCGTTGAAGGAGTCCCGCGTCGTCGACGACATCGTCGTCAACATGGTCGACGTGGGCGAGGAGACGGGTGCGTTGGACGTGATGCTGTACAAGGTCGCCGACACTTACGACGAGGAAGTCAAAGTCTTGGTGGACGCGATGGTCAGCTTGCTGGAACCGTTAATGGTGGTGGTGCTCGGCTTTATCGTCGGGTTTATCGTCATCGCCCTGTTCATGCCGTTGATTGAACTGCTGAACAAACTGTCGTAGGCGAAACGAACCGCGGGGAGTCCGCTCCCCGCTCTCCAGCTTTAAATCCAGTGGTCGCGCTCAAGAGAATGTTCCTGAGACGATCTTCGTACGGACAGACAACGGCGGCAACTGCAGTCCGCCGGCGATCCCGGACGAGCGTAAACACCGGCACGTCTTTTATTTAAAGAACAAAGAACAGAACAATTTTCAGTTATTGCTCGGAGCATCGACGACATGCAAAACCAAACCCCAGCCACATCCGCGCCGCCCAGAGACCGCGGCGGATTCACTCTGCTGGAACTGCTGATCGTGATCGTGATCATCGCCCTGCTGGCGGGACTGTTGCTGCCGGCGATCAATGCTGCCTCACAGAAAGCACGCATGGGACGAGTGCGGCAAGAGATATCGCAATTGGAAGCCTCGATCGTCGCCTTCAAAAACCGGTTCGGAATTGAGCCGCCGAGCCAGTTTCGCCTGTACGACGACTTTAGCTGGTACCTAGTCGACGATGCGGCTGGAGCGGGTACTCCCCAAGATCAAGCCCGGCTGAAAAGCGTGGGAGTCATCAGGCGTTTGTGGCCCCAATTTGATTTCAGCCTGGCGCGTGACTGGGACGGCGACGGGGACACGACCACTCAAGCCACCGAGGGCTACACGCTCACCGGAGCTGAGTGCCTGGTCTTCTTTTTGGGCGGCATCATCGACACGGGCGCGGGATTGCCCAACCTGACCGGGTTTTCAAAGAATCCCCGCGCACCGTTTGCAGCCAGCACGGGAACCCGCGACGGCCCGTTCTACGAGTTTGCCGCGTCTCGGATTCAGGACCGGATCACCACGGCGATGGGGGGCAACGATCTGATTCCGGAGTATGTCGATTCACTGGGAGTTGAAAAGCTTCCGTATCTCTATATCAACAGCAACGACGGCAGCGGGTACGACGCGAGCCATCTTCCTCTGGCAATTCCGTTCGACAACGTTGCCACCGAAGGGTTGCAGTTACGCGACGGCATTTACCGCCAAAGTGAAACGGCGAATAGCTTCTATAAGCCGAAAACCTTTCAGATTATTTCACCCGGCTTCGACGGTGACTACGGGCATGGTGGCGTCTATGAGGAAGATGATTTCGGCCACGACGACCGGGACAATCTGACGGTGAACAATACGGAGCACGTTGGTCCGGCCGATCGCGACAACATCACCAACTTCACGGATCTTTCGTTGCGAGAGTAATTGACCAGCGACAATTGACGTCGATTTTCAGACTCTCTGGCCCACCACTCGTACTCCATCATAGTTTTGTCAATTCAGCGCAATTGGAATTTGAAATCGATATAGGCCCTCAAGGAGCGTCCGGGACTCATGACTAAACGATTCAACGCGAAGCGGGGCGGCTTCACGATAATCGAGTTGCTGGTAGTGCTCGTGATCATCAGCATTTTGGCGGCGCTCTCGGTGGGAGTGATCGGCGGCATGATGGAAAGCGCCCGCCGGGCGGCCACCTCCGCCACCCTGTCCAAGATCGACGGACGTATCAAGAGCCGCCTTCAGACTCTCGGAGAGATCGATTTGACTCAATACGAGATTTTGGCGGAAGGTCTAGGAGCACGGTCGGATCGAAGTGTGGAAAAAACTGTCCTTGCGCGAAAAATCCTCTACAAGGAAGCGCTCCCGCAGAGCTGGAACGAATTTGCAGAGCGGTTTCCGGAGACTTGGGACGATATTTATAGTGAAGCGCAAGCATCATTGGGCAACACCGTCGCGGGAGGACCGCATCCACCCGGCTTGCCAAGTACTCCGGAAAGCATCGCCGCGGAAAGCGCGGAAGTGCTCTACTACACGCTGACACGGGCTCCAATTCCCGGCCAAGGCCGGCGCAAGGCGATTACCGGTTTCGGCCAGACCGACGCCGATGAATTCAGCGACGACGAATTGAAGGACACCGACGGCGACGGGCTGTTGGAGCTTGTCGACGCCTGGGAAACTCCTCTCCGCTTTTATCGATGGCCGACGCGGTTAATCCGGGACTCGAGCAATCCAACCACCGACCCGGTATTGCCCGCGGAGTTGGCGAACGCCAAAGCGCTGATCCCGTCGCTCACCACGGTCGACGCCGCGGCCAAAGATGCCGACGACCCCTATGACGTTATCGTGGACATGATCAACGACGGGGTGTTCAGTCTGAATCAATTTGAGCGGGAATTCCATACGCCCAGCACCTATCAAATCCCGCTGGTGGTCTCCGCCGGCGAGGATGAGAAACTCGGCCTGTCCGAGTCGGTTGACAACGATACCTCGAATCTCGGCCATCTCTGCAGGATTCTGAATTTCGATGAGGTGACCGACAACCTCTCCAATCGCAACAACAATGCCGGCGGCAACTAGCCGCGGCGGGGTTCGGACTGGAAGTTTCCTTTGAAAGAGACGAGACAATCCATGCGGAAACATCGTGGAACAAAGCGAGACGGTTTTACGCTGATTGAACTCTTGATCGTGATCACCATCGTGGCCATCCTGGCTGCGATTACGGTCGCGGTGGTCGCCACGTCGGTCAACACCGACCGCATTCGCGGCGCCGCCCGCCAAATGCAGTCGCTCAAACAGGGGGCCATGGCGCGGGCCACCCGCGCCAAAAAGCCGATCGGCGTCCGGTTACAAGTCAACCCCGACGTTGATACCACCTCGGTTTCCACAATGATCTTCGTTGAGCAATTGGACGACTGGCAACAGGGAACAATCCTGTTTCGCAAAGACGCTGCGGCGATGGCTGCCGGAGACCCGCTCAGATACGTTCAGGACGTTGGCAATTCGGCTGGTTGGACTGACCTCCGTGACCGAGAACTTCTCCCCGATATTACACGAATCAAGATCATCGACGCCGACGGCAGTATCAAGATTTATTTAGTGAACACGACCCAAACAGGGACCGGTGGAGCCAACGAAGGTCAGTTGATTTTGATCACCCCCTTGAATTTTGGTTCTCCCGGCGCCGCAAGCATCATTGTACAAGATGGTATGACGCCGATGTCGGTACCGATCGGTCCCGGTGCCGATGGGTTGGCTCGATACCAGCTCGAACTTGGCACCGCTCCCTTGGCCAACGAAGAAGAGCTTAGCCTGCCGAACGGGGCAGTGATCGATTTGGACAACAGCCTCTTGCCCACAGCATGGAGGCGCACGATTCCTGCAGCGGCCATGGTTCCAACCGGCTGGGTGTTTGTGGCCAACGATGCGATGGGAGACCAAATCATCCAGAAGCTTGAAATGGACCTAATGTTCTCCCCCAGCGGGATTATTTCAGGAGCGATGGGGGCGACCGGCAAGATTCACCTGGTGTTGGCCGAGGTTCAGGACACGGTCGAAAACCGCCCTCCTGAAGCTGCCCGCCGAGACAATTTGCTGGTATCGATTTTCACGAACACCGGCAACGTCGGCGTGTACCCCATCGATAAGATCAGTCCGCTGGGAGCCAACGGCGTACCGGGCGCCGTCGGCGACGATGACGGCAACGGCATTGTCGATTTCGACTCCGACGGCATCGCCGATCCAGCGGAACTGGGCCTGGATGACGACAACCTCGCACTCAGATTTGAATTCGCGGATACGGGAGAAGTGGCCGGACAATGATCAGACGCACCGCAAAGCGAAATTGCTCTAAGAACTCCTCGCGGCAGCGCCGCGACGGCGTGACGTTGACCGAAGTGCTGATGTCGCTGTTGGTCGTCGGTGTCGGCGTCTCCAGTCTGGCGGTCTTGTTTCCGTTGGCGATCTTACGATCGATTGAATCGACGCAGCTCACGTCGTCCACAATTCACCGCTACAACGCGGAAGAATTGATCGACTCGTTTCCGCATTTGCCGTTTGACCCAGATGGTGACGGCGACGCACAGGAGCACGCTACCTTCAACTACGTTGTCGACCCCTGGGGCTACGACGTGCTTACGACGCTTTCCGGTTTGGGGCCATTGGCCAGTCCGCCGGAGCCGGTGGAGTTTGACGGCAGTTCGCCGGTCCGATTCGGCGGGATGTTGCCGAGGTTTCCCGGATCCCTTGTTTCGGGGGTGCCGATCGCGCCCGCCGCCGCGGCGCCGATCGTGACCATGCCCGATAGCTGGGAGACGATTTTGGGAAAGGATGCCGTGCTCTCGGCATTCGACAACACTGTTACGGTGGGCCCGCCGACGACCCCGTCGATCAATATGGCCGGGGCGTTTGCGGCAACGGATCTTGCCGCCGCTTACGTGGCTGGTCCCGGTGAGCCGGTCTACCGCGCGATCTTTTTTGACGTTACAGGAACAATCAGCCACACACGAATCCTGACCAATATCGAACTCGATAGCACCTTGAGGTGGAGCGATCCGCTGCCGCGTTTTGATACCGACGGCGACGGCACGCCGGATACCGATTTCCAGCCGGCCACCGCATGGCTGCAAGTGCAGGAGCAGCACTATTCCTGGCTGCTGACTGTGCGGCGCGAAACTTCAAATGAGTTCGACCCCGGTCCGCCGCAAATAACAGATGAAATCGCATCGATCGATGTGGTCGTGTTTTTTAACCGGGGCATTGTGAACACCGAGATCCTGACGACTCCGCCGGCGCTTCCCGGCGGTCTTGCGTATGATCCGCTGGCCGAGAATGCCTACGCGTTGGAAGCACCCGGTTTTCAGTTAGGTCGTGACGAGGTCACGATCGACTGGGGCACCAATCCCAAGCCGTTTCTTAAAGAAGGCAAGTTCATCTTCGATCCCGAGAACGCCCGCTGGTATCGCATCTTGGGAATCACAGAGTTGGGACCGACGCGGGTACAGCTCGATCTGGACCGCGGCGCGGATTCTGATTCCGTTTTTGAAGACGTCCCCCAGGGCAAGAAAGGGTTTGGCGTCTTTATGCGTGGAATCGTTGACATCTATCCGATCATCGACAAGACGGGCCGGTTTACGACACCGTAGATGGACACAGCTCCGGCGGCAACAGGTCGTTGTTTTTGAGAGATTATGCAAATCATGAATCGAACCTCACAATCGCGTTCGTCCAGCCACTCTCTTCGGCGCGGCTTCACATTGGTGGAGATGCTCGTCGCCCTGGCGCTGGTGTTGCTGATGATGGCCATGTTCGCCCAGATTTTTGCGACGGCAACGGATTCACTGGCCACGCAGAAGGGGATCGCCGAGAACGACCAGCGCGCGCGGCGGTTGCAGACCACGCTTGCCACCGATTTGGAACTGCGGTTGTACCGGGCGCTCCCCGGCGCCAACGGGATCATGCCGTTGTGGGCGGTGCCCGATCCGACAATCTATACGGACTACCCGCACCCCGAATACCAGCGCGGCTACTTTCACTATGCGGAAAACGATCCGGACAACGATACCGACGATTGCCTGCAGTTTATGATTGCCAGCAGAGACGCGCTGCCCGCGGACCTTGTGACGGAACCGGATGAACAACCCTCTGCCCGATTCTTCGGCAAAGCGACCTACATCATTGACCCGGCCGCTGGGGTGCCGGAAACAATGGTCGATCAGCCGGTCGCCGATGACGGAACAATGACTTGGGATATCGCCAACGGCCTGACGATTTCTCCCACCACAAACACCACCGGCTCATCGCCGGCCGCCGAAGTCTGTTATTTCCTCCGCAATGGAAATCTTTACCGGCGAATTCTGTTGGTTCGCTCGCCGCTCGTCGAAAACCCCGCGCTCACGCCGTCAAATCTCTCAGGCTCGGCTTCGCCGGGCGGAAACTTGGGATATGGCGGAAACCCCGACAATCCGCTTGAAGTGAATTACTACACCGACTTCGATTTCTCGGCCTATCACGACCCGGCCGACGACATGATGAAACTGCTGGAAGCCAACGTGGATCCCGCGGCTCCCAACCCGCCGGTATGGCTAAACGATGTGGCCGTCTCAATGGGGATTCCCAAGTTTCGCTTCGGATTCTTCGGCAATATCGCCGACCCTGCCGATCCGGGGATTCCAGTCGAATTCTTGCCGAATGCGGCGGGAGCGACTCCCAACGTCTTCATTGGCCGCTTCACCCATGCGGAAACTTCGAACATCAACTTTAGTTATCCGGGCCGAGCGGTGGATACGGCCGACGCCGCGTTCAATCCGTACACGGACACGATTTTTGATCAAGCGCGGGGCGTGGTTACAGAAGCCGCCGCCGCCACGTTCGATTTGGTGAACGGCCCGCGGCGCGGCGAAGATCTCATGCTCAGCAACGTGCATTCGTTCAATGTCGAGGTCTTTGACAACGAGTTGGGCGAGTTTGTCGATCTTGGACACAGTCGAACCGACGCACTCGGCATGCCGACGGGCCATTACAACGATTCAAGAAATACCAACGCCAACTTCGGCCGCCGGTTTGATACGTGGCATGCCGACTCCGATCTCATCGGCCCCGATCCCACACCGTTTCAACCGGTTGGACCCGACCTCCAACCAGGCGTGGCACTAGCAGACGATGATACGAACGGCACGATTGACGATGCATCGGAACTCGGCTGGCCGGGGTCGGACGACATGCCGCCTCTGACGGCGATCCGCATTACGATCCGTTATCTCGACGTCACCAGCGATCAAATGCGGGACTTGACGATTATTCATTCATTTGCCGACCGGGACAGCCAATAAGCGACCGATGCGATCGGTCATCAGCGAAGTACGGCAGAATCAATCACGCGATTTCACGTTTAAACAACACGGGCAGCTCTGTTCGAAGCGAGCTTCCACTGAATTGGGCATGGGAGTGACGAGATGCGAGTGCAACGCAGCAAGCGACGGTTCGGCGGGCGACTGTGGCGGGCCGGGGTCGAGCGGAGCGGTTCAGTGCTGGTTGTCGTGCTGTGGCTGATGGCGCTGCTGTGGGTCATCGGTCTGTTCTTCGTTCTGTTCGCCACCACCGAGCAGGGCGCCGCACAGAACTATTCCGACGCCGCCAAGGTCGATAACAGTTGCGGGGTCGATCCCGACGTGCTCTGGGATTGGGCGCTGCGCCAGATTATCGTCGGACCGAAGTTCGACGAAGACAACGACAACGACCCCACGGCAGGCAATCCCGATTCTGAGAGTGAAAGTAGCCTGTATACATTCGACAGCCGCAGCCGCTTCAACCTCGGCCGGTACTCGATTATCGCACATGTGTTGGGCAATGATCTGCAGGCGTACAACGGCCAGGGGATCAATCTGATCACGACCGCCGCCAATCCGGGAATGCCGTTTGTCGATCAAGATTTCGACGGAGTGGCCGATGCGGATCAGTCGCTGCTTCAATACAACTATTCCTCCGCCGCCGTGCGTGACGTCTCTGAAAACCCGATCGATGTCGCCAACGAAGCGGTCCCCCCGCCGACAACCGACGTGGGCTACACCTATCCCGACATCAATGCGATCTTCCTGTCAGCGCGGATCCCGGCCGGTCCCGGTCCGAATGGTATCCTGGGCGACGCGGACGATACGCCGCCGGTGATCATTCCCTCGTACCACCGACCGCAATATTTGCGGAGCACCGGCGCTCCCGTGACGCCGATTGTGGGCTGGGATACTGATGCCAACACCTCTCGCCGCATCTTCCGTCCGCACGAATTGCACGCGACCGTTGATGCCAACGGCACCAGCTATACGCGCTACCTGCAGGGTGGCTGGAGTGCGGGCCCCGACGGCGCTCCGGGTGAAGTCGGTGTCGATGACGACATGGCGAACGGTGTCGATGATCCGGGAGAGTTGGGTTTCGCCGGCACTGATGACGTGTTTAGTTTTCCGTTTGCATCCCACGCGACCCAACCGGTTGAACTGGGACCAGACGGGCAATACGGTGTCGCCGGGGTTGATGACGACATGGCGAACGGCGTTGACGACGTCGGTGAACTCGGTTGGCCCGGATCGGATGACGTGGTCTTTCGCGAGGGGATTTGGACCAACGACTCGGGTCCAAACGGCATCTTTGATTTCAGCGATTACAACTACGACGCCGACCCGGACGGAGACGGCATAAACGAAGGGATTTATATCCCGCTGGCATTCCCGGTTCAGGAATGCGGCGGTAAGCGGTTTGTGCCGCTGTTCTCGATTACGATTCGCGAAATGGACGCGTTGTTGAATGCCAACGTTGCGGGCAACACGGAGGGAACGCGGTTGACGGGAACGTTGAGTCCCAGCGTTGAACGGTTCAATCAGTCGAACCAGGCGCTCTCCCCGTCGGAGTTGAGCCTGCATTACGCGATCAATGCCGACCCGCTAAGCGTATTGGACACCGATCCTGCCTGGGATGCCTACAAGGCAATGTTCGGTATCGATCCCACGATGATCAATCGTGAAGTGCTGGCCAACATGGAGACGTTTTTCCTGCTGCATGGCCGGGGCGTCTACACCCAGCCGATGCCGGGCATGTATGTCTTCGACAGCGCGCTGCCGGGACGTTACGGCGACATCGAGCGGCTCAACAATTCGGCGAGCGGGCTGCTGCTGAATGTCCCGCCCGACCCCAATCCCGACTTGTATCCGCGGGCGGGTGCGTGGGGTGTCGACGATGACGAAGACAGCAGCACCATTTACGGCAATGCCTTTTCGACCGATCGCACCAACGCCAACGCGTTCAATCATCCGCTCGACATCTTGGGACTGGGACGATTTGTGAACGACGCCACCGGGAACGGCACGCTGCCGAACCGGCCGGACCTGGGAACCGATCCCAACCGCTGGGTGCAATACTTGGACTACGACGCCAATTTGGCTTCGTACGCATTCGACGACGTGTTTCCCACCCTGCTGGATTGGACGGCTCCCAATACCGAGTCGGCGGTGTTCAATCGCGATGAGGGAGACGAGATCGTGTTGCTGCCGGGATTTCCCGACGAATCGGCCCTGGATGCGGCATTCGGCGTGGAGGAGATTGCCGCGCTGCACAAAAGCGATTCCGACCCTGATGCGAACCTGATTCCTTCACGCCTGCGCGACTTGCTGCGTATCAGTTTTGACGAGGCAGGCACGTCGGTTGGATTTTTGACAGCGTCGGAACTTCGCCGGCAGTTCACCACGGTGAGTTGGGACCGCATCGAGTTTGCGCTGACCAGAGCGTTGAACCGCCAGTGGGAATCGGCGAACAATTTTCCGCCGCAAGTCCCCGTCGCGCAATTAACCGGACAACAGCCGTTTCGCCAGGAGTTGATCGATCTGTTTCAAGTCGATTCCAGCGGCGTGACTGACTCCAACTTGATCGGCCTGCAACGGAAATTGGATATAAACCGGCATTTGGTGACCAACGGCGGACAACTCCAGTTCCGCGAACTGACCACGTATGACGCTGATCCCGTTCAGGCACGGCTCGATCGCCAGCAAAAGGCACGTGACATTTATGTCATCCTGTACGTGTTGTGCGGGGGACGCGACGCGGTCGATCTGGTCGGTCCGGACGGACAATTCGGCATTGCGTTGGTCGACGACGACGGCAATGGAGTCACCGACGACATTAGCGAACACTTGTGGCCCGGATCGGATGACGAGTCGTATTACAGCACCAACGCGGGCAATCAGCTCTACAGCAACGCCCAGATGAAGCAGATGGCGCAGTTCGCCGTCAATCTTGTCGACGCACTCGACGCCGACAACGTGATGACCGAGTTCGAATACGACGAGGACTTGAGCAACGGCTGGAACCTGGACGACGACCCGACAACCACTGGCGAACCCGACTCCGCCGCTCGGACCGTCTACGGCATGGAAGCGCAGCAGTTGACGTTCAGCGAAGTCGTGGCGATTCACGCCGACGTGTCGGCCCTGACCGGCGACCACAACGCGACGAGGTACAACGAAAACGATTCCAATGGTGACCGCCGCTATGTGTTTGTCGAACTTCGCAACGCCAGTCCGTTTGACGTCGATTTAACCGACGTGGATTTGTCCAACAGCGTCCCCGATCCCGCATGGCAGATTGTTTATTCGCCGTCGTACGTGACGACCGATCCCGCCGAGGAGAACTTGGAAAACAACTTGGGGATGCAGGAAGTCATTCAAATTCACCCCAATGCCGCCGCACCGGCGACGTCACGAATCGTCGAGGCGGGAGGGCTGTATAACATCGGCACGAGCGGGGGACATGACTACGATGCCGTGAACATGGAGCAACGGCCGAGTGACTTTGTCGTCGATTGGAACCTGGACGGGTTCGCCGACTTTGACGTCATCATTCCGCGCCCCGCGGCACCTGTTGGAACGATGTTGGCCGATCCGAGCAATCCGACGGTGGATTTGGATCTGGCGCACCCAGATCACGACGGTTGGGGAACGACCACGGACGGGACCGGCAGCCTGGCAGCGGGGACGGCCAACTTGTTACCGCTGTCGACTGGTGGCCCCGGCCCCTCTCCCGAGTTCAACGGCAAGGGCGCGTTTCTGACGACGATGGACGCGGCGAGCGGAACACCGCTGACGCTGCATCTGAGGCGGCTCGCCGATCCCAGCCGGCCCTTCAATGCAGTGTCGAACCGCTGGGTGATCGTCGACCGGATCGAGTTTACACCTCAGGCCTTTACCCTCAACGACGGCGACGCCGCCCCTGAATTGACGGCTGCCGTGAACGCAGTCACTTCCGATGAGCGGCCTCAGCCGCTGCGGCGGAAGCTCCCCACTGATCCCCGGCACACAGCCGGCGACATCGCCGGGGCAGGGACTGTGGGCAACTCGATTAGCACGATTAACGAGACGACCACGATTCAATTCCCGAACGGCTTCACAGCATGGCAGCCTCACTTCGACCGTCACTACGCATCGATCATCGAGCTGATGTCGACGCCGTTGTACGGTCCCGGAGACGCCACCGCGTCGATATTACTTGACGACGCCGGTCTCAATGGCCAAACGATTCCGCAGATGGGCATCCAACTTCCGCCGTTGATCGACCGGGTCCGCCGTCGCATCGCGCAAGAGATGTTCCTTTTCCCGGATTATGACGGCGACCCAAGCACCCCGGCGACGCCTGCGGCGGATAACCGCTGGCACCGGCTGTTCGCATTCATCGAAGTTCCATCCAAAATGCACCGCGATCTGGGCGACGTCGCGCGCGTGCCGGGTCGCATCAATGTCAACGTGCTGCGACATCCCGGCGTCTTCGGCGGCATGATCGATGACCCGCTGGTGCATAATCTCAACTTGACCGCTCTTGATCTGACCGACACCGTGCTGGACGATACGGCGACGCCCCGGACGCGGAATTGGTGGTACGAGTTCATTGCAGCGCGCGACGCAGTCGCGCTCCCGAACGGAAATCTCGTGGGGACCGCCGGGAAGGATCCGGTCACGAACCAATACGTCCCCGGTGTGGCGGGAACACGTCCGTTTCGTGAATTCTCGCACTCCGACCACGGAACTCGATCGATTGACCACACGCTGTTGCGGCAGCTGTTAGGCCAGGTTGATCCCGGCCCCGTCTGGAGCACCCACAACCGTGACGGACGGCGGCTGTTTGAAGTGGGTCCCGGCGATGACAACGCCATGACCGACAGTGCGGTCGATTACCACATGCGTCACCGGCTCGCCTCCAAGGTCGTCAATCATGCGACGACGCGCAGCCATGTTTATGCGATCTTTATCGCGGTCGATTTCTTCGAAGTCGTTGACGACACGCCGGGGGACGGGATCGATAATCCCCGCATTGGAGCCAAGTTGTCGACGTCGCCGGGGCATCGCGGATTCTTCGTAATCGATGTTTCCGATCCGCTCCAAGCGGGGGCCTACACGCCCCCGTCGGCCGGTGCCCGCGGCCGTTTTGACTTCAAGAAGTACATTATTCACCGCAGAACTGTGAACTGATGAAAGGCCTCGATGAGCCGACCTCAGCCGCCTTCTTGTCGGTGGTAATTTGGCTTATTGTTTGGCACACAGTTTGCATAGAGATTTTGAACAAAGTTGCCGTTTTGGCCTACCAATTCGCCTCCACGACCGGCCATAATGAAAGGAGCCGCACAATTGACAAATTTCAATTGTTTTGGGGCCGGTGGGGCATTTTTCTGCGCGATTCCGCCGTGTCTGTCGCGTTATCACCGATGCCCGCCGCATCAGGGATGCCGGCCAGCGGGAATTTTGCATTTCTTCCTGCTACAATGGAAGAATCCTCTCACGGAAGTGTACCAATCGTGTGAAATCAGGACCAAAAAAACGTAGTAAGAACTAGCCCAGAGGCTTGCCCGGGGATGGCGGGCCACAACCGAGATCAGCTTCCTACACCACCTTACGTTTCATTGGAGAACTTCAGATGCAAAAACGACGCACCCTGGGTGTTGCAAAACACCGCAAAGGCTTCACATTGATCGAGCTGCTTGTGGTGATTTCGATCATCGCGCTGCTCATCGCCCTGCTGGCTCCCGCCATTCAGAGCGCACGTGAAGCCGCCCGCCGCACACAGTGCATCAACCGGTTGAAAAACCTTGGTTTGGCGATGCACAACTTCGCCAACGGCAACAACAACCGCCTCCCGAATTTGAGCCGGACGTTGGGACCGTACAACGATGGCTCCAACGACGTGTCTCGCGATGTGGCCTGGACCTACGAGTTGCTCGGATTTCTGGACAACCGTCCGCTATTCGACAACTTTCTCGATCCTTACGATGCTAATGTGCCCGTCGCCGAAAAACGAATCACAGGCGATCCCGGTACGGCGCAACTCACCGTGTTCACCTGTCCCGACGACCTGAATAACTCAGCACAACCGGGTGGATTGACTTACGTGGTCAACGGCGGAATCGGCGATTTCGCGGCGATCGATCCGATGGACTTGTCTCTCGGTTTTACGGAAACCGGCGCGACATACCTGGCCGCTCCGTCCTCTGATGTGGGATTGATTGATCCTTCGGTTCCGCAGGCTCCGGTTTACGGTCACGATCCGGCCAACAATCCGATCGTCGACTGGGACGGCGATGGTACGATTGACGTCGAAGATATTAACACCGCCTACCGGACCGGTGTCTTCTTCCGTCCGAACAACGCCATCAAGATGACGTTGGACCGGATTTCCCGCGGCGACGGACTTCAAAACACGATGATGATCTCTGAAAACGTGAATGCGGGCATCGACAAAGACTGGGCCAGCCCCCGTTTCGCCAACATGGCATTCGGCCTCGATGCCGAAGTTGACATGTCCGGCGTTCCGCAAAAGTTTGAAGGTGCGAACACTGCCGACACGTCGATTCCGCTGCGTTACGGCGGCACATCGACCGTTGGGTTGGAAGGATTTCGCGTCAACGATGAGAAGGAAGGCAACCTTCCCGGCTTGGCTTATGGTCTGAACTCCGGTCATCCCGGTTTGGTCGTAGTCTGTTGGTGCGATGGTCGCGTGAAGGCGATCAGCGAAAACATCGACGAAGACGTCCTGGTGAGACTGATTACCTCCGACGGAACGCGCGGCGGGCAACAAGTTCTGGACGACGCCTTTACTGAGTAGTCCGTCGTCGACATTGCTCCTCGTTTGGGAGAGGAAGCTGATCTCAATCGACAAGAGCACTCCCCGGTTTCTGTCTTCAGAAACCGGGGAGTATTTTTTTTCGGGATGGCTACAACTTGTTTCAATACCCTCTGCCGCGTGACGCAGCCGCTTGTATGACAGTGTCTTGAACAAGCGCAACCGGGTATTGAAACTGGTTCTAATAAAAAACGCCGCAGAGATGATTCCGCGGCGTTTGATTTGTTCGAACTTAAGACCGGCGTGCCGGCCCGTTACAGCAGCTTGCTGAGACGCGATTTCATCCGAGCCGCTGCGTTCTTGTGAATCAGGTTTTTAGCGGCCGCCTGATCCAACTTCTTGACTGCTTGGCGGAACTTGGTCTGTTTGTCGTCCGGGTCATCACCCGCAGCAGCGATCCGAAAATCCTTGATCACGGACCGCAGCGTCGATCTGGCGGAACGATTCCGCAGGCGTCGTTTTTCGTCTTGTCGCAAGCGTTTCTTCTGACTCTTGAGATTTGGCATTTAACTGAATGCGTTCCTCGATCTGACACGGTAATTGTCGATGCCGCCGGAAGTTGCGGCAGGGATTCGATGTTTTGAGTACCGCAGTGTAGCGATTTGCGGCAGTCTTCACCAGCCCACCAAGTTCCGTGAGCGGCAAAAACCTGAGATTTTCGAGCTGAATCGACGGATTACTCATCGCAACGGCGACAAACTTAAAGGAACGGGCTCGTGTCGGAGTCCCGTTGCCGTTCTATTTCCCGCGTGCCTGTATGCGTTCCAGCCTGGCGACGGCATCCTTGTATCCGTAGTCGACGGCCAGCAACATGCTGAAGTATTTTTCGGCTTCCGCCCAATCTTGGGCCTGTTCACAGATTGTCCCCAACAGGTAGACCGCCTCCTTGTACATCTTGGGGTGCGTTTCGTGGTCGATTTCATTGAGCGACTGTTCCAGCTGGTGCCGGGCCAGTTGCGGCTTTGCGTCTTCGATGAAACAGATTCCCAGGCGAACCAAGCCTTCGCCCCGCACGCGGGTATCGGTAACCGCCTTTTGCAGCAAGGGAATCGCAATCCGGTATTCCTTACATCGCATTTGTAGTGCGGCGAGTTCCAGCTTCAGCCGCATGTCGGACGGATAACGCTGTTCCCGTTCTGTCAGGACTTGAATCTTGCGCCGAACAAATTTGGCGTTGTATTGCTGGGCGAGTTTCTTGTTCTCCGGCGTTGGATTCTGTGCCGCCTTCGTTTTCGCCTCCGTAATGGCTTTTTCAAACTCGAACAGCTCGACATCTTCGAGCTTTTCGCGGATGTTGACGTCGCCACCTGAAAGATCCAAGGCTTGTTGATAGAGCTGTTTTGCCTCTTGGAGCTGCTTGCTCCGCATGTAGAGATCGGCAAGTTTTAGATAGTGATCTTTATTGTCCGGCTCCTTGCGGATGGCACGTTGCAGGTCGGCCTCAAGTGACATTCCCGGACCGTCGGCGACCTCATGCCCCGACTTAATCCGCTTGGCAACCTCGTGGTCGGCCATGAGGTCTTTGGTGCTCTTGGCGTCCTCAAAATTGGCGTGGTCGATGGTCGATTCCGCCGCCAATTGGCTGCATTTGGAGCGGGGCACCGGGTCGAGCGGATCCAGCTGCCGCAATTTTTCCCAGCAGGAAATCGCCGCGCGATAGTCGCGCCGATCTTCGTACAGCTTGGCCAAACTTCGATTGAGTTCCCGATCGTTGGGAGTGGCTTTCAAGGCTCTGAGGTACGAGTAGATGGCAATCAACTGGAAGCCGGACGCCCGATCTTCGTTACTGACGTCAAGTGCGGCCTCGGCTCGTCCAGCGCAGGCGTCGCCGAGATCTTTGTTCAGCTGCGCATCCCAGGGATTGACGGCCAATCCATCCTCAGCGATTGTGTCGAGATCGTCCCAGTTCTTCGTGAGCCGGGCTTTCTTGACCTTGCCCCGGACTCCCATCAGTTTGGCGCTGGCCATCTTTGCGCCAGTGCCGTTGTTGCCGTACTTCTTCTCTTCGGCGCCGCGCAGGGTCTCGCGATACATCTTGTTGTCCGGCACAAGTCGGACGGACTGGCGGAACATCTCGATCGCGTAGTCCCAATTCGCCTTGCCGAGCGCTTCGGTCCCCCGCTTCCAACAATCTCCGGCGATCTTATTCTTGTCGGCAGCCATCGGTCGCCTCAAATTGTTTCGATGTTGAATTTCGAAGAGTCGGATAAAGAAAACAAATGAATCAAAATCTATCTCCGGCAGGTTCCACCGGACCTAGTATTTGCTTTGAGCAAGAGGGCTAGGCTCTGTCGGATAACCGTCATTGACTCCTGACAAAATCAGCCGCATCGCGCTAGCGACCGGTTATTGTTTAGTGAAACCGTGGGCTAGCGCCCGGCGGCTGGTTGTTTCCGACAATGCCTAGTTCAAATTGATGTCATCGTTGCGATCGCACCTTGGCTAAGTGGCGAGGGCACCTCGTAGTGTCTCGCGAAACGTTCTGTTCTCCGGCACGAGTCGCACGCTCTCCCGAAACATCCAGATTGCGTAGTCCCATTCGCTTCGACCCAGTGCGTCGACTCCCTGCTTCCAACAATCTTGGGCCGTCCTGTAATTGTCGGCAGCCATGGGACGCCTCGATAACTAAGGCTTAAGTAAGGGCATGTATTAGTTGACCAACGTCGGCAGGTCTTGCCAATGCCCAGAATTGGTAAAGAATACTAAATTGACTCCTCGTTGCTGCGAATCATCCGCTGCGTTGTGTACATTTGCCGCTTCTATTCTAAACAGAATCCCTCAAGTCATGTTACCAGAAATCGCGTGCGCGCATGATGTTTTCATCGTCGATTGGGCGGCCGACTCGAGCGGTCGTCGCTCGACGGCTTGTCGCAACCAGTCAAGATTTTCGATGAGACACAGCGGTTGTTGGCGACGTGTCATGCCTGGAGGGGGTAGGCAAATACCTAACTCTATTCTATGATGAGTGTTGTGAATTTCAAGAACCTTTAGGCACCGGCGCCCCGGTTGAGAGCCCTTTGGACGACGTTTTGACCGCGACTGCGGACCGGCGGAAGTTGATACCATGACTGACCGGGGCAAAGTTTATTTGGTCGGCGCCGGGCCGGGCGATCCCGGATTGATCACCGTCAAGGGGCTTCGCTGCCTCGCCGAGGCGGATGAGGTGCTGTACGACGGCTTGGTTAATCCGCTTCTCTTACTGCATACGTCGGCCACGGCCCGACGGACCTGCCGGACCTGCACGGACGTCGGTCGCATCCTCAAACAGGAAGAGATTAACGAGCAGCTCATCGCAGCCGCGCGTGCAGGCCGCACTGTCGTCCGGCTCAAAGGGGGTGACCCGTTTATTTTCGGCCGGGGGAGCGAGGAGGCGGCTGCCCTCCGCGAGGAAGGTGTCGATTACGAAATTGTTTCTGGGGTCACAGCCGCAACGGCGGCCAGCGCTTACGCGGGGATTTCACTGACGCACCGGCAACATGCTTCGGCGGTCGCCTTCGTTACGGGGCATGAGGTTCCGGGCAAGAGCGAACAGATGCTCGACTACTCCGCGTTGGCGTCATTTCCCGGAACGTTGGTGTTTTACATGGGCTTGCATCGGCTGCCGGACATCACTCGGGCGTTAATCGGTGCGGGAAAAGCAGAGTCGACATCGGCGGCGGTGATCAGCCGGGGGACCTTGCCGGCCCAAAAAGTCGTATCGGCTCCCTTGGGTGAGATCGCGGAGAAAGTTGCGGCGGCCGAATTGCATGCGCCGTCGCTGATTGTGATCGGAGATTGTGTCAGTCAGCGTGATCACCTGCAATGGTTTGAACAGCGGCCGCTGTTCGGCAAACGGATCGGGATTACCCGCCCAGCGGCGCAAGCAGCGCCGACCGTCGAAGCCGCAGTGGAATTGGGTGCTCAGCCGATTTTGATGCCGACGATCGAGATTACGCCGCCCGACAACTGGGATGCGGTCGATGACACGTTGGCACGATTGTCCGAATTTGACTGGCTGGTGTTCACCAGCGCCAACGGCGTGAGATTTTTCTTCAGCCGACTTCTGCAGCAGGTGGGAGACGTGCGTCTGTTGGGGCACTTGAAGTTGGCAACAATCGGACTCGCAACCGCCGAAGCGCTGGGGGACTATCATTTGCGGTCGGACATCGTCCCTGCTCAGTATCGCGCCGAGGCCTTAGCAGAGGAACTCAAACCGCACGTGTCGGGAAAACGCGTGTTGTGGGCCCGCGCCGATCGCGGCCGCGACGTGCTGCCGCAACAACTGGCAGCAGCGGGGGCGGACCTCTGCGAAACGACTGTCTACTGCAACCGCGACGTCCCTTCCTGGCCGCCGGACGTGACCAGCACTCTACAGAGCGGAGACATTGACTGGATTTGTTTGAGCAGTCCGTCGATTGCCCGTAATGTTGTTAGGTTACTGGACGGTGAAGCAACGTGCTCGGCGCGGATTGCCAGCATCAGCCCGGTAACGACGGCAGCCGCCCAGTCGGCGGGATTGCAGGTCGATGCCGAGGCAACAGAGTACACGTGGCCGGGTCTGCTCAATGCGATCGTCAGATTTGAAGCCGGGTAAAGCGTTTCACAGTCTCGGCGGTGTTGTTTCTCACGCCTGTCCGATGTTCAATCGTGCCGTGATGGGAGGTGAGATTTGTTTCAGCGACTAAGCAGACTCGTCGAGTCGGGCCGGCTGCGGATTGTGGTTTTGCTGGCGGTCGTCTCGATTCTCTTGCTGATGCCGCTGCCACGTTCCAGCCGTGAACTGGATATCCTAGGCGACTTGGGTCACGCGCCGTTGTTCGGGCTTTTAGCCGCTATGCTCTACTTTTGGGGCCGAGCGTGGCTGCCGCGGCAGAACATTCTGGCGGCCTTATCTGTCTGGGGGCTGGTGGTTCTCGTCGGCATCGGATTTGAGTTCCTGCAAAACCAACTGGGACGGCATGGCAGCTGGTCCGATGTCTACGCCAACATGTGGGGAACGACGGCGTTTTTGGTGTGGAGTTTGTCGAGCCGCTGGGACAGCCGATTCTGGCGGGCGACGGCGGCCTGTATCGGGATCGCCTGCCTGGCGTTTTCTTGGCGGATGCCGATGCGCGGGCTGGCGGACACTCTACTTCAACGCAGCGAAATGCCGATACTCGGGTCTTTCGAACGCAAGTCGGAATTCGCGCGGTGGTACTTTCAGGACTGCCGCGTCGCACAATCGTCGAAGTGGGCTTCGCACGGCGAGTACAGCTTGCTGGCGGAATTGCAGCCGGCCAGATACCCGTCCCTCTCGTTGTATTGGCCGGTGCAGGACTGGTCTGCGTACGGGAGTTTGACACTCGACATCGTCTTGGTCGGCGATGACCCGCTGCCGATCGTGGTTAAGATCGAGGACGACTATAAAGGCCGCAAGGTTCACGATCGATACAACGGGCGGTTTACGTTGCGGCCGGGAGAGAATCGCGTGGAGGTAAATCTGCTGGAAGTGGCGATCGCCCCCAAAGGCCGCACGCTCAACTTGCAGCGCATCCGCCGGCTGCAGGTTTTCACTTCGAATTTGAAGGAGCCGCGAAGGTTGTTGATCGACAATGTTCGATTGCGGCCGTGAGGGTTCGACGTGTTAGCGGCACAGTGGTGCTGGCGGACGCGCTGCCAAGCACCTGTACGCTGCGATTGAGGCCAGTCCCGTTGACGGGACTTCCCCCGCGTCCGCGGGTCAAAGGCCCGTCATTTATGGCGGGGGTCTTGTTTTGGCACAAATGAGATTTGAGATTCGATTCCGGCAAATTTTTCCGTGATATTCGTCTGTTGACTTCGACCATAGCACAGCATCGAACTCGTAGGGGATATTCTTGCCTGTCGTGACTTCAAAGACTGCAATATGCGCACACTTGTTGTGATTCTCGTCGCTTCTTGCATCGGCTGCAGTTCGCCGTCACACCGCGCCGTCCAGCAACCGATTGCCCAGCCAATCATGGTACCTGACGCAAGCGAAGCGGACGAGGCGCCAATTGTGAGTAATCTCGATCCGCGACTTTATCCGCCTCGGTCGAACCTTGAGAAGTTTAATGATGCTGCATTGTGGGCAGTCTGGTATCCAATCCTCGTGCCGCTCGCGTTTATCTACTTCACGACCGGAATCGGCGGAACACCATTATAGCGTTGCTCTGCCGTGCACGGCGGCAAGGATCGGGCGATCCACCAGACTTTCATTAGGAGTTTGATGATTGCGAACAGTTTCTGTCACCAACAATGACGACTACGTACGAGTCGAAGTGCCGATGCAGTCGCTGTATCTGCCAGGCGCCGATATTGTGGCCGCAACAGAATTGTTGGCGATCGTAGTGGCTCCACTCTGGTTGATCGGATTGTTGATTGTTCGCTCGATTGTCAAGATCACTCCGCCGCCGCGGGCGTCATTCGAAATCACACGTGACCAGTTTCGGATGGTTCTCGCGGAAGAAGGGTCCGGTCAAAAAACGGAGCTTGAGTGCGATCGCAGTGACGTTATCGAAATCCGGAAGAACAGGTATTCAAAGGGTCTGTGGCTCCATGTGCGCGGTAAGATGCAAACATACCTGCAAGACTTGGACGACGAGACGATTGTTGTTCTAAGTCAGAGAGTGAACGATGTGCTGGACGATTTCGGCGGAGTTGAGACCGGTGGCGCTGGGCACGACAGCAAGAGCCGTGACGTAGACGGCGGAGGCGACTGATTGAGCTGCTGAGTGCAGAGAACGTTGTCAATTACCCGCTTTGCTGTCGGTTGGGCTGATATCCAAAAACAGGAGCCGGCGGAAACCGCCGGCCCCTGTCGAACGGGCAACGTGTCACGATTGCATTGTGGAACAAGTTGTCCTGACGCCCTGAGGCGAAAACCACTTGCCGCTTGCTGTGAGCCGGTTATTTCGACTCGCAGCAAGTTTGCGGAGCCGCGCAATCCGAGGGGGCACAGCAGCCCGGATCGCAGGCGACTTGCACGGGAACCATTTTGCAGCACACGCGGGGCACGCAGCGGGTGCATTTGACTTGCACTTGACGCGGCACGCAGCGGGTGCAGGTGACGTACTTCGTCTCACAGACTTGCTTGCAGACGCAATACGGAACCTTCTTGGTGCAGCATTGGCGGACATAGTGGCAGGTCGTGTAAGGAATCTTCTTCTTGATGCATTCACACTTGTAGGTGCAGGTGGTGTACGGCACCTTCTTTTTGATGCACTGGGTGACCATGCGGCAGGTGCGGTAGGCGACGCGCTTCTTGCAGCATTGGCGGACCATCGTGCAGGTCGTGTACGGCACGCGACAGGTCTTGCATTCGCGGACGTAGTGGCAGGTCGTGTAGGGGACCCGCTTGGTGGTGCAGACCGGGATGCACTTCACGCACGTGTAGGGCACGCGGCAGTGCTTGCACTCGGTCACATAGTGGGTGCAGGTGATCGTCTTCTTGCAGACTTTCGGGCACCAGATTTTGCGGCAGATCGTCGTGCCGGGGCACTGTTCCTTAACCATGCGGCAGCAACCCGGCTTGTAGACGCAGCAGCCGGAGCAGTCCATTTCCCAGGTACCGGGATCGCAGACGCACTTGCAGACCACCGGGCCGGGGCAGTGTTCGGTCACGGTCTTCCATTCGCCGCAGCAAACGTCGATCGTTTTGGTTGTGTGAACCGGCTTGCAGACCGTGTAGCAGCAGTCACGATAGCGGGTTTCGTACTCCCGCTTGTAGGTCGTGCAGCACACGTCGCGGTAGCAGGTCTTGTAAACCGGCTTGCAGACGGTGTAACAGCAGTCGCGGTAGCAGGTGTTGTAAACCGGCTTGCAGACGGTGTAGCAGACATCGCGGTAGCAGGTGTCGTAAACCGGCTTGCAAACCTTGCAGCAGACTTCGCGATAGCAGGTGTTGTACACCGGCCGGCGAACCTGGCAGCAAACTTCACGGTAACAAGTTTTGTAGACCGGCTTGCAAACCGTGTAACAGCAATCGCGATAGTGCGTTTCGTAAACGTTGCGCACGCAGGTGACCGGTTTTTTCTCGCAGATCGTGTCGTAGACGGTTTTGCAGCAGGTGTATTCCTGTTTGTCCCAGTGAACTTCCTGCACCATTTTATAACAGGTGCAGCAGTTCGTTTTGGCGGCACAATAGTCCCCACTGGGGGCACAGCAGGAGGCCGGGCAGCAGGAGTAATTCGCTGCTCCACAGTATCCCGCTTCGGCTGTCGTTCCGTCGCACACGACCAATAAAAGCCCGGCAGCGACGGAGATCCAGAATGTGTGTTTCATCTCTCCGTATTCCCCTAAAGGTGTCAACACTTCGTACGTCTGCCAGTCAGACGTTGCCCGTTATCTCTTTATTCGTCATGCCTATTTTGTGTGCTTGAGCCATGTTTCGCAGTTTGTGCTAATTTCGCCGTCTACTCATCAAGTGTTGCCGGTGCAGGCGATACTATCGTTAAACATTGCACCGAGCCGCTTTGACAGATCGCAAACTGTTGGTGAGAATGACTTTTGGGACACAAATCAGACAGCGGGAGACCGATCGATGGATTGCGATATCTTGATTCGCGGCGGCGAGGTGATCGATCCGTCTCAAAACCTGCGCGGCGTGCGGGACATTGCCGTGCAAGATGGGAAGATCGCACGGGTTGGCGAACAGCTAGCGGACGTGACTGCAAAACAAACTGTTGATGCGCGCGGGCTGTATGTTGTGCCGGGACTGATCGACCTGCACGTGCATGTCTACCACCGGCATATGCAGCTCGGTTTGGAGCCGGATTCGCTCTGTTCGGCAGGCGGCGTGACCACGATGCTCGACGCGGGGAGTGCCGGGAGCGACAACTTTGACGGATTTCGCCATCACATCATCGACCGCGCCGAGACGCAGGTGTTCGCGCTGGTTAATCTCTGCTGCATTGGTTTGGTGGCCGCGGACAAGGGTGAGCTGTTGGACCGCCGCTATGCCGACGTCGCCGGTGCTGTCCGCACGATTCGGGAGAATCCCGACGTCGCGGTTGGCATCAAGATTCGCGCGGGATCACACATTATCGGAACGGGCGAAACCGGCTGGGCCAACTTTCACGACGCGGTCGCCGCTGCGCGCGAAGCGGGTACGATGCTGATGGTGCACATCGGCAACAGCCCCATGAGGATTCCGGAAATGCTGGAGCACTTTCAGCCGGGCGATTGTTTGACACACTGCTTCAAAGGGGGGCTGGAGCGGATCTTGGATTCCGACGGCCGAGTCTGGTCTGAAGTCCGCGCCGCGGCCGAGCGGGGCGTGATCTTTGACGTCGGTCACGGGGCCGGCAGTTTTCAATGGGAGGTCGTGGAGGCGGCGTTGGAGCAAGGTTTCGAGCCGGGCACAATCAGCACCGACCTGCACGTGCGCAATGTGCACGGCCCGGTCTACGACATGCCGACGACGATGTCGAAGTTTTTGATGCTGGGCGTTCCGCTGGAACGTGTGGTCGAAATGTCGACGACGCGTCCCGCCGCCGCCTTGGGGCGCGAGAACGACCTCGGCACGCTGCGCGAGGGAACGACCGCCGATATCGCGGTGCTGGAAAAACGTGACGGACCCTTCGTGTTCACCGACAGCTACCAGCAAACGCGCACGGGCAATGAACTGTTGGTCGCCGCGACGACGATCCGCCGCGGCGACCTTGTTCCCGGAGGTGGCGGGTTGAGAGTCGCGCGAGTGTGACCGCGAATTGACTTGGCGAAATCTATATCCTGAATCCCGTCAGCGGTCGCAGTGAGAACCAGTGGATTCGGCTTTCGAACCGATCATTACTATCGGTGATCATCCACTCTCGCTCTTGTTGGAGCCCATTTGTCAACGAGTTGTACACGAAGTGCTGCACAAAGCGGTCAGCTCCCGCTCCGCCGTTGAGATAGTCGGCGTGAAAATCAAATCCGCCGTCTAGCAGGTCGTCTCCCGCATTCCCGTACAGGAAATCCATTCCGCCGGGACCGCCGTCAGCTCCTCCATCGCCGTACAGCTCGTCGTTGTCATCTCCGCCCAGCAGCATGTCGTTGCCGTAGCTTCCTTCGAGCGTGTCGTTGCCGTCGTCGCCGAACAGAAAGTCGTTTTCGCGACCGCCGTTGATCTTGTCGTTGTCATAGGAACCATAGATCACATCAAATCCACGATTGCCGTACAACTCGTCGTCACCGCGGCTGCCTTGAATGAGATCGTTTCCATTCCCGCCCAAGATTGTGTCAGATCCGTAGCCTCCCCAAAGAGTATCGTTGCCGTCGCCCCCTTGCAGCGAGGTCTTATACTTGGAGTTCGTATAGTTGTAGAAGACGTCGTTGCTATCGCCGCCATTGAAGCGAATCAGTTGCAGCGGGTTGAGCGTGTCGACGCCCGGCGTTGGGTTTGACGAATTGCGGATGTCGAACTCTTTCAGAACTGTCTGCACCTCATGCCGCTGTTGTTGTCCATTGACGCCGGTATACACGACCTGGCTCACGGAAACGACAAGTTTCCAGTTGGGGTCGACGACCTGAGCGCCTTGGATAATTTGTGGCACACCTTGCGGAATGTAGTTCTTCGTTCCGATCCAGACTTTGACGATATCCTCGGAATCGGTCCCTTGGATATCCAGCACTCCGTTCTCGAACGTGACCGAAGCGGCCATTGCAATCCGTTCTTCTAACTTCTCAAACGCCAACCCCTGTTCAGTATCGTGATACGCGCGCATTTTAGCACCCTCCTCCTATTGAGAATCGATGCCGGTCAGTCCCCGTTTGGCAACGGCAGTGATCTGCCGCGTTCTCATACGCGCTGTTGCGAACTTGTGACAGCCGTCCGGTGGATTTCTAGAGTTTTTTGTCGTGATTTTTGTTGCGCCCGGACCGCGGTGTGCGTTGATCTGGCTGCAACTTCGCAGATGCGGTAAGAATTGGCTTGCAGAACGTGGCTAGCCAGAAACAATATACATGCGTGCACATTGGGGTTCGCTTTGAGCGACGGCTCGAAGATCGATTAGACCGATGTGGAGCTGCACCATGATAGCCATCGCTGGAGACCGCAAACACGTCTCCATCAGTCTTCGTATGCAGCTGAATAGATGAAGCAGCTGCCCAGTAGGTTGAAGGCGCAAACGCAGACTGCCAATATGCTGAGTGCTTTCCGAGTTCGATTTCGTTGATTCTTGCATCGATCAATGTCGACGCTTGCGAGCAACATCACACCAAAAGTTAGAATCCATGCCGCAGTTGCGAAAACTGTTGCCCAATCCTCTGTGATCATCACCCACGTGACCACCGGCCGGCGGTGCATTTTGTCAACGCGAATACAGGAGGCGACAAACAATAACACGCTCGTAGCGAACGCCGACGTGGCGACTAGAGCAATCGCCTGGCCAATTCGCTGTTTTTCCGATATCGCTTCGACGATATCTGGAGCGTGCGGTTTGGGTGGATGTATCCAGACAATCCGATCATCCAGAACATTGGGAAACAGCCTTTTCAGGGCGAATAGCAGAAGCACTGGGATTGCGCCCACCACCATGGCGAACACGGGGACAAAGGCGAACTGGGCGTAGGTCGACCAGCCATTGTCCGCGGCGAAGGGAGTGAACCACGCAAGTGATTGGGTGCCACCGCGGCCGATTTTGGCTGTAATGACCGCAGGCAATAGCAACGCGGTCATCCCACTGGGGATCGCGATGAGGAGAAACACTTCGGCAAGAGCAATCTTGAATCGTTTGCTTGCGACCATGATGTGACTCGCAAAATCGAAAAGCCGTTTATTTGAATCAGTGTACTCTACGACTTCAACGTGACGTACGCCGCATGAATCACACGTGAATCGCGACGTAGGTCAGGCACGCTAACACGCATCGCAAACTGAATGGTTACCGCCAAGCAAATTCCACAAACGCCGGCCATTTACTGCGCCACATCCCGCACCGGCAAGAATTGCACTTCGTCCGTATCCATATCCAACAGTGCCACCGTCGGTTCGCTGGTGCGGTACAGCGCGCCGGGGTTGATGCGGCGGGTGGGGCCGTCCTGCCAGTCGCGGGCGGCGTGGGAGTGGCCGCTGAGCAGGTAGTCCGGTTCCGCTTCCAACAGCGGCCGCAGATCCGCAGTGATATGACCGTGCACCACGGCGATCCGTTTGCCGCGATGCGTAAACTCCCCGCCCCACTCCAGACAGGTCGCCCCGCACTCGCTTGCCGCGCGATTGAGGTCGGCGGCGGAGTCGGCGTCATGGTTGCCGAAGACGAAGTAGAGCGGCAAGACCGCGCACGCCTCCACGATCGCCGGAGTTGCCAAATCTCCGCAATGCACGAGCATCTCCGCTCCGCGATCGCACAGTATCTCCACCGCCAATTGCGTACGCCGCAGGTGATTGTGCGTATCGGAGAGGATGCCGATCATTGGTTGCGATCGATTTCGGTTCAGTTTACAAGAGGAGAGGAAGGCCAATTGGAAGAATTATCTCAGCTGGGCGCTAAATGGGAAGCGGTGCTATGTCGAGGAATCGCGACAAAATCACCCCTATTGAGGGCGTGGCCGGCATCCGCAGCCGTCCGCAAGTGTTCTTGCCGGATCTCAATCACCCTGAGGTGATCAACTATATGCTGCAGGAATGCCTCTGCATCCCGCTCGACAACGCCCTGAATGGCTGCGCCTCGGAAATCCGCATCCAGTTGAGCCGCGACCGCAGTATTTCACTATGGGACAACGGCCCCCCGCTGCCGCTTCAGGAAAACAGCAGCGAGCCGGCGATCCAGACGCTGTTGACGAAACTACATGCTTGCCGCGAGGCAAAACGTGCGCACCTCAAAGAGCTGTGCCGTGTGGGAATTGTCGTCGCCAACGCGTTCAGCGAGTGGTTTGTCGTCGAGAGTGCCATGGACGCGATAATTTGGCGGCAGAGATACGAGCGGGGCGATCCGACGGGTCCGTTTGTTGCCGTAGGCATGGCAGAGGCGACCTGGGAACGGATGGCATTTCGACCGGATGCGTCGTTTTTTGGAGAGGCGAGAGTTGATGTCTCTGCGTTTCGGCAATGATTCGCGGATTAGCAATTTGTGCTGAACGACTGTACGGTCTTCCTCCAAGACGATTTCTCACGCGAAACCTCTGCGCTAACTTGAACTCGCCGCTCAATTTTCGCCCGCCGCGCCATTGTCTCCGTTGGGCGTGGTGCCTGCGGGGGCGATGCGGTGAGGGTCTTGTTTCCAGACGAAGTAGGAATAGGCGACCAGATAAATCGAAACCGCGACGATGGTCGACAGCAGCGCCGCCACATACCATGACGGCTGCAGCAGGCCGAGTAGGGCAGTGAGCACGCCGATTGCGATGAACAGCCAGCCCGCTAGCCGGTGTGTTTTGACCCAGGCGGCCTTGCTGGAGAGAGTCCAGGGCGTGCGGACGCCGACGAACCAGTTGGGCCGGATTTTGCCCATCAGGTTGCCCAACACGACCAGAAGCGCACCGACGCCGAGCGACATCAACATCGTCACGTTGAGCGGCACTCCAAAGGTCTGCAATAGCACAATCGTATACGTGCCTGCCAGTAGCAGCGTGATGGCATAACGAATGGTCGTGTACGAGCCGGCAAAGCGGCTGTAGTTGGGGTAGCCCGGATCGAGCCGGGGCAGCACGAGCATCAGCCCATAGATGGCCAGAGCGGTCAACGGCAGTCCCAGCAGGCCACCGAGTTTGCCGGCGTAGGCGTCGACCTCGCCGTGGATGTTCCAATGAATCGGGATGCGGTCGGGCGCTTGGGGCCAACAGATGGCGGCGGCGACAAATAGCGCGCCCAGGATGATCAACAGCGGCAGTTCCGTGCGGAGGTCTGTCTTCATTCTTTCTGCTCCCCCTTGCTCCGCCCGATCTGAAAGATGTCCATCACAAATGCGGCGGCGTCCTCAAATGCTGAGACGTTGAGGCTGTAGACGATGGACGTTCCCCGGCGTTCGGAGACGATCAATTTCGCATGTTTGAGCACGTTGAAATGTCCCGAGAGCGTCGACTTGGCCAGCGGAAACCGCTCGGCGATTTCGCCGGCCGTAAGATCTCCCTGGCGTAGCATCTTGAGGATCTCGCGCCGCGTCGGGTCGCCGAGCGCCTGGAAAATCTCATTCATCACGGATGGATGCAGGCTCCTATTTCGTTATTTCGCTAACTAACGAAATAATATCCCGTTGGCAGGTCGAGGTCAAGTCGCGACTCCGCCGATCCTGAGAAATTGCCCGACCGGCGCCACATTTCCTCGGCCGGCGCGTTTCATATCTAATCCAGGCCGCCGGTCCGTTCCGCACACTGGACTGAGCAGCCGCTCCGGGCAAGCTCTGCAACAGCGATTACCAGATAACCTGCAAGAGATTTGACACAAATGAATTCCAAACACAACAAGACGCGAAAACTGACGGTCGAAACCGTTGAAGAGAGAAAGCTGATGGCCGGTTCGATCGAACTGACAGCTGACGGCACACTCTTCATTCAGGGCAGCTACCTTAACGATACGGCGTTGATCTACTACAGCGGCGATGATATCGGTGTGCAGCACAGCACGGTCAACCTGAGCACGAATGAATACACAAGCACGATTGCGACGTTCGATGCGGATGCAGTCGCCCGGGTCGAGTTTTGGGGCGAGGAGGGCGCCGACAGTTTCCAGAATGCCACTCATCTCGAGTCGCTCGCGATAGGCGGAAGCGGCAATGACTATCTGCGTGGAGGACGCGCCAACGACAGCTTGTTCGGCGGAACAGGCAATGACCATCTGAACGGAGGACAGGGAGACGATACGCTATCGGGGGGCTCCGGCAATGATCGGTTGAACGGATCGCTGGGCAACGACTTGATCTTCGGGAACAACTCCATTGATCCCTACCGCAGATACCGCGACACGTCCACTGCTGACAATGACTATCTCGAAGGCGGCTGGGGCAACGATACGCTCTACGGCGGCGATTGGAATGACGTGTTGATCGGCGGGATGGGTCGCGATCAGTTGGACGGCGGGATCGGCGGCGACTATCTCGACGGCGGCATGGACAAGCAGGACGACGGCGACCGAGACACGCTGGCCGGCGGCAAAGGCTACGATCACTTTGTCGACTATCAGCACTATGGATCGAACGGGTGGACGTCGAAAGATACGATTGTCGATTTCCGGCAGCGACGGCCAAGTACCAGCAGCAGCGCGCTTGCGGAGTTTCTCGCCAAACAGAATCCATGGCTGGACTTCTCGTACGATACCAAGACGCTGATTCGCGAGTACGCGATGGTCTACGGCAATACCGGCGTCTCCGGTGTTTCGTCGTTGCTGACCAAGCTGCGATGAGTTCGTGATCCGTCTGGAACTGCGTCGGGAAATCGATGCGAGAATCCTATCGCTGGTTCATCCCCGATGGCGCTGATTGCCATGGCGGATTGAGCCGGGTTACTCTGGCGCTGTTGCAGAGTCGGATCTGATGACAACGATCAGACCGATCAGGACTGCGAGTCCGGTGAAGGCACCTACCATTGGAACTCCCACGGCGCGGCCCAGCAATTCTCCGCCGCCGGAAAATACTCCGATCGTGACGGCGAATAGCCCGGTAATGAAGGGTGAGCTGACCAGCACCAGAAACGGCCAGAAGAGTGCAGTGTGCGCGGCAGTCAACCGCGATCCGCGTTTCGCCGACAGGCAAGTCCACAGGCCGAACGCGCCCCAAATGAAGAGCAACTCCACAGCCAGGACCTCGCCGACGGTAGGCGCCAGCGCTCCCGCCATGGTTTGCAGTGCAAGTCCCGGCGCAAAAGACGCGAGAATGACGAGGAGCGCCACAGCCGTTAGCCCCCACAGCACCTCGCTGCCGCGCACGCCCCACTCGAACTTCAGCGAAGCCCCGAGGCCGGCGGTCGACATCGCCGCCAGCCACAGTGTGATTACGATCATTCCAACTTGCGTGCCGATCGAAACCTGCCCAAACTGGGGATCACTTGTCACTCCCACCCCAAAGAAAATTGCAATCGCGCCTACGACGAGTGCCATACCGGCTTCGACAACATCAACTTGGATTGTAACTCGCTGAAGTACGACAATCAGACCTGTCCAAACAAAGCCGAACGCAGCAGAGCCGCCGATGAACCACAGCGCGAGCGGCTCATCCAACTCTTTACGCAAGGCTGCGAATCCGGTGCCACCCAACACTGCGGCGACGAGGAACGGCAGCCACCAGGGGTAGGTCTCCTGTTCGTCGGAAATGTCATTCGCGTGCGAATTGTCAGGAACGATTTTCATTTCTCGACCCAACGGATTGATCAGTGAATGCAGTAGTTGGAAAAGCTATAAAGTTCCTAGTTCCTGTACGATTGTAGCAATGCGGAGGGTGCCTGCGGACGTTAGATTGGCAACGATTCATGGTAATGGGCACTATACCGAATCGGAGATGGAACGATAATTTCACCCCCGGACATCTGAGATTCACTTTCACAATACCGGCTCAATCACACAACCGACTCACCGCCATTCGATTTTGACCAAAATGACCTCGCCAGAGATCGGACCATAAAATACGATATGACCGGGATGGCAATTCGCTCTACGACGCTTATGAATCGCCCGTATAGACCCCTGTCTTCAAAAACGAGGAGAATGTCTCGTGAGCTACCTCGTCTCTGCAAGTTTCATTGCCATCTTATTGGCTGCACCTTCTGCGCAAAGAGCCAAACTCGTACTCGTCCCGACAAAAACGCAGGAGGGCAAGATACTGTCGCAGACCGTTCCGAAGATCAAGCGCGCCTATGTCTATTCTGAAAGCAACGACAATGAGCAGTTCAGTGTCGCCATTGTCATTGAGCCGAGCGAATCCTGGGGCGGGTATGTTAATCCCAAGTTTTATGCCGACGGCCGTGAAACAAGCGGCTCATGGGGAATTGTCGCAAACGACGGCAAGATATCGAGCGTCTATTGCAGAGTAGCCAGAACCGACGCCGAAGCGATCGCCAACGCCCTAGGGGTGGTATGCGCAAAACGCAAAAAGCCGGATTTCAAAGCAAAGGTGAAGTTCGAGCCGGAGAAAAAGGTATTCAGACTGCGCGAACAGAAAAAGAAGAAGAACACGATCGAGTCCTTATTGGAGAACAAGATCGGCATGTCACTAACCGTGACCAACATCGGCACGGATCCTTTCAACGTCACATTATGGACTCCACGCGGAGAGCCGTATGATTTCACTTTGACGGTGCATCAGTCCGGCAAAGAGCTAAAATACACCGGGACGCCATTTAGTTTTGGCGCATTTGGCGCAACAAGAACGCTCGCTCGGGGAGAGTCTGAATCGAAAAACTACGATCTGGCCGACTGGTATTCATTCGACAAACCGGGCCGCTATACCGTGCATGTCAAGTATCGCACGACCCTAAGTCCTCCTCGAAATCAACAAGCGAGTTGGCCCGAGAACTGCCAATGGGCACACCAAGCATGGGAATATGAGTTTGAGGACAGTTTCACAATCGATGTTGTAGAATAGTCTACTACACACTTAAGGCTGACGTGGCGAAGCGCATTCAAGCAAACACCCCCGTCACCGGCCGCCCCTCAGCGATCGGAAACCCGCGGCCGAGTTTGTCGTAGATCGTCGTTTCCGGGTCGATCCCCAGCAGCGAGAACATCGTCGCCGACAAATCGCCCAGCGTCACCGGGTCGCGGGACGGGTAGGCGCCTTGTTTGTCGGAGGCGCCGTGGATGTGGCCGCGGCGGACGCCACCGCCGGCCAGCAACACCGTGTAGCAGAACGGCCAGTGGTCGCGGCTGATGTTGGCGTTGATCCGCGGCGTGCGACCGAATTCGCCCATCCAGACGACGAGCGTTTCGTCCAACAGTCCCCGCTGGTCCAGATCGTGGAGAAATACCGGCAAGGTCTGGTCGGTCAGCGGAAGATGCCGCGCCTTCAGGATCGGGTACATCCGCGTATTGTTGAACCCGTGCGTGTCCCAGCCGCCGCGAGTCTTGCTTTGCCCACCGATGCCGCGAGAGAAGTAGACGTTGACGAACTTCACGCCCGCCTCAACCAGCCGCCGCGCCAACAAGCAGCCTTGGCCGTACGTGGTGCGGCCGTAGCTGTCGCGGAGCGTCTGCGATTCCTGCGAGAGATCAAACGCTTCCCGGACGCGCGGGTTGTCGAGCATGGCCAGCGCCCGCTGATAATAATCGTTCAGCCCCTGCGCCCGCGCTGAGTACTCCAGCATTTTGGTTTTGGAGTTGATCAACTGCTGGATGCTGCGGCGGTCCGCCAAACGCTCCGGTGACAGATTGGCGGGCAGGCTCAGTTCGGGCAATTGGAAATTCGGATCATTGGGGTCTTCGGTGATCAGCAGCGGATCGTGCGACTTGCCCAAAAAGCTGGCGTGCTGTCCCGGCGTGATCGCGCCGTCGCGAATCGTGTAGGGATAGCTGACGAACGTCGGCATGTTTCCCTCGGCGCGGGCGAATTTGTCGACGACGGAGCCGTAGGCGGGAAACAGGTCGAACGAATCCCGCAAGCGGATATCATCCAGCGGCGGTTCATGCCCCGTCAGCGCATGATAGGCGGCCGGATTGTGGTTTTTCATGCGGTGATGAACCGAGCGGAGCAACGTGACCTTGTCCATCACTTTGGCGGTCTCGGGCAAGTGCTCGCAGATTCGCAGACCGGGCAGCGAGGTGGCGATCTGCCCGAACCGGCTGCGGACGCCGTCCGGGGCATCCGGTTTCATGTCGAACGTGTCGACGTGGCTCGGTCCGCCGAATTGATACAGAAAAATGACCGACTTTGCCCGGGCCGGGCGGGACGTTGAACTGTCAGCGCCCGCCAGCAGCTTCGGCACAGTCAGCCCCAACATCCCCATCCCGCCGATGCGGAGCAGTTGCCGGCGGTCGACTAGTGTGGATTGAGTTCGATTGGAAACGGCCGGCATGTTGTTGGAGAAGTCGTGCGAGGTGATGTTCATAGTTGGTATTGAGCGGTCTTGTCTTCGACAAAATTGTCCGCCCCGAAGGGGCCCAAACAAGCGTTGTGCCGCCCTTTCAGGGCTTCGATTTTTCGGCATTCATGACCCAGGGCGGCGCTGCGCTCTGCCCTGGGCTGACATGTTTTGCTCCTTCGGAGCAACATCAGTCTCATCGGAAAACTCGAATTCATCGATTTTGGATCTGTTTAACGTCGATGAGTATCGATCAACGGCGGAAGAGAAACTCGTCGCTATTGAGAATACTCCAGGTCAGGTCCTCCAAAGTCCGCCGCTGATTGGTGGTTGATTGCAACAGCTTCTGCATCACGCCGGACTCCTCGGGGCTGGGGGGGCGCGAAAGCGCGGACCAAAACAGGTCGTCAACAATCTCCGCCGGGGCCTGTGCCGAAGTTTCCCATCCGGTAATGCGGTTTTGCTCTTGCGTCAGTAGTTCATTAATCATCGGCCCGCTGACCATCTGGAACGTCTGGCCCATCGTGCTGTCTTCGGTCCGTTCGCATGTACAAGAGGTGAGCCGCTGCGGCTTGCCAAACAGCTTCAAAAACTGATCGCCCAGGCTGGGCCGTTTGTCCCGTCTCCGCACCGCGCGCACGCCGGGCAACTCTCCCGCGCGCATTCCGGCCGGATAACCGTTGAACCGCACGCGGCCGCCGGTGACCGCCGACATCGCATCGAGCATCTGTTCAGCGGTGAGCCGGCGAATCAAGGCCCGCGAGAAATTCGCTTCGTCGTCGGCATTGGTCGCATTCGGAACCGACGAAAGTTGATAAATCTGCGAGGCTGTGATCGCGCGGATGGTCTGCTTCAGGTCGAATCCGCTCTCCACGAATTGGTCCGAAAGTGCGTTTAGCAAAGCGGGATTGGAGGGGGGATTCGTCGCTCGAAAATCGTCGATCGGATGCACGATCCCGCGGCCGAGCAGGTGATACCAAATGAAATTCACCTGCGCGCGGGCGAACTGACGGTTCTTGCGGCTCGTGATCCACTCCGCCAATTGATCTAAACGTTCGCGACGGTCGGATCTGTCGATATCGTCGTCACCCAAAAACCGCGGCGGCGTGGGCGAACCGGTCTTGGCATTGGTCACCTCGCCCTTGGAGGCCCAATAGACAATCTGTTCGCCGTTGAACTCATGTTTGTCGTTACGGTCGCGGCGTTTATTCTCGACGATCTTGTACCGCACGCGAGAGAAGAAATTCGCCCAGCCGTAGTAGTCGTCTTGCGTCCAGCGGTCGAAGGGATGGCTGTGGCATTTGGCGCACTGCAGGCGGACGCCGAGAAAGACCTGTGCGGCGGCCTCCGCGCGCGTCAGCGGGTCGCGCATCGAGCGGTAGAAATTCGCGGGCGGGTGTTCATAAGTGCTGCCTCGCGCGGCGACTAGTTCGCGGACGAACTGATCGACCGGTTTTTCGCGGGCGATGCTGCCGCGGATCCAGGCGTAGAAGTTTTGCACCCCTTTGCGGTCCAGCGTTTTCTCCTCGTTGCGGAGAACGTCGGACCATTTCTGCGCCCAATAGTCGGCAAATTCGGGCCGCTCCAACAATTGATCAACCAAGCGGCCACGTTTATCCGGCTGATCGTCGGAGACAAACTGCCGGGCTTCCTTCGCGGTCGGCGGGATGCCGAGCAGATCAAAATAGACCCGCCGCACGAACGTAGTATCGTCGCAGACGGGCGAGGGATTGATCCGCAGCGACCGCAGTTTTTCAAAGACGTGCCGGTCTATCAGATTGCTTGGCGCCGGGCCGGTCCATTCGAAGTCGGGTCGATCGGGAATGAAAGCCAACTCGACCGGCACTTGACGATTCAAGTAGCGGACCATCACCACGGTTTCTCCCAGCGCCTGCCGGGAGACGCGTCCGTTGTGATCGACCTCGACAATCGGATTGGCCGGTTCGTAAACGGCCATCTGGGTCACGTCCCGACGGCTGCCGTCGGAAAACAGCGCCTCGGCGCGCAATTGGACCTCATCCTCCGGGTCGGTGAGGACGGCGCGCTGGGGAGTCGCGGTGAGTTCGACCAGTTGCGGAGCATCTCCGCGATCCGCCGTTCCGCCGGATATCCAATCATGCAGAATGCGATATTCCGGCGAATCGGCATCGAAGCGGCGCCCCCCTTCGTGGGCGATTTGCATGGTCGCTTTGAGCAAAATCAGACTCTGCTCCGGCTCAACGCGGTTAATCCGCCGCGCGGATGTTGATCGCGTGAGGATTTCATAATCGGAACGAGGATCATCTCCGCGCAATGACAGCCGAAAGCCCCCTTTGCCATGCTTGTTACCGTGGCAGACACCCTGATTGCAGCCCGCTTTGGAGAGCACCGCCATCACGTCGTTGCGAAACGTCACCTCGTCGGCACGCAGACCGTCTCCACAAAACTGGCAAATCGCCAGTCCAAGCAACAAGGTCAGTTGACGACCGCTCACAATATTTTGATTCCTCAGGCGAAGGTTGAATGTAGTCCGGAGGTTTGAATCGTTAGGCTCTACGGAGGAGTGAGGGGAGAGGAGTGAGAAGTGAGAGTTTTTCGTCTCACGACTCAGTTTCCATCCCGCCACCCCTAAAACCTACCGCCTCAAGCCTGCAGCCTCGAAAGAAACCGGTCGCTAGCGCGACGCGGCTGATTTGGACGGCTGCGGATAACGGTTTCCCACTCGAATCTAGTATAATCATTCATTGATATGAGCGTCCACAGGGTGTGAGGCCACGAGTTTCCGGTGATTGGAGCGGCGATTCGATCTTGTTACACTGCTCATGCACGCGCTGTTGCGACACCCTTTGAGCGAACCGGCTGATGTCTTCGACTGAAAAATATCTGAAACCTGAAGTGATCCGGACGGTGTCGCGGCTCGATCTCCGCGCTCGGTTTATCGTCGAAGGGTTTTTCAGCGGACTGCATGCCAGCCCCTATCACGGTTTTAGCGTCGAGTTCAGCGAACACCGACGTTACACCCAGGGCGATGATCTGAAGGATATCGACTGGCTGGTTTACGCAAAAACCGACCGCTACTACGTCAAGAAATACCAAGCGGAGACGAATCTCACCGGGTACTTGGTGATGGATCTCTCCGAGAGTATGGCGTACACGTTTCGGCAGGAATTGACAAAATTTGATTACTCGATTTGTCTCGCGGCGGCGCTGGCCTACTTAATGATCCACCAACAGGATCCGGTGGGGCTGATAACGTTCGACGAGAAGATCCGGCACTCGCTGCCGGCGAAGAGCAAGCGGACTCAATTGGGCAATATCTTGGCACTGCTGTCGAAGCTACGCCCGACGGGAATGACGGAGATCTCGCAAAACCTTCGCCGGATTGCGGCGATGATTCAGCACCGCAGTTTGGTGATGGTTTTTTCTGATCTGTTGGCCGAACCGGGTGAAGTCGTCGATTCGCTGCACATGTTGCGCTATGCGGGACACGACGTGATTCTGTTTCACGTGATGGACGAAGCAGAAGTCAATTTCCCGTTCGACGGCATGGTCGATTTCCGGGATCCGGAAACGGGCGACACGATGCTGGTCGACGCCGCCGGGATTCGGGGCGACTATTTGGAGAGCTTAAACGAACTGCGCGACAACTACCGGCGCGAATGTTTGTCCGCCGGAGTCGATTATGTCGCCCTGGACACGAGTATTCCTTTCGATCGGGCATTGGTGGAATACTTGTCCCAGCGAAAGGCCCGCTTTTAGGCAACCGCAATCACGTAGCGCAGGCTCCCGCCTGCCACAAGATTATGAGACGAGAAACATTGAGGCGGCAGGCGGGAGCCTGCCCTACGGGGTTTGGAGGGGATTTGGGGGATGACAGAAGTCGAACATGAAGCACGAGTGCTCTACGAAGCACACCCGGCGATGTTTCGCAACCACCCGTTCTATTTCGTGCTTTGCATCGCATTGTGCGTGGTGGTGGTGGGTGTGATTCTGCTGCTCATCTGGTACTTCCAAGTCTTAGGCACAAAGTTGGTCATCACCGAAGACTGCACCACATTGCGGCGGGGGGTGTTTTCCAAATATACGAACGAGGTCATGCACGACAGCGTCCGAAACGTGCAGGTGGGGCAGACATTCTTTCAGCGGATCTTGGGTGTCGGAAACATCGGCATCTCCAGCGCCGGGCAGTCGGGCGTTGAGATTTTCGTGCGGGGCATTCCGGATCCGGAACGTGTCCGCGACCTGATTCATGCCGGCGCCCGCGACGACGATGATTAACTGAGCTGATTCAGGCTGCCCGGAGATTTCTAGGACGCACCCCAAGAAAGCCGACCGCGACGAGAATTGCAGCGGCCAGCAAGAGGCCGCTGGTGTACGACCGGTTCCCGTTGAGAAACTCCAAGGCCGGAGTATACCAGGGGAGCGCGCTGCCGGCCGGCGGCTTCAACGGAGGGGCGGCGATTGCGTTCAGCGTCAGGCCGTTGCCCACTCGGATTCGCTGCTCGCCGGGATCGACTTTGTCGAACTCGATCCGCGCCAATTCCGCTTTGATCGTAGGATCGCCGTCCAAGGCGGTCTCGACCAGTTTCAAATGCTCGCAATGCTGCTGCAGCGTGATCAACTCCGCCCGGTTGTCATGATGCGTACTGCGCAGTTGAGCATAGCTGAGGAGCTTCGGGCTCAAGTACGCCGCCGCATACAGCGCTGCGGCAACAAACAAGCAAAGCCAGACAGCCACAGACTGAATCCAGCTTTGCTCATATTTGATCGGCGGCGATTGTGGCGACTCCGGCATGAGAGATTGTGATCACTATCGTCCCCAGATCGTCCCACCGTAGCGGGCATCGTCTCCGAGGAGTTCTTCGATTCGCAAGAGTTGGTTGTATTTGCAGATGCGGTCGGTCCGGCTGGCGGAGCCGGTTTTGATCTGCGCGGTCCCTAAGCCGACCGCCAAATCAGCGATGGTCGTGTCTTCGGTCTCGCCGCTACGATGGCTCATCACGGCGGTGTACCCGTTGCGGGCCGCCAATTCACAAGCATCGATCGTCTCGCTCAGGGTGCCGATTTGATTCACCTTCACCAAGATGCTGTTGCCGATCTGCTCGTCGATTCCCCGTTGCAGCCGTTTGACGTTGGTTACAAACAGATCGTCGCCGACTAGTTGAACCTTGTCGCCCAATGCGGCTGTCATCGCCTTCCAGCCGTCCCAGTCATCTTCGGCACAGCCATCTTCGATGGAACAGATGGGATACTTCTCCACCCAGGAGGAGAGTAAGCTGATCATGTCGTCGGAACTGTGCGGTTTGCCCTCCAGCGTGTAGTTCCCAGACGCGGCGTCATAGAATTCCGTCGATGCGACGTCCAACGCAATTTGGATCTGCTCACCCGGACGGTACCCTGCTTGTTCGATCGCGGTCATGATGACGTCCAGCGCCATCTGGTTGCTGTCGAGTTCCGGTGCAAATCCTCCCTCGTCGCCGACCGCGGTGTTGAGACCTTTGTCGTGCAAGACTTTTTTGAGGTGGTGAAACGTCTCGACCCCCGCCCGCAGCGCGTCGCTGAAACGGTCAAAACCGAGCGGCATCACCATGAACTCCTGCACGTCGACATTGTTGTCCGCGTGTTCGCCGCCGTTGATGATGTTCATCATCGGCGCGGGCAAGTATTTGGCGCCGGCGCCGCCCAGGTAGCGAAACAGCGGCAGAAAACTGGACCGTGCCGCCGCGTGCGCGCATGCGAGAGAGCAACCCAAAATGGCGTTAGCGCCGAGCCGCGATTTGTTTTCGCTGCCGTCCAGCTCGATCATGACCCGGTCGATTGTCAGTTGATCGGTGACGTCCAGGCCCATGATCTCGCGGGCGATCGTTTCATTGACCGCTTCGACCGCCTTCTCGACCCCCTTGCCGAGGTAGACTGCTTTGTCGCCGTCGCGCAATTCGTGGGCTTCGTGCACCCCGGTGCTGGCGCCGCTGGGAACCGCCGCGCGGCCGATTGTGCCGTCTTCCAACTCGACGTCAACTTCCACCGTGGGATTTCCCCGGCTGTCCAAAATTTGCCGCCCGTGGACGGCCAGAATCGGAATACTCATCGTTCGCAAGTCCTCGTATCAAAAAGATTTCGCGCTGAATTTTGCGTGCTGCACTCTGTCGAAGAGAGGCTGAGCAGGGACCAAAAGCCGGTCCACGATGTCGGCCTCGTGAAGCTTCCAAAGTAGCGAAGATGAGTCGGAGGTCTAGGTCCAGCAGGGCGAATTTCGCGGATTCTTCACGAAATCCTTGGCTCGACCTCCAGTGCATTTATCGACGCAAGTCCAAACTCCGCTTCAGCGTGCGGCCGTTGACCCGGACCGATTCACGGTGGATGTAGCGGTTATGCTCACGCAAATCTCCGAAAATAAGGAGAGCAACGATTGCACCTGTCGCGATTGACGGCCGCGCTAGCTAAGATGAACGGTCGTCGATGCCGTCCGCAGTTGCGCGCGGTCGAGGTTGGTCGATGCTCCCTGTTGATGCACGTTGAGAACCATGACTGAGTCAGTTGTCGAATCCGCCCAACGGGCGGAGTTGGAACCGATGGATCCCCAAGTGACCTCGATCCAGCCGGGCGGCGGTGTCTGCATGCGCGTCGAGCTGGCTTGGGGCGCGGTCCGTCGCTGGTATTTGAAGACCTTCCGCCGGGGCTACGCCCGCCGCATGGCGGAAATGCGGCGGGGAACCGAAAACCGTTGCCCGCACGATGTGCTGGATCCTCGCGACGTCAAGTTTTACCAGAATCAAGGCGGATATTATTGGAACGTCGAAGACGATCCATTCACTTGGCGGGACCGATTGCCGTTCGCCCGTGAGGGACTGGCTGAGTTGGTGATTCTGTCAGTTCTCTGTTTTGGTTCGACTGCTGTCTTGGCGTATTGGTATTGGCCGGCGGCGGTCGTCCCCGCCGTGCTGGGTCTGTTCTTCGTTTCGTTCTTCCGTAATCCCCGGCGTTCGATTCCGTCCGGAGAGGGCGTTGTCGTCTCCCCGGCAGACGGCAAGATCACCACCATCGAAGAGATCGAGCACGACGAATTCATCGGCGGGCCGGCCGTGCTGATCGGTGTTTTTCTGTCGATCTTCAACGTGCACGTCAACCGCACGCCGGTCGCCGCGCGCGTTATCGGGATCGCTTACCGCCCAGGAAAATTTCTCAACGCCCTGCGTCCCGAATCAGCCCGCGAAAACGAGCAATTGGCGATTCGGATCGAAGAGAATCGCGCACCGTTTCGCCGGATGGTGGTCCGTCAAATTACCGGCGCTATCGCGCGACGCATCGTTTGCCGGGCGAAACCGGGGGACGAGTTCCAAGCGGGCGACCTGTTCGGCATGATTAAACTCGGCTCGCGGACCGAACTGGTTTTGCCCCGCGAGGAGGGCCTGGAGATTACGGTGAAGTTGGGTCAAAACGTCAAAGCGGGGTCGACGATATTTGCCCGCTATCAACCCGGTGAGTCGGAGGAATAGTCCGTTTTGACCGAGCAGACTGACAATCAGTCAAGCAAATCGCTCAGCAAGAAGCGAACGCGGCGACAGAAGATGTTTGCTGTGCTGCCGACGTTGCTGACTTTAGGTAATGTCGCCTGCGGATTCGGCAGCATCACGTTCGCCGCGAAACTCGACGGCAGCGAAACAGATCCCAGAAACCTGTTCATCGCCGGGTTGTTGATTTTTATCGCGATGGTTTTCGACATGCTCGACGGCAGCGCCGCGCGCTGGGCCAAGCATACCAGTGATTTTGGCGCCGAACTGGATAGCTTGTGCGATGCGGTCAGCTTCGGTGTTGCGCCGGCGTTCATCCTGATCAAATTCTCCACGCCGTTTCATGAACGGCTGTTGTGGGTGATTGCCGTGCTGTTCGTGATGTGTACGGTGTTACGGCTCGCCCGGTTCAATGTCGAAACCGGGGAAGAAGACACACATGAGACCTTCAGCGGACTTCCTTCTCCTGCTGCGGCCGGAACAATCGCCTCGTTTGCCGTCGCCTATCCGGAATTCCTCGACCGCATCGCGGAATGGGAACTCAAGTCGCTGCAGTCTTATCGAGAACCGCTCGAAACGACTGTGCAAATCACTTTGCCGTTCATCGCGCTGGCGGTCGCCTGCTTAATGATCTCCCGCATCCGCTATCCGCACGTCTTCAACCAGTTGTTTCGCGGTCGGCGGAATTATTATCACATGGTGCAGTTGATCTTCACCATCGCGATCATCGTTGCGGTGCGCGAGATGGCAGTGCCGCTGATCTTCTGCACATTCGCATTTGGCGCTCCGCTACGGGCGTTGTGGTCGCAGATTGCCGCGCGCGGCTGGCAGAAACCGACAACGTCTGTCGGCAATTGAGACGTTCGTCCCGACAGGAGCGATCAGCAGGTCGTTAGTCACCGGCCGAAAGCGCCTGAATCAGATTCAGGCCGTTGAACAGCGCGTGCATCACGACGTTGGCAAGATAGCTGCGGCGGCGGTAATAGATGTAGCCGAACACCAGCGAGAGCGGTATCAACGGCAGCGGGTCGGGCCAAGCGGTAAAATGCACCGCGGCGAATGAAAAGGCGACGCCGACGACCGCAACGACAGGCGAGACGTGTTTGTGCAGCCAGCCTTGCAGAATAACTCGAAAGATGAGCTCCTCGAACAGCGGCGCGACCACGACGACGGCTAAGGCGATCCAAGCCAGCGTCTGCGGACCCGCCCCGTCCTGAATCGCTTGCAAGTAGGGGTGACCGTCGTCCGGTTCGCGGAACGGCAGAATGGCCCAGGAGACACCCCAGACCGGAATCAAGCTGGCCAGCAAACCCCAAACACCGACTTTGATATCGATCCATCGATCTGCGAGTTTGGGACGCTGCGGCGAGCGTTGCCGGCCGCCGGAAACTTCCATGAGTTCGATCAACAACAAAATCTTGAGAAACCCAGCGAGACAGAGGGCTTGGACTTTCTCAAAGATCGGGGAATCCGCGTCGACGCCCAGCGCGAAGTACGTGAATTTATCAGTCAGTCCCCAGATTCCGAATGCCGCCAGCACCGTCCATTGATCCCACGGGACCGGCTTTGTCTCACGCAGTGCGAGCGGCTGCAACTGTTCCGTCGACCAAAGCCTGATCGACTGCGCCCAAACCAGAACGCTGCCGAATCCGACGAATGTCATCAACAGTCGGACAAATTGCGAGTCGAACTCCATCAAACGCCAAGCTGGCCGAGGCCGTCCATCAGGTCTTCGTTGTAGGCAAACAACGCGGGTGTTCCCCCCGTGTGCACAAACACCACATGCTGATCTCGCGTGAATTTTCCGGCCCGGATATGGTCTATCAATCCCGCCATCGCTTTTCCGCTGTAAACCGGATCGAGCAAGATCGCTTCATTACGGGCCAACAGCGAAATCGCCTCCAGGCAACCGGGCGAGACTTTGCCGTATCCGTCCGGCCCGATGTACTCTTCGGTGAGATCGATATCCGTAGCCGTCACGTCCGCGGCCACGCCGATCAATGCACCCGCCTCGCGCGCGATCCGCGCCATGTCGGCGGCGGTATCCCAGGGCCAAACAATCGGGGCGACATGTGTGATTCCATACGTGTGCCCCATGGCCTCGCGCGCCAGCACCAACCCCGCACCGGTCGAACCGGCCGAGCAGACGTAAACGGCGTCCGGCGTGAAGGACTGCTCAGCCGATTGTTCAGCGATCTCGACCATCGCCGTTACATAACCGATCGCCGCCAGTGGTTTGACCGTCTTGCGATCCCAGGCATAGACCTTGCGCCCCTCCGCCACATACTTCTCGCTGAGGTTCGCGATGTATTCATCGACCTCAAGTCCGATGCCGCCGTCAATGATTTCCACTTTGGCACCGACGAGATGATCCAGCAGCAGATTCCCTTGGATCGGGTCCGGTTCGGTCGCGGGCCGCCCCCGACCCAGAACCAAATGAATGTCGATGCCCGCTTTGGCGCAGGCGGCGGCGGTCTGCCGGCAATTATTGCTTTGCACGCCGGCGCCCCAGACAATCAAATCCGCCTGCTTTTTGAGCACGTCGCCCAGGATCAACTCATTGTGCCGGGTCTTATTTCCGCCGAACGTCAGGCCGGTGCAATCGTCCCGCTTAATGTAAATCTGCGGGCCACCGAACATCTCCGACAACTTCGGCAGGTGTTCCAGCGGCGTGGGAACGTGTGCCAGCGGAAAATGCGGGAGTTGGGCGACTGCGTTACGGAGCTCAGCGGTGGTTAGCGCGGACATCGTTTTTCCAAAGGTGGGGAAACCGCGGAGAAAGTTGCTACGAGATACTATAACCTTGCTCGTGATCGATTTGCGAGTGCATCGTGCGATGGGTTCAACCGGCGCCTCACCGATCAAATCGCCGTTGCTGAAGAACGCGTGCCAGCAGGGAGTCGGTTTGCTATGATGCAGCCGACCGAACGTTGACGACTTCAATTTCTCTCAGAAAGACTGCGATGCCCGCTGCGACTTACAAGGACGCCGGTGTTGACCTGGAGTTGTACCAACAGGCGATGGGTCGGCTGCCGCAACTGATCCAGAAGACCCAAACGCCGCGCGTTCTCGATCTGCCGGGTGGATTTGCTGGGTTGTTTCGACTCAACGGCGAGGGCTCTTCCTACCGCGACCCGGTGCTGGTCTCCGGTACGGATGGAGTGGGAACCAAGATCAAAGTCGCCATCCAAGCCGGCCGGTATGATACGATCGGCATCGACTTGGTGGCGATGTGCGTTAACGATTGCCTCTGCCTGGGAGCGGAGCCGCTGTTCTTCCTGGATTACCTCGCCCTCGGTAAAGATGAACCCGATTTGGTCGTGGAGTTGGTGAAAGGGATCAGTGATGCCTGCGTCGAGACCGGAGCCGTGTTGCTGGGCGGCGAGACGGCCATCATGCCGGATCTGTACGCAGAGGGCGACTTTGACATGGCCGGTTTTTGTGTCGGCGTGGCAGAACGGGAGCGACTGATCGACGGGAAAGCCGTTGAGCCGGGCGACGTGATTATCGGGCTGGAATCGAGTGGCCTGCACTCCAACGGATTCAGCTTGATCCGCAAAGTCGTCTTCGACACAGCCGGTTTGTCAATCGACGCCAACGTGAGTGAGTTGGGGGGTACGGTCGGCGAGGTGCTGCTGCGGCCGACGCGGCTCTACGTCTCGGCGATTTCCGCCGCAATGCAGTCCGGTGCGGCGGTGCACGGAATGGCACATATCACCGGCGGCGGCTTAGAGGAGAACGTGACGCGAATTCTGCCCGAAGGATGCCGGGCGGTGATCGACCGGGCGTCCTGGCAACCTCAGCCGGAATTCGGCTGGCTGCAGCAATTAGGCCAAATCGAACGCGCTGAAATGTTCAAGGTGTTCAACATGGGAATCGGCTATGTGGTGATTGCCTCCGCGGAGGATGCGGATAAGATTCAACAGACGCTCGCGTCGGAGCATGTCAACAGCTGCGTGATCGGCGAAATCATCGCCGGCGAGCCGTCCACGGAATTGCTCAACTGAATCCGAATCACCCATGGGCTCTCCTCACTATTTTCGTGTCCTCCGCATCTTTGCGCGAAACTCCCTCGTTCGCGAGATGCAATTTCGCGGCAATTTCTTGATCACGATCACCTCTCACGCGCTGTGGTTCGCGGCGCAACTGATCTTGTTTGATCTGATTTACCGCAACGTGGACAGCATTAACGGCTGGTCGCGGTTCGAGTTCTTTGCGTTTATGGCCACCGGCATGATCATCAACAAATTGATCGAATCGATCTTCATGCCGAATTGCGCAAATTTCAGCGAACTGATCCGGACGGGGAATCTGGATTTCGCCCTGCTCAAGCCGATTGACACGCAGTTCTTGATATCGTTCGAGAAGCTCGATCTGGCCCGGTTGGCTGATTTGGTCTTCGCCACGACCTTGCTGGGCTACTCGCTGTCCAGACTCGACGCGTTTGCGCAGATCAGTTTCGTGCAGGTGATCATGTATTTGACCATGATTTTCCTGGGAGTCGCGTTCTTTTATAGCTTGATGATCGCGCTCGCCAGCACGAGTATTTGGTTCGGCCGGAACCAGGGTTTGTACGACTTTTGGTTCTACATCACGATCTTCGCCCGCTATCCGCGGAGCATCTATGACCGCAGCTCGGGATTTGGGTTGGCACTGCAGAGCGTGTTCTCCTACGTGCTGCCGATTCTGCTTGTGGTGACGGTTCCAGCGCGGGTGTTGTTGGACAAAGCGCTGACTCCGTCGTGGTTGACGTTGGTGATGGTCGCAGCATCGCTGTTGGGACTAATACTGTCCCGAGCGGTGTTCCATCGCGCGCTAATGAGCTATCGCAGCGCCAGCAGTTGACGCGCAGTCGCCCAGTGGCTCGCGCGGAGCCAACGGCGCAGATGCGTGCTACGGCTAACCCTCAGGGTAGCCGAACTCGTGAGAGTTCGGGAGTTCACCTGCAGCGTTTTGAGCGTGCACGACGTTGCGCGAAGCTTCTTCGATAAGCTCCGAATTGACGATGGGTCGCTGGGGTCGAGCAATGCGAGCACCCAGATATCGAACCTGGGGGCGGACTAACGTCCGACCCCAGCCACTCTGAAATGTCTTTTCCGGCAAAGCCTAACGCTTTTTGGGTTCGTCGTCGTCTTCCAACTCGAACGCTTCGGAATCTTCCAGCAGATCGTCAGCGGACATTTCAAATTCGCTGCTGGTTTCAAATTCACCGGTCTGCACGAATTCCCCACTCGTCTCGAACTCGCCGGTCTGAACGAATTCGCCGCTCTGGATGAACTCGCCGCTCTGTTCGAATTCGGCGCTGGTGGCGAACTCGTCGGATGCCGCGAACTCGGCGGTCACCTCAGCGGTCATCGCGGCCTTGTCGGCGGCGGGCTGTGCACGTTTGGCTCCGGCTGGCTGCGCCGGTTCAACTGGGGCACCGGCGTCGCGCGACCGGACAAGAATCGCCACCGGCATCAACGCAAACGTGACTCCGATCAGCATGGTGATGCTCACCAGAAAGATCATCATCCAACCTGCGTTGGAGACGTACCACAGAAAAAACAACACCATGCTGACCACAACAAGGGCACCTGGAATTGCGCCAACCAGGGAGACGCCGGCGAGAGTCTTTTTGTCCACGATTATTCTTTCGAGTCTCAAGATGCTGACGAATCGGAGGAGGAGGCTCAATTGTTAGGTCCGCCGTCATACGAACCGCGCACTCCGCATTTCATCTTAATCGCCCAGATTACCTGATGCAAGAACCGAATCCTAGCGGCAGATCCAGAACATCGGGTTTTCGCACGGGCGGACAACGCCGCTCGGCGATGGGGGCGTACAATGCCTATAACCGCTAAGAACCGACTCCGGAGTCGGGGCGTGAACATGGGGCTGCACGCAGTCGATTCGACTTTTTCTTCGTCGTCACAGTTAATTGAGCCCGGCGGATGCGGTCAATTCTAACTGCCGGCGTATCGGCGGAATGAGTATTGATTCACGACAGAATTCACGGGCAAACGTGGAGCGGGTTGCAAGCTGAATCGGACACCGCTATTTTCGATAGCGAAAAATCGGGAAATGCTTTCCCACGAACAATTTATGCACCGGTGAGGAGGCGCCGGAACGGGTGATTTGATGGGCAAATTGACACATTTCGACGACGAGGGCGCCAGCCGCATGGTGGACGTCGGCGATAAGCCGGTCACCGAACGGATGGCACGCGCCAGCGGAATTGTTGAGATGCGGGCTGAGACACTGCAGCTCATCAAAGATCACAACGTCGCCAAAGGTGACGTGTTTGAGGTCGCGCGGTTAGCGGGAATCATGGCGGCCAAACGAACCGCTGATTTGATTCCGCTCTGCCATCCGCTCGGTCTCGATGCGGTCGAAGTGGCGTTCGAAACGCTGAGCGAGTCGACCGTTAAGATTACCGCCACCGCTCGTATGCACGGACGGACCGGCGTCGAGATGGAGGCATTGACCGCCGTGAGTGTCGCGGCACTGACGATTTATGACATGTGCAAGGCGGCTGATCGGGAGATGACGATCGGCCCAATTCAGTTGCAGGAAAAATCAGGCGGGAAGCGTGGGCATTTTATTCGACAATGAGGATTCGAATCGAATTCGATAGAACGGGTTGTTGAAACCGGCTCTCGTGCGGAGGCCGTGCTTGATATTGAAATGACGTCAGGCGCGCTGATTCGATTCAACTCAAGATGAGGCACTGATATGAAAGAAGGACTCGCGGGATCTCCGGGAGCTTCCGAATTGCTCGTGCAGGTCGACGAACTGCTGGGTGACGACCTCGTGCGCGTGGAACAAATCTTCGCGGAGGAACTCAAGAGTTGGCATCCGTTCGTCAATGACGTTCTTGAGCACATGACCCGTTTTCGCGGCAAACGGCTGCGGCCCATTTTGCTGTTGCTGTCAGCGAAAGCGTGCGGAGCGATTACCAACGACCATTTCGTCCTCGCCGCGGTCGTGGAGATGATTCACACGGCCACATTGGTGCACGACGACGTGTTGGACGACGCGGAAATCCGTCGCCACGTGGCGACGATCAACTCCCGTTGGAACAACGAAACGAGCGTCTTGCTGGGGGACTACCTCTTCACGCATGCATTTCATTTGGCGAGCAGCCTGGAGAGCACGCTGGCCTGCCGGCTGATCGGGCGATCGACGAATATCGTCTGTGAAGGAGAACTTTCACAGATCCATCAGCGCGGAAATCACGAACTGACGGAAGCCGAATACCTGGAGATCATCGAGGGTAAAACCGCGGAACTTTGCGCCCTGTGTTGCCAACTCGGCGCGCATTTCGCCGACTCGGGCGAGCAGACGTCACAGTCGCTGCGGGAATACGGCCGTTGCCTGGGAATCGCGTTTCAAATCGCCGACGATTTGCTGGATGTACTGGGCAGCGAAGACCAAACCGGCAAGTCGCTCGGATCAGATCTGCAAAAGGAAAAACTGACGTTGCCGTTGATCCGTCTTCTGGGGCAGTCAGGTCCCGCCCAATCGGCCGAGATTCGCCGATTGCTGGCCGATCCCAACGACAACACCCGCAGCCGGCTGAAGAAGTTCTTCGAACTCAGCGACGCCGTCGAATACTCGTTTGCGCGCGCCAACGAATTCGCCTTAGCCGCCCGGCAGCAGCTCGGCAATCTGCCCGATTCGATCAGCAAACGGCTGCTGGAAGATTTGACCGAATTTGCCACCCGCCGGAATTGGTAGACCCGTGCAACTCGCCGTCAAGACGCGGCGGGGATTTCTGATACTTATCGGATTCGCAGAGCTTGCGGTTCACTCGTCGGCTTCGTTTGACCGCACCACACGGTGAAAGTGGAGTTCCACCTCGCGATCCACGACCCGCCGCAGGCCTTCGACCAGACAGGTTGGTTCGTGGTCCGATTCTCCGATGCGGATGATCTCTTCCAACGGCGTGCCGGGCGTGATGGTGAAGGTCGCCTGGTGGATGGTCTGATTGCCGGCATCAAGTTCGGGAACGATGAAATGGATCGTCGCTCCGTAGGTGAGCATACGGTGCTCAAACGCGTCCTGGTACGGGCGGAAACCGGGAAACGGCGGCAGCAGGCCGTGATGCAAATTGATGATCCGTCCGCCCGCAAACCGCCAGCAAGTGCTCGCCGGCAGAATCCGCATATAGCGTGCAAGCACGATGTAGTCGACGTCGTACTCGTCAAACAGTTCGACCATGCGGTCGTTATCTGGATTGCCCTTGCCGTCACCCACCATGTGCCAGTTGACGTCGAACTGCTCGGCGACGCCCCGCACGGCGTTGCGGTTGCCGATCATTACCACCGGATCGGCCTTGAGCCGCCCATCGCGAATCGCCCGCAAGACCGCTAGTGCCGGTTCGGGGCGGTAGGTGACGCAGATCGCCAGCTTCGGTTTTTGCGGAGGATCGGGACGCGACCAGGTGCGAATCGATAGGCCGGTCTGCGTGCCGATATCGTTCATCGTCGTCCGCAAATCGGCAATGGACTCCTGGTCGCCCGGCCAATCGACGCGCAGCAACATGGCAAAGATGCGTTCGGCGTCATGGTCGTACATCTGAATCTCGCCGATGTTGGCACCGGAGGTTGTGACGTGATGCACGATCGGATCCGCCAACCCACGATTATCTGGACCGACGGCAGTAATGATAACTTGCATGATGGCTTAACCCCCACAGCGTCCCGGTAGGCGTATTGGCGTCAGCGTTTTATGATAACGTCTGTCGATTCGGCGACTGATTCCAGAATTGGAGCACACGATGCATCGCAACGCAATCCTCTCAATCCTTGCCTTGCTGTTGGCGGTCTGTGCTCACGACCGCCTGGCGGCGGGGGGCGAATCTTGGACCGTGCGGCTGACGGTGACGTCAAAACTGCCGTGCTTGAACGTTCCGCTCGATCCTCGGATCGATTTTCGTTCCATCATCAAGAACGCGGGAGCGTCGGGCGTGCTCGATTCGAATTCGATCGCCGTATTCGATCTAGCGGGCGTGCGGGTTCCCCACGCGTTATCGGAGGATTTCGCGCACGGCGATGTAGGACGGGTCGAATGGGTCGTTCGAGATCCCACACACACCGAGTTTGAAATCCGCTTTCAGACGACAGAGCGGCGCCCCAAGTTGCGTCCGGCGAAGTTCACGCCACTAATCGGCACGGGCGATTTGTTGCGTTACAACGCCGGAGTGCCGCGTCCGATGACTCCCATCTATTTGAGCCGCCTGATTGACATCGACGGCGACGGCCAACGCGATTTGCTCGGTTGCTGGAACTATGCCTATCGCAGCGGCGATCCTTGGGACGGATTGATTGCATTTCCGCGGGTCGGAAGCGGGGACCGGTTCGAGTTCGGCGACTTCACCCGTCTGCACTATCGAGAATCCGCCGATGTTGCGGAGTCGAAGCATTTTCGCTCGATCTACATGCACGCCGATTTCGCGGATCTCAATCGGGACGGTGAGATTGACGTCGTCTATTCACCGCGGCGAGGAGATCAACTCAGTGTGTATCTCAACAGCGGCCGCCGCGAGCCGGGCGGATTACCTATTCTCGTCTCGGCCGGAAATGTCGCACGACAAGGGGCGCCTTGGAATCCCTGCCGCGCGGTCGACCTGAATCACGACGGCGCCGTCGATATCGTTTTGGGGAACACCTATCTCCGGAACACGAATTCAGACGGTTGGCCGTTGAAACTGGCCGATGCGGTGCGAATCGACGCGGGACGTGATCCCTGTTTTCTGGACATTGATCGTGACGGCCGGTTGGATGCCGTCTGTCTCGTGGAGGGGGCTGAGCGAGATCCGAGAGATCAACGCGTCGCCTGGCGGCGAAACCTCGGCGGCGATCCCCCGCAATTTGACGCTGCAAAGCGGCTGCCGGACATCGCACCGTTTTGGTGCACTGCAGTGGCAGCGGTATCGGAGGGGCCGCGCCGCGGGCTCCTCGTGCAGCACGATGTTGTTCAACGGGTGTCGTTTTATGAGCAACTGCCCGAGAACGAAGGACCGCCACGGTTTCGTGAATTCGGCGAAGCGGGTTCGCTGTCTGCGGTCCTTGCGCTGAGTGATCAGGCGTGGCCCTGCATCTGCGATTGGGACGGCGACGGCGACCACGACCTACTCGTCGGTGGCGGGTACGGCTGGCCGCGGATCGTGATCAACGAAGGGACCAACCGCACACCGGCATTTGCGGAACCGCAACTGATTCTGGCCGAGGGCAAAACGATTCGGCTGCTCCGGGATGACATCCTGGGGGGCAAACATTGGCATAATATGGGCTACCCATTTCCGGTATTCGCCGATTGGGACGCCGACGGACTGCCCGATCTGATCCTGCCCAACGAGACCAACCGCATCTTCTGGTATCGTAATCTCGGCAGCCGCCGTCAGCCAAAATTCGGCCGCCAGCGACAGATTCTCTGTGACGGCTTTCCCGACACACCGCGGGCGAAGGCCGAGTCGGCGCGACTAGCGGGTGATAAGTCGGTGCCCAACCAGCCCTATCCCTATGAAAAGGCCCGGCCGTTTTTCTGGCGGACCGGCATCGCGGTCGCGGATTTCAACGCCGATGGATTACCCGATTTCGTCACGCATGACGGCCACACTCGTAAAGCAACGCTGTTTGTCCAATATCGGGACGATGCAGGCCGGTTGCGGTTGCGTAAGGAACAGGCGCTCAGGTTGGAGGATGGGCGTCAAATCGATGATGCGATTGTCGGCCGGACCAAGCATTGGACGGAGTCGTTCCGTGCCGCCGACTGGGACGGCGACGGCCTGGTCGATTTGATCTACAGCTGCGCGGGAACACATCCCGACCAAGGGAGTATCTACTTATTGAAAAACGTGGGGGACAAGAGCGCTCCGTTGTTTGCTGCACCGCGAACGCTCTGTTGCTTCGGGCGTCCAATCAAGGTCACGGCACACGGCCCGCACCCATGGGTGGCCGATATGGATGGTGACGGCCGGCCCGATCTGCTGACCTGTGTGGAGTGGAGCGTGTACCCCTATTTCAGCCACGCCGCCATCGAAATGCCGGCTCGGCCAACATACACAATCTCTCCCGCACGGCCGCGCTGACAGTGGCGTCGTCTTCCGTAGCAGTGAATCGCGCGATGTGCGGTATCCGGTCCGATTGAAAGCCACCCGCCGCATGAGGCGGCGGGTGGCGCTTCAACACGGTTCACACGACTTCCGTGACGACACCGGAACCGACGGTGCGGCCCCCTTCGCGGATCGCGAAGCGGGTGCCCGCTTCGACGGCGACCGGTTTCTCCAGGCCGACTTGGATCTGCACCGAATCGCCCGGCAACGCCATCTCCATGCCTTCCAGCAACTGCGCCTCGCCGGTCACGTCCGTTGTGCGGAAGTGGAACTGCGGGCGATAGCCGCTGAAAAACGGCGTGTGCCGGCCGCCCTCTTCCTTCGACAGAGCGTACACTTCCGCACGGAATTCGACGCAGGGCGCAATGCTGCCCGGCGCAGCGACCACTTGGCCGCGACAGACCTGATCTTGCTTGATCCGCCGCAGCAACAAGCCGACGTTTTGGCCGGCGACACCCACGTCCAGGATCCTGCGAAACGCTTCGACGCTCGTGCAAACCGTGCGCAGCGTTTCCGCCAGACCGAGGATTTCCACATCGTCGCCCGGCCGGATCCGGCCTTGGTCGATCTTGCCGGTGACTACCGTGCCGCGGCCCTCGATGTGATGCACACCCTCGATGGCCATCAGAAACGGCTTGTCGACGTCGCGCGTCGGATCAGGAATTGCCCTGTCCAACGCGTCCAGCAACTCATCGATGCAGCCGGCAAATTGCGGATCGCCGGGATGCTCCAGCGCACCCTTGGCGCTGCCGCGAATCACGGGCACGTTTGCGCCGTCGAATCCGTACTTGTCGAGCAAGTCGCGGGCTTCCATCTCGACTAGGTCGATAATGTCCGGATCGTCGACCAGATCACACTTGTTGATGAACACCACGACGTGCGGCACGCCGACCTGCCGCGCGAGCAGAATGTGCTCCCGCGTCTGCGGCATCGGCCCGTCGACCGCCGACGTGAGCAGGATCGCGCCGTCCATCTGGGCGGCGCCGGTGATCATGTTCTTGATGTAATCGGCGTGGCCCGGGCAGTCGATGTGCGCATAGTGCCGCCGCTCGGTCTCGTACTCGACGTGGCTGGTGATGATAGTCACCGTCTTGCTCTCGTCGCGGACGATCCCGCCCTTGGCGACGTCGGCATAAGCCTTTGCCTGCGCAAGGCCCTTCTCGGCTTGCGCGGCAAGAATCGCGGCGGTGAGCGTGGTCTTTCCGTGGTCAATGTGTCCGACCGTTCCGACGTTGACGTGAACTTTTTGCCGCATTGCTCTATTCACTCCTTTCTGATGAGGAATGTCGCCGTTCCCGCCGTCCAGCCGCGAAGGAGAGCAACCTTCAGCGGCCTTCTTGTGCCCATGCAGCGCCAGGGCGACAGGTTCGACTAAAAAAGTGACTGCGCTACAAAAAAAGCCCGCCGAGTGAATCCACCGGGCGGGCTGGGATGTTGCTATTGGGTGTATCTAGACCGACATCGGCACCGCCTGCTTGCGAGATGAGGAGTCAGAAGAAGTGGACTGGTTGTTTGTGAAGCGGGTCATACTTGAATGTTTCAGAAGTCGTATTCTGGCATGATGATCACTGGACACAATTCGCACAGTTTGGTTCAGCTGAATATCCTTCAAATCGCTGAGGAGCGGATTGCGAACGAAGTTGGAGAGACAAATTCAAAACGCAGATTACGCCGATTTTCGCAGAGAGTAACAAATCCGCCGAGTGATGCAGTGGACGGAACGCCTCCGCAACGGACAAATGCCCGCAAAGACACTTTTGGCCAACGGCCAAGATTGCTTCAGACGGATAAAGTCTTACCACAGAGAGATTATCGCAACTCTGCGATAATCTGCGTAATCCGCGTTTCAATTCAAACAACTGAAAAGGCGTGTAGAGAATCTCCTCGACAGTGGCACACAAGGGCGAAATAAGTGGTGGCAAGGCGCTGGCGTTCGGTTCGCACAATAGAAAGCCGTGAGCGGAGTAAAGCACCCAGATTCTCTCAGATTCCTCTTGACCGAGATCCCCCAAGCGTGTACTTTGCAACGTAAAGTATTGACGCAGTCGTTTTCTCTCCTCAGGCGGGATTCGCGGCATGGAACTTCAAGAAGCGCTCGCGCAGATCTCCGAGATCCGCCAGCAAATGGCACGGGCCGAGGTGTTCCGCGGGTTTCGTGCGCTGCCGGTTGCCTGCTCGGGTCTGCTGGCGATCGCCGCCGCGGTTGCTCAGGCAGCGTGGCTGGACGATCCCGTGGGGCATGCCGACCAGTACCTGACGTTGTGGATCGGTGTTGCGGCGTTGTCGCTGCTCGCGCAAACCGTCGAGATGTGGCTGCGGTCGCGGGCGTCGCGGTCGGCGTATTCTAAGAGCATCACGCTGCTGGCGGCGGAACAGTTCTTTCCGAGTGTGATCACCGGCGCGATGGTGACTTTCGTGTTGGTCGCCTTTGCGCCCGAGACGATTTGGATGCTGCCCGGGCTGTGGCAGATCCTGTTTGGTCTGGGAATCTTTGCCACGTATCGCTTGTTGCCCAAATCGGTCTTCTGGGCGGGGGCGTTTTATGTGTTGAGCGGAATCGTATGTTTGGCGCTGGCCCGCGGCGAAGCGGCGCTCTCACCCTGGGCAATGGGAGCGCCGTTTGGCTTCGGCCAGTTGGCCACCGCGGCTGTGCTGTATTGGACTGTGGAACGGAACGATGAAGAAACAAAAAGCAACTGAACCGGCCTCCGAACAAGGGCGGTTTGCTTATCAAGGTCTGGAGCGTGTGATCCACGAGCGGGCCCGCTTGAGCATCATGGCCTCGCTCATTGCGCATCCGGAAGGGTTGCTATTTACCGATTTGAAAGATCTCTGCACGCTAACCGACGGCAATCTGAGCCGGCATATCGACGTGCTCAAGGACGCCGGACTGATCGACGTGTGGAAAGGATTCAAGAACAACCGTCCGCAGACGTTGTGCCGATTGTCGGACGACGGCCGCGCCCGATTCACGGAATACATCAACGTGCTGGAACACGTCGTCTCCGACGCCGTGAACTCAGCACCGGACGCACCGACGCGCAACCGTCAAATCAAGGAGGGTTGGTTCCCGGTGTGAGCGCTCCCACGCCGGTTTCTTATTTACCCGCATGCTTTGCTGCATAAAGTATATTCTATTGCAAAGCACGCGGCGGCCATTCAACACACATCCGAGCATTTTGCGAGTCATTCAATGAAGATTATCAGGGCCGACGTGATGGGGCTCTGCTTCGGCGTGCGGGACGCGCTCGCTGTTGCAGAGAGTATCGAGAATCCCCGGCAAGTGACCATCCACGGCGAACTGGCCCACAACGGACTCTTGCTACAGCAACTGCAAACGCGCGGATTTGCGATGCAGTCGGAAACGGACCGGGGCGAAATCCCCGCCACGCCGCAGGTGATGATCACGGCACACGGAATCAGCGGCCGCGAACGTCACCGGTTGGAATCGGCCGGCAAACAGTTGATTGATACGACCTGCCCCTTGGTGCGCCGCGTGCACGATGCGGCGCTGCGGCTGCAACGCGACGGTTATCACGTGCTGGTCTTGGGTAAACCGGGCCATGTCGAAGTCCAAGGAATCATTGGTGACTTGCAGCGTTACGACGTGATCCCCAGCCAGCGCGAAGTGCGGCGGTTCGATGCGGACAAACTCGGAATCATCTGCCAGACCACCATGCCCGAATGTGAAATCACGGCGATTCGCCGAAGCGTCGAGGAACAGAATCCACACGCGGAGATCCATTTCATCGATACCGTCTGCCAACCGACCAAAGATCGCCAAGCCGCCTTGCGGAGCATGGTCGAGCAGGTTGAGGCGGCGGTCGTGGTCGGCGGTGCCAATTCCAACAATACACGACGGCTGGCCGACTATTGTCGCGAAAGGGGGCTGCCGACGTACCATGTCGGGGGACCGGACGACCTGCAGGACCGATGGTTCGCCGGTGTGAATTGTCTGGGGCTGACGGCGGGTACGTCGACATTGCCGGAAACGATCGACGCGGTGCATGCGCGGTTGATGGAAATAGGTGCCGCGAGTGAGCGAGAATTGCGCGTTCCTGCGTGTCGTCAGCAAAGCCCCCCCTGCCCTTCTTCGTCGACGCCATGGACCTCCGCACAATGGTACGAATACTTCGAACGCAACAGCCGCAATCTGTTGCCGATTCCCTGGGGCCACCCCGGTCGACTAAGCGACCCGGAGCGCCGCTGCATTCGACGTTCGATTCAAGAATTCCAACTGGGCGAGACTGGAACCGGCCGTCACTTTCTTCGCCGTGCGGCTGACTACGCACGTCGCGAGGGGGACGATCAATACGTTGCAGCTCTGGAGATGTTTATTCGCGAGGAACATCGCCACGCGCGGACGTTGGGGCGGTTCATGACGTCGGAAGGAATTCCCCTCACAAAAGAGAACACCACCGACGGCATCTTCCGCAGACTCCGGCACGCCGCGGGGCTGGATCTGATCATCTCAGTGCTGGTGACGGCGGAGATCCTGGCCAAAGTCTATTACCGTGCGCTGCGAGATGCGACAAGCTCCGTAGTTTTGAATGCCCTCTGTACACAGATCTTACGAGATGAAGTCGCTCACGTCCGATTTCAGGTGGAACGGTTGGCTTTGCTCCGCCGAGGGTGGAACAAGTGGAGATTTCATGGTGCGCGCCTGTTGCACTACGTCTTCTTCGCCGGAACGATGTTGGTCGTGTGGTTCAACCACCGCCCTGTATTACAGGCGGGGGGATTTTCAATTCGTCGATATTGGCGGACCAGTTGGCGCGAATTCCGTTTGGCGATGCGGATAATGAACAAATGCCGCCGGGACCTCGAAGCTGAAGAGACGGCCAATCCGGGATACGGGCGGCCTTGTGAACAGCGCCAAGAGTTCACGGTCTCATAGCCTCGCAGCGACGAGTCGATTACAATACACGGCGGATTTGGTTCGCTGGTCGCGCTCTCACGGAGACTCACGCGATGATCACCATGCTGGGGAGTCCACGGCGCTGCTGTGACGGTGTGACGCGGCGGGAAACGCTCAAAGCCGGCGCGCTGACTGCTCTGGGAGGCTTCGGACTGCCGCAATTCTTGGCGGCGGAGGAGACGGGACATGTCCGGCCCGCGAAGGCCAAGAGCGTGATCCTGCTGTACCTGTTGGGCGGAGCGGCGACGCAGGACATGGTCGATCTCAAACCGGACGGTCCGCAAGAAACGCGGGGCGCGTTTCGGCCGATTCCCTCAAATGTGCCTGGATTGGATGTTTGTGAATACCTGCCGCGGATGTCGCAGTGGATGCACAAAGCGGCGGTGATCCGCTCGGTGAATCACAAAGCGGGCTGCCACAATTGCCTGCCCAGCTACTGCGGCTGGGAGATGACTCCAAAAGACCAAAGCCCGCATCCGACCGATCCGCCCAGTATGGGCTCGGTCTGCGAATACCTGAAGCAACAGCGCGGTCCGCAACAGCCGGGTGAGTTTCCGGATTACATGTATCTGCCCTGCTATCTCGGCTGGGGACAGGCGTTTCGCCGCAGCGGTCCTTACGGCGGCTTTTTGGGCAAGCAATACGACGCACTGACCACCGAGTGTCTCCCGTTTCGCGATGAGAGCGTGCCGCCGCCGAAGCCAGGCTACCCGCAAACGGTGCTCGGCCAGCCGCAGTTGCCCAACAGCGTGCTCGACAAAGAGGTGACAATTGACCGGCTCGATGCGCGTCGCGGATTGCTGCGGCAAATAGACGACCAATTGCGGCAGTTGGATGCCCAAAGCGGGTCGCGGCAATTCGGCAAACATCAACAGCGGGCGTTCGACATTTTGACCTCGTCACGGCTCAAAGCGGCGTTTGATTTGAGTAGCGAGGATCCCCGCACACTGGACCGCTACGGGCGAACGCTGTTCGGACAGAGCACGCTGATCGGTCGGCGACTGGTGGAGCAGGGTGTCCGTTTCGTAAACGTTACCTGGGACCTGTTCTGGGACCGGATCAAGATTGATTACGACGCTTGGGACACACACCGCAACAACTTCGCGATCTTGAAGGAAAACAAACTGCCCGGTTTCGACCAGACGTACACAGCACTGCTGGAAGACCTGCAGGCCCGCGGACTCCTCGACGAAACGCTGGTCGTGGTGATGAGCGAAATGGGCCGCACACCGAAGGTCAACCGCAACGCGGGCCGCGATCATTGGACGTATTGCTATTCGGTGATGATGGCCGGCGCCGGCATCCGCGGCGGGACCGTCTACGGCGCCTCCGACGACCAAGCGGCCTACGTCAAAGATCTGCCGGTGAGCACGTCGGACATCTGCGCGACGATTTACGAGTGTCTGGGTATCGACCCCGAAATGCGCGTCCACGACCGCAGCGGCCGGCCGGTGGAGATCGCCCACGGAGGACGCGCCGTGCGTGACGTGATGGCGTAGGGTCCGCTGTGCGGACCGGGAACTCATCGTTCGGAGCATCCTGTGCGCTCAATTGCGTGGCAGGACAAATGGACCTGCTACTTCAACTTCGCAAATAAGTCGGCAAATAAAGCCCGCCAGCTACAACAGCAATTCCGAACAAGATTGCGAGTATGCTGACATAGAAGGTTACTGTTTTCTTCCTCCCTGGCGGAGATTGTTCGTTTTGCACGCGAACTCGAACCCCGAAAAAGATGAGCGCGGCGCCAAGCACGGCAATCGCCAGTCCAATGTTCGACATGGCAGTCCCCATCTGGATCTGTTTCGAAGAGCCTAGTCCACTCGTAGCAAGCTTCGAATTAGTGCTGTACCGTCCCACATTCTTTACAGTGACGATTTTCACTCCGGGAAAGTCAACTGCACGTTGAACGACTTTGCCTATACGCCCGATTTATGACTGTGGTGCCATAGCTAGACGCGGAAGACCGGCTAGCCTGACAACAAAGAAGCGAATCTTGCAGCGCGAAAAGGAACTCTGAAGCGCGTTCTTTTTTTCTGAATTGATCGGTGAAGCAAGCGAGCTGGTGCATTATAAACGGCGGCGACATCCCTGCCTACCACTAGTGCACGCCCTCTCACGTTTCATGCCTAAGAAATCACCCCGCTGTGATGCGCATACGTCGGCCAGTCCGGCTCGTAGTCTGCGCTTTGGTCACCCCAGACGTGCCAGGCGTCGTTGTGCCGGCCGCGGGCGAAGAGTTCCAGGTAGGGGCCGGGACTGCAGGATTCGATGATGTCGTACAGTTCGTCCGGTTTGCGGGAGTGCTCGCGCTTGCGGGTCTTGATGATATTCACCTGCCGCCGGCCGGGGTCGAGCGTGCGCAGCTTGCCGCGCGTGCCGAACAGCACGAGTTCGGTCGTGTTACGGAAATAAAACCCGACCCCCCGCCCGTCCGGCCCGCCATCTTTGCGGATTTTGTGCCAGACGAGGTTGGTCTTGTATTCAAAGCCCCACGCCGACATCACCTGCAGTCCCTCGGCCAACAGCGCATTGGGGACCCAGAGATACAAATGCGCCTGCTCCGCACAGGCTGCAGCGACGGGGATTTCGAGGATGTCACTTAGCGTCAGCGTGCCGTAACGGCTGAGCCGCTTGTGCTCTGGGGCCATCTTGCCGGTGCGGTTGGAAAACTGCCAGGGAGGATCGGCTAAGATCGTCCCGCAGCGGAGCCGGCGGCAAGTGCGGGAGAAATCCTCAGCAGCGGAGAGTTCCGTGGTCATTCGTCGGTCCAGTTCGACAATCGCTCTGCTGGTGCAAAGTGGAATCAGATCCGTTTCGCCGCCGGCTGAAGTTGGTGCATGCACCGAGATCTGACCGGCATTCACACTGCACATTAGATTGAATACGGCGCTCTGCGACAACAGCGCGGCACGATTCGCGCCGCTTACCCCTGTTAATTCAAGCAGTACGGTCTGCCGTTCGGCTAAGTGATGCCATAAAAAAAGCAGACGGCCTCCGGCGTCAATGCCGGCGGCCGTCCGCGTTCGACCCGAATCCTCTTGATCGGGAGTTTAGAGTTTGATCACGGTCGTTGTGACCGATCTTGTTCTGATTACTTCAAGCCAAACAAGTTGGCCAAGCTGCGAGTTTTTTGTCCCTTACGGAACGATTGCCGTTTCGGCACGCGTGAGGGGAAGTAGGCTTCCGGTTCGGCCGGAGGGGCCGGTGCGGGAGCGGCTTCATCGCCACCGTCGGCCGGAGCCGGGGCGGGAGCGGCACCGGAGGCGCCACCACAGGCGTTGCCACAGCCACAGCTGTTGCAGCACATCGAGCAGCAGTTGCTTCCGCAACCGCAGCAATCGTCGACTTCATAGCCGCAGATTTTCAAGGCGCGTTCCGCTTTGCGGCGGACGCCACGATCGCAGTCGGCCAAGGCACAGGCCAGGGCGCAGACGACTTGCTTGGTGCAGCAGCAGGGGAACCGGCGAACTTGGTCGCCGATTTCATCGGCTGCTTCCTTGCGGACGCGCTCGTCGCAGTCGTTCAGACCGACGATCAAGGCGCACATGATTTCCGGGTTGCAGACGCACTTGAACTTGTCGCCGAGCTTGTCGATCGCGCGGGCCCGTTGGCGTGCGTAGCAAGCGGTTTGCGACAGGTAAATGTAGTGCGCGATTTCACAGGGATCATCGTCGCAGCAGATTTGCTCGCAGCAGCATCCGCATCCGCCGCAGCCACCACATCCGCCGTTGCCACAGCAAGACGAGGGAGCACAGCAGTTGTTCGCCGCCGGGGCGCAGCAGTTGTTGGCAGCCGGCGCACAGCAGTTGTTGGCCGCCGGGGCACAGCAATCTTTGGCAGCCGGAGCACAGCAACCTTTGGTGTCGCCACAGCCGTTACCACCGCACTGACAGGGGTTCCAGCACGGCTTGGGGCAGCACTTGGGAACGCAGATCACGCGCGGTTGGCAGCAAGGCATGGGGGCACAGCAGGTGGACGGTCCGCAGCAGCTCTTGGGAGCGCAGCAACCGTTCGCAGCCGGGGCACAGCAGCCATTCGCAGCCGGTGCACAGCAATTGTTCGCCGCCGGGGCGCAGCAATCTTTAGCGGCCGGTGCGCAGCAGGCTTGCGGCGCACAGCAGTTCTTGGGGGCCGTGTCGCAGCAGCAAGCGGGCTTGCAGCAGGACCGTTGGTAGTTAAAGACTTTGTGACAGGTGGGCCGGCAGATGACCGGCTTACAACAGATGCGCGGGCAATCGCACGCACAACCACAGCTTTTCGCGGCGCCACAACAGTTGCTGCCGTGTCCGTGTCCGCCAAACAACGCGGCTTGCGCCGGGCTCGACAAACCGATCACCAAAGCGAGTGCGCCGATGACATTCAGCCACTTCATGAGTTTCTGCATCCTTTCATTCTCGTGAGATTGTAGCTTGTCGATGATCGCCTGCTCTGTACGTGGAACACCCGTTCGTGGGAGCGAATGCATACCGGGGAAGGAGAACGAATTACACCCGGCTGGCCAAATGCGCACCCTGGCGGCTGACTCGTCAGTATGCCGACTCCCTGTGTTTCAGGTCGGTCATGACGTCGTGGATGACATCCGCAGTGAAGTGTCGTTGCGGCGGCGATGGCCGGCTTCTGCAACCACGGTCATTCGCAGTCGGTTGACAAACTGCGAACTCCCAGGCTGATGAGGATTCCGAAACTCATTCACATACGGTTTCACCCACTCTATCGGTGGCAAGTGCATAATCGCTGCAACGTGTTTCGCGCTCACATTTAGTGCACATGCTTCATGCGGTGCTGCTCGGGTTGTTCCGGTTGTGACGGACAAGAAGACCGCCCCGACCGCGCTACCGAGCTCCCGCAGTGCGCGGCGGCCTGAAAGCACAACTTGGGCTGGCCGAAGCGAGCGGGCGAAGCAGCGGCGAGTTCACCGCCTGTAAGGCGGTTGCCGGTTGTGCGGCTGAATTATTTCAGAATTTTGACGCAGAAAACGACTGCAAGCCCGCGTCGAGTTGGGCCGAGCCGCCGCAGAACTGCTGAATCGGTTGCGACCGGTCCGACCGGAATAATCGGACCGAACGTTACGAGCGGGCGAAGCTGTCTAATACTGCTGCGTCAGGCCTCCCCCGCCTGTGGAAATCACCGGGCCATTTAGACGGGCGGTAGTTCAAATCCCGTACGATACGCGCGGCCCAAATAACGGTTTGCTTCGTCGTCACCGGTGAATTGTTCCGCCTCGCCGTCAAACTGCAGGCGGCGGCCCGTGCGGTAGGAGATGTTCCCCAGATGGCACAGCAGGGAGGAATAGTGGCCCTCCTCAATGTCAGCCAGCAGATCTTCTTTGCGGCGGCTCTTGATGCAATCCACGAAATTCTGATAGTGCCGCGTCGAGTCGGCCCATTTCTTGCCCGCCGAGGGCCCGCGCTCACCGCGGCGGTGGAAAACGCGGTAGCCGTCGCGGTCGATCATTAGATAGCCTTCTTCGCCGAAGAAGATATTGTCGTTGTCCATCCGGTGGCCCTGCATGCGGTAGGGTGTAAAGTCGCGCTGTTCATAGACAAACAGCAAATCGTCGTATTCCCATGTGACCACCATCGTGTCGGGGGTCTCTTGCGCATCGCCCCGCGATCCCAATTTTGCCCCGACGGTTGAGACGGACTTCGGGGCTTTGAGCCCCAGTGCCCAGCGTCCCAGGTCGATCTGGTGCACGCCGTCATTTCCGATATCGCCGGTGCCGTACTCCCAATGCCAATGCCAGCCGCCGTGGAAACGGTTTCGATTGAACGGACGTTTTTTGGCGGGTCCTAGCCAGAGGTCGTAGTCGACGCCGGAGGGCACCGGTTCATCTTTGCGATGGGGCAGCCGTCCGCGCCGCTGGTTGTTAATGGCTTTGACCATCAAGACCTTGCCGATCACGCCTTGGCGGAGCAGATCCCATGCTTGTTGATAGTACGGCACAGCCCGCAGGTTGGTTCCGTGCTGCACAATTCGGTCATGTTTGCGCGCCGCTTCGACGGCCAGGCGGCCCTCGACGATGTTGTGCGAGGCCGGCTTTTCGACGTAGATGTCCTTTCCGGCAACGCAGCCCATGATCGTGGCCGGCGCGTGCCAATGATCGGGCGTGGCGATCGCCAATGCGTCCACATCTTTGCGGTCGAGCAATGTGCGAAAATCAGCCACAACAGGCGGACGCTTTCCAGAGAGTGCTTGCACACGTTCGGCCAATTTGCGTCCGCGCGATTCGTCCACTTCGCAGATGGCCACGACCTGGCTGTCCGGCAATCCGCTGAACTGCTCCGCCAGATTGGCGCCGCGACCCGCGCCTAGGACCGCGATGTGTACCGTGTCGTTGGCTGCCGCCTTGAGCGGCCGCGCTGCGGCAAAAGTCCCCATCGCGGCCAAAGTTGCATTCAAAAAATGCCGACGATTCACTCCAGACATGATTTGACCTCCACGACGGCGTCCGGCCATAATGAATGAAATAGGACGAGAACTGCACGAGAGCCTATCGTAAGCGACCGCCTGCGAGGAAACAAACCGAGATGAATCAAACGCTGGTGAAAAAGCAGTCCCTCCGTACGCAGGCACGGAACGCCCGCCGCGAGTTAACCGATCGCGATGAACGCGCCAACCGGATCACAAGACAGATGCTCGAATCGGCCGAATACCGATCGGCGCAAACGATCCTCTTATATGTCAGCATCCGCGACGAAGTTTGTACGACCGGAATCATGGACGACGCGCTCGGCAAGGGTAAAGCGGTGGTCGTTCCCTATTCTCACCAGACGGAACTTCGTCTGTTTCGGTTGTCCGCTCCGGGGGAATTGGAACCGGGAATGTACGGCATCTCCGAACCGAGAATGGAGCTGCGTTCCTCGACCGAACGGGTTGTGCATGTCTCGGAATTAGAGTTGGTTGTCGTGCCGGGAGTGGCGTTCGACGAAAGCGGTGCGCGGTGCGGGCACGGAATGGGCTACTACGACAAATTGCTGCAGCACGTCAGCAGCCGCGCCCATCTGGTCGCTTTGGCTTTTGACTGCCAGGTGTTTCCCGAAATTCCGTTCGAATCCCACGATGTCTTCATGGACAAGATCGTAACCGAGACTAGGATCTACTGCCGAGGCGAAGCGTAGTGCATGCCGGTGGTGGAAGGCGGGAATGGGATATCGATCGCTAAGAGAGTGCGTCGATGATCTGTCGGCGACGGGCCGGCTGATCCACTTCGAGGAACCGGTTCAGGCGGAGTTGGAAGCGGCGGAAGTCCAGCGACGCATGTTTCAGGCGGGCGGGCCGGCGATCTATTTCTCCAACGTCGTCGGTTGCCGATTTCCCATGGTCGGCAATCTGTTCGGCACGAAGGAGCGGGTGCAATTTCTCTTTCGGGATACACTCGACGCCGTCTCCCAACTCGTCCGGATCAAGGCCGATCCATCCCACTCCGTGAAGGAATGGTGGAAGTCGCTGCGGTCTCTGCCGGCGGCTTGGCATATGCGGCCGCGCAAGGTGCGCCGCGGACCGGCGGCCGTCCGCACAACGACAATCGACCAGTTGCCGCAACTCAAATCATGGCCCGACGACGGCGGCGCATTCATTACGTTGCCGCAAGTCTATACGGAGCATCCCGATTATCCCGGCATCGGCAGGTCAAACCTGGGAATGTATCGCGTGCAGCTCTCCGGGAACGACTACCAGGCGAATGAAGAAGTCGGGCTGCATTATCAAATTCATCGCGGCATCGGCGTGCATCACGCGGCCGCGATTCGCCGCGGCGAAAAACTGCGGGCGCACATCTGCGTCGGTGGGCCGCCGGCAATGTCCGTAGCTGCGGTGATGCCGCTTCCCGAAGGACTGCCGGAACTCTACTTCGCCGGCGCGCTGGGCGGCCGCCGGGTGCGGATGATCTATGGCGAAGCGCCGCTGCCGATCCCCGCTGAAGTCGACTTCTGCATCACCGGCTACATCGACCCGCAGCGCGAGTTGCCCGAAGGTCCGTTCGGCGATCACTTGGGTTATTACAGTCTCCGGCACGACTTTCCGGTGCTGTGTGTGGAGAAGGTCTATCATCGTGAGGACGCGATTTGGCCGTTTACGACCGTCGGCCGTCCCCCTCAGGAAGATACGATGTTCGGGGAGCTGATTCACGAAATCACCGGGCCGATGATTCCGGCCGTCCTGCCGGGAGTGCGCGCTGTGCATGCCGTCGATGCGTCCGGCGTCCATCCGCTGCTGTTGGCGGTCGGGAGCGAGCGTTATGTGCCCTATGCCGCACAGCGCGAACCGCAAGAGCTTTTGACTCAAGCGAATGCCATTCTCGGGCAAGGCCAGATGTCGCTTGCGAAGTATTTGTTGATCGTGGCCGATGAGGATGATCCGGCGCTGAACATCAACGACATCGCCGCATTCTTTGGACATTTGCTCACGCGAATCGACTGGCGTCGCGATCTGCACTTTCAAACGCGGACGACGATCGATACGTTGGACTATTCCGGCAGCGGATTGAATCGGGGATCGAAGGTTGTCATCGCGGCAGCGGGAGAACCAATTCGAAGCCTGCCGACAGAGGTTCCCGGAGATTTGCGTTTGCCAGCAGGTTTTGCTGAACCGCGGGTCTGTTTGCCGGGGATACTGGCCGTTGAAGGGCCGCCATTTCAGTCGCACGACCAAATCGAAGCATTCTGTGACGAACTGACAGAGCAATCGGCGATTAACGCGTTTCCATTGGTGGTCGTCGTCGAGAACAGCGAGTTTGCCGCACGTTCATTGAGCAACTTTCTCTGGGTGACGTTTACACGATCCAATCCCGCAGCCGACATCAACGGCATTGGCCGCTATGTGGAGGAGAAGCATTGGGGCTGCCGCGGTTCGCTGGTGATCGATGCCCGTCCCAAACCCCACCACGCACCGCCGTTGATCGAAGATCCGGAGGTCAGCCAAAAAGTCGACGCGTGGGCCGCCAGCGGAGGGCCGCTGTCGGGAGTTCTCTAAGTTGGCGACACTCCCCGTTTAGTTCTCCGCGGGGGCGTCTTTGACCTCGGGCTGGGGAGTCTCTTGCGTTTGCGGCTCAGCACCTGGCTCGTCCGCAAAAATCACCGGGACGCGGTTGAGAGGCACGACCGGATCAACGTAATCGCCGGTCATCTTCGGCAGATAAAAGGCGATCATGTTGCGTGCCGACGAGTTGGGTGCATCCGTCAAGGTCTGTTGCATCAGTTCAGCGGCTTCTCCCGTTTTGCCTGACTCGAGCAGCGCGAAAGCAATGTCCAAGTTGACGCCCGCGAGTTTCGCGGTGCGGGAAACGGCGTACTGATACGCCGCAGTCGTCGCCGACATCGGCCAGGTGAAAGCCGAGTCGTCCAAAATCTTTGGATTCATGCTATTGAGCAGTTGCGTGGCTGAGCTGAGCTCCATGTCGTCTTGCTGCATTTCCCACAATTTACGGGCCCGTTCGAACTCTGCATTTGCCAAATAGGCGACGGCGACGGGCATTCGCCAATTGAGCCGCGACTGGTTCGCCATCAGTTTTTCGACTTGCCCGGCCAGTTCGTACGCCTCTTGAATGCGGCCAACCTCGAGCAACAGATTCAACTGCAGAAGCTGCGCCGATGGGTTTTGCGCTACAAAGTCAGGCCGCAACTCCAGTCGTTCCAATGCCAATAGCGGACAGCGAAATTGTTGCGAGGCCAGTTGCGCTTGTTGCAACGGATCGGCTCCGTTGGCAGTGGCCTGCTCGATTTGTGCACGGACCTGATCGACGTGCTGCTGGATTCTCTGGCTGATGTTCATCATCTCAGCCAATTGCGCTTGTTCGGCTTCGGATGCATCACGTTTTTTCTGCAGGATCGATTGCAGCGCGGTCAATTCGCGCAACGCCAAATCAAAGCGGCCAAAGGTCTGCGAGTTGTAAAACTCAAATAGACGCGAGTGAGCGAGCGAGTTTTCCGGATCGGCGACGATTGCCTGATTGTAGGCGGCGAGCGCCTGGTAAAATCGGGTTCCGACGCCGTGCCAAAGCGGTCGCCCGACAAGCTGTGATTGATGCCATTGGGCCAGGAATCGATAGGCGTCGCCCAACTGGACATAGCCGTCAGCGGAGCGGGGATCTTCGTCCAATCCCTTGTGTGCCTGCTGTATGGCGAGCCATGCCATGGCCGGATAGGCGGCCACATCTTCCAGCGGGCGTTGCGCTGCGAGCGCAAATCGTGCCTGCAGCAGCCGGTTCAAGTGCCGGGCCTGCTGAATCGGTTCGGGGACTTGGCGCTTGAGTTTCCAGAGTTTCCGTTCATACCACGACGGGGGCTGAACCCAGTCGACGCGGGGGTCGATCTTCGGCCCATCCTCTTGGAACGCCTTGGCCACAAAATCGTACCGCTGTTCTTCGATGAACTTCGTCCGCTCCTCGTCAGTCGCGTCTTTGCGGTAAAACACCGCCGCCGCCCCTGTGAGGCTCGTCATCTCCCAATCGTCCGGGGAGAAGTTAAACGCCTGCAGCGTCTGATAGTCCGGTTCGGGAGTCGCGGTCAACCTCAGCACAGCGTGAGAAATGTCATATTCATCGAACACGGCCTTCCAATCATCGGGTTTGACCAACATGGTCTTCGCTTGGTCGTCGCTCAGCGTGACGTGCTGAATTCGCAAAGATTCTCGCATCCGTTGGTGTTTCTGCAACAGATTGTCGTCGCCGCCTTTGACGTACAGCGGCAAGCGCAAGTCAATAAACGGCTTTTGTCCCACCCAGATCAGCATATCACCTTGGCGAGCGGAGAAGTTAAAGGCGCGATCGTAAGGGGACTCCTCGGTCTGCTCGGCGAGGGCGTCCATCGACTGCTGGAGCATGTAGTCAAAGCCAAAGCCTGTGGTTCCGCCGCCGGGAGGCCGCAGCCAACCGGTGCCCGCCATAAATGCGAGTACGAAAAGGGCCACCACCGTGACGGCCCGGCCGCCTCGTGAAAACATCAATTCACCCGGGTTGACGGTATAGACTTGCTTGAAGTTTGCCTGATACCACGCCCGGCCGTTGAGCGCCGCCAACACGGCGAAGACCAGCGCCGCCGCTGGCAGCTGCTCGGCACCCGCGATGGCAAATGCGGAAAACCCCAGAAAGACCAACAAGTGTGACAGATTCAAGTGTTTGAAGTTCAGCATGAACGTCACGATCGCCGCCAGCCACAAGCTGATCGCTGCGACCCCTGCGTGGCCCAAGAGACTCCACACGCGTGAATCCACTAGCGAGAGGAAACGTACCGTTGTGATATTCGGCGCCTGGTCCCCCAGAAGTTCCCGTACCGCAGGATACTCGCTGCCATACAGCGAGAAAGGAGCGAGGAGCGACTGCCATCCAAACGGATTCACCAATGCCGCTAGCAGGCAACAGGCGACAACCAGTTGAAACGGCTTGCGCTGTTCGTCCGTTAGCACGGGTTTGCCCCACAAGACTCCGATCAAATCGCCGAAGCCATACAGGACGATCGCTGTCAGTCCGAGAAACATGTGCGGATCGAGATTGCTCCAGAGCAAGATGACCGGCACAAGCGCCCAAATCCGTCGGGGAGGTCCGTTCTCTTTCCACGTGTTGATGATCCAAAAGGTCGATGACAGGCCCAGCAGCGTGATCAATTCCGGGCGGACCGTTAGTGACGTGTGACACGCCAACAACGCCACCGCAGCAGCCACAGTCGTTCCCCACGTGGAGGTTTTTCCCGTGGCCAGGTTGAGCAGAAACCAAAAGATGACTCCCGCCAGGATCGCTTTGAAGACAGTCAATCCAATCGCGCCGCCGATCGCGTAGACGCCGGCGACAATCAGATCGAACAACCACGACAGATTGACCCATTGTTGATCGCCGGTGGTGTAGCTGAACGGGTCTGTCGAAGATGGCAGGAACCCGTTTCCGGCGATGAATTGCCCCGATTTGATATGGACGAGCGTTTGGGTCTCGGCAATGAAGGTGCAGGCCATCAGGATCGCCAGCAACACCACCGACCAGCGTAGGACAAAGTCACCGCGAATCGCCTCGTCTTCGACCAATTCCGGCGTCAACGGCTCGTCGTCGGGCAGGCCCGAATCGCGGGACTCTGGCGTCGATGCCTCCGGCTTCCTGGAACGACGGTCCGATTGCTTTTTGGATTTCTTTTTTGCAGCTGACACGGGCGGGGCCTATCGACTGTTCCGAGAGGAAATAGGGTGAAGGGGTGTTTGTGTCCCGACGATCAGGGAGTCTGGAAATCGGTCTCAGATTGACGAATGGAACCCCCGGTGGTGACCTGACGGACGCCACTCGAAAGTCACCCCGACGTGCGACGAGCCTGAATTGGCGGAATTTTCATGCTAAATCGGAACACCGGCCTGAGCAAGCGGAAACCGGTGAGAAGCGGCCGGACTCCTGACGTCCGCTGGGTGCTTCCGTTACAATCGGCGCCGTACAATCTCTCCGTAGCGTCTGACGATGGAAACCGTCCGCATCTGCTACGAATTCTGGAGCGGAGTCGTTGGAAATCGCACGGTTTTCAGGGGGTTGCGGCGACGCAAATCAAAAAAACGGCGAGGCACTCTTCTGGTCGTGCTTCGCCGTTTGATTACTGCAGTGCGAGATGTGCCGCGGGCAGGTTTATTGGTGCATCGCCTCGGCCAGGATTTTCGAGGTGCTTTCCCGCATGATGCGGGGGTCCACCATTTTGCCTTCTTGCAAGGTGGCGCGAACCTGCTTGCCGGAGATAAAGACCGGCTTTTCGTCGCTATGGTTCTCCATCAGGTCAACCCGCCCCAGAGACTCGTAGTAGGCGGCAAAGCCGACATTAACGGGTTTGATTTCCAGCGAGCCGTTCAGATTATCAAAAATCTCCTGTGCGTCGAAATCGCCCCAAATTGCCGAACCGTCATGGTAGGGTGCGTCGGCATGTTTACGGCCGATCACGATATTCGTGAAGCCGAGGTTTTGGCGATAGATGGCGTGCATTACCGCCTCTTTGGGCCCGCCGTAGAACATTTTGATATCCACGCCCAGCAGAATGACGCGGTCGGGAACACTCTCCCCCAGACCGCCCCAAAGATCCGAATCGCTGTCGCCGTCGCCCATGGCGCGGTCGGAGATTAGCTTTTCGTAGGTTTGCATGCGGATTTCGGCGTTCACATCGTCTGACTTGGTTTCGCCGATCAGGGGATTCAGGCAGGCGCCCGCGTTCTTGCCGTCCTTGAGCAGTTTTTCCAGAGCATAAACCAGAGCATATTCATGCGCGCGATGCAGCGGATTGCGGGTTTGAAAGGCCACGACGCTTTCCCAGCCCTTCTCGGCAAGCAACGCGCGAACTTCGCGCGGCGTCAGCACATATTGCCCGAATGCTGGATTCTTTGGCTGCGGCAACACGCGAATCTCGCCGCCGACAAGATGTGTTTTGTCTTCATCGCCCTGCAGGACCATATCGGCGCCGGGGTGATCCGTACGATCGGTCAAGTAGACACTCTTCAAATACCGCGGCTTGTCCCATTCAAACACATCGCTAATTTCAAGCGTTGCCACTACCTCGCCGTCGGAATTGGTGAGGGCGACTTTTTGTCCAGCGGACAAGCCAGCGGCTGTTTCCGATGTGACCGGCAGCGAAAGTGGGATCGTCCAGGCAAACTTGTTCCCGTTCACCTCGATCACCGATTCATCGAGGACTCGGTTGTACGTCGCCGCATCCATCGGACCGGTCAACGGACTGAGAGTGCCGTCGCCGAAACGGTAAAGAGTCGAAAGGTCGGCGGCTGAAACGGGGACCTGCGGCAGTGACGCTGCTTCGCTCTTAAAACTGTCGATTTCGTCGGCCGAGACGGTTCGGCAAACCGGCTCCGTCAATCCGCCATGCGGCGGGATTAAGTCAGACATCTGTTTCCTTTTCGATTTTAGGTATATGAGCCCGAGATGGTTCCGATTGATCGTCGTTCTCACGAACCTCTGCCGGCCGCTGGGAACGGCTATTTGGAAGGCCCGTGACATCTAGCGAAGGGAGGAGCGAGCGGTGCGAGTACTTGCAGACGCGATCACCTCATTGGTCTGCTCAAACTGGCAGACCCAAGCTATTTCATGCTCGGGCAAATTGTCAAGCATGGAAAACTCTACAGTGACATATTGACCGGTTGAAACACAGATTTCGGTCAAAACCGCCGAATCACGAGCGCAATCCCGCCTCTTGGAGCAATTTGTCCGTTTCGCGATACGCTTCGGCAACCCAGGATTCGATTTGGCTGGGATCGGGGGCGTATTCCAGTTCGATGGACACGGTCCCGTCGATCTCCAAATCCTTGATTTCGCGGAGATAGGGCATGAAATCGACGACACCGCGTCCGGGAGGCAGGTCGCCATGGACTTTGCCGTCGCAGTCTGAAATATGGACGTGAATCGCCTTGCCGCGGAGCGCGCGGAGTTCCTCCGGAGCAACCCTGGACAGACAAAGGTGCGACACGTCGATATTGGCCTGAAACGCCTGATTGTCCACATCGTCAACAAACCGTACCATGGTCTCGACATTGTTCACGAGCGAGAGCGGAAACGGTTCCAGTTCCAGGGCAATCTGCAGGTCCAGTGAATCCGCATATTCGGCGAGCCGCCGACAGTTGGCGACGCCAGTGGACCATTGCTCTTCCGGCGGAATGACCTCGCGATTCCAGATGTACTCGCCGATCACCAGCAACAGGTTCTTAGCCTCGAACTCGTAGACGAGATCCAAGTGCGCCTTTACGCGGTCCACGCTGAATCGCTGTACACTATCGTTGAAGTCGATCAGCCCGGTGGCGACACAACAGACCGAGACAATGGGCAGCCCCGCGGCATCACACTCGCGTTTGATCAGCCGCCGCTGTTTGACATCCATCGACAGCGGATCAGTCTGGATGTCAATCGTGTCAAATCCGAGTTCCTTGGTTTTCCTGATACCCCACGCTGTTTCACGACCGGCTTGCGCCCACGCTGAATTGATTAGCCCGAGTTTCATCTCAACCGCTCCTGGGATTGATCGTCACGAGTTTGAACGTCTGACGAGATTCCATCCGGAATTGTGAGGCAAAGTCAAGACAAGATCAGCCTCTTGCCCGATGTTTTCATCGCCCTCATCGCCGAATTGACCGTCAACCCTTCATTGACAATGCTAAATCAGGGGGGATAGAATTTAACGTTCGGGCGATTGTTTTCGCGAAACGGTCGTCGGAGTACAACCTGCCACCCACCGACATTCCCCCGCCTCTTCCCTTCCAGGAGCGTTCCATGATCGGGCACACTATTGTCAACGTGGCGGTCTCAGGTGTGAGACTGCCCCGCGCCATTCTGCTCTGCTCTGCATTCATGATGCTGAGTTGTGTGATGCCCTCGCAGCTTTCCGCCCAAGTTACTGACGAAGACATTGAGGCATCAATCAAACGAGCTCAAGATTTTTTGCTGAATCATAACGCCGAACAAGGATCAGGCGAATCAGGCATTGGAGTGGTGGCGCTGCTCAAATCGGGCATTCAACCCGATAATGACAAACTGAAGCAGAGCTTGGGAAGGATTCTGCGGTGCTGCCGCGATGGCAATTTCACGCCCGTGAAAGGAAAGGACAGCACCTACGAGGCCAGCGTTTTTCTGATGGCTCTGGCGAACAGCGACATCATGCTGGAAGAAAAGGGGAAAGATCGCAAGTACGATGAGCAAATTAAGGTTCTGCTCAATTGGATTGTCACAGAGCAGCGCGCCAACGGGGCATGGGATTATCCCAACCATCACAACGGCGATACCAGCCAAACTCAGTACGCCTTGCTTGCTTTGTGGGACGCAAAGCGCGCGGGTTACGAGGTGGACGTTGCGGTCTTTCAACGAGCGGTCGACTGGCACGTGACGCGTCAAGTCGCCGACGGCGGATTCGCCTACAAACCGAAGCCTAAGCCGCAGGAAGGGTCGCGCCACAGCCTAACCGCCGGCGGAATCGGCAGCCTGCTGATCTGTCGGCTGTTCATGTTTCCCGATGCGAAGGACTCGGCCGTTGCAATCAAAGGCGGCGCATCACGAGCCGCGAAGGAGGAAAACAAGGAAACTAAGAAGTTCGGGATCTTGGAAGATGCGGAAGTGATCGAGGCGACAGTCGAAGTCAGCGAAAACACCTCGCAACCGGCTGTCAAGAACGCCAGTCTCCGCGCAATTCACAACTCCGCCGGCAAAGCGCTTAAGTGGTTGGACGTACGCTTTACCGTCGGCGACCCGAAGCCAACCGGATGGCCGATTTATTATCTGTACAGCCTCGAACGCGCCATGGCGCTGGCCAAGCAGCCGGATGAAGACAAGTTGGGGCACCACGAGTGGTTCTACGACGGCGCGGCGCACCTAATCAGCATTCAGAACGAGAACGGAAGTTGGAACAGCAAGGGTGGCGGGGTTGTCGGAACCTCATTCGGCCTGATGTTCATGGCCCGCGCGACCGGCAAAACCCTGGGGCATCGCAGAAAAGCCAGTCGGTCCGGCGGTGGATTGCTCATGGCGGGTCGTGGCCTACCGGAGAACCCCGGTGACATCATCACCTCCGGCGGTAAGGTGAAGAAACAGAAGATGACCGGTCCGGTCGACGATTTGATCAAGATTCTGGAAAACCCAAGCAATGCCGACTTTTTGCGGGCCCAGGAGGCACTGGTCGACAAGGTGACGACCGGCGATGCCCGGGCGCTCGTGGGAAGAAAAGATCAATTGTTACCGCTCGCCGCCTCGCCTAACGCCGAGGTCCGCCGCACGGCGATGTGGGCCCTGGGCCGCAGTCACGACATCACCGTCGTGCCCACGCTCATCGAAGGATTGGACGATCCCAACTTCGACGTGGTCGTCGAAGCCCGCAATGCGCTGCGGTTTATCAGCAAGCAGATTGAAGGCTACGGATTGCCGAGCCAGCCGTCGAAAGCCCAGCGAAAAAAGGCGATTCGCAGCTGGAAAAAATGGTATCTCACCGTCCGTCCCTACGACGAACGGGACGACTTGATCAACGCCCGCTAATGACGGCGGGGAAGTCGAGTGAGAATCACGTGTTCCCACGCAATTCATTTCCTTGAATCACAGTGGCAGAGCAATCCAATGTCCGTTGCCGTCGAAAAGCAAAAACGAAAATCCCGCACGCCTGAACAGACCGAATCGCCGGAGCCGCACAGCCCGGTGATGACGGTCACCCGGTTCGAGAAAGTGAGCTCGTGGTTGATCGCTCTGGTCGCTGCCGTCACTCTCGCCGCCGCCTGGGAGATTGCTGTCCATTTCCTCAATCGTCCTCCGACCGTAAACGCCGCCGTGCAGATGGAGCTCATCGACAATCCCGGCGGCGCCGAAGACGGATCGCCTGACGAAACGCTGTTGCTGGAGTCCCCCGAAGATGTCGTTGATGACCCATCTTTGGCCGAAGTGGAATCGGAAGAAGTCGAAGTTGAGGAACTGCTGGAGAACGTGATCGACCTCGCCGAGACAGCGGTGGAACAGACGAACCAACAGCTTGACGTCGACGCCCAGAATTCGGGCAATCCGGGCCGTGCAGACGGCACGGGACGGCGGGCGTTGGGCGAGGGACCGGGTGAAGGGGGCATGCCCCGCGATCAACGGTGGTTCATCCGCTACGGAGAAAAGCAGACAACGGAGGAATACGCCCGCCAACTGGACTACTTCGGAATCGTCTTGGGCACCATCCAGGGAAACACGATGTACTATGTTTCCAATTTCTCCAAGCCGAAACCGACAGTCAAACCGGTCACTTCCACCAAGGACGAGCAACGATTGTACATGACCTGGCAGGGAGGGACCCGCCGCCGGGAAGATGTGAAGCTGTTCCAAAAGGCCGGAATTAATGTGACCGGGCTGCGGATCTTTCAGTTCATTCCCAAGAAGACGGAAGACATGCTGGCCAAATTGGAACTCGACTACCGCAACCGCCAGGTGCGGGAGATCCGCCGCACCTATTTCACCGTCAGGTCGACCGGCAATCGATTCAAGTTTGAGGTCACCAAACAGATCTACTTCTATTAAGTCAACTTCAACGAACAGGTTTACACGCATGGATACCAGTCAGCTCTTTGAATGGGGCGCCGATCTAATTTACATCTTGTTGGCTTTGGTGGCGCTATTCGGCGGATTCACGGCGATCTTGTTGTGGCGCCGCATCGGTGAGAAGCAGTTTTCCGAAGCGGCGGCCGAAGATTTTCTGACCTCCGTCGACGAAAATCTGCAAAAGCGCGACTTTGACGCGATCGGCGAGATGTGCGATTCGCCCCCCTATTGGAGCAAAGCCGTGCCGCAATTGATTTTGGTGGCATTGCAAAAGAAAGAGCAATCGATGGCGCGCCTGCGCCGCTCGCTGGCGGAAACGTTTGAACGGGACGTGCTGGCAGATTTGGAATACCGCATGTCGTGGATCGGCACCTACGTCAAGATCGCGCCGATGTTGGGCTTGTTGGGCACGGTGTTAGGCATGATCAGCGCGTTCCAGCAACTCGGTTTGAAGCAGAGCGCCGGCGGCAACGCCACCGAACTGGCCGATGCGATCGGCGTCGCCCTGTTCACGACGGCAATCGGGCTGGCGGTCGCAATCCCGCTGGTGATGGCGGCGGCATGGATTAGTGTGCGAATCGGTCGACTGCAAGACAGCGTGCAGCACTGGATCGGCGAGTTTCTTGATGATTACGAAGTGGCGGTGACCGGGGATGGGAGGTCTGCATCTTGAGTGCCCGCAGAAGCCTGTTTGCCGGCGACGAGGGAGCCCGCTTCAAGACCGAGAAACGCGTGCAGGAAGCCGACTTGGACATCACGCCGATGATCGACGTGACGTTCCTGTTGCTGATTTTCTTCATCCTGACGTCGACGATGGATCCGGCGGACAAACTCGATTTGCCCAAAACCAAACATGGGACCGGCGTTAAACAAGAAGACACGACAGAGATTACTCTCAAACGCGGGTCGGGACGCAGCGCCGTGATCATGCTCAAGGATGGCCGCGAGGTCGACCTGGCGGGCGTCCGCCGGCATGTCGAAGAGCGCATCCGTGAAAATATCGTCAAGGTGATGCTCAAGGCGGAAAGAGAAATCTCGACTGGCGCCGTGCAAGAAGTCGCCCGTGCCATCGCGGAGGTCGACGGTGTCGAGTTTTACTACGCCGTAGAAAACCGCGATGAACAACAATAGATCCCAGTGCAAATTGCCGCCGAGTTTGTAATTGATCCAGATTGCCCGACTGTGCCTGAATGACCTGTAGAAGACTGATGTAAGGCTTTGCTGTTTCGTTATGCCAATCAAATATCGTTGTCCCGAGTGCCGCAAGAAAATCAAAATCTCCTCCCGACATGAGGGTCGGACGGTGGATTGCCCCAGTTGCGGTACGAAAACGACCGTTCCCTCCAAAGAGGCAATTCTGAGGCGGCAAGATCGGCCGTTGCATCCGGAGCTTTATCTCAAGTCCGACGAGGAACTGCCGGCGTTTGAACTGCGGCGGCGCAAGTCCGAAGAGGACGAAATGGATTTGACTCCCATGGTGGACGTCACCTTTCAATTGCTGATCTTTTTTATCTTTACGGCCAGTTTGAGCCTGCAGAAGGCCATCGACGTGCCAACCCCCGATCCGGAGAATAAGGGGGCACAGCAGTCACCTGTACCTTTGGAGGAACTGGAACAGACGTCGATCATCGTAGAAATCGAAGCGGACAATACGATCATCATCGACGATGAGGTGCTCGAAGATCGCGGACAACTTGCCTCGACATTGGCGGAACAAATGCGGTTTTCGGGGAATTCGGAGATGATGATCAAAGCGTCCGCCGATTCGTTTCATGAGACGACGGTGGCCGTCTACGACGCCGCCAATGAGGTCGGCATGCAAAAAATTCGTCAAGTCGTGACCGCCGGTGCGGGAGAGGAATAAGTCATGCGCACCGGAGCGACGAATCTGCCTGCATTTGGCGGCTTTCGATTCAAAATGATCCCCTCGCGTGCGTTTGCCGAGGAGCTGATGAGCAAGTATGCCGATCGACTTCGGCGCTCGAACCGATTTGCGCTTGTTTGTGATACATCAAAGCAAGACTCTGAAAGATACTCCGGCCGACATGACCGTCCGCCGGCGTGAAGACCGCCGCCCTGGAACCACCATCGCGTGTCGCTTCAGGCGGCCGAACCGGCATTGCGCCGGACTGAATTAACAACTGATAACTTTGGCCCAGAATCCAGAGTAAAGCATGCCCGCACTTGAACTACGGTTGCCCTCCGGGAGTCATCAGTCGATCCAACTCTCCGAGGATACTCCGGTCTCGATCGGACGCCACCAGTCAAATGACCTTCAAATCGACGACGAGAGTGTCGAGCAATTACATTGTCGCGTCAGCTACCAGAAATCAGCCTACCGCGTGAATTCGGCAGGCAGTGCTAAGGTCTATCTGAACGGCAAACAAGTCGACAAAGCAAAGCTCAAGATCGGCGACGTCATCAAAGTGGGCGATTTTGAAATCATCATGCTCGGAGAACACCAGCCGCTGATCGACGACCAAGCCCGGGCCGACATCAGCGAATTCGAGCTGAAACCGCTCGACGATGAGGAATTGGCCAAAGAGGACAACGAACGGATGTTTCTGCATGAAATCGAGCCGGACCAAAATCTCGATGAGGAGCTGGAACCAGAGACCGTTCCCCGAGAAGAGCGGCGCAGCAAGTCGCGATCCAGCAAGGAGCGTTCTCGGAAACAACCGGACCCGCCGCCCCGCTCCGAATCGATCGCGGAACTGAGTCTGTCCGACATTCTGGCGTCCGAAAGCCAAGAAGGGACGACGGAGCAGCCTGAACTCAAAGCCGATGCCGGCTCAACGGCCAAGGCGGCTCCGCGAAGTGCATCCCGTTCCGGGTCAGGATCTCAACGCCAGTCGGCACGACCGGGCGAGCAAAGCCTGTTGCGATCGCCGCTGGTGCTGGGCATGGTCGGTGTGGGGGCACTGATATTGTTGATCTTTGGCACATACAGATTCATGAACTTTCGGCAAGCGGTCGATGAACGGCTGGAAATCGCCATGGACGCACGGCGGAGTGGCCAATATACGCAGGCGATCCGCGAGTTTGAGAATTTTTTGGTCGACTACCCCCGTCACGACCGGACCAACGAGGCGCGGGTCAAGATGGGCTTGACCAAAATCCAGCAATACGTTGGCGGCGGACAGCCTTCCTGGGAGCTTGGACTGGAGGAGATCAAGAAGTACCGTTCGCTCAACAAGGACTTAAAAGAGTACAGCGAAGAGAACGCCTTTCAGGAGCTTGTGGGCTACGTGTCGGATATCTCCGCAGGTGCTGCCGTCAGCGCCAAACGGAAGCTCGATCCGAGCTTAGTGGCGATCTCCGAAGAGGCGACTGTGCTGCTGCAACAACTGAAGCCGAAGGACGAGAAGACTGAGGATCATGTGGCACGCGTGAAACTTGCGGTCGAAGAGGCCAATGCGGCGATCCTCAAAGACAATACGCTCAACGAGTACATTGATGAAATTAAGACGGCGATCGAAGACAACCGGCCGATCGACGCGCTGGAAGCCCGCCGCAATCTGATCGCACGGTATTCCGAATTCGCCACAAGTGCCGAGATCAACGCGTTGTTGGAAGACGCCTTGAATAAGGAGCGGGAGCTGACCGTTCGCGGCACTGACGAGACCGAGAGTGTGGGGGCTGAAGAGACGGGCGACGTGGCGTCGGTGTTGTCGTTGGCGCGGCGGACGCAGGCTCAAAGCGGCAACCGCTCTGTGGGAGAGACCATCGTCGTGCTCTCGGAAAACTGCTGTTACGCGGTCGACACAATCACCGGTGTTCCACAGTGGCGCCGCGTCGTCGGTTCCGACACGCCGTTCTTCCCGATAGAGGTTTCCGCCTCCAAGCCGGCACTCTTAATGTTCAACACGCACAGTTCAGAGTTGCTGTTAAGGTCGAAGGCGGACGGCGAATTGATCTGGCGGACTGCCGTAGATGGCCAGGCAACCGGGACACCGGTCGTGCATGAAGGCCAGATCTTTCTGCCGGTCGCAGGAGAAACCGGGGGGCGACTTTACCAATTCGACCTGGAAACGGGCAACCTGACCGCGCAATTGAGTTTCTCTCAGCCGATCAGCTCATCGCCGGCAATCTCTGAAGAGGGGAAACACCTCTTCGTTTCCGGGCTGGAAGGAGTGATGTATATCTTAACCCGGCGTCCGCTGGAATGTGTGGGCATTTACGACAGCGGGCACGCGCAAGGTGTGATACAGGCTCCGCTACTAACGATGGGTACCTTCTTGCTTGCCATCGAAAACGACCGAGAAACCAGTTGCCGCTTGAGATTGTATGATATCTCTCAGCCGGAGGAGGGTCTTCAGGAAGCGGCGACGGCGCGGCTGGAAGGCCATGTCACCGACACGCCCGTGCTGTGGGGCCAGCGGTTGTTCGTCCCCTCCAGTGATGAGCGCGTCACGGCGATGACTGTCACCGAAGAAACGGGCCAACCCCCGTTGACTCGCGTGGCGAGTTTCCAGAACGAAGCTCCGCTGGGTGTCCCGATTTATTTGGCTTCGGGACCGGATGATTTATTGTGGATGGCCGCTCGTGATTTGCGGAAGTTTCAACTCACATTAGATTCGCTCGATCCCGACGAAAAGCGAATGCAGGTCGGCTTGTGCGCACAGCCGCTGCAGGTCCGCGGCGACACGCTCTATATCGCAGGCCACAAGCCGTCCAGCCGGGCGGTCTATTTCCAAGGAGCCGACCGGCGTGAAATGGCGGGCAAATGGCAAGTCGTTCTGGGCGCGCCAATTTTGGCGACAAGCGTTTCAGAATCAGACGGCGCCCTGGCGTGCGTGACGGCGACTGGAGATCTGTTTATCGTCACACACTCACAGGTTTCCGCAGGCGGCTTTCATACCCGTCCGCTGACCCAGCTCAGAGTCGCCGACGATCCGGACGCCGCATTTCATGCGGAAACACTGCAAGACGGACGAATGGCTGTCTATTCCACTGGGGCCAAACCGCACCTGTGGCTGATCAATTCCAACGGCAGCGTGACGTACGACGCCGCAACGACGGAACCACTGCAATCGGCGCCCGTGGAGATGGGAAATGCATTGCTGCTTCCATTGCCCGGCAAACTGCGGCTGATCGGACGGACGCCCGGCGGCGGCAAGGTCCAGGATTTCACCGCACCGCAAACCGGCGCGCAACCGGTTGCCTGGAAGCAATTGATTGCTTTGGCCGATGATCAAGTCTTAGCGCTGACCGCATCCGGGACGCTCTCCCGAATCCAACTCCGACAACAGCCGGTTCCGTTCCTGGAAGATGTGGCGTCGGTTGAATTGGAACATCCCATTGATGTGGACGTAACAGCCGTCGGCGAACAGGTGATTTTGGCCGATGCCAAACCCTCGCTACGAGTGATCAACGGCCGTTCGCTGGAAGCCACCGCTGAATTCGACTTGCCATTGCCCGCAGCACAATCTCCGTGGGTGAGCGACGGCCGGATCTTCGTCCAATGCGGGCGGGATCAGTTGCTCTGCTTTTCTCTGGGAGACGAGGTGACCAAACTGTGGGAGATTCCACTGCCGGACACTGATCTGGCCGGGGCTCCACGTTCCGCTCAAGGTGCACTGCACGTCGCCCTGAAGAACGGCCAGATCATGCGGCTCGACCCGGAATCAGGAGAACCGGTCTCCCCGCGGTCTCGCCTGGGACAATCGATCGCCGCCGGTCCGCTGTTAGTCGGCGACGCGCTGATCGTGATTTCGTCCGACGGCAGTCTGCTGTCCGTGAACCCACCGCAGAAACAGGAGGCACAATGATCGCCTTCATCAAAAGCAATAGATTAAACGTGGCGCCAACGACCCCATTCAGCGGGGCGCTGGCAATCTCGTTGGCGGCGGTGCTTTGCCTGGCTGTCGTGCCAGCCGCCTGGGGACAAGCTGCTGCCCGGCAGGCGCAGCAGGATCCCCAGCAGCCGCAAGATCCTCCGCAGCAAGATGCAGCGGAAAATGCTGACGGCCAACAAGCTGAGCAGGAGGAAGAAGTCCAGCTACCGAAACTGGAGGAAATGCAGCCGCTATCGCTCGCCAGATTGATGAAGGGGCCTCCCGAAGACTGGGTTGTACTGATTCGCAATGATGAAGTGGTGGTCGTCCAGCCGGTCAGACCGCGCCCCAACACGTTGGAGTTTATCGAACAGCGGATCAGGAATCCGGCCAAGTACGAGCCGGCAGATATCGGAGTCGACGAAGCGGGACGCCCCCTAGGGCCACGAGCGTTGGCGCAAAAGAAGCGGGAATGGCGGCGGACCTTGCCCTATTTGGAACTTCATCTTCCGTTCAATGAGAAAGACAAGACCGAAGCTGCCGACCAGAAGTACTACATCGAATACAAGAAGGTCAAGCAGATCATCTACTTCGAGGACATGCAGCTCGCGCAGATCGACCGTTTTTTGGACGCGAAGAAGATCAGCGAAGCGTATGAAATGATTGTGGTGCTGCGCAAGCGCGACCCGAAATGGCCCGGATTGGCGTTTCGTGAATTCCGGCTGTTGTTCGCTGAAGCGGAATTGTACTTGGATAAAGGGCGAAATGAATTCGCGCTGGTGAATTTGGAGCAGCTGCACGACCGCAATCCTGATTATCCTGAGCTGTCTCGGACAATGGGTGAGGTTTTCGACGAGGAGATCTCATCCGCCTACGAGAACGAAGATTTTCGCCGCGCGCGTCATTTCTTAGCAAGGATCAAAAAACGTTATCCGGAGCACGATGTCGCGCGGAAATGGACGGAGAAGTTCGAATCCCAGGCGGCCTCACTTATGGAGCAGGCAGAGGCCGCGGAGGCGGGTGGCGACATTAAGCAGGCAGTGGCACACGTCGAACAAGCCGCCCGCGTTTGGCCGTCCGCGAAAGGGCTAAGCAGGTTGCATAGCCGCTTGGCCAATCGACATCAGATATTGCGCGTGGGAGTTTTGTTTCAACCGAAAGAGGGCGCAGGCCCCGAGGCGTCAACCGTCGCCGATTTGAGGCGGACATCTTTGATTCACACACGGCTGTTCGAGCCGGACAATCTGGACGGAGCGATCGTCCGTTATCGGAGCCGGTTCCTCTCCCAGTGGGAACCGAGCAGCCTGGGGCGGCGGATCAATTTCCAGTTGCGGCCGCATCGCCAACCTTGGGAATCTCAGGACGTGCTGATCGCCGTGCCGCTGATTCAGCAGTTCGGCGCGAAAATGGACACTCGCAGCGACACGTACGACGAACGATTCTCCGACCGCGTGGCCACCGTCTCATTGCGAACGCCATTTGAGTTCAACGTCACCTTCGACAGCGTGCCGTTTCGGGCGGAACCGCTCTTCACATTTCCGTTGGCGGCGGACGGTTCGTTTAAGTCGACCGGCAAAGAGGAAAACCGGGTTACGTACGAACGCGCGATTCCCGAACCGGACGACGAACGGCAGTTTCATGTCGCGCAAATCGACGAGCTTCAATACCCCTCGTACGAAAAAGCAATGCAGGGGCTCCTGCGCGGTGAAGTGCAGATGCTGCCCCACTTGAAGCTGTCGGATGTGGCGAAGATCTCAGAACATCCCTCGTTTTTTGTGCTCAAGTACCAGCTTCCGGTGACGCACGTCGTGCAGTTTAATCCCGAGAAGAAATCATTGCGCAGCAAGGCGCTCCGCAGGGCGTTAGCGTCATCGCTCAACAGGGAACAGATGCTGACCGAGCATGTCCTGCAAAACGCACTTCCCGAGCAGGGCCGGTTGACGTCCGCGCCTTACCCCCGGTCAAGTTACGCCTACAACGAGAGAGTACCCCCGCACCGGTACGACATTGAATTGGCGTTGGCATTGACCCTTGCGGCGAAAAAAGACCTCGGTTCGAAACAACTGCCGACGCTGAAACTCCGTTGTGCTCCCGACCAAGCCAGCCGCGATGTTGCGGAATTATTGATAAAGAATTGGGCAAGAGTTGGCATCAACGTCGAGTTGTTACCCGCGTCGACATCGGAGGACGGCAGCGACGAGGAAAAGGACTGGGATCTGGTTTATCGCACGGTCACGATGCACGAACCGGCCGTTGAACTGTGGCCCATGCTGACGCTCAAGCCGACAGCCGAACTTGAGGACCTGCGCCATTTGCCGAACTGGTTGCGAGACAAGTTCGTGTCGCTGGACCGCGCGGCGAATTGGACCCGCGCCGAACAACTGCTCCACGAACTACAAGAGAGCCTTGCCGCGGAGATGCTCGTGATTCCCCTGTGGGAAGTGGACGACTACATGATCGTACGCAAGACGATCCGAAACGTCCCAGAAGCGCCGATGTCCACCTACGACAAGATTGAACAATGGGTCGTCCAACCTTGGTACCCGAGAGATTAACCATGGCCAGCAATTGTACTTTTCCGAGACTTGAAAAGCGGGAATCGTCCGGTTTCTTCGGCGCTGCTTGGTTGGCAATCGCCTGCGCAGTCGTGCTGTGCGGCTGGTCACAGACCGTCGTTGCCGCCGAAGAAGCGGCCGAACCGCTTCCGCTGGAGTTGGATCCGTACCGCGTGAGCATTCTCGTCGGATTCGACCATGACGCCGGATTCAGCAGCAAGTCTCGTCAGCAGATACTCAATCAGCTGCGTCAACGATGCCGGAGTTATTGGGGCCGCATGTGCGAGACCCAAATCGGCCAGAATCCGCGGCTTTTTCCGGCGACGACGACCACGCTTGAGCGAGTCGAACTGACTCCCGATGCGGAAGAGGCCCAGGATCAGGACAAGGTGTTCTTGCTGACCGTCGAGGCGGACGGTGCTGCGTACCGAGTCTCAGGCAAGGTCTATGACGTCATCGCCCGTGAAACGAGTCCCGTCATGACGGCTCAATCGTTTCGCCGAGAAGACATTGCCGACGATCTGTTCGCGACCATCAGCGGGTTGTTCGAGCCGATCATTGAGATCGGCGACTTTGACAGGGAAACGGTCAAACTCACGGCGCGCGCCGGTGAAATCCTGCCGCCTGATCCCGATCAATTGCAGTTGAAGCCGGGCGGCTTGTTGCGTCCCTTTTATCGGTTCTTCTCCCGTGAGGGCGAAGTCTTGCGGGTTCAGACAATTCCCTGGACGTACTTCGCGGTGACCGAGACCGATCGCGCGCGGGCCAAGTGTCGGCTCTCCAGCGGGCTGCGGGTTCCGCTGACAACCCGCCGCCGCCGAACAGTGAAGGCCATGGCGGTTGGAATCCGGCCCCGCTTTGAGAATTCCAAACTCAAGCTGGTGGCGCAAAGCATCGAGCAGCAGTCGTTGCCCGGCATCAACGTAAGCATCCTCACCGGCGGTGATGATGACAAGCCGCCGAAAACTCTGATGAGCGACCGCGACGGTATCGTGACGATTTCGACATCCGATGCTCCCGAGTTGCCGATGATTTTGGCGGTCAGGAGCGGCACTTCCGTACTGGCCAAAATGCCGTTTGTTCCGGGCTTGGCGCCGGAGACGTCGGTGTTTCTCCCCGACGATTCAATTCGTTTGAAAGTCGAAGGCCAATTGGCGGTGCTGGAATCAGAAATCATCGACGTTGTGGCCAAGATTGCCGTTCTTAAAGCGCGGACGAAATTCTTTATGAAAAAGAACGATTGGGAGCAGATCGACGAGCAACTGGCGCGAGTGGACGAACTGGCACAGCCAAACTTGTTGCGGACGCGTTTGACGGTGATCCGCGAAAACGCCGTCCAGGCAGCGGAAGCGCGCAGAAACATCTCCGCCAAGCGCCGGATTGAACGCGTCTGCAGGATCAACGGCGAACTGATCGATCGTTATCTCGATCCCAACAAGCTCAAAGAGTTCAAGGAAGAGGTCGAAGAAACTCGCAAAGCGCTGCAAGGCGAAGACGAGGAATAGGCCGGCACCTGGAACTACAACGAGCCGCTGCGAAAGATGCCGTAGATCAGCCAGAGTCCGAGAAAGCTGGAGAGCACATAGACGGGCACGCTGATCAACCAATGATCCGGTCCGGACCGGATAATCAGCGAAGACGCCACAATCAGCGCCGCAAGAATCAGCCCGATCACGACCCGGTTGCCGGAGCGGTCGATTTCCGTCGTCATGCGGTCCAAATCGTTGTGCTGCATTTTGATCTGCAGGTCGTCGCGGCCGAGTTTTTCCAAGGTCTGTCCCAACTGTCCGGGAAGCGCGTGCAACACGCCCGCCATCTCGCGTGCGTCCTCCAGAAAACGGCTAACGATTTCACGTGGGTTATACCGATCCCGAACCAATTGTTGGACGTACGGCGCCAGGTGCTCGGCCAAGTTGAAACGGGGGTCCAAGTCACGGCCGACACCCTCCAGGGTCACGAGAACGCGGATCAGCAGCATCAGGTCGGCGGGCAGACGAATACTGTGAATCGCCAAGACCTTAACAAAATCGGTGAGCATATTGCCCACGTTGAGCCGTTCGAACGAAACGTCGTAGTAGGTCTCGACAAAGTCACGGACGTCACTTTGTAACAACGCTTCGTCGATCTCCTTAAACGGCTGCCCGATGGTCTCGACGAGACGGACGACGTTCCGTACATCCTGACGCGACACGGAGACGAATAGGTCGATTAATTGCTCCCGTTTTTCATCGTCCAGCCGGCCTGTCATCCCGTAATCGAGCAGGCAGACCACACCGTCGGGCAGTACGCGAATGTTGCCGGGATGCGGATCGCCGTGAAAGAAGCCCAATTCGAAGACTTGCTTCATGAATATGTGGGCGCCGTTGGCGGCGATTTGCTCAGGGCAAATCCCATGCGCGCGCAGAGCTTGCTGGTCGCCCACGCCCAGCGCGTCGATGAATTCCATCGTCAGCACCGCTTCGTTCGTGAAGTCCCAATGGACCGCCGGCACGAACAACGTCGCGTCGTTACGGAACAGTCGGCGGAAGTTATCGATCGTCCGCGCCTCGCGGGAAAAATTGACCTCGCGGCGAATGGTGCGTGAGAACTGCTCGACCAGCCCCACCGGATCGACGAATTCCACCTCCGGGATATGTTTCTGGGCCAAGTGCGCTAATTCCGAGAGCAACGACAAATCGCGCTCGATGTCGCTCACAACACCGGGGCGTCGAATCTTGACCGCCACTTGCGAGCCGTCTCTCAGCGTGGCGCGGTGCACCTGACCCAACGACCCCGACGCCAACGGCAACTCATCGAAGTCGGCGAAGGCGTCGTCCACGGAACGGCCGATCTGCTCTTCGAACTGCCGCATCGCCTCTTCGGACGGGAAACTGGGAACCCGCTCCTGCAGTCTGGTCAATTCGGCAATCAGATCGGCCGGCAACAGATCGGGACGCGTGCTGCCCACCTGGCCGAATTTGATGAACGTGGGCCCCAGTTCCTCGAGCGCTTCGCGAATCCGCTGTGCGCGGGGAGCCAGCGGCTTTGGAGCGGGGCGCCGGCGGCGAAACACGCGCCGCCACCAGTTAAAGTACCGCATCAGCCGCAGACGATCGACGTCCTCGGCAAATCCGTGATTTAATAGCACCGTGACAATTTCACGAACGCGTCCTAGATGCCCGCGAATGAGCCGGATGTTTCGTAACAAGCGGAAAGGACCGGCTTCAATCACGTTGGCCCTCCAGTAAGGGATCGTCGAGAAAACTGTCGACCAGCGGCGACAATACGGCAGCCACTACTATCCTCGATCCCAGCGCGGGATTCAATCCGCAGTGCAGCGGGACCAAACAGGCTGGCAGCCACTTGCGCCGCACCCGTCCACGCATCACATGACCGTGAAATAGTTCTCAACGGCGATGTCAATCGCTTCGGCCGTCAGCTTCTTGGGCAGTCCCTTATAGGTACAGAAGTTGCGCACCTGCAACAGCAAGTCGCGGGGATGGCAAGCCCGCATCTCGCGGTCCGCATTGAGATAGTGGTTCTCGATCAGATAATCCACGACTCCCTTGTCGTACTGGAATCCCTGCATCGGCGCCACCAGTTCGAACAATTGATGAAACATCTCGGCGTCGGGATTATGAGCCTCAATTTTATAGGGAATCCGCCGTAAGAACGCTTCGTCGACGAGATCCTTGGGCTCCAAGTTTGTGGAGAAGATGATCAACTGGTCGAAGGGAACCTGAATCTTTTTGCCCGATGGGAGATTGAGAAAGTCGTACCGCTTTTCCAACGGAACGATCCAGCGGTTGAGCAACTCATCGGTCGACATCCGCTGCCGGCCGAAGTCGTCGATCACCAGCGTGCCGCAGTTGCTCTTGAGCTGCAGTGGCGCTTCGCAAATCTTGTTCACCGGGTTTTGGCGGACCTCAAGCTCCTCCATCGTCAATTCGCCCCCCACCACCACCGTGGGCCGCACGATTTGCACCCAGCGGCGGTCGAAGGATGTCAGGTTGAGCAGGCTGTCCGATTTCGTCTCCTGTTCGACCTGCTCGTGAATCGCCGGGTCGTACAGCCGGATGATATCGCCGTCGATTCCCAACGTTTTGGGAATCCAGATCGTAGAGCCAAAACAACCGGTGACCCGTTCGGCGATACTCGTTTTTCCGTTACCCGGCGAGCCGAAGAGGAACATGCCCCGCCCGGAGTTGATCGCCGGCCCCAATTGGTCGAGCATACACTGCTTGATGATCAGTTCCGCGAACGCCTCTTTCAGATTCTCTTCTGTCGCCTCCTGTTTGGCGATGCTTTGCAGCTCCATCGCGATCAGGTAATCCTGCAGCGGAACCGAGGCGGCTCCGAAGTAGGTTCCCTCTTCGCTATACCGCCGTGCCCGTTCCCGTCCGAGATCAGTGAGCGTGTATTCGTAGTCCCCCATCGTGGCGGCGCCTTTGAACACCACCAACTTGTCTGCTTTAAGGCTCTTGAGCAGCGGCTCAATAATTTGAAACGGCAGGCAGATTTGCGTGGCCACGGCGCGGCCCGCGGCGGCGCCGCGCGCCATCAAGAACTTGAGCACCAGCCGCTCAATCTCCTCAAATCCCAGACCGGTGTCTTCGATCGTTTCCGGCTCGGGCGGCGACCATTGCTCACCCTCCTGGTGATGGTCCGATCCGAGCAGCGTATGCACACGCTCAAACAGCGCGTTGAGCTGTTGGTGGTCGCGTACGGGCTCTTCGCCCTCGATCTCTTCCCCACCCTCGCTTGCGTCGGGCTGCGGATCGGCGGCCTCCTCGCTGGCGGTCTCTTCCTCGGCTTGATCCAGATCGGAGAAGTCCAGATCGTCGACCTGGGACAGACCGCCATCGCCCTCCCCTGAAGCGTCGTCGTCAGGGGAGGTCTCACGCTTCAGCTGCGCGAGAAATTCCGAGGGGCTGAGTCTATCGGCGCTGTCGGTCATGCTCGTCTGAATCTCGATCCTAATGGGGGGCATCAAAAATTAGACCGAACTTCAGGCCGAGTCAAATTCTGCGCAGCCTGCATAACCAAGATGCCAACGGTCAACGATGCCGAAAGGAAACGTACCGGCTGTGCAGCCTGTGCGGACGGCAATCCGACCGTCCGGTAACCGACACAACCGGATCAGCCCTCCGCGTCCACACCATCCACACACTCCGCTGCAATACAGCTGCACGCGGAATGATCGCTGAATTGAGCCGACCTACATCTGCTCACTGGTGTGAATCCCCAGCAGGCTGAGACCCTGGGCAATTGTGCGAGCGGTCAGGTCACACAGCAGCAAGCGGCTGGTGCGCAGTTCGTCCGTTTCCGCTTTGGCGACCGGGCAATGCTCATAGAAAGTGCTGAACACACCGGCGGTCTTGAAAAGGTATTCGGTCAGAAAGTTCGGCCGATATTCCGCAGCCGCTTGCTCGAGCGCCTCCGGGAAACGGATCAGAGCCAACGCCAATTGGCGCTCGGCGTTGTGGCCGATCCGGATCGCGCCGGCGGATTGCCGCAACGCCTCACGATCGGCGTCCGCCTTGCGGAGGATTCCACACACCCGCGCGTAGGCGTACTGCATGTACGTCGCCGTGTCGCCGTTGGTGGCCAGCATCTTCTCCCAATCAAAAACGTAATCGCTCTCGCGGTTGTGATGCAGGTCGGCGTATTTGATGCCGCCCAAACCGACGATCTCCGCGATTCGCTGCCGGTCGGCCCCGTCCAACTCGGCGCCGCCCGGTTTGGCGTCATCATTCTCGCTGACAATTCGATGAGCTTGGGCGACCGCCTCATCCAGGAGCGACTCCAGTCCTACCGTGTCGCCGGAGCGGGTTTTGTACGGACGTTTATTCTTGCCCATGATTGTCCCGAAGCTGACGTGCTGCAGTTCCACGTCGGTGTAGCCCCATTGGCGGACGGATTCAAATAGTAATTGAAAGTGACCACCCTGGCGTGCGTCGACGACGTAAATGATCGCGTCGGCGCCCAGTTCATCGACGCGGTATTTGACCGTCGCCAGATCCGTGGTCGCGTACGTATAAGCGCCGTCGGTCTTCTGCACGATGAACGGCGCGTCAAATCCCTCAACGAAGACGCAAACCGCCGCTTCGCTTTCGCGGGCAATCCCCTTCGCCTCCAAATCGGCGACAACGTCGGCCAGCATCGGCTGGTAGTAGCTTTCGCCCAGCGATTTGTCGAACTTGATCTCTAGACGATCGTAGATCTTCTGCAGCGCCTCTAAGCAGACCGGGATGAACTGCTCCCACAGCCGACGGTTCTCGGCATCACCGACGTGTAACTTGGCCGTTTCCTGCCGCGCCTGAACGGCGATGTCGGGATGGGCGTCCGCTAATGCTTTGAGCGACGGGTCGTTGTCGACGACGGCCTGTTTCTGCTCCTCGGCGGCGATTTTCTCGTTGAGCCCGGCGACTTGCCCGGAGAGCTGTTTGATCGCCTTCTTGGCCTTCTTATCTTGCGGGTCGGCGGCTTGTTCGGCGTTCGCCAGATCTTGTTTGCGCTCCGCGAGCGTGTCGCGCAACTTCGGCAACTCCAGCAGACTCGCATGGTAATCGCTGAGTTGATTTACCAGCCGGTACAACCGCGACAGTTCCGTCACCGGCTCCTCGGCGAACGCCGCTTCGTCCAGAAAATGCTTGTAGCCGAAAATGATCATCCCAAACTGCGTGCCCCAATCGCCGATGTGGTTATCGCCGCTCACGTCGTGGCCCAGGAATCCCAGAATCCGGTATAGCGCATCCCCGATCACAGTACTCCGCAAATGGCCGACATGCATCGGCTTGGCCACGTTGGGGGCGGAGAAATCGACGATGATCTTTCTTGGTTGAGCGACCTGATCCACGCCGAGCCGCTCGTCGTTCACCAGTGAATTAACCGCCGCCTCCAGCGCATCGTCGCGGAGCTTCAGATTGATAAACCCCGGCCCGGCGACCTCCGGTTTTTCGCAGAGTTCAGCAACATCCAGCGCCGCGACCAGTTCGCCGGCGATTTCGCGACGATCTTTGCCGACTTTTTCGGCGAGCGGCATGGCACAGTTCGCCTGATAGTCGCCAAACCGCGGATCGCCCGCCGGTTTAATCATTGCGGCGTACGTCGACGGTTCGTCGGTGTAGCTGGCGAGGATATGTTCAAATTGTTCGCGAAGCTGCTTCAGGACGTTCATAGCGGACTTGGGGCTAAAGGGGGAAATCTAAGAGCGCGAGCCGAGCGTGCATCATACAGACCCTGCGCCGGAAAGAAACGGTGCCCAACAAAAGGTTCGGCGATGCCCTCGCTCTCTCCGTGAACACCTTCTCCTGGTTCCCAAACTGAAGCTTGGGAACCAGGGACCAGTTATGCGATCGCCTCCCAAACCGGCGCGCCGCCGTGGTTGATGTGGATCGGGCGGCCGCTGAGGTCGTTGACCGTCATCTCCGGATCAATCCCCAGCAATTGATAGATCGTCGCCGCCATATCGCCGGCGGAGACCGGTCGCTGCGTGGGATAGGCGGCTTGGTCGTCGGTTTTGCCGATGACGATGCCCCGTTTGACGCCGCCACCGGCCAGCAGCGCAAAGCCGCATTGCGGCCAGTGGTCGCGGCCCGCTTTGGCGTTGATCCGCGGGGTGCGGCCCATCTCGCCCATGATCACGACCAGCGTCGAGTCGAGCAGTCCCCGCTGCTCCAAATCAAGAATCAACGTCGACGTTAACTGGTCCAACTGCGGCAGATGCGAGCGGCACATGTTGAAGTTGTTGCCGTGGAGATCCCAATGGTTGGCGCCTTTCGCTTCCCAGTGCACGGTGACGAACGTCGAACCCGCTTCGACCAGCCGGCGGGCGATCAAGATACTCGATCCCCACAAATTGCGGCCGTAGCGGTCGCGCATCTCGTCGCTCTCCTGAGCGAGATCAAACGCGCCGCGCGTCTTGGGAGATGTCAACAGCGAGAAGACCTGCTGTTGAAACTGATTCATCGTCCGCGTGCTCCGCGACTTGTCGATGCGGCGCACGTTGTCGTCGACTTGGTCTAGCAGTGTCTTACGACGATCGAGCCGGTTGGCGGTGATGTCGGGCAACGCACCGAGCGAGGGCAACACCGGCGCGCCGAGCGCGACCGACGGGTCGTAGTCGCCGGTTGATTTCTTATCGAACTTGGGATCGCAAACCGTAAACAGCGGATCGTATTGGCTGCCAAGATATCCGCCGTAAGGGCCCGCCCGCCTGAGCGATTGCGAATAGCCGGGAAAGGCGGGCATCATCACGTACCGCGGTACGTCGCGAGCGCCGATGTCGAGGTACTGACAAATTGCGCCCATACCGGGATGGTCGGTCCGCTTGGCGAAGTAGTTCTCCCGGTCGCTGCCGCCGTCGAAACCTGTCAAAACGTTGTACGGGTTGTGGCTGTTATATCTGTGCGAGTAGGTGCGGATCAGCGTCATGCGGTCCATCACCTGCGCCGTTTGCGGCAACAATTCGCAAATCTGCACGCCCGGCAGGACGGTGTCGATCGGCCGAAATTCGCCTCGCACATTGGCGGGCGCGTGCGGCTTGAGGTCGAACATGTCCATGTGCGGCGGCCCGCCGAACAGATTCAGCAGAATTACCGACTTGGCCGACCCATCGCGGACGCCACCTGCTTCACGCGCCCGCAGCAACTGCGGCAACCCCAGCCCAAACAGCGACAGCCCGCCCACGCAAAGCACCTCGCGCCGCGAGATGCCATCGCAGGCAGAAGCTGATCGTCCGAGGATGCGGAGCATGGGGTGGGTTCCGGGTGTTGTAAAGACAACATCACATCAGCACAGATGCATATTTTACGTTAAGCGGTGCTGGGTCGCAATTGACGTTGTGTTACGCCTGAATGATTTTGCGATGCACCCGGAGCGAGTTGTTATGGTTCGACATGTGGCAGAAACATGGTTGTTTCAGAAAAACTGCTTGATCCTCGGCCGTCAGTTATGCGTTAATGCCTGCAGAGATATTGCGTTGTCCAATCCAAGATTCTGACGAGGAGTATCGCATGGAGATGATGGGAACGATCTTGATGTTGATTGGAGGCATCGGAATGTTTGTCGGCGGCATCTGGCTGCTCATCGTTGCATTTCAGGAGAGTATTCTCTGGGGACTGGGGTGTCTGTTCGTCCCGTTTGTGGGGCTGATCTTTGTGGTGATGCATTGGGAGAATGCCGCAAAACCATTCCTCGTGCAAATCGTCTTTCTCGTTCCGTACCTCGCGGGACTCTTCATGGCCGGGAGTTCGATGATGCAATAAGATCCTTCCGGATTTTACGCAACATTCACTCCCAGGCGGCGATAATTAGGGGTGCCGGCGCTCACCGTCTCGGCTGACGGAACCTCTGAGAACCGGCTCTAACTTGGGACTGGACTTGCGGTTAGCGATTGAATACGTTCATGGCCTGCACCGCCAATCGTACCCGGTCGCGATATCTGATTCGGCTTTCGAGAGTATTCATACGTTATGCCACCCGCCGCACGTTTAACCGACATGCACACCTGCCCGCTGTTCAATCCCGGGCTGCCGCCGCCGCCGCACGTCGGGGGGCCGATCAACATGGCCTTTCCCACTGTGCAGATCGGGTTCTTGCAAGCGGCTCGGCTGGGCGACATGGCGATCTGCACCGGTCCGCCCGACGCGATTGCTATGGGGTCGGTGACCGTGATGATCGGCGGACAGCCGGCAGCGCGGATGGGCGACATGACGGCGCACGGCGGCGCGATTACGGTCGGCTGTCCGACGGTGCAGATCGGGGGTGCAGGAGGCGGTCCGGGCGGATTGTCGATTCGGCGGTCGTGGACTGGAAATCTGCTGATCGGCAATTCGATCGTGGTCAGCGGCTCACCCGGCTTCCAGGCGCAGGTCATCAACCGTTTGGCGCTGATGTCCAGCACTAATGCCGGGCGGACGACGTTGGCAGCCATCGATGCCAGTCCGCACACGATGACGATCATCGAATTCACCGGTAACAACAGTTTTGCGGGGCCGGACAGTTTTGAAGACGCCACCGCTGCCGGCCAACCGGTTTTCGACGGCGCGGGCAATCCAATTAACAGTTGGCTCGGATTGGGATCGCAGAAGACAGGGACCGGACAAGGCACTGATGTGACGGTGGAATTCAACCCGAACCTGACGTTGCCCAACAATCAGGATCCGACCAACCCCATGCCTAACGACGCGATCCTGTTCCACGAGATGGAACACGGCTCTCACCAAATGAATGGCACCTACAACGGTGCGCCGCTGCCCGGTTGGACGACGCAGGAGGAACGGACCACGATCAGCACCGGCAATCCCTCCGAGGCGGACTATTTGCGCGAACGCGGTTATCCTTGGCAGAGAACCAGCCACGGCACGACTTGGGCTCCCAACCCGTAAACCAATCCCGCCTGGCAAACATCGGCGTGGTCGGCAATTGGGTCTGGAAAGGAAATGAACGTGGACGCAGAGCATGATGTCAAATTGACAGCGAATTTCGACGTTCGCCGCGACGGTGGACTGGAAGTTCTCTACACGGTCGAGAATCCGACTCAGCAGGACGTCTTTCTGTTCAACGGGCTCTGGAATCTGAATGAACAAAGTCAGTTCGAACCGGACAAGCAGGGCGCGTATTGCTACTGCGGCGAAGAAGAAACGCTTGTCCTGTTCGTCGGGATTCCGCCGCTCCCCGGGTCGAAGACACCCTTTTTTCAGATCGTCCCACATGTGACTCATCTGGAGGCGGGCAAAGCGCTGAAGTTCAAAATCGATTTCGCGGCGCCGGTTTCCGAGCACAACCCGTACTTCCCCGAAACGGACGACTCGCAGTTTCAATCGGTCAATCTGCAGAAATTGGAGCTGCGCCTGCAATACTTGATCAGAACACAGAAGGTACAGGTGCAGCCGTCGAAAGTCCTGCCAGGCCTGTTTGAACTGATCACTCCGGAAGCGCTAGCAGACGTCAAGACGCTCTCTGTCGCTACTGTGGCCAAGCTCAAGGTTCGCCAGCGAACCGACACATTCGAGCGTGCCCTGTAGGATCCGCTGTGCGGACCGCGCCCAATTTCCGACCGTCGGTTCAGTTCAGTCGGCGATGCCGCCGCGATATCGCGATCAAGCGCATGCCGGCGTTGAGGCTCCATCGAGTCGTATTTGCTCTGATTCGCGAGAGCCGGGAATAAATCGGTCGCGTGGCGGATCAATAGTGCGTAGGGGCAACTTCACGCGTCGCAACTCTTTACTCTCGACGCAAGGGGATGAGCATGCGCAAAGCTGTTTCCACGTTTTGTTGGCTAGGTTGTCTTCCACTGGCGTGCCTGCTCGTCGGATGTGAGGGCGGAGTTGGGGAAGACCGCTCGATCACGTTTTCCAATGACGGCAAGGCGGTCGGATTTCAACATGGCGATGACGGCGTCTTTGTCACAGATTCCGAAACTGGCAAACCAATCAAGATATTCCAGCCGGATGAAAGTATTCTGGCTTCCAGCACTCCACTATGGTCTCCCGACAAACAGCGCGTGATCTTTACCACGGCTGTCGACCCCCATGCTGAACCTGACGAATCGACACCGGCGACGTTTCAAGATTGGGACGATGCACCCGAAGGGCGACGATTTGGATTCCGCAAGATTCGCTATACCTGCTGGCTGCGCGACGACCTTTCCGCCGACGAGAACGCCGAACCGAAAAAGCTGTTCGACGCCGATTGCGGACATGTGGGCTATGTCGCCGCCAACTTGGCCGTCCGCTGGCATCCTTCGGGCGAGAAGATCCTTTTTGTGCGGAAGGTCGACGACACGAAGCACGGCATCTTTGAATATGATTTGGCCGACGGCGAATTCCATCGGCGGTTCCCGCACCTCGCGTATCGCATTCTGTGCGACTATGCGCCCGGCGGCAAATACTTGGCTTGCACGGTCGGTTCGATCGACGGGAAGGATCCGAATGACGGACTCTGGATCAGCGAGACCGATAGCGGCAATTGGTGGCGCGTCCCCGATTCCGCAAGTAACGCAACGGCGACAGACCACGGTCAGCTGATTGAACGTCTGCGCGCGGCGCGACCCGCATGGTCGGCTGACCAAATCCGATTTGCGTTCGTGACCGAACAGACTGAGCAGGGGCCCGAACCGAAAACGACATATGTGCTGCAACTTTGCGACGTCGAGTCGCGGAGTGTCCGCAGGCTGCAACAGGGGGATTCACCCTATCACGACCTGCACTGGACGCCGGACAGCAGTAGACTGGCCGCAGTCACTGGCGGCGAGCAGCCGGAGTTACGGTTGATCGACCAAAACGGCGAGATCTCTGATCCCGTCAACGATCGTGCGGTACGCCGATTTGCCGGCTGGAATTCTTCAGGCGCCCGAATGGCGTATGTCGTCGTCGACGATCAGATCGCCGATCTGCACGACCAACATTGGGCGGTTCTATTTCAGCCGCAGCCGCTGGCCCGCGACGCGGTAATGCTGGCCCCCGGCGACGGCAGTTCCGCCGGCGAGAAAGTCTTCTCCGGGATGCGGGTCACATTCCCGCGTTGGTCGCCGACGGAAGAAAAACTGTCGGTATGGTGCACGTTCACACCGACTTACCGATCCCAACTGTCGCAAATCTTGCGGTGGGGACTCCGTCCCGGTGACCCCGCTGCAATCCTTGATGTCGAGTCGGGCGAGATGCAATGGATGACGGTCAACCCGCAAGAAAAGGTCCAAGTCGGCCACTATCTCCAGATCAAAGGCGACTTTGATGAGGCCCTCAAATGGTACGAGCAGGCGACAGAGGAATTACCGCCCGCCCAGGCGCCGGAAATCAACGAATCGATCGAGTCCTTCACGGGACCCCGTAACTTTTCGTTTTTTCATTACTACTGTCTACACAAATTGGGGCGAGACGACGAAGCCGCGGAAAAACTGGCCGAGTTTGAACAGACGTTCCTTCCCAAAATGCCGCAAGCGGGCGATCAACCGGTGACAGACGGACAGGGCGAAGCGACTCTGGTGCGGCGGCAGATGGAAGTTCTCAATCCGCAAGGGTCGATTCCACAACTGCTCCGCGGACTGTATCAGTCCGAGGTCTTTTTGAGCCTTGACGCCGCAGCAGAAGGTGAGCGATTTTTCAATCAGGCGTTGGAAGCGGCCGACGACGATGCCAAGAAGCTTGTTCACGCAACGCTGCTTGCGCAATTGCTACTGTTACAACAGCACCACAGTGACTATGCCGATTTCGCCACGCATACGTTAGCCCCGCTTCTTCTCAGCCAGGTCAACTTTGACGCGTACACCACCGTCGAAAGCTTAGATGCTGTGGACCAACTTGCGTCACATCTGGCCATTCTCTCCATGCTGCCAATGTTCGCCGGGGACTTTGTGGACGCACTGCCTGATGACAAAGTTGCCGAATTACTGCCGCAGTGGGAGCGACTTCGCGAAAAGGCCGACCATGACGCGGCGAAACTTGGCTGTGATTTGTTCTTGCTTCAAGCGTACCGGCGGCTGGGACGCGAATCGGAAAGCGCTGCAGCGAAACGCAGCATCGCATCGAATCCATTGAGGACGAGACTCTTGCCGGAGGGCGGTATCGACCAACTGTTTCGGGAATTCCGCGATCAGCCGTCTCTCGGAACACCGGTCGCTCGGCCGGAAACGCCACCTGCAAGCTAGGTCGTGTCGAAAACCTCCCGATTGACGATGGGTGGCTGAGGTCGAGCGAAGCGAGCCCCCAGTTTCAAAACCTAGGGGCGGACTGACGTCCGCTCCCAGCCATCCTGAAACACTTTGCGCGACAGGGCTTACCGGCACTTTTGGTCCGGCGACACTTTCATGAGGTGCTGTGTAAGACCCAATAGCTGGCAAACCCCAGCGCCGCGCCCAAGGGCAACGTGGTAATCCATGCGGTCAGAATCTTGCCGATGGTTGACCAATGGGCCTGTTTCGTAACAGCGCCGATACCGAACATGCTGCCGCAACTTACGTGTGTGGTGGAGACCGGCATTCCCAGTCGGCTGGCACCGATCACAATCAATGCTGTCACCAGATTCCCGGTCAATCCTTGACCATGATTCATTGAGGTGATTTTTTGACTCATCGTTTCCGCCACCTTGCGGGCACTCAACAATCCCCCGGCGGCCATTACAACCGCGACGAGCGCGGTGCCGCTAATTCCGCCGATAGCTGGGGCAAGAAGTAACAGCGCCGCGATTTTCGGCGTGTCATTAAGCCCACGGGCAAAGCTGACCGCGCCTGCGGAGAGATAGTGCAATTTGTCGAGCGTCGGCGCGGCCTCGACGCCGAGCACGCATCCGGAATATTGATTGTGGCACTGCACGGTCGTTCCGACCTTTGCAGTCAATTGTTCCACGCGCTTCAGCGCTGCACTTTGGGAAAGCAGGGGGACGACTTCGACTGTTTCCTGCCCGATACAAAAACAGGTTTGTTCGGTAATCCCGCTCCAACGCCGCAGCCTGCGAAATATGTAATACAACGCGACAGTGCAGACGACCGCCATCACCGGGCTGACCAACAGTGGCAAAAAGAACTTTGCGCCAAGATGCTGCAAGTGGATTTCGGCACTGGCTGCCCATCCCGCCCCGACCAGCGCTCCGACGAGACTATGCGTGGTCGAGATCGGCAATCCCCAGCGCGTCGCCAATAACACGGTTGCCCCCGCACCCAGCGCAACGGCTGCACCATAAGCCGGAGTCCCGGCAAGTTCGGCGCCAACGATTCCCTTACCGCTGAACGCTCTGAGCAATCGTTCGGCCAAGAAGACGGCCGTCACCGAACCAAGAAAGGTGGTCGCCGTCGCCCACAGCAGCGCGCCGCGATAATGCGCTGTACCGCTGCCAAAAAGGGTGGCGACCCCCTTGAAATTATCATTTGCGCCGTTGGCATACGCCAGGCAAAGCACACACAGCAAGATGACCGCAAGTGTCATGAATCTCCCTTCTGGACCGGGGCGCCGTTGTAGAAGCCCAGAACGACAACGGCCGCCAATCTCTTCGGCTTTGTCGCTCGCATTTGTTGGCCAAATCCCACAGTACGGGCGACGCGTTCACCTCATGTTGAGCGCGGAACAGAGCACTGAGAGGCTCATTGACCGTTGTCGGCGCGTGAACTAGATTAGAACTCAATCAGACGGCACACTCCACCCGAATAACTCTCGATTCAAACAATGCTGGCCAAACGCATTATCCCCTGTCTCGACGTCCACGGCGGTCGCGTGGTCAAGGGAACCAATTTCGTCAATCTCCGCGACGCGGGCGATCCGGTGGAAGTCGCGGCCCGCTACGAAGAAGAGGGGGCCGACGAGCTGGTGTTTTTGGATATCACCGCCAGCCACGAAGAGCGCGATATCTTGGTCGACATTGTGCAGCGAACGGCGGAAGTGATCTTCATGCCGCTCACCGTCGGCGGGGGAATTCGTACATTGGACGACATCCGCACCTTGCTGAATGCCGGATGCGACAAAGTGTCCATCAATTCCACCGCGGTCAAAGACCCGGAATTCATCCGCCAGGCAGCACGGCGTTTTGGCAGCCAATGTATCGTGGTCAACATCGATCCCAAGCGGGTCGACCGAAACGGCGAGGAATTCTGGGAGGTGTTCATCAACGGCGGACGGGTCCCCACCGGCCTGCAAGCGGTCGAATGGGCCCGAGAGGTCGAATCACTCGGCGCGGGCGAAATTGTGTTGACCTCAATGGATGCCGACGGCACCAAAGATGGGTATGACCTGCCGATTACGCGCGCAGTCGCGGACGCGGTGAAGATTCCGCTCGTTGCCAGCGGAGGCGCGGGGTCTCCGGAACATCTGTTTCTGGCGGTGACCGAAGGCAAAGCGGATGCGGCGCTGGCCGCCAGTATCTTCCACTATGGCGAGTATTCGATCCCCGAGACGAAAGCCTATTTGGCCGAGCGAGGCGTGATTGTGCGGCCCAACCCGATACTGGCTGATTGACCGAATCGCCGCGCAGCGAGCTCAATCGAGCCCGAAAATCAGTCGCAGCAGCGGCAATGACTCTGGCGAAGCGTCTATCGTTGGGGTTAAAATGAAGGAGAGACGCGCGCCGATCGCCTTATGCACATCGCCGTCATCTCAACTGTGCTGTCAAAGAGTACTAGATCAACCCGGAGCAAAGTCTATGTCGACCGCTGCCGATCCCGTTACCGAACCGCTCGTCCCCGATACAACCGCTCCGCCCCCACCCCCCAAAGTCACCGGCACCGCGGGTGACTTGGAAGTCAACAAACTATTCCGGCAATTGATTAAATTCGAAGGATCGGACTTGCATCTGAAGGTGGGCAAGCCGCCCATTTTGCGGATTAAGGGTACGCTCCGCGAACTCCAGATGGACATTTTGACCAAGGAGCGGATGGAGCAGCTTTGCTTCGCGATGATGGACGACCGCGCGAAGAAGGTCTTCGACCGCGATGGCGGCGCCGACTTCGCACATATCGTCGAGTACGAGGGCAAACAGTGGCGGTTCCGCGTCAACCTATTTATCCAGATGGGCAATGTGGGAATGGTTTCCCGTAAAGTGGAACGCCATATCCCCGACTTTGCCGGTTTGAATCTGCCGCCGGTGATGGAACGTCTCTGTCAATTTGACCAAGGCATGATCTTGCTGGCCGGCGTCACCGGCAGCGGTAAGAGTACGACCATCGCATCGATGCTCGACTGGATCAATCAGCGGAAGCGCAAACACATCTTGACGATCGAAGATCCGATTGAATTCGTCTATACCGAGCAAAAGTGTCTGATCAATCAGCGGGAGGTCGGAATCGACGTCAAAGATTTCGAAATCGCCATGAAGCATGCGGTGCGGGAAGATCCCGACATCATGCTCGTGGGCGAAATGCGGGATCGGGAGACGTTTTCGACGGCGATGCACGCGGCCGAAACGGGCCACTTGGTGTTCGGGACGATTCACGCGTCGACGGCTCCCAGTACGATCGGGCGTATTTTGGACCTGTTCCCGCAAGATATGCACACCGCATTGCGGAGCAGTATGGGATTCAACCTGAATGCCATCGTGGCACAAAAACTGCTTCCCACGGTCCGCGATGAGCCCAAGCGGGTGCCGATCGTGGAAATCATGATCACAAATCCCACGGTTCGCAAATTGATCCTCGAGGAAAACGACGAAAAGCTGCCTGACGCCATCCGTATAGGGCGCGAAGAAGGGATGCAGGAGTTCAATGACAGCTTGAAGTACTTTATTGACAAGGAATTCATCAGCCGTGCGACGGCGTTCGAAGTCTCTCCGAACGTCGAGCAACTGAAGATGATCTTGAAGGGAATCGAAGTGAAGGCACGTGGAATTCTTTGACGTTACCGCGAGTTTTTGTTGCTGCACATCTTGCGGACGCATCGCCGACGACGCTCGTCAGCCGGCGCTGTAACGGGGGAAACTGCACTTTTCCGGGAGGGGGGCTTCACGGTGACCAGCGCTACTCATCATGATCAACTTCGGAAAGGGATGTTTTTCAAGGCGAATCGCAGCAGTCTTCTCGCCGCAATGCGCCGCTTCAGAGCCCGTTTCCTGATCGCCCTGTTGATCGGATGGGCCGCTGTCGTGGGCAGCAGCTTGCCCTCTTTTGGTGGCGAACCGGCGCGGACCGGCAACCAGCCGCGCTCGACCGAACGGTTTGCGACTTTGGTGCTGGCCCAACAGAATCCGGCGTTTACTCCTCCCAGCGAGTATCCGCCGTTGCCGGGACGGTTCAGCTTTTATCGCGGGAATTCGCCGACCGCCAACGAAGCGGGGTGGTATCTCAGCCTATTGCGGTTGATTCCAGTTCTCCTGCTGCTGATCCTCTGGGTCTGGTCCACCAAGTGGGTCGATGAGGATAGCCGCGGATTGAAACTGCAGCACGAACAGTGGAACGCGATCACATTTTTTTGCGGGATTGCGGCATTCGTGTTGGTGTTAGTGCTGCCGCATTTCGCGCTGGGTTTTGTTGCGATGTCGCTGTTGTACGCGGTCCCGCTGGGGTTATACATCCGCGAGCGCAATAGCCGTGTACCCGAGTCCCGACGGGTGATGACTCGTGACCACATCACGAAGTTTGTCAACCGGCAACTGGCCCGGCTGGGGGTCGACATCGGCAAGGGCTTGGGGGGCGAAGAAATCTCAGGCCCGCCGATTGAGTTCATGGGTAAATCGATCTCCGGCGTCGGCGACGACGAAGGCCGTTCGCGTCAGGTGGAAACCTCTAAAGGCTTTATGTCGGCCAAGGAATTGGTCTACGACGCGATCTTGCGGCGATCGACCGACATTCACCTGGAACCGAACCAAGATGAGATATCCACCCGCTACCGCATCGATGGTGTGATGTATCCCGCCGAGCCGTTCGATCGCGCCGTCGGAGAATCGGTGATTAACATCTTCAAAGTACTCGGCGCGATGGACATCACCGAGCGCCGCAGGCCGCAAGACGGCAGCTTCCGCGCGGACATGGAGGGACGCGACGTCGACTTCCGTGTGGCCACGCAAGGTACGCAGCTGGGAGAAAAGCTCAGCCTGCGGATCTTGGATCAGTCGAACGCCGTCAGCCAGCTCGCGCAGTTGGGCCTGCGGAAACAAATCCAAAAGAAGCTGAGCGACATCATTCACCTCCCGCACGGCCTGCTGCTCAGCTGTGGACCAACCGGGGCGGGAAAATCAACTACGCTCTTCGCGGCCCTCAACGAGATTGATTCCTACCAAAGGAACATCATCACCGTTGAGGATCCGATCGAATACAAAATGAAAAACGTCGCGCAAATTGAGATTAATACAAAGGCGGGACAAAACTTCGCCAATTCATTGCGCAGCATTTTGCGGCAGGACCCGGACGTGTTGATGGTGGGAGAAATTCGTGACGGGGAAACGGCGAAGATCGCTTGCCAGGCGGCCAATACCGGCCACATGGTCTTCTCCACGATTCACGCCAACGACACCTTTACGGCGCTGTTTCGGCTGTTGGATTTGGGGGTCGAGCCGTTTGTGATTTCCACCTCCATCACGGCCATTCTTGGCCAACGGCTCGTCCGCAAACTTTGTCCCGACTGTAAAGAGCCCTATAAGCCAAAACCGGAAACCCTCAAGAGGGCCAATTTGTCCTCGGGAAAAATCGAAGTCTTCTACCGCCCGCCGGAAAACCCCCAATATGAGTGCCCGACCTGTAACGGCCTCGGATTCAAAGGACGGATCGGCGTGTTTGAATTGTTGGTCATCAACGATCGCATCCGCGATCTCATTCGCGAAAACCCCGTGATGACGGCCATCAAAGCCGAAGCCCGCAAGGAGGGCATGCTCTACATGCTCGAAGAGGGACTACGTCTGGTCGTGCATGGTGTCACATCGATGCAGGAGTTGCTCCGCGTCGTCAAATAGCCGCTCGACAATCGCGACTACAAAGAAGATTCATCATGGAAATGTTATTCAGCATCATTCTGTTGGTTTTGTTCGGAAGCGTCGCATGGTGCGTCGCCAGTGAAGGCGCATGGGGAGCAGGAATCATTTTTCTGTCGGTGATATTTTCCGGCCTCATCGCGATGAACTTTTTTGAACCGCTCGCCGTGCTGCTGGAGGATATGATTCCCGCGGACTATGCCGACTTCGTCGCCCTGTGCGTATTGTTCGCCGCATCGGTGTCGCTAATTCGCGTTCTCACCGAAAAGATCGCCCCGATCGATGTCGAACTGCCGCCTCCGGCCTATCAAGCCGGACGTTGGGTCTTCGCCGTGCTGACTGGATACATCACGATGGCGTTCTTGCTTGCAGCCGTGCACACCGCGCCGCTGCCGCGGGAATTTGCCGGATTTAAACCCGAGCGCAAAAACTTCCTGAACATGTCCGCACCCGACCGGCAATGGCTGGCCTTCACTCAATACGTCTCAGAAAACGGGCTCGCAAACAGCGTCCAAGGCAAACCGCGTGTCTTCGATGGAATGAATCTCAAGCTTGAAGGCCGCGATGATCAGTTTTGGGCATCCTACCCCATCCGCTACGCACATCGCCGCAATGTGGCCGCCGGAGGTTCGGCGACTAAGCCCAGTTTGCTACAAAGCTCAGGCGGCGGTTCGGGCAAAAGCGGCCGCAAGCGCAAAGGCGGCGGGTTCTAGGCATTGTCGAATCTCAGCTTTATGGGTAGCCGAACTCGTGAGAGTTCGGAAACGCGCCTGCACCGATTGCGTTCTCAGAAGTCTGACAGCTTCTGCGCCTCCAATCCTTTGGTCTTACAAAGGACTAAGATCTGTCGCAAAAGATGTTTCAGGGTGGATGGCGTCGGTCGATAGTCCGCCCCCAGGTTCGACGGTTATCCTGCTCGCCGAACGCCCGGCTGATCCTGCGGCCGGTTGTTCTCAGATTCGCTGAGAAGCGATGCGACTACTTCTTGTACGTCACTTTGCCCTGAATGCAATAGCGTCGGTTGAGTGCCTGCGTTTCGCGAGCGTTCGGGAGCTTCTGATCCTTCAGTTGTGCCTTCGTCGCGGTGACGGTGTTTTCAAAAACGATAAACGTCACATTCTCACTATACGGGGGTGTTGTGAGCGAGCCTTCGTAGCGAATTGCGGTGCGGTTCCGCGGGAGGAGTTTGCTGCGGGCAACCTCGTATTCGCGTTTGTCTTTGTCGGCGGCGACATCCATCGGAGGATATCCCGGTGCGCCTTCTTCAAGGAAGACTCCAATGACCGCGATCTTGCACCAGTCGAGCTTACCTTGTTTCGCGTATGCTACGTGGTCCTCGTGAATGTGGACGATGTGCACTTCCGCCGCAAAGCCTTTTTTTGGCAGCACGTGCTCTGACGGGAAATGCCAATGGAAGTCAATCGGCACGTATGACTCGCCGTCGAGTATCAGAACTCCACCCTTTTTCGTCGCTTGGGCGCTCAGTTTGCGCGAGGGGCAATAACCGTCATCCTTGGCTTCAAGTATGAGTGCGTCCCAAGTAATCGACACGCCAAGATCCTTGGCTTCGAGAGATCTCTCCAGCACGATCGGCGACTGCTGACAGCCAAGATTTGGGTGAGGTTTTGTAGCGGTCATGGGCAAATTTCCTTCCAGTGTTGTGACATCTGTTCGGACTGCAAACCGGTAACATGAGCAATATCGATTGCTGTACTCACTCTGCAAACAACGCCCCGGCACTCATTGTGCCATCACCATTTCAGCATCGCAATCCCGCCAGCAATCCGTCGCCCAGCGGCGCAGCAACGCCGTTTCGTCCTCAGGGCCGACCTATTGCTTGCTGTCGGAAAACGGTCGAAGCGTAAGAGTCACGGCGAGCGATATCGCGGCGATGATCGTCACATACCATGCCGGGGCCCGCAGGTCGCCCGTTTGAGTGATTAGCCACGTGTTGAACAGCGGCGCGGTTCCTCCAAAGATCGCCAACGTCAGATTGTAGCCGAGCGCTGTGCCGCTGTAGCGCAGCCGCGGCGGGAACGTTTCAGCCATCGCGGCCGCCAAAGTGGCCTGCAGACCTGCGACGAACAGGGCGAAGATCCCCATTGCGACAACGACGGCAACCAGCGAAGCGCCGTCGATCCAACGAAAGAGCGGATAAGCGGTCAGCGCCAGTCCCAATGAACTGACCGAGAGGACCGCCTTGTATCCGATGCGGTCTCCAAGTCTACCGGCAAGCGGCATCAAGACCAGCATAAAGGCCATTGCCAACGAGTTGATCAACAGCGCATGATCGATTGGCGGTTTGACGAAATTCGTGAGGTAAGCGGGCATCCAAACAAACAGCGTGTAAACGCCGACCGCGAGGCTGAGTGAAATCCCCGCGATTTGCGCGACGCGCCCGGGCATTTCTTTGACGGACTGAACAACAGGCCGGCGTTCCGTGTTGCCGGCCGCTTGCATAGAGACAAAGTCGGCCGTCTCAGACAATCCGCGCCGCATTCTCCAACCGACAATTCCGATCACCAGTCCACCCAGGAAGGGAAGTCGCCAACCCCAATGCGAGACTTGCTCGTCCGTCAAGAAGTTGTGAATCAATGTCGCCGCTGCGGAACCGAGTAATATTCCCGCCACGGCTCCGAACATCGTCCAAGACCCGGACGAAGTTCGTTGGTTCTCGGGAGCGACTTCAACCAGGTATGTGCTGGAGCCGAAAAACTCGCCCCCCACTGAAATCCCCTGCGCGAGGCGGAGAGTGACCAACAGCAGCGGGGCCAACTCCCCGACTTGTTCATGCGTCGGCAGGATGACCATTAGCGATGTCGGAATCGCCATCGCTGCCACGGAGACCTGCAGGGCGCGCTTGCGACCGAGTCGATCACCCATTTGGCCAAAAATCATCCCTCCCAGCGGCCGTGCCAGGTAACCGGCGGCGAATACGCCAAACGTCTTGATCAATCCTGATACGGGATCGGACGCCGGGAAAAACTGACTGCTCATGAAGGGCGCGAGAAATCCGAAAACCGCAAAGTCGTACCACTCTAAAACGTTGCCGATTGCTCCCGCGATTGACGTCTTGAGTCGGCTTTCCTGCACGGCGACCTCTGTCTATGTCAAATCTCAAGTACTGAAGATGAAAAGAGTCCGATTTTCTCGGCTACAATCGTCGCCAGTCGAGCGGTCCGCCTAACGGCGGGCAATTGGACCTGATCGGCCAGCTTTGACGCGCGCCGTCAATCAAGAGTAGCCCGCGGACCAGCAGGCGCTCACTCCCCGGGCCGCAACAGTCCGGGGCTGCTGATCCGCAGGGCCATCGCTCAGGCTACCGGGTGTGCGGACTCACTTCAACTCGCGCGGCTACTCGATCGGGGGCTTCGCTAGCAGCACACCATCGGGACGAGGCAACCAACCAATCGGCGAGAGAGCATGAATTACGCGAAGCTTGTGAGGCCACTAATGTGAAGGAGCGGCAGAAAAACATGCGGGAAACATACCCTGCCTTGTAAGATCGAATAAGCCTGCCGACTGACCGGTGCAGCGGCATAGGTACGCCGATCGAAATGCTCCCGATGTCTGCTACAAATGCGAATTGAGCCTCAAGGGCCGATTGGCTGCGAGTCTAACGTAACTGATGGACGCAATCCGGGCAACTTTTTGCTTGATCGTTCGACAACTGTCGTATAACATCTACATATGTCGTCTACAGGGAGATTTGATGGGTAAAAAGCAGAAACAGAAGTTGAGTTCGCTGACCGACATGGAATGGGTGATCATGGGCGTCGTGTGGGAAGAAGAACCATGCACCGCCGGGACCGTCCAAGAAGCGTTGGCGGACCAGCAGGCGTGGGCATATAGCACAATCAAGACCACCATGGACCGCATGGTCGCGAAAGGCCTGCTCACCCGCCGCACCATTCGCAACTTGAATCTATTCAGCGCAGTCATCAGCCGCGATGACGCCAAACGCGGTGAATTGCGGCGCATGCTGAGCCGCGCATTCAATGGAGCATTGACGCCGATGATTGAGTTTATCGTCGACGAAGAGGAACTCTCAAAAGATGAACTGCAACAGCTTCGTGACATCGTCAATCGCGCCGATCGCAGCAAAAAGTAACCCGTACAGCCACGGCTCTTGGAGATGAAATCATGAGCGGCTCACTCGATCGTATGATCGCACTCCTCAACGATTGCGGCGCGGCATGTTGGCAATTTGGTTCTGCAATGTTTGTGCAGACCTGCGTTCTCGTGACGGTTTTGCTGTTCGTCGATTTGTGTTTGCGCAATCGTGTCCGCCCCGTCTTTCGCTATTGGATGTGGTCGCTGGTGCTCGTGAAATTATTGCTGCCGGTGACGCTCGGCTCTCCGGCCAGCATCGCTTATTGGCTGACTGAGTCTCAGCCCACAGATTCCGCCGCCGACACCGCTTCAGCCGTCGACACGTCGATTGCCGGCAGTTCCTCCCGGTCGGAAACTTCCCCGACGACGATTACCGATTCGACTCCGGCCGAACCGTTTCTTGTTCCGCCGGAATTCCAGCCCGAGGAATTGATTTCTGATGCGACACCTCCGGCAATCGCCGACACAATTGTGACGTCTGTGCCCCCCTCCTCTGTTGAGCGAAACGCGGCTTCGGTGCCGAGGCAGCAACTGCAGCCGACGGCATGGTTATTTTTGGGCTGGCTGACGGCAGCGATGTCGCTGTGTGTGGTGGTTGCTTGGCGGGCTGTGCAGATTCGGCGACTCATACACCGAGCAGCGGCGGCACCGGCCGAGCTTGAGAATTTGCTGCAGGATTGCTGCAGCCGGCTGGGGATTCGCCAACACCGGGTGCAGTTGAGAGTTACCGATGAGTTGAGCAGTCCAGGCATCTGCGGCCTGCGAAAGCCGACGATTCTCCTGCCTCGCCATCTGCTCGATCAACTCGACACCGAACAATTTCGCTTGGTGCTTGTTCATGAAGTGACGCATTGGCGACGATTCGATTTGCATCTGAATTGCCTGCAGACTCTGCTGCAAATCATTTATTTCTACAATCCTCTGGTTTGGGTTGCCAACGCAATTCTCAGGCGTTTGCGCGAACAGGCTGTTGATGATGCCGTGCTGGTGGCATTCAGTTCTCAGACACAGCGGTACTCGACCACTCTGTTGGATATCGCGTCAATGATGCGACGCCCCGCTCCCGCTGCGCTGCAACTGATCGAAATCGTCGAATCACGCAAGTTATTGGTGCAGCGGATTCGTCGAATGGTGTCCCTGCCGATTCCCAAATCGGCCGGATTAGGCGTCCTTGGAGTTATGACGATCGTTTTGATCGGCGTCTTGCTGCTGCCGATGTCAGGGGCTGAGCGTTCGCAAGCGGCCGATCAGGGCGGGGACGACGGATCGCCGTCGACCGAAACCGTGGCATTGGGGCCGGAGAATCGAGCGGCTGCGAAGCCGGAGGAACCAACTGCGCCGAAGGCAATTTTGACGGGAAGGATCGTCGACGAAACCGGCGCGCCGGTCACCGATGCCAAAGTCGAAATTCACCATCATCCTGTCGGGCGAGTGATTACCACAAAGACCAACAAGGAGGGGCGCTATAGATTTTTAAGCGTCGAAAAGCCGGGCGAACATCGGATGCGGATCAAATCCGAGCGATGGGTCGGATTGGAGCGAAGTGATGAGACTCCCCATGTCACCCTGAAAGCCGATACGACGACGACAAAGAACATCACGCTCAAGCGCGCCTGCCGACTTCGCATCGAAACGGTCGATGAGTCTGGATTGCCGGTTTCGGGCGTGTCGATATACGCCAAATCGGTCTCTGATACAAGTTACGTCAGCCGAGAAAGCGTGAGCACAAATAAGCAAGGTTACGCGATCTTGGGACTAAAAGCTTCCGATTCCAAATATGTCGTCGCCACCTCTTCGCCGAAATACGCCTACACAAGAATTGAGGTCAAACTCAACGACCCCGAAGCAGTCACAGTACGGAAGATTGTGCAACAAGAAGGTGTGAGTCTGACGGGAAAAGCATTCTGCTCCGATAGCAAACCACCGGCCGGTTGGAGAATCAATGCGCTCCCAGTCTGGTGGAATTTTGGGCGAAATCCGGTCGGTGTCGAAATCGGCGAGGACGGGTTATTCACGATACCACACATCATTTCTCAAAAATACAACGTGGCCATCTCCGTCCCGACGGGTGGAAATGGCTCAATGCCAATGCCCGTGATGAAACCGACGGATCTTTCCAAGGTCAAGGGTCCAATCGCCGTAAAGCTCAATTACCCCTCTCCCGCATCGATGGTCTCGCTCTCGGGTACGATTCGCTACAAAGGTGCTCCGCCGAAACTCGGATTCCGGATCGACGTACGCTCGGTCGATCAGAAATATAGCGGCAACGTTTTTCTCCAATCGGGCGAAACGAGCTTTCGCATCGACCCCATTCCGCGCGGAGTGTATACGATCCGTATTACGTCCCGAGAGCTCGAGCCGAAGGTGCTGCGGAACGTCGTCGCTCCCTCCGATGACATCAAACTGGAGCTCAAGGCCAAAAGCGACAGGAAGTTACGAGGCACGGTCGTACACAGCGATACGAAGCAGCCGGTTCGAAGTTTTCGTGTTCGCGCCATAACGTTGCGCATGCTGCCCGGGTCGTATTCTTATCAGTCACCGGAATGGCAGACCGTTGAGAGCAAAACAGGAGAGTTTGTTGTTGATCTCGTTGGTCCCGGTATTTACGTGGTTCAGGTCGCCGCAGAGGGCCTCGCTTGGGCGCGCAGTGTACAGATCAATACTGAAGAGAATGGCGACAAACCGGTTCGAATCGAAATGTCTGAAGGAGTTTCGCTCTCCGGAACCGTTGTGGACGAGCAAGGCCGGCCGGTTGACGGGGCCAAGGTGATTCCGATGTCAATGTCAAACGGCACGACACCGCAGAGACGGGGGCCGTTCAGCAGCGATGACGAGGCCGTGGAAACAGTCGGCGGAAAATTCACCATTGAGCATCTCGCCGTTGGCTCGGAAAGCTTAAAGGTCGTTCATCCAGATTTTACGTATGCCATGGTCGAAAATATCAAACTCGATGCTGGATCCAGTCCGGAGCCGCTCACGATTACTCTGAAGCAAGGCGGCACCATTCGCGGGCGGGTGTTCGATTCCGACGGGAAGCCGGAACCGAACGTGACTTTGTATTTTCGGGAGCGGATGGGCTTCGACGACAGGGAATCGGGCCGGGTTGGCCAGGCGATTACCGATGAAAACGGCGACTACGAAGTCTCACGATTGCCCGATCAACTTTGCTACGTTCACCGCGCCAACAGTTGGCAAGCGGAAGGTGTCGTGGGGCATGCGATCTTGCCGGAAAGCGGCAAGACACAGATTCTCAACCTGGGAGGCCAATCAAAGTTTTCCGGCCGACTCTTGGTCAACGGCGCGCCACGAAAGAACACCAAGCTGAAGCTCTCGGGCAAAAGCCCACATTTTGGCATTTTTCACGCTAACGCCTATACCGACAAGGACGGTTCTTTTGTCTTCCATGGCGCCGGTCCGGGAGAACGCACGCTCTATTATCTCGCGAAAGGGAGTCGTAGAGACTGGGTTCGCGTGAAGAGTTTCCGGCTCCCTTCGGAGAGCGTAGACGTCGGAAACGTCGATCTTGCCGTTGGACGCCTCACCGTCCATTGTGAGCCAAAGCCGGCAGCGAATGTTAGGCTGAGTCTGCAGGAGTACAACCCGATCTGGACACATGGTCAGCGGGTGGGAGTTCTGTCAACCCGCCAAAGCGATGCTGAACCTTACGTCATCAAGCAGGTCCCGGCGGGAAGCTATGAACTAATTGCTTCTCTGCCAAACGGGTTCAGCGTCAGACAACGAGTCGAAGTCACCGCTGCAAGCTTAAATCAAGACGTGACACTGAATATTCCGCAGGGCGACGCATCGCTGCAGGGCAAGTTGGACCAGAACATTGGCGGACCTTATGGAATTTCGTCACTCGCAATGTGGAGTCAAGATCGACGGCTGTTTGCACGCGTCGTGCCGAACGAGCAAGGAATTTACTCAGTCAAAGACATTCCTGCGGGCGACTATTTTCTGACGCGAGAAGCGATCCGCGATCCCCACATTCTTATCACATTCTCGCTCAAAGACTCCGAGGCCAAACAACTCGACCTGACCCCCGACACCGTCACCAGGAAGGTCGAGCAACCAGGGTTTCGAACAATCAGAGTCTACACCCCTCAGGGTATCCCATTGCCGGGCTGTGACATTCAACTCAAAGGTCCCAGCGGCGCGCTTGCTCCGAACAGCAAGCAATACGGCAGGCAATCGTTTGTGGGCGAACCGGGAACTTACGACCTGACGATCTCCTATCCCGGATTTCGCACAATTCATCGGCCGATCGAGTTGTTGGGCCCTGGAACCGACGGGCGGTACCCCAAAAATGTGACTGTTGCGATCAAGCTGCAACCAGACGGTCCATGAGGCATGTGACATTCGTCATCTGCTACGACCGACGGACAGACGTCTCGTCGGAGAATTCCCCACCGTCCCACAGCGCTGATCGTTGTCAAACCAGAGCCCTGCAAGCCCTCATGAGGCACATGGGCTCCGCCACTGCACCCCTCGACGTCCTCAATCGACTCCCAGGGCGGTCACGCTCTGCCACGTCGATCGTCTTGCCAAGCGAATTCGGAGATTCGTATTTCACACGCCTGTGATCAACCGTGCCATCGCTGATGCTCAACTGACAACCTGGACGTCTTCGGTGTTGCATTTCTTGGTGCCGCACGATGATCAGGATGCGTCACGACACCCAACGAGACAAATTTATGGACGAGGTTGACTCCGTAGAATCAGCGGAGAAAATCAGGGACCTCTGGGCAGGTCAACTCTCGACTCCCTGCCCAATCGCATCTTCGAACACTCATTACGGACGAAAGTGAAACACGATGCCTGTCAACGACATCTTGAACTGCGATGCTTCTGAACTCTGGGCGATCCTGGATTCCGAGGACGGATACGAGGGAGATCGTTGGTTTATGTGCAAAGGCGTCGGCATGATCGAGCTCTGCAAACTCGGCGAGATGCTCGACGTCGGGGCTTACGATGACTTGATCGGCCAATTCGATCTGGTCGGCGAGCCACGCGACGAAGGCCCATGGCCGCAAACCCTGCCCGGTGCGCTGATTGAACGCCTCGCCTCGATCAGCGACGACGAAATCGCTTCGGTCGTGCCCCAATGGTTGACCATTGACGAACTGCAAGGCTCAGCGACCGCCGAATTTCTTACTGAATACCTAACGGGTCTGCGGACATACCTCTCGGCAAAGTCTGGCGAGTTCTACTTGGTCAATGCTCTTTGACCGCAATTGGACAGCCACGCAACGATCAGGCGCATAAACGTAGCCACGCAGTGTAGGCTCCGTCGGAATACTCCGATTTGGCCTTGGTTTTCTGGGGGCGAGCGAAGCGAGCCCTGGTTTCTGGTTCTGAGGGCGGACTCACTCCGTCCGCAGCCACACTGAAGCTTGATATCCGACAAAGCTGAGAACCCGGAATCCTTACGAGATGCGGTACTTCTTCAGTCGGCTGTAGTAGGTGCTGCGGGGCATGCCCAGCAGCCGAGCGGCGCGGGCCTTGTTTCCGTCGCACTGGGCCAGCGCGTTGCGCAGCCGTTGCTCTTCCGAAGTCCACTCGGCGGCCGACGTCGCGGCAGCCCTCTGTTCGGAGCGGTCCGGTGCCGGAGAACGTGCCGCCGATTTGGACGCTTGCTGAAACGGGGAGCGCCGCTCCCCCAACTGCAACTGCGACGGTTGCGGGTGCACAATCTCACGGGGCAAGTCATCAGGCGTAATGACCTCGCCGTCGGCCAACACGACCGCCCGTTCGATTACATTCTCCAGTTCGCGAATATTCCCCGGCCAAGGATATCGCTTCAGAATCTCGATCGTTTCCGGAGTCAGATCGGAGATCGGCTTCCCCATCCGCTGTGCTGCCCGGAGCATGAAGTGCATCGTCAGTTCGAAAATGTCTTCGCGGCGTTCTCTGAGCGGCGGCAATGTGATGCTAATCACGTTCAACCGGTAATACAGGTCTTCGCGGAAGCGTCCATCCAGGATGAGTTGTTCCAGATCCTGGTGTGTGGCTGTCACGAGTCGGACATCAACATGCACGGTCCGTGTTCCACCAACTGGCTCAAACGCCCGCTCCTGCAGGACGCGGAGCAGTTTCACCTGCGTCTCTAGGGAGATGTCTCCGATTTCGTCCAGAAACAGTGTACCGCCATTGGCCATTTCAAAACGGCCTTCTTTGTCCCGGTGAGCGCCGGTGAACGAGCCTTTGGTGTGCCCGAACAATTCGCTCTCCAGCAGGCTGGGAGAGAGTGCCGCGCAGTGAACGCGGACCAACGGTCCGGTCCGGCGGGGACTGTTTTCGTGCAGCGTCTGCGCTAACAGTTCTTTTCCCGTGCCGCTTTCGCCGCGAATCAGGACGGAGGACTCACTGTGCGAAACCTTGCGAACCGTCTCCAAGACCCGCTGCAGCGCCGGGCTGTCGCCGCGGATCAGCTTGTTCTGAAAGTTCGCGTCGGTGACCGCCGGAAATTGTCGGCGGCTGCCCATGATTTCCGATTGCAAGATCGAGATCTGTCGCTGCTGTTCAGCCACCCGCTCGATTTTGAGTGATAGCTCGTTGTTCAGTCGCGTGATTTCGTAGTGCACCTTGGAACTGTGCAACGTCATAATCTGGCCCAGCGCAGCCAGGAACGTCAAATCTTCGGCGGTAAACGGCGATCCGTCTCGTTTTGGTCCGAGCAACACAATGCCCGCCAGGTCGCCTTCCATCTCCAAACCGTGTATCAGGTCAACTTCCAGATTGTGCAACACGTCTTGCACCGGGGATCTCCGATTGCCGGTGCTGAACGTGGCCCGCTGCAGGCTGGGATTCTCCAACAGCGCTGCGGCAATCTCCGGATCGTTCGCCAAATACTCCGGCGACGACAACCGCCCCTCGCACGCGATCAATTTGAAATCTTCGTCGCTGGATGACCTCAGATAAAGCGCCGCCTGATTGACCTGCAGCACGTCACGGCACGAATCCAACATCTGCCGTCCCAGCGTGGCCGGATCGACGAGGTGCGCAACGGCTTGATTCATTCCTTGCAGGACTTTGTCCAATTGATACTTTTCTCGATAAAACCGGCGATCGAGGGCTTGTTGGATTCGGTCACGCACCCAGCCCAACAGGATGACTGAAACGAGCACAACCGGCGTCACAGAGATCGCGTGCTGCAAGAAGTGCTCATTCTGCGACATGCCCAGCAGACTGCACAAAGTGATCGCCAGGCTATAGGTGATTAAGACTCCAAAACTGAACACCAAGTACAAAATACCGCGGCTGAAGACCTGGTCCAGTAACATCAGCTTGTAACGGACGATCCCGACGGCATAGGCCAGCATGAACAACAGGCTGGCCACGAACATGGGAATCCGGGCGTGCCCAACCGCGAACTCCACGCGATTGGCGTACGCCAAATAGAGGGTGTATCCGACCGGAATCAAGGATGCCGCTGCCGCCCACAGAATCCATTTCACCTGGTCGTGCTCGGTGGTGTTGCGCGTCGTGCGATAACTGTCATAGAGAGCCACCAACGTTGCTAGAAAATAGACGCTGGCGACAGTCAAATATCCGTAGATGAAAGACTGCACAAACTTCAACGTGTGTCGCTGCTCAACGAGTGTGTACACCTGCGGATGGCTGTGCTGCCAAGCTGCATAGCACAACAGAGCAACCATACCGGCTGTGGCTATGAGTGGGAGCGTATACAGCACTGCCACCACGGTTCTAGGATGTTTGGCAAACCACGGTTTGCGGTGCGGGAAGACCAAAAAGAAATGCAGCGTCACGACCGGGACCAGCATGGCACAGACCGCGAACGGCACGTTTAGCCACAGCCGCGCAGAGATGACCCACCAGTGATATCCTCCCACAAAGGCCGGCACGGTTACGATGCACATTGCAAAGAACATCCGCGCCGATGAATCGAGCGGGCGCTTCCAATACGCCATCGCCCCCACGAGAAAGATGCCCAGGTGCAGAACGAACCAAACGAGCGATAAGCTGAGGGCGCCCAACGGAAGCGAGTGCTCTTTCAGGGAGGAGGTCACGACAGTTGAGTCTTGAGAATCGCTGCCAATGCGAAGGTACTTCACCTGAATCCAGCGTGGATTGGGGCCATCTTCCTCGATCTCCACGATGGGGAAGTCCCATTCTTCGGCATCGCCCCCTTCGCGAAGGATCGCTCCTGGTTCGGTCGGAGTTGTACTCAGGGCAGCCATCGCCTGAGTAAAGTCTGTGAAACTCCCGATCGGCTTTTTCGCAATACTTAGGAGGGTATCTCCTTCGCGTGGACGTACGCCGTTCGTTTCGACGTTGATCAGCCGATCGATCCGAATTCCAGCAAGCTCTGTTTCCTCATCAACAGTCTCGACAGTGCCGTCATTCGCGCTGGTCAACAGGCACCGCAAACCGATGTCACGGCTCTTGGCAACGAACCCGAGGACAACGATGGAGTAGACCAAAACAGCAACACCGGCGGTTGCCAGTGGCCATTTTCTGACAGGTTTTACAGATTCTAACTCGACCATAGCGCCCAACCATGCGCCGAAGAGCGCCGAAAACGAAGGGTCAGAATGGCGGATCTCGGCGCCGAAAGCAGCGCCGACACACTCGACATCTAGACTAACCAATCGTCATCCAAGAATCAAACAACATCCGCGTGTTGCTGGCGAATCGACGTAACAAGCATTAAATAAAGAAGTTGAAACATGATTGCTCACTTATGTGAAAAGCGGATTGCAGTGGCCTTTTCACGAAAACTGCTCTTCGGCGCTTGTGTCGGCACGGCAATTGCATCATTAGAGATCCAGTAACAAGAATAGTTAGCGGCTCTTACGCCGCTCTGGATACCCAGCCTAGCCCCTTGAGAAAGCGTGGAACACGGACAAGACTTGGTTTGCCTAGGGTCCCCTAAATCGCAACCCGACCCACACAGCGATTTAGCCTAACGCCTGAGAATACTCAACCAAGTTTTCGGCCGACCGCTTTCCAGGGGCTTTCTTTATGCGCTGCACGTTGTGCGCCTTGCGCGTCGGCTACAACTCCGCACTGTAAGTCGCCCGCGACTTTGGGGTTTCCCACAGCGTGACCTCGCTCACCGGCAGTTTTTGCGACGCGGCAAAGTCGAAAATCAGTTTGGCGATGTTTTCAGCCGTCGGGTTGTGTGGGACTACGTGCACTGGCTCATTGAGTTGCCGCAGCATGGGGAGCGCCGGATCGTCCTCGTGCAAGATCATCCGGTGATCTAATTCCACATCGATCCAGGTGCTAATCGTCTTTTTGATGTCGGTAAAGTCAACCAGCATGCCGCGGTGATCCAGTTCCTCCGCCTCAAGAGAAATCTGGACCCGGCCGTTGTGCCCATGGAGATTTCGGCACTTGCCTTCGTAATTCAGCAGGCGGTGGCCGTAACAGAAATCAATCTGCTGTGTGATGCGGTACATGTCTGACAGAACCTTGGGAAAATCTTGTCTCACTGATTTACGGCGTGCAATTAGAATGCGCCCCTCATTCTAGACTTTTTCCGTCGATTGAACACCGTGTGCCGATAATCACTCGTACTGGCGACGGCCGCGTCTTCTGCTAAACTCGCGGTTGTGTGACACCGAGTGGTTTGGGTCGGAATTTCAATGTGATCTGTTGCGAGTGCGTGTGGCCTGATGTCGAGTGCCGGCAAATCTGCAGTGATTCTCGTGAGCGGAGGATTGGACTCTGCGACCGTATTGGCCATCGCTCGGGATGCGGGGTTCACTCTGTATGCCCTGTCGATCAATTACGGTCAGCGGCACGTATGGGAGTTGAACGCTGCCAAGCGGGTCAGCGAGGCCGCGGGTGTCACCAGGCACCTGATCTTGCCGCTCGATCTCAGGGCGATCGGAGGCTCAGCTCTCACCTCCGAGACGCCCGTTCCCAAACATGCGTCCGCCGATCAGATCGAGGAGGGCATCCCTGTCACGTACGTCCCTGCGCGCAATACGTTGTTTTTGTCGTTGGCATTGGGGTGGGCGGAGACGCTTGGGGCGTTTGATATCTTTTTGGGAGTTAACGCGGTCGACTACAGCGGTTATCCCGACTGCCGGCCGGAATTTATCGATGCGTTCCAAAACTTGGCTCAGCTGGCGACCAAAGCGGGAGTCGAGGGCCGCGGTGAGTGGCGAATTCATACGCCGTTGATCGACTTAACGAAGGCCGAAATCATCCGACGGGGCACTGAACTCGGCGTTGACTACAGTCTAACGTGCAGCTGCTACGATCCCGATTCCAACGGGATTCCCTGCGGAGCCTGCGATTCCTGTTTGCTGCGGAAGAAGGGCTTTCATGACGCGGGTCTCGCCGATCCGCTCCGCTATGCCAAGCAGGCTTGATCCGCCCCACTCAGACAGGGAAAATCGAACTGTTTAGCGACGCCGATGACCGGCGGCCGCTTCGTGAAGTTGTTCGTGGATCAACCGTGCAAATTGCCGAGGTCTTCCAATCCGTGCAGGGTGAAGGGCGCCATCTTGGCGTGCCCTCGGTCTTCGTACGGACGTCCGGCTGCAATCTGCGATGTTCCTTTTGTGACACTCCTTATACGTCCTGGAACCCGGAAGGCCGTGAGCAATCGTGGCAGCAGGTGCTGGAGGAAGTCGAGCCGTACCAGTGCGAGCACGTGGTGATTACCGGCGGAGAACCGATGCTGCAGGGTGAGATCGTACCCTTGTCAAACGCGCTTCGCGACCGCGGAAAATACATCACTGTCGAAACGGCCGGGACTGTCGATCTGCCGATGCAAGCGGATTTGATGTCCATCAGTCCTAAGTTGAGCAATTCCACGCCGCCAAAACAACAAGCCGGCGCTTGGTCGGAGCGGCACGAGCACGACCGACATCGGCCTGACGTGGTTCGCCGGTTGCTGCGGGATTACGACTATCAGCTGAAATTCGTGATCGACAGGCCGGCCGATCTTGATGAGGTCGACGCTTATCTCAAGGAGCTACCGGAAGCGTCTCCGGACAAGACATGGTTGATGCCGCAAGCGGTAACGGCCCAGGCGCTGGCGGAGAAGTCGCCGTGGATCGTCACCGCCGCAACCGAGCGGGGGTTTCGGTTCACGTCACGGTTGCACATCGAACTGTACGGAAACGTCCGCGGAAAATAGCGCCTCGCCGCGGCTCAATGAGCGATTCCGCCGTCCGGTTTATTGTTAGGCCTGAGGCTGTAGAGGACTTCCAGCGGCCACCCCTACAGCCTACCGCCTCAATCCTCACGCCTCGGTTCAGCGCCCAGCGGCTGATACACCATCGGTCCTAATGGCGGTAAACCTTGTGCACCGGGCGGCCGGAGAGGATTTGCTCTTTGCCCCAGTCAGTGACTTGACGGAAAGCGTCGCTGTGGATGAAGTCGGTGAATGCCTTTTCTTCCGACCATTCACTGGTGATCAGGTAGGAGGCACCATCGCTCACATCTTTCCAGAGCGTGGAACTGCTGTGCCCTTCGGCCGCGTTGAGCGCGTCGACGACGGCGGCAAATTTGTCCTCGAAGTCCTGCTCTTTGCCTGGAATGACGTGGTAGTTCATGCCGACGGTAATCATTCGCTGTTTCTCCGTGGGAATAGTGCGTGGAATCCCCAGGTGATTTCGCGACTTCGAATGCTCACTTGGCACTTCGAACCGCTCACTATTGGCGGGGGTTCCGGGATGTTTTCGCTACTTGAAGTTGGCGAGGATAGCTGGTTTCGGCCCGGAATTGAACGGCAGTAGACCATTTCTCTCATCGGCTGCCGATGAGATAATTGCCGATTGCGAAGCGCGTGCATCCAGCACAACTCCCCGAATCGACGGATTTGTCTAACAGAACTTGGCGATCCGGACGAGTTTGGCGCGTCGCGTGCGCCGCGCTACGCTCGGCGGATAGCGTCCATGGGGGTCATTCGGGCTGCGAGATACGCGGGATACAGGCCGCCGACCATTCCCAGCAGCATGCTAAACGCAACGCTGAACGCCAGTAGTCCCGGACCGGCGTACAGGTAGACCCGATCGGACCAGTAGTGGTTGATCAATTGGGCCGCACCCCAGCCGGCGGCTGCGCCCAGGACTCCGCCCGCCAGGCCCAGGATTGCGCTTTCCAAACCGATCAGTACCAGGATGTCGCGCCGCGACCATCCGTTCGCTTTGAGGATGCCGAATTCGATCGAGCGTTCGGTCACACTCATTAGCATTGTGTTCAAGATGCTCACCACGGCAATCACGATGCCGATGCCGGTCATCACGAGCAAGAAGATATCAAGATCCGCGCTAAACTTCTCGAAGTCCTCCGCCCAGTCCGCCACACTGCTGATCTCCAACGGTAACTCATCCGCCTGATTACCAGCGACGGGTTGGCCGGCGTCATTCTGGCCGGGCGATTCCGGTCGATCACCGGGTTTCGGTTGCTCCGTAGGCGATTGTGGCGGCGGCGTGAGCAGCGGCGATAGGATCACTTTCAAGAGATCGGGCAATTGCGGCGTGTCAGCTGTCGCCGACGTACCAACCGCCATGTCCATCAAATCGCTCGTCGAGACGGGATCCAACTTGCGGCCTCGAAATCGATCTTGCACCGCGGCGATCACCTCGTCACTTCGGGCTTCATCGACGAGTTCCACGTAGAAGGCGGAAACGGTATCCGCTCCGGTGCGGCACATCCGGCGGGCTTGGTCGATGTCGATGAGGATTGTGACGTCCAAGAACAGCGAATTGCAGTTATAGATTCCTACGATCGTCAGCGAGTTCCCGTCGACCCTCAGCGTCTCTCCGACACCTTTGTTAAACTCGTCCGCAATCCGGCGGCTGACGACGACATTCAGTGTTCCGTGATCGTCGGCATCCAAGAAACGCCCGTCAACCAGCGCGTCACGGTAGACCGCTTTTCTCAGTTTGCCGCGAGTGGTGACATCGGTCCCGAACAGAAACCGCGGCGGGCTGAAGACTTGCTTGCCTTCGATCATCTGCACGCGGCTCCAGACCTCGGCATTCACGATCGAGACGCCGTCGACTTCGGCAATTTCTTCGCCCCACGTTGTAGGGAGCTTGGAGAACAGCGGGATCGGCGCGCCGGGCTGCACGACGAGCAGGCCCGGAATGCGGTCGAAGGTGTCTTCAACCATCCGGTCCAATCCATTGGCAACCGAGAATAGGCCCACCATTGCCATGATCGCCACGGTCAGTCCGATGAGCGACAACGTCGTCCGCAGCGGACGCGTCAGCAGGTTCCGAACGGCGAATTGCAGCAGCGGCTTCATGGTCGGTGTTCGTAGGATTCAGGCAATCTGTGTTGGGTCAGCCGTATCGGAAGTCGCAAATCGTGGATTCGCTCCGCGACCCGCACAATCGTATGACGCCGAAGTGCGAGGGACTACCGACTGGCAGGAACGAGGGAGCCGCAGATTTATTCAAATCGGGCTCCCGGACCCGCAAAACCTGGAATCCGTGCCGGCGACGCGGCTCGACGGCTCAGGGTGTGCGCGACGCAACATGCTTGTGGAAAAAGAGTTGTGGCTTGCCTGGTGCCGAGGGCAAAGTTTTCGTGGATTCTTCCGAATTTTGCTGCCCCATTCTGGCTCATCGTGCCCGCAACTCGGCATTTCTTGGTAGAGCGGTAACAAATCGCTCGGTCTTACGCCAAGCCAAACATCACTAATACCCACTCAACTTCA
>JANQPT010000043.1 GCA_028285345.1 Planctomycetales bacterium
TGCTGAGCCGCATTCTTGAAAACGTGTTCGGCTCGGCGGGAGCCTCGCCCTCCCAAAATACGCTTTATTTGGTGATTTGAATTCCCGGACGGCCTCTGCGGAGCAATCGGGGCAGGCGCAGCGTGCAAGAGGCCGCAGTTGCCGTGTCCTTTCAATATGCGGAAGCGCCAGACAGGGAACGGTGAAATTGCCGCCTCTTGTGCCTGCAGCACACCGATGCGCTTCGCGATCGGTGCCACCCGGTGATGGACCAGTAGGGCAGGCTCCCGCCTGCCGCAAACCACATTTGACGTTCGAACCTATCGGCGGCAGGCGGGAGCCTGCCCTACGGAATCGAAAACGCGGCCGATCCCGGAGAATCGACCGCGTTGTTTTCATCATGGAGCCGATGGCTCACTCTTCAAACCGGCGCCCCGGAGGCGACCAGTTCTTCCTTCAAGCGGTTCCGCGCTGTGTGCAGACGCCGCTTGATCGTTCCGATCGGGCTGTCGAAGTGGTCGCTCATCTCCTTCAGCGACTGGCCTTCGAAGTAGAACGCCATCAACGTCTGCCGGTCCAGCTCGCGCAGACGCGACAAGCCGCCCCGGACACGTCCGGCGTCTTCTTGCTGCAGCAAGTCCTCCAGCGGGTTCGCCCGGTCCAGCTTAAGCGCCGAAACCGTCTCCGAGCCGGTCACGACCTCGTTCGGGCGCCGCACCGCGCGGTTGATCGCCATCCGCACGGCGACTTGCTTCATCCAGCCCACGAACCGCTCAGGATCGCGGAGCTGGCTCAGCTTGCGCATCATCTGCAAGAAGACATCCTGCGTCACTTCCTTCGCCTCGGACCGGTTGCGCAACCGTCGCAAGACGATCGCGAAGACGGCCGGCTCGAAACGGACCACCAAGCGGCCAAATGCGTCCCGGTCTCCCGCCTGGGCGGACCGAACCAGTTGCAAGACCTCGTTGTCCAATACTTGCGTCATGACTGCTGCTCTCCTTCCCCGCTTCCGCCGGGGATTAGGTTGGCCGCCTGCAAAATCGCCGTTCCGCGTTGGTTTTTCTGGCAGGAAACTGGCGAGGCAGCGAACCTCGGTAATGTCTTGTTCACAAAGTTGCCGGTGGGAGCCGCCGAGTCGGATCTGCACAAAGCAGGCAAACTCGGAGACGACGACGTAGGACCGTGACATTGCGGCGAAACGACCGTTTCGCGGCACTGCCGGCTCTCGCTCTCGACAAATCAGTGAGTCTCAGCGGCTCTCGGTTAGCCTTGCTGTGACCCTCTGCTAGCGAGTGGCGCCCTATTCGGCGCCGCGAGCCGGAGTCCGGTGCCCGGTAGCGACATCTGTTTCACCGCTAATTGCGGCAAATGTCGCACGCAGCGTCCCGCGCGCACTACGCAACACGTCTGTCGTGTCCCGTGACAATTCGCGCGCGGATTGCTCCGCTCTCGGCACGTCGGTCCGTTCGGCCATGTCGTCCCGCAAATCGCGGTAATCGCCGGCCGTTGACCCACATTGCGGCCCGAGGAGGGTACGGAGCGATGCAGATCGGCGCCGTCGACGTCCAAACCGGCATAAAAGCTGGTGCTGGCAAAAATCGTCGAGATCGTGGATTGGCTGATCTTTTTCATCGAACTACCTCCTGCGTGCTTGGGCCGCAGTGAACAAAAAAAGACAATTCTGGAGAGAAAATTCTACTCCACCCCGCCGGCCTGAGAGGCCAAGTTGCGACGAGCGCTGTTGGGCGGGGACTGGCTTCCGTGCGGGATCCGCTTCGAGCAGGCTAGTGGATGAGACAACCCGCTGGACCGGTTCCCACTGCACAGACGCAGGAGACTTCGGCAAGGTTCGCGCAAAACTTGGATTTTTCGGAAAATATTTCCACAGTTCCGCGCTTTTCCGCCGATTTCACCCGCAAAATGAGGGGGAATATGGTCCGAAATTGGACTCCGCGACTAAAAATCTACCCGCGCCGGGCGGGAAAGTCCAGAGGATTCTTGTGAGATGCCCGGTCGGTCCGGCTGTGCCGGACGAACGCGGCGACACGTATGGGCGGGCCGTGACACCGGGATTTTGGGAATGCAAGCTTGCGGAGAAAGGTTTCGCCCCGAAGGGGCCTCCACAAGCGAGCCCAGGGCAGAGCGCAGCGGCAACGCCGCGCAGCGTCGCCCTGGGTTGCGAGGAAGGTATTACAAATAGCCCTGACAGGGCGAAACAGCAGCCCAAGTTGGTGACGCCCCTTCAGGGCTCTGTTGATCAATGATCCCCGTCTACCCAGGGCGGCGCTGCGCTCTGCCCCGGGCTGATATGTTTCTGCCCCTTCGGGGCAGACGGTTGCGTATCGGCTGTATCCTTCGATGCAAGCGACGTCTTCGGAGAACCGGGCATCGGCGTTACGCATTGATTTCAGATTTCGCCGGATTCACCGCTCCGGTTCACTCACTTGTTTAGGCGGATGATGCGGTTGCCGTGTCTCCAAACTCGCAAGTGTGGTATCGCGAGCGTTTCCGAATTGCCAACCACGCGCTAATGCAACATGCGACGAAGATGCCGACACCTACGATTGCACATCCAGTGCGTCCCAAAAGAAGAGCAAGTGCACCGCCTCGCACGCGACCAACTTTTGCCGGATCCCACAGCATCATGAGCACAAGTGTGCCCGCCAGTGCCATCAATGCACCGCTTATTCGCGACCACGCAACCGCCATTATGCTTGCCGGTTCATCATAGCAATGTACAGGAGTGGTCACGGAGTCCCGGACTGTCAAAAGCAGTTGTTCTCTGTCTTGATCTGAAGTGATGTAGGTCGTAGTGCGTTTGTTTTTGTTTCCGTCATCGTGTGTGAAGACGACATCGGATGAAAAGTCGTTCCATACGATCTTCTTCAAGTGTTCAATTGGAATCGAGGTCTCGATGTGCTGAATCTCTTTCAACGTGGCGACCACGTCATCGAGAGCCGCTCCGTTGGCTAATTGCGACCGGATGTTCTTGGTGTTGAAAAGTACAGACACAACGCGCAGAGTGCCGTTCTCTATGGAAGTGATAGACAGCGGCCCTTGCGGATGTTCGCGGACGTAGCTGGTACAGAGGAATCTCGAAGGAGAATCTGCAACCATTCTACGTAATCTCCAATAGAACCTCGGTCGTCATCAGGACCGTGCGGCTGAAACTGAATTCATGAAACGCCTGATCGCGGTCTCCGGTGCACGACATTTTTACCGGATTTTAGACGACGAAATCGAAAACCGCTGCGGTCTGTAAAGCGTTTGCGTTTTGCTCGATTGCACGAAACCTCCATGTTGAACAGCCAACCGTAGCTAAGGTTGCAATCTTGCCGCGTACCTAAGGCGTCCACGAACGGCTGAATATCTTTGATACAGTAGATTTTGAAAATCGTTGGCTTGCATCTCTTAAACGGGCCGGAAACGTTCAAGAATGCCGCGACTGATATGTCCCAGATCATCCGTACCATCGCGGTAGCAACCACGTCCGGTCGACGGCATGAAATAGGGGCCATCGCTATGCGAGTCGCATCACACGATGCGATCGCATGAGCCAGCGGATATTCAACTCGCGTACGGAGTCGTTCGACTTGCCTTTGTGTATCACGCGGTCGGTTGCTTGGTCTATACAGGCTGCGAACCACGGAAAGGGACCGGTCCTGTGATTGGGAAAGTTCTAGCGGGGTGTCGCGAATCCACGAGAGGTCGGACCGAAACGTGTTGCAAGTTTGCGACTCGAAATGAGTTTTCAGTGACGGATCACGTCCGATGACGAAGAAACGTTCTTCGGCGTCACGAACATCGCCCTGCGCAAGCTCGATCCATGTTGATGTTGAGTTCTTGTAGATCATCAGGATCGATCAATTGGGTGACTATGTCTTTATCCGAGGCCGGTTCATGCCGGCGATTTGCGGGTTAATCAGTGCGGGCGTCTGCCAAGAGTCATCCAGAACTGGAGTCTGTATCGTAGTTAACTGTGAGTTGTGCCCACACGCCATTACACGTTAACAGGCATGCTGGATTGAAAAATTGCAAATCGAAACGGATTGTTTCTTCTGTGGAACTTAGAAGTTGAAATACGGATGAGCAATTGCGTAGCTGGTGCGCCAATGTTGTGCGAAGGCGGTGACTGCAAAGATTGGAATGAACCCAAAGCGAGCGACAAGTAAATCGCAGCGTGTGGGACTCTGCCGATGTCGGTAAGTGATTATCGCGACAAGAATCCAATAGGATAAAATCGCTACCGAGCAGGCACGGTTCGCTTGGCCAAAATCGAGCATGCAGAGAGTGATCAGCCAGAGTGGAACTTGCAGATAAACGGTGAATCGCATGGCTCGCGCCATTTTGGGATCAATTGAAGTCTCAGTTTCAGGAACGGAAGCCATTTGAGTCATCTCGTGTTGCTGGCCAGTAGACTCCTAAGTTTGGCAATGATATTCCAATTGTACTCACGTACTGCTTTCCACGCCCCGCCGCGGCACGAACACCCGCCCCGTGAACCCGCACAATAGCGCCGGCAGGAAGATCAAATCCCCCACCAGCGTCGCTGCCAGCAGTGTGAACATCAGCCACGAAAACCGTTGCGAGGGCACGAAGCCGCTGAAGGCGAAGACCACCATGCCCAGGCCGCAAATGATCGTCGTTTGCGTCATCGCCCGGGCGCAGTGGCGGAGGCTGAGGCGGACGGCTTCGCGGCGGTCGAGGCCGCGGGCGGTTTCCATGCGGAACCAATTGAGAAAGTGCAGCGTATCGTCGACGGCGATACCGAGCGCCACGCTGGCGGTCATCATGGCGCCGATGTCTACCGGCACGTCCAGCCAACCCATTAGGCCGAACACCACAATCGCCGGGAACACGTTCGGCAGCATTGCCAACAGCCCCGCCGGCAGGCTGCGTAGCACGAACACCATCACGACCCCCACCAAGGCGAAGGCGGTCAGGAAGCTGCCGTAGAGATCCTTCAGCAGCACACGCTGCGCCTTAGAAACGACCGGCATCACCCCGGTGTATTCGGCGGTAACGGTCTTGGCGACCGCCGGGTCGAGGTCTTCCAATAGCGGATCGACGGCGGTTTGCAGCGACTGCAGCGACTCGTGATAGTCGATGCCCAACAGCGCCGGGACCCGCGCGCTGATCCTGAAACTCTGTCGTTCGTCCGTCTCGTGCAGGAAGCGACGGTCGACGAGGCCCTCGCGGACGTCGTCGTCGATCGCTGCAATTGTCCGCTCTTCGATCAACTCCCAGGGCGGGGAAACGAAGGTCGGAATCGGCGGCGCTGCCGGTGAAGCCTCCGCCAGCGGCGGCAGTTTGAGTACCAGTTGCGGCGTCGACTCGCGTGAGAAACTGACCAATTGATCGACCGTTTCGGGCGGGCGAAGCTTTTGCGTGGGAATCGCTGTCGGTTGAAACGTCGAGACAACGGTTGCGGCCGTCTGCTGCGAGTGATCGAGTGAGAACGCAGTCGCCGCCCAGGCCGTGTTTTGCGGCGGCAGATCGTCCGTTGCGGGGAGCGCGGCCGCTACGGCGGCGGGTTCCGGATTGAGCAGTTGGATCGGCAGCGTCATTTGCTGCGCCATCGCCAGCAGTTGTTCATCCGCTTCGATCGACTCAGGGATGTCGGGGCTGAAATCGGCGGCCGACAGCGTGCCGTCGATGTGGGCGCCGTTCTTCACCGCCGCTTCGACACGTTCGACAATGTCGAGCTGTTCGCGCAGCGTGAGCGGTCCGTCCTGATCGAAGTGCAGCACGACTTCGATCGGCACCAGCGGGCCCAGGTGCCGTTCCAGAAATGCGTAATCGTCGCTGATCCGGCTGTTGGCGGGAAAGAGCCCGTCGAAAGAAATCGAGGTTTCAATTTTTTGCAGCCCGTAACCGGCGGCCGCGGTTCCGCCCACGAAGAGGAAAATCAGCAACCAGGAATACCGGGCGAGACCGGCTGCCAGCGAGTCAATAAACCGGTCCGACTGTTGCAGATTCCGGTCGGCGGGAGAGTGGCCGTTGACATTGTGCGCAGGATGTGCGGGCCATTTGGCAAGCGCGGCGGGGAGAATCAGCAGCAGCACTGCAATCGCCGCCAGAACGCCGGCCGCGGCGAAGATGCCGAAGCGGACAATCGGTTCGATATCGCTCACCCCCAACGAGAGCAGCCCCATCGCGCTGGTGAATGCCGCCAGCAAGCAGGGCCGGCGCCCGCTGCCGAGTGCCCGGACGACGGCACCTTGCTGGCCATATTTGCGAACGGCGTCGTAATAGTAATTGACCAGATGCACACCCGCCGAAACGGTCAGCACCAAGACCAACGTCGGCAGCACAATCAAGATGGCACTCATCCGCACATCGAACCACCACATCGCGGCCAATACTAACCCCTGCCCAAACAGTGCCGTGGCCAGGACGACCGCGGTAAACCGCCAGGAGCCAAGAAACCACCAGCAGAGCAGCGCCGAGACGATTGTCGAGGGAATGCTGAGCGTATTGGCGTCGAACGTCGCTTTGCGGTCCAGCGTGGCCCCTTCCACCGGCGGACCGGCCAACAGAAAATCCTCTTCGGGCAGATCGCAGATGCGGGATGCTTCCTGGACGATCAGCGGAATCGCCTCTTGACGGGCGAACAGCCCTTCCTCAGTGAGTGCGACGAACACGCAACTGAAGTCGCCGTCGGGACCGACCAGCGTCCCTTCGATTCTTTGCAGGGCTTCTTCGCGGGAGAGGTTCAGCGGCGGGCCCATCAGTTCGCGGAGCACGCTGTTTCCATCCATCACCGTGTCGAAATAGCGGGCATGCTCCGGGCGGGCGGGCGACTCGCGAATCTCGCGCACCGCCTCGGCGATCTCCGCCAATCGCGGATCGTCGATCGAGCAGCGGTGCCAACTGAGCAGGACGGCGTCGCCCGTATCGAACTCTTCGATAAACCGCTCCAGCGAGGCCTGCTCGGGCGTGGTGAGCGGGAGCCAGCGGGAGGGCATGGTGAGCATGTTGTGCATGGTGAAATGCGCACCCACGCCGATCAGCGGCAGGGGAATGAGCAACAGCAGGACTGTGGGGAGCCACCGGCGGCGATAACGGTCTTCGATGTTCGCAACCTCTGTTGCGGATCCGGCGGCGCCGGGATGCTGGTCGCCTGAATTGGACATGATCGTCTCCACTTTCTCAGAATCAAGCCGGACGACGGAGCATCAGGTCTCCTGCGTCGGCGAGGCTAACGGTCAAATTCGCTGTGAGAAAGTGATTGATTGTCGCATCAGCGGCCAAGCGAAGGCCGCCTCATTTCAGCGCAGACATGCTCCATCCAGCCTGCCCACAAAATTGCGGAATACGTTCCCAGGGTACTCCTTGTGACGTCCGCGTTGAGCGATGACATCACGGCGCTATTAAGAAGGGTCGATGAGGGTTTGTCAAGCAGAATTGGGTGGGGTGAGGTTTGAGATTTGTTTTTGGTGATCGACCTCACTTTTTAGGGTCGAGCAATGTGTCAGTCGGATCGCACAATGAGCCGGACGCCGGTCCCTTAATTACAACCGGACTCCATCGGGCATTAGCCTCTAGCCATCCTACCGGTTCAAATACTGTCACCAACACGTCATATTTGAAGAATCTCGTAACACCGGGTGCAAATCTGGTGGGCTTGCCACCGAGGCGGATTGAATCCTCGGTTTCGCCCAGAACAAAGTAACCCCCAATGTAGATGCCGATCAAAAGCAGAATTACGACAGCAATGACGAACGACTCGTTTTTGCGTTTCGACATGGGCATCGATTCACCTTCTAGGCTCAAGAATCGACCGCTTCGTACAGATCATCCAACTTCCAAAGCTCGCCGACAACCCCCATCGGGTGGTGGTACAGCCTGGAATTCATTCATCGAATGGCCATTCCGGTTTGATATGAATGCAATCACCTACCCCACTAGTCTGAGTGAGGAGAACATCCCCACCTCGTAACTTAGCTTCGATCAACCCAATTGGGCTGAAGACGTACATCAGCGCTTCCGATGAGAAATTACGCTCACACGCCACTTCCAGAAAGCCGTCCTCGTATTCTCCCAGCACAAAGTAACTGCCAACGTAGACACCGAGCAGCACTAGAATCGCAACGATGACGTACCAATTGTTCTTACGTCTCGACGCGTCCATCGAGTTCGCTCCTACGTGAGGGAATCGACCGCTTTGTACAGATCATCCAAATTCCAAAGCTCTCCGACAAGTTCACTTGCCATGGTGCTCCCTATCAACAACGTCATTTCCAGGTCTTAAGGGCGCAATCCATGTCGCGAAACCGATTGCCAGTGAGACGGCCCCCAGAATGACGAGCATCGGATCGTAGTCGTTTTCCACTCCGCCAACTAACGTGATCGACCCGGCAAGATACACAATTGATGCGCTAACCCGCTTCATTGACGTCTCCCCAGTGCAAGAACGTCCGCAGAACTGTTGCCCGCCGCTTCAAGCCATGCATTGTACACGACATCGCAAGCGACCGTGTCACGGTGCATCGGCTCCCGGCGGCGAACCGTTGCCATCAACGATCGCCCGCGCGCGCTGTAGCGACTCCAGCACCACGCCGGCGTACCACTCGGTGGCGAAGGGGCTCATGATGTACGACTTCAGCGCCACGATCGGCTCGCCGTAGTCGGTCTCACGGTAACAGTCGGTCAAGGAGAGCACCACGCCGCGTCCCTGCAGGGCTTCGTCCTGGATTAGATCGAAGATGCGGCGGTTATAGTCGTTGTATTTGAGCAGTTCCTCGCGGCACCGCGGATCGGTCTGTTCGCGGCGGGGCAAGGTGAAGGTATCGACCTCGTCCGGATAGACCCGAAACAGCGTCACCGGTCCGTAGTTTTCATCGTTCAGCACGTGAATCGCCGCATGGCTTTCCAGCCGCGCCCGCAGTTCTTCTGCCATGGTCACCAAATGACCCAACAGCGCCCGCATGCCCTGCTTGCCGAACAGCCGCAAGTTGGCCAGCGCCGACATCGGACCGCCGCCGCCGCGCGTCGTTTCGAGAGTATAACGCCCCGGATGATAGTGCCCGCTCTGAAACAGATACGGAGTCGTCTTTTCGTCGCGCGTGATCAACTGCAAATCAGCAGCATCTTTGCACAAGAACAGACTCGACACGTACGGTGCAAAACCGGTTTTGTGAAAATCGATGCCGATCGAATCGGCCAGATGCAGTTTGGAGATTCGCCGTTTGGTTCCCGCCAGCGAACGAACCGTACGGGGGCGAAACTCGAGCGGATTGCTCTCGAAGTCGTAATCATTGAAGACCGACCACGCCCAACCGATCACCGCGTCGGCGTGAATGTGCGGCCGGTAGTCGAGATCGAATTCCTCGACCAACTGCTCCCGGATGTCATACACCGCCTGCAGATCGTCCACCCCGAAGGCGTCGGTCGTGCCCATCGTGGCGATGATGGCCGCAATCTTGCCGCCCTCCTTCAGCACGTCGCGGCAGTGTGTTTCCAACAGGCAGGTGCGGATCGCGTTCTCTTCGTCGGTGGGAACATGAATCACGTGATCGTGCCCCAAGCCCAACCAGCCAGCCACCGTTTGACAGGCATAATGCGCGGCAGTGGAACAAATCAACGCAGCGGGTCCGCGAATGCCGGCGGCCATTGTGCCGGGGTACGCTTTCTCCAAGCCGATCTTCACGCCGTACAGCGCCGTTCCCGTGCCGCCGAACGTAAACACCCCGCCCGCTTGCTCGGCGTCATATCCCAGCAGGTCGGCGGTCATGGCGACCGCTTCGACTTCCGCGACCGCCACACCGCGGGACGACTCGTCGCTACACAGATTCGGATTGTAAATCGACGGCAGCAAACCGCCGATTACGCTCGGTATGGTGGGTGAGGGAACGACATTGATCTGTGAGCGGGGATGCCCCCAGATGAACATGCCGGAGAGATAGCCGACCAACTCCTGCGACACCTCCTCGACCGTGGCGGGCTGTTCGTCGATCCTTCTCCGGCGGGCCTGCTCATAATCCAATTCGACCGGTTTGTCGAGCAGCGGCTTGATCGATTTCATGTCGTCCAACTGATCCAGCGCCCGCATGAACGAGAAGACAAAATACGAATCGTGCATGCGGTCGGAGACCGGCTTAGGAAACGCTTGTTGCAGTTCGTTGACAATATCGAGGTAGGACATGGCTGCAATTCTGGATGTTGTTCAAGAACCGGTTCTCGGAGAACGATCAACCGGCATTGATAAGACATTACAACGTGAGCGGCCGTTTCACAATTTTATGCCCCGGTCGGCGTCTCGTGTGCCGGCAATTTGCTTCATTTCGCCGAACAACTGGTTTTGTCTCGGAGATCGCTCAAACCGGCTGATTTCCAGGGTATCGGCGGCTCACCCCCGTTGCGGCAGATGGAATGGGCCGCAACAGAGTGTCGTAGACACTTCACCGCGCGCAACACGGCCCACAAATGCCACTTGCGGGAATTCTGGGTGAATTCTAAAATCAGCCCTGCGTGACCGGGCCCGCACCAGCTTTCCAACTGCTTCATGTACGACGATCCCACCCACAACCGAATCGCCGTATTGGGCTCGACTGGCTCAATCGGCACCAGTTGTCTCGAAGTGGTGGCCGGATTGGGGAACGGGACGGAAGTCTTGGGACTCACCGCCCACCGCAGTTGGGAACGCTTGGCCGATCAAAGCCGCGAATTTCGGCCGCGCTGGACGGTTTTGAGCGATCAGCACTTGAAGGACGAGATTCAGTCCTCGTCATTTAATACCGGCACCGAAGTGCTCTTCGGGCCAGATGCCGTCGAGCAGGTGGCCGAGGCGGACGACGTTGATGTGGTGATCTGCGGTATTGTCGGAGTGGCAGGGCTGCGCGGTGTTTCCGCCGCGATCAGAGCGGGCAAGCGGGTCGGAATCGCGAACAAAGAGCCGCTGGTGATGGCCGGTCCGCTGATGATGCATGACGCGGCCGAGTCGGGGGCGACGTTGATTCCCGTTGACAGCGAACATAGTGCCATTTTTCAGGCGCTCAAGTCGGGTGAACGGAGTGAAGTTAAGCGAATTGTATTGACTGCCAGCGGCGGACCCTTTCGCGGCTGGACCCGGGACCGGCTGTCGGATGTGACGCCCGAAATGGCGCTGGCGCACCCCACCTGGGATATGGGCGCGAAAATCACGATCGATTCCGCAACGCTGATGAACAAGGCGCTGGAGATCATCGAGGCCAAGTGGCTGTTCGGCTTATCGGTTGATCAAATCGAGGTTGTGATCCATCCCCAATCGATCATTCATTCATTCGTCGAATTCGTGGACGGATCGGTCATCGCCCAACTGTCGCCGCCTGATATGAAGCTGCCGATCCAATATGCGATCACTTATCCGCGCCGCGTGCCCGGTGTGGCCCGCAAGCTGGACTGGACGGCTGGGATGACCCTACAATTTGATCCGCCGGACATCGACAATTTCCCAGCCTTGCGATTAGGATTCGAGGTGGCCGAGCGCGGCGGCACCTGCGGCGCTGTGCTCAATGCCGCCAATGAAGGGGCGGTGGCAAGGTTCTTAGACGGCGAGTTACGTTTTTCAGACATCCCGCGCGCCTGCCGCGCGATTTTAGAGGCTCATGACTTCGATCCCCAACCGGATTTGGCCGAACTCTTACGGCAAGACCGCTGGGCTCGAGAGGAGATAACCACGTGGCGATCCTAGCCTTATCGTTGAGCTCGGTTTCCAGCATCTTCTTGGTGGCGTTGGGACTGGGCTTTGTCATCTTCATCCACGAGTTGGGACACTTTGCGGTCGCCAAGTGGTGCAACGTCAATGTCGAGCGATTCAGCATCGGTTTCGGGCCGGTCATCTGGTCGCGGACTTGGGGTGAGACCGAGTACGCGCTCTCGCTGGTTCCGTTCGGCGGCTATGTCAAGATGCTGGGGCAAGACGATATGGATCCCAGCCAGGAGACCGATGAGGACATCGCGGACGACCCGCGTTCGTATACGGCGAAGTCGGTCCCGCAGCGGATGGCGATTATCTCCGCCGGCGTCATTATGAACCTGCTGACGGCGGTCCCGTTTTTTATGTTCGCGTTCAAGCTGGGCGTCGAATACACGCCGGCCATCATCGGCCATGCGATCCCCGGCGACCCGGCCTGGGAGGCGGGGTTGCGGACCGGCGACGAGTTAATCCAGATTAACGACCGCACCGGCCGGCCGCTGCGGTTCATCGACCTCAAGCAAGAAGTGGCGCTGTCGTCGGAAGACGTGCATGTAAAGGGGATTCGGAAATTCTACGACGGGGTGAACGTCAGCGAAAAGGAATTTGAGGCGACAATGACTCCCGAAACGGGTGGCTTAATTCCCACAGTGGGCGTCACGCCGATTATGGGCATGAAGCTGCCGCTGGTTGATACAAAGAATGATTCCGTCGTGGCCCCGGGTGCGGCCGCGTCGCATGCCAGCCCTCCCTTTGAGGGAGGCGACGAGATCGTCAAGATTGACGAAGTCGATATCTCCGGTTACGCCGACTTGCAGAATGTGCTTGCCGTGCGTCGCGACCGGGAGGTCGTGTTTACTGTGCGCCGCGGCGACGAGGAGCTTGGCATCAACGTCGGGCCGAACTACTTCCGAACGTTGGGCCTGAAGATGGACATCGGTCCCATCTCCAATATCCAAGAAGGGTCGCCGGCCGCCGCCGCCGATCCTCCATTGCAGGTCAACGACAAGATCACACACATTATCAGCGACCGCCTCGGCGAACGGGAAGTCGGCGCCGATTTGAACGCGTTGGAACTGCCCGATTATCTTGCAGCATTGCAAGGAGAGAAAGTTCACATTCGCGTCAAGCGGGAAACTGCCGGCGAAGAGACGTCGGTCGAATGCACGTTGACGCCCGATGGCCGACAGGGATGGACAGAGACCCCGTTGTTGCCGTCATCGCCATTGACAGTTCCCTCCATTGGAATCGGCTATCAGGTCTTGCCTTATATTCTCAATGTCGAGCCGGGCAGCCCCGCCGACGGAGAAGTCAATCGCGACGGAAAATCGAACGTCATCATGACGATCAAGCAAATTCAATTCTTCCCGCCGCTCACTACGGACGAGAAGCCGATCGAATTTTCGAACAAAAAGGGGGAGATGATTAACTGGGCGCACGTGTTCTGGCAGATGCAGGTCTACCCCGAGCGAACCGTCAGTCTCACCGTTGCCGAGCAGGGCTCGGACACCGAGTACACGACCGCCAAACTCTCGCCCCGGCCGCGAAACGAAGCCGGCAAGGAATGGTACCTGCCGATTCGCGGCATCAAGCTGAGCATGCTCGTCAAACAGAGAAAAGCTGACACTTACGGGGAAAGCTTCTCGCTCGCGTACGATCGGACACGTGCCTCGTTGCTTGAAATCTATCTCACGTTGCGCAATCTCTTCAGCGGCAGAGTTTCTCCCAAAGCACTGCGCGGTCCGCTGACAATCGCTTCGACCGCATATTACTTTTCGGAGAAGGGTCTCGGCGATCTGCTATGGTTCCTGGGCCTGCTCAGCATTAGTTTGGCCGTGCTGAACTTCCTGCCGATCCCCGTGCTGGACGGTGGACACATGGTATTTCTGATCTGGGAGGCGATTCGGGGGAAACCGGCCAGCGAGCGCGTCATGATCGGCGCAAACTACGTCGGGCTGTTTTTGGTGCTTTGTCTGATGGTGTGGGTGCTTTCGCTCGACATCTTCGCTCAGTTCCTCGGATGGTGGAAGCTGTAGCAGCGCCCTCGCGGGTGGTGGCAGCGAGGTCTGTCGTGCCGTGATCGCAAAATCCCAGTTGCGAATGGGCGTCGATCGGTGTCATAATAATCACCGCGTGAACAGCAAATTGGTGCACATGGACGCGACGCAGAGGAGGTGCTGATTATGGCCGGTCCAAATCGGAGCCGCTCGGGCGACAAAGCGGTCGCTTACTTGGCGATTTCATTCGTATTGGCTGCCGGAATCGGCTTTGGCAGCCTCGCGATCGTCATCTTCAGCGAACATGCGTGGCGCGATTTTTGGATGCTGGCCGGCGGGCTGGCCGGAGTGCTGCTCCTGTATTGGCTGCTGCGCGACAGCAAAGATGGAATGTCGCCTGCGGATGTCTATCGTGCCGTGTTTGGTCCGCGCAAAAAGAAAAACAAGGTGCAGATCAAGATCAAACGTGTCAAAGGGAGACGTGCCCAACAAGACCCCGAGGGCCCGCCCACGGTCGAACGCGTCCGCGAACTGGCGGCCGGCAGTAACGCCTGGGTCCCGTCGGAACGTCCCCATTCATCAGAAAACGAGCGGGACTGAGCCTGCGGCGGGCGGTGCCGAACTCGCGTCTCTCACAGACTCCAAAGCTAAGCAGTCAACGAAAAACCCCCGCGCTCGACAGCTTGTCAGACGCGGGGATCACAGGAATTACACTCCGGCCAGCAGACTGCCGTGCACGAGTTGGTCGTTGAATGTCAGGGCGGAGGCGTGGTCGCCTCCCCCAATCTCTGCCCGAAATTCGTCCCCTTCGCCGATCGGGTCAGCCTGTTCCCACGCCGCGGTATTGGTGTTGGAAACAAATTCCTCAATGTCGCAGCGTTCCGGTTGAGATTGTCCTGTATTCGAGGACATGGCGTCGAATACCAGCCCCGTCATCAGCCGGTCCCAAACCTTTTCGCAGGTCGAAGGCTTATCGAACAAATCGCAGCCGGTGATTTTGTCGCCCAGGGCCGCGGCGAGCCCGGAGGCGCCGGGGACGTATTTGAGCTGGTCCCGAGATTCCGACACGGTCTCTTGATGCGCGTGATATGCGTCGTGCATCGCATGGGAGGGAGACTCAACGGACAGAGCCGCATGCAGCAGGTGCACTTCGCTCCACACCGCGCCCTGGTCAGAGCGGTGTCCTCTTTTCTCCTTCAATGACTTTGTCACCGACGCTTTCATTTTCGAGCGCAGCTTGGAAGGGGAATGAGTTCCCCCGGAATCAAAGTGCCTGGACCTGTATCCCCAGCGCCCCTCTTCCACGCAGCTGACGGGAATCTTCGCTTTGGTCCGGGCAGCAACCAGGATCGACGTGTTCAGGATCCGGTTCTGCTTGGCCCCCAGCAATTCCTCGCCTTCGATGAACAGGACGCGGGTGTCGCCCTTGTTTTCAACGAGCAGTTCCGGAACCGAACCGCCCTCTGAGACTTCCGAGACCGTCAACGACTCCTCGCGAATCGCTTCGTCCGCGAGCAGATACTCCACAGTGCCTTCCTCCTCCGTAAACAGCGGATAGACAGTGAGCGAACGATACGTGACCGGTTCGCCGACGCGGACATTGGGAAATGAAACAGTCATGAGCATTCCTCCTGGAACTGAGACAGCGAATCTCCAAGAGACACGAAGAGTGGAGCAGAGGTTCGCGGAGGCATTATTCGCCGCCGCTCCGCGTGAATCTACCACCTGGGACGGGCCGGTCTGTCGAAAAGGCCGACTTGAGTCGCGCGGAAATCGGCAATAGGATTCTCAACTGGCGACGCGTCACTTGAGCGCAGCGGCGGTCAAAATGGTCCAGTACAGCAACGCACACCCTTCCCACCGCCGCACCGAGCGGCTAAAACACATTCAGGTGAGCGCGGACGCAATCAGTTGTCCCGCCAAACCTCCGAGCGCCCGTAGCTCAGCTGGATAGAGCAACGGACTTCTAATCCGTAGGTCGGTGGTTCGAATCCACCCGGGCGTGCTTTGCAAGCTGCTGCGATGCAATGGTTTGTGGCAGTCTTTGAAGCGAGAGTTCGGAACGGACTCGGTACGAACCACCCGTATGCCACCCGTGGTCACGTCGCCTGAATCTGGACATGAAAAACGGATTGGCTCGATCCGAATCGACTGGTGAGCCAACCTAGCTCAACGAGTGCAACGATCATGACCGATTCTGTACCCTATGAAGTCGAACACTGGGAGATCGTTGCACAGGTTCCCAACCTCAGGGTTGTCGTCTTTACGCTGGCGGACGGCCAATTCGTTCCTTGGCACATCCACACCGAGATCACTGATACGTTCTTCTGCCTCGAAGGAAGCATGATTGTGGAACATCGCGGCGAGCGTGAATCCGCCGAACTCGCAATCGGTGAGAGTTACGTAGTGCCGCCCGGCGTGCCACACAGAGTGAGCGGAAAGGATGGCCAGCGGTGCCGATTCGCAATTGTGCAAGGCATCGGGACATACGACTTCGTCCCGGTCGACGTCGACTGAGACTGCTCGATCGGGGCAAGATGAAGCGGTGCAACTTGCGTGGAGTGGGCTGAGCTCGGATCTGATGGCCATTTGCTTGAGCTGGGTGCACTGGGCCACACGGCTGGGCATGGGCCACTGCATTGGACATGTGGCCATTGAACGGGGAATGGGCCGGTTGGACGTGGCCTAGATGGCCTGATTGGGTCAAATGGGACCGGTGCACGGTGCGTGGAGTGGCCTGAGCTTGGATCTGATGGGGTAGGCAGGAGCTTGTGCACTGTCCACAGGTGCAGGCATCTGCCATCAGATTGGCAATGGAGCCACCGCATCCACCAATGAAAAAACCGTCTGCACCTGTGATGCCGACGGTTGATTGAACTCAAGCAGCTTGTTGCCGTTTGCGTCGTGCACCGTATCCGATTAAGGCAATGCCGCCGATGCCCATCAAAATAAGCGATGATGGTTCGGGGACGGGGGCGACGTGTTCTGTGATCAGATTCACTGTGAAGCTTTGGTCTGTGAACATCACGCCGTTGAATTCGATACGGGCAGAATCTGCAGTATAGCTGGTACTTGTAAACGACAGGTTGGAATTATTGACGATATTAACGCCAATGACCTCACCCGGCGTCGGCAGCCAATGCAGATCGGTGAACTCCAAGTAACTCACGGACGCATAGACTTGACTGTTATTGATTTGACTGACATCAAAACCGGAATCGAAGGGATCCACCTTAAGAGCAGGGAATGGAGATGCGCCACCAAAAAAGATGGCGTCCAAATCGTCTGCGGTGACAACTGTGGAATTTGTTCCGTTTAAAGCCGTGGCGACTGGGGTAAATAACTCGATTGTGACCAAATCCCCAATCATACTCGCTTGCACATTGTGGGCGTTGAGGAGCAAACTGAGACCGACGAAACCGGCGAGAAGAATTTGTTTCATGGAGCGAATCCGTGGGGGCAAATCAATGATGAGGGGATCATTCGTTGAATCCCCATCATGTTCCATCACAACCGGCAAATCAAGCACAATTGCTCCAATGGCCACAACCTGCCCAGAATTAAATCCACGGACCTTCAAGGCTGGATATGGCCGTGCATCGTTCACGGCACGCCATTGATAGCACCGGTGCAAGGTGCATTCGGTGCCCAAGCTTGGTTCTGATGGCCATTGGCGTTGATCTCAGTGCAGTGGTCCACAGCCGTGGGTAGTGGCAATCAGATTGAGAATGGAGCCACCGGATGGGGGGTCGGCCAATGGGACTTGGCTTGGATGGCTTGATCAAACCAAATGAGATTGATGCACGTGGCCTGAGCTCGGATCTGATGGACGCTACCGTGGAGCGAGTGCACTGGTCCACAGGGATGGGCACCGGCCACTGCATTGGGAATGCGACCAATGCATGGGGAATGGCCCGGTTGGACGTGGCCTAGATGGCTTGATCCAGCGAAATTGGATTCACTCCACGCCATATGCCGTGGTCTCAGCTTGGATCTGATGGCCTGGACCTTGGTTCCAGTGCACTGGCCCACAGGGCTGGGCATGGGCCATCAGATTGGGAATGTGGTCATGCAGTGGGGGGATGGTCCGTCGGGAGGGGCAGTGCATGGCCTGGATTGAGCCAAATGCGACCGATGCATGTTGCGTGCAGTGGCCTGAGCTGGGATCTGATGGCCAAGCACCTGGACCGAGTGCACTGGGCCACAGGGGTGGGGATCGGCCGCTGCAATGGAAATCTGATCACTGGGCAGAGATGCAACACGGGGATCGGAGTCCAATGCATCGTTGATTCAGCAGACTGACTCACAAGTTCTCAGCTAAGTTCAATTCAGCCGTCAATCCCCGTCAATTCTCATCTGATGTCACTGGTGCGTCAGTTTTGGCTTCGTCAGGTAGGAAATCTCCATACCTTCGGTGAAGATACGTCATTCCTTCGGAGTTGTCCGTAACGGCAAATTGCAATTTGTCTTGAACCCAATTCAGTCTCAACTTTGCCTCCTGGATTATCTCCGCCCACGTTCGAACAAGAATGTCATGATTCTTTCCTTTGATTACATGGCCTGGCTGTCTGTCCAACTGATTCACGTCCTCCAAAGCATCCTGTGCAATCCCGTCACTGAGCACAACGAAGGTCCAATGGGTTTTTGATTTGTCAAAGTGCTTGTTCGCAAGAACTTTGCTTGCGTACCGCTTGGCTTGATCAATCTCCTGGAGCGAAATGTTCACGGTGGGACGCTTCAGCTCGATAACCAGATGTTCAAATTCATCCTTCTTGCCTCTCAAAAATTGTCGCCATAATACTAAATCAGGGACATCCCTTAGGTCCTTCAATTCAGTTTCCGGAACCTGATTGTCAAGATCGGCCAATCCCAAGATGTCTCTGTGCTCAGACAAAACGGTCTTGAGACTTACGTCATCAGCACCGAGTGTATATTCGTCACCGAAAATCCATAATTCTTCAACAAGAATCCTGTGAAGCTGGACTCTTTCCTTGAGATGTTTGCGAATCGTTTTGTCATGAATGATCTGCTCAAGGCCATTCAGAAATGAAAGTCGGTCACCCACCGTTTTGGCAGTGTGGATGATTGCTCCCAAGCTAGTTTTGCTCAGCAGGTGTACCAGATCGTCCTGTTGCTCGTGCGTGAGTTTCAAAACCTCTTTGAAAATCTCGCCGACGTTAGATGGACTACTTTCAAGGGCCTCTCGCAGAAGGCGATATGTAAATTGCCGAGAATTCTTATCAGCCTTTTCAAATCCAGGTAGGTATCCATGGACCGTGGCAGCACAAATGTCGAAAACTTGTTGTTCTGCTTTCTCAACAGGTGACTTAGGTAGGTCAGGATATGGGTAAATCCCTTCCTGTCGAATCCGATTCGAGACATGTTTTGCCTCTTCAGCCTGTCTTTGCCGAAAGTAATTTTTGAGCGTATCTCGTGCTGCCTTCCTTATGCGTTGCACTGCTGGGTCGAGTTCACCCGAAGCCAGACGATCATTATCATGAAGTTCCCTTACTTCGTGTGACAAAATGTAGGCAGAATAGAAAAACCGAACTTCCCTTATGTCAACCGGAACTTCATCGAGGGCAACGCCATGCTCATCACACAAAAAGAGTGAAGCCTTCCTTGATTTCGACCACTCGAGCACCCTCAAATCAAATTTCACTGGCTCTTCATCACCCGCTCCAGATTGTTTGACATTGATCGTCTCGTCTCGAGTTAGCGATTGCGTGACATCAAGTTTTTCTCCGTCGTAAGTAATCTGTATGCCTGGATTCCCAATCAAGTATGGTGCCAGCCTATAAGAAAGTGATTCAATTCGAGACGTTTGTCGAAGTCCGGAGGCGGTGTCTCTGAGATCAGTGATCATCACATCACACCCAGTTTTACCTTCGCAGTCAATTGCTTCACCTACACGAGCAGCTCCGATTTGTTCGCTGTCTAGCTCCACTGCGAATGTTTGGATTTTTCCGTTAGAAAGAAAGCGACTATGCCATTCAATATGTCGTCCCAACGAGAATGCTTTGTAACGGCCTTTACCCTCCTTACCATGATAAGGTCGTTCCAAATTTGGGCTTCGCCTCCTCAATCGCTTTGGAGATCCGCCGATGCTGCCAAAGACTTCCTCAGATTCATGAAGGGAAATCCCATGTCCGTTGTCACTAACGACAATCCGTTCTATGCCGTGTAGCGAATTCTCATAGAATACGATTTCGATTTGAGTGGCTTCGGCATCAATCGCATTCCAAATCAACTCCTCCAACGCACGATCTGGCGACACCTTAGAGAGGGACTCGATGGCGTCCGGCTTAATCTCGACTTTGATCGTCTTGTATGCCATGCGCTTCTCCCCGTCGGTTCACATCAATCGCGTTTTACCACGGGACGACAAACTCAAATTGTTGCTCGCCAGATCTGGAAATTGCCGAGCCTCCGAACCAGTCGCCGCAACTGTCAAACTTCCCGAAAACGTCAACGCTTTTTGTCCCAAGTACGTGTTGACCAAAACCAGATTATTCTTCGACCGTACGCCAGTCAACAAAGTCTCGGTATGAAGCGAAATTGTCTTCAAACGGGTGGGCAGAAAACGTTCATTGGCGAGATGACACTGGTGGTGCGGACGATCTCGAATATATGAACGTTTGAACACTACGTCAATGGCCGGAAGAATTGTTCGCCAGCGATGCTTCATGATCGAAGCCGGTCTCGCTGATTTCACTTCCTCGTTCAAGTCGAGGCTCTAATAACTTTTTCCCCCGCACTGCTCAAGCGTTCCCCACCTGCAGCACGTCTGGCACGTGCAGCGACGCCACCGCCGGGTTCAACTGCTGGGCCATGTTGATGTAGCGGTCGGTCGTGTCGGGGCTGGCGTGACGCATGAGGACTTGCAACGCTTCGCGGGTCATGTTCGGAGCGTTCATTGTGGCAAACGCTCGACGTTCATCGTGGAATGAGTACCGATGACAAGCGGGAGTGCACTCACCGTGGCCGTCAGTTTTTGCATCGGGGCAAGGCAGATGGATTCCGGCTTTGTCTTGGATGCGAGCGAACTCCGTGTACAGTGTTCGACGATCATGGCTCCACGGGAACACCAGGGCATCAAAGCACCGCAGCTTCCGCAAGTGATCGATGACCACAGGGTGGATGGCGATCTTGCCGTCACGGTGACCTTTATTGTCATGGTGTCTGGTGATCGCGGTCTCGGCAACGAGGTCCACGTCCGTCCATTGCAACGCCAACAATTCGCCAATCCGCCAACCGGTCATCTGAGCCATTGTGAGCAGTCCCCGCCACCAATCTTCAACCGGGTACGGAACCTCAGCCGGGAGGCGAGCGACGTCGCAGGCTTGGTAGATCGCCCCGAAGTGCTCCGGGGTGACGTACCGGGGAAGTTTCTTCGGCTCCCGCTCGAATTTGATCTTCGGAGCTTTGGCGAGGTATTCCCAATCGACCGCGATGTTGAGCACGCCACGTAGATTCCGTAGGTCCTTGTTCACAGTTGCGGGGGAGACAGTCGAGCCGGGGTTCTTACCGCGTTCCAACCGTCGCTTGGCGGTGAAACTGGCGATCATTTGGGCGGTGACGGATGAAACCCGTCGGGGCTTGGCAATGCGATCAAATCGATCCAGGGTGCCGATGATCTCGCGACGTGTCGTGTATTCCAATCCGGGCAAAACGCTTGCTTCGTACTCTTCGCGGAATTGCTTCCAGGTCTTGTCCGCTTGTCGCTTCTCGTAATTTTCGCTGACCAACTCCGCATGCAATCGATCCCGCATCCGCTCAGCTGCTCGTTTGCCTCGGGCACCCGGTCCACAGCTCTTGCTGCGTGATCGACCGTCCGGCTCCTTCCAACAACAAATCCATGAAGCTTTGTCTGCTCCTTGTTTCTCGACCTGCCGCTTAGACTGGCAAACCCAAGCACACTTGTAGCTGGCCATGAAATCCTTTCGTCTATCGAGGGTGAAAAAATCACCCCCTCCTTCGTCCAATGAATTAAATGAAATGTCTAGACTAAATCGTTGTGTTTGTTGCCCTTCTGGGTTGCATATGGGTGGCGACCGGCTATGCCGATTTCATAAACCGATTGTGGCAATGATCTTTGCGGTCTATCCCGCAGGTTCAGATATCCTTTGGTCGTGGAAATTGACCGCCATGAAGGCCACTGCCGTCGCGTGCAAACCGCCGTTAACGGCAATGCGTTGGCCGACTGCACAGGTCGCCGGGGGTTGCAGCCCTGTATCGCCTCAAATGAAACTGAATCCAGCCGTTCCCAACCGCTGAATTTCTCTGTTTTACCCTTATGGGCGGTTGGGTGGGTTTGGGTGTCAAATCCAGGTAAAACCCAAGTATTCCATTTACATAAGGGGAAAAGCCGAAATTGGCACCCAAATCCACCCTCGCACCCAAATTCAATTTCTAAGGCTACTTTTACGTTTTCGTCGAGTTTTGGATCGACTTGTATTCGACTGCCTCAGTGAGAGTCCCACGTAATAGGTATTGCTACTTTTCTTTCTTTCGAATTTGCGGTCGGTGAGGGAGTCAGCAAACTGCCGCAATGATAGCGGAGTCTCACCGTTCGATTCGCACCAGAATTTGTACGCCGTGTAGAGGTTTGATGACTGTACTTGTTTTCCCGAGCCGAAGGTGCACTTCTCTTTCAGGAACCGACCAAGTACGTCTTCGTGTTGGCGGTATTCCTCAGTGGCCTTTTTCATCACCTCAGGGGTCCGCAGACCGTTCTCCAACCAATCGCGGCAGCCGTCAACCAGCCAGGCCAAGATCGCTTCACGTTCAGCTGCCAGTTTCCGGCTCAGTTGTTTGTCCGCGACCCTGAAGCCCGGTTGCTTTGCCGTTCGTTTGCACTCGGTGAAGGTGACATTGAAAGGGATTCGCAATATCCGTCGCCAAATCGCGTGATCGGTGCCGGAGACGTGCGGCAGATGATTCGTGCAAAGAACGATCTTGTGGGTCGGGCGGAATTCCCAATAGTCCTCTCGCATCCGTCTCGCCCGGACCCTGTCGCCGCCAGTCAACGCCTTTAGGCTTCCCTCAGACAGTTTCTTGCCGAAGTCGGTTTCCATTACCACCGCCATTCTCACGCCGAACAGATCGGCAAATGCGGTCGGATGGACTTCCGAGTTCTTCGCCATCAAGATTTCGTCGGCTGCCTTGATGACGTAGTCCTCGCCGATCGTCTGCATCACGGCGTCCAGGAACACGGTCTTGCCATTCGCTCCATCGCCGTGCAGAAAAGTGACCACCTGCTCTCGAACGTCGCCCGTGAGACACATTCCGAAGAACCGCTGAACGAACGCAATCAGCGATTCGTCATTGTCGAAGATATCGAGCAAGGCCTTTCGCCAGAGTCGGGATTCTGCATCCGGCACGAACTCCGTCGGACAAAGTTTGGTCAGCATGTCGTCACGACGATGCGGCCGCAGTTCTCTCGATTCGAGGTCGAGTGTGCCGTTGGGGCAGTTCAACAGCATCGGATGGCGATCAAGCTCATCTGCCGTGACCGGGATTCCGGGCTCCGATTCGGCCAGCTTGATCATGTTTCGGATCGCGGCTGCACTCGCGACCTTCGCGGCATGCTTGATGGCATCTTGGTTTCCACTTGTCAGACCATCACGCCAAATCTCGTCCGCAACCTCTTTGCCCCGACGTTCCACTTCTCCTGTCTTGTCAATGACCCACCGCGAACCATCGTACACCAGCCATTTGCTACGGACGTGATCAAATCGCACTGCTCCGCCGTGCTTCTGGGCGTATCGCCGTGCGTTTTCCAGATCGGTCCGCTCAGCACCCATTTCTACGGGATTGATGACTTGGGAAGTATCCTCGACTCTCTCAGGCGGTTCCCATTTGGGAGACTTCTTCTTGAGTGTCAAGAGTTGCCTCTTCGTGCCCCCGTTGTCGAAGTAGTCTGAGACGTCTCCTTTCTCGGGCAGCCCCGGTATTTGTAGCACTTTCACCGACTTTGCCTTGCCGATGAGTCTTGAGGCAACGCGATCAGCGAATTGTCGGCCAGCATCATCGTTGTCCGGAAGAATTGCAACGTGTCTCCCGGCCAGTTCCGCTGTGTAGCGGTCCAACCATGCACCGCCGGCCCCACCCACGCAGCAAGTGGCAATCAGGTCTTCATTCCAACAACGATCTACGTCCTTTTCGCCTTCACAAATGTAGACTGGTGCTTTCGGCCATTTTTTGATTGCGGAAATTAGTTCCGGCAGCCGGTAGAGGATACGCTTCGCACCATTCCGCCCCCACTTCCACAACCCGTCTCTTGTCAGGTGGCGAGGAGGAAACTGCTTGTTGGCAGTCTTACAAGTTTGATAGGCGAGACGACCGAGTTCGTCGAAATAACTGTAAGCAGCGACAATTGGGTAGCCTTTGAAAAGGAGCAGGCCAGCGGCCTCAATGACATCCCAGTATTCGCAATAGGCCATGCAGTTCAGACGTATCTTGCCGTCCGGTTGGATTGAAACAAACAGACTGGGATTGTTGTCGTCATGGGCAGGACACCGTACGTTGGCTTTCCATTCAGAGTCGAAATGCAAACCGTCAAAATAGGCGTCTAAATATCTTGCAACCCTGGGTGCGATATTCTTTGGGTCAGTGAGCGTAACGTGCTCGCATGCCTCTTGCCATGCTTGTCGGCTCGCCTCAACTAGACGGTCAACTCGTTTGAGTTCCGCCGCCTGTCGGGCCATCGTTTTTCTACGCGTTCGATTTCTTGTTTTCCTCACTGTTTTGTTCGACCCTCCATGCTTAAGTGTGTTCGCAGGTATCGCCACCGAAGCGGATGTGCGAGGCACAATCGTGGCCCGGAAATAAAATTTTGCGACATCTCCGTCCCGGCGTGACCAACTCGAATCGACCGCCCGACAGCAGGGGCGAAGACCTTGACCAGAACGGTCAACAAGTTTCCTATGTCTTCGCGATTCTGCTGCAGGCGTCGAAAGTCAACCTTGCTGTTGCTCATTGAGTTTTGGCGGCTGAATTCTTCTTCCCATTCTTTCGCTCAGGAAAAAACTTTCTGGCCAACGACCTAATGGATTTCTGTTTGTACCGGATGAAACCTCGTCCTAAGATGTCTCCGGTTAACCAGATTAAGTGGCTCGCCTGGGTTATCAAGATTTCGGGCGTCCTATTTTCATCGGTGGCTTCCGCCTCGAGGATGGTCCTCCTCAAATAGTTGGCCCCCCTCAACTTGCCTTCGGTAAGAATATGCAAGCCATATCCGCATCCCGATGGTTCGACATAAGTGTCATCAAAAAGGCCAAGCACTTCTCGAGCCCACGGGACGATTTCTCTGGTCTCTGGGTTCCGACAAGAGTCCAGTTTGATCGCCACAAATGGGTCGTTCTTAGCAAGCACAAAGCCCAAACCATCGACCGAGCCGTCACCCAATGCTGATAAAGCATGGCAATAGTCACCCCAAGTCTCTGGATCGTACGTTGTGGCAACGGTCAACGGGATCGGTGTGAGAGGGGTTTCGTCCCGTACACCCACCCATTGCTTGTAGAGCGTCAACTGTTCTGGGATAAAAGTCATCGCTCGGGACCACGCATCCATGTCTGAGACGTTGCGATTTGGGAATCCGCTCATAGCATATCTCCTTTCGTAAAGAGTTCGCCGGTGTCAATCCCGGCATTGAAACAGATAATCAGTCAAGTTTTCTCGCGTGTAGCGGATCTGGCGTCCCACGCGGCTTGCGTCGACACGCCCGCGTAATCGTTCGTCGCGGAGTGTCGTCCGGGGCACACCAAGAAGAGCTGCAGCTTCCTCCTCGCTGTAAGCGATCCGGGCTTCGTCGGTGTGAAACCGGTCGATCAATTCCGCCACGACGATTTCGACAAGTGGTTTGATTTCGTCGGGTTTAAACGAAATCTCCATGGCTGTTGACTCCGTCCGTGGTCGATGACTTTCCGAAACACAAAAAACAACCGCCTCAACATTCCTGGATGGTCATTTGGCCCAGGAGGTTTTGGCGGTTATTCGCGGGAAAAAATTGTATTTAGCCGTCAAATTAACTGTTTGACGGTCAAACTTGATCAATAGTCGGGATGTGACCGAGGAGATCGTCCTTCCTTATCTAACGGGCTTGGTTCGTGGTCATCAGCCTGATCTTGTATGAGTGCCTCTAAATTTGGGTCCCTCTTGCCAATCGTCTCAATCAGGCCTTGTGAATGCGAAACCACCCCTTGCTTACTATTCAATTCGCGTAATTCTGTGACACGTTTCCACGCCATAGTGTTCGAAATGGTTCCGGTTGGAATTCCTGTTGCTTCGTGAATTTGCTCGCGTGTGGCGTCTGGGTTTTTCTCCAAATGCTGAATAACAACGAGATTTGCGTCTTCCGTTTTCCAACGTTTTTTGGGGCCGCTCTGATTCAACTGTTCGTCGCACCAAATCTCAATGGCGACAAAGGCAGATTTTGCTGCTGCCACATTCTGTTTCTTACCAACGGCAGCCACCTGTTTCACCAATTCAGCATCGGCATTGCGTTCCAACAGTTCAATTCCCAACTCTGCAAGCGTCTCGTAAGGGTCAGTTGCCGCTTCCGGCCACGTGGTAGACCCAAATCGACGCAGGTCGTCCAGGCATTTTTCGAGGTTACTGCGGTATCCCTGGACGTCCTTTTTCAGCTTCGTTAGCCATTCAATGTCATCGCTCGTCGACATGAATCCTCCCGTGATAGACGTAGTAACTGACGGGGCACGCTTCCTCTGCATGAGAGCATCGCATCCGGTTATTGATCCCGTGGGTTCCATCGTCGACGGCAGCCGTGGGATGTCAAGCCTCAGAGAACTTCAAGTCGCTACCAACCCCTCTCCGCCCAATTTCCCGGCCGTAAACATAAACGCATCACATAATTTTTAGCGTGCGACCCGGGTAGGCGCCGCCGGGCAACTTAGGACCAAGCCCTTCAGTCACCAAGCCGATGGTGACTTTCCCCTTAATAGCCGTCACCGCCCAGCAAGCGGCAGTTTCAACCTCAGTCGACCGGTGCCGTCGATGACCTCCGCCGGGAGCTCCAGCTTCAAGAACTCGGCGTGCTCGATGGGCAGTTCGAACACGAGCAAATCCGAGATCGACTTTCCTGGATAGATTGATGCCATGTCCTGCTGGCCCATCACATCCTCGACAAAGTTGATGCGTCGGTAGCTGTTGCCGAGATTGTCCGTCAGTCCCGCGACCACGAAGGACGATAGCGACCCGCCGGACCATGTGATGTAGTCGATCTTATTCGTGCTGCTGACGTTCTTGATTGAGAGTTTGATCTGCAGATACTCTTTGGTCGATTCACCTTCGGCACCGAACCCTTTCAATGGGACCAGTCCGGTCTCGACCAACTCCACACGCACAACCACATCGCCGTGCTTCACGCCAGCGAACCCATCGGCCCACTCGTTGCTCGGCTTGGTGCCAGCCTGATTCGGATCAGTCGCTTCAATTACCGTCGGGGGATCGGACTCCTCCGTGGTCCGCACCGGCACTTGGTTGGTTTCGCTGGCTTCAGAGATCGCCTCGTCGATGGCGACGAGCGTGCTGCCGACTACGTAGTTGACGAACAACGCCACGGTGATTGCGAAACCACAGATTGTTGCACCGGCGATCGGATATCCCATGCCACTGCCTCGCCGAGTCAACGCCACCGCCACACCGATGACCGCCATCAACAGCCCGATTCCCGCCATCGGCAGACTGACGAAATTCACCAACGGAATCCAACAGATCAAGAACGCAAGGATGCCGAGAATCACCGCTCCCACACCTAGGCTGTGAGCCGCCTGCGATTTCTGCGGCACGTTGACCTGGACGGCCACTGGTGGTCCGGTGTTGATGATTGGGGGATGCTCGTGCACCGGCTGCGGCGTGGCGACGAGGACCGGAGCTTCCACAGGCAGCGATGCCGATCCCGGCACTTTCACCTTATTCCCACAGCCTTTGCACGTACCGGTTTTCCCTGCAGCCTGATCAGCCACACGCATCGGTCGGTCACAATGGGGGCAGTTGAATTCGATCATTGGAGAGTACCTATAGTCCGTGTACTTATAGTCAACATACGTCAGTATGCCGGATACTGCGTCGGATGACAACACTTGGATTCGTGAACCGACCGACTGCGGAATGATACTCATAACCCGTGGACCCATGGACGGCGGTCGAGTTGACTACTCGACATGGCACGCAAACGGGATATCCTTGAACGGTTCGGCAAACGAGTGAGAGAACTGCGTACCGAGGCAGGCTACTCTCAGGAAGGGTTTGCTGCTGAGTGCGGACTGGATCGGACCTACGTGGGGGGGATTGAGCGTGGCGAACGCAACGTGGCCCTCAGGAACATCGAGGTCGTTGCCAAGACCTTGGGGATCTCGGTAGCGGAGTTGATGGACGGGGTGTGAGCTCGGGCATGGGCTGCCCTTCACAGCCTGGAAGCGGCCACTGGGCCGTCCCAACCCCGCTTTAGGTCGTCTAATCGGGTCAAATGGAAGCTATCGTGGCCTCAGAGCACATCTAATGGCCTGAACCGGTCCAATGTGGCCATGGTCGCCGGGCGGAGAGCCGTTAATCGGTTGCTAACGATTCATCGACCCACATTCGGCGGAAGAAGGAATCACCGACCGAGATTGTTTCGCCTCGATCGGTGTTCGGCGAGTTCTCTCTAAGCGATCGCTGGAGTCGGCACTGCTTCAGGTTTGTGAAGACTGACGACGGTCAGCACTGCGGCGGCGTTCAGCCAGTAGAACGCTGCGTCGATTCCGTTAAATCCCAGCACAAACGGTGCGATGGCAAAAACAACGCCGACGAGAGCATCCACCGCCAGATGAAATGAGTAAGGCAATACTCGGATCAGGCCGGTCTTGTGATCGGTCAAGATCGTGAGGAGCAAAGCGGCGACTCCGGTTCCGACCGAAAGCCACAGTGCGAGTGGATTGGATCTGCCCAGCCCCAGCACGAAGGGAAGTCCCATCAGTGCGACGGCGACGGGGTAGTCGAGGTAGGCGTGCATCGTTTTTGTGACGAATCTTGGGTTCATTGGATCTCTCCTGATTTGTGAGTTTCCAAATGGATGTTGAAGAACGGGTGTTCTAAACGACAGTTCTCGCTTCCCAATGCCTGTGGGCATTGGCAAGGCACTTGGCTTCGTCTTCGTTGTTCCAAAGTTCGAGGGCATCGGTGTCGTCATTTTTCAGGAACAGATAGAGCTTGCCGTCGATGATCTTGAAGTTCGTGGGGTCTGTCTCGAACTCTTTCTCTATGGACATCCCGAAGGCACACAGACCACCGTATGCCGGGACGTACTGCTCCGGATTAATGTCGAATTCTTGCTTGGCTTCTTCGCTGACCAAATGGTAGAGCTTCCCCTCGTAAGTCGAGGAATATTCCGATCGACCTTGCACGGGTTCACCCACGGCGAAGTAGGCGACCGGGCAATAGCCATTCAGTTGAGGATGGTTCTGTTCGTTCATGACATGTTCCTATTTCGTGATTTGGTCGTTGGATTGTCGATGGTTACTTGGCGGCTTTGGCCTTGGCGGCTCGCAGGACGGGATACGTTTCGGTGAAGACGTAGTCTTCATTCGCTCCGGAGTGACAGTCGTTACACGATTCGGTTTTCATGCGGAGACCGGCTGCTTTGTAATCGGGGGCTTCGCCAAATCGGTAGAACGCCCAGCCGCCCGGTTCATCCTTAAAACGCCGATTGTCTTTGACCATCGCTTCGAGGCTGATGAACTCCCCTTGGAAGTAGCCGTTGCCGCTGTCCATCGATTTGCTGCCGACGGAGACGAGTTCTTTCAGGATCACGGTCCCTTCGGGAAACGTGCCCTTTTTCTTGTACGAGGCGAAGCTAGCTGGATCGATGTAGACGTTGTGGAACTCTGGAAACGCAGCCTTCCCGTCATTCATGTCGTTGGGAGTCACCGGTGCTCCAACGAACACCCATTCCCGGTGATCAGCGGGACGAATGAGTTCGCCCTCTGCGTTGTATGAAGCAGCGGCTTTTTTTGGGGATGACTGAGGTTCGGCTGCTTGGGCTTGGGTGACAACAGTGGTCGGGTTGGAGGCACCGAAACCGAGCAGGAATATCGGCAGGCTACCGGCACTGAGGAGCAGGACGAGTGCTCCGAATTGGAATCGTTTCATCTTCGAGATCTCCTTTGCGGACTGATTGTTCGCCCGACCCCACATGGGGCAGTTGGCATGCAACTCGCTATTGCAAGAGGTGTGCCAGAGATTCCAGGAAGCACAGAAACTGCCCTTAAGTGGCTTGGTGGTAGTGAGATACGGATCTTGAGGCTTTCCGGACCAAGGAGCCGGAGGTATGATATATCGTATGTCTCCACGAAATGTCGTATTTTGTGAACCAGAGGAACCTATTATGAGCAAGTCCGCTGTCACCGAACCCACAGCGTCTCGAAACGAACCGGATGCCACACTCCGGTCGATCATGGAGGGGACTGCCGGGGCCAGAGGCGACCACTTTTTCCGTTCGCTCGTGCAGTACCTCGCCATCTCGCTAAAGGCAAAATCCTCATTTGTGGCGGAGTTCAGCCCGGACCGGACTCACGTCCAGACACTGGCGGTGTGGGTCGGCGACCAGCACGTGGCGAACTTCGAATTCGACACCGAGGGGACGCCATGCAAACAGGTGCTCACCGGATCCATCCAGCACTTCGCGGACGACATTCAAAACACATTCCCAACGAACGAGCTCCTCAAGCAACTTGATGCCCGAAGCTATCTCGCCATTCCGCTCACGGACGACTCCGGGGAAGTCGTTGGTCATCTGGCGGTGATTGATGATAAGCCGCTGGATGCCGACGATCGTGAACTTTCGATCTTTCACATCTTCGCCGCCCGTGCGACGGCAGAATTGGTGCGGCGTCAAGCCGAGCGAGAGTTGGACGACAGTCGGCAGCGGGAGAATCAGCTACGTGTCGAGCGACAGCGGATCGAGGCAGAGGTCGCTTATTTGCGTGAAGAGCTGCGGTCACGCTCTGACTTTTCCGAAATTGTCGGGGAAAGTGACGGCATCTGGAAAGTCTTGCGAAACATCGACATGGTGGCTCCGACTGATAGTACGGTCTTGATTCTCGGTGAGACGGGCACGGGAAAGGAACTCGTTGCCAGAGCCATCCACAAAAACAGCAAACGGAGCAACGGAGCGTTCGTCCGCGTCAATTGTGCAGCACTCCCCGAATCGTTGTTGGAGAGCGAATTGTTCGGCCACGAACATGGAGCCTTCACCGGAGCGACGCAGCAGAGAGCAGGACGGTTTGAGTTGGCCAATGGGGGCACGATCTTTCTTGACGAAATCGGAGAGATGCCGCTGGCCGCTCAATCGCGGTTGCTCCGAGTTCTGCAGGAGCAGGAACTCGAACGGGTCGGCAGCAGCCAGACGATTCGCATCGACACCAGAGTGCTGGCCGCCACGAATCGAAATCTGCTCGACATGGTGGAAGAAGGAACCTTTCGAGAAGACCTGTACTACCGCCTCAACGTCTTCCCAATTCAAGTTCCGCCGCTGCGTGAGCGAACGGAGGACATCCCCACGCTTGTTCGCTTCTTTTTGACGAAGCACGCTGAACGTCTCGGCAAACGGGTCGAGCACATTCCCAAACCTGTACTTCGAGACCTGCAGGCCTATTCATGGACAGGCAATGTTCGGGAACTCGAAAATGTCGTTGAAAGGGCGATGATCCTCACGTCTGGCGACACACTGCAGCTACCGACCGAGGTTTTGCCGGTTCGCAAATCGAGATTAAGTCGCAATTCCGTTCTTCGTCCGCTTGCTGAAGTCGAGGTGGAGCATATTCGCTCAGTATTGGAGCACACAAGCGGCGTCATCGCCGGTCCACATGGAGCCGCCAACATTCTCGACATCAATCCCAATACGCTCAGAAGCCGTATGGCGAAACTCGACATCAAAGTGCAGCGATAACAGAGGAGATCCGGCTCAAGCGTAACCCCGAAGACAATGATTTTCGACCACTGAATGAGAAATCATCGGAAGAGCCGATGTGTCGTCATTGCCCACGCTCCGCAAGAAACGTATTTGAGCCAATTGAGTGCTACGTGTTCGACAGACGGCCAAGAACGCTATCGATGACGTCGTGCCATTCATCGGTAGAAACTACGAGTGTTTCTGCCGTCGAACCCACGCCTGCACTCGTAAGAACAGCGTCCACATCAAGCTCGCGAAGGTCCGCGAGACTTTTGGCAAGTTCGGCCTCGTTCCCACCATCACTCGGAACGATGAGAATGTTCCAACCTCCGTTGTCCCAATAAATCGTGTCACCGACGAACAGATACGTTTTTCCATGTGGCGAGCGGTAACGAAAGCATAGGTTGTTGTTTGTGTGTCCCGGCGTGTTAAGCACCTCGATATTACCCAAATGAAACTCGCTTTGGGGCGTATTGAAATACACGTCACCTTGTATCACGTCTGTAAGATATGGTTCGACGAGAGCATGAGCACACAATCTGGAATGGAAACGCTCAGCAACACTCTTCAGGGACGGATGCACTTCGTGACAGTGAGTCAGATAGTGGTGTGTGATGCCTCCAAGATCGGCGATCTGATCGAAGTCTTGCGAATCTCGAGGATTGCCAACCAGGACGTTGCCGTCTGGGCGTGTCAGTAGATAGGCATAGAATGTCAGCCCGGATGATGTTGCCTGTTGTGGCGTTCGCCATAGATCGGGGTAGAGTTGTTTCATTCCGGATTGCTCCTGTGAGAATCTCACGCCGGATAGGCACCGCTCTCGACAGCGATTGTGAAGTTCGGTGGAATCACATCCGTTCGCAAATGCTTGATGGCCTGATACTCGTCGGAATTCCAGAATGCCAACAGTGCGTCCATTGATGGAAATCGAAACATCGTCAGCCGTGCACCATCATTCCATTCCCCCTCGAAATGATGCAACTCCTGTCCTGGGTGCCCACCGACGATGAGTTCCCCACCGTGTTTGTCCATCAGCGGATGGGTCGCTTCGCCGTACGCCTCTAACGAACCGTGGCCTTCGGGCATAAACGAGCTGGCGATCAAATAGGCGGGATTTTGCTCACTCATCTCATTCGTCCTTTTCAGTTTGGCGTTCATTGGGAATGGGTAAGTCGGGATGGGTCCGAGAGCTCTGCGAGATAATCCATAAATGGACGTCCCACGTGTTCTTGACGATCTTGGACTACCTCGGTGACGAGGTCGTCAAAGTGCTTGTCGAAGACTGTTGCTCGTTCATGTGCAAGTGGCGTCGAGCAGAGACATCCCATGCTGAACTCGACTTCGCCAGTCTCCTTCACGACGGCTCGATTCATCGCGTCGACAATCGCCCGGCCATCCGGCTTCTGTTTCAGAATCGTGCCATCCAGCAGCTTCCGATGGAGATCGATAGCTGTTTCGGTCTTTAATGTTGCAGTGACTCTGTAACGCATTGCCTTTCTCCTTTCGGGCAGAATCAGCATTGGAAACTGACCGTCTGGACGGTATAGTATTCGTGATCTAGAGCGATGTCAAGGCCCTGGCGGTTACAGGCCCTTTCCTGAGCAGTTTCAGAGTATTTCGAACGTTGATATCCTTGCCGGGAGTTATTTGGAGAGAGTGAGTGTGGGATGCCCATAATCAAGGATCGAGGGCGCACTCGGTCGTCGTTCCATCATGCAATGTGGCAAACTGACTGTTCTCACAGTAAGGTGGCTGTCATGCCAAAGAACCAAGTCGACAACATTTTGGATGCAGCTGGTGCCGTGGTCTTCAAGCACGGTATCGCTAATCTCACGATCGACGCTGTGGCCGAAAAGGTGGGATTGAGCAAGGGTGGTGTCCTGTATCACTTCGGAACGAAGGAACAGCTCATCGAAGCCATGGTGCAACGGATCGCCGACCAGTGGCGAGACGGGTTTAACGAGGGATATGAGAACGCTGCGGAAGGCCCAGGCAGAGCAGCACGTGGAATGCTAGAGCAAGTCCTCTCGGATTCGAAGGCATGGACGAAGGAGATTCGGAATGCATCGTCCGCATTGTTCGCTGCTCTGGCATACGATCCGAAACTCCTTGCCCCTATGCAAGAAGTCTATCGTGAAATGCACCAACGACTGGCAGACGATAACTTACCGCGTGGCGTGGCCGTAACGGTGATCGCTGCGATTGATGGAATGTGGCTTTGGTGGGTGCTGGGTCTGAGGAAACTCGACGAAGACCTGATCGATCAAGTCAGAACGTCCCTCGATATGTTGGTTGAGTATTCCATGGAGTCACGCGGTTTGTAGCGTATGCTGCTCACTTGGAAGGCCACCGTTTTTCATCGAAGATATCGCTGGCTGAGTTGATGGACGGTATCTGATCGAGCCGATGCTGGCCATGCTGACGGCCACTGGGCCGTCGCAGCCCCAGTTTGCATGCCCTGATCGGCTCAAATGAGAGCTATCGTGGCCTCAGAGCACATCTGGTGGCCTGGATCGATCCAACGTGGCCGTGGTCGCCGAGCGGAATCCGAATATTGGATGCCAAATACGGCCATGCAAATGAGGACTTGACGATAGAGATTCGGGAAGTGAATATCACCGCAATAGCGGCTTGCAAGTAATCCGACTAAGACTATCAAATGCAGAATAACGTCTTTGACCTCATCAAGATCGCCGGTGCCAAAGAAAATCACGTTCCGAAGCCGGATTTGAATAACTTCACTCATGTGCGAGCGTACCATTGCTGCCGTCCAGTTGACCAGCACTCGTATCGGGATAAGGGGATTCTTGTTGGTCAGCCCGGAGAGCTCGAATCGCAGTTCCGAGAAATCTTCAACGATTTCGATGAAGCATTGCTCGACCAAGCGGTGGCAAAGAGTCCCCCGTCGGCTGAACTAAGAGTTGATCTTGCATTGGATTACCGCTGGCTTTTCAGGCAATGTCAAGAGTACGCTCAGTACGGAAGCGAGCGGCTCTTGAAGTTTGCAGACAACTTGAACTCTGGAAATGGTATCGATCTCCGAGGCCGGTTGAGAGACATCGGCACGCCAACCATGGTGATCGCGGAAGTTCCGATCAAGCGGGTAGATAAAACCGATTTGGAAGAACTCGATGAATTGCTTTTGCAACTTGCCAACGGGCAATACAAGGCAGTTTTTGAATCCGACGAAATGATTGACTTCACCATATCGATCGACGATGGAGTTCCGCCTGATTGGATTGCCGAAATCAAGACGCTTAATGATGAAAACGATCAATTATCGGTGACTGCAACTTGACGGTATCCATGTTCCCAGCTTCACGCTGTTTGCCGATAGCAAAGGGGCGTCCCTGAGCTGTCCATTGACAGCGAGCATTACATGGGCAATTTGGGCACGGCATGTGAATCGCGACCGTGTTGCCTCCGAAGGGGTTCCAACTGACTGAAAGGGAGGCGAATGTCGCTATCGAAATTCTTGAAAACTGAAGCCAACCTTCATGCGAGGGAAGAATTATTTAATTATCGATTACTTTTTGACCTAAAGACGGAGGCGGCAAGTCAGGGTTTTCACCTCCAGAGTTATCACTCAGATGTTGACCATGAAGGGTTTGATGTGATTCTCGACAACGCGATAAACCTTCGCAAAATACAAGTAAAAACTGTCCATAGCAACGATACGAATTCGTGGCAAATCCACAAGAGCATTCTAAGACCGACGGCAAACAACAATGAAGCAATGGGATTTGATTATCAACGCTCGTGGGGTGTCGAGGGTGGAGTTGTGCTCATCGAATACAAACTCAAGCGAAATGAGCAATTCGACGTGAGCTACTTTTTCTCAGACATTTATGTCGTGAACGCGATTGCCCTTGAATTATTATGCCGCCAAACCAGAACGAAGAATGCAGCGATCAGGGTTCGAGAGCATCTAGCGAAAGGCAAGCCGAATGACAAAATCAATTTAGCACGCGGGCTCTTTATTAGAGCTGCCTCGCCACATAATTTGCTTTCGCTGATGGGGCTAAGCAGGACGCCTCAAAAGGACTGGCACAATCGGGTCCGAACTTTGTCTTCGGAAGAGTGGGGACCCAAAGGCGAGGTTTTGAGTCACGTTATCGATGGTTTCCGTGATGATTTTGAACACGTGATTAAGGAAGTGTCAGGACACGAGGCCCCCTAAACGACATCCAATACGATGTCGACCGAACCTGGATGGAATCGCAATCTACAGTCTCGCCCACAATTGTTTTTTCGAACCCAAAGGTGTGCTTTGTTGTCTAACCCTGAGGAGTTTAAGCCAATCCCAATTCTATGGATCGCAAGATGTCAGAAGAATCACAGCATCGCACCCCCGAAGTTGCTGCTAAGGTCGCATATGAACTTCGAATGTTTGAACACGTGTACGAACGATTAACGTGTCTCGATGTAGAAATGGATTGCGTGTCCCCCGGCAACGTAAACCTGCGTCTTGGCACTGGAATTTCGACGATGGAAGAACGGGATTCGTCTGCTCTCGTTGAAAGTTTTCTTCTCCACGCCCGCGTTCTCGCAGAATTTTTTTGTAGCGAAGGTAGGAAAGATGACATTGTTGCGGCTGACTTCATTCCCGGATGGATAAGACCGACATCGTCGGATTGGCCATACACTGAAGGGTGCAAGACGCGGTTGAACAAAGCACTGGCTCATTTGACAATGAGGCGAGTAACCGAATATCAGACGGCCGAACCCTGGGATATAGCGAAGATGAAGAGTGAACTTGACAATGTGATTCGCAGATTCCACGTAGAATTGCCTGTTGAAATGCAGCCTTGGTTCCAGGACGAATGACAATCAGCGATTCCGTGCTCAGAGAAGATTGAGATGAAATGTCGAAAAGAGAAGCCCAAAATAAGAAACTCCGAAGCAAACGCATCAGGGATCATGCGAGGGTGCTTAGGTTTCTGATGGACCGGAACAATCTGAGGAACATCGCAACCGGTCGGCTGGAATCCCCGCAGAAGCTCGTCGTTTTCTTCGCCGGATACATTGCCATGCGACGAATGTGGGAGGTAAAGACCAATCATGGCAAACTGAATACAGGTGATGCAGACCTAGACAAAAACAAAAATGACAAAGATTCGATCATCTACCGGATTGACAAAGAGGTAGCACATTCGCTCGGTCTTGAAACTAGCACGCTGTTTAAGGTCGCCAAATTTAAATACTGGGGCAAAAAGTTCCTCAATGCCTGCGAGGAGTGATTTGGAACCAATCCCCTGAACCACCCATATGCAACCCGTACTTGCACAACACAGCTCGACATAGCTCGACACAGATTCATGGCCTCGACTGTGAATGAAGCGATTCATTGTCGAGTGGTGTCGTGTACGATCGAGTTGCCTGGGTCTTCTAATCCGTAGGTCGGTGGTTCGAATCCACCCGGGCGTGCTTGGTGAAAGCCACTGTGATGCAGTGGCTGATGGCGTTCATGGGGGGGAGAAAATCAGGCCGGCTGTGTTCGAACCACCCGTATGCCATCCGTGGGAGTCGACTCATTTCGACTGTGCTCGGCATTGAATGGACATGTAGCGGGCAGTCGACCACACAGGCTATGAGCATGGCCCGATGGAGCCCAGAGGGATTGGTGCTGGTTGCCTATCGTGTGCTCAGCTCGGATCTGATGGCAATATCCTGGCATCGGATACACTTTTTCTCCAATCCTGAGTTATCGCAAGATAGCCTGCATATTGGCAAATGCCCAACTGCACATTCTGTTGAGCGACCGCTCTTCGTTTTAGGATAACTCCCCTGCCTTGTGCTTTCGCTGTGTTGCGCTCAACATGGACCTGAGGGAATACCATTTTGGGAAATCTGAGGGATTTTCCGTCATTCGATGTCGGCAACGGAACGTTTGGGGGAATTAACTCAATAGGCCGAAGGTATCTCTCGTCCTCATTCAAGAATCGATTACGATTCGTGCCCTTCTCGAATTCATCTTCCGCGAACTCATTCAAACCGCATGTCTAAGATTCCCGATCCTGCTTCCCTGACCCTTGCGCAGCAGGTTGATGCTGCTTGTGATCGCTTTGAAGCGGCTTGGTTATCGGGCACAAAACCAAATCTGGAAGACTTCCTGGTCGGGGTCGAACAAGCCAATATTCCGCAGTTTGTGCGTTCGCTACTGAAGATTGAAGTGGAATTGTTGGAAAAAGAGGGGCAGCAGGTCACTGCGGAATCTTTTGCGGAGCGATTTGAAACCTACGCCGATATCGTTGCCGAAGTGCTTCACAGTCACGCGGCCAAATCTGAGAAACCGGGAACAAAAACCCGCCAAGTGCGCACTTTCAGTTTACGTGATGCTTCGATCGATACGTCGTTCATTACAGGTACGGTCTCCTCAAAGAATCCGAAAGATTTTCCCAAACAGCTAGGGAGATTCAAGATTCTCAAAGTACTCGGCGAGGGTGCCTTTGGAACGGTTTATCATGCGCACGATCCGCACTTGGACCGCGAGGTGGCTTTGAAAGTCCCGCGGGCGGGCGTCTTGGAGACTCAAGAAGACATTGAACGCTTTCTACAAGAGGCGCGTGCTGTCGCCGATTTGCGTCACGCCCACGTTTGCCCCATTTATGACTTCGGGAGAATCGATGACGATTACTTCATCGTGATGGCCTACATTGCCGGCAAACCGTTGTCGTCGGTCATCACGGGGCGGAAGAAGATTGCTGAGCGCAAAATTGCCGCAGTGATCCGAAAAATTGCGCTCGCGCTAGACGCAGCGCACAAGCTTGGCGTCGTACATCGAGATTTAAAGCCCGCAAACATCATGATCGACAAGCAGGGTGAACCGGTTGTCATGGACTTCGGTCTGGCGCGTCGCATAACGGGCGACGCGGCACAAATAACGCACAGCGGAGCCGTTCTAGGCACACCGGCTTACATGCCTCCCGAACAAGCCAAGGGGGATTCCAATGCGGTGGGACCGAGGTCGGACGTCTATAGCTTGGGGGTGATCCTGTATGAATTGCTCTGCGGACAACGGCCATTTGGCGGCAGCGTCGCCGAAGTCTTCGCGAGTATTTTGCATCGGGAGCCGAGTCCTCCCTCGGCTTACCGAAGTGGCGTGAACCCACGTCTGGAGGCGATTTGCCTCAAGGCAATCGCCAAGCAACCCAAGGATCGTCATGACTCGATGGCAGCTCTGGCTGAGACGCTGACAGACTACCTACGCAGCAAACGAGAAACGGATTCGAATGAGAATTCCGGCGTCCTAAAATCTCTGGCCGACTCCCCATCGTCCGCCGTCATTCCCAACGCGCAGAATAAAAACAACGCCTCCTCCGACTCGTCTTTGACCGGTTTCAATCCGTATCACAAATGGCTGGGAATTCCTCCCGAGGAACAGCCACCGAATCATTATCGCCTGTTGTCTCTGATCACCTTTGAAGATGATTTTGATGTGATTGAAGCGGCCGTGGAACGGCAGATGGGCTATCTGCACCAAATCGCCACAGGTCCGCATCTTGAGCAGGCTCAACAAATTCTGAATGAACTGGCGGCCGCGAAATTGTGTTTGCTCAATCCCGAGCAGAAAGCAACTTATGATGCGAAGTTGAGAAAAGAGCTCGCGGTCGATTCGGAAGAGTACGATGAATACGCAGTTGAAGTTGAGACCCCCTACGATGATACCGAATTTGATGATCTCCCGCCGCTTTTAAATCTTCGTACCAAAGCTGTTGAAAAATCCTCTTGGTGGGAGAATCCTTACCGACTGATCCCGGCTGTCGGTGGGGCGACGCTGGTGATCCTGTTAGGTGCGGTGATGATCATCAAAATGAATCGCAGTCCTGCTGCGCCTGATCCAAACTTCGTTGCCGTCGCCAGTCCAACAAACGAAGCTTCCCCAAATGGAGCGGACAGCGAACCGGAAGACGACATTAATCCTGACCTTGATCCTTCGGTTGTCAATTCACTCAATGAAGATCCCCTTGACAAAGTCATCCGGAAAACCGATTCCCGGCATCTGGTTCCCGTCTACGATGCGTCATCTGGCCAGTTGCCACAAGCGGGAGGCTGGAGATTTCAAGGCGATGAAGTAGTGACAATTCAGTCCGGAACCCTGCTCCATGATGCCCAGGGCGGCAAGGAAGGTTTTTGGACGGCGACCATCCCGATTGATGACAGTCCCGGCGAGTCCGGCGTCTTCATGGAGACAACCGCAAGAATTCTTGAAGAAGACCGCACTTCAACCGTCGCAGGTTTGACGTTGCTGGATATTAGATCCGACAACTTGGCCGCCGTGTTGGTGGCGCAGGAAGATCGGGTTTTCGTACGCGATGCAGAGGGAAATACCATCGATGCGTTGGACATGGACACGACAGATGGTTTGCATACTTATCGATTGGAATTAGCTGACGAAACATTTTGGCTGTTTGTCGATGGAGAATTAAAACGCCACAATTCTGCAGCACGATTGCGCCCGGACCAGGCGCATGGCAATCCTACAGATGAGCTGGTTGCGACTTTCGGCGATACGTTCGGTGCAGAATACGCATCCCGTACCGAATATCGGGATGTCTCATTCGGCAACTTGTCAGATGAGGGAGGGCCAACCGTATTGCGAGACCGCAATAACTTCGAAGCACCCCTCTATCCGGCCAACTTGAATCCGCTGGTCCGCATCTACGATGCCTCGGAGCGCAAACTCCCTGATTCTTCCGGCTGGATCTATCATAGACCAGAGGCTGGAAGCAGTGAGGCGGAGATTTCTTCCTCGGGACTGTTGGCTCATAACGCAGAGATGAAGTCCTACAGTTATTGGTTTTCCACGCTCCCTGTGAGCCGCGCACCCAAAGATGCCGGCATGTTTATGGAGGTCACTGCGAAGCTGAATTCGGAGAAACACACCAATCAGCGCCGCGGTTACTGTTTGATGGGATTGGCGGAAATCACGCCGACAAACGTTCGGGGTTTTTCAGTTTCATTATGGGAAAACCAGATTTTCGTGATCGATAGCAACGATGAATCGATCCAGGGGGCAAAAATCGACTGGGATACCACCGACCATTTCCACACCTATCGAGCAGAGGTCAAAGGAGATCGGTTTTGGGTTTACATTGATGGTCAGGAGAAGCTCTCGGGCCACGTTCCCACGTATCCCACAAGGCCGGAAGTGACCGATCTCCTGCCGGACGATCAAAAAACCTTACCACGCCTGTGGGCTAAATTTGGCGATGGGAGCAGTATGTCCCAGTCCGTCACCGAAACCAAATCAGTCACCTTCGGCTCGCTCTCCGCGCTAGGAGGCCCTACTGCACTACGACAACCCACGGATTACGACGACCTGCTTACTGGGTACTGGCAAGATTTGATTCGCGATCAAGACGACATTCCTGATTGGGACGGCGTGATAATCAGTGATGGGGAGTTTGAAAGCCCAACCAATAGTGATTATGCCTACAAGATTGGATCACGTCCTTACCGCGACCTTATTTTGCGTGCAAACATCTTCAAAAAATCAGGCTGGCGCGCAGGAATCAATTTGCGTTCGGATAGAATTGGTCATTATGGATTATGGATGGTCAATGGACGTGGTTTTGGTGTAGGAGTCCATAAACCCAAGTGGGTGGTCCTTCAGGATCCGGTTCGAGTCGATAATTTGCGAGATGGGTTTGAGTGGACGTGCGTGATGATAGGCGATCATCTAACGTCGTACGTCGATGGTAAGAAGATTCTTGATGTCCACGACACGTCGCACTCCGTAGGATTCCCAAGAGTTCACATCAGAGATTCAGTATTCCGTAATCTTCAAATCATGGACCTCACCCGTGGTCCGTTTCGACCGCGCGAAGACGAGACGGACCGCGTTAGCACCATCACGCGGCCTGTTCTGCCGGATCCCAGAATCGCTGCCCCGAGTGAACTTGCTCAGACGAGTCAGCCACCTCAGGACAATGAGGATCACAATTCGACGTCGCGGCGCCATAGGTCGTCAACGACCCGGGAAAATTGAACTTGTTCAATGACAAGTATCTGACGGATTGGACCGGGAATGTGTCCGGTTTCGCAGTGGAAAACTGGAAAGCTAGTTGCCTTGTCGAAAACCAATTGACGATGGCAGTGAACCAGCCAACGCCGCAGGGCGTAAGCCAAGAGTTTCAGGCCGGCTTCCACAAACAGGTTTTGGCCGGTCCGTGCATTGAGTGCCGCTCCCATCGTCCGCTTCAATCCGCTGAAAAATGATTCCACGTTCCAACGCCGACCCTAGCTGTTGTTCTTTAGTCGCCGCTTCGTCATCTGCGAGCGATAGCAGCCATTCACGCCGCCGTCTTTGCGATGCACGGCCGGACGGATCCAACTTCCGACATTCTAGTCGTCGCGGCAGAATTCATGGACCACTTCACGCAGCACATTGGTGCGATTGGTATCCGTGTAAACGACAGATTTGGCGCGAATACAATCAGAGTTCAATTGATGTATTCAACAAACCGAAACTGTGAATTCGGCGATTCATTGTCGAGTGGTGTCCGGCACTGCCGAGTTGCCTGCGTCTGCTAATCCGTAGGTCGGTGGTTCGAGTCCATCCATGCGTGCTTTGCTGTTTGACCATCCTCCCTGTGGGCTTTGGGGGTGTCACAAGTTGGCATCGCGGCCGTAGATGAGGTGCAGGTTGTTCCCTCTTCTCAGTTAACGGCACTTTGGGAGATGGTCGAAATGGCGGAACGTAAGTCGGGATTTGCGATTGAGGCGCTCGAAGAGCGGGTGGTGCTGGACGGAAGCTTGCTGTGGTACGACGGCTTTAGTCTCCCTTACAGTGGCGGGGCTGATGACACTGCGGGGCGCGTGGTCGAAGCTGAGGGAGAATATCTCGTTCAAAAAATCGAGCACAGCGCACGACTCATGCAGCAGGAAGCCGCTGAGACAATTCCAATCTACGGGGCATTGGGGACTGGGAAATGATCTCAGTTTGCTGGGGCACTCGCTGCTGACCTTGCGGTTGAATCTGGCCGTGCGCGTGACAATTCTGTGGAATTCCAGAAAACTTTTGTTTTTGCGCGCCCTGTTTCTGGGATTTGTCCGCTTAAGAGTTCAGGGGGCTGAGATCCGTTGCGGAGGGGCAGACGCGACGTTACCTGCTATTTTGCGCCCGCGGCAGGTAACTCCGATCCGCATCTCAGCCCCCTGCGCTTTTTTCACGTTCCGAGGCAATTGCCTACGCCTTAAGCGTCTTTTTTGCAAATCGCTTGGTTACCCGGTGCACAAATCTGGATCTGACGGTTGAGGAGTTGGCGGTTAGCGCCTCCCTCCTGTAACCGGCTCTGCGGAAACCGCGATTCAAGCGCGGTCGCTCCAGCCAACTGGGATATTCAGTGCATAAACCGTCGCATCTGACGTTGCTTACTGCGACTTCGGGTAACTTGCTTGGCTATTTCCGGTCGTGCGAAATTGGCAAGCCGCACGGGACCTGTCCAAATCAGCCGGTCGTTCTGCGTCCGCTTGTTGCAATCGCCTGAATCGCAGCGTTTGTCCTGATTTTGTTTGCTCAGTTGGCGAATCCTCGCAATACTCAGTTAACAGGATACGGCGCTGGCAACGGAGTGTTCATCAACGCACATGCTTCTTGGACAAAAGGAACTCCGATGCGATTTCTTCACCCGTTGCTTGTCACAGCCGCCTTTCTGCTGTTGAATAATTCGCCGCTGACCGCTGGCGCTTTGATCCCCAACGGCGATCCCGATTTGGCGTTGTTTGCGCAGAATCTTTCCGGAGTCGGCGAGCCCCCCGTCCCGATTTTTCACAACGGTGCGCTGATCGGAGGAATGAATCATCAAGTTGTTGAGGCATTCGACCGCGTGCCCGGAACCGGGAGTTTCCCGCTCACGTTCGTCGACCTGCATGCCAACATGTTCCTGAGGTCGACGTATCAAAATGCAGACGGGACGACCGGCTCGTTGGGGACTTCCATAGTCGGAACGCCTTCTTTCAGGACACCGAGCGGGTTTCAATTCATTCCGACAGTCATCCAGGGCGTGGTCGAAACCGACGGTCCGACTCGGTATGCCAGCGAAATCAATGCAGAGTTCGGAACCCAGGCCGACGTCTCAAGCAGCCGGACGTTTCCCGATCCCGTAATCGGCCGAACCGATGTCGGCTTGTCCGTTGAGTTCAATGCACTTGAAGACATTGCGTTGGCGACCGCGCCGCCCTTTCCAGCGAACGATCGGTTTCGGATCCTCACCGCCTCGAGCATGTTTGCGGGCGGCACGCAGTTCGATGCCAACGCCATCCGCTACGAGGATGCCAGCGGCGCAATTCAACTCATTGAATTGAGCGATTTGACGCCGCGCGGCCAGCACCTGTTGCCGACGGCGGTGGAGATCGGTTCCTGGTTCGAGTTGATCAAGGGTGCCGGTTCGACGTGGTTTCCCGACAGCCCCACGATTCGTGTCGACATCCTCAATGACGGCGGTCTCAATCTGGGCCTTCAGGGATTCCTTGCATCGTCGACCAATCCCAACGACGATTCGCTGAGTGTCTGGCTGGAGTGGTTGGATGCGCCGGATACGGTGGCGGCCGGAACGAATTTTGAGGCCGAATTCCTAGTAACTGCTCGTGCCGTGCCCGAGCCCTCGTCGTTGGTGTTGATGCTTGTGGGCGGGCTCGGATTGTCCACCATCGTTATTCGTCGTCGATTGGCGAACGGTCGCGAGAATCGTACTGACGCGGTCATCTGAGACGAGGTCCCGAGTCGGATTTCGCGACGCCGTCGATTCTCATTGTTCAAACGGATACGACATCGCGCCCTCGCGTACAGAATCGCTACAACATCGCGGCGATCAGATATTGTCGAAAATGCGCGATGTCGGGAGTCTGTTGATCGACGACTTTGGCCTGGTCGTCCCAGCGGCGGAGGCGGACCCCTTCTTGTGCGTAGGGTTGCGCGATGAATTCCGCCGCCTCCTCCGGCGCGAACGGTCCACCTTGCAGATTGAGACTGAGCACGGAGGCGTCGGAGAGTCCGCTGAAGTATTCCGGCTCGGTCGCGCAGAGGTAGCGCTTGGCAGGCACGTGAAACCGGATCGGCTCGGTAACCTCCGGGCCGAAGAACTGTTGTAGCCGTTTCGCCCCCAGGTCCTCATGTCGGTCGTCGACGCCCTGTTCCGCGCAATCCTCTCCGAAATTGTGCAACAAGTGTCCGTAATCATGCAACAAGGCGGCGGCGATCAGCGAGGCGGGGGCGTCATGTTGTTCGGCGAGCAATGCCGCCTGGAGTGCGTGCTGCAACTGAGTGACGGCTTCTCCTGCGTACCAGGAATGCCCGCGCTGCCGAAACAGGTCGTCGATTTCGTCAAGGACCGCCTGCTGCTGAACGCTGGGCGATTCGTCGTGCGGGGTCATTTCTATGCTCCTTGAATGCTTCTGTCGCTGAGATCGAGTAGTATAAGACAGCTTTCGAGCAATCGCGATCGTCCCGCGCGGGACGTGTGCCGCGGCGCACTTCATAGAATGTTAACCAAGACGGCGAGAATACGCCGTTAGCCGCGTTTGTTTTTGTAGCAACACTTCGATTGGAGCGAGGACCGAGTGGGATCGTCAAAGTTTCAACATTGGCTGTCCAATGCGCATCCGGTCACATTCGCCGCTTTCTGCAGCATCTCCGCGTTCTGCACTTATTTCTGCATGTACGCCTTTCGCAAGCCGTTCACAGCCGCGACATATGAGGGAATGGAACTGGGTGAGGTCAGCTACAAAATTGTGCTGGTGACAACGCAGCTGGCCGGCTACACACTGTCGAAGTTCATCGGCGTCAAGGTGATTGCCGAGATGCCCCCCTCCCGCCGAGTGGCGGCGATTTTGCTGTTGATCGGGATTGCGGAATTGTCGTTGCTGCTCGTCGGGCTGACTCCGTATCCGTACAACTTCATCTGGTTTTTCTTCAACGGTCTTCCGCTGGGAATGATTTGGGGGTTGGTGTTTTCGTTCTTGGAGGGACGCCGTACCACGGAAGCGCTGGGGGCGGCGTTGGCGTCAAGCTTTATCGTTTCCTCGTTTGTCGTGAAGGCCGTCGGACGATACTCGATGGATCATTGGGGGGTGACGGAGTTCTGGATGCCGTTCGTCACCGGAGCGATATTCGTGCCGCCGATCGTGTTTTTTGTCTGGATGTTGAGCCAAATTCCTCCGCCCGACGCCGAAGATGTCCGCCAGAGAACCGAGCGTGTGCCGATGAACCGCTCCGACCGCTGGTTGATGTTTCAGACGTTTGCCGGCGGGCTGACGATGCTGATTGTCGTCCATATGGCGCTGACCGCGTATCGCGATTTTCGCGACAATTTCGCTGTCGAGATCCTCACCGATTTGGATTATCAAGAGCGGGATTTGGCCGGGTTGCTCTCCAAGTCGGAGTGGATTTCCGCGTTTTGTGTCTTGGCTGTGTTGGGATGCCTGATGACGATCCGCCACAATTGGAAGGCGCTCGCCGTCATTCATGGCGTGCAACTGTGCGGATTGGTCGTCACGGGGATCAGTACGCTGGCATTTCAGGTGGGCATGCTGAATCCCTTTGCGTGGTTTATTGCGGTGGGCACGGGCCTGTATCTGTCGTACGTGCCGTTTCACACGATGCTGTTTGAGCGGTTGATTGCCGCGTTTCGCTATCGGGCGAACGCCGGGTACTTGATCTACATCGTGGATTCGACCGGCTATTTGGCGACGGTCGGCGTCATGCTGTATAAAAACTTTTGGGCGTCCGAGCAGCGGTGGTTGGACTTTTTTCTCGACTTCACTTATGCGTTTACCGTCGGCGGACTGCTGCTCTTCGGCGGATCCTATTTGTATTTCCTCAAGAAGTATCGATTCACTTCACTGTCGGAATCTCCAGCATCCGACGAGTCGTCTGGGGAGGTCTATGTGCAATGACTGAAAGGATCGGACCGGCTGAGCGGATGGCGATCGTCCACCTTCGCTGAGCCGCATCCAGCACTTCCGCGGCCGCGACGTCTGCTCAACGCTTCCAAACGTGTGAATCGGAAACTACCTCACCGTCGATTCGTCGGCCGTCGAAGCGACTGTGCCGATTGCCGAATGATTCCCTCCCGGCTGCGGTTGGCGAAGGCTGGCTGGGAGTTGAATCATAAACTCGGCGCCGCCATTTGAGCCGGGTGACAGTTCGAGCGTGCCTCTGTGGTGGTCGATCGTCGACTTGCAGATGGAAAGCCCCATTCCCAATCCATTGGGCTTGGTCGTGAAGAACTGGTCAAATATATGCTTGCGCAGCGATTCGGGTATGCCGGGACCGCTGTCGCGGACGCTGAGTTCGATTTTCCGGTTCTCCGACAACCGCGAGCTTACGGTCACGAGCTTTCGGCTGCCGGAATTCTCAGCGGTGGCCTGGATGCCGTTGATCAGCAAGTTGAGCACGACTTGCGTCAGTTGGACTGGGTCGCCCACAACGCAAGGAAGTTCCTCCTGGAGCTGCAATTCGATTTTGACTTGTTGTTGGCGCAAGTCGAGTTCCGCGAAGTGCGCCGCATCGCGAATCACATCGTTGATGTCGACCACCTGCTTCTGCGTTTCCCGCTGATGGATGAAATCGCGGATCCGTCTGAGAATTTCACCGGCCCGAATGCTTTGGGAGACGACTTCCTGAAGTGTTTCGATCAGTTTTTCGCGGTCGACGGTCTGTTTGTCGAGACGGCGAATACATCCGTTGGCATAGTTGGCGATCACCGCCAGCGGTTGATGCAGCTCATGTGCCAAGCCGGCGGTCATTTCGCCCATCACGCTCAGTCGGGACGCGCTCTCCAAATGGCTGGTCAATTCGCGGACACGTTGAGCCGTTTGCTTTCGCTCCGTGAGGTCGATGACAAATCCAATGCAGTTCCTCGTCTGCTTGTCTAGCAGCGCGATTCCAATCAGAATCGGGACCCGGTGTCCATCCTTGTGAATGTATTCCTTTTCCCGCGGCGGCGCAATCCCCTCGGCGAGAAGTTCTTGAACCGCCAGTTCGTCGCGATGCGCCCATTCGGGCGGAGTCAGTTGCCGCCAATTCAGCGGCAGATCCTCCCGACGGTAGCCGGTCATATTCAAGAATGCGTCGTTGGCGTCGTAGAGCGAACCGTCAACGTCCGTATAGATGGAGCCGATGATGTTGCTCTGGAACAGTCGCCGCAATCGGGCTTCCGTGGCGCGGAGTGCCTCGTCGGTCCGTTTTCGCTCCAAGGCCGATAGACAGATTTCACCCACGACTTTCAATAACGCCACATTGTCGTCGTCCCAGCTGAGATGCTGTCGCTTGACGGCAAAGCCAAGCAGCCCCCAAAGCACCCCGCCCGAGGCTAACGGGACCGCGATTAAGGAACGCAATCCCTGTAAATCGAGGTGGCGTCGCAAGGCTTTGGCTTCAGGGGGCAGGTCACCGAGCCGAGACGCGACGACGGGCTGCATGTTACACAACTGTTCGTACAACCAGGGTCGCTCGGACATGGGAATGTTTTGGACAAACCCGGACGCTGGCTCAAGCCCCTCCCGGCACCACTCATAAATCATCGACATCTGCGGCGGGGATCCTTGGATGCGGCTGATGTAGCTGTGGTCGACTCCTTCCAACTCCCCAATGGTTCGCAGGGCCTCAAATACGGCCGTGTCGATTTGATCTGTCTCCAAATTGATGAACCGCGTGGAAATGCCCGAAATCGCGCGCTCGAACTCGATCCGAAACGAGAGCTGGTTCTCAGTCTGCTTGCGTTCAATGATCTCATTGCGGAGATCTTCGTTGGTTTTTGCCAATTCCTGCGTCCGTTCGGCAACGCGCAGCTCCAAATCGTGGCGTGAACGCCGTAGCTCTTCCTCGTCCTGCTTTTGCTGCGTGATGTTCGTGGCGATCACGGTCGCGGTTTGCGCAGTGCGGCCCTCTCGGGAGGGGATGAAACGGCACGCGTAGAGTCGATGACTGCCGTCACGCTCAAGCATCGACAAAGTGGCTTCCACCGATCGGCGGTGTTCGAAGACGTCCGTGAGGGTCTCTCGAAGCTTCTGTTGTGATTCCTCAAAAAGATAGTCAAAGCTGCTGCTGCCGGTCACCTCCTCCTCGGAGTACGACGAATCGGAATGATTCACATAGAGAATTAGACCTTGCCGGTCGATCGTCAAAATGACGTCGGGCACGTTGTCCAATATGCCTTCCAACATGCGCTGCGATTCTAACAACGCCAACGCGGATTCTTTTTGCGAGATCAGAATTTGCTCAAGATAGAGGACCGCGACGAAGGCCGCGATGTAGACCGCCAATTCCTCGAGTTCGATCAGCGTGACCGGCTGCATTAAGTCAATGCCGCGATCGCGGCCGACCAGCGCCGTGATCCACGTGCCTAGCGCGATCAATAGAACTAAGATCGCGAAAATCAACCGCCAGTCGCGCACGCGCCAGAGCGTTATTCCCAACCGCACGATGGTGCCGACCAGCAGCAGCAAGCAGATCAGATTGAGCAAACTCATGCACGCCCATCCGGTTTGTTGATGCAAAATACGGACTGCGCCGTCAATCACGGGCGATCGAAACCGTCAAGCCGACATGAATCCGTGTCGCGGATGATTGTTTCTTCGCAGTGAATGACCGTGGCCCGACCATTGTCACTCACAGAACGGGAGTTCCGCAAGTATCAATCGCTGCCATAGCGGCCCGGATGAAGGGCCGACTTCCGCTACAGACGGTATTGCAAGCTCGGATTGAGAGTAACGGTTCGATCGCGAAGCCGGTCGAGTTCAGCTCAGCTGAACAACTCCCGGATCAGCGTTCCACCCTCGACCAACTTGATCGGTCGTTCATTCGCCGCGATGTATTCATCGTGCGTGTCCAGTCCGAGCACATGGCAGAACGTCACGAACAAGTCCTGCACCTCGACGGGCCGATCGCGCACGTCCAGCCCATCTTTATCGGTCGCCCCGATGACTTGTCCCCCGCGCACACCAGCGCCTGAGAACGCGGTCAACCAGCCTTTGGCATAGTGATCGCGTCCGCCGTCGGGCTTGATCTTCGGCGTGCGGCCGAATTCTCCCATCCAAACGACCAACGTGTCTTCCAGCAATCCGCGCCGCTCAAGATCATGCAGCAGCGCCGGATAGGCCTGATCGGTCTCGCGGCAGAGCGGCGGGTTGTCCCGAAATCCGTTATTGTGCGTGTCCCAGCCGGCGTCATTGCGGCCGCCGGTGCTGATCACCTCGATAAAACTGACGCCTTGCTCCACCAGCCGCCGCGCGAGCAGGCAGCCCTGTCCGAACTCGGTTTGGCCGTATTCGTCGCGAATCTGCTGCGGTTCATCCTCCAGATCGAACACACCCAGCCGCGGACTGAGGACGAACTGCTCGGTTCGCGCGTAAAGGTCGCGTTTCTCCTGCACCAAGTCCTTCGTCGCGGCCGATTGAAACTCTCCGTCAAACGTAGACGCCAGATTCAGGCGTCGTCGCAACGTTTTCTCATCGACGGTTGGTCTGACGTTGGACGGTAGCGATCCCGGATGGTTAATGTTGAATGAAGCGTATTTGGCGCCCAAGACTCCGGCGTCGACGTCGCGCGTGGCGATCCGCGGTTTTCCGATCCGCACAAAACTGGGCAGATCGAGATGCGGATCGAAGCGGTCACGGGCGACCACCGACCCAAACGTCGGATAGCGAATCGAAACCGACGGCGGATAACCGGTCCGCACCAGGGCGATGGCGCGGTCATGCACCGACTCGTTGCTGGTCATCGAACGAATCAGCGCGATTTTATCGAGGGACTGTGCCGTGCGGGGCCAGTACTCCGCGAATTCAATTCCCGGCAATTTCGTCGAGATCGCCTTGGCCGGTCCCTGGTACTTTGAGCCGATCTTGGGGTTGAACGACTCGTACTGGCTGGGCCCGCCGTCCATCCAGAGCAAGATCATCGACTTGCCGCGGGCACGGAGTTCATCCGCACGCGCCATCATCAGATCGCGCCAGCCCAACGTTGCCGCGCCGGCGGCAGCGGCGCCGGCCGCCAACTGCTTGAGCATTCCCCGACGGCTGACGACGCCGCTACGGGTCATGCCGACATCGATCATCGGAACGTGCATGTCGTTTCGACTTTCCATTGAATGATCCGTTGGTCAATTGTCGCTGGAGATGCGCGCCTGTGGACGGCCCGGCGCAGTTATCGCTTTGTGGTGAACTCCACAGTATTGATTAAACTCCACAGGAGATCCTCGAACGCATCGCCGCGGTTGCCGACGCGGTCGATATGGGCCACGGCAATCTCCAGTTCCTTTTCCGTCGGCCGGCGGGCCAAAACCTGCAGAAACAGGTGTTCCACGGCCGTCTTGTTCTCTGGATGCTCGCTCAACACCTTGCTCAGTTGCGTGCCGCTGCCGGGCGAAGCATTGATCTGCTCTTGCAACTGGGAGTTGTTCATTAAGAACATCGCCTGCGACATTGTGCGCGGCTGTTCCTCCTCCGGCAGTGATGGATCGGCGGCGAACGCGTCGACCACGAGATCACGCGTGCTCTTGGGGGGCGGGGGAAAACGAAACGCTTTGGTGGCCGCCACCTTGGGCGGTGTAATGTCGGGAAGTCCCGTCGCCACCACCAGGGAATCAAACAACACGTCCCCCCGCAAACGCCGCGCGGTCGTGCCGGCGGCCAGCATGTCGTCTTCGCTGCCGCTGCTGGGCAACCGCCGCTGATAGGCGGACGTGGAGAGTATCAACCGGAAGAGATCCTTAACATCGTATCCCGTTGCGATGAAGTGTGCGGTCAATGCCGTGTGGACGTGCGGCAGGACTTGGTCCTTGAATTCCCCCATGTCGTCGACTGGCTCGTAAAAGCCGCGCCCCATCAGCTTGGCCCAAATGCGATTGACGTATGCCTTGGCGAACCAGGGATTGTCGGGAAGCGTAATCAGATTCGCCAAACGCTGGCGGCGGGCCATGTCCGGTTTGCCCAAAGGAAGCCCTTCACCGGTCATCAAGGTGGGCAGCATTGACGTCCCCTTTGCCGAGGCATCCATGGCGTTGGCCATGGCGTACTCACCCTTGCCGCGATCGGAGACGACGGTGCCGGTCCCGTCCTGAACCTTGCCCAATTCACCCTTAGTGCGGGCAAAGAAGGCGGCCAGACGGTGAAAGTCTTCCCGCTCATAACTCTCGTAGGGATGATCGTGGCATTCGGCGCACTGCAGTTGAATTCCTAGAAAGATCCGCGCCGTTTCGGCTCCCAGTTTGACACTGTTGCCTTGATGATACCCCACAAACGTCGCCGCAGGATTTTCTTTCACCTTGCCGGTGGCGGTGAGGATGGCGCGTGTGACCTCATCCCACGACCGATTGGAGTTGAATTGCTCTGCCAGCCAGCCTTGGAGCAAGCCGTAGTCGAGAAATGTGAGTTCGGGAGGCGGAACGCGAAAACTGATTGTGTCGCGCCAGTAGTTTGCCCAGTGTGCGCCGAATTCTGACCGGTCCAAGAGGTGATCGATGACCGCATCGCGCTTATCAGGCGCCTGGCTCTCCATAAACCGGTGAAATTCTTCCGGCAAGGGCGGCCGTCCGATCAGATCCAAGCTGGCCCGGCGGAGGAATTGTTCGTCGGCGACCACCGGCTGCAGATCGGATTCCTGCATGCCGTCGAGAATCAACTCGTCAAGCTCCGCACTCGTGATCGGGCGGCTTGGATCGGCGGCTTGAATCGGCGCGGCGGTGAGGCTGACCATCACCAGCATAGCCGCTGAAATCTGGAAAAGACGAGCTAATCCCATAGGGCGAGGCCGCGCAAAAACCATGAACCAAATTACCGCACCGAATCGTGTGTTCAGCCTACATTCACGTGACTGGGGGGTCAAGAGGATCAGACATCGGCACAAATCACGGCTGCCGTCGGATCCACGGTGCTGTGAAGATTGCCGCGAATCTTGGAACACAGGGACTTAAACTGTGCCAGTTCCTCTTCAGAGATTCCCTGAGATGCCTGAGTACGAACTTCACGGGCACATTCGACACTGCGTTCCCACAGTTCTTCGGCCTTCTCAGTGGTTCGTATCCATTTGCGCCGGCGGTCGTCACAACAGGGGTATCGTTCGAGCAGACCGTCCCGTTCCATTCGCTCGAGGATTCCCGCCAACGTCGGGGGTTCGATTCCCATCCGCTCGGCAAGTTGTCCCTGTTGCTGCTCGCCGTGGAGGGCCACCATCGCCAGCACGACCCATTGACGAAACGTGATTCCTTCCTGGGCCAACTTGGCGTCCAGGGACTTTCTCAGCGCATGCGCTGTGGAGCAGACCCAATAGCCTAAACTCTGCTCAAAGTCGTACTGCAACATCGTGATGCACCAGAGAAACTTGTAGTGAACCGCCGGGCCCGCATTGTGGTCCGCGAATTCTCAACTTTCGCGGTACAGCCGGAACTACATTCATCATAAGGCGTTAATGCGGCCTCAATCAACCCGGGCCGGCCACCGCCGGCCAAGAAGAGTGGTGAGGATATACGGGTGCCGCAGCGAGGCGCATGAAAAAGGGAAACATGTGACGACGACCGCAGCCGTCTAATTCATGTTTCCCGAAGTTCGTTTGCCGTACCGACTTCGTCGCAGTTGCCGATTCTCGGTCGCGCGGCTGTCTGTCGGTCGCCGTCGACGCTAGCCCTGTTTCTTGGGCAGAGCGACTGAGTAGAGCATTGTCACGGTCCCCACCGACATCAGGCTAAACGCCGCCCATTCGGGAGGGTCGAACTCGCGTTTCTGTCTGATGCCGACACCGCTGAACAGGCCGCGAAATCCGCTTTGCGACGCGGACGATTGCTCCATATTCAGTACGACTTTGTCAATCAACAGAAACGACACACCCCACAAAAGCACAAATAGCCCTGTGGAGAAGAAAATGGATCTTACCATTCCAGGCACCTCTTGGATGCGGCCCGAGGGAAGTCAAGAGCCTAAGATCAAGCGGCCGAAACCGGCCGCAAACACGAGAATTGTTCCCTTATCAGTATCGGTCCGGCCGCGGAGCGACTTCACATCGCCGATATGAATTGCGTTGTAACTGCCCCGCGGTATCTGGTTACAACAATCAATTGCACTGCACCGCCGTTACATTCCGAATGAGGGGAACGAACCGCCGGCGCCGCACGGCGAGAGGTTAGTCGCGATCCCGTCACGGCCAAAGCGGCCGCTTGCTCGGACTCTCGGGCCTGCTTATGATCACGCAAATGTCTCAGCCATTCACGGTGCATCTCTTGCCCGCGCACTTACAGCCCAGCGAGTTGACCGGCGCAGTTGCCGTTGTGATTGACCTGCTGCGCGCATCAACGACGATCACCACGGCACTCTCAGCGGGGGCGAGGCAGGTCTTGCCATGCGGTGACGTCGAGTCGGCCCGTCACCGTGCAAAGGACTTGCCTGCCGAAAACGTGCTCCTGGGAGGAGAGCGGGGTGGTGTGCTGATCGACGGCTTTGATTTGGACAATTCCCCTCCCGCTTACTCACCCGAGCTCGTCTCTGGAAAAACGATCGTATTCACCACAACCAACGGCACCGCGGCGATCGAGAGAGTCGCCGCTGCCGCGCGGGTGTTGATCGGCTGCTTTGCGAATCTGAACGCGCTGCTGAGCGTTTTAATCCGTGACGGCCGTCCGGTGCGATTGGTTTGTGCGGGCACCGCTGGTGAGATTTCGCTGGAGGATGTTCTTTGTGCGGGAGCCATCGCCACCGGATTGTGGCAGAGCCTCGGAAAACCGGAGGTCGCTGACGATCAGACCGTCCTGGCGATGACGCTCTATCAAGCGGCGGCAGAAAATCGGGAAACGTACCTGCACATGCTGCGAAATAGCCGCGGAGGGCGGAACCTGCAGCGGCTCGGACTGGGGAGTGACATTTTGTTCGCCGCGAGATGGGACCAGACGACAGTCGTTCCGGAATATGATCAAACAACGGCCGCGCTCCATGTCCCTGTTGAGAGACAGCCCGAACCTGAGACTCACCTCAACCCATTGTCGATTGACTAACACGATGCCCACAATCTCCGCCGCAGAACTTGAGCGATTTGCTACTCGGTTATTTGAGGCGGCCGATGTCCCGGCCGAGGAGGCAGCGACGATTGCTGCCAGCCTGGTCGAAGCCAACCTGCGGGGGCATGATTCGCATGGGGTAATGCGGATTCGGGACTATGTCAAACAACTGCGGCTCGGGGAGCTGCGTTCGGGGGTTGCCTTAAAGGTGTTGTCGGAATCGCCCGCGATGCTGGCCGGTGACGCCCAGTTTGGGTTTGGGCAGATTCAGGCGCGGCGTTTGATGATGCGGTTGATGGAGAAGGCGAAGTCATTGGGAACCGCGACCGGCACGCTCATGCGCTGCGGACATATCGGGCGGTTGGGGGAATGGGTTGAACTTGCCGCGGAGCGTGATTTTGCGGCACTGATCGCGGTAAACGACAACGGCTCGCTTCGCTGCGTCGCTCCGCCGGGAGGGACGGAGCCGCAGATCAGCACCAATCCCCTGGCGATCGGCATCCCCAGCCCTGAAGGTCCGATGGTGTTGGACATCTCGACGTCGGTGGTCGCCAACGGCAAGATTCGCTTGGCGCTGGCCGAAGGGGTACCCTGTCCGCCGGGGTGGCTGCTGGATGGCGACGGGAATCCCACCAACGATCCAGCCGTCCGCCGAGCCGAACCGTGCGGAACGATTCAGCCGCTGGGGGGCCAGGATGCCGGCTACAAAGGTTTCGGTCTGGGGCTCATGATCGATATTCTCGTCGGGGGGCTGTCGGGCGGATTTTGTCCGCCGCAAGCAGACGCCGCAAGCTGCAATAATGTCCTGGCGGTCGTATGGCAGCCTGATCAATTTGCCGGAGCTGACCATCTTTTGAAGCAGGCCGAGGAGTTGATCGGATCGACCCGCGACAGCCGCCGTCGCGAGGGCGTTGATCGCATTCGTCTGCCTGGTGATCGGAGCCGGGGAATACGCGATGCGCGGCGGCGAGAGGGCATTCCTTTTGACGAGGGGAATTGGCAGCGGCTGGTCAAGACTGCCGGAGAGTTGGGGATCCCCCTCCCGGAGGAACAGTGACGCGGAAGTCCGGGAAGCGGGCCGATGCTGTGCAAACGCCGCCGAATTTGCGTACGTCTGATTCACTGCGAATCGGCCTGTCGTCGCTGTCCGGTCTGTGGCCAGTCAGAAATGAAGTTGCTATCTTATGGTCCCTGTTGAAACATCCCGCCGGGACGGTCGCCCCAGGATGCTGCGCGAACCGGCGAAAATCCTTTCCAGAGAGCAAGAAATATGGCCCGCAAGAGTCGGTTGGATCTACGAAAAGAGGCTGAGGCCGCCGAGGCCATCGATGCAGCGGAAGCGAAATCTCCCGCCAAAAAGAAGAAGAAGAAGGCGGCCAAGCGAAAGGCCACTAAACGAACCAAGGTCAAAGCGGTCGTTCGCAAACGATTGTTGTGGGGGGTCTTCAGCAGTAGCCTGAAAGAAGAGGCACGCTTCCCGTACGACCAGCGCAAGGCCGCTGATGAAAAAGCGGCGCAGCTCGGGACGAAGAATAAGCGGACCTACTTCGTCCAGCCGATCAAGGAGGCGCTTCCCGAAGCCGCCAAAGCTGACGGTGAGGATTAGCGCCACGAAGAACGCTTCGATCGCGCACGTTTGCCGGACCTGGCATCCGTGACGGCGCAACGCGGACGCCAGACGGTGATTTTCGGTCGTCCTGCTGTATGCGGCCCCGGCGGCCCAACTCAAACTAGGAGTTGGGCAAGAACGCGATCGTGTCTTGCCCCGACGATCGCAGCGTTAAGAATCGCTGCATGTCGGCGGTTCGGGGACCTCAGCGCGCTGCGGCCCGGTTCATGCGTGCGCGGCGTTCAGCGCGACGACGGGCGCGACGGCGTGTGTCGCTCGGCTTCTCATAGTACTCGCGGCGACGCATTTCTTTCTTGACGCCGCTATGCTCCACCAGCTTGCGAAACCGGCGGACAGCATCTTGAATTGACTCTTTGTCACGTACTCGCAGTTTGACCACAAATTCCTCCTTTTGAAACAATCACTCTGCTATTTATTTACAATTGAATCTTGCGCAGTCGCGCAAATCTTCGAACAATCAACAACTTGGTCGCGTTCGCGATCCCGCTGCATCAGAATCGCGCGGCGGCGAGATTCGAGACTTCAGATTTCGAACCCCCGTCGGTTGAATCGATAGCCGATGTGACGGCAACGCCGACAAAAAGGGGGGCTGTGATGCTGTGCCGACTCTCGCCCGCCGACAGATCATCAACCTCGCAACCGCTGAGGCGAGCGGGCAATCATATCAGATCGCGCTGTTTCGGAAAACAGATAGCGCTTCAGCCGGCGGAGAAATCATGTCGATCACGATGAATGATCGGCTGAGCGGAGGGGCGAATCCGCCGTTTTTCCGCAGGTTCTGCGAAAATCCGCCGGTTCTTCTCGAAACCTTATCGAATTTCGAGGGTTTAATTGATGTAGCATTCAGCACTGGGGTAAACTCAAGAAGCTGCGTTTAATTGAGACGTCGAAGTTGGACACTGACCAATTCAGTTACAAACCTGCGGCGGGGCGAATTCATGAGAGTCACCGAACGACTTTTTCGACAAGGTATTGTTGCCTCGGTACTTGTGATCGGCTGTTTGATCTGGGCGGCTGGGAGCGGTGAGGCGAAGAATTTCAAGCCGCGGAAATCGCGTGACGTTGCCGAGCGTGTTGACCGGTTGATTACAAAGGATCTGCAGGAATCGGAAGTCACGATCGCCCCGTCAGTCTCGGACGAAGATTTCTTGCGTCGCGTGACGTTTGATTTGACCGGCACGCTGCCGACCCCGCGCGATATCACGCTCTTCGGATTGGATCCGCATCCCAAAAAGCGGGCCCGCGCCATCGACCGGCTGATTGCCTCGCAGGAGTTTGGGGCGAATTGGGCGCGGTATTGGCGGGACGTCATCTTTTCGCGGGCCACAGATGTCCGCTCGCGGATGATGATTGATGTGTTCGAGCGGTGGATGACCTCCCAATTAAATGAGGGGGCTTCCTGGGATCAAATCACCCGTGAGCTACTGACCGCCACCGGCAATGTGCGCGAGTCGGGCGAGACGGCTTTGGTCTTCGCTCATCAAGGTCAGCCGGAAGAGATTGCCGCGGAAACGTCGCGCATCTTTTTGGGAATTCAGATTCAATGTGCGAATTGCCACGACCATCCGACCGATGAGTGGAAGCGTGAGCAATTCCACCAGCTGGCGGCCTTTTTCCCTCGCATTCGAGTACGTCGAGTCCGGGACAGCATGCCACGGACATTCGAAGTGGTCTCTTTCAATCGGCCCGATTCCGCCAATCCCCGGGCCGGTGTCGGTCAGTTTCGCCAGAATCCGGAAAAGTTGATGCGGCTCTTGGATCAGAACAATGACGGCAAGCTGACCCAGGATGAAGTGAAGAAGCGCAAACGCTTAAGTCGCGTCTTCAAACGCTTGCTTAAGATCGGCGACACGAACAACGACATGGGGTTGACCGTCGCGGAACTGAAGAAGCTGCCTCCCCCGAACGTCAATCGGCGGGCTTACTCCGAGTACTTCATGCCGAACCTCGACGACCCGACGTCGAAAGGGACTCGGATCGATCCGGTCTTCTTCGTCGCAGGACAAACGCCCGAAGTCGGGCTGACCGACGAAGCACGCCGCGAACAGCTTTCGCAATATATTACCAGTCGCGACAATCCCTGGTTCGCCAAGGCGTTCGTGAACCGCATGTGGGCGGAGCTGTTGGGCGAGGGCTTCACGATGCCCGTCGACGACATGGGGCCGGAGCGTGACGTCGCGTTTGAGGCAGTGTTCGACGCGCTCAGTGAAGGTTTTGTCGGCAGCGGCTACGACGTGAAGTGGTTGATACGGACGATCGTCAACACCGAGGCGTATCAGCGCCAAATTCGGCCCGTCGATTCGGTCGGGGACGGCGATCAGTTTGCAGCAGCGATTCCGACCCGACTGCGTTCCGATCAACTGTTCAATGCGTTGTTTCGCGTGTTGGGTGTCGGTGAACCTAAAGGTCGGTCGCCCCGACGGCGGGGCTACTTCGGCCGCGGCGGGCCGCGCGCGGCATTTGCCTTGTTGTTTGGCTACGATCCCTCGACTCCGCAATCCGACCTGACCGGGACAGTGCCGCAGGCCTTGTTCCTGATGAACTCGCCGGTGATCAACAACCGTGTCAAAGCCAAGGGGAACACTCCGCTGGCGAAATTGTTGCGTGACTACTCCGACGATGAGGATGTCCTCGCGGAATTGTACCTACTGGTGCTGGCCCGCGAACCGTCCGAAAACGAACTAAAAATCTGCAGCGAGCACATCGCGGCCACTGAGAACCGCGGAGCGGCGTTCGAGGACATTCTGTGGAGTTTGATCAATTCCACCGAGTTCCGCACCAAACGCTGATACTGTCATTTGATCGACTCGTGCCGCGGCATGACCGATGGTCGGCCTCTTGAACTGCCAACTTATTCCATATCGCGAGAGAAACTGGATATGAAACTTTTTCACCATCAAGCAGTCGGCGTTTCGCGGCGCGGTTTTTCGCGGCGAAGTTTCCTGCAAACGGTTTCCGCTTCAGCGGCTGCGGCCGGCGTGTTGAGTTTTCGCGACGTGATGAGCTTGCAGGCGGAAGAACTGCGCCGGCAGGGCATGTCGATGATTCTGCTCTGGATGGCGGGCGGACCGAGCCACTTGGAAACGTTTGATCCCAAACCGGAGGCGGAAAACGGCGGGCCGACCGAAGCGATCGACACATCCGTGCCGGGAATTCAAATCGCCAACGGCTGGGAGAAGACAGCCGGCGCAATGCAGGACATTGCCCTGATTCGCTCGATGACCAACAAAGAGGGGAACCATCGCCGCGCGACCTATCAATTGCATACGGGATACGTTCCGTCGGGAAGCGTGAAGCACCCCGCCCTTGCCTCCAATATCGCCCGCGAGATTGGGAATCTGGACGGCGCACTTCCGTCATTCGTACGTGTCGGCGCCGCAAGAAACAATCGAATCGGCGCGGGTTTCCTGGGCGTCGACTACGAACCATTCGCAGTGCAACAAGCGGGCAAGTTGCCGCAGAATGTTGCTGCCGGCGTGCCGCATCCTCGTTACAACACGCGATTGGGACTTCTCAATCGCTTGGAAGACGAATTCGCCGCTCGCGGCGGTAAGACGAACGTGGCCGACCATCGCAAGATTTACAAGAAAGCTTCGAAACTGGTTCTCACGCCGGATGTGAAAGCATTCGACCTCAGCAACGAGCCTGACGAAGTCACGCAGGCATACGGCGATACGAACTTTGGTCGGGGCTGCCTGCTCGCCCGCCGATTGGTGGAGACGGGCGTGACCTTTGTCGAAGTGACCCAGGGAGGCTGGGACACGCATCAGGATAACTTCGAGCGTGTAAAAAACAACGCCGCCCAGGTTGATCCGGCGTTTGCAGCGTTGATCCACGACCTGAAGCAGCGCGGCATGCTGGAGAAGACGCTGGTGCTCTGGACGGGCGAGTTCGGCCGCACGCCGCGAATCAATGCCCGCACCGGCCGGGATCACTATCCCCGCGCATTCAACGCCGCCATCGCTGGCGGAGGCATCCAAGGGGGTCAGGTGATCGGCAGCACGTCCGACGACGGCGGCCGCGTCGAAGAGACACCGGTCACGGTTCCCGACTTGCTGCAAACGGTCTGCCGTTCGCTGAACGTCCAAGCGGACAAAGAAAACATGAGCCCGCTCGGCCGGCCGATGAAAATCGTCGACGGCGGAACAGTCGTCGACCAACTGTTCGCCTGATTGCACGGCATCGATCTGCAGAAGTGCTCGCTATGTGACCGATACGATGGTTTGACCTTCGGTCGCCGAATTGGCGGCGCGACAGTATGTGACCCGCGATTCGCCTGCGGTTAGAGCGGGTAGATGAACGGCGTGACTGCGCTGCCGCACGCCCAGATCAGAAGGCCGACCAAGAGGATCACTACAAAAATTGGTGCGAGCCACCACCGTTTGTTGTGAGCGAGGAAATCCAGGAATTCGGCCACAAGTCCCTGAGCGGGCTGCTCAGCAAGAGAACGAACCTCCTCCGCTTGATGATTGCGTTTCGGGTGATTCTCGAACGACATATTTCGCCTCGGCTGAATTCGATCGACTGAATGTTCGCTGTGCTCTTCCGTTAAAACTGGCGGAAATAGTGTGACAGGTCCGGCCGCTCCTTGCGGGGGATCCAATAAGTCTGTGCCGACCGGTCGGGGCGGCGCGATAAGGGATCTTTGCCCGCGATCCGCATCACTAGCCCAAATGGTGTAAACACCAGAAAGAAGACCGCCGCCAAGACCAAATGCGAGAGGACCCAGCCGACTGGGAACACTGCCGTCATCCAGATGACATAGACCGGACGAATCCAGACCGGCCTGAAAAGTCCCATGAGGCCGACGATCGCGGAAATCGAGCAGACGACGGCCCCAGTCGCCACCGAACCGGAATGGTGCGCAATCAGGAATCCGACGAATGCGAAGAACAGAACCTGCAGACCGGCGAACCACCGCAGGTCGCGTTTTGAAGGGTTCCAGTTGATGTCCACAGCTGCCATATCGTACCCGATCCAAGAATTGTAGGTTTTCGTCCAGTTGCTCGCGTGCGAGGTTCCGTGCGTTAGTCAGGTTGAGCTTTGACCAGGTTGGCTTCGGCTTCGTATCGCTTGGCACTTGGTTGCTCGTCCTTCAGCAGCACAAACTTCTCTAAAACCAGGGCATCCAGGCCGGTGTTTATGAAGCAGCGATAGGCGTCTGCGGGGGTGCAGACGATCGGCTCGCCGCGGATATTGAAGCTGGTATTGATCATCAACGGGGTCCCGGTTTTGGCTGCGAACGCTTTGAGCAATCTGTAAAACCGTCCGTGCCGCTGGGGATCGACCGTCTGCACGCGTGCTGAGTGATCGACATGTGTGACCGCCGGCATGTCTGAGCGGCGCACCTTGAGCTTGCCGAGACCGGACAGATTCTTTTGCTGATCGTTGAGTTCGACGCGCCGCTGTGGCGCGACTGGAGCGACCAGCATCATGTAGGGGCTGGAGCTGCCGGGCGGCAATTCGAAGTAGTCGTCTACGTGCTCCTGCAATATGGCAGGCGCAAACGGGCGAAATGATTCGCGGAACTTGATCTTCGCATTGATAACGGATTGCATTTCCATGTCGCGTGCGTCGGCCAAGATACTCCGGCGACCCAAAGCCCGCGGTCCGAACTCCATCCGCCCTTGCATCCAGCCGACCACTTTCCCATCCGCGATCAAACCCGCCACATAATCGCACAACTCTTCATCGCTTTGAAACAGGCGAAAACCCGCGCCGGCTTGCTTAAGGCAGGATTCGATTTCCTCGTCGGCGAATTGCGGCCCCAGGCAAGATCCCTCCGCGCCGTCGGGAACCTGTGGAGTGCGGGGATGGTCAAGCAGTTGATGCCAGATGAACTGCGCCACTCCCAACGCCCCCCCCGCATCGCCCGCTGCCGGCTGAATCCAGATATCTTCAAACAGACCTTCACGGAGCAAACGCCCGTTGGCGACACAGTTGAGCGCCACTCCGCCGGCAAGGCACAGCCGCTTCAGCCCGGTTTGCCGATGTACGTGCCGCGCCATCCGCAACATGATCTCTTCAGTGACTTGCTGCACGGAGGCCGCGATGTCCATGTGCTGTTGTGTCAGCTGCGATTCCGGTGTGCGGGGCGGGGCACCGAAGAGCGCATGGAACTTGCGCGACGTCATCGTCAAGCCCTGACAATAATTGAAATAGGACATGTTCATACGAAAGGAACCGTCCTGTTTCAAATCAATCAGGTGCTCCATAATGGTGTCGGCGTAGATCGGCTCCCCATACGGTGCCAGCCCCATCAACTTGTACTCGCCGGAATTCACGCGGAATCCGCAGTAGTAGGTAAATGCGGAATAGAGCATGCCCAGAGAATGCGGAAAGTGCATTTCGTGCGTGAGCTGAATTCGATTTCCGCGGCCGATTCCAAAACTGGCGGTCGCCCATTCGCCGACGCCGTCGACCGTCAGAATTGCGGCTTCCTCGAACGGGGACGGAAAAAACGCGCTGGCCGCGTGCGATTCGTGGTGTTCGGTAAAGACGAACCGTTTGCGATACTTCCCGCCCAGCCCGCGGCTGATCTCGCGGGGCAGGTGCAGTTTTTGCTTCAACCAGGTGGAAACCACTTTGGCGAACGAACGACACCCGGCAGGTGCGTATGCCAGATAGGTCTCGATCAGGCGGTCGAACTTCAGCAGCGGTTTGTCATAAAACCCGACGTAATCGAGCTCCTCCGGCCCAATCCCCGCTTCGCTGAGGCAATAGTCGATTGCCTGCTGTGGAAAACTGGCATCATGCTTTTTGCGGGAAAACCGCTCTTGCTGTGCGGCGGCGACGGTCCGTCCATCGACAACCAACGCCGCCGCCGAGTCGTGATAGAAGGCTGAGATTCCGAGAATTGCGGTCATCGACTGTCGGCATCATTCGACGCCGCGAGTTACAGCGTCAATCGCGAACTGAAGTTCCTCAACTGCATCATCGATCATGGCAAGGCGTCTGACCGCAGGATGCACGCATCACTCCGTATTCTAATCGGCGGACCTCAAACGTTGCCACTCGATTCTGCACAAGACGACTACGGTCGGACGCACGTCGGAGAAGTGTTGCGCGTGCGTCAACAAAATGGGTGGCCGCGATTGCGGAGCAATCGGGGCAGGCGCAGCCTGCTCGAGGCCTCAGTTGCCGCGTCAGATTGCTTTGCGGCGCCGCCGGACTGTGGGACGGTGAAATTGCAGCTGCTTGTGCCTGTGGCGCCCCGATTTTCAATCGGGGCCACCCGTGCAGATCGTGATGCGGGTCGCAGCGTCGCCTTCCACACAGCGGACGCTACGTACTAGCTGGCTGACGGTAGTAGTTGCGCGATGGGGCGTCCTTCGCACAATGCCAATGGCCGACCGATCGGCGTGATGATTTCCTTGTCGAAGGCGACGCCGAGTTGGATCAGAATCGTGGCGTACAAATCGGGGACTTCGATCGGATCCTGCGGCTTCTTTTTCGCGCCGCTGGGATCGGTGGCGCCAATCAGCACGCCGCTTCGCAATCCGCCCCCGCCGACCAGGGCCGAGAAACCCGTCGGCCAGTGATCGCGTCCGTCGAGTGCGTTGATGTTGGGTGTGCGCCCGAATTCCCCCATGCAGAGCACGATCGTCGATTGCAGCAAGTCCCGCTGTTTGAGGTCGCTGATGAGTGTCGCCAGCGCCGGGTCAAGCTGCGCGGCTTGAGTTTGATGGCCCTCGAAGTTGTTCGCATGGGTGTCGAAGCCGTTGAGCGTGACTTGGATCGCTTTGACACCGGTTTCCACGAGGCGGCGGGCCATCAGGCATCCCTGTCCGAAGCGAGTCTCCCCGTAGGCTTGCCTGACTGCGAAAGGTTCCTGTCTGAGGTCGAAGGCTTTCAGCTGTTCAGTGGTCATCATGGTCAGCGCCCGCTCGACGGTGTTGCGATGCCCTGTGTCGTCGACGCGTTCGCCCCGGCCGCGTTGAAAGTTGCGCTCGATGACATCGAGATTTGCCAATCGGCGCTGCTGTCGCGAGTCGCCGACGCGCGTCTTGACATTGTGCACATTGTCTTTGGGATTGAAGATCCGGAATGGATCGAATTCATCACCCAAATACCCGCCGCGGCCGGGAAAGGGATCGTTTCCAATGAGCACGTTTCGTGGAATCGCCACTTGATCGTTTCGCTGCTGGTGTGTCACCAGTGCGGGTATCGCGGGGTGCGTGACGGTCGGGTCGGGCCGATATCCGGTTTTGACAAAATAGGCGCCGCGCTCGTGGTCGCCCTCGGGGGAAACCAGCGACCGAATGACCGACAGTTCGTGGAGCTGCTCTGCGACTTGCGGAAACAGGTCGGCAATCGACACGCCTGGGATCTTGGTCTTGATTTGCCCCGTCGGCCCGCCGATCTTTCCGCCCGGGTGCGGGTCCCATGTCTCCAATTGGCTGGGTCCTCCGGCCAGCCAAATCAAAATCAGAGACTTGGCACGCTGTGGTCCCCGCTCAGCGGCAGCCCGTGCGTCGAGCCCGGGCAGTGTCAGCGAAAGTCCGGCGGCAGCCGCCAATCCGAGCGCGTCGCGGCGTGTCAAATTGTGCATGCTTGTACCTCGTTGCTTCGCGCCGAGAAGTCGTGCGCACTGTGGTCAATGATTCCAGGAGAACTCGGTCGAGTTAATCAAACTCCAGAAGAGATCTTCTACAACTTTTCGCCGTCTATCTTCTTTGGTTCCGTGAAGCTGTGCGGTGAAGTGCTGCTGTTCTGCTGCGGAGGGCTTGCGGGACAGGCAGACCAGGAACGCAGTTTCGACGCAAGCGTCATCTGTCGGCGCCATCGCCGCTATGCGGCCCGCGGCGCTGAACAGGTTGGCTTCGGTGAGTTCGTGGATCAGATTTCCATTCATCATGATCAGCCGTTGCGGAATGGTTCCGGTACGGCTGTCGAGTTCGCTGTCGCCGAGATCACCGTACTCTCTGACAAAATCTCCCTCGCGCACGAGCCGGATCGCGCGCACGATCAGGTGGGAATTGCGGTCGATGGTTTTCAATGACGCTGATTGCAGCACGGAGCCGATGACCTGTTCGGGCCGTAGCCGAACCAGCGGGAACACGGACCACGCCTCGGCGGCGACCGGAGAATCGGATTCGCGATCCACTGTCGAGGAGGCCCGAAACGCGCTCGTTGTCGTGATCACCTCAATCAGCCGTTTGATGCTGCAGTTATGTCGGCGAAAGTCCTCGCCCAACAGATCCAGCAGATCCGGCTCCGCGGGCGGGTCGGGAAGGTCGTCGACGGGGCTGCTCCAGGGTTTTCCGAACAGCAATCCCCACACGCGATTGGCAGTGGCGCGTCCAAAGCGGCGATTCTCTTCGTGTGTAACCCAGGCAGCGAGTTGCTCCCGCGGTTTCCCCTCATCGGGCAGCCACTGCTGACCGAACGGAACAGACGGTTTGACGGTTCGCTCCTGAAGTGTTTCACGATCCTGAATGCGGTAATCCCGTGACTTGTCTTCCAATCCAAACGGTGACAGCGTGACGCCGCCGAAATAGGCGGCCAATCCCTCGAATTGGTTTTGGGTCCACTCGCCAAACGGATGATCATGGCATTGGGCACAATCGATCCGCTGTCCGAGAAACGCCCGCACGGCTCTGCCGGCCAGTTTGTTTTCGTCGGCGTTGTTGTCGATGATGGCGACCGTAACGAAGTTCGTTGCAGGACGCCCGGTCCAGAGTCCCGTCTGAGAGAGCATTTCTCGAACGACTTCATCATAGGGCCGGTCTTGCTGAAGCTGTTCGCTGAGCCATTCTGTGAAACGGTCTCTACGAAAAACGATGAACGGTCCGTTTTCCGTACCAACCAACACACGTGCCATGCGCTCCCCGAAGTAGTCGCCAAATCGAGGGTCGTCCAACATCTGCCGGGACCAATGCGTCAAACGATCTTCACGGCGGTCGCTTTGAAACCGGCGAATCTCCTCAAGCGACGGGATCGTCCCGTGCAATGCCAGTGAGAGCCGCCGCAAGACAGCAAGCTCCGCCGACGGTCGAGCCACAGGTGCATCGGCCTCCGCCGTGCGGTCTTGCAGTTTGGTGTCGATCTGTTGAACGACGTTGTTGAACGACTCAGGATCTGATCGCGCCTGACGGACCTCTTGAGGGGCGTCATCTCCGGCAGCGAACACAATCACGACAACCGCGCATACAGCGGCGGCGGGAAGTGCAAAACGCGTGATCTTCATCAAACATCCCCCTGCCGGTCGGCGACCGAGTCATTCATCTGCAACGAGAAGGATCGATTAAGTTCCGGGAGTGAGTTTTTCGAGGATTTGCTAAGATCATCAGGTTTGAGACGAACCATTTAAAAGGAGTCGCAACAACCGTTATCAAGCTGTTCGTCGGCTCTGGCGAAATATTGTGGGCGAAGGATTATTGATCTGAACGAACTCCTCATCAAGGCGGGTTTCAAATGCTTGGTCAACAAACACCTCCCGAAGCGCTCGAAATCACGACCTTTGACGAAGTTTCCAATCAGCAGTCCAGCAAGCCAATCCCAGCGGCTCCCGATGACCGCAAGTCCCCCAGCCGGGGACCAGCGCGACTCGTCGGGGCGGCTTGGGGCGGATTCAAAGGCTCGATTGCCTCCGCCTATAACGTGACGGCTGCCGTGGTCGTTCTGGCTTTGGTCGCTGCCGTTCCGGTGCTGAATTTCTGGGTGCTGGGGTACCTGCTGGAAGCGCAAGGCGGAATCGCGCGGGGCGAATCATGGCGGCACGCGGTTCCCGGCGGAAAGTCGCTGTCACGGATTGCCTCCATCGGCTTGGGCATGTTTCTGTCGGTGTTGCCGCTCCGGCTGCTCTCAGGAGCTGCAAGCGATGCGCAGTTGATCTCGCCCGGCTCGACCGCCGATGTGGGGTTGCATCGGCTGTTGATGCTCCTGTCCGTGGTCGTGACCGTCACCATTTGTATGGCGCTCGCACGCGGGGGGCGTTTGATCGAATTCTTTCGACCGATTCGAAACTTTCGCTGGACGATCGGCCAGATGCGATCCGGTGAGTTTCTGGATACTGCGGGCTCTGATATTTGGGAATTCGTGAAGACGCTCAAGCTGCGGGAGCGCTTCTGGCTCGGTTTGCGGGGGTTTGTGTCCGCCTTCAGTTGGCTGCTGATCCCGACGGCGCTGTTCGCCTCAGCGCAGAGCAGCGAGGGTGCCGCCGTGTTGGTTACGATTCTGGGCGGGCTGCTGCTGATTCCCGTGCTGGCCTGGCTGCCGCTGCTGCAGGCAAATTTCTCCGCGGAAAATCGTTTTCGCGCCGGTTTTCAACTAGGTAAAGTCCGCCAACTGTATCGCAAGGCGCCCCTGGCAAGCATGGTGGCCGTCGTCGTGACTCTGGTCTTGTCACTACCGCTCTACCTGGCGAAGGTCGTGTTGCCGCCGCAAGACGCGATGTGGATGGTCACCTTGCTGTTCATCCTGGGCATCTATCCTGCCAAGCTGATCGCGGGTTGGGCTTATCGCCGCGCTCAACGGCGAGAGCGTGAAGCGCATTGGAGTTGGCGTTGGCTGGGACGCGGCGTGATGTTTCCGCTGTTGTCGGTTTACGTCTTTCTGCTATTGTTCACGCAGGGCATCGGCGAACATGGCAAGTTGGTGCTCTTTCAACATCACGCGTTCTTGCTCCCGGTCCCGTTCTAAACGGGATCTGACCGCCTTCATTGAAAACTTCCTGAAGGGAGATTCGGTTGCCGAATCTGTTTGCCAATCTTCCCGACTCCCTTCCGGAGGAATTCTTCGAAACGCTGCTCGAAGGTTCGTCCGTCCGCATTGAGCGGATCGTCTCGCGCGGGCATTGCTCCCCGCCGGGATTCTGTTACGACCAGGAGACGCACGAATGGGTGATCGTGCTGCGCGGGAGCGCGACGTTGAGTTTCCCGGAGAATGAGACAACGGTTGCGTTGGGTCCGGGCGATTACGTCAACATTCCGGCGCATCAAAAGCATCGTGTCGAGTCGACAGCGGATGATGAGCCGACCGTCTGGCTGGCGGTCCATTACAAATAGGCGGTTTGGATCGCAGTTTGCCAAGGTTGCCGACTGTGTATGTTCACGTTCTCCACCGTATCAATTGGACGGCGATTTCAATCCGCGCAATCTAAATTCTTTTATTGAACTTGCCCGTTGCGAGCAGGTAGAATTTTCACTGATCGGCCTCCGTTGAATTCGCTCGGACTGGAGCCACTCCGATCTTCGCACTATCAGCCGATCGGTTGCGAAGGCGAGCGCCCCGCAGAGGAGAATTCCGATGAATGGTGTCTGTGGAAAGGCCCTTTCGCTTTCACTGCTTGGCCTGTTGCTTGCAGGATGTGGAACGCAGCCCGACCCTGAGCCGCCAAAGTCCGAAGTCTCTGAGTCCGCGGTCAAGGCGGGACCGCAGCAATCCAGCGACGCCGATAAGCCGGACGAAGCTAAGCCAACAGTCACTCCCCAACCCGTAGCAGCAACTCCTGCGGAAAAACAATCTCTGGTGGAAGCCGCGGAACCGGAGGAACTCCCCGCAGTTGCTGAAGAGCCGCAGGATCCTGTTGCGGCCACTCCCATCGAAGAAGTCCCGGCCCCGCAAACTGCCGCTGCTGAGCCCGATGCCGCCGAGCCTCTAACCGAGGAGCAATTGAAACAGCAGGCCGCTTCCAAACAGGCGCTGATTGCAGAGGAATCGGTGGGCCGGTTCCATGAACTCCTCCGACGGCGGCCGATGCACGGACCGGCATTTGCCGGGCTGGTGAAGCAATATTCCGAACAAGGGCAACTCGATAAGCTCGTCAGCGAGTATGAAAAGAAAGTCGAGGCCTTGCCTGAAGACCAAGCGTTCCGGATCTTGCTGGCCCGCGTCTATCTGCGTGCCAACAAACCGGAACAAGCGGCCGAAGCGATCAAGAACATCGGCGAACTGCCGCCGGACCTGCGCCGCGAAGAGTTGAAGCTGCTCGTCTTTAAGTCCGAGGTGTATCAGCGCATCGGCTCGCAGGAACAAGCCGTGGCTATGTTACAGGAGGCGTTCGCTCAAGCAAAAACGGTCTCGGAGCGCATGAAGCTGAGCGAAGCGCTGGCGGATTTACATCTGCGCGGCCAGGACCGCGCCGCCGCCGCGGCCGCCCTCACGAAATTGGCCGAGCAATTCAGCGACAACTACTTCCATCGCAAACGGATCGCTGATGCCCTGGCCGCGCGCGACTTGTTTGAACAGGCGATCGAGCAGTATCGCGAGATTCTGCCGCTGGTCGAAAACGAAACGGACAAGCGGTGCGAGGTGTTGCGACAACTGGGGCGATCGTTTGAGCGGCTGGATCGGGGCCAGGATGCGATCGAGGTCTATCAGCAAGCCATCAACTTGCTTCGCAGCGGGCACTGGCTACAACGTGAACTCCACGAGCGGGTCGTCTCTTTGTATCGGGCGTCCGGCCGACTGGATGAACTAGTCACCTATTGCCGCGAGCAGATCAAGCGAACACCCGAACAGACGGCCGTCCGCGGGCTCTTAGCAGACGTGTTGGCCGCGGCGGGAAAGCTGGACGAAGCCAAGCAAACGCTGACCGAAGCGGTTGAATTGTTTCCGAAGAATCGCGACCTCAGTGCGAAACGAATCGAGTTTTTACAACGACACCGCGATGACCAAGGCGTTTCGGACGAGTACGCCCGGATCATTGCGCAGTATCCTGATGAAATCGAGTTTTACGTCGCATACGGCCAGTTTTTGGCAGGAGCCGACCAAATTGATGCCGCCCGCAATCAGTGGCGGCATGTGCTCGAAAAGCACGTCACCGAGGCCACTTTGGCCAACCGACTCGGCGGGCTGTTTGACCAATACAACTTGCAGGACGACGCCGTCGAATGTTACGAGCTGGCGATTACCTTAGAAGCCGGGCGTCCGGAAAGTTATACCTCGCTTGCTCGGCTGTGGTTTTTCCGCGGCGACAAAGACAAAGCCGCCGAAACGTTGGACCGGCTGCGGCAGGCAAACCCGGATGATGCGGCGATCCACGCTGAGCTGTCCAACGCCCTGTTAGGGATCGGTCTCGTCGAAGAGGCGACCGCGGCGATCACGCGGGCCTCCGAGCTGGCCCCCGAGCAAGTTCGCTATCAGCTTGCGCGGTCTGATTTGTTGATTCAAGTCGGCCGCCTCGAAGAGTCACTCAAGGTCCGCCGTGCGGCGGTGGATCTGATCGTCAATCCTCAGCAGCAGATTCAGGCGATTGACGTGCTGGTGAGTATGTACGCGTCGGCCGGCAAGCTCGACGAATTAAAAACTGCCGAATCAAAGCGACTGTCGGAGAAGGAAAACGACCCGGTCGGCCTGCTCTTATTGGCACGCGTTGCGGACTTCGACCGGGATATGCCTGCCGCACGCCGGCATCTGACGGCTCTGCTGGCGGCTGATCCGTCGCATGAAGAAGCGGGCCGGCAGCTGGCCAAAATCCACGAAGCAGTCGGCGACGTCGACGGCGCGGTTGCGCAGTACCGCAAGCTCATCGACGCTCATCCCGCCCGCGGCCGGTACTATTACCAGGCGATTGCCGACGTCAAGCTGCGATACAACGACCGTCTGGGTGCCATCGAGACGTTTGATGAAATGGTCAAAGCCGCGCCGGGGAACGCCACCGTGCTCAAGTCGGTTGCTGAGCAGTTGACCCGGCTGGACGAGTTGGAGCGCGCGATCGCGTATTACGAGCAGAGCTTGGGAATCCAGGCGGATCGACACGATGTCCGTTTGGCATTCGCGAATGCGCTCTACAAGGCGGGCCGGCTGGAGGATTCCTACGCCGAGTATAAAAAGGTTGCGCTACAGTTGCAGGATCGCGAGACCGCCCTGGAGGCGCTCGGCAAACTCCACGGCGTCGCCGATCAGTTGGGCGAGCTTGAGGAATTGCTGACCGAATTGGAGGAACAATCGGAGCGGAACCCGGAGAATACGGCGGTCGTGCACACGCTCGCGGAGTTGCTGATTCGCGAATTCGAGTATACGCGGGCGATGAAGCTGCTGGATCTAGTGCTGTCACATTTTCCACGCGACATCAACCTGCGGCTGGTGCGTGCCGAACTCCTGCGACGACTGACACGGTTCGACGACGCGCTGGAGGAATACCGCACCGTCCTGCGTTTCCCGCAAATCGACCGTGATTTCGTACTGGGTCAGATGGGAAAAGTCAGTTTCGAAGCGGGCCGCATCGACGAGGCGCGGCAGACTTGGAAGCGGATCAATGGCAAGTTGTACGCCGGCACACTGCTGCGGAATAACGGTCTGCTGAATGACGCCATCGCGTTGTTTCAGGAGGGCATTCGGCTGAAGCCGGACGCGTATGCGCTGCATCGCAATCTCGTCCAGACACTGCAGTTGGCGGGCAAGACGGACGAGTCCCTCAAGGCGGCGCAACGGCTGTTGGATCTCGAGCCGGACAATCAGCTCAACATTCGGCGGCTCGCCAAGGCCTACTTAAATCGCGGCGACCGGGAAACGGCAGCAAAAATCGCCGGCCGGTTCTTTAGCGCCGGTGTGGCGGAGAAAAAGTCGTCAAGCGCCGGATCGTCGTCGTTGTCGTCGTATGGGGCGATGCCGGTCTGGGCGTATTCGATGTACTCGGCGTGGGGCGGCTACGGCGGAGGAATGGGGCGGACGAACTTGGACCGCGGAATTGAATTCTTCCGGGAAAACGGCCTGATGGCGGAATTGGAAGCCATCCTCGCCCAGCAGCTCGAAGACCAGCCGGAAAACGCCCTCTTGCGGCAAACGGCGTTCAGTCTGTTTACCGACGAATTCGGCAAGCCGGAGGTCGCGCTCAAGTTGCTCGGAGAGCTGGAAACATTGGAGTTTCCGCTGGAACACCGCACGTGGTTCGGCCAATCTTCGCAGCAGGATCATTTTCGTGTGATGCAGTATCTTCTGATCGCCACCAAACCCGCCCTGCGCGATCAGCGACTTCAAGAGTTGAATAAGAAGTCCGAATCGGAGTTGAACCGTGATGAACTGCTGGAGTCGGCGATTATTCAACTGGCGCTCAGCAATAAGGACAAAGCGCTAAAGCTGCTAAAGCGCGCCGTCGCGGCGGATGAAAACGACTTGGTCGCCCTGAGCATTTTCGTGGACTCGTTGACGCGGGCCGAGAAGTTTCAGGAAGCGGAACCGCACGCCATACGGCTGGTGACGCTGCTGGGCGGGCGTGCCGACGAGATGCTGGCACAAATGGTCGAACGGGTCCGGCGGGACTTTGTGCGGCATTTGCCGCTGCAGTTTCAACTGAGGATGACGGAAGAGCTATTGACCGATATTGCGCGCAAGTCGACGGAGGGCGGCGACTTTTTGGGAGACTTCACCGGTTTCGCACAGACGATGGGCTACAAGCGAGCCCGGCTGACGTTGGCCACAATATATGCCGAAACGGATCGAATTGCCGACGCGCGAGAGATTTGGGACGATCTCACCCCTGCGAATGAGGCAGACGCCGAGCAGTGGACGACGTTGGCGTCGATCGCGCAGCTCCACGACCAGAATGACTTGGCGTTTCAGTACTACGAGAAAGCGCTCCAAGCCGCCAAAACGCTGGCCGCCGATCCGCTGTTGAGCCGGATCTATCGCGGCTCGATGAGCAACATGTGGTTCGGCTGGGGAGAGGACGATGCGATAGATTCCACCTTTAACAAGATCGTGGCGGCCTTTGCCAGCCAAGACAAGTTGATCGAACTGTACGACTTTCTCCGTGAAACCGAGCAGACCACGAAAGCCAAACGGGTTGCCGAACAGTACAAATTGCACGACCAGCTCAAGAAGCTCTACGCCCAACGGTTGGCCGCCGCCCGCGCGACGTTCTTGGACGGCAATGAGGACAGCCTCCGTCGCAGCGTGCCGTACTTTCTACATGTCTGCAAGACCGCCGAAATGCACGATCAATCGGGAGACTGGGCGGGAGCACTGGAAATCTATCGGCAGTATCTCGAGGACTTTCCTGATGAACTGGGACTGCTGACCACGTTGGGCGAAGTGGCCGAAGCCCAGGATGACCTCGCGCAGGCGCTCGAATGGGAGCAGAAAGTCGTGGAGGCGAAACAGCGACTCGCGCGTCGGGCACGCGATTGGTCGCTCCGCGAAGTCTTCATGACGCCGTCTCAGCCGCAGGTTCTGGCCAGTCAGCAAATCGATCAGTGGGGGTGGACTTCACGATGGGGCAAGGGCAACAGCTGGTACGGCTATGGCTCGAGCGGAGACCAACTCAACCTGGCAACGTCATGGATGCGGATCGCACAGCTTTATCTCTCCTTGGACAACACGGTTGCGGCAGCCGATGCGATGCAACGCGCGATTGCGGTCGCGCGGAGCGGGCGCGCCGGCGTGGGTAATGAGATTCTGACGATTATCCGGCAGCGCGGCCTGTCGACTGAGATGCTGCCGGTGCTGCGCGTACTGGCCATTCATTTGCCCACCAATGAAGAAATCCAGTTGGCGTTCGCGGACTCTTTGCAGTCCAACGAGAAGCCTGAGATTGCCCAAGAGGTGTACGCCCGGATGCTCAGACGCGGCGTTTCGGAAATCAGCGTGCTCACACAAGTCAAACGCAGGTTGGCGCGGCTGAATTCAGCCGATGGCCAGCAAGTGCAGCAGACGTTGGAATCGGTCCAACAGGAATCTGCCGCCGATCCCGATAACGCGAACAAGCTGATGCGGCTGGCCAAAGTCTATTTCTACTCGCTCGAAATCGACAAGGCGCTGGAAACGCTGCACAAAGTTGAGAAGATCGCGCCGCACATGCAGGGATTGCACGACCTGCTGGTCGAGATTTATACGCTCAAAGGAGAGCGCGAGAAACTGCTGGCGGCGCTGCGGACGAAAGCCGCGCGCGCCACCAACGACGAACAGCGCATTGCTGCGCAGCGTCGAATTTACATCGAGTTGTTGCGCGCGGGCCAGATCGATGAATCGCTCGAGGCGCTCAAGAAGCTCGGCCGCTCCTCCGATCCGTCCAGCTATCAGCAGATCGGCATGATGTTGCTGTACTACGGCCGGCATGACGAAGCGGCCAAACAGTTTGAACAGGCGGCCAAGAGCAACCAATACGGAATGGGTCAGGCCGATACGACGACCGTTAAGGCGCTGGCGCTCAAGGGGGATGCTAAGGGAGCATCCGTAAAACTGCTCAAAGCCCTCTATCAAGCCGCCCGTCAGTCCACCCAATACGGCGGTGTCTACAGCGGTTTCGGCTACGACGACAGCAGCAACCAGTTCCGCGAATTCGCGGTGCTGTTCGCCTTGTATCCGGAGATCGCCGACGACGTTCGCCGGCGCCTGGAACAGCAACTCGAAAAGAAGCCCAAAGATGCCGCCGCGGCCAAGATGTTGATGGACTTCTATCGCTTGATGGCCCGTGAAGATTTGGCGGAATCGCTGATGGAGAAGTTGACGGTGGCGGGGGCCTCCGATTCGCAGATGGCGGCCCGGCGGATCGACAAGGCAATCAAGAGTAAGAACTACGACGAGGCGATCAAACTCGGAGAAGAGTTCATCGCGAACCAGCCCAAGCCGAAGCTGCCTCCCGGCATGCCGCCGCAGATGATGGGACTCATGGGATTTGCGTCCGAGCGAAATATGATGATCTGCAAGATCGCCGATTTGTACTGGAAGATCGGCAAACAGGACAAAGCGTTCGAATTGTACCGCATGATCATTGATGAGAAGGTGGAGCAGAGCCAGCTCGCGTTTGCGGCCATCTGCATGATGCGCGGGCGGGTCGAAGAGGCCCGTGAATTGGTCGACCAATTGCTCAAAGATCAGCAGGTGAAGTCCCCGTCGTTGCTGCAATTCCGGGCGATGCTGGCCGCACTCGATCGGGAGTATGACGCCGCATTTGACGACTTGGCGCAATCGGCAGAGAGTGGCGGCGCGAAGGGCAGCGATTCCTACTACGGGATGATGGGAGGCGGCAATTCAAACACCGGCATCGCGCTGTTGGCCTCGTTTGCCGTTCGCAGCGGCCAATTGGACCGGTTCGCCGCATTCATGCAGAAGCAAATCGCCAAGAATCCCAACGACTGGACGAATTACGCGCTGCTGGCGGAAACATTGCGGGCCGAGGGTCGGATCCAAGAATCACTCGCGGTACTGGACCAGGCTCAGAAAGTCAAAACACTCAAGCAGCAAGTGCTGCAGCAGCGGATTCAATGGCGGGAAGGGAATGACACGCCCGACGTATTGATTCCGCTCTACGAGAGCATGCTGCAACTCGCCGAACGTAAGGTTTCGTCAAATTCGTCACGTTACTCCTCCGGAATGATGTACGGCGGCGGATGGGGCCACCAGGGCGACGACCAGGCCGATACGCAAGAACTGCGCAATCGATTGGGCGAACTGTATTGGGAGCAGGGCGACCGCGAAAAGGCGTTGAGCGTCTGGACGGGCCGCATGGACTTGAACCGGGCAGCAAGCCATATTCAACTGGGCCAACGGTACGAAGCGAAAGAGGCCTACGATCTCGCCGAACAATCATTTCAGACCGCGCTGGAACTTGACCCGTCGAGTCAACAAGCCCGGCGCGCCTTGGCAACGTTGCTGTTTCACCGCGGCGGCGGATCAGCCGCGCTCGATCACTTGCGCGAGCTGTTTTTACGACAGTTTGAAACCAGCGATGACGACGATTACAGCAGGTACGGCCGCAACCGCTACGGCAACGATGCGGAATTTCGGCGCTGGGCCGTTGATACCAGTCACGGATCAAGTCAGCAGGATTCCCCGAAAGAAAACGCCGCGGACCGGCACGACGAAGACCGATTGGTTCTTGCGGTGCTCACAGGTGATTGGACGACTGCCAAAGCAGAACTGGCCAAATTGCGAGAAAATTCACCGTACGATCCGATGGTGTGGATGCTGTCAGCAAGGACCAGCGAACGGGATAGCCAGTGGGCCGAAGCAATTGCCGCGCGATTGAAGTTCTACCGGTTCGCCCAGACCAGCATCGGCAACCGCCGCGACCAGCTGAAATTGCTCCTCGCGGGGAATCAAATCAAAGATGCCGCCGCCGGGATCAGGCAGCCGGCAGGCCAGTCGACCGTCAGTAGCTCCGGACCGATGTCGCATCATTACATGTCAATGGGGCATTCGTGGCGGTACGGAAATGGGGATACCGACTCAAACTCTTCGCAGTTGGCAGCGCTCTACCTGAAACTCGGCGAATTCGACAAGGCGGAGTTGTTCTTCTTGAGCGGCATGCAGGACATCTCACTCGAAAGTTGGAATTCGCTCAGCGCGCTGATGCACCGGCGGGGTTCCGCGGAACGCGCGGTCGAATTGGAGAAGTTGGCGCTGGTGTTTTCCGATGATCTGGACCGCGTCTCCGAATATGCAGTGCGACTCGCTCACCAGGGGCAAAGCCGAGAGGCGATCGATTTGCTGATTCGCGCTCATCGGTACGCCAAGCCTGAGGACTATAGCCGTTCGAGTCCTTGGTCAATGATGATGGGCGGCTGGTACGGCGGGAGTATGTTTGATACTGACAGCCAAAAAGAGATCGACTTCGAGCCGGATGAAATCTGCTCGGCACTGCATCAAGTGTTGGTCAAGGAGGGCAATTACGACGAAGTCATCGGCGAGCTGAATGCCAAACTCGACGCCGACCCGCAGGATGTGCGCTTGGCACAGTTGGTTTTGATCCTCCAAGTCCAGCGTCGGAATTGGGAAGGCGTGCGTGACACTCTGCAGAAGCTGGCGGTTGCCCATCCTCACGAGCCGACGATCAAAGATCAGCTCTTCCACGCCCACTTGCAGCTGGAAGATTGGGAAGCCGCCATGGCGATCGCTGAGGAGGGTCGCGCCAAGTCGGATCCCTCGGCGCAGCGCTGGATCATTCGCAAGGCGTTTGTGCATCTGATGAAGGGCGAAAAGGCGGAAGCCGTTGCGGAGATCGCGCCGGCACTGGATCGCCCGCAGACGAAACATTCGGGCATCGACATGCGTCACGTTTCGGTCATCTTGACGATCTCCCGCCAACACGAACGGTTGATTGAATACTTGCAGCAGCGGCTAGCAAAGGGTTTGGACGAGACGAACTGCCGGTTTCTGCTGAGCAAATTGTACCTGGTGGAGAATCGTTATGCGGACGCAGCGCATCTGGCGCTCACTCAAGTCTGGAACCAACCGGGAGATCTGACGAACAGTAACTGGTACAGAATCCTGCGCACGGCACTCCGTTCCGCCAAGGCGGAACAGCGTCCGGTGGAATACCAACCGTCCGATCAATCTGATCCGGCCGATGGGGCATTGTGGAAACTGCTCTCCGAAGGGCCGTCTGCGGGACGGGAAGCGTTTGCGAAACTCGTCGCCGACAATCCCGACCTGATCAACGCGCGGCGCGGGTTGATCGCTGCGGCCCAATTGGAGGGCAACTACGAGCTGGCACTGGAGCAGAACGGCGAATTGCTCAAGCGGTTGGCGAAACAACGCGACGAAATCTGGCGTCCGGCAAAACCCCGGCCGATCGGCGAACTGATCGACGACTTCTTGCAAATGACGCAGACCACGGAGATGGTAAGCGGCGCTGCGTTGAGTATGGGCATGCAATTCGCACAGATGTTCACGCAGATGATTTCAGAGACCGACTCCAGTCAGGCGGCAAATCCGGTGCCGTATGCGAATCTGGTGACGGCGCATGAACGTTTGCACCGCCGGTTGTTGTTGCTGAATGACCGACCCGAGGAGTTCATCGGTCTGACACGTAAACATGCCGAAAACAATGAATTGCGCGAGCAGGCGTCCCGCCGTTCAAACCGTATGTTTCGGAGCATGAATCTCTACACCGGATTTGGGCCGAACACCTGGATGTGGGATGAATATGATTCCTACGATGATTCCAGCAGCGACGACTGGGGCAAGGCCGCGATCGACACGTTTCAGCAGCGACGTAAACTAAAGCCGCTGCTGGAATTGATGGAGCAATTGGGGTCGCGCGTGAATGTCAACGACATGCTAACGCTCGCCGAGACCTATGCCGCACTGGGCCGTCAGGAGGATGCACGGCGCGCTTTCCAAATCTGGGCGGACAACGAGTTCGCACAACTGCTGGTTTCTGATTCTCCCGATATCGCCGACGATGATAGGTACGGCTATGGGTGGGGCTGGCGTCATTCAGCGGCTGAGGAGCGGATTGAAGCCCTGCGGCGCCAACTGCGTGATGTCCGCTTCAAGTCTCGTAAACGCGAAGAATCGGGCGCGCCACGAAATCCCATTAGCGGTCGTTCGAATAAGTTGTGGGAATTTGCCCTGTTTGATGAAGGCATTCGAAAACGTTTGTTGGAGTTGGAAGAAACCATCGGCCCGGACTGGGGCAAGTCGCGATCCTTTGACCAGTTGCTTCGTTTCTATCAGGCGCAAGACGATCAACAGAAGGTGATCGAGCTATTTGAGCGCGTCTTTCCGGCCGACAAGATTTTAGAATCGGAACATTTGTCCGACTATCTCAGCGCCTGCTACAGCGTGAAAAAGACTGAGCGCATTGTTCAGCTTCTTGACGCTGCCGAAAAACGGAGTTCGAAACTGAAGAATTCGGTGGCCCTGGTGCGGCTGATGCTGATGCGGCACGAGGGACGCGGCGACGACGCGGACCGGCTCGAACAGCAGCTTCTTGCCCAATGCCGGCCTGCAAAGACGCATCCGTATGGGGTCGACGAGCGCTTCTCGGGTTACGAGTCGACTTATGATTACTACGATTCGGATGACGACGTATACAGTTGGACCGAAGAATACACGCACTATCCCGGTGGGAGAAGCTACCGCAGCTATCGGCGTAATCGACGGTGGAGCGGCGGCGAGGAATCGCGCACGATCGGCTCGTTGGCGTCGCATCTCAACGTCCCCTATTTGTTGGACCACGATTCCGGCCGGCCGACACTGGACGTCATTCGCGAGACCTATGCGCGTCACGGTCTGTATCGCGACGCTTCACGGATCATCGAATTGGAATTGCAGCAAGCCATCGCTACGAAAGCCGGCAAAAAGGTCCGCAGGCGTTTAATGACTGAAAAGGCTGATCTCTTGCATCGTGCCGGCGACAAACAGCCGGCGCGCCGGCTGCTTGAGGAAGTCGAAGCCGCTCTGCAGGCTGAAGTGAAGGAGAAACCCGTGGATTCGTGGCCGCTGTATGAATTGGCCCGATTGTACAGTTCCCGTGCATTCGGACGGGACTATGAAAAAGCACTTGGAGCCGCGCAAAAAGCGGCTGAACTGACGGACGGGCCGAGTCACACCACAGAGACGGCGGTTTATTTGTATGAACTGGGGAGGTATGATGAGGCTTGGAAGGAGTTCCAAGCCGCCCAGCGACACGGGGGATTCGGCGGCCGTGAAGATGTCGACACATTCTACAAGGCGGGGATCGCCGCACATCGAGCGGGCGATCAGACTGAAGCTGCCCAGTTGCTGAGCCAGGCGCTCTGGTGGAACCCGTTGCACAAATCGGCCAAGCAGGCCAAGGAGTTGACCAGTGAGTGATCAACAGCAGCAATTGCCCTCATTGCAAACACTCCTTGCACAGGTCGCGATGCGCCGGCGATTGACCCGCGCAGCAGCCTGGGGGCTGAAGGGACTCTTTTATGGGGCGGTTCTGGCCATCGGCCTGCTGATCGTCCAATTCCTGGCCGGCGAATCGGCCGATAGCGGAGTGCCTTGGGTGACGCTGTGGGTCGTCCCGGCGGTCGGAGCGTCTGCGCTGGTGGCGGGATTTCTCTGGAGGGTGGATCGCTTCCAACTGGCGCGTGCCATAGATAGCGCTGCGGGTTCGGAAGATCGCTTGGCAAGTGTACTGCAACTGCAGAACCACAGCCGAAAACAACGAGTCAATCTGTTGATGCACGACGCACTTGATAAAGTGGCTAAGACGTCCTCGCGTGCGGCAATTCCCTGGAGCGTGCCGCGAGAATTAAAGTGGCTGCCGATTGCCGGTCTGGCGTTGGTGGGGCTGTTGTGGTGGGGCGGCGGAACGCAAGTGGCGGCACACGTCGAGACGCCCGACGTGACCGCAGAGCAATGGGCGGATTTGGAAAGCGAGTTTCGCCGCCAGCTCGAGGAATTCCCGGAGCCGCAATCACCCGAAGACCGAGAGTTGGCGGAGCGTCTCGATCAAATGGCTCGCAAGCTTTCCGAACACCCCGATAAGAAACACGCACTATCCGAGATCGCCAAACTGCGGGCCGAGCTGCAAAGCCGCCGTGCAAAGCTGAAGAGCAAAAACGTCTCGATGCGCAAGGCGTCCCGCGCCATTCAAAAGGGTGGGACCCTACAGCAATTTGCCGCGCAACTCCGTAAGGGGGACTACGAAAAAGCCGCCAAGGAACTCGAAGAACTCGCGAAAAAGCTCAAAGCCGGAAAGCTCAAGCTCAGTGCGGAGGAATACAAGGCATTGGCTTCCGATTTGGAGCGATTGATGAAGCAACTCGCTCAGCACGAAGAACTTTCCAAGGCCTGCCAGCAGTGCGCGTCCGCTGCAGCGACAATGAATCGCGAGAACCTCGCCGACGCGCTTCGCCGGCTGTCGAAGACCATTCGCGACAACTCAAACGACATGCAGCAATGCGACCGACTCAATCACGCGAATGATATGTTGTCGGATTTAGAGCGCCAGTTGGGAAAACAAAAGCAGTCCTGCCCGCATTGTAAGGGGACCGGCCAAAAGCAGTGCTCGTCATGTGGCGGCAAGCATCACGCGAACTGCCAATCCTGCAGCGGTACGGGCAAAACCGTGTGTCCCCACTGTTCGGGAAACCGGTCAAATTCATTCGTCAAACGCGGCAACAAAAAAGGCGGCCTGAAAGCGGGCTGGGGCACCGCGGAGAATTGGCTGGGCGGCAAGCTCAACAAAGATGACGAACGGCGTCTCCCCTCCGTTGTCAACGCGAAGGAAAATCAGGGAGCCAGCACGTCGCATTCGGTCATCTCTACCGCCGAAGAGGCGAACAGCGCTCTCAGTTATCGGGAACTGTATGCGGATATGGTGCAGAAGTCGGAGGCCGACCTCGATTTGGAGGGTGTGCCGGTCGCCTACCGCGAGTTTCTCAAGCGTTACTTTGTATCGATCCGTCCTCAAGAGGACGCGCCGCCCGATGACGAGCCAAAATGACGGTCGGCCGCTGACCTCGATCCGTTCCTTAATCGCAAGATCAACATCATGACCAACACCGAATTGAGTGCGGACGCCGTCGCTGAGTTCAAAGAGCGGTTTGAGCGGCTGAAAGCGGAAATTGCCAAGCGGGTCGTCGGTTACGGCGACGTCGTCGATGAAGTGCTGACCGCTATGTTCGCCGGCGGGCACGTGTTGCTGGAAGGCGCGCCGGGGTTGGGCAAAACGCTGATGGTCCGCACGATCAGCGAAGCCACCAAGTTGAGCTTCAGCCGTATTCAGTTCACACCCGACCTCATGCCGGCCGACATCACCGGTACGACCGTGTTCTTCGAGGACGAACGAGGCGGGCGCACGTTTCGTTTTCAACCGGGGCCGATTTTTGCGCACCTCGTGCTGGCCGACGAAATCAACCGGGCCACGCCAAAGACACAATCGGCGATGCTGGAATCGATGCAAGAGCAAGCGGTCACCGTCGGCGGAGAAGCCCATCGGCTCCCCGGTCCGTTTTGGGTAATGGCAACGCAGAATCCCATCGAAATGGAAGGCACCTATCCCTTGCCGGAAGCGCAGATTGACCGGTTTTTCTTCAAAGTCGACGTCAAGCTGCAGGGCGAAGACGAGATGATCGGCATCGTCGATCGCACGACCGGAGACGACGAAGTCGACATCGAACCGGTGCTGACCCACGAAGAAATCGACGTTATGCAGCATACCGTCCGGCAAGTGCTGGTGGCGGAATTCGTGCAGCGCTACGCCGCACGTCTGGCACTAGGCACACACCCCGACAGTCCGCACGCAACGGATCTCACCAAACAGTTCGTTCGCTTCGGTGCCAGCCCCCGCGGTGTGCAGACATTGATTTTGGCCGGCAAGGTCCGCGCCCTGCTCGCCGGCCGCTACAACGTCTCGTGCCAGGACATCCGTGATGTGGCCGGCCCCGCGCTGCGACACCGCGTGATCTGCAATTTCGAAGGAGAAGCGGAAGGCATCAGCACGGATGCGGTGATCCACAAACTGCTGGAAGATTTGAGTGAACCGGCGGCTTGACTGCGTTGAATCAATTTCCATCCCGGTCGATGCCGCTGCAGTTTCAAAGTCAAACTCGCCGCCAAGACCGGGTTGCGTCAGAGGGTTTTGAAACGACTAATTAGGAACGTTCCGCATGGCGCAATTCCAGCATCCGTTTGACAAAGACTTTCTGAAGAAGCTGGAGTATCTCAACCTCATCGCCAAGCGGCTGATTTTCGGGCGGCAACAGGCGTTGCGGCAGAGCGTCAAAAAGGGCGCCAGCATCGAGTTCAAGGACTATCGCGAGTATGTGCAAGGCGATGATCCCCGCGCCGTCGACTGGGCGGTTTACGCGCGCCTGGAGGAACTGGTCGTCAAGATCTTTCGCCAAGAAGAAGAGTTGGATCTCTGGGTGCTGCTCGACCACAGCGGTTCGATGGATTTTGGCGAGCCGAACAAATTCGACCAAGCTCGGCTGATCGCTGCGGCGCTGGCCTATATCGGCATGTCCAACATGGATTCCGCGAGCGTGGTGCCGTTTTCCGACGAACTCCGCACGGGTCGAGAGCGATTGCGCGGGCGCGGGAACGTCTTCGGCTTAATGGATTTCCTGTCCAATCAGCGGCCGCAGGGAAAGACCGATTTGGAACGCTCGATCCGAGCCTTTGTGTCGCGCGTGCGCCGTCCGAGTTTGGTGGTGATCATCTCCGACTTTTACGGGCTCTCCGGAGCGCTGCGGGCGATTGACCGGCTGCGGTTCTTCAAGCACCAGATTTATCTGATTCAGCTCGTCTCTGCTTGGGAAGCCGATCCTCCGATTCGCGGCGAGCTGCGGCTGGTGGAAACCGAAACCGGCGGCACATTCGACCTGACAGTGACCGACTCGATGCTGCGTCGCTACCGGCAGGCGTACGACAAGCTGTCGGACGAATTGCGCCGCTACAGCATGGGGCATGCGATCGGCTATTCGTTGGCACGGACGGACATCCCGTTCGATGAATTCCTGCGGGGAGTGTTGGAGCGCGGGGGGCTGGTCGCATGACGTTCCTCGCTCCCTGGGCGCTCTGGTTCTCGCTGATCGGGTTGGCGGTCATCGCGCTGTATCTGCTGAAGATCAAACGCCGCCGGCAAGTTGTTCCCGCGTTTGACCTCTGGCTGGAGTTGGTTTACCGCACCCAGGTCCGATCTCTGCTTCAACGGATGAAGCGGTTTTTGTCGCTCTTATTGTGGCTGGTTATCGTGGCCGCATTGGTGCTTTCAAGCGGAAATCCGCTCATCACATGGGGCAAGGTGCAGCCAGAGGCGATTGCGGTCATCGTCGATAACTCAGCCAGCATGCAGACCGTGGAGAAAGACGAGCAAGGTCAGACGCGGTTTGAACTCGCTGCAAACGCCGTGAAGGACTTAATCGGCCGCCGGCCTGTCAACGATGAATGGATGTTGATCGAAGCGGGCCGCGATCCGCACGTGCTGCAAGGCCTGACGCGCGACCGCAGGGCAATTGAACGGGCCGTCACGGGGATCACGCCCCGGGTCGGGTCGGGGAATCTTGCGGCCGCCGTCGATTTGGCCCGGCAACTCCTGGACGGCAAACCCCGCCGGCGGATCGTGATCGTTTCCGACGGAGCTAGCGGGCAACTCGCTGAGATCTCTCGTGATGATCCCGACATCGTCCATTGGCCGATCGGATCCGCGCACGAGAATTTGGGCATCACACAGCTAAGCGTCCGGGCGCACCGCCAGCAGTCGGCGCATTATGCCTACCTGAAAATCGTAAACGCCGGCGCTGAGGAGGTCGAAACCGATGTTGCGTTTGAAGTCGACGGCAATTTGGTCAAAGTGGAGCCGGTCAAGGTCAGCGCGGGCGGCAGTTGGGAAAAGACGCTCGTATTTGAGGTTCCCGACGGCGGCGTCCTCCGCGCCTCAATCAGCCGGCCCGACGACTTGGCCGCCGACAACGACGCTTTTGCGGTCTTAGAGCCGATCGAATCGGTATCGGTAATGCTCGTTGCGCGCCCGGAGGAGGCGTACTTCTTCCAGGAAGCGCTACTGGCGATGGAGTCGCTCGTCGACGGCGAATCGAGCCGCACGTACTCGCCCGCGGAATACGAAAAATTGGACTCAAGCAGCCGGTCCGCCGACCTGACGATTTTTAACGGCTACGTGCCGCAACAGTCGCCCGGGCCGGGGCAGTTTATCTATGTCAACTGCCGCCCGCAGGACCTGCCGGTCAACGAACTGGGCCAACTGGAGAATCCCGCACTCACGATCACCAATACTGATCATCCCCTCACGCGATATTTGAATCTTGGAGCGGTTCATCTGGCCCGCGCCGCGCATTGGGAATTGATTGAAGCCGCAACAGTGCTGGCCGAGTCAGCGGACGAGGCGCCGTTGATCTTCTTATCGCGCAGTCCCGATGCTGCGCGGCTCTGCCTGGCCTTTGATGTCTTGGAAAGCGATCTGCCGTTTCGCAACGCGTTTCCCATACTGCTGCGAAACGCGGTTTCATTTTTGGTTGCGGACCGCACCAATTGGATACGGCCGCAATACCACGTCGACGACGTCATTCGGCCTGCGCGGCCGCTTCCCGAGGACATTTCCCAAGTCACGGTCGCGCGATACGCGAACGAATCTGCCGACAAAGTCTCCGAGTCCGACGATACTGTCGAAATCCAAGAACAGACGTTTGCCTATCGAGAGACCGGGAAACCGGGCCCGCTTCGTTTTTCGCTCGGCGAGGACGTCGCCTATACCACGATCAACTTAACTGACGAAACCGAATCGCAAATCAAGCCTGTTGCCGGCGGGACCGATCCCGGCGAGCAACTGGCATTAACGCAACGCATGGCCGGCGTGGTGCCCTGGCTGGCGCTGGCCATGCTGGCGACTGCATTGGTGTCGCTGGAGTGGCTCACGTATCATTTTCGGTGGACGGAGTAGAAATTGATTGCAAGTCATGACAATCAAACGGGCAACATCGCCTGAAGCCCCTTGAGGAGATCATTCAACAGTGCGCTTTGATGCTCCCCAGTGGCTCTGGCTGGCCCTGCCTTTGGCGGCCTACTTGCTGTGGCTCAGCCGCAAGAGTTACGCGCAGCTCTATCCCTGGGCGGCGCGTTCGGCGCTGATTCTCCGCTTGGTCATCGTGGCCTTGCTGCTTGCCGCGCTAGCGCAGCCGGTGATCTCTCGGCGTACCGGCCGCAATCAATTGGTCTGTCTTCTAGATGTTTCTCAGAGTGTCTCGGCCGAAAACCTCGAAGCGGCGCTGCGCGACATCGAAAAACTCGCCGAACAACGGCCGAGCCGGACGGAACTGAGCGTGATCGCCTTCGGCGCCGACGCAAAAGTCGTGCTGAAGAATTCCAGCGGCTCGTCCGGTTGGCCGGACGAGCTGCGCGAGCAAATCCTCTATCAGAAATCGCTGCCGTCGCTCTATGCCGAGCGGACTCAAGTGATGACGAAAGCCAAGGCGGATTCGAAATCGGAGATCGAAAAAATCGATGGCCGCATCATGGGCGTCGAGCAGTTTCGCGATCAGGTCGCCGGTGATCACACCGATATTGAGCGGGCGATGAGGTTGGGGCTGAATTGTGGCTCGACGACCGATCAACGGACGATCTACCTGTTCACAGACGCCAACTTCAATCGGGGCGAGTGGAGACGAGCCTTGGATCAGTCGTCAGCCGCGGGCGCCACGCTGCACCCGGTCCGGTTCGACAAGGCGCTGCCGCCGGAAGTCGCCGCGACGGAAGTGGTGCTGCCTGAGAAGGTACGAATCAACCAGGGGTTTACCGCTGAGATTCACGTCGTCAGCAATCACGAGACGACGGGTCGGCTAGCACTCTTCAAAGACGGCTACCAATTTCAAGAACAAGACGTGTCGCTCCGGCAGGGCCGAAATCTCTTCCATTTTGGTGGACTCTATTTTCGGGACAAAGGTTTCCACACCGTGGAAGCAACCGTACGGGCGAAAGACGATACGCAGCCGGCGAACAACACGGCCCGTTCGCTGGTCGTCGTGCCCGGAGAGGCGCGCGTGTTATACGTCGACAAGGACGAAGACCAAATTCCATACTTGAAGAGTGCGCTGGAACTGGAAGGGATTCGGGTCGATGCCCGGCCGGGAGGCGGCGTACCGAATGAACTGTCGGAATTGCTCAGCTACGACGCGCTGATCCTCTCCAACGTGCCGGCCGACCGTCTCTCAATGCAGCAAATGCGGATGATCCAAACCTATGTGGAAGAATTCGGCGGCGGGTTTGTGATGTTGGGGGGCGAAGAGAGTTTTGGTCCGGGCGGATTCTACGATACGCCGATCGAGGAAGTCCTTCCTGTCAGCATGCCGATTCGCAAGGATATGCTGCGTCCCTCGCTGGCGCTGCTGTTGGTGATCGACAAATCCGGCAGCATGCAGGGCGTGAAGATCCAACTGGCCAAGCGGGCCGCGGTGGCGACCGCCGAAGTGATCAATCCCCGCGATCAAATCGGCGTGATCGGTTTTGACGGTGCGTCAAAAGTTGTGCTGGAACTGACTCCGGCGGCCGATAGGGCAACGGTGATTTCGCACATTTCCAATCTGGATGCCGGCGGAGGGACGTTCTTGTATCCCGCGCTGGAAGACGCGCGTGACCGCCTGCAGGGGTCCAATGCCAAGCGCAAGCATGTGATTGTGCTCTCCGACGGCCAAACTCAAGGCGCCGGCTACGAGGAGTTCGTGGGAGCGCTGGCCGCCGACGGCATTACGGTCTCGGCCGTGGGAATCGGTGAAGGGGCCGACATGCGGTTGCTGGAAGCAATCGCCCAGGCAGGCAGCGGGCGAGCCTATTTCACGAATGATTTCTACAGCATTCCGCAAATCTTCACGCGCGAGGCGCTGCGGGCCTCCAAGAACATGCTCGTGGAGCGGCTGTTTCAGCCGATGGCAATTGGCGACGACGTCTCACTCCGCGAAATCGACGTCGACGAACTCCCGCTGTTGAGCGGCTATGTCGCCACCACTCCCAAGTCAAAAGCACAGACCTTGCTCGTTTCCGATTCCGGCGATCCGCTGCTCGCCAAGTGGCGGTATGGTTTGGGGCGGACGGTCGCCTTCACTTCCGAAACGAAACCGCGCTGGGCGGAGGATTGGATCGAATGGCCCGACTTCGCCAAGTTTTGGAGCCAGCTGATTCGCAGCGTGACGGGAGAGAACCTGGCCCAGACGGTGTCCGTCGAATGCGCCCACGAGGTTGATGACGACGGCGTTTTGCTGACGGCCGATATTCGCGACGCGGCTGATACGTTTTTGACCGACGTCGACCTTAAGCTGGTTGCCGTCGATGTCAATGCCCGCTCACGCGAGTTGCCGGTGACCCAAGTCGGCCCGGGGCTGTTTCAGTCGCGCGTCCCCCAAATCGCCTATGGCCGCGACGCGCAGTTTTCCTGGCAGGTTCAGCCCGAGGGCAAGCCGGTTCAGACGGCGACTTATGGTTACGTCTACTCGTTTTCGCCCGAATTCCGCACGATGGGGGTCGACGACGAAGTGCTGCAGGCGATGCAATCCGCGGGTGCCTCGCCACCCGTCAGTGTCGGGCAAGCAGAACTCCAGTTCGGCCAAGAGTACGGATTGGCACAACTCCATCTCTGGCCGTACCTGCTCATTGCAGCATTGATCCTCATTCCCATCGACATCTTGTGTCGCCGAATGGGATGAGCGGCCATGGAAAGGCCGACCCTCCCCGACGCGGATTCTCTCGATTATGATGGAGACCGCCAAATCACGTCTTGTTTTGTGGAGTTGAGATGCAGCGGAGAGCAACAGGAGCAATCGCCCGGTCGTGGCGGATCTGGATTTCATGCGCCCTAACCGTCTCGACGATGGGAGTGATTCTCTGGGCGCAGGGGCCGCCGATGCGACGGCATCGAGCGGTTGCCACGCGTCCCCTACAACTGGAACCGGCCCGAGAGGATCCACCCGCCAAGAGCCGACATGCATTCAACATCGACCAAGGGAAGCGGCACATTTCAGCCAACGGAATTCCGGAACACAAAGTCGGGCAGTTCCCCAACCGGGGGAACCCGCACGCGATTCGCGCGCAGCGGTACGATTTCCGCGTTCCTGCCGAGCCCGAACCGGCCAAGCAGATCACGTCAATCAATTCCGCCGGTCGCCGTGGGCCGCCGAATCTCCCGTTCGGTATCGCGCTCAACGGCGTGTTGCTCGATCCCGGCACCGCGGAATTCTACAACGGTGACCGGCGCCTCGGTTGGAACTACGAAGCGCTCGGCGGGGCGGTTCCTTTGGGAATCGACGAAAACCATGCTCACGTTCAACCCAACGGCGGCTATCACTATCACGGCCTGCCATCAATGTTGCTTCAGCAACTGGGGCACGCGGCGGAAAAGCATTCGCCGCAAATCGGCTGGGCGGCTGATGGATTTCCCATCTACGCACTATATGGATTCAAAGATCCCGAAGATCTCGAGTCCGAAATCGTCGAATTGCGGTCAAGTTTTCGACTGAAGAAAGGGAATCGCCCGCGCGGACGCCGCGGACCGGGCGGGAAGTACGACGGCACTTTCGTACAGGATTACGAATACGTCGCGGACACCGGCGACCTCGACGAGTGCAACGGGCGCTTCTGCAAGACGCCCGAGTTTCCCGATGGGACGTACGCGTACTTCTTGACGACTGACTGGCCGGTGATTCCGCGCGCCTTCCGCGGAACGCCCGCAAACTTCCGCGGCCCGCCCGCCAATCGTCGCCGACCGCCCCCGAACCGTCGTGGGCCGCGCCGACGTCGATGAATCGCGGGTGCCTGGGGTCGAGCGAAGCGAGCCCCCAGTTTCTCAAACTGCCATTCTACTGGACGGCAGTCGCCGGATTGCCGCCGTCGAAGCGGTCGGGAATGTACGTCTGATTGATTCGGCGGCGGATATTGTGAAGACTGACACTAATCCGCGACGGACGATAAACTCGCGATCCCGTTTCGCCCGCCGCCGTCGACTGGAACTCAATTGACTTTTGGCTCCCAACCCGACTGAAAGGATCCGTCACATCATGTACGATATGCACAAACCGCTCCCAGAGTCCTTTGGTGCCGGCCAGTCAGCGGCGGGCTCAAATGCCGACCGTGATGACGCTCGTCACGACGACCAAATCTCGCGTCGCCGTCTTCTCGGTTGTGCGGGTCTCGGCGCAGGCCTGTTCGGTCTGGCGCAGCACGCCGGGCAGGTCGAAGCGGACACACAGTCGCGCGCCGAAGTTCCGCGCCGCGAGTCGATCAAGATTACAAAACTGGAAACGTTCGTTCTGAAAAACAGTTGGGTCTTCGTCAAAGTTTCCACGAATGTCGGAATCGTCGGCTGGGGCGAAATGCTCAAAGACCGCAGTACAACCTGCGCCGCCGGAGCCAAGCAGGTCGAGCCCTATCTGCTGGGAAAAGACCCTCGCCGCGTCGTGCATCACTGGCAGGCAATTTACCGCCACGCGTTTTATCGCGGCGGACCGGTGCTGACGTCCGTCGTCAGCGGAATTGACCAAGCGCTGTGGGACATCAAGGGCAAGGCACTGGGAGTTCCCGTGTACGAGATGCTGGGAGGTCCCACGCGGAACAAGATTCGCGTATACGGCGGGCAGGGCGATGCTGAAAAAGGGATCGTGAACGCGTTTAAGATCGGGATCCGCGCGGGTGGCCGCGGCGCTCATCGATACGTCGAGAATCCCGCGTTTGTGGGGGAGGTCACCGAGAATTTCGCGAAGCTCCGCGAATCGCTGGGACCCAAAGTCGACATTGGCATCGATTTCCACGGCGCAGTTCAGCCGCAAACAGCGCTGCTGCTGATTAAAGCACTGGAACCCTACCAGCCGCTGTTCTATGAAGAGCCGGTCCAGTGTCAAAACGTCGATGTGTTGGCCGACTTGGCCGGCAAGACACATATCCCCATCGCGACCGGCGAGCGGGTCTTTACCAAGTGGGGCTTCCGCGAGATCCTCGAAAAGAAGGCGGCCAGCATTCTGCAACCCGATGTTTGCTACGCAGGCGGTATCACGGAACTGCGCTTAATCGCCGGCATGGCCGAGGCGCACTATGTGCCGCTCGCCCCGCACAATCCGCAGGGGCCGTGCTCCCTCGCGGCGAGTTGCCAGGTGGCGGCCTCGATTCCGAATTTCATGATCCAGGAAGGAGGCGCCCGATCGCATGCGGACTTATTGAAGGTGCCGTTCAAACAGCAAAACGGATTCCTGCCGCTGCCGACCGGCCCTGGTCTGGGGATCGAAATTGACGAAGACAAACTGCTGGCACAGGTGGGCCCGCCCAGCAAATATCCTGAGACGTACGATTCCGAGGACGGTTCCGTCGTGGACTGGTAGCGCCGGCTGGAACTGTCTGACGGTGTGCCGGACGCCGATTTGCTGAACTACGGCAAGTTGAGACTCATTTCCCTGAGCCGGTCGATGCTCATGAGGTCGTGAGTGGTGACGGTCGCTGCTTCCGGATCCGCTCCGAAGGGGGGCGGCGTTGGGCGTGAATAAATTCCAACCACTTCGTCAGCCGCGTTCAGTACCGGGCTGCCGGGGAAGTACGAGCCGGAGATGTCGCGCTCGCATTTGACGATCAACCGATCGGCTTGGGGATTGGTGGGAGAGGGGACCAGGGCAAAAACCTGGCCTTTGCTTTGCATCGGACCGGGCGGTGCAGCGGGATCTACCATCTCTTTGTTTTGCTGCACCGGAATTCCAGCGAGCAAAATCGTGGTGCCGATGGCGGGATTGCCGGTAGCCGGAGTGATTTGGAGGTGATCCGCGCTCTCCTCAGCGGTAGCAGATGTTTCGATCACGCCGACATCATAAAAGAATCGATGCTCCAGAATCTGATAACGCTCTTCGGCTTGCTCGGTGAGTTGGTCTTCAATCGGTTTCGCGGCTTGTGCATCGGCGGCCTGTTCCAATTGCTGCTGCAATTGGCTCATCTTTTCTTCGACTGCTACTAGTTTGCGAATCGTCTGTGAGAATTCCGGATGCAGCGTCTTCTTAGCTCCGCTGAGATCCAATTCCTGCTGCGTCATCGGCGATACGGCGAACGCCTTCATACTCGAGTTCTCGGCGGTCAGTTTCTGCATGGCACGAATCACGCTGGCCGTCGAAGCCAAATGCTTGTTCGAAACGGCAAACGCCGTCCCCAAGTGAAACGTCTGACCTTCCGACGTTCTCAGCAGAATCGCATACAAGCTGCGGTCGACGTCAAACGTCTTCTCAGGAGCCGCGGTCGTTTCGGGCTTCTCGTCGATCGACCGCTCCTCGTTTGGCGCTCCTGCAGTTGTCTCTGGAGTCGTTTCGATGGTTTCGGTTTGATTCCGAAATGCGCCGCCCACCCACAAGATTCCCACTGTCGCGATGGCGATCACCAGGACGGCAACTCCACCCCCGGCCACCCAGGCAGCGGGATGAACTGACGTTGGTTTTTCCGGGTGAGAATCCTCCGCCGGTGGCGGCGACGGGGGTGGAGCGGTCTCGGCCGGCTTGGTGATTGCGTACTCGCCGGCAGTGACAACGGCTTCCTGGGGCTTAGGCGCCGACTGTTCAACTGCCGGCTGTGGACTGGCAGTCGTCGACGAATCCGCGGCGGGTTCAAATATTAGTAGCGGGCCTTGATCACTCAGCTTGATGGAATCACCCGGTTGTAGCCAGTGCACGCGGGCAGGAGCCGCGTCGCCCACGCTCAACAGATGGTCACCCTGGCTTTCGATGATCCATCGGCCGGCCACGCGTTTGATCATCGCGTGTTGACTTTGCAGATGATCCTCTTCTGGCATGGCGATCGTGCAGGAGGCGTCACTGCCAATGAAGGCGGAATTCCCCTCGACCTCGACCACCTCTCCTGACTCCAAACCAACTCGAAACGCCATGTTTATCCGATCCGCGCTGAAAAATAATCAATGCTCACCGGCGTCGACTGCCGGAGGTCACACGGCCGCAATCGCTGGTTTGCGAGATCACTTCTTGAGGTCTTCGACCGATTCCAGGTCGTCGTCGGCCATCGTCACATACAAATCCCGCATAATCTCAAACGTGGTGTGATAGGCCCGTTCATCACCGTCACGCGCCGGGGCAAATTCAAGACCATGCCGCGACATATGGCTGACCAGTGAAATCAAATCTCCGCCGTCGAATCGGGCGGCGCGATCAATTGCAGATGACCCGTCCAGGTCCTGGAGCCGTCCGATTTCCCCGGCAAGACTTTGAAGATATCGTTTCGCCGTCAAGAATTGGCGAAAATACCGTCCGCTTTCCCGGGTTCTGTACTCGCGAGTATAGGTTTTGTAAAACGCGCGGTCCAACCGGTCATGGGCTTGCAGAAGATCCTTCATCGTTTCGTTCGTGATCTTCGCATCGGACTTGGCTTCCGCGATCGCTTTCTCCCGCGCATCGACAAACCTCTTTTGTGCCGACGCCAACCGCTCATCGTTGAGCGCATAGGGCCAGCGACTCGTGTCCAGCGATTCGCCGGCATTGACCTGAAACACCAGCCCCTTGCCGCCGGGCAGGTCTTCACGGACCCGCAACCCGGAAAGAATCTCGTCGGAGAGCGCCAGCTTGGCCGTCAATGCGGAGTTTGCGGTAATGGACGAGTAGTTCGTAGCCAAAATTCCCCCGGCAAGTCGGTCCAGCAAGTAGTTGAGCGCATTGCCGTTGACGATGGCCGCACCGTTTAACTCCGGATGATTTTTCAGCCGTTCCCACTCCAGGCTCTGATGAATTCGTTCGCGGGTAAGCGGATCGGTGTACCGCTTCATCTTTTCCGCCTCATAGATCGACTTGCGGTCCCAGTAGGCCCGCGCGTATTCGACCGAATTGGCGATTTCCTTGCGGAATGCGTCGGCGCGGATCTCACGGGCCTCGGCATGCGCCACGGCACTCTCGCCAATACTTCGCACCAATTCGGCCTGAGCACGGATCCGGCTGGAAATTGCGTCCGTCGGTCCGTAGTAGTGCCGCCAGCCCCAATAAGGATATCCGTACCGGCGATAACGAAAATCCCGGCGTGGCGGATCGACGGCCTGAGCGTCGGCAATTTCCACATCGCAAATCGACAGACACAGCACGGTGCCAAGAAACAGTCGTATCGTTGCGCTGAACGTTCCAAAGATATTCATTTCAAGCTCCCCGTGATTTTCTCAATGCCGTTGACTGCGATTCCAAGGGACCCTCGTCGTTGAGGAGTTTTTCCCGCCAGACTTGGAACTTGGCCTCGGTCAGCCCGGAATCTCGCTGGATTGTCATTGCGACTTCGCGGTTGATGCTCGGCACACGCGCCTTGACTTGCAACCGGCCGTTGGCCGCGTATTTGAAGAACACCTCAACAACCGTGCCCGCCGGCAAATCCTGGGGGAGATTGTCGATCACGCAGCGGCCAATCGGGGAGGCGTTGTTGCCGGCCGCATCTCCTCCTTCGATGACCTTTACCGATATCTGTTTCTGCGCCGCCTTGGAGGTCTTAAAACGGCGCCCTTGGACCGCCGGAAGCACGGTGTTTGACTTAATGATCACCGAATTCTTCGGTCGCAAAGTCCCGGGGTCCTGCGCCAACACTCCGAGGGAATGGGAATTGACGTTCTTGATCTGCATCGACGCAGGCTCACCTTCACGCGTTGAGCACAACAGTCCCGCATAGATTGCCGCCCCTTGAGCGACCGCCTCATCCTCCGCCGCCGAACGATCGGGCTTGATTCCAGACGCATCGTGAAGAGCGCGTTGAACCATCGGCATGCGGCTGGAACCGCCCACCAGCAGCAAGCGTGTCACGTCGGTCCAGCCGATACCGGCGTCTTTGAGCACTTTACGTGTGGTAAACAGCGTTCGTTCCAACAGATCGGCCGTGAGCGACTCGAATTGCTCGCGCGTGATCACGACACGAACTCCCTCACCGGCATATTCATAGTTGATCGTCGCCTGCTGCCGAGCGGTGAGCGTGCGCTTTGCATCCTCGGCGTCGCGGAGCAGACGCTGCAGTCCGGCGGGATTCTGCCGGGGATCGACACCGCGGTGATTCTCCTGGAACACCTCGGCGACATAATCGACAATCCTCTTGTCCCAATCGATCCCGCCCAGATAGACATCGCCTGCGGTCGCGACCGTGTTGTAGTTCTTGCCGTCGAGTTCCATCAGTGTGACGTCAAACGTGCCGCCGCCCAGGTCGTAAACGAGCACTCGTTCTTGGCGTGCCGTCTTGCCGTCTTCGTCCAGAAAACCGTGCTGGTAGCCATAAGCAATCGCCGCAGCGGTCGGCTCGTTGATCACATCCAGCACATCCAGACCCGCCAAGCGGCCCGCATCCTGTGTCGCTTTGCGCCTCGGCTCATTGAAGTAGGCGGGGACGGTGATCACGACTTCAGAAATCGGTCCCAGCACCTCTTCCGTGTCGCGCTTAAGCTTCTCCAGAATCAGCGACTGTATGACTTCCGGCGGGACCTGCTCGCCCAAAATCGTTCTAGAGTAGTGCGGGCTGCCGATGTCGCGTTTGACGTGGGAGGCCACGCGGTCCGGTTCCAAGGCGGCCGCCTTGAGCGCTTCTTTGCCGATGACGACCGAAGTTTCGTCAAATAGTACGACACTGGGCGTGACTCGGTCGCCTTCGCTGTTGATCACCAAATTGGGACGGCGCGAGTTGTCTAAGTACGACACGGCTGAAAATGTCGTGCCCAGATCGATGCCGACCGGGGGTTGCTGTGTTGAGGGCATAGGACGTAGTTGTTCTCGCTCCCGCGAAATAGTAATCATCAATGATCAACCGCCGAAAATGCGTTTCAATTCAGTGTAAATCGGAGATTGGTTGACCGCAATTTACTTCCGCGACGGCACGACCAATTTCCGAAAGACGGATAGGGTAACGGTCTCGATCTCGTCATCCGAAAACGGTAGAGGTTTCCGACACAAGTTTTTCAGATTATTTCGTGGGGCGTTTTTCTGCCGCCAACTGCCGGAAACCGGTAGTGTTGATGCAGTCCTCCTGGTAAATTTGGAGAATGTAGAGGTCAGGTTGGGGCGAAAACGTCTCGACACGGAGTTTTTCGCGATTCGGACGAGTCGAATGCCGCACGAGCCGGATGGATCAATCACCCAGTTTTTCGGGAAACTGCGGCACGGGGACCGCGATGCGGCCGCAAAACTGATGGACAAGTATCTTCCCCGCCTAGTCGGATTGGCACGCAAGACGTTAACCGGAAACCCTCGGCAAGTGGCCGACGAGCAAGACGCGGCGCAGAGCGCGTTCGTCAGTTTTTGGAAGCGTGCCGAGCGGGGCGATTTCGGAGGTGATCTGGACCGCGATGAGATTTGGAAACTGCTATCCACAATTACCGTCCGCAAGGCCCTGAAACAGGTCGAGCGGGAACGTGCCCAAAAACGCGGTGGCGGCCAGGTTTACGCCGAATCGGTCTTGGCCGGGGTCACTGGTGAAAAGGCGGGAGCCGGATTTGGGCTGGACCAGCAGTTGGGGGCCTTGCCGGCCGAGGATTTCGACTTGGTTTGCGAGGAATTACTCATGTTATTAGATGAAGAGCCGCGCGCGTTTGCGCTGATGCGGCTGCTTGGACACAAGAATCGCGAAATCGCTGAAATGCACGGTTGTACCGAACGAAAAGTGGAGCGAAAGCTGAATCTGGTGCGTTTGATCTGGCAGCGGGAGATCGCGGACGATTAGTCGTGCGGCGACCCAACAGTTTTTTAGTTTTTTTGTGTCGGAAAACGTGTCGGTTTCAGAATAGACAACCTACAAGTGCTGTCCAAAACGCTGCTGGTTTCGCGTCCGCTGAGCACGATCAGCGGCAGCTGAGGGCGGAGCATGGCAATTCTCAAAACGGAATTACTGTGACGACGGAAAAACCAAACCCGTTCTCACTCGACGTCGCCCGGCGGGTCGATGAGGCGTGTGACCAATTCGAATCTGACTGGCGTGAGGGAAAAAGCCCGCGCATCGAGGAATTCCTCTCCTCCGCCAACCAAGATCACTTGGCGGAATATCTCAAGAGTCTGCTCCAGGTGGAATTGGAACTCTTGGCGCGGGATGGGGCGGAAATTTCCCCGGAGTCGTTCGCCGCGAGGTTTGCAGAACATGCTGACGTGGTTGCCGAAGTTCTCGACGCAGCGGGTCTCTCCGGTAACGATGCAACTCCCGATCAGAAGCCGACACAAGTCCGCACCGTCAGCCTCCGCGATGCGTCGATTGACACCTCCCGGGTTGACCAGACGGCCAGTCGTGGCAAGCGGAAATCGGCGCCGCAACAATTGGGCCGGTTTGAGATCGTCGACAAGTTGGGCGAAGGGGCGTTCGGCACAGTCTATCGCGCGCAAGATACACAACTGCATCGCGAAGTGGCGCTGAAGGTGCCCCGCGCCACCGTCTTGGAAACTCAGGACGACGTCGACCGCTTTTTGCAAGAGGCCCGCTCAGCGGCGACGCTGCGGCACTCGAACATTTGCCCGATCTACGACTTCGGCAAGATCGATGAGGACTATTTCATCGTGATGGCCTACATCGACGGCAAGCCGCTTTCGTCGGTGCTGACCAAAACGAAACAGCTTACCGCCCGCAAAATCGCCGTCGCGATTCGCAAGATTGCCATGGCGCTTGAAGAAGCCCACAAGCACGGCGTCGTGCATCGCGATCTCAAGCCGTCAAACATCATGATTGACCGCCGCGGCGAACCGGTCGTGATGGACTTCGGCTTAGCCCGCAAAGTCTCAAGCGACGAAGCGCAGCTCACGCATAGCGGCGCGATCCTCGGCACGCCCGCCTATATGCCCCCGGAGCAGGCCCGCGGAAACTCCAAGGATGTCGGTCCGACCTCGGACGTCTATAGCTTGGGTGTCATTCTATATGAACTGCTTTGCGGCAACCGGCCGTTTCGCGGTGCCGTCGCAGAAGTCTTCGCGCAAATCCTCTACGAGAATCCCGAACCTCCTTCGGCGCTCAAGTCGGACGTCGATCCCGAGTTGGAACGGATCTGCTTAAGAGCGATGGCGAAAAAGCAATCCGACCGTTTCGATTCGATGGCCGATTTCGCGGAGGCGTTGGCCGAATATCTGCGCGCCCGGCGAGACGACAAGTCAGGCGCCAAAGAAGATTCGCAGGAAGTCGGCGTATTGAAATCATTGGCGGCCAGCGGGTCGCAGCCGGTGCTCCCCACAAGTGGCGCCCGTCCCACTCCTCGTAAGAAACCGGCGAAGAGCAATTCCGGCTTTGATCCTTACCACAAGTGGTTGGGGATTCCCCCGGAAGAGCAGCCGCCGCACCACTACCGGCTGTTGGGAGTGAACCTGTTCGAAGACGATCTCGATGTCATTGATTCCGCCGCCGAACGGCAGATGAGTTTTCTGCATCAAATTACCGACGGCCCGCACGTCCCCGTCGCGCAGCAACTGCTGAACGAACTCGCCGCTGCCCGGTTGTGTTTGCTGAACCCGGAGAAAAAGCAAGACTACGACACGCAACTGCAGCAGCAGATCGAGGCAGAGTCCCAGTCGAAACTGTCGGAGCCGGAGTTGGCTGACACGGTGCTCGGCCAATCGGAAGGTTACGCATTGCAGCCGCAGTCGTCGCGCAGCTCGAGCCGCAGCGTTAAACGTCCGGCAAAAAGCAAGCGGCAGACTGGAACAGCCGATGCGTTGGAGATCAACCTCGGCCCTGCCGGCCGGTATCGTCTGCCGCGGCGGGTGGCTGCAATCGCGGCTTCGGGCCTCGCGGCGATGCTGTTGTTGGGCGTTGTCATCATCATCCAGACACGGAATCACAAGACCACTGTGACCGTACCTGATTCGGGTGATCCGATCGTCAAAGTTGAAGAGAACCCAGTTACAGAATCTGGCGTGCAAGAACCGACGTCCGAATTCGTCGCCAGCGCCGGCCGGTTGCCGCAAGACTCCGGTTGGACTTTCACGCAGGACGGCGCCGAACAACCGCATGTGCAGATCGCATCCGGCAAGCTGGTCCACGACGCGCCTGGCAAGGGACGCAGTTATTGGACGTCGGCGGTTCCCATCGATGAGAATTCACCGGACGGCGGCATCTTTATGGAAGTCGTTGCAAAGCTCGTGCGCGAGAAGCACAGCGAAATCAACGCCGGTCTCGCCTTGCTGAAAGTCGGCCGTCAGGCCGGAGTCCAATTGACCGAGGTCACCCTGCTTGCCGAAGACGACCGGATCTTTATGCATGTCGCGAAGGATTTGCGATCCCAGTACGCAATGGACCCCTCGGACGGCTTTCATCGGTACCGCGTCGAACTGCATGACGGCACGCTCTGGCTGTTTGTCGATGGAGAATTGGTCAAGACGGTTTGCTCGCCCGAGTGGACGCGGACCGATCTCACGCGGGCGCCACACTGGGAATTGTTCGCCGCCTTTGGCGACCTGCAGGAGAATTCGCAGTCGCTGGCCGAGTATCAGTCGGTCCGCTTCGGCGATCTGGCAGAGGAGGGCGGCCCCACGGTGATGCGGGGGATCAACGATTTCGACGGCGACCGCTACCCCGCCAACACCAACCCGCTGGTGATGGTGTACGACGCGTCAAGGGAAGAGTTGCCGGGGGCGGTCGGCTGGAAATACTCGGGCTCTAACGGCGGAGCAAACACCGCAAAGGTCCAAGAGGGGGTTTTGGTCCATGATGCAAAGGTGTTCGGTCGGAGTTTCTGGAAGGCGTCAATCCCCACGGTGCGTGTGCCGGACGCTGCGGGCGTCTTTATGGAAACAACAACCCACGTGCGACGCGAATCACATACGAAACGTCACCGTGGCCTCAATCTGATCGAAATTGGAGAAGCTTCCGGCAGCCAGAGGCGGGATGTCTGTTTGTATGCCTGGAACAACCGTCTGATGCTTCGTGATTGGGACGATAAGCCGGTTCCGGGTGGGTCGCTCGAGTTCGATACCACGGACGGATATCATACCTATCGCCTGGAATTGAAACAGACGAGGTATTGGCTCTTCATTGATGGCGAAGTCAAGTTGTCCGGCAACGTGCGTAATGCTCCTGTCAATCAGGCGTTCGAACGGAATCTTGAAGCGGAAGGCCAATCAGTTCCGGCAATCTGGGCCAAATTCGGCGACAACAGCCAGTTTTCAAAGTCACTTGCTGAATACAGAAGCGTCCTGTTTGGCTCACTTGCCGCACTCGGCGGCCCGACGGCAGAGCGGAAACCGACCGACTACGACCACTTGCTGACCGGCTACTGGCAGCAGATTCCGGTGCTCGCGCCGCGCAAAGCGGAAGGACCGCAAATCGCGATCACAAACGAGACGGCGACACTGCAGGGGAATCGGAGCTATTCCATCGGTACTCGCCCATACCGCGATCTCATCCTACGTGCAGAAATCAAGAAGCACGGCGGTCGGCATCCGGGGCTGAGAGTGCGTGGCAACGCAACAGGCGAGTATTCGGCTTACTTCGACAAATTCAATCGGTTCGGCATCGGCAAGCACGCGTCGGGGCCGTGGGAAGACCTGCACGTCAAATTCACCAAGCAGGATCATACGGAATTCTTCCAGTGGGCGGTGGCGGCCGTCGGAGACAGGCTCACTGTGTATGCCGATGGCAAGACCATTTTGGATGTCCGCGATTCGTCCCACGCGTTCGGCTTGCCGAGCCTAGGCGTACTAAACTCGCAGACGGAGTTCCGTAACGTGCAGATCATGGACCTGACGCACGGGCCCTTCCGCCCGTCGAGTCGGCCAAAACAGAGCGTTGTTGATCCATCGATCACCGTCGGCCGCACGAGTGCCGACGAGGCAGGCGGACCTTCCAAAGTCAAAGAGCTGACCACCAAATCCCAGACCGACCGCCCGGCACTGATGCAAGCGCCGTTCGATGTCGACGCCGCACAGCGTGGGCAAAAAGCGTGGGCGAACTACCTTAATGCCGGCACGGTAACCACGAACTCGGTCGGCCAGAAGCTCAAATTGATCCCTCCCGGAGAGTTCCTGATGGGGGCTCCCGATGGCATCAAATCTCACAAGAGCGACAAGCACGCCGTCAATCTCGCGAAACCCCGACATCGAGTTCGCATCACGCGCCCCTTCTATCTTGGCATCCATGAAGTGACACAGCAGGCCTACAAGAAGGTGATGAAGGTCAATCCCAGCCAATGGCAAGGCGACCCCAATCTCCCGGTCGATTCCGTGACGTGGTTCGAAGCGATCGAGTTCTGCAACAAACTGAGTGAAAAAGAGGGTCTCGCACCCTACTACAAGGTGAAAGACAACAGCGCTGCGGGGAAAGAGGTCAGCATTGTCGGAGGTGACGGCTATCGCCTGCCGACCGAAGCGGAGTGGGAATATGCTTGCCGCGGCGGAATCCAGAGGCCGTTCTTTCAGGCTTACGGCCGGCCTGACTCATATGCCACGTTCCAGAAGCACAGCAGTCAATCAGCACGTACTCAACCGGTTGGTCAAAAACTGCCCTATGCATTCGGCCTGTATGACATGTCGGGAAACGTTTCCGAATGGTGTTGGGATTGGTTTGACCACTACCCGTCGAACGATTTGATCACCATCAATCCCACGGGACCGGCTGAGGATCAGATTAAGATCAAAGGCCGCGGGGGACGGACGATCAAAGGTCGCGTGCGGCGCGGTGGATCAGCCAAAAGTGACATCGTGCAACGTGTTTCGCCCTGGCATCGCGGCAGTAGCAGGCTTGGTCTTGGCAATCCCAATCAAAGTCGACCCGTCAATGGCATACGCATCGCCCGCACCATCCCGTTGCCTGCCGACCGGAAAAACGCCCTGACGGCAGCCCGCGCGGCGAATCCCGACTACGCTCACCTGCTGAAGGGCAAGTGGGAACCGGTACTGCGGTCGGCCGACGAATTGCGCAAGAGGCGGGGCTTGTCGTTCAACGACGGCGTCATAACGTTAGATGGAAGCAACGTTCTGTTCATCGGTGATCGGCCGATGCGCGACGCCATCATTCGAGTCAAAGTCAAGAAACTGGAGGGCGACCATCCGAGCCTCTGGCTCCGCCGACAATCGCACGGCGGCGGCGGTTACGGGGTGACCTTTGGTGGATTTCGGTTCTTTACTCTCGGAATGAATGCCTCGCGAGATGCTGGTGGTCAGTGGCGAAACCTAAAAACGGTCTCCGACCGTGGAAAGGAATACCGCGACTACTACGAGTGGGTGATGGCGGCGGTCGGCGACCGCATCACAGTCTATGTCAACGGCCGCAAGGTCATTGACTATCAGGACAATACACATCGCCGCAGCGGATTTCCCGCCATCGGCGGCGTAAAATGCCGGGCGCTGTTTCGCGATGTTGAAATCATGAATCTGGATGGAAAACTTGCCCCTGCGGAATCAGGAAAGGAAGTCCAGGAATTTGTCAGCCTGTTCAACGGCAAGGATCTCAACGGATGGATGGGACCGGCAATAGCGGGTTACAGCGTCGAAAACGGAAATCTGGTTTGCCTGCCGAAGACGCGTGCACCGTTGTTGACTAAACAGGAGTATGACGATTTCACATTGCAGTTTGAGTTCAAGCTCACACCCGGCGCAAATAACGGCATCGGCTTGCGAACCCCACCGACCGGCAATCCGGCGTACGACGGTCTTGAGGTCCAGATCCTCGACGATTCGTCACCGCGTTATCGGCAGATCAGCCCCGAGAGCTATCACGGCTCGCTGTACGGCGTCGCGGCGGCCAAGCGCGGCCACCTGAAGCCGGTGGGCCAGTGGAATTCTCAGGAGATTGTCTGTGAAGGCAACCGACTCAAAGTGACGCTCAACGGCAACACAATTCTCGACACCACGCTCGACCAAACGGGAAACGTGATCACTCCTGACGGCAAAGCCCATCCCGGCCTCAAGCGCCGCCGCGGACACATCGCGCTGATGGGGCACAAATCACGAGTCGAGTTTCGCAATCTGCGGATTCGCGAAGGCCGGCAAACGGCATCCTTGGGTCCGAACCACACCAAAGAGACGACCTCGGAATGGGTCGACTTGTTTGACGGCCAGGCGCTCCAACGCGGGAATCATACTCGGCCGCGGTGGCAATTTGCCGACGGGGTGATTACGGCAACTGCCGGTAAAGGCATCTCCGTCCTGAAAAGGAATCGGGAGTTCGGAGACTATGAACTCCAATTGGATTACCGGCTCGTCAACGGCAGTCGAGGTTCTGTCGTGTTACATGATGCGCTCAAGTCGACGGGTCCGAGACGGTCCTATGTGCGGGTGAATCTGGTTGATGACCAGGCCAAGTTTCCCAGACGAAAGGGGCCGGCAAAACAACTCACAGGCGCGGCGCGAAATGGCGGAATTCCTGGGATCACAAGTCCCAGCCGTGACGTGAGTTTTCCTGTCGCCGAGAAAGACGGGAAACCTGCGGGCAAATGGAATCGGATGGTCATCCGCACAGAAGGATTGCATGTCACGGTCACGCTGAACGACCAACAAATCGTCGACTGCCAAATCGACGAGACGGCCAGCTTTAAGAAACTCATGAAGAGTTCTCGAGCCAATCGATTTGCCGCCGTCAAACGTGTGACTGGTTCGGTGAGTTTAGAGGCAAAAGACAAGACAATCGAATTCCGCAACGTCAAAATTCGGGAACTCAAATCTGTCGCGGATCGCAGTCGAGAAAAGCAAACGGATGGCGACATTTCAACTACACAAGATTACACACAGTTGTTGACCGGCCAGTGGCGGCCATTGTTGCGCACGAATGAGGAATTCAAACAGCTGCGAGTTTCGCGGAGAAATTCCGGTGTTTCTGATTCCTCACACGAAACCTTTTCCGGAAACATGATTGAATTGAGCGAACAAACCGTGCACGGATTGTTCGAATCGGTCACCGGCCGCGATATGATCATCCGCGCCAAAATCCAGCGGCTGGGACCTTCCGGGAACGTCGGGTTTTCGTTGCGCAACAGCCGGCCGGACGTGAAAGGCGGCGCACATTATGTGGCCTGGATGATGGGCAACGGCGACTTCAACATCCACGGCCATCACACCCCGTCGATGCGCGTCAATAGTAAGCAAGCCAAGATTCCAGGAGACTACACGGGTTGGTTTGAGTTGGCCTTTGCCTGCGTCGGCGACCGGCTCACGCTCTATCTGAACGGCCGGCAGATTTTAGAAACACAGGACGGTTCCCTCAGCAGCGGATTCCCCACACTGCTGGCGAACATGTGCAAAGCCCGCTTCAAAGATATCGAATGGCAACCGCTCGATCCGCCGCAAAGAGCTGACGCCGGCGGTCGAGGCCTCGGAGGAGACGGCATCGGCGGCGGAGGCAGCCGTAACTGAATTCAATCATTGATGTATTAGATAAACGACTCAATCTTAGGACCATGAATATTCAATACTTTCAGGACGGTACCTACAGTACGTCGCAACGGTCTCAGAGTCGAGAAGCCGGTGAGCCGGTCCTGTTCTGCATCCGCTGTCCCGGCTGTGGCGTCAAACTTAAAGTTCGCGAGCGGATGCTGAGCCGCAAAGGAAAGTGCCCACGTTGTGGACAACGTCTGTTGGTTCGGCCGCAGCACTATGTCGTCAGTGCGGTCGTACAGGCCGACGGGGGCTGCCGTCTAGAAGCTGCGCCTCCCAATCATTGAGAAGCAGCCTCAGCACGTCCGTTGCCGGGAATTCGATTGCCGCGGAGTGACGTCGTGGCCGTCGGGCTGCTAAGATCGGAGTCAATCCCGACTCTCAGACTAAGGACCTACGACGATGAACAACCGTGCTCTGTGTAATGCTTGTTCCGGCCGCGACCACAATTCGCGCTCGAATACTCCCGCGAAAACGATGCGGCGCGCGGCAGTTACTGTCGCTGTGATTACGGTCTGTATATTGGTCCTGTGGAACGGCAGATGGTCAGCCCAACCGCAGGCGTCCGCCGACACACTGAAAGCCGATGGCGAACTGCAGTGGTATCGTGGAAACATCCACACGCATTCACTCTGGAGCGACGGCGATGATTATCCGGAAATGATTGCTCTGTGGTACAAAGAGCGCGACTACGACTTTCTCTGTTTCACTGATCACAACGTCTTGCCGACGACAGAGCGCTGGACCGAACCCGACAAGAACAAGGGCAAACGGAAGGCGTACGACAAGCTCAAAGCGCGGTTCCCCAATGATTGGGTGGAAGAGCGGATGGTCGACGGCCGTCTTGAAGTGCGGCTCAAGACGTTTCAGGAAACCTCGGCAAAGCTCGGCGAGCCGGGAAAATTCCTACTGATTCAAGGAGAGGAAATTACGGATCGCTTCAAAAACCTGCCGGTGCACATCAACGCCAGCAACGTCCGCGATCTGATCACACCCCGCGGCGGCTCGAGCGTGTACGAGACCATGCAGCGCAACGTCGACGCCGTCATCGCACAGCGGGAGCGGCAACGGCAGCCGATGCTCGTGCATCTCAACCATCCGAACTTCGGTTATGCCGTCACCGCCGAGGATTTGATGCGTGTTCGCGGTGAAAACTTTTTCGAGGTCTATAACGGCCACCCCGGTGTTCACAATTCCGGCGATGCCAAACATGCATCGGTGGAGCGTATGTGGGATATCATCCTCACGCGCCGCATCGCCGAACTTGATCTGCCGCTGATGTACGGTTTAGCTACGGACGATGGTCACGAGTACCATAATATTCCCAGTCGCGGCAGTGAACCGGGACGCGGCTGGGTCGTCGTGCTTGCCGCCGAATTGACCCCCGAGTCGCTGATTGACGCGATGGAGCAGGGCCGGTTTTACGCGTCGTCGGGAGTGGAGTTGGAGAAGGTCGTCTCGTCGTCGAAAGGTCTGGAAGTAGCGGTCGCCGCCAAGCCGGGTGTGACATATACGATCGAATTCATCGGAACGCGTAAAGGATACGACCGTACCAGTCAGCCCGTCACCGACAACAAAGGCAAGGAGTTGTGGACGACCCGCCGATACAGCGACGAGTTGGGGACCGTCTTCTCGACCGTCAACGCGCCCAGCGGAGCGTACAAGTTCCAAGGTGATGAGCTCTACGTCCGCGCAAGGATCACGTCGTCACTAAAACACCCCAATCCGTCCGAGCCCGGTGAGTTTGAGCGCGCCTGGGTCCAACCGCTGCGGGGTCCTGCGGCGGCGAAGGAGAACTCAAACTGAGTGTGTGATTCTCTGCGTCGATCGTTGAGACGCGTCAGCCGGTACGTTGCGTGCGCGATACAGAATCCGCTCATCGGGCAAGGTTCAGCGAAAATCGCGGGATTTGAGGGCCACGTCCTGCAGCAGGCCGGAACCATCCTCCAGCCGTCGCACCAGGACGTGAATCACCCCGTTTTGCCGTTGCAATTGCCCTGACGCCAGCATCAGCGTCGCTCCGCGGGCGATTTGCCGGTGGCGTTCCCAGATCTGCTGGCGGACGATCAAGTTCACATGGCCCGTTTCGTCTTCCAATGTGACGAACGTGATTCCCTTCGCGGTCGACGGCCGCTGCCGCAGCAACACCAGTCCGCCCACCTTGACCCAGTGGTCGGGGGGATGTACGGCCAACGCCGCCGCGGGAGTCACCCGCCGCTGGGCCAGCAACGAGCGGACGAAGGCGACCGGATGCTGCCGTAGCGAAAGTCCGGTCATGTTGTAATCAGCGGCCACTTCTTCGAAGGGAGTCATCTCCGGTAATTCGGCGGGAACTTCTTCCGATTGCTCCTTATCAAACAGCGGCAGCGTTTCCTGACGGGGCAACGACAGCCAGAGCGCCTGCCGCCGGTTTTGCGCCGTCGAACCGAACGCGTCGGCGCGGGAGAGCCGCGCCAACACGCTCCCGCTCAGCCCGGTGCGGCGGGCGAAATTCTCAAAAGAATCGAACCAGCCGTCCGCGCGGCAGCGGGTGATCTGCCGGGCGTCCATCTCCGACAGGCCGGTCACCATCCGCCAACCCATCCGCAATGCAAAGGGCCGCGCGTCGGCACGCGCAGATTCACATGGCTCCAGCGTGCAGCCCCAATCGCTGAAGTTGACGTCCACCGGACGGACCTCCACACCATGCTGCTCGGCGTCCCGCACAAGTTGCGCCGGGGCATAGAAACCCATCGGCTGGCTGTTGAGTAGCGCGCAAGTGAACACCTCCGGGTAATAACACTTCAACCAAGCCGAAGCGTAAGCCAACAGCGCAAACGACGCGGCGTGCGATTCCGGAAAGCCGTATTCGCCGAAACCGCGGATCATACCGTACAGCTTCTCGCCGAATTCCGCGTCGTAACCGTTCGCCAGCATGCCGCTGACGAGTTTTTTGCGGAACTGTTCGATGTTGCCGCCGCGGCGCCAAGCCGCCATCGCCCGGCGGAGTTGGTCCGCTTCGCCCGGAGTAAACCCCGCCGCGACGACCGCCAATTTCATCGCCTGCTCCTGAAACAGCGGTACGCCGAGTGTTCGGTGCAGCACCTCCCGAATGCGGTCGTCGGGATACTCGACCGGTTCCTTGTTCTCGCGGCGGCGGAGATACGGATTGACCATGTCTCCTTGAATCGGCCCCGGCCGCACGATGGCGACCGCGATCACCAGATCATAAAACGTGCACGGCCGCAGCCGGGGATGCATCGCCATCTGCGCCCGCGACTCGACTTGAAACACGCCGATCGTGTCGGCCGCCGTAATCATGCGGTAGACCTGCGGGTCCTCTTGCGGAATCTCGGCGAGTGTCATCGCGCGGCGATGATGTTCGTTCAGCAACTCGAACGACTTCTTTAGCGCCGACAACATGCCCAGCGCGAGGCAATCGACTTTTAAAATCCCCAGCGCGTCGAGATCGTCTTTGTCCCATTGAATCACGGTCCGGTCCGGCATCGAGGCGTTCTCAATCGGCACCATTTCACATAGTCTGCGGTGCGTGATCACCACGCCCCCCACGTGTTGCGAAAGATGTCGGGGAAAGCCGAGCAGTTCCTGCGTGAGCGTCAGCAATTGGCGCCCGGTCGTCGTTTCCGGATCGAAGCCCTGTTCCCGAAAACGGAGCGGGAAATCCTCGCCCTGTGAGTAGTGGTCGAGCGCCTTGGCCAGCCCGTCTACGCGGTCCAGCGACAGCCCCAGCGCCTTGCCCACATCGCGGATCGCCGACCGGGGGCGGTAGGTGATCACCGTCGCCGTCATCCCCGCCCGGTCGCGGCCGTACTTCTCGTAGACATACTGCACGACCTCTTCACGGCGCTCGTGCTCGAAATCGATGTCGATGTCGGGCGCTTCGTCACGCTCCGCCGAAACGAACCGCTCGAACAGCAGGTCGATCTGGTGCGGATCGACAGAGGTCACGCCCAGACAATAACAGACGGCCGAATTGGCGGCCGAACCGCGGCCTTGGCAGAGAATCCCCCTCCCGCGGGCAAACTTGACCAGATCCCACACGGTGAGAAAGTACGATTCGTAGTGCAGTTGTTCAATCAGCACCAACTCGTGCTCCAGCAACTGCCGCACTTTCGGCGGCACGCCTTGCGGATAGCGTACCGCAGCACCCGCCTCGGTCAGTTCCCGCAAATAGGCGATCAGCGTCTTTCCGGGCGGGCAAAGTTCCTCCGGGTATTCGTAGCGGAGTTCATCGAGCGAGAAACGGCAACGGTCGGCGATCTCCACCGTGCGAGCAAAAGCGGCGGGACATTCCGCAAACAGCTCCGCCATCTTTTGCGGCGGCTTGAGATAACGCTCGCCGTTGGCAAACCGGCGGTCGCCCAGCTCGGCAACGGTCGTGCGATGCCGGATCGCCGTAACCACGTCTTGCAAAAACCGCCGCGGCGGCGCGTGATAGTGCACGTCGTTGCAAGCGGCCAGCGGAATGCCCGCTTGGCGGACCAGTTCCTGAATCCGTCTCAGCACGGCTCGGTCGTTAACGCCGTGGTGCAGAGCCGCCAGCCCGTAACAACGGTCGCCCCACACGTCGCGATACCAGGCGAGTTCCTCCGCCCCATGTTGCTCCGCATGTTCATGCAGCACGACGCAGGCCAGCAATCCCGCAGAATACTCGGCGATATCCGCGCGAAAGAGACGGCACTCCCCCTTCGCGGCGCGGCAGCGGCCGACAGTGAGCAGATTACACAACCGCCCGTACGCCTCCCGGTCCGTGGCCAGCAAAATCACCGGACGGCCGTCGTCGGGAATCACCTCCGCGCCGATCAACAGTTTCAGGCCGAGTTCCTTGGCCGCCACATGCGCCCGCACCACCCCCGCCAAACTATTGCGGTCCGTGATCGCCAGTGCCCGGTAGCCCAGGTCGGCCGCCCGTTGGACCAGTTCATCGGGATGGGACGCGCCGATGAGAAACGAGTAGTTCGTCTTGCAGTGCAACTCCGCATAGGCGGGCTGCGCGGCCTGCTTCCGCTGCGAAGTCCGTAGCGTCGGTCGCGGAAATTTTGGGTTCGCCGGTTCGGGCATGGCTCAATCAAACAGCGCGTGCAGAAACCAGCCTCCCTGCTCCCAATCCCGAAACAGCCAGTAGCGGCATCCTGCGGCTGTTTCTACGTGATAATAATCCCGCCGGACATGCGTCCCCCGCCACCAGCCGGTCGTGATCCGCTCCGGACCCCAACAGCGGGCAACGGTCTGTTCCTCGCCCCGCCGGGAAAACCGATACGGCGGGCCGTCCGGAACAATGCACCACACCTGCACCGGCGCCGGCTCCCGTTTCAACCACAGCGGCCGGCTGAGGAGAAAACGGTATGCAGACGGTTCCGACTCCGACGGCTTCGCACTCCGAGCGCTCTCGATACAAGATTCGTAACCAAAGGCGAGTTCCGGTTGCTGCTCCGCGCAAATTTGCGGACGCAACACCGCACGGCGTCCCAACCGGCTGCTCAGTTTCTCAATCAGTCCATGCGTCTCCGGCCCGCAGTCGTCATCGTCTGGCCAAAGTTGTTGCTGCGCGGCCGGGAGGGTCGCCGCTTCCACCACTTCGATTTCCACGCGCGTAATATCGCGGGGCAGCGGAAACCGTTCCCACCACAGCCGGAGCAATCCCATCACGTGACGGCCGTCGCTAGTGGGACGGAGCAGCGACAGCGGCCGGTGGGCCGATTCACCGTCGCCTTGCAACAGCATGTGAAGTTCCAACAGCCCCTCGCCTCGTTGCTGCAATTTTTCGAGTGCTCTCTCAACCAGCAGGGCCGCGACTACATCCAGGGCGGCCGCCTCCTGCAGCGGGCAGTCACTCTCCCACACTTCACGGATCGGCACCGGACGCCGCTCGGCGACAATCGTTTCGGGGACCTCTCCCAGTGCCTGATCGAGTCTCAGCAACAATTCTTCGCCGAACCGGGAGGGAAGCGACCTGCGCGGCAGCGCGAGCAGTTGCGTGATCTGACGGATATCGAGGTGATGCAGTTTCTCGACCGCCGGCGGCGAGAGCCGCAGCGCCTCAATCGGCAGCGGCCGCAGTACCTGTTCCTGTTCGCCGGCAGGAACGATACGGATCGTCTGCGACCGCTTCTGAAAATGGGCCACCGCCCAAGCGGTTCCCATCGTATCGCTGATACCGATGCGGACGTAATAGCGCCGCGTTTGCAGCGACTCTTGCAGTTGCCGGGCCAGACGGGGTTCGCCTCCGAAACAGGCGCCGCAACCGCTGATATCCAACAACAGCGACGACGGTCGCTCTTGATCTTCAATGCCGACCAGCGGGCTGAACGTCGCGCAGTCCCAGGCGAGTCGTTGCAACGCCTTGCGGTCGGCCGGCGGATCTTCCGGCAAGAATCGGGGCAGTGCCGCCTCGTCGGTTCCAACGCCGCACAACGCTTTGGCTTCCGCGAGCGGAATACCCGCGCGGACCCCCGCGCGGCGCGCGGCGCGGCAGCAGGCGGCCACCACATCGCGGCCCCGCTGTTGTCGGAACAGGACCAACGGCCGGCTAAGAAGCGCGGGTTGCGACGTCTGCAGACGCCCGATCGGCCAGTTCGGAAACCAGAGACAGAGATGCCGTTTCATCGGTGATATCCACAACAAGGCTGCGGCGGTCAAACCCGCCCCGCACATACAAAGCTTCTACGCGCACTCGGCGACAAAGTCCGACTCGGTCCGGCGACGCCGTGGGCGTTGCGGCCAGACGGAGATCCGCCCAAGAAGCGGTTGCTTGCAACCGGCTGGGCCGCAAGAGCAATGCCAGTCCCCCCCCATGCTCGGCGGCCAGTTTCAATCGCCGCAACGCATGAACCGGCACTTGCTCCAGCGGCCCCACAACGGTCGCGCCGCGCGAGCGCAACGACTGTTCCCACGCCCACAAGGCGTCGTTTTGCGACCCCGGGCACACCACGATCAACTCGGCCAAATCCAAACCGAGCGCGGCGGCGGCCGGCGGATAGAATTCCCGGTGCCGGTCGATCACAACGACCGCCGCTCCCCGCCGCTGTTCCTCCCGCGCCAACAGAAACGCCAGCGTCGCTCCCCCCGCGCCACCGCGGGAAAGCCACTCGATCAACAGCCCGCCCGCCCCGCTGCTGTGCGGCAGAAACTCATCGACCAGCACCCGCCGGCACTCTGCCGACAACTCCAACACACCATCCCGCCCCGCCGCCGCCCCCATTTGCCGGCGCAGTTCCTGCAGAAGCTGTTTTTTCGAAGCAGCAGACACGCCGGTGTTCCAAGGCTGAGTTCTTGAAAGGCTGTGGATCGATCATTATAGTGATCATTTGTTCACTTTCAAGCGTGTCTTGGTCAGCGGAATTGCTGTTATTTGCCTGTTCTTTTGGTTTTGCTTTGAAGCCACAAAGGCCAATCACACCTGATCGCTCAGCGCGTCGAGCGCACCAACCTGATTCAAAACATGCGTCAAAAGATCAACCGCGGCAGCGGCAGCGAACCCTTGGTGGTGTTTATGTTTCGCTCCGTCTCCCCAGTCACATATCGCCTTTAGAACGATCCACTCACATTTTTTTCTTTCGGCGGCGGCAGCGAATCCTGCACCCTCCATTTCGCCCCCGATCGCCGTCGGGTACCGCGAGAACAGTTCACCTTTCTCTTCAGCATTATCAACAAGTTTCTCACCTGACAAAACCGGGCCGATTTGATGAGTACATTGCACGCCGCCAGGATTCGTGAAGTGCCACCCAAGTACGTTGCGGAAACGGTTGAGAAGTACTGCACTAGCTTTGTGTTCCTCCCCCCGGTTTTGGTTTTCCTTTACACCCAACCGTTGCGGCTCGTAACAAAGAATTCGCTCCGAAACTAGCACGCCCCCAATCATCTGCTTTTCGGCGTCCTTACCGAATGCGATTCCAACCATTACAACAGCATTCAGTCGCCAGTGTTCGATAAGCTCGGTCGTAACCACGGTTGACGCATCACGCCCAACGGACCCCATCGCCGACATTACGAGCACAACGTTGGCAGCTCCCAAACGGCCAACAAAGTACGTATTACTCCCTTCAAAAACCTGTAGAACCGAACGTCGATTTCGCGGCGGCCTAAGTCGACAGAGCAATGATTGTCTTTCAACTTCGGTAGCAACGACAACACCAACTTGGGGATGCTGATATTCGTCTAACTCCTGTTTGTCCACCGATTTGACCGGAGGACATTCAAGGCGATTCCATGGCTCACCAGAGTAATCGACGTCTGGCTTATCCCTCACCACGACAGATTGACTAGTGGCTAGGTCAGCCGTTAGTAGTTGGATCGCGAACGCCGACGCAAGGTTTACGTTTACCGGGATATCCTTCGACCCCAATACTGAATAAAACGATTCCTTAGAAATGTTCGCGAACCGGTTCGCGACTTGGTCGGGGTAGGTGGACAAATCTGTATCGAGCATGTCGTACGTAACTTCGGTATTGCCATCCCAGCATGCGCGATGAGCAATTAATGGACTACCTTTTGGTTTCCTCCAACCTAAACGATGCAATAGCAACATCCAATGTGATGAGTCGGGTCTTGATTCACTGATGGGAACGTCGATCAATACTCCGTTGTCGTATTGAAAAACGCCAGCGTTCCATCCTTGGGCAATGAAATCGCGCGGTACGTCTGGTACCTCGCCAAACACGTATCGCACACCGCCGAAAGGCGTACGGAAAAGATCACAGAGTTCCGATGCCAAGAAGTGTTCGGACAAGTCGTCAGCGTCTAACAACGCGAGTGCTGCCATGTTGGCCAGTGACTCGAAATCTGAAACTTCTTCAGATGGGGCGCCACAAAAATAGCTTTGACGGAGTTTCATAGAGACGGGTACAGCGCGGACAACACCATTCCCATCCCGAATCACGCGGTCCGTGTCGTCAAACGATTCATCAGGCAGCGGTTCGCGAAAACCAGGCGAAACACCAGGCAAGCCCGTAAATCGCGAACAGTCCCATGGTCGATATAGAATTTCACCGTTGACGATACGAGGGTTGCCAGAAAAGCCATCGAACCACGGAGGACCAGACATCTTGTCCCGCTCGCTATCTGCAACCTCCACCATAAGGTGGTGGATGCGTGATGAACTTGCCGCCTTTGCTTGGAACTGCGGTAGTAGAGTTCGGAGTGTGTCTCGCCAGTCCAGTGGCATATGTTCCTCAGGATTCAGCGTTGGCAGATAACGCCCCCGTTCACCGGGCAGCGGCGAACGACGTTGATTTCAGAACCCGCGCGGCCCGCGGTTCAGCCGATTGGATGCTTCTTTGTCAGTAGCACTGAGTATCAAGAAACCAGTGAATTCCTTCATCTGCGGCAGTTGAACGGGCAAAATAAATGATGCCGTTATCGCCCCAGTAGAGCTGGACCTTTTCTTCTGACGCAATTTGAAAACAGTACGACGGACAATACCGATCCACCAATCCTTTGTCGTCGTGGTTGACGGCGTATCCCCACCATTGTTCAGACTGAATGTTGGACGCGTAGCCGCCAATCTTTGAGCGATAGACGTTGTCCAAATGCACGTTGGACGAGTCGAAGCCATCCACCTGTTTGATCTCAGGGTCATCGTAAACGGGGTAATCATCAACCTGATCGTATCGGACTTCGAACCCACGGTCGACGGTTGCCCCGTCAGGAATCGTCATAGGTAGGAGTCCGTCAAGCGATTTGTATTCGCGAACAAGCCAACCGTCACCATTCTGTTTGCCGAAGTATGCGTTTCTGTCGATGAACACTGTGAGAAGCGCAACACCCGTGAGCGCTTCAGGGATGTTGCTGATTTCAGTCAGGTTCAACTGGCAGATGAAGAACAGGGGCTCGTTGTTTTGTTCCGGCCACGATTCGGATGGGAGCGCAAGCGGACGAAGACCGAAGTGGCTGGCGAGCGGATTACGTGTGGGGCGGAAACCCCCGATAGTGATTGCCGATGCCTTGCGGCAGTTCACGCGACGATATTCTTCAAGTGAGCTCATTCAGAACTTTGAGGCATAACGGCAACCATCGACCGGTTGTGGCGGGTGATGATCCATATGATTGCTGGCCGGCCACAACTCGGCTGCATGCGATTGTTATCTTACCGCTGTCGCGACGCGTCACCAGAGCTGCCACCAACGACGCTTGCGATTGTACGACTGATTCGCTGCTGTTTGAACGGAAGGGTCGAGCTTTGAATCAAATGCTCGCAACTCCTCAACAATCCACTCATCAAAGGTGTTCGCTTCGATTCCCCAAATGTCCTCGTTCGGTTCATCGTCCAGAGTTTGCTCGTGAAACTCATTGCCATCCCATCGATAAACGGCGAAATCATCGTCCGTACAGTCGATGCAGGAACACATTGAGCACCCGCGATCGCAAATGACGACGAATCGCTCCCACCATGGAAGAAAACTGGCCATCGCTTTGGAGCTTGAAACGATGTCTTGGCCGTTCTTCGTATCATAACCGCCGGGAAGTCCGAGCAAGCCGGGCCCCAGGAGTTGCCCGCCGTTGCCAACTTCGCGGTAGATTGCCTTCAGTAACGGAGGAAGAGCGAATCCAAGCTCCGACTCTGTCGCGATAATCAATTCGGGAGACGCGGTCGGTAAGAGATACGACTTCGGGTCATGCCACCAATCGAAAAAACCGTGGTCAGCATTCGGGCGGGCAGCAGCAACTTGAGCTTTCAGTTGCTCGATTATCTCACGGTGATTCTGCAACATAACTTGGTCTTAACAAGATCGCTGGAAAACCGAGTAGCACTTGAATGTGCGTGATTATGCTCCGGCGAAGTTGTGTGCTAACTCCCATTGCAGGAAGGAGTAGCGTGGATATGATCCGCGTGTCCGAGTTTTATCAAGTTTGTTGATATCCGTCCACACGACCTCGCGAAGTCAGGCGGCTGTTCCCACACGGTGGCCCTTGATCTATCCGCGGGGCACCGAGAGCAGGCCGTGGCAACGGCGGTACGCGCCGCCCCAGTCGGCGGTCGATCACCGACGCAGGGGCGTTCCAGAATGCATTCAACGCACGAGCTTCAGTGAAGCAACAGCAAACCCGATGGCGGCAACGAGTCGCATCGGAATGGCAGTTCGCCGCCTGCGATCCTCAGCCGCGGCCCCACCAACCAGGCAGGTTCAACCCGCGTGCTTGATGCCGCCCAGCACGAAATTCAGGATCGTATACGCCACAAAAATGCCGAGCATCAGAATCCCGAATCGGCGCTTCAATTGATGGCCGGAGGAGAAGATTCCGATCCGAAACACGATCAGCAGCAGCAGCATGGCGGGAAAATGCAACTGAAAAAACAGCGCTGAGACTTCCAATCCTTGCGGAGTTACCGCAGCCGCGGCGCCGCTGACGAACAACACGTTGAGGATATCCGCGCCGACCACATTGCCGACGGCCAAGTCACCATGGCCGTGCCGTGCGGCCGTCACAGCCGTCACTAGCTCCGGCAGCGAGGTGCCGAAGGCCACGATTGTCGCGGCGATGATCTCTTGCGGGACGCCCAACCGCTCCGCCGCCGCCCCGACGGACGGGATGAGCACTTTCGAAGCGACGACCACCAGCGCGATCCCCGCCAATAGCTTGATCAACACGACCGGAGTCGACACGTCTTTGTCGACCTCGAGATCTTCCAACGCGGTCCCGTCCCGTTCGGTTCGCGCCCACCGCACCGATTGCCAGATATAGATCAGCAGCAGGACCAAAAACACGAAGCCCATGAACTGAGGAAGCCGTCCGCCCAGGTCAAATGCCGACGCCGGCGCGGCCAACGGCCAACAGGCGATCACCAGCAGCACACCCGATGCGACCTGCACCCAACCTTGGCGATTGACAATGTTGCGATGCAGCGGCAACGGGGCAATCAGACAGGCGATTCCCAAAATCAGCCCGGTATCGGTGATCACCGAGCCGACGGAGTTCCCCATGGCTAAGCCCGGTTGTCCTCCGACCGCCGCCAGCACCGACACCGTCGCTTCGGGCATCGTCGTCCCCAAGCTGACCACGGTCGCGCCGATAATGACTTTTGGCAGTCCGGACCGCTCCGATAGCACGACCGCCTCTTTCACCAGCCAATCGGCGGCTTTGCCCAGCACCGCCAGGCTGCCGGCAATCATGCCGAATAATGCCAGCCATGCGACCCAGGGCGTGTCGTCCCAAGGAAGGCCCTCAATGACGTTGTGCAGATACTCTTCCATGCGATCAAAAATCCAACTTTACGCACGCTGCGCAAGCGCTTGGAAAATCTCGATTAAACACAAGTTCCGGCCGCGAACCGGCTACGCGGGGCGTGTACGTGTTTCCGGTCCGCCGGTTTCAGTGGTGAAGAAGCGTCGATAGTAGTGAATCGCGACGGATTTACCAATGCACCACGAACGCGGGGAAGTTGCGGCTGGATCAAATCGAAAATGCCCCCGATCCGATTGCTCGAATCGAGGGCATGGTTTGGACATCAATTCCGATCAATGACCGGATGATAACTCGATCGACTCCACCTCAGCGACAAACCGGTCGGCGTCGTCGCTCAAGAACGCTGCGACCACCTTAAACACCGCGTCACTGAAGCCGCCGATGTTCAAAATGTCCTCGCGCTCCGGAGCCTGAGTCGTTCCGTACGGCTGAATGTCGATGCACACCAGCTTCGGAGCCGGGATGTCATGACCTCCGAGCCGCAGCTGATTCTTGACGAACGTCTGCCACTCGGTCATCACTCCGGTCGAACCGCGGGAACCGTAGTTCCATGGGCTGTTCTTGTAGACCCAACTCTCGTTATCGCTGATCAACACCACACCGGCGAAACGGCGGTTGCGGTAACGCTTGTGCGCCTCCCGCAGCGGCACCGAACAATCGGTTCCGCCGCCGCCGAATTGCGCCAACCGCTCGGCGACGCTCAAAATCGAATCGCACGGATCGACGTGCGCCACGTACGCAACGGTGTCGAATGGAATGACCACGCTGTCCGGGTTGCGACGCAAAATCGCCGCCGCGAACAGAGCCGCCACATCCACACAGCGCACTGCGCTTGTCGCACCGCGTCCCTGCCAGCCTGTGACCGACATCGACATCGAGCCGGAGGCATCGACCCCGATCACGACCGGTCCCGGCAATTCAGGAATGTTGCCGCACGCGATCTCAGCCGCCTGATGCAGCGCCGACTTGATCTGATGTGGCACAGACTCCCGAACGTTCAGGTAGGCTGCCAAGTACTGGTACGGAAACTGCCGCGCACGGCGAATCTCCGCGGCGTCCGACAAGCGGCCCGCCACGTAATTGACCATGCCGCGATCCTCCAGCACACCGTGACGCGAGAGCGTGTTGAGGTTCATCCGCAGCGCCTGCGGTCCCATCTGGCGGGCGATTGCCTTCCAAACGAGCGAACCCTGAGCCGCATCGGCCAACAGGTCCCAGCGGACCGACAGATCACGGACGATCTGCGCTTGCGCCTGCGGCGAATCCGCCTTGCGGTACGCCATCAGCGCCTGCACCTCAGCCGGCAAGTCCTGCTCCGTCGCCGGAGCCCACTTGTCGACCTCCTTGCCCGTCAGCCAACCGAACAGCGCGCGCCGCGCGTTGTCCTTTGGTATCGGCCGGGCCATCCGCAATACGTCGCGGAGGCTCGGATCGTGACCGATCGACGCCGACAGCAACTTGCCGACCGACGCGTCATTTAACCAGCGCTGAAACGCCCGCTGCAACGAGCTCGACAAACTCGTGCGGCCGAACTGACCCGAACGAACCATCTGGAACAGCGTGCGCAAGACGCGGCCGTTGTCGATCACGCGATCGAACACGCGGTGCATCAACTCCGTGTCGCGCGTCGACAGCGCGCAAATCAGCGCCGCCGGCATGTCCTTCATAAACGCCCGCTCGCGCGCGTACACCGCCAGCTTGGCCAAGTACAAGTTGTCGTCGACCTGGCCGATCAACGAGTGCAACTCGCGCAATTGGTTGTCGCCGCCGGCGTAGAACGTGCCGTTGAAGCAGCCCGTCGCCGCCAACTGGGCCAGCGCGTGCTTGGGAGCGTAGCGGTAAGCGCGTCCGCCCGCCTCGTTGCGTGTGTCCGTTCGCGTCAATACGCTCTTGATGCTGGAAAATAAAGTCTTGTTGGCCATCATAGCCTCCCTTCAATTCGACCCGACGAAGGTTGGGCAGAACATCCACCCTGATCAACTTTCACAGCCCAAGGGGCTCCAGATGATGTATTCCACACCGGCAGTCGGATCGTATGGATCCGGTTTCAAAACCGGGTTGCTCTCGTTTGAGAAACCCGCAATCAAAGTGACCGCGAGACGCGTCAGAGGGTTTTGAAACCGGGACAAATGAACGCACTCGACGAAGTGTTGCGCAGAGCTCCGGCCCCATGTTGTTCAAAGGGGGCCGGACAAGAGTCGAACTTGCTAAACCATGTACTCCACACCGGCAGTCGAGCGTGTCTTAGGTCCCGACGAAGTGATTGATCAGAGATTCTTGTTCCGCCACGGCATATTGATGCCGGTGGGACTTGAACCCACACACCGCTTGTGCGGTAACAGCTCTCACTGCTGCGTCTACCATGTACTCCAACAAGCAGTCGGGATGTATTTGCAAAAACGACCGGCGAGGTGTTGAATCAGAGACGTTACGGTGCTCTGCCATTGAGCTACGGCGCGACAGGCGTCATAAATAGCGCCGGTGGGACTCGAACCCACAACTCCCGGGGTATGATCCATGGACTCCAACTCGGCAGCCGGTCAAATTTGGTCGGCGACGAAGGAATGGCCAGAGACTACCGTACGGGAATCGAACCCGTCAGCCGCAATGCGGCCGCCAGACTCACTGGACGGTCTTTGGGTGACGATGTACTCCAACCGGCAGTCGCCGTTTGTATTCAAAAAAGGTCCAACGAAGAGTCGTCGAGAGGCTTGGTTTACGGCCGTCCGATATCGGCAAGCTCTTTTGCCGACCGTTGACAGGCCCCGTTGTCTGCGGGATTCACGTTCAAAACCCGGTTGCGCCTGTTCCGTTGCTAAGCACAAGCGAACGCGGAACGCGGCAGAGGGTTTTGACCCCGATCGAACAGACGTAGGCGCCATTCACTAGCCGGTCACCCGGCATCGCTACCTTAGGACCGTCATGGACTCCCCACAGGCAGTTGAACCTTAATTTTCAAAAATGAGCCCAACGAAGAATTGCCGAGAAGAGCCGTTTCGGCGTCAGATTAAGAGTCTGATGTACTCCCGACGGTCAGTTGGGCTTCTTCAAAGACCCTCCGACGAAGAAATGGTTCGGACATCTTCCACAAAGATGTAGTCTGAACCGGCAGTCGGAAAGCCAGAGACGCCGGTGGGAGTCGAACCCACTTCGAACTGTTTTGCAGGCAGCCGCCCAGCCGTTGAGCATCGACGTCTTTTGATGTTGGATTGATGATTGAGCCAATACGGAATAACAGCAGTGACTCGAGTCTGACCACGGGGCTTTAGTGCTCCGTTTTCGTCTGCTTTGAAATTTGTTTGGCGTGACGCTCGTAATCCTCAAATCTGATCTTCGCAATTCGACTGCGGTCAGCCGTCCGAACCACAAGACCTTCTGGTCGTCCCCCAGCATCGTCATCTAACGCAACAAGGGTCTTCGTGATCATTGAAGCGAGCCAAGCATGAGTTGCTTCAATCGTTGACGGAATCGGATCACCAACGGCAAGTCGCGGCGTTAAATCAAGTTGCATGGTGTCGGCGAACTCTGTCAGTTGGGCCTCGTTCAAAAAGTCCTGGCCGCCATCTTCGCGCCACGATGAAATCGCCGATAACTCACTGTCAAGCTGGTTCAAGGGAACTCGATTAATGTCGAACACACGGTACCCGAATTCTCGATTGCTGGTGTACTGTTTGGCAGCTGCGGTTGTCCTTCCTCCGTAGGTCTCCAAATAGACCGTCATGATCATACCGTTGGGGCTGCGTAGGCCAGAAGAGAGTCGGTCTGCCGTCGCCTTCAGAGTGTCAACAATTCCCAGTGCCGGGTTGTGAATCAAATCGTCTTTTGCGTGGAGCAGTTTTTCACGGCTACCAATGAGAAAAACTCCATCCGGCATCAATATGATACGACTATTCGTACCATCCACCTTCTCTGTGGCAATCAAGTCGTCCTCGTCGAACGAGATCGTTTCTTCCAGCAATCGTCCCCGTTCGCCAAGCGCGTGATAGGTAGGGATTGACGGATATTTCGTCGCGCTGTTTAGCTTTCGAAGGTCGAGGTCACGGGTATTGGGCATGACGAATTGTCAGTCGCAAAGTTTGGTGCAGTTGGACAGCTTTACAAGCTAAGTATACAGATCTCAGTCTCCTCGCTGGGATTCGAACCTGCAATCGACGGATCCAATGCACGGAAAGCGCGGCAATAACAGTCACGGCCCCGCTTGATCCGCCGAAAGACGCCGGTGGGAGTCGAACCCACTTCGAGCTGTTTTGCAGGCAGCGGCCCAGCCGTTGAGCATCGACGTCGTTTGAAAAGGCGTGAGGGCTGAGGCGTGAGGCTTTAGGGTGCGACATCCATGTCTGCCCTACAGCCTCACGCCTCAAGCCTACAGCCTCAGAAATGCCCCCGCCAGGAATCGAACCTACGATGCGCGGTCGCAAAAACAACGAGTAGCCCGTCCAGGAGTCGAACCTGGCCCAACAGCTTCGCAAGCTGACGTGCGATCCACCACACTCACGGGCTATAACTACCGCGTCCGGCCTTCATCTGGCCTCATCGGCCAGCGCCCGGACTTGCTACCATTCGCAAAGTCGCGTGCGAATCCAACACACTCCGAGGACGCGGATTAGGTGTTAGGCTGGAGGCTTTAGACTTTAGGAAAGGAATTGGCCACCAGTCCTGCTTCCTAAAGCCTAAAACCTAAAGCTTCACAGCGCCCCGCCGAGGAGTCGAACCCCGTCCGACAGTTTCGAAGACTGTCATGCATCCATCACACCCGCAGGGCGGGTTAGGCTGGAGGCTTTAGGCGTTAGGCTGGAGGGCGGACGTGGATATCGCACCCTCAAGCCTAATCCCTCAAGCCTCCATCCTAAAAAAAGAGCCGACGACTGGATTCGCACCAGCATCATCCGGTTTACAAGACCGGCGCCTTTCTGTTTCGAGCCACGTCGGCAGTTTGTGAGGCATGAGGCTGGAGACTGCAGGCTGTAGGGCTAACGTGGATCACACAACCCTCAAGCCTAGCGCCTCAAACCTCACGCCTCCCAATAGCACGGGTGGGAGTCGAACCCACAGACGATCACGAAGGTTTGAGCTTCGCCGCTTTTCCGTTTGCGTACCGTGCCGAATCTATAAAACTGTCCGCCATCCGTTCAGTGTCAAAACCCGATTGCGCTTGTTCGAAATCCTTCGAGATACAAGTTTACGAACAGCGTCAGAGGGTTTTGACACAATCGAACCAGTGATCCTGGGTGGACTCGAACCACCGATCCGCTCTTTGTAAGAGAGCTGCCTTCGCCGCTAGGCCACAGGATCAAATTGCGACTCTCAAAGGGACGGGCGGGACTCGAACCCGCGCGCTGGCACTTAACAGGCGCCCGCTCTGCCGCTGAGCTACCGACCCAATATGTACAATTGCCTGCAGGCGTGACTATTCTTCCTCAAGCCTACAGCCTCAAGCCTCACGCCTCTAAAAAAGTAGGACCGCTGGGACTTGAACCCAGACCCGCCCGGGTAAGAGCCGGGGATGCTGCCGCTAACACCTCAGTCCCATGTTGTTGATTCAAAACCCTCTGTGCATCGCGCAGATATTTCCGCTCGATTCCTAACAAGCACAACCAGGTTTTGAATTCGATGATCGATGCGCTCGCCAATAGGCCTGGGCGGAGTCGAACCGCCGTCTGGCCCTTATAAGGAGCCGGCTCTCACCATTGAGCTACAGGCCCAACTTCGAGTGACTTTCCAGACCCGGTTGTGCTTGTTCTGACACGCTGCTTCTGTATGACGTCGCGCATCAGAGGGTCTGGAAACCAAACGAACCAGTGAGGCCGGAGGGATTCGAACCCCCACTGTGCAGATTAAAAGTCTGCTGTGCTGCCGTTACACCACGACCTCAATCGAGTCGGGTGTATCGGTTTCAATCGCTGTCGCTGTAACATTGTTTCTCTCCCTTTTCGAAGTAGCCTGGGAAGGAGTCGAACCTTCGTTTCCGCCTTATCAGAGCGGCGTCCTCAACCGTTGAACGACCAGGCTCCATTGCATCCTAAAGCCTCATTCCTCAAGCCTCACGCCTAAAATGCCCCGTAGGGGAATCGAACCCCCATCTGCGGATTGAAAGCCCGCTATCCTGCCCGTTAGACGAACGGGGCGTGTTATCTCTGTCGCCGTTCCACGAAAAAAGCCCGAAGTCGCTATGACATCGGGCTTTGAAGAATCGCTTCAAATCTCGTCCGCATGTCACAAGCGCAAAGGAATCCCGCACAACACCGTCTCGCATTCATTGCGACGGGTTGTCGGCTCAGCGCAACGCCGTTTGGTTTGGCGTTGGGTATTGCGACAGGGACGTATGAAAGACATCGGGATAGTTTCCGAACAAATCAATAAAGTACGAGTTTTCTGATTTCGTATCCCCTAAGACGCAGCGCTGGCCCAAATGGTTCACGAAAATCTGCAGATTTTCGCAATTCCGGTCACTGCGTGAGCGATTTCCGCAACGCTGCAGCGACAATTTCCGCAGGCCCGTCAGTCAGATGCAGCGGATTGACGACCAGCGTGCTCTCGCGCAGCTTGCCGTGGCCGACATAGATTGGGGGACTCCCACTGCGCAGCTCGCGGCAGATTTCGAATGCTGACTTGCCGGCCGCAGTTTCATCGATTTCAATTTCCAGACGCGGCGAACACTGGCCGTCGGGACTTTCGATTAACCGGCATTCGCAGGGGGCATGCTTGAGAGCAGCGGCGATCACCTCCAGCCGTTGTTGTTCGCCGCCGACCAGTTCGTCGTAGGCGCCGCTCGTAAACAAATCCAGCGCTGTGAGCAGTGCCACAATCTCCTCTTTGGAGACCTTATAGCCGCGGCCCAAACCGTGCCGGGGGATTCCGCTCAACTGCTCGCGGTCGATCAAATCGGCGGGGGGATTCCACAGTTCGGGATGGTCGTCCATGTCCAGAAACTGCAGCGCTGCGGCGCGGATCAGATCACTTCGTCCGGCCAGAATTCCGGTCGATTGCGGCCCGCGAATCGCCTTGCCGCCGCTATACGCGACGAGATCCGCTCCGGCCGCGATGATGGACGTCAGGTGCTCGCGCGGCGGCAACTCGCCGGCGGCGTCGACCAGGACCGGCAAATCGTGCCGGCGGGCCATCGCCGAGAGTTCGCCCAAGCCCGGCCGGGATGAGGGCGAAAAGACATAGAAGATTCCCGCCGTCTGATCGGTGATTGCCGCTTCGTATTCCCAAACCTCAGTCCGGCGGACACCGGCGTTTGCGACGATTTCGTTGAAACCGACTTCCACCAATCGCGCCCCCGATGCGCGAACAGCGTGGTCGTAGCCGCTCCGCTGCTCGCGGGCCACGATGAATTGACAGGGAAAGTCGTCGCACTGCGGCAGCCGCTCCATCTTTCCCAGATCGTCGCCGGTGAGGATGGCCGCAGCGCCCAGAGTCAATCCTGCTGCGGCTCCAGCAGTGACGATGCCCGCTTCTGCACCGGTGGCGGCGGCGATCCGCTGGGAGGCGGCCGCCTGCAATTCCTCGAGCGAGACCGATTCACCAGCGGCGGCCTGAAATGCAGCGAGCACTTCCTCCGGCATCGGCGCCCCGCCCAGCCGCGTCACCGCGCCGGTGGCATTGATAATCGGCTGTACGCCGAGGTCTTCGTAGACGCTCACAATTTCCCCTCATGGACCAAGGCGACGGCTTCGCCGTCGTGTCCGATACACTCTGTGTTCGGCTTGGAGAGCAATTTTTTCCCCGTGTAAGACCTCAGCGGTCCGAAGCGAATTCAAACAAAGGCCAATTTCACCGCAGGTCAGGTACGCTCTTTGACGTACAGCAGATGAATTGAATGCCGCTAAACACTTTCTGCAATCGTCGACCCTTCACTGCGCCCTGCCTGACGCCGCCAAGAAACGGACGCACCGCAGCGCGTCAGGCATGGTCCATTGAATGGTTCATCTGCGTTGACTTTGCTTGATGATGAGCATTTATGGGCAAAGGCGCCAGAGCGTGCCTGAGCTACAATTCTTTTTCAACTAGCCGCGTGAGGGGGGCATCGTGGCGAATTTGGGCGCGACTTCGCGAATATTGGGCGTCAACTCGGCGTCGACGTTGCCGGTCGCCCAAGAAACGGCGCCCAGAATCAGTGCCTGAAAGATCGGATTGGTCCAGACATCCGCGCGGTGTCCCATCGACGTGTAAAACACGCGGCCGTCGCCGTGCATCCGTGCCCACGTCGCCGGATAGTTCGGGCGGTCGTAATCGCTACCCCGCATGCCCTTGGTTTCTTGCACCAAGATCACGTGCATGTCTTCGGCAAAGTTCTTCAGGCTGTACCACTCGTCTTTGATGTCAAACTCGCTGCCGCGCCCATCCAGGCCCGGAAACTTGTTGTCGGCAATCTTCATTGTCGCCACTTGCTGAGGACCATGTTTGATGAATTCGCCGCCGATCATCTGAATGTAGGGGTCTCGATTCGGCTGATTGACGAATTGGTTTTTGCCGTAATGATCCGGCGAGTGATACGTATCCGACGAACTGTGCGTGGCGATGAACCCTTTGCCCTCTTTGATCGCCTTCAAAAACGCCGCTTTGCCCTCGGCGGAGACGGGCGGCGCGTTGTCGCGGCTCTTTTGCTGGCTGAGGTCGCCCTGAGTGTAAAAGAAAAACGCGTCGTAGTTTGCGATGTTCTCCGGCGTAAAGATCGTGCCGTCTTTCGTGGCGTCGACGTCGAACCCGTGTTTTTGCCCCAAGTCCATCATCACCAACTCCGCCGGTCCATATTCCGACTTCTCGCGGCTCACACTGGCGTGCTGATAGCCCTGGCTGCGGGTGAACATCAGCAGCCGCCGTTTCTTGCCCGACTTGTCCGCTGCCCAGCCAAGGGGAAACGAGCCGAGTCCATAGGTCGAAGCAGCGGCGGCCGTGGCGGCCAAGAGTTCGCGGCGATTGAGCATGATTTTGACTCCAGGGAAAACGGTTGTGGGCGGATGTGACCCCCGGCGGATCCAGGGGCTCGAAGAAACGTGAAATCGGTAATGGCGGTATTACTTAGACTTCCCAGCCGCGGCGATATTCTTTGTCCAGCAAATCATTGGCGCTGGGAACGTTGGTCACTTTCATCTGCTGCGGGTCGTACTGAATTGTCTTTCCGGTGCGGTAGGCGACGTTGCCCAGCAGCACGATTTCGGTAAACGGCCCGGCGTAGTCGAAATTGCTGCCGGTCGAACTGCCGGTCTTGCAGGCGGCAATCCACTGCCGGTGGTGGTGGCCGTCATCGAACTTCTTCGCCTCCTTCGGCTCGAAGCTTTGCTTCTCAGTTCCTTTGTAAAGAGTTGGATAGTGGGAGTGTTGGCAGGCGACTTTGCCGTCGTCACCCATCAACAAGCAGCCATTCATCGGCAGCAACTCCGCCACCTCGCCGGTCGGTTTGGCTTGGCCTTCGTACCAATAGACGGTGCAGGGGGGCAATTCGCCGCGTCGGCCGAATTCGAACTTGGTGATCATTTCCGTCGGGCCGCTGTCGGGCAAAACCGCCGGTCCTGACGACGTTACCTTCACCGGTCCACCCAAATCGAGCGCCATAAAGACCGGGTCCATCAGATGGATGGCCATGTCGCCGATGGCGCCGCAGCCGAAATCCCACCAACCCCGCCATTTGAACGGAACGTAAGCAGGATGATAAGCCCGCTGCTCTGCGGGACCCAGCCAGAGATCCCAGTGCAGATGCGCAGGGATGTCCGGCCGATCCTGCGGCACCGACTGGCCTTGATCCCACCACCTTCCGGGTCGGTCGGTGATCACGTGCGCTTCGCGGACCGGCCCAATGGCGCCCTGTTTGACGAGTTCGATTGTCTTTAGATATCCGGGGTGCTCATGGTTTTGCGTCCCCATCTGCGTGGCGACGTTCATCTTGCGGGCGGTCTCGGTGAGCACGCGCGCTTCGCGAACGGTGTGTGTCAGCGGCTTTTCACAATAGACGTGCAGGCCGCGCCGCATCGCGCGAACGGCGGGCGGCGCGTGGTGATGGTCGGGCGTGCCGATCACCACCGCGTCGAGGTCCTTCTGCTCCAGCAACTGCCGATAGTCGGCGTACTTCTTTGCTGCCGGATGTTTCTCAGCGGCATTGCCCAACCGCAGATCGTCGACGTCGCAGATCGCGACGATGTTTTCACTGGCAACCCGCGCCAAATCGCTCGCCCCGCGGCCGCCGACGCCGATCGCGCCGATGTTGAGCTTCTCATTCGGCGAATTCGCCGCGAAGCCGCTCCGCGTGCCGGAAACCCACAGTGCGGTGCCGAGTGCCGAGGTCTTTAGAAAATCACGTCGCGATTGTTGTTGTATTGGCATAGGGATAGCGGATTCTACTAGTAGTCTGTCAGGTGGTAGTTCTTGGGCTGTGTGCCACTGGCTTCGCCAGTGCAAGGTCAGCTCGCCGAAAGACCTAAAAGCACTGGCAGAGCCAGTGGCACACAAATGTTTCGCTTTGACGGAACACTAGACAATAGGAAGGGAATTCTTCAATTCGATCGTCTCTTCAACATACGACCAGTATCCTGAATTCAGCGGGAGGATTTCAAGCGTCGTCCAAAAATGCAAATACGGGCGGCCGCGATTGCCACGCAATCGGGGTGCTGCAGGCACAAGAGGGGGCAATTTCACCGTTACACACGATGTAGTCTGCAAGATTAACGAACGCTGAAATTGCGGCTTGCCAGCAGTCTCCGCCTGCCCCGATGGCTTTTCCGCCACGGCCGCCCGTCGTCATGAAAGTTACTCCGGCAGCGAAACGGTCGTCTGGTAATTGGAGTAGTTGTACAGCGGATTGCGAACCGGATTGTACAACTTCCCCGATCGCGGGTTGTCGTCTTGTGTGTAAACCCACAGTTCATTCGGGTCCCACACAACGATTTCGTCCCGGCAATCGCCGGTGATATCCATCACAGCGTTGCACATGTCCGGGTGTCCGTCGTTGGGGAACCGCACGACGCGCCGCCCCCAACCGTCGAACATCCCGCCTTCTTCGACATTCGCCGACAGCACAAAAAACTCGCCCGGATTTCCCGTCCAATTGATCGGCAAACACATGCTGCCGTGTTGGCAAGGTTCAAAATCGTGGTAGATGTCGCCGCGGGCGTCGTAGAGATGAATGATCCCCTGGTTGCCCCAATAGTTGATCGACACCGCCTCCAAGCCCGGCAGGTCGGGACGAAAGTCGGCGACCGCCGGATTCTGCACATGTCCGACAAAGTGGTGTTTGAGAATCTGTCCCCGCATATCGGCGAAGAACATCCCGGTGTCGCTGGCTGCACACAACAGCCGCGGCTCTGCATTCGGAGAGGAATCGAAACGAACAATTGCCACGCCGTCGGCATGGTCTTTGAGTTTGCGGTCCAGTGACCACAGCACTTTGCCGTCGCCGTCGTACAACGAATAGCCGATCGACAATTCATCCCGCCCGTCGCCGTCCACGTCGAACGCGAACGGATAATGGCCCGTGTTGCAGTAACCACTCCAGAGAATGTTGAGCTGATCGTCCAATGCCCAAAAGTGCCGATACCGATCCTTAATGATCATGTCGGCGTCGCGTCCGGTGCCACGCAAATCACAGAAAAAGATCGCGTCGCCAAGAATTCGCGGAAACCGGTCATACGGCGGTTTCGCTGTTGCCGGCATCTCGGGCGTCGGCGCCTTGTACTTGACCTTTCCGGTGGCACCGTCGGCCACGACAATTTCCATGTGCATGCAGTAGACGACCTCGTTGCGGCCGTCGCCGTCGATGTCATGAATCTGAAACGCGACGTCGTTGGTGAGATGATCCTTCCACGGATCGGGGTCGCCGATCTGCCACAGCCGCTCGCCGTCCAAAGTCATCGCAGTCAGACAGCTCAGTTCGCTGTTACGATCCTTGGGGCCGTGATGTAGAACTTGCCCGATCAGCACGTCGATCTCTCCGTCACCGTTGAGATCGCCAAAACGAAGATTCCGGCCGACGCCGAAGCCCTCCGTCTTGATTGTCTTCCACAATTTGAGCTTGGGGTTGGCCGCCTGGAGCGCTGCCTCTTCCGTTTCGCGCTTGGAGATTTCCGCCTGAACGCGCTGCTGTTCTTCAGTCGTTGCGGCCACACTCACGTGATTGTAGTTCGTCGGCACGTCCGCCATCAGACCGATCTTGCCGGCTGAGTACGTGTCGTCTTCGACTTTCAATTTCGGTCCGCCGTCCAGTGCGGCGAGAATCTGATTTCCGTCGACGCTGATGCGTGCCGTCAGCCGATCGCCTGCCTGAAATCGGCACGGTGCGGAGGCAAGCACGCGCTCAAGCGGCTTGCGGAACGCTGTCGCGTGCTGCACCATTTTCAAGACCGCTTGGTCGTCGCGGACGCCGAACCAGTAGTAGCAGCGATCGTTGCGATATCGAAAGACGACTCCGCTCTGCGCTCGGGCCGAGAGCGGAGTGAAACTTACAGTCAGATCGTAGTCCCGCCAAGCATCGTCTCCAGCGATGAGCATGGGATGCGCGTGTTGCGTCTTCTTATTGTCGAAGGTCTGCGCCAGGACCGCGGCGCCGCCGATTTGAAAAGCCTTCCAGGCCCGTTGTGAACCGATGTCCGAGCGGAACGACGTGATGCTCCAGTTCCCTTTCGGCGCGGATACCGGAAGATAGTGGTACTCCGTATGCGCGCCGACGACGCTCCCCAGCGGGCCCGGCTTGAGACCGCTAAAACCGTCCTCCAGCAACGTGGCCTTCTGCGCGCTGTCTGCTGCACAATGGTTTGTCGCGAATAGCGCCGCGACACTCAATGCAATAGCGAGACGATATGCGTTAGACATCTCGGGCTGCTCCCCACAAACGTTTTTTCCGCGCGACGTTCGTTCAAATTTCAGCAGTCTATTCACGCACCGCCCGCAAGCCGTCGCTCAGTGCCTGCTGGTACAGCCACAAATCGCCGCCGAAGGCGATCATCCGAAAGCCGTGCTGGAGTTGGGCCTTGGTGTTGGCAACGCCGTCGGACATAATTCCGCCAATCTTGTCATGGCTTTGAGCAGCGGCGAGCACGCGATCGACCGCTGCTGTAAAGTCCGGATGATCGAATTGAGCCGGGATTCCCAGCGAGATCGACAGATCAAAATGCCCGATCCACAACACGTCAATCCCTTCCACTGCGGCGATCGCTTCCACGTTTTCGACACCCGTCGCGGTTTCAATCTGGGCGATCAGAATCTGCTGCGAGTTGGCCTGCTGAATCTTCTCCCCGACATCCCCGCCGCAGTAGTCGTCATGCGCCACGCCAAATGCGGCTCCCCGGCGTCCGGCGGGGGGATACTTCGCGCTGCGAACGATCAATTCCGCCTGCTGCGCCGTTTCCACCATGGGGACCATGATTCCCATACTGCCCACATCGAGTGTGCGGGCGATGAAGTGATACTCCGTTGCGGGAACGCGCACAATCGGAACCGTTGTCGCCGGAGTCGTGGCGATCAGCGCACGAATCGATTCAACGCTCCAGCCGGTGTGTTCCATGTCGAAGACAACAAATTCCGCTCCCGCCGCCGCCGCAATGCGGGCAATCCCGGTGGAGTTGAATTCAAAGACGAACGTACCCAGTGAATTCTCGCCACGATTCAGTTTCTGTTTAACCGGGTTGTCTCTCATTGAGTGTTCAGATTAAATAGAGTTGTCCGATGGAAATTGTTCGTCCGACGTCTGAGCGCCGATTCCTCAAACCGGCGTTTCCAATTTACAGTGGCAATATTCTCTACGCAACCTGGCTGTCAGCTCACTGATATGTCGAATTCAGCAGTTTGGCGAGCGCTCTCGATTCCGTTTTCCAGATCGCGAAGTCGTGCGCCCAAAAGCGTGTGCTTTCTGATGGCGTCTCTCGTCCTGGGATTCGCCAATCAGTGGCCGGTCCAAGCTGAGAGCGGGCAGCGGGTCACCGGCGGTCTTCAAGTGCTCTATACGTTCGATTCCGGAAGCGGCAATACGGTGCGCGACCGTTCTGGTGTCAAACCTGCTTTGGACCTAAAGATTGAAACTCCCTCTGCCGTCGAATGGAAGGACGGAACGCTGGTCATTCAATCTCCGGCCGCGATCAAGTCGAGACAACCTGCGGAAAAAATCATCAGTGCCGTCAAACGCTCGAAAGAGATCACCATTGAGGCCTGGCTTCTGCCGGCCAATCGACGGCAAAAAGGGCCCGCGCGAATTGTGTCGCTTTCGGGCGACCCGAGCCATCGCAACTTTACTTTGGGACAACAAGAGGACACCTACGATGTGCGGTTGCGAACATCGAAGACGAGTCGCAACGGCCTGCCTTCGATCGCCACACCGTCCCACATTGCCCGGCCTCGATTAACGCATCTTGTGTACACGCGAAACGCTGCCGGCGACACATCCTATTTTCTCAACGGCGGTTTGTTCATGAAGAAGAAAGTCGCCGGGAACATGTCGAATTGGAAAGGCGGCTTTCATCTCCTCTTGGCCGATGAAGCGGGAGGCGGGCGTGCCTGGCTGGGCGAGTACCATTTGGTTGCGGTCTACAGCCGCGCATTGACCAAACAGGAAGTCAAACAGAACCATCGCGCCGGTGCCGGCGCCGGATCGAAGCCCATGCTCTCAGCAGAGCAGAAGAAAGAGCAGTTCTTCAATAAGAAGATCGCGGCCCTCTTGGCCCGCCGTTGCCTCGATTGCCATGACGCGGCGTCCAAAAAGGGCGGCTTGGACCTATCGCATAAAGCCACTGCTTTCGCGGGCGGCGAGAGCGGCAAAGTGATCGTGCCGGGCAATGCCGCGGACAGTCTGCTCTTCGATCAAATCGAATCCGGGGACATGCCGCCCGACGGCGCGCCGCTTTCATCGAAACAAAAGGAATCGCTGAAGCGCTGGATCAATGATGGCGCTGTCTGGACGGCGGAAGTTATTGATCCAGCCGTTTACGCGCAGGACGATCGCGGCGACGCCATCTGGATTCAGCGGCTTACGGTGGCGGAATACATTGAGACGGTTCGCAGCGCTGTCGGGGTCGACATCTCGAAAGAGGCGCGGCAAATTCTCCCGCCCGACGTGCGGGCCGATGGTTTCAGCAACACTTCCTACAACCTCAACGTCGATCTGAAACATGTCGAGGCTTACGCACGGCTTGCTGAACTGATCGTCTCACGCATGGACGTGCTGAAGTTTGCCAAACGGTTTACCAGAACCCGGCGACTGACGAACGACAAGAAGATGCGCGCCTTCGTCTCGGCCATGGGAACCTGGCTCTTGCGCGGTCCGCTCAATGATCGCGAAATCACGAACTACTGCGGAGTCGCCACGTCGGTGGCCGCCGCTGGAGGTAACTTCAAGGAGGTGACGGGCTATTTGATTCAGACCATGCTGCAGTCGCCCCGATTCATTTACCGCATGGAAGACCAAACCGCCGTTGGACAGGCTGAGCGGCTCGATGATTACGAACTTGCCGTGCGGATGAGCTATATTCTTTGGGGAGCGCCTCCGGATCGGGAATTGATGCGGGCTGCCGGAGCGTCGGAACTCAACCATCCTCATGCCGCCCTGAAACAAGTCCGCCGCATGCTGGGGGATCCCCGCACCGTCGAACGATCGAGACATTTCCTCGCCGAATGGCTGCACCTCGATCGATTGGACAATCTCCAACCCAATTCGCAGCGGTTTCCCCATTGGACCGCCGAACTCGGCGCCGACATGCGTCGGGAAACGCTCGATTATTTCGAGGACGTGGTGTGGAAACAAAAGCGGCCCCTCTCCGATCTGTTCAATGCGCAATTGACCTACGCCTCGCCTCGGCTGGCGGCGCACTACGGACTCGACGCGAAAGAATCGGCATGGGAACGGTACGATCTCTCGGCAGTCCCGTCGCGCGGCGGCTTGCTGACACAGGGCAGCGTGCTGACCGTCGGTGGCGACGATGCCTCGATGGTCACCCGCGGGTTATTTGTGCTACAGGATATCCTCCGCGGCGCGGTCAAAGATCCGCCGCCGGGGCTGGACACGACTCCCGTGCCGCCCAAACCGGGGCAGTCGCAGAGAAACGTCTCTGAACAGCGAATCGCCAATGCCGCATGTGCCGGCTGCCACTCCCGCTTCGAGCCGCTCGCATTCGGCTTGGAGAAGTTCGACGGCCTAGGGGCGTTCCACGAAAAGGACGAACACGGAAACCAACTCCGGGACGACGGCGAGATTCTGTTTCCCAACACGGCAAATCCGGCCAAGTACCAAACCTCGGCAGAACTAATGGATCTGTTGGCAGGCAGCGAGCGTGTCCGTGAAACACTGACTTGGAAGGTCACCCAGTTTGCACTAGGCCGTCCACTCACCGCGACCGACGCTCCGCTGGTCAGCCGAATTCACCAAGAGTCGCAAAAGCAGGGTGGAACCTATACCGGATTGATGACTGCCATCCTGATGAGCGACCTTGTGCGAATGAAGAGAGCCGAACCCGCCCCTCTGGAGAGTGAATAATGAAACGAACACCGATCAGCCGGCGCACGATGCTTCGAGGAATCGGAACCGCCGCCATCGGACTGCCGCTGCTTGAGGAAATGCTCGCCTCACCCGTCGCCGCTGCTCCCTCAGCCGACATTCCTGTGCGGGCGTTTAATCTCTTCTTCGGGCTGGGCATCCCGGCGCCTTTGCAGAAGGAAGGGTTCGAGGGGGTTCTGGAACCGCTCCAACCGTTTGCCGACAAGCTGTTGTTGCTCCAAAATGTCGATCAGGTGCGGTGCGACGAGAAGGGCATAAACGCGCACTACGACGGGGCGATCGGCTCATTTACCGCCGAACCCCCTGATGGTGAAGCCAGGGCAGGCGGTCCCTCAATCGATCAAGTCATCCGCAAGACGCACTATCCCAGCGGACTGCCTGCCGGCATGGTCCCCACCCTAGTCGGCGGCACGTTTTTCCGCCGCAGCCGGATTGGCCGTTATGTCCACAGTTACAACAATGACGGCACGGTCGCCGCGACAATGCAGGAGAAACCACGCGACATCTTTGACCGGGTCTTCGGAGCCATTACCGTAGCGGACGGCAAAGACGACTTCCGACGCAAGCGTTTGCGGCGCAGCGTGCTGGATACGATTGTCAACGACTACAAATTCTACACCGGCGCCAACTCTCCGCTGGGATCCGCATCGAAAGCCCGCGTGGCCGATCATCTCGATCGCATCCGCGAGTACGAACAGCGGGCCTTCGCGATTCAGACTCGGGATGCAAACGCCCCCCAATCCCCGTCCGCATCGAAGCTGCCGCACGGCGGCCCCGCCGACCCCGGCGGCATGGGCATCGACATCACGCTGAAGGAACTGACGCAAGAATGGCGGCTGATGGCGGATCTTTATGCATTGGCCATTCAAATGGACCGCGCGCGATTTGGATCGCTGACGTTCTTGGCGGCGGGTGAACGTATCCGACTTACCGGCGAGTACGAGTACGGCGGCAAGCGAATCTGGACGTTCAATGACGCCAAGCAATTGAAATCAACCGGAGATCTCGGCTGCAGCCACGAATGGTGGCACAAATTCTCCGAGAATCGCAAGAATCTCGCGCTGCGTGCACACGCCCATATGAAGATGCGCGAGGTCGCCTATTTCTTGGGCCGGATCAGCGGACCGGACTCGGTGGAAGCCAACGGCAAAACGATTCTCGAAAACTCGCTGTTCACCATCTCGACCGAATCCGGAGATGGCCGGCACAGCGACTCCCGCCGGGAACTCAAAGGGGTCTTCCACGCCGTGACTGGAGCCAACGGGCGGTTCAAGACGGGACAAACAATCGACGCGAAAGCAGAAGGCCTCGATCTCTACAACACCATGCTCGCTGCCATGGGATGTACCGACCGGCTCGGACCGGAGGATCGGGATGCACAACCTGTCGACGCCATTCGAGCCTAGAACCTTCGCAGCGGTATTTTAAGCTCGCGCGGCGCCACGAAGCCGGCGGCCCTCAATTTTGCCCTCAACATTCCAACTGGCGTTGCAGTTTGCCGTGTAGAGCCCGTAACTCAAACCGGGCCGCGGCGGGGATGCGCCGCCGGTAATAGCGGTTGGCGTTGGAGATGCGATTGGCGGCAAGCTCGTAGTCGTCGCTGCCCAGCGGCAACGCGTCGAGTGCCAATCCGGCAATCTCAAGATAGTGCTCGGCCTTGTCCGGAGCGAGGTCATTCCGGTCCGCCATTCCTTTGACGATTCTCAACAGGACCGTTTCCGGAGGATACGTCTCGCACAAGTCCCGAAACCTGGAACCGGCCGCTGACATTTGGTTCTGCAGTTGGCTATCCGTCGAAAACGACATTGTCTGTTCCTTTCATCAACCGCTCGGCAGGACGACTTGCGAATACGCATCAGTTGGCTTTATTGGTTTTGTGCCGGCTTCGTCTTTCGTTCACAAAAGACAGATCGCAATTTCTGCTAAAAAGGGGCATTCACGGGGCGGAAATAATGCGAAATCGGGAAGTTTTTTAGAAAAAAGTCGAAAAACGGGCCTCAGTCAGTACGTCGATGTCTCCCGCACCGCCACGAAACCGCTGCAATTGCTGAAACACGGGACATCAGCCGCCTGTTCCTGCTCAACTGTTTTGGGCGGAACCAGAAACGCCGCCACGTTGAGTGCGATCATCAGCAATGCGAACGAGGTCAACCCGAGTTGGACGGCGATCCCCGCATGCATGCCGACCGCCGCCGCCGCTGTGATACGACGTGTGCGGGCATGCCACACGAAGACGCAATAGCCGATTTCAATCGCCAGCGTCGCCCATCCGATCAGCATCGGTAACAGTGGCACTCCCGCCAGCCACGACATGTCGAACTGTGCCAATCCGGGCAGAGTGACCGCGCGCCAGATTGCTTCGCCGTTCCACCACTGCTCGCCGGCGGCCTTATGCAGTCCCGTCGCCAGATACATCACCGCCAGGTGCAACTGCAGCATTCGCAACCCGATCCGCGCCGAGGTCGTCGTCTGTTTCAGCCCCGGACGAATCAGATGATCGATCGACAAACAATTGCCAATCGGCAGCCAGCAACTGTAAAACAGCGCGATGCGGGCGAACTGGTCGACGCCGTACGTGGTGGCGGGCGCAGTCTCTGTCAGGAGCAAATGTGTCATAAAGGCCAACACCGCACTCAAGCGGGATTGGAATCCCAACAACAATCCCGCCAAGGCGGCGACGTACAGACCAAACACTCCCATCACGCAGTGATCGGCGCTGATTCCCAGATCACTCAGCTGCCGTGAAAGAAAGCTGAGATGAAACGGGCCGTCGACTGACATCGGAAACGCCCCCACCGATTGAAGTGCGTCCCAGGAGACGACTGCATCGCGCCCGTATAAGTCACGCACACTGTCGATCGACGCCAATGCCTGGAACAGCAGCACGGCGGCCACTGAAATCCGCAAGATCGCCAACGGACGCACCGACGCCGGGTCAAGCCAAAACCGGGTCAATCCACGAACTGCTCGTCGGCGAAATTCGCTCGATATTTCGCTGTAGCTCATTGTTCCATCCCCCCGTCGATATCTTCAGGTTCAATCGCTTCCCCGAAGCGGTTAAATGTTAGTTGATAAAGTAAAATCCACTCTGGACGTACGCCGCTTCGATACTGCTGCATTGAAGGAAAATCAATCGCCCACTCGCCGCCGTCTCCGAGCTTCCGCTCGATGCCAAAACTTTCAACACGGACCTCCACGTGGACTGCGGAGGGATTCCGTCGCAACATTGCCACCGCCATCGATCGCAACATGCTCCAGGCCGTCTCATCGTCGGCGCCGGCCAGAACAAACGGAATCGTGGTGAAGCTCAGATTGGCTTCACGGTTTCGCCCCAATTCGAGATCGTCAGTCCATTCCCGCCCTTGCTCGTCCGCAAAAACGAACCTGACCCGTTCTTGAGGTCCCACACCGGGGGCGAAGAATTCAAAACTGTTGTTTGCGCCGGTGAAGTGGCGATACCATTCCACGGCCGGAACACCTCCGTCCGCTCGGTCGGGAAACGCCACACCTGCTGCACCGAGCCCAACCAGTGCCAAGTGGCCGATGGCGAGCAGCACGATAATTTGATTTCGTTTGTTCATGATGGTCTCCAAGTGCGATCCGCTCAGGTCGCTGAGAGCCGCGGAGAATCTCGGGGAATACCGTTTTTGGACTCCCCGAAGATGTCTCCGCCGACAAACAGTGTGAGCCGGGAGCACGAATTACCTGTTAACGGCGAAACCCGCCCCGAAAGCTCCCGCCGCGAAATCCACCCCGGAAACCACCGCGGCGAAAGCCACCGCGAAACCCGCCCCGTTGGAATCCGCCCCGACGAAACCCGCCACGCTGGGAGCCACCCCGAAACCCGCTCCGGAACCCGCCCCGGCGAAAGCCGCCGCGTCGGAACCCTCCCCGAAACCCGCTCCGGAAGCCGCCACGCCGAAACCCGCTACGGAATCCACCGCCTCGAAAATTGCCACCCCGAAAACTTCCGCCGCGAAAACCGCTGCCGCGAAATCCCTGACCCTGACTGGTATTGCCGCCGGCTCCCCCACCCGTTTGCGCAGTTGCCATATTTGGAACTGCCGCGACACCCAACACCACAGCCGACAGCAGAATTGATCGTATAAACTTCATGAGTCTCCCCTTGTAGAAGGAATGTTGATTAGTGGTCATGAGCCGTCAGTAACGTCTCAGCCACAGATCACCAAAGGGGACCCGTCGCGGCCAAAACCGAAGAATATTTTCAAAATCTCCGATTTCGGCCGTCTTGGCTCGCAAGCCAACTCAGCAATGCTCTCAGTAGGGGCCGCTGTGCGGACCATTACATTGACGCGAAGACGGTCTGAAGCATGGAAAGCCGTCCGTGCAGAACAATCAATAGTCCCTTAGCGCGGCAACCGAAGCCAACAAAGTTCAAGCCACGAATCGCACGAATTGACACGAATCATCCGCGGCACGTTTTATTGAGGATTCGTAGCCAACACAACAATTGAAAAAACCAAGCCGACCGCTTGCGGTCGCGTGCGACGTACCCTGCGATGCAACGCACAATTCTCGCTGCGCCCTCAAAACTGCTGTGTGCTCGGTCGTTCCGTAACAGTTCGCCGTAGTCCACGCATAGAATTGCGCACCAAAAACATGCAGGTTGCCAGTTAGCAACGCGGAAGTTTCACGTGAGGGCAGAATCACTCCTGGCGGTCCGCACAGCGGACCCTACGCGACCTGAGATGACAAACCGCTATGTGTGCGCGTTGTGCAAGTGCCCCAGTCGGTTACGGCAGCGAATCGGCGCCTCATCTTCGGCAGTCGGGGGGAACGCCGAGTCGTGCACTATTCGTCGGCGTTGCGATTGGCAACGCCGGCAATTGCCTTCGCGTACACGTCCAAATACCGCTTCGCGCTCCGCTGCCACGACCAGTCGGTGCTCATGCCGGTCGTAACCAGTTGCTGCCACTGGTCGGGAACATTGTACGCGTCCAGCGCGCGGCGGACGGCGGACAATAGTGCAGCCGGCTTGTATTCCTCGAACGAAAACCCGTTCGCCAGCCCGGAACGCAGATTTGCGGCGCTCGCGTCGACGACCGAATCCGCCAAGCCGCCCACCGCTCGCACAATCGGAACCGTGCCGTAAACCAGGCTGTACATTTGATTCAGCCCACACGGCTCGAATCGGCTGGGCATCAAATACATATCACAGCCCGCTTCGATCTTGTGGGCCAATCCTTCGTCGAATCCCACGGTGACCGCGACCTGTTCGGGATTTTCGTCCGCCACCTGTCGCAGATACTTCTCATAAGTCTCGTCGCCGGTCCCCAAGAACACCAACTGCAGATCCTCAGCGAGCAACTCGTCCATACAGCCGGCGATGATGTCAAAGCCCTTCTGGTCCGCCATCCGCGACACCATCCCCAACAGCGGGACATCCTTCCGCACCGGCAGTTGCATCAGCCGCTGAAGTTCCGCTTTGCAGGCCGCCTTACCCGTCGCCAGGCTCTCGACGTCGTAGTTTTTTGTCAAATGCGGATCGAGCGCGGGATTCCACTCGGTGACGTCGACGCCGTTGAGAATCCCGGTCAAACGCTCCTCGCGGAATTTCAACACGGGATCGAGCCCCGCTCCATGTTCCTTGGTTTGAATCTCTCGGGCATACGTGGGGCTGACCGTTGTGATCTGGTCGGCAAACACAATCCCGGTTTTCAGCAGATTCAAATGGCCGTAAAACTCCATCTCGCGCCAATTGAAGTGTTTCCAATCCAAACCGGTCAGCGTCATGTCCCAATGCCAAAACTGGCCCTGAAAAGCCAGGTTGTGAATCGTGAGCACCGAGCCGGTCTGAGCAAAGTCCGGCTGCTGGGAGTATTCGAGCGTCAGCAACGCAGGAATCAGACCAGTCTGCCAATCGTGGGCATGGATCAAATCCGGCTGCAAATCAAGCTGCCGTACCGCTTCCAGCACGCCGCGGCTAAAGAAGATAAACCGTTCGCAATTATCCTGATAATCGACGTTGTTCTCCCGATACAACTCCCGGCGATCGTAGAACAACGGCTGATCGACCAGATAGACATCCAGCTCGCTATCGGGCAGCGATGTACGCAAGATCCGACCGGATCGTTGGTGGGTGCCGATGGGGATCGACAGATCAGTGCCGGTCGATTCGACCGCGCAGCTAGCCCCGGCGCCGCGTGCTTGGATTTGGGGATAATAGGGCAGGAATAGGGAGACGTCGTGCCCGAGCTGGGTCAGCGATTTGGCCAACGCGGTCGTCACGTCGGCAAGGCCGCCGGTTTTTGCGAAAGGGACGGCTTCGGAAGTGGCGATGACAATCTTCATTGAAAATCTTTGGCTGGAGTCGATGAGTCGGCCGGCGTCAGGGCGGGCAAGTCTAGCACATCCCTCGTAGTGTCACTATCGACACAGGCCCGCACATCGCATGAAACCGATCAAGCCGCTGGAAAGTCGGACGCCGCACGCTACCAACACGAGACGGCGGATCTATAATGAAAGGAGGGATGAGAAATCGCTTCTGGGGTAATATTTTGAGTGACGAGACACCGTCGACCGGGATTTCATTAGAGTCGCCCCGCTGGGATCTGGCGGCCGAGACCATCACCGTCCGCATTCGATGGTTCGGGCTTTGCGTGGGATATGCGCTGGTCAACTTTTTGGGCCGGCAGCCCATCAATCAGCCTGCCATGAACGCCATTTTGGCCATCGGCGCGGTCTATGCCTTGCTGGATACGGTGTGGAGTATCCGCGGCAAAGTCTTTCTCAGCCGGGCGCCGTTGACGATTGCGCTGATGGAGGCGGTCTTCATTGGACTGCTGTGCCATTTTGACCAGGGACCGCAGTCTCCATTTCGGTTCTACTACTTTCTCTCGCTGCTGGTCTTCGCGCTGAGGTATTCGTCCCGGCTCACGTTCGCGACGTTTGTTTTGCACAGCATCAGCTTTACCGCGCTTGTCCTGGGCGGTGATTACCGGATCGACGGCGGACTGCCGCCGCTGACGCGGGACATGCTCACGGCCTGGTTCTTAATGCTGGTCTTCATGGGCTGGGTCGCCTGGGCGGGGACTTCGCTGGGTGGATTGTTGCAAAACGCGGGCGGCCAGTTGCGGATGATGAACGAGGAACTCACTGAAAACCAACTGTTGCTCGAACAGCGGATCGCCGATCGGACGAAAGAATTGCAGGAATCGCAAGCCCATCTCGTCCAGCAGGAGAAGCATGCCGCCTTCGGCTTGCTCGCGGCCGGAATCGCCCACGAAGTCGGTAACCCTCTGGCCGCCATCAGTTCACTCGTCCAGATGCTCAACCGCCGGCCCACCGATGAATACACCCGCGAGAAACTGAATATGGTCGACGACCAATTGCGGCGAATTCAACGGACGCTCCGCGAGTTGGTTGATTTCAGCCGGCCGGCGACCACGCAGAAAACCATGTGTGATATCCACGAGATCATCGACGCCGCTCTCAACATTGCCAAGTATTACAAACGCAAAAAGGGCAAGCAGATTGTCACCCGCTATGCCGAAGGCTTGCCGCCGCTGCGTGCCGCCCGCGACCAGTTGGTGCAAATACTGTTGAACCTGATCCTCAACGCCATGGATGCAACTGATGAGGGGGGCACCATCGAGATCGCCACACGGTTGGTGGACGGCAGTATCGAGGTCACTATTTCTGACGATGGGCATGGAATTCCCGCGGATGCGCAGGCCAACATCTTCCAACCCTATTTCACCACCAAAGAGACCGGCACGGGACTGGGGCTGTTCGTTTGCCGCAGCATCATCGAACAGGCGGGCGAAGGCCGGATCGAACTGATGCAGACCTCGTCCGCGGGAACAACCTTCGCTGTCTACGTCACCTGCGACATGGTCCGCAATCACTCCAACATCGCGAATTCCACTGTTTCCAGAACAGAAGTCACTGCATCGTGAAGAAGCACCGTACCGTATTAATCGTCGAAGACGAAGTTGTGATTCGCACGACGCTCAGCGAATTCCTTGATGGCGAAGGGTTCAATGTTGCCGAGGCGGCCAACGTCGGCGAGGCGTTGGCACTGGCCAAGGAACGGGAATTTCAAGTGGCACTCTGCGACGTGCAGCTTCCCGACGGTGACGGCATCGCCTTGTTGCGGCGGCTGCAGCAACTTGATCCCAATCTCTTTGTACTGGTGATCACGGCGTACGCGACTGTGGAAAACGCAGTGGAAGCGTTTCATGCCGGCGCATCGGACTACCTGGTTAAGCCAGTGCTGTTTGAGGACCTGCGGCACAAACTCGAGCGGCTGTTTCGCTTCCGCCAGCTCTATATGGAGAATCAAGCGCTGCGGCGGGAATTGGCCCGGCAGGACTCGTTCGGCGAGATCGTCGGCAGCAGCATGTCGATCCTTGAAGTGCAGGCGTCCATCCGCAAGATCGCCGTGACTCGTTCCAACGTGCTGCTCGAAGGAGAGAGTGGAACCGGCAAGGAACTCTTCGCACGGGCAATTCACCAGTCAGGTCCGGCCAGCAAACAACGGTTTCTCGCCGCCAACTGCGCGACGATGCCGGTCGAGTTGCTCGAGAGCCAGCTCTTTGGCCATCGAAAAGGCGCGTTCGCGGGAGCCGACTCCGACCAGCAAGGCGTCTTCCACCATGCCGGCGAAGGTACCGTCTTCTTAGATGACGTCGCCCAGTTGCCATTGGGCACACAGGCGAAACTACTCCGCGCGCTCGAATTTCAGGAGGTCGTTCCCTTGGGCGGCATCGAGCCGCAAAAGATCTTCGCGCGAATCGTCGCCTCGACGACCCGAGATCTCGCCAATGAAGTCTCCGAGGGCCGATTTCAGGAGGATCTGTTTTATCGGCTCAACGGCGTCAAGTTGCGAATTCCTCCGCTCCGCGAACGATTGGATGACATTCCCGAACTGGTCGACGCGTTTCTGAGCAAGCACACTGCCCGCACAGGCAAGCGGGTCACCGGCGTCGACAGTGAGACGATGCGGCTGTTAATGTCGGCACGCTGGAAAGGCAACGTGCGGCAGCTCGACAACGCGATTGAGCGGGCGGTCATCATGTGCGAGGGGACACAGATCCACCCCAAGGACCTGCCGCCCGACCTGTTGGGTGTCGGTCATCTCTTGCCGGCCACCGACGATCTCCGATCCGCCCGGGAGCACTACGAGCGGTTGCACATTTCCCGAGTGCTGCGGCAATGCCCCGACAAACGCGAGGCGGCAAAACGCCTGCGGCTGGGACTTTCCAGCCTCTACCGCAAAATCGAAGATTTGGGCATCGAGGTATAGGGTTTCTGCTAGTTGAAAGCCACAATCGCGGATCATAATCCGCGTACCCCGCACAGCCGTCACATCGCGAACTGCGCGCGTGATTTCGTGAGCTATAGTAGCGCAAAATCGTCCCCGCGCCGCCCTCTCCGCTGTCGCGATGTGAAACCAACGTTCTCACTCCCCCCCACTCACAGACGGCTGCGCTCGCTCAGATTGGATCAGCCACGATGCAAGAAATGAATCCCTACTACGCCCGGCAATCATCCGTGGGCCCTGTATTTGACGTCGGAACTTGGAACACCCGTTTTGCCGTCATGTCAGTTCTGATGGGCCTCGGCATGTTCGTCGTCTTATCCATTGCCGCATACGCATTCTATGATCCGACCCTGTTGGCAAAATTCGACGCCAAGATGTGGCGCGAACTCCAGCGCGAGATTCTGGGCATTTGGAAAGATTATCCGTTGGGCTCACAGATTGGATTGGGCGCCGCGATTTTTTTCGCCTATATCGGTCTGGCGGCCTCGGTCTCCACGCTGTTTGATTCCTTCGATCCCGATTTCTATCTCCGCGTCGGTGCCGGCGGGATGTCACTGCGGGTTCCCGACGGAGTCGATTTGCTGAAGCTTGGTTTCGTGTCACGGATTCTCAAACTCGACTTGCCCTGGCACGAGATCAAGGAATGGAAGGTCACCCAAACAAAACAGTTTGGCGCCATGTCGCCGCATGCCGGAAACATATCCGCTGACCTGACAATTCGCCTCATGTCCGGAAAAAAGCACGTCGTCAATCTCGATCATTTTCAGGAAAACGGGCACGTCATCTGGAAACGTATCGGCGATGCTTCGGAATTGACCGCGGCAGAACTGCAGGCCGGCCCCAACGTCTCCGACGAGCATTCCGCCCCGACCGGACCAGTGGAATCCCGAACCGCCATCGAAGCCGTGTTGACCAAAAACCTCTACGCCGGCGAGAGTTCAGTCGTCCTCAGCGACGCCGATACCGGACGAATTGTGCAGTTTGCGGTCGGCGGAGGAAAAATCCTGCTCGACCTGCCCTGTCAAACACTCGACGAATCGGCAACCCAGCGAGCCGCCGAGTACTTTGCCGCTCAGGGCGAACAGTTGCGTGAATCGGAGCTCCTCGACCGTCCCGGCGGCGTCGCGGTCGGCATTCAGCAGTCCTACCAATTGGAATTGGGATCCGACGTGGAGTGCGCCATCGATGCGGCCATGAACATCTTTACCCAGGTCTACCAACTTCCGCCCGACTTCCCGTTGGACATAGAAGAAGTCTAAACCGCCGGCGCAACTTCGCCCCCGTATCGCTCCAACTCCGCCTCCAATGCGCGGATGCGGGTTTCGTACTGCTCAATCACCGGAGCGAATTCCCCTTCGGTAAACCGAGGCGTGATGTGCTGAGGGCAATTCCAATCGAACGCTTCAATACGGTAGATCACGACCCGCTCGACACGCGCGCGGTAGCCGGCATCCTCGACTTCGCCGGTCAGCTGCGGATGATCCGCGGCATCCACCACTTCTGCGCGAGCCATGACTTTTAACCGCTGCTTGTTTGCATAATCCATAAAAAACAGCGAGACGCGGTTATTGTGCCTAATATTGCCCGTCGTGATGTATTGCCGATTTCCACGGAAGTCCGCAAACGCGATCGTCTGTTCATCGAGAATCTTGACGAAACTCGGCGGGCCGCCGCGGAATTGCACGTAGGGCCATCCGGTCTCCCCTACGGACGCGACATAGAATCCGTCACGTCGGCGAATGAAGTCGACTTCGCGCTGCGACAGTCGATTGTCCACAATCGACACATCTTCCATGCGGGCCGCCTGTGCCCTGGCGCCGTATTGTTCTTGGGCTTGCTTTACCGTGTCGGTGAACGTCAAACGCGTATAGTTTCTCGACATCGTCTCCGGTCTCCCGATTGGCCAAGTCGAAATCGTAGTAATGGACGGCCGTCGGCAACGTGCTCCGACGACCGCCCACGAAGAACTTCCTCATGCGACAGCCGTTGCTGAATGTTCCGCATCCAACAGGGCGACTTCGGGAAAATCGATGTCGATTTGCCCGGCCTTGCCAAGGAAATTTGTCCACACATTCATCGCGACATGGGCGATGATATCCATAATCTCCGCGTCGTCGTAACCGGCATCCTTCACCGCCTCGATTTCCGCCGACGTCACGTCGCCCTGGTTGTCCAGCACGGCCCGTGCAAATGCCACTGCCGCTTCCGCTTTCGCGTCGCCGGAGGTCCCGTTCCGCGCCGCCAAGATTTCCTGCTCATCTAGGCCCGCCTGAGCGCCCAGCGCCGTATGCGCGGAGACGCAATACTGGCAAGAGTTCGCCTCCGCCATCGCCAGCGCGATCCGTTCGCGCGTCTTGAGCGGCAGTCCACTGCGGCTGAGACTGGAGTGCAGGCCCAGGAATCCGGCGAGCGATTTGGGAGAATTCGCCAGCGCCCGCATAAAGTTCGGAACCGCTCCCAATTGTTTTTGAACACCCTGCAACAGCTTTCCGGTCTCTCCGGCGGCCTCTAGGGGATCAACAAGCTGAAAACGTGCCATGTTCGTGCTCCTTTTCTGGGGGTAAGAGTGAAAAAGTTTCTTCGTGTTTAGATACCGGCGGCTCGATAACGACCGTCGCGGCGAGCCGCCAAAAAAAGGTGTGGGTTTAGACCGCCAGCGCTTGTTCGTACTTCTGCTTTGGCTGAACGCCCACGATGCGGTCGACCACCTCGCCGTTTTTGAAGACCAGCACGGCCGGAATCGAGCTGATGCCGTACTCCGCAGCCGTTTGCGGGTTTTCATCGACGTGGAGTTTTCCCACGGCCGCTTTCCCGTGCTGGGACTCGGCTACCTCTTCGATCGTCGGAGTCAGCATGCGACAGGGCGGGCACCAGTCCGCCCAAAAGTCGACCAGCACCGGCACATCACTCTCCAACACGTCGCTTCGAAAGTTCTCGTCGGTAAACGTCCGCAAAACATCGGTCGTCGTCGCCATGATTCTCCTCCTCTACTGGTTGGTGAAAACTGGCTTTGTCGAGCGGCGTGAAACGCATCTTGTGTGCCAAAAAAACTGAAATGACACAAGATGATATCTATTAACAACTTGCGGATAACAATACGCGCAGCTGGTGTTCATGAAATATCATGATTTCTGAAATGTCATTGACAATAAATGACATCTCAGTAACCCTGAGGCATGGACGAAGCGCAATGCACCGATCACGATCTCGAGTCATTGAAGTGCCTGCTGCTCGATCTGGCACGGCAGCGAAACCTCGATGACCTGCTCAAGTTGATCGTGCAGCAGTTGAGCGAACTCTCGTCAATCGCGCTCGTACGGATCTGGACGATCGGTCCGGGAGATATCTGCGACGTCTGTCCCATGCGGCCGGAATGTCCCGATCAAACGCGTTGCCTGCAACTTGTGGCCAGCGCCGGGACGCCAACGGATTCGCAAGAAGATTGGTCGCGGTTGAACGGCCGCTTTCGACGTATTCCCATGGGGGTTCGCAAGGTCGGACGAATCGCCGCAACCGGCGAGCACCTCGAATTGACGCTGCTCGATCCTCACGCTGAGTGGATCGCCGATCCCGCGTGGGCGAAGCGCGAAAGGATCCGTGGAATCATCGGGCACCCGCTCGTGTTTCAAGGAGACGTACTGGGGGTCCTGTTCGTCTTTCTGCGGGAACCACCCCCTGAAGAGTCGGTCAACTGGCTGCGGATGATCGCCGACCACGCCGCCGCCTCAATCGCCAATGCTCAAGCCTTCGCAGAAATAGAGCGATTGAGGACGCAATTGGAGCTAGAGAATGAATACCTTCGCGACGAAGTCAGCGCGAGTGCCGGCAACCCGTCGGACATCATCGGAAGCAGTCCGGGATTGCTGAAAGTATTGCAGCAGGCGGAACTCGTCGCCACAACAGATTCGACGGTTTTAATCACGGGCGAATCGGGGGTGGGCAAGGAGCTTATCGCCCGTGCCATTCACGAAGGCAGTTCTCGTCAAGACGGTCCGATGATCAAAGTCAACTGTGCTTCGATCCCCGGCGATTTGTTTGAAAGTGAATTCTTCGGACACGTCCAAGGTTCATTCACCGGTGCTGTTCGTGATCGCATGGGACGCTTTGAACTGGCCGACGGCGGAACGTTGTTTCTCGACGAAGTCGGCGAAATTCCGCTCGCCATGCAAAGCAAACTGCTGCGCGTCTTGCAGGAGGGAACCTACGAGCGAATTGGCGAGGAACAGACCCGACACGCGGACGTCCGCATCATCGCCGCCACCAATCGCGATTTGGAAGAGGAGGCCGCCGCGGGAAAGTTTCGACAGGATCTGTACTACAGGTTGAGCGTCTTTCCTATCGAGGTCATCCCGCTCCGCAAGCGGACCGAGGACATTCCGCAGTTGGTTTCCAACTTCTTGGAGGCGCACAGCCGAAAATTGGGCATTCCCGTTCCCAAATTGAAGCAAAAACACCTCCGGGAATTGGCGGCCTACGATTGGCCGGGGAACATTCGGGAACTGCAGAATGTCGTCGAGCGGGCCATTATCCGCTCGCGCAGCGGCACGTTGCAGTTCGACCTTCCTCAGTCGCAGCCGTCTGCAGCGCCGCCGACAAAATCCAAAGCCGCGAAAAGCGGGCAACGCGAGTTACTGACGAATGAACAGCTCAAGCAGTTGGAACGGGACAATCTGAGAGCCGTACTTGAAAAGACCGGCGGCAAGATATCCGGCCCCGGCGGGGCCGCGGAGTTTATGGGAATTCATCCGGCCACTTTGGCATCGCGGATGAGAGCGATGGGCATCCAGCGGCCGGCTACTGCTCCTCCAGCAGATACTTCTTAAAGAACATCACGATGACTTGTTGGTAGAGATCGTAATTCTCTTTTTTGCGGAACCCGTGCCCTTCGTTGAGCGCGTTCATATACCAGACTTCCGTACCCTGGGCGCGCAGCCGTTTCACGATCTGCTCCGCTTCGGTCACCGGCACGCGGGGATCGTTTTGGCCTTGAATCACTAATAGCGGCGTCTTCATTTTGTCGACGTGATTCGTCGGCGAGATGCTCTCCAGAAACGCCCGCATGTCGGGGTCGCGCTCATCGCCGTATTCCACGCGCCGCAGGTCGCGGCGATAGTCCCGCGTGTTTTGCAGAAACGTCACGAAATTGCTGATCCCCACGACGTCAACCGCCGCTTTCAGACGGTCGCTGTAGTGCACCACGCTGGCCAGCACCATATAGCCGCCGTAGCTGCCGCCATAGACCGCGACCCGCCCCGAGTCGAGATCAGGCTGAGTCTCGATCCAGTCCAGCAGAGCACCGATGTCTTTGACCGAGTTCTCGCGCAACTTGCCGTTGTCGAGCCGCACGTACTGCTTGCCGTAGCCGTCGGACCCCCGCACATTGGGCGTGATCACGGCGATCCCCAGCTTGTTGGCCCACAATTGCGTCCGCGGCGAGAATCGCGGGCGAACCTGCGACTCCGGACCGCCGTGAATCGCGACGATCACTGGAAACGGCCCAGTACCGTGCGGTTTGTAGATGAACGCGGGGATTTGCCGCCGTTGGCCGTCGACTTTGTCGAATGTGGGGTAGCTGATCAAGCGGGGCTTGATCAACTGCGATGTATCGAGTCCTCCCACTTCGCTGTACGTCCAGCGCACGAGCTTTGATGATTCCAGCGGCTGCTGGCCGAGCGAGAGCACGAACACGTCGCCGGGGGTCGTCGCGGAACTCAGGCCGATCGCCAATCCGGAATTATCGGGCCGAAATCCGAGCGCTCCAATGACGCCGATCGGAATGTTTTGCACGGCGGCGTATTTCCGCGTCTGAGGATCAAACAAATACAGCCGGCTCAATCCACCTTCATTAACCGTAAATGCACCCCGCGTTCGGTCGTCGCTCAGCACGAACTCCTCCACATCCCAAGGAATCTCCTTTGAGATGATGCTGACCGATCGATCCGCAAGATCGAGGTGGGCCAACTGCGTGAAGTCGGAGGAACGGTCGGTCAGAAAAAAGATCCCTCGCCCGTCGCGGTCAAAACTGCTGGAAAAACCGACCAGATTTCGTGACGGATCGTCGGCCGAACCGGCCAGCGCAGTCAGCTTTCCACTGTTAACGTCGAGCAGATGGACCCGCGAGTCCGTAATGCTCACGAACTGCTGAATCAACAACGACTCGCCACCCGCGCTCCAGTCGACAGGCAGCCAGGCCGATCCGTCGGGGGCCTCCAGAAGAATTCTGTCCTCCCCAGCGCGATGCGGGACGGGGCTGAACCAAATGTCATTGGAACGTCCGTTTCTGCGCGTGCTTTGATAGGCGAGACCGTCGCCCTCTCGTGTCCACGACATGAACCGGTGGCGGGACTTGCCGTCGCTGATCATCTGCGAGTCGCCGGACGCGGGGTTGAACAGAAAGATCTGCGCCTGTTCATTGCCGCCGGCATCTCGGGTGAAACTGAGCAAATTTCCGCCCGGTTGCCTTACCACCGCGCCGATCGGTTCCTGAAAAAAGGTCAACTGCCGCCGCGCCCCGCCGGGCATGTCCACGCGGTGCAACTGAGAAACGTCGCCGAAGCGGGTTGTAATGTAGATGCTCTTCCCGTCTTTCATCCAAGCATCGAAATAGGCGCCGCGGATATTTTGATAGCGGTTTAAGCTGTCGACGACGCTGCGCGGGATCTCGGGAATATCCTCCAGCACGACGTTTCCGTTGTTCGCCTTACGAACGTCCGGCTCGGCCGCTGAGGCGGCAGGTAAACTGATCATGCAACAGAGGCAGGTCGCAACGGATGCAAAAAATCGAACCATGACTGCTGGTGACTCCTTTGGTCAACGCACGTTAGCTTGGCGGCAGTCCGTCGGACGCCGTTATCAGCGCACGCGGCGCCGGTTGGCGAAACGAATCTGCCGCACACCCTTCGGCTTTTGCTTAGCGCCCGCAATGCTTTTGTTAAGCAGTTTTGAGAGCTTCTCTACGGTCGCGGCGTGTTCGGGTCGCTGTGCCAAATTGACCATTTCCTGCGGATCGGATGTGTGATCGTACAACTCCGCACCATCAGCGCCGTCCGGTCCCCAGTGCGTATAGCGATATCGTGGCGTTCGCACGCTGTATCCTGACGCGAACTGCGTAAACGCCGAATCGCGGGGCGTTGCCGACGGATCGGTCAATGCCGGAGCCAAACTGACTCCGGAGACGTAGTCGGGCGGCTCCAATCCGGCTAATTCCGCAAGCGTGGGATAGAAATCGACCATTTCCGCCGGTGACGCGGAACTCTCTCCGGCGGCGGTCGTGCCAGGACCTGCGATGATCAACGGCACACGTGCGGCATTTTCAAACAGCGTCGTCTTTTGCCAATGCCCATGTTCACCCATGTGATAGCCGTGGTCGGACGTGAACAGCACGATCGTGTTCTTATCGAGCCCGGTTTGCTTCATTGCATCGAGAATCAACCCCAGTTGCGCGTCGGCGAAGGTGATCGAAGCGTAATACGCCTGTATCGCCTGCCGGGCGAGGTCGTCCGGCAAGTTGAGTTGGTCTTTCTTGCGCGTCAAAGAGGCGGCCGCCGGTTTCGGCAGCGTGTCGAGATACCCCTCCGGCACCTTCGGCACAACGATCTTGTCGAGCGGATACATGTCGAAGTACTTCTTCGGCGCCACATAAGGCGTATGGGGGCGATACAACCCGACGGCCAAATAAAACGGCTTCTTCGATTCTGCGTACTGCTTGAGCAGACGCACCGTTTCCAGCGCCGCAATGCCGTCGGTCTGTTCGGCGTCTGTTCCGTCCGCCGCCAGCCAACTCATTGTGCCGCCGAACTGTCCCGGCCTGAGGCTGAAGATCAGATGTTCGTCATCCTTGTCGCGGCCGCGGGGATTGATCGTCTTGTCCCAGGAATAGGGATCGTCGTGCCCGCCCGTCCCGATATGTTTGGGAACGTTGTAGTGATAGATTTTGCCGATCCGCGTCGCGAAATAGCCGTTGTTGCGAAACAACTGCGACATCGTCTGCACGTTCGGCACATGCTCGCGAATGTGAATCGCGTTGCGGCGGACGAGCGTCTGGTCGGGATACAGTCCCGTCATGAACGACGCCCGGCTCGGCCCGCAGAGCGGATACTGGCAATAGGCCCTTTCGAACCGCACGCCGCGACGCGCAAGCCCATCGATATGCGGCGATTTGACTTGCGGATGCCCGTAACAGCCCAAGTCGCAATTCAGATCGTCACAAATCAAAAACAGCACATTCGGCCGCTCAGTCTCCGCCGCACGTGACCGTACGGTTGAGCCCAAAAGTGAAGTGCAAAATGCCAACAAAAACGCACAGAGAATACGCATGCTGTTCCCCTCAGTTGACTGTGCCGCTCGAGATTACAATCCCAGCTAATCGCTCAAGAATTCATCAGTAAATTCACCACGGAGACACGGAGGACACGGAGAGTTCAAATACGAAATCCGAAGCACGAAATACGAAACAAATTCAAATGACCGAAATCCAAAACGTTTTGAACATTAGAATTTTGGATTTCGAATTTGTTTCGTATTTCGGATTTCGTGCTTCGGATTTTGGGATCTCCGTGTCCTCCGTGTCTCCGTGGTGAAAATTACTCGTCGCCGCTATTTCTTGTGTCCCAAGATCGCCGATTCGTCGAACACCGCATGATTGATGATTTTGCGGCGGCCGGACGTGTAAACGATGTGAATCTTCCCGTCTTGGGTCTGAATGGCCGAAGGATAGGCGGACGTGTCGCCGGCCTTGTCGTAGATGTCGCGGCGGTGCGGCCACGTCTTGTCGTTGTCGGTCGAAATCGCCACCGTCAGCGGCATGCGTCGGCCTTCGTTGTTGTCGTTGAATACCAACAACAGATGCCCGTTCTTGAGCTTGATAAAATCGGCCGCCGAGTTGGGATTCTTGAACTGCGTCTTGGTGCCGGGCGACCACGTGTAACCGCCGTCGCGCGATTCGGAGCGAACCAGCACGCCTTCGGGGTATGGTCCAAAGCGTCCGCCGCGGCGGATGTAGGCGATCAAATAATCGTCGTCAATCTGCACCGGTGAGGCCTGCAAGTTGCCGATTTCGAACATGATCCGATTTGTTTCGGTCCACTTTTTCGTCTTCGGATTGTACCGCATGAAGAAACTGCAGGTGTCGGCCGCCGTCCCTTCGCGGTCTTCGCCCGTTTCATGATACAGCGGCAGCAAATAGTCGCCATTGTTGAGCAAAATTGGCCGGCTGCGGCACATCGTGCCTTCTTCAAAGGAGAGCATATAGGGATCGGACCAGGTCTTGCCGTAGTCCTTGGAGGTCTTGTATTTGACCCGCGCTGAGGACCACGTGGGGCCGTAGTTCGTAATGTAAAACAACCACACCGTTCCATCGGGCGCCTGCCAGGCGGCGGCGTTGCCTTCGGACCGGTTCGGCGTGTCCGCAATCACTTCCGGCTTGGTCCACGTATCGCTGCCCTTCGCCTTGCGCATGCCATAGACACGCGTGTCGCCTTCGTATTCCCCGTCGCCGCCGTAGTAAGTGATATACAAATCGCCGTTGTCAAATTCGGCGATGGTGGCGGGGTGTTTATACGGGCCCGGAAACTCGGGACCGATCACGCGTTCAATCGTAATGTCGTCCGCTGCCGCAGCAACGGATAGCTGAGCGACAATGCCCAGCAGAGCGATCAAGTGAATCTTCATCGGGACGAACTACTTTCTGATGCAAGAGGTCAACCAGGCGAGGCAGGCGAAAGTACAAGACTCGAGCTAGAGAAGATCCCGATCATATCCCGATTTGACGGCGAATCACAAGCAACTGTGACACGGTCCCGCCGACCGCGCCCCGAAATGTGATGACCGAACGCTTCGGCGTCGGGCGCGAGCCGCCTACGTCAATTCCGGGATGATTCGCGCGCTGCCGGGAAGAATCGGCACGGTCGCTCCGCCGGAGCGGCGGATGAAACGGTGGGGGTCGATCCCCATGTTGTGATACAGCGTGGCCAGCACATCTTGGTAGTGCACCGGCCGGCTTTGCGCCTCGCCCGCGATCTTGTCGGTCGAGCCAATGATCTGCCCGGCCGGCATGTTTCCGCCCGCAAGCAGTGCGTGGCTGACGCGGGCCCAGTGATCTCGGCCGGCATTCTTGTTGATCTTGGGCGTCCGTCCAAATTCGCCCCAGACGATCACGGTGACTTCTTTGTCCAAACCGCGGGCGTGTATGTCCTCGACGAGAGCCGAGAACCCCGTGTCGAACAGCGGCAAATGGTGCTTGAGGTGTCCAAAATTGTTCCCGTGCGTATCCCAGAACCCATAGGCGACGGTGACGCACCGCACTCCCGCTTCGACCAGCCGCCGCGCCGCCAAGAGTTGGTCATTCCACATCGGAGCACCGTCGCCGAGATGCTTCGGGGAACCTTTGCCGTAGCGGTTGCGAATCTGCGGATCCTCTTTCTCCACGTCGAGCGCATCGACCAGCTTGCTAGAGGTCAACACGCTGAATGCCCGCTCATAGTTGGATGCGACGCCGCCGATCTGTTCGTTGTCGACGTCTCTCTGGTAGGCGTCCAATCCCTTCAGCAATTGTTGCCTGTTGCCGAAACGGCCCGCGTCGACGTACCGCAACTTCATGCTGGCAAGGTCCTCGCCGTCCGCTTTGATTCCCGCGTGGGCCGCGCCGAGGACACCGGGGCCGGGGCTGTTGTAGGGACGGTGCTGCATTGTGGGGAACAGATCCACAAACGCCGGCGTAACTCCGTCAGTCGAGCCCTGCTGTTGCGATACGACCGACCCGAAGTTGGGGCGGCCCTCAAGTTCGCTTTGACGTTTGCGATATCCAGTCACGTTTTGAAAACTGGAGTGTTCGTCCCTCAACCCAACAATCGAGCGGATCACCGAGATCTTGTCCATCACCTGCGCGGTTTTGGGAAGCAGGTTGCCGACTTGGATTCCCGGCACGTTGGATGCAATCGGCGTAAATTCGCCGCGAATCCCGTCGGGAGCGTCCGGCTTGAGATCAAAGGTATCCTGGTGCGACAATCCGCCCGACAGGTAGACCATAATGATCGAATGACGACTGTTGCTCCGCGGAGAGTTGTCTTCAGCAGCCAGGATGTGCGGAAGGCTGAGTCCGCCGACGGCCAGCCCGCCAATCTGCAAAAATGAACGGCGCGGCAAACCGTCGCAATAACGAGCCTTTGGTCCCAGCAGCGTCAACATCAGCAGTCCTTGTGGTCGTGAATTCCCGACACATGCAATTTCGTTTATGCTTATAGTCTAGTTCATCGGCCGGTTTTCGCAAAGCCTGTAACAATATTGTCGCCGCCCCGATGGCCACAACTCAATTCCTTGGAAAGCAATCGCATGCACTGGTTCCAACGTTTTTTCTTGATCGCGATCCTATTCTGTGTCAGCCGAACTCCCCTCCTCGCCGCCGAGTGGCAGGTGGGCGTTGCCAAGGTCGTCGTTACTCCCGAATCACCAACGTGGCTCTCTGGATACGGTAGCCGTAACAAACCGGCCGAGGGCAAGGTCCACGACCTGTATGCCAAAGCGCTGGCGTTTGAATCGAAGCAGGGGACGCGGCTGGTGCTGGTGACCTGCGATCTCGGTTCAATGCATTACGGCATTGCCCGACCGGTCGCCGCCGCCGTCGAAAAGTCGCACGGCCTCCCGCAAAGCAACCTAATCATCAACGTCTCACACACCCATTGTGCCCCTGAAGTTGCCGTGGAGCGGCCGGTTTTTCACAACCTCAGCGACGAGGCCGAAGCGGCGCTGGCGAATTACATCGACCAGCAATTGATTCCCAAACTGATCACGCTCGTTCGGGAATCATTGGATGATCTCAAACCTGCGCGACTGCTCGTCAGCCAGTCCAGTGCGAGTTTCGGAAAGAGCCGGCGATTCCCAACCGAGAGCGGCATCGTGAACCGCCGCTACGATGAGGGGATCACGGAAGACGACGTCCCCGTGATGCAGGTGGTCTCCCCCGACGGAAAACTGCGGGCGGTGATGTTCGGCTATGCCTGCCACAACACGACGCTGGCGTTTTATCAATATTGCGGCGACTATGCCGGCTTCGCGCAGTACAACGTCGAAGCCAGCCATCCGGGGGCAGTCGCGCTGTTTATGATGGGTTGCGGCGGCGATCAGAATCCGTACCCTCGCCACGGCCCCAAAGGGCTAGAGTACTGCCGGCAACACGGGCGCGAGCTTTCCGACGCTGTCGAACGCGCGATTCAAGGCGAGCAGACCGAAGTGCACGGTCCGCTCCGTACGGCGCACACCGTCGTCAACCTTCCGCTGGAGCCGCCGCCCACACGTGAGCAACTGCAGCGCGACGCAGAAACAGCGACCAGCTATCGGCAGCGCAAAGCAAAGTACCTGCTGGGAGAATTGGAGAAGCACGGCAAACTGATGAGCGAACAGCCCTGTCCCCTGTATGCGGCCCGATTCGGAAAAGAACTGTTGTTCATCGCCGTCAGCGGCGAAACCGTCGTCGATTATTCCCGGAAGCCGAAAGCGGAGTTCGTCGGACCGATGGTCTGGGTCGCCGGCTATTGCACCGACGTGTTCGCCTATCTGCCGTCACAGCGCGTCCTGTTGGAAGGTGGCTATGAGGGCCGGACGGGTATCGTGCATCAGCTAACGCCGACGCCGTTCGCCCCCTCCGTCGAAGACCACGTCATGGGCGGCATCCGGCGATTGGTCAAACAAGTGTCGCAATAGCGAGGTCCTATGACGCGGCCCGTTATGCAATACCGACGACGACCGCGACCGGCATCGTCCAGATCTCTAAACGGTCGGAGACGCGGATCTCAAAGCCCGCATCGCGAATGGAACCCTCGGCGTCAATCGGTTGGCAGTCGACGATGTGCGGAAAGTGTTGGTGCATCCACTTGTAGGTTTTCTCAAGCATGCTGTCTTTCTCGTCTGCTTGAGTGAGCGCCATCGAGACCGTCGCGACCCGTCCGCCCGGTTTGAGAACGCGGCGAATCTCCGCCAACACTTCGGGAATGGTATCGAGCGGAAACAGTTCCAGAGTGAAACTCATACTGACCGCGTCGAATTCACCATCGGCAAAGCCGAGCGGGGGTACGTCACCAACCGAGAGCGTGACACGGTCGGCAACCCCTCCGTCATCGACACGTTTCTGAGCGACCTTCTGCATTCCTTCAGAAATGTCGACGCCGCAGACATGCCCCTCGGCGCCCGCGGCCTCCGCCAACTGCAACAGGGAGTGCCCGGTCCCATATCCGATTTCCAGCACCCGCTCTCCAGCCGCGACGTTCAACGCCGCCAGCCCTTTCTCACGGGCGACATGCTCGTTGGAATCGGCCAGCAGATCATAGGCGTGGCTGATGCGGTCGTAGAAAGCTTTCGCAGGATTCGTCGACGCTGAAGATTCCGGCTGGTTCATCGATCATCGCTTTCTGTTTGAAATGAAGTCAAGAATCGAGCCCAAGTCGGCGAACGATCTCGATAAGGCTGTTCATTAACTCTGACTGGTTTTGATAACAGTTTCCGTTGCCGAAGTGCGTCGCAAGAATCACACATCGCGCTCGACAATCATCGCGACCGCATTGCCGCCGCCGAGGCAGAGGCTGACCAATCCCCGCCGAAGCTGATGCCGCTTCAGCGCCGAGAGCAGCGTCACCAACGTTCGCGCTCCGCTGGCGCCGATCGGATGCCCCAGCGCGATCGCACCACCGCAGATATTGACCTTATTCTCGTCGAGTTGCAACTGTTTCAAGCAAGCCAGCATTTGGGCCGCAAATGCCTCATTGATTTCAAAGAGATCGATGTCGTCCGTCTGTAATTGAGCTTTTTCGAGTACCCCGCGCACGGCGGTCACGGGGGCGATGAAGATGTCCCGGGGCTCCACCCCGCTCGTAAACGAAGCCACTATGCGGGCCTTCAAGGGCGCCGGCGACGATTCGGCAACCTGCTCGCCGGCAACGACAACAGCCGCCGCTCCGTCGCTCAGCATCGACGAATTCCCGGCCGTGACCGTGCCAGTGCTGCTGAACGCGGGTTTCAGCCGACTCAAATCGTCCGCGGTGGTATCGGGACGCGGCCCTTCATCCGCAGTCATCACTGTTTGTTCACGAGTCACCGAGATCGACACCGGAACGATTTCCTCCTCAAACGCCTGCTCGGCCAACGCGCGGCCCGCTCGCTGTTGACTCCGCGCGGCAAACTCATCTTGCTCGCCGCGGCTCACGCTGACTCTGTCTGCCGTACCGTCGGCGTACTCTCCCATTCCGCAGTCGTGAATCGAGCACCAAAGCCCATCGAAGAGCATCGAATCGACGAGTTTGCCGTCGCCGAATTTCAGCCCGTTCCGCAGACCGGGAACCAGATGCGGCGCGCGCGTCATGCTTTCCATGCCGCCCGCCACGATGGTCTGCGCATCCCCCAAGCGAATCGCCTGGTCGGCCAACATGACCGCCTTGAGGCCGGAGCCACAGACCTTGTTGATCGTCAGTGCCGCGACCGGAGCTGGAAGTCCCGCTTTCAGCGCTGCTTGACGCGCCGGCGCCTGTCCCAGGCCGGCCGAGAGCACGTTGCCCATGATCACCTCATCAACCCGCTCCGGTGACACGTCCGCGCGAAGCAGCGCTTCGCGGATACAAATCGCGCCCAGTTCCGGCGCGGAGATATCTCGAAACGCTCCCAAGAACTTGGCGATCGGGGTCCGGCAACCAGCCAGAATATAAGAATCACTCATGGTCCATCTCTGCTTTCAAGCAAACTCGCGACGTTTTGAGATCACTGATTCGTAAGATCAGCTTTTCAGTTCATGCGATACTGGAAATCTCGCCGATTATACGAATTATACGGGCCGGTATCTCTGCGCGAAGATTGGGCTCGATTTCACCCCAGGGAGGGACAAGGCTGTGAACAGCAGGGTTATTCGACACTTACCGGTGGCGCTCGGATGTCTGCTTGCGCTATCCGGTGCCGCTGTCGTTGCGGCCCAATCGACTGTCGCGCCGATTCCGGTCGAATCACCACAAGCTCCGCTGCCGGCTGTCTGCTTCATTCTGGGCGACGTCCAGTTCCCGGGCGCCTACGAGTTTCAGCACGCACCGCTGGAGTTGCACGTGCTCGTTCATCGTGCCGGAGGTCTCAAAGGTACGGCCGAAAAATGCCAGGTTAAGATCGTCCGTAAGGGGCGGTTGGTCCATCAAATGCATTTTCAGACGGCGACTCCCACTCTCAAAACGCGCCTACAGGCCGGCGACATTATCATTGCGGCGGCGGAAGCAGCCGGAGAGCAAGCGGCTTCGGAAGTACCCGCGTCTCAAAACAGCATCTCCTACGTTGCGCTTGCGGGACTCAAGGATCAACCACAGCTGTTACCGTTGTTCGACACAAACCTGACCGTTGCGGCGCTGATCGGGAAGCTGAATCAATCGCCGGAAGTCATCCGACAAGTGACGATCATTTCCACCGGAGGTTCACAGCGTTCGCGATCGTCCGCAACCTCATCCGTCAAACTGGCTGACGGAATGGTTATTGCGTTCGATCCCGAGGCAATCGACCGCGACGCGCTTCCGCAATTTCGCGAAGTTGCCGTTATGCCCGAGACTGTTCCGACCCAAATCCAACTCGCCTCCCGGGAAGTACGAACCGATCAGCACGCGGCGATTTCGCACGCGGAGGAGACGGCAGCAGCCTTTCATGCCGCAGATCGCAACTTGTCCGACCCTGCCGGTTCCACATCGGATTCAACGCGGCACACCCCGGCTGACTCCAGCGCGCGTCAAACGTCGCCGACCGGCAGCGGCGCATCTTCGGCACTCGGCGAAGAGTTCGATACAAATCAACATTTGTCGTCCCCGGCGGCGGCCATCGACGCCAGATCGGTCCTTGGTGTCGCGATGATTCTCTTCGGCATGATTTGGCTCACCGTTGTCTATCGCGCAGAGATCGCGGCTCGGATTCCCAGTCGAGCCCACGATTTTGCTGCGATGGTGCTGAGTGCCGTGTCGCCAGCATGGATCAAGCACGCTCAGACGAGCACTTCGCCGCAGGCAGCGTCCGGCCCGTCCGCAGCGCCGCCAACGAGCAATTCACCGGCCACGGCCGGCAATCCGCGGATCTTGATGCAGTTGCATGAGATTCGTCGCTAACAGCTAGAATTTCGTGGTTGCGGCAAGCTTTTTCATAAACCGCATGAACGACGCATCCAGCACGGCCAGATCCTTGCCGAACGCCTTCTGAAAGTCCTCTAACCGTTCCTGTGTCGAGTACTTCTTGAGCGGGTCGCGTTGTGCCACCTTCCGCAGGTACTTCGCGTACGCGTGCGATCTAGTTTCGATCAAATAGTAGCTCAAGGCCCACGCCTGGCTGTAGCCGTCGAGAACCCGCGCATTGAATTTGCGGTCATCGGAAATAAAGGCGGCCAACGATCCTTTCTGACGGCGCGTTTGGGCGAACCTCATGAACCAGTCGAATCGTTCACGGTTGATCCGATCAGCCGGCTTGTTGTGGGTGCTGCTGTTGCGAATTCCCGGTGCTTCGTAAACCGTGGCCAATCCCTCGACGATCCATTTCGGATTCTGTCCGATACGCGTATGCAGCCCGGCGTTGAAGGCGATTTGGTGCGTGGCTTCATGAATCATCGTGTCGCGCAGGCCGCGCTCGGACGAACCGGTACGGGCAAAGATCTCCGGGGACAGCAACCGCCGCGATGGGGAGCGAGATCCCAGCAAGACCGCTTCGGTCTCAGTGAGCGGTGACTGCTCCGTCGATGCCGAGCGATTGCCCGGATCGAACAGCGCGACCCAATTGGTGTGAGGATGGTAATACCCCATCAAACCTCGGGACGCTTGAACGCCGTCGCCGGCTGCGTACCGAGCAAATCCCTGATGGTCGGGAAACACGAGCGCCACCAAAGGAAACGCCGGAGTCTTCAGTCGAAATTGCCGCGCCCGGAAATAGGCGTAAAACCGGTTGTAGATTCCATCAAACAGTTTCGCGTATTCTCGGGCCCGTCCCCGCGGACCGCAGACCACATAACGCCCTTTGGCCGTCACTTCAAAACCAGACCCAAACTCGCGCTTCAGGCGATCGCGGATTTCAACTGCCGAAAACCCACGAAAACTTGTCGACAGCTTCTCGAAGTTCTTGACCTCGCGAAACGACAATTCTTGAAGCCGCCCATCACGGCTCATCAGCCAGAAATTGCGCGAGTCGCCGGCCACCGCTTTGCCCTCAAGCGTCTTGCCCCGCACGTCCAGCCGTAAGAGCGACTTGTCTTTCCCGGCAGCCGGCCTGCCGGCTGTTACCAGAAGCAGACAGCTCAGGACGGCGATCACAAGATTTTGGCGAGACATGGCCATTGGCTCCACTCAATAAGCGTAAAGGGAGTGTTGTCGGCGGAATTCGCGACGTATACGGTGGGGCAACGATATTGAAGTATAGAACGGAATTAGGTGCACCGATTGCGATCCGGCTGGCCGTCGGTGAATTTCAATCGGCCAGTCACGATCAACCTTGATTTGACCATTTCCCCGGCATCAATCGCACCGTAAACTTAAGAAACAGGCGAGCGACCCCTTCGGCCGCTTTGCCGCATTTTTCACAAAGGGGGAATCTTGCGGATTCGAGCGATCTTGCTGACCCTATCGCTGGCCGCTCTCGCCGGCATCTGTGCAGAATCACGAGCAGACGAGCGCTCTGCCGGCGATTTGGATGGCAAAGTCTCCGCGCTGATTGAACAGCTCGATGCCAATCGGCTCTCGGTTCGCCGAGACGCTGAACGTCAACTGCTCAAGCTTGGTCCCGCCGCACTGCGGCACTTTCCTCCTCCGGAACTCGTCTCCCGGCCTGGTGTCCGCCAAACCCTGAACCGGTTGCGGCTTCAGCTTGAACAACAACAAGCCCGCAGTTCGATCCAGCCGTCACACGTCATTCTGAACGGCCGGTTCTCACTTCGCGAATTGATTGCCGCAGTCGAAGAGCAGACCGGAAATCGTCTGAACGTCGTTGGGCTCTCCGATTCACAACAAAACCGCGAAATCGATATCACACTGAAGGAAGCAACCTTCTGGCAGGCAGTCGATACGATCGCGCGGAGATTTGACAGCGTCTGTCGCTTTCCCGATGGTTCCTCCTCGTTGCGAATCGAGCCGATCGATGAATCCAAACTCCGCCGGCCGGTCGCCGTGGCTTACTCAGGTCCGTTCCGCGTGACAGTGCAATCCGCACGTCGACGTCGAGAATTCAACGATGTGCGACTGATGATGGAGGTCTCTGTCGAGCCCCGCTTGCGGCCCTTGTTCCTCTCCTATGCCGCTGCTGACTGGACCGCCGCCACTCCAAACAGTCAACAACTAGCTTCGGCGAATCCAGGCGCGCAGTGGGAACTCTCCTTCGGTGATCGCGGCCGGTCGAGTGCTCTGAATCTGGACTTGGCCGGTGCGGACGAACCGCTGCAAACCATGAGCGTTCGCGGGAAAGTCAACATGGTCATCGCCGCCGGGACGGAGCCGATTCGGTTCTCGGATATTTTGGATGCCGAGGGAACCGCACGGCGACGCGGCGGGGTGACGGTGACGCTCCAAGATGTCGATTCAAGTCCCACAAAGTCTGGGGAGAATGACTTGCGAATTCGCGCGGCGGTCGAGTATGACGCACAGGGGCCTGCATTTGAGTCGCATCGGACGTGGATTTACCACAACGACGTCTTTCTCGAGTCGCCCGACGGCAAGCGGATCAATTTCGGCGGAGGACAGCGAACGTCCTTCTCGCGCACAGCAGGTGTCTTGATCGAGTATCCCTTCCAGGGGCTTCCCAGCGATCTGAAAGATTACCGTTTCGTTTACGTCGCGCCGACGATGATTCTGGACAAAGTGCCGGTGAACATCGAGTTTGAGGATTTGCCAGTCCAGAACTGAGACTATGCGAAATGTGAACTGGCTCACAGAATGCAGGCAGCCTGTGGAGAATGATTGCCGCATTCCGTCACACGCCAGGTGTACGGATTCTATTCTTACCCCCGCAGTACAAGGAACGACACATGGACAGCCGAGACGCCATCCGTCAATCAATGGGAATCGCCGACATGGTTGCGCAGGGTTACCTGGGAGATCTGGAAGACGCCGATTTGTTGATCCGGCCGGTCGACGGAGCCAACCATATTGCGTGGCAACTGGGGCATTTGATCAACTCGGAGAATCAACTGGTTGGCAGCATCCGGCCCGGATCAATGCCGGAGTTGCCGGAAGGCTTTGCAGAGCAATACACCAAAGAGACGGCATCCGTTGACGATCCTGCAAAGTTCCACACCAAGGACCAATACCTGCAGATGCTCAAAGACCAGCGCGAAGCGACGCTCAGTCTGTTGGATCAGCTCAGCGACGAGGACTTGGACCAACCGGCTCCAGAACAATTTCGCGAGCACTTTCCCACCGTCGGCCACATCATGGCGCTGCAAGCGATTCACACGACGATGCACGCAGGGCAGTGGACCGTGTTGAGACGGAAACTGGGTAAGCCGGTGCTGTTTTAAGAAACGTGACACCTGCCGCCGATCGCAATAAAGAAAAACGACCGGGAAGCGTATTCCGCAACCCGGTCGTTTTTTCATCTGTGTCCCGCCTGCAGCGGGCTGCATCACTTGGTTACTTCTTCAACACGACGAAATCACGTCGGCCGTTGGGGTGACGGATGTGTAACAGGACACCTTTGTCAGTCCCATGTTCTTCCACCGCAGCCGCAAATTCCTTCGGCGTAGAGACCGGCACGAATTTCTTGCCGACCGTTTCGATGACCGTGCCGGGCTGCATTCGCTTCTCGGCGGCCGGGCTGTCCGGCTTGACGTCGGTAACCATCACGCCCCCGGCATCTTCGCCCAAGCCGAATTGCTCGGCGATCTCCGGAGTGATCGCCTGAACTTCCATCCCCCAGTCATCGAAGGACTTCGATTCCGGCTTCGGTTGCGGCTCGTCAACTTGGAAGTTTGTCTTCCGCAGGAAATCCTCCGGCATCGCTTCAGCGACCATCGTCAGCTTGACGCGTTCGCCGCCGCGAATGACTTCGATCGGATACGACTTGCCGATTTCCAATTCTTCCACAATCCGCTGCAGCTTCGGCGTGCTGGAAACCATTTGATCGTTCAATCGGACGATCACGTCGCCATTTTTCAGTTCGGCTTTTTCGGCCGGAGTTCCGCTGCGAACATCCGCCACGACAGCGCCTTCGCCGACCGGTGTTCCAAGCACGTCCGCCAGATCGCTGTCCACCGGCTTGATCACGATGCCCAGATAGGCCCGTTGCACCTTGCCGTTCGCCATCAGTTGGCCGCCGACCCACTTGGCCATGTTCACCGGAATCGCAAAGCTGACCCCGTCGTATCCGCCGCTGCGGGTCGAGATTGCCGTGTTAAGGCCGACGACCTCGCCTTTGAGGTTGATCAGCGGCCCGCCGCTGTTTCCAGGGTTAATTGCGGCGTCGGTTTGCAGGAAGTAGTCCCGCTCGGTAATGCCGTTGCTGCGGCCTTTCGCCGAAATGATTCCGGCGGTGACCGACATGTCCAATCCGAACGGGCTGCCGATCGCCAGCACCCAATCGCCGACTTGAATCTCCTCGCTGTCGCCCATCGGCAACGCCTGCAGAGGCTCGTCCGCTTCAATTCTCAAAATCGCGATGTCCGAGCGCGAATCAAACTTGATATCCGTCGCTTCATATTCGCGGCCGTTCCGGAAACGGACGGTCACTTTTTCCGCATTACGAACCACGTGACTGTTGGTCATGATCACACCGGACGGGTCGACCACAAATCCGGAACCGCGTCCATGTTGGCGCGGCATCGGACGCTGACCCCGCTGCCCGAAGTATCGCTTGAATCTGGGGTCATCTTTGAACTGTTCTCCGAACGGCGATCCTTTAAAGAGTTCCTCGATTTGCGGAGCATTCGACATGCCGGCCCGAGAGACCGTTTCGATCGCCACGACGCTCCCCATGGCGTCCTTCGAGGCGTTTCGGAATGCCGTGGAAAGATCCTGCGCGCTCGCCAAGGGAGTGCTGTTGCCGTCCTGGCGCTGTGCCAAGACCGCTGCCGCTCCCACAAGACAGACGACGCCAAAGATCGCCGCCGTCCAATGTTTGTTGCTGCTCAGTTTATGCATGTTCTTGACCCTTTCGTTCTTGGAATTCTGCCGATTCGTCTCCACTCCTGTCCGCGGACGTGAACGCACAACGACTTTGAACAGACAAGTCTCGAATGGACTGCGCTATTATATCCATCGGGTTTGACCCGGCCAGATGTGTTTCTCAGCGCCCAAACTCGAAACCGCACCGGCCAACAGTCGCTCTTGTTGTCATTCCGTGATGCATCATATGTCGCCCGTGGTGAAGTGATTCTCTCGGCTGCCGGAATCGATGTTTCCTTTTTGACACACCGGCTTGACGAGTCTATTTACGAATTGAAATACCGCGGTTGTTGGATCGAAATCTGAACTTTTCCGCGCCTCTGTTCGGCACAAGCAGCCTAATATTTAGGCATCTATCTCATTTCCAAAGTGTCGACTAAGTTACCGCCTATGGCGCAACTCGAAACGGGTCTTGCCGCCACTGACTGAGATATGAGTTGGGGCGATATAGAACGCATTTTTGATACGTTACGATTGGGATTCTCCCTGAATCAGAACACAGAACGGGAAAGTGGCTGTTGTTAAGACGACTTCTTTGAAATAGAATAGTGTAAGGACATTTCATTGCGATGGTCAGCCGAGCGATTCAGTCAGCAATTCGCTTGTCGTTGCCGTCGCCGGGCTCTCTCCTCATTTCCGTGTTCAGATCGCGAGCGTTCCATCCAGGGGGGCTTGCAACGTCACTTCATCCGCGCGACTGCTAACAGCAGATGGCTGCTAATCAAGAACCATCGTTCGACGAAGAAGTCCTCCAACGTTGCGAGGAGGTTGTCGGTTATCAATTCGCCGATCGCGATGTGCTGCGAAACTGTTTAACACACGCATCGATCGCGTCCCACCGATTGGAGTCCAACGAGCGGCTGGAATTTTTGGGAGACGCGTTTCTGGGAGCGGTCGTCTGCGAGTTGCTCTACCTGCAGTTCCCCGAATACCCCGAAGGCGAATTGACGCGTATCAAGTCCATCGTGGTCAGCCGCAACACGTGTGCAAAGGTGAGTGAGGAACTCGGTTTTCAGGACTTTTTACTCCTGGGACGCGGATTGAGTGTGCACGACTCGGTCCCCATGTCGGTGATGGCTGCTGTGCTGGAATCGATCATTGCCGGCGTTTACCTCGATGGAGGCTGGGAGCCCGCACGGCAACTCGTGCAGCGCATCATGGAGCCGGAAATCAAATCCGCCGCCGAAAGCCACCACGGGCGCAACTACAAGAGCCTGCTGCAGCAACACACCCAAAAGGAGCTGGGAGCGACTCCGGTCTATAATCTGCTCGACGAACAGGGGCCGGATCATTCCAAGAGCTTCAAGGTCGCCGCCGTCATCGAGAACCGGCACTTCCCCGCCGCGTGGGGAATCACCAAAAAAGAGGCTGAGCAACGCGCCGCACACAATGCTCTGCACGAGTTACAGGGCAAAGAGATTCCGCATCAGTCGGAGTGAAACGACTGCTCCTGAAGTTGAGTCGTGCAGCCACGCCGCCGGCCGTTCCGCTTTACGCCGCTCTCGGTTTTGTACGGATCCTCACAGAGCGCTCCGCTCTGATCTGGCAGACTACAATCCATCCGAATCGGCTGCTATGATGCCGTCGCTTTCAACGAAGCACACGGATGATTCTGTGGCCGTTCACTAACGAGACCAGTCTGTGAGGAGCGAAATGAAAGAGTCAGAACTCAACCGGAGGGATTTCAGCAAACTGACGGCTGCCGCCTTCGGCGGAATGTTGGCCGGATCAGCCATCGGCTGCGGCGGCGGCGATGATGCAAAAGACAAGCCCGAATCCAAATCGCCTAAGGCCGATCTCGGCGCGGACTCGCCCGAAGGCGACGCCAAGACCGACGTCAGCCTGCTGATGAGCGAACCGCACGTCTGCCGCGGGTTGAACATGTGCAAGAACCAAGGCGCTAGCAAAATGAACGAGTGTGCGGGACAAGGCACATGCGCCACGGCGGAACATCACACTTGCCACTTTGCGAACAAGTGCAAAGGGCAGGGCGGTTGCGGCGACACCGCCGGCCTCAACAGTTGCAGCGAGAAAGGCGAGTGCGGCGTGCCGCTGAATTCAGGCACATGGAAAAAGGTTCGCGCCAAGTTCGTAGAAGCCATGGAAGCCGAAGGGAAGAAAGTCGGCGAAGCTCCGGCGGCAGGTTGATTGGCCGATCGATCCTCCAAGAGATTTGTCCCCCTGCAACCACCATGTTGCAATCGGGTTTAGTGCCCCGCTCGGTCGTGAACTCTACCGGCGGGGTTGTTTTGCATTTTCCTGGTTGAGCGCTGTATGGCTGATTCTCGTTTGGGCTATCCCGATCTCGGTTTCGGGCTGGGACTCCGCTCGGTGCACTATCCGTACATCCTCAAGCAGCGGCCCGATGTCGACTGGTTCGAGATCATCTCCGAGAACTACATCGATTCTCAGGGACGGCCGAGGATTGTGCTGGATCAAATCGCCGAGCTGTACCCGATCGTGATGCACGGCGTCTCGCTTTCGATCGGCAGCACCGATCCGCTCGATTTCGATTATCTATCGAAACTGAAACGGCTGGCCGCTGAAATCAACGCCGCCTGGATTTCCGACCACCTTTGCTGGACCGGCGTCGCCGGATTGAATGCCCACGATTTGCTGCCGATTCCGCTCAACGAACAGACGCTCAAGCATGTGATCGGCCGGATTCGCACCGTGCAGGATTTCTTGGAACGTCCGCTGGTCTTGGAAAACCCCAGCAGCTACATCACCTTCGCCGCCTCGACCATCCCGGAATGGGAATTCCTCTCGCGAATGGCGGATGATACTGATTGTGGACTGCTGCTGGACGTCAACAACGTTTACGTCTCCTGCTTCAATCACGATCTCGATCCGCAGGAGTATCTCGCCAAAGTCCCCCATGAGCGGATCGTGCAATTCCACCTCGCCGGTCACACCAACTGCGGCACGCACATCATTGATACGCACGACGGGCATGTGCTCGACCATGTCTGGGAACTCTACCGTCAGATCTACCAATCGACGGGAGGCGTCTCGACACTTCTGGAGTGGGACGCGAAAATCCCGGAGTTCCCAGTGCTGCATGCGGAAGTGCTCAAAGCGCGGGAGCTGACCGCGCCGGATGGGCCGTCAAAGTCCCCCGCGATCGGAGAACGGCAATTGGAGGCTCATGCCACAGCGGCGACGGTGCCGCATCCTCTCTCTATCGTCGCCGCGGATGTGGAGTGAATTCCGGCCAGGTAAGCGAACCATTTGCAGCGGTTTGGTGAACCAGCGATGAAGACAGCCCGCCATCGCAATGACGGCGGGCTGTTGATCGCTTCACTTGGTGGCGGCCAGTAACCGCAGTTTATGATTTCTTATGCTTCTTATGGCAATTGCCGCAGTTCGTCGCCTTTTTGAGCTCTTTGACGTCACTGGGATCATTGACGGCGTCGTCGGCTCCGATGATGAGACGTGAAGTTAAGATTTTCCATGACTTCTGATCCCCTTTGGGCGGCGAATTGTCCGACATTGCGATGTAAAGTTCGAGCAGTTCCTCCCGCTCTTTTTTTGAGGCCTTTTCGCTGAGCACCTTCTTGTGCAGCCCGGACTTATGCGCGTCTTTCATCACTTCTTTAATCGTCTTCTTGGCTTTCTTCCCGCCTTCTTCCTCAGCCGTGGCTGCTGACCACAAGCCCGCAATCACCACCGCGGCCGCCAATACAGAAAATAATCTTAACATGAGGACTCTCCCGGCTACCGTTGATATCGAATAGGCGTCCGCGACCATCACGGACCGCTCGACAACTCTGACTGCAGCATTCCTCACATCCGCAATCGCGCGATTGGCTATCGGCACCTAAATCGACCGGCGACTACTGACATCGCCTATCTTGTCCATGATTCGGTCGATTCGTCAAGCACTGAAACGCCATTCCCTCACGAATCCCCCAAGGTTTTTTCCGGTGAACTGATCGAGAGTGATCGCCATGCAACCCGCCGCGCGAGTCGCCGCGACGATCGAACCGGCGAAACAACAAACCGGTCTCCCTTGGCCGCGGATCACCGCCGCAGTTGGGCCAGACCGACTTCCTTGACGCGGGAGTCGTCCCAGCGCTCCAGCCGACTGTATCTGGGATGTCGTGATTCCTTGTACGGATCATTCCGCGCTGTGTTGTAGCAACAAATGAACACCCACCGCGGATCGGCACTCTTGTTTTGGTCGGACCGGTGCAGCAAATTGCTGTGAAAGAACACTGCCGAGCCCGGCTCCAATTCACAGTAGACCAATTCCAGCCGCTCCAGCGCCGCTTCGACCCGTTCCGGATCGGCGCCGGTCTGGTCGCCGATATTGACGTGATTGACCCGCCCCATCAGGTGCGAGCCGCGCAGGACCTGCAAACAGCCGTTCGCTTGTGTGGCCCGATCGACGGCGATCATGCAACTGGCCATGTCGGGAAACAGACAGCCGTTGTCGTACCAATAGCCGTAGTCCTGGTGCCATGCCCACGCTCCGCCCACCAGCGGCTCTTTGAGAATCATTTTGTGGTGATAGTGATAGACTTCGCCGCCCAGGAGTTGCTCCATGCGGTCGACGATACGCGGCGAGCGGACGATCGCGGCGTAGATGTCGTCGCCCAAGTCATTTCGCACCGCAAGTTGCACCGTACCCCCCTCGCCGTCGCGGCGCCCGGACGCGTCGGCGGCCAACTGTCGGTCCGACCGGGCAATCTGCTCCAGCAGCGCGATTTCCTCGTCGTCGAACAGATGCGGGATCACTAAAAATCCGTGCCGCTGAAACTCGGCCACCTCATCCTTTGTCAAAGTGTGACTTGCCATCAAATCGATTATTCCTCACGGTGTCCGTGCGCTGTGGAACTGCAACGATACACTGCGTAGAATTGCAGGCAGCGGCGCAGAATCTGCTTGTCTGACCATGATTATCCCCTTTATACTCGATACAGTTCAAGGCGTAGGGTGGACCATGGAATGTTATCGTTCCAGGTCCCGGCAAATCACCCTTCACCAGCTTCATTTTAATGCGTTTCGCACGCGTCTCTTTTCCGCTCGTCTTCAAAAGACAGGAGCATGAACTCGTGGCTCAAGTGCTTCAGCTGATTGGCAAGAGAGTAACCTCCGGGCGAGTCTATCGCCCGATCTTGTTAATGCTGGTTTGCGCGATTTTTGCCGCCGTATTGAGTGCTCCAGTCGAAGCGGCCGGCGAAAAGAAACGCAAACGGCGCAGCCGGCGCAAAAAGGCAGAGGCGGCGGCCGTAGAAAACAAACCCCGCAATTACCGTTCGGGTCGATTCCTGCTGCACACAGACCTTCCCAAAAAGGAAGCTCAAGCGCTGTTGAAGCGGCTGAACACCATGTTGCGATTGATCTCAAAGTATTGGGGCGCCCCTTGCCGCAAAGTCATTGAGTGTTACGTCGTAGACGACTTGGAAAATTGGCCGCCCAATAGTTTGGATCCGAAGGGATTGCAGCATGTCGCCGGGGGAGGCGGCGTCACCTTAAGCAGCGCACTTCAATCCGGCTTGACCAGTCGAATTGTCGACGCCAATGCGGTCGTCTACGCGGTCGCGGAGCGTGGTGTTCCGCTGCACGAAGCGGTGCATGCGTACTGCGCGTTAACCTTCGGGCGGACCGGGCCGACTTGGTATTCCGAAGGGATGGCCGAGATGGGCAACTATTGGCGCGAGAACGACCCGAGTGTCCAACTCGAGCCGGTCGTGCTGCGCTATCTGCAGCGGGCTGAGATCAGGAGCCTGAACGAACTGGTCAACGGACAGCAATCGACCGGCGACTCCTGGCGCGAATATGCTTGGCGGTGGGCACTGTGCCATCTGCTGGCCAATAATCCCAACTACAACAAATTGTTTCGCCCGCTCGGCATCGACTTGCTGAACGGAAAGGAGACCAGCTTCGAGCAAGTTTACGGGGCGCGTGCCAAAGAGATTTCCTTCGAATACAGATTCTTCATCAAGCACCTCGATCAAGGCCTCCGTGCCGACCTGATCGCATTCGACTGGAACGACAAGTTTCGCGAGAGCCGCGGCAGCAGGCCGCTCAGAGCCAATGTCAAAGCCCGCCAAGGCTGGCAGCCGTCGCGGCTCATGGTCAAGGCGGACACCAAATACCAGTACAGCACCAAAGGCACGTGGACGCTCGTCAAAGACGGGCCCGATTTTGACACCGACGGCCGGCAGTTATTGCCAGCGGCTCCCCAGCCGCAAAGCGCAGAGCCGGGAGAAATCGGCGTCGTCGCCAAATCAACCGCGGCGACCGTTCCGCCCCTCGATCCCCGCCAGGGGCCGCGGCCGGGCCAATTGGTGGGCATTGTCTTGATCGACGACGACAACCGCGGATACCGGCTGTCAAAGCCGTTCCTGCTGGGCCGCCACGGAACTTTTACCGCACCGGCGAGCGGGAACTTGTATCTGCGGTGTTACGATGCCTGGAACCAAATCGCCGACAATGCAGGCCAGGTGCACGTACAACTCAAAACCGAAGGCCTTGGGTCCCCGTTGAAGGAACCGCCCGCAGAGACGGCCAAGCCCCGCCGCACGTCCCCCTCAAGAAAGAAGCCCGAAGCGTCCAAGTCCAAACGGACCCGCCGCACCAAACGGGACGATTGAGCATCGCACTTTGCCTTGCGAACGGAAGTTCCTCACCACAAGCCCAGCCGTTGCCCTTCCGCCGGCCGGCAATGGGGCACTGACGATCCTGCCTAGGTGTGGTCGCTGCTTTTTGGGCGAGTTCGTTGTAGGATCCAGGATCCAAGCCCACTTCGACCGCTGGGGCCATCGAGGACTTCATGACCGCTCCGTTTCCGCCGATCCGCTTCCGCGGCCAATTGCGCCCGTCGCAGACCGACGTGGTCAACATCGCGCGGCAACAACTGGACCGGGGAGAACGAAGTCTGCACGTCGTCGCTCCCCCCGGTTCGGGAAAAACCGTCTTGGGGCTGTATCTGTGGGCGGAGTGTATTCGATGTCCCGCGCTGGTGCTCTCACCCAATTCGGCGATTCAATCCCAGTGGGTCGATCGGTTAGAACTCTTCGACCTCCCGCCCGGGCACCCGTCGCCGACGAGCATGGATCCCAAAGCGCCCGGACTGTTCACATCGCTGACCTATCAGTCGATTACTCTTCCGCAGCGCGGCGGGGAGAAGCTGGATACCGCCGCTGTGGATGCCTGGATCGAGAAACTCGTTGCGACGGGTCAGGCGCAAGATCCCGAAGAAGCTGCCGTCTGGATCGAAGACCTGAGACGTCATAATCGCGATTACTTCGACGAACGCCTGTCCGCCTACCGCAAGGCGGTTCGCGATGATCAGGCCGAACGCGGAAAAACGTTGCAAACATTGCACGCATCGTCCTTGGAAACGCTTTCGTTTCTGAAGGATTCAAAGATTGGGCTGCTGATTCTTGATGAATGCCACCACTTGCTCAGTCACTGGGGGCGAGTGTTGCAGGAAGCGCACGGATTCTTTAGCCACCCGATTGTCCTGGGCCTGACCGCCACTCCGCCCGATGAGCAGAACAAACCCGGCGCGGATGTCACCCGCTACCGCAAGTTTTTCGGGCCGATCGATTACGAAGTTCCCGTTCCGGCAGTTGTCAAAGAGGGGTTCTTGGCACCCTATCAAGACCTCGTCTATTTCGTGAGGCCGACGGCCGAAGAACTTGCCTACATCGCCAATGCGGACGAACAGCTGTGTGGGTTGGTCGATGAGCTTTGCCACCAGCCGCGAGAGTCCGATACGGATCGGGGCGAGGCTGCCGTTCATCGCTGTGAAGAGTCACTTGGGGATTGGCTCCGCCGCATTCTGGCTGAGCGGCGACTAGCCGTGGGCTGCGTCGAGGACTGGCCGACATTTGAATCTCGGGCGCCCGCATTGGCGTGGGCGGGACCTCGATTCCTGTCGGGACGCGGGCTTTTCATACCCCGTGGAGTTCCCCAGCCGCGGACGGTCCCAGCCCACAGCGGCACGCGGAATGCCGACCAATCACTCTCCTTGCCTGTCATGGTGCCCGTTCTGGAACACTACGTGCGCCGTCGACTGCGAATCTCAGCGGATCCCCGCGACCATGCACTGGCGGAATCGGTCACTGATCGCTTGCGGTTGCTCGGAACGCAAATCACCGAAACCGGCAGCCGAGCCTGTGCGTCTCTGATCGGACGGGTCTTGGCCTATGCTCAAGGCAAGGCGGCAGCCGTGTTGCCGATTCTCAAGGCGGAACACTCCGCGCTGGGAGACCGCATTCGTGCGGTCATTGTGACGGACTTCGAAAAGACCTCCGCCACCGCCGCCGAGATTCGACACCTCCTGGACGAAGAGGCCGGCGGCGCGGTCGCGGTCTACCGCATGCTGTTAAGTGACGCGGATACTGATGAGTTGGATCCCATCTTGGTGACCGGTTCGACCGTCCTGGTCGACGACGATTTGGCGTCCAAGTTCGACGCCGCGGCCGAAATGTGGCTCGCCCGCCGCGACTTGGATGTTGAACTCGAATATGGAGAGGAAGATGGCTTTCACGTGCTGAGCGGTCGCGGTCCCGATTGGTCGCCGCGGACTTATGTCGCGTTGGTGACCGAATTCTTTCAACGCGGTTTGACCAAATGTCTGGTGGGAACCCGGGGTTTGCTGGGCGAAGGTTGGGATGCGGACAAGGTAAATGTGCTGATCGATCTCACGACGGTCACGACCTCCACTTCGGTCAATCAATTGCGGGGACGCTCGATTCGGCTCGATCCCGAAGATCCCGACAAGGTCGCGCACAACTGGGACGTTGTCTGTCTCGCCCCGGAGTTTGTCAAGGGGCTAGACGACTACGCGCGATTCATCGCAAAACATCAGACCCTCTTCGGCGTGACCGACGACGGTGTGATTGAGAAAGGCGTCGGCCACGTGCACGCCGCCTTGACGGAGATCGAGCCGGAACTCGTCGAGGGCTCGATGAGTCTGCTCAACGAGGAGATGCTCCATCGTCCAGCGGAGCGCAAGCGATTCCGTGAATTGTGGCGAATCGGCGAGCCCTATCACCCCGATCCGATTCATGCATTGGAATTGGCACCCGGGGGAGGTGGCGGAGGATTCAGTCCCGCATACGCCAACCCGCAAGTCGAATGGACGAATCAATCGCTGACCGAAGCCGTCGCCCGCGCCATTCTGGGAGCGCTGCGGGAAGCACAGTTGATTGCCGGTACGGAGGAATTCTTCATAGACACCCGCGCCGGTGGATATGTTCGGGCGTTTCTCAAACAGGCCTCTGTGGAAGAAAGCCGGCTGTTCAGCGAATCCCTTGCCGAGGCGCTGGGACCGCTCGAAGCACCGCGCTACGTGATCCGCCGCTTTGTGGATTACCGCACCGAAACCTGGTTGTCGTGCATCTTGCCGCAAATATTTGCCCGCTATTTCGAGAAACAGACCAGTCGCCTCGAGATGGTCCATGCGGTCCCGATAGCGCTGGCGAAGAACAAATCGTTGGCCGCCATCTACGCCAAACATTGGAATTCACACGTCAGCCCGGGCCAAGCCGTCTACGCCCGCGGCAACGAGGGCCGAGAATTGATCGAACAGGCAAAGTCTTCCGGTCTCGCGCCGGAAGTGATTCTCCACCGCAAAGAGGTCTTTTTGTAGCGAACTGCTCGAGCGAAACGAGTGTCCAGTTTGTCGGCTCCGCGTCAGCCGATTCTGTTCGGCGGGGCACGTGCGGATGGAGGAAGTTTCAGAGTTGCCGTAGAAATCAGCCGCGGAAGCGTGAACGATCTGAAAGAGAAGATCACAGATCGTGCCGAGTCAGACCGCAACGACTGAGGAAAAGTGCAATGGGCCGGTCACACGTTCAATTTGTCAAATATCCGAGAACCCCGCATTTATTCGGCTCAACGGGAACGGATGACGATAAGCATCTCACTGAGAGGGACTCGCTCAGGTTCGTTAGTGACACGTCGCTAATCGTGGAGGAGAAGATTGACGGCACCAACGTCGGGATTCACTTCGCGGACAATGGGCAAATGTTCCTCCAATGCCGAGGACATCTCATTACCGAAGGGATGCACCCACAATACGACCTGTTTAAGCAGTGGGCAGCCGTCAAGAGTTCGGTGCTGCAGTCGATGCTGGCAAGTCGGTACATCCTTTTCGGAGAGTGGGTCTATGCCAAACACTCGATTCACTATCGGCAACTCACTCATTATTTCTTCGAGTTCGACATTTATGACAAACTGAGCGCGACATTTCTTGATCTTCAGCGGCGATCGGAGATGTTGTCCGGGACGGGAATCGAAACGGTGCCCGTAGTTCATCAGGGAACCATCGATCGCAATGGCCTGCAAAAGTTGATTGGTCCTTCGCGATTCGACAGCCAATTTGATAACCCGTTGACCGAGTCCGTTGACAACCTGATGGAAGGGCTCTATCTGCGTACGGAATCCGACGGAGTTGTGAGCGGCAGGGCGAAGTTCGTGCGGACGGAGTTCGTGGAGAAAATTAAACAAAGCACGCACTGGCAGCATCAGGCGCTGGTTCCCAACTTGCTGGCGCAGGAGGTTGATATCTGGTGATGACGTGGCACGAACTCTCCCAAGCTTCGCCGGAAGACCTGCTTGCGTGGGCGGCGGACCAACCCTGGTGTCGCGCGATGGCAGACTGCCGCCAGGATGCTGGTTGGCATTCCGAAGGCGATGTTTGGACACACACAAAGATGGTGTGCGCCGAGTTGCAGCAATTGCGTGAGTGGCCGGGCCTGACGTCTCGGGAACGAACTGTGTTGCTGTTCACGGCACTGTTGCATGATTCAGCAAAACCACTCACGTCCCACGTTGACCCGCAGTCGGGACGGATCAGGTCGCCCAAGCATGCCGTCAAAGGTGAGCAGCTTGCCCGTCACGTTCTGCGCGAAGCGGGGTGTGACCTGCCGGTCCGCGAGGAGATCGCCCGACTCGTTCGCTACCACGGCCGGCCGGCATTTCTGCTGGAGCGACCTGAACCGGACCTTGAGGTCATTTCGCTCTCCTGGCTGGTAAATCATAAGCTGCTGTATCTGTTTGCACTGGCCGACACACGTGGTCGAATCAGTCAAGATGGGGGCAGACCTGCCGAAGTCCTCGAACTGTGGAAGGAACTTGCCCAAGAGCATGATTGCTTCGATCGGCCATACAACTTTGCCAATGACCACGCGCGGTTCTTGTTTTATCGACAACGCAAGCCCGATCGGCATTACGTCCCGCACGAAGACTACCGCAATCGCGTGATTTTGATGTCCGGGATCCCAGGCAGCGGGAAGGATACCTGGCTGCAACAGAATGAACCTCAACGGCCGACGGTTTCTCTTGATGAGATTCGCCGCGAGCGGCGGATCGCCCCAACAGAAAACCAGGGTGAAATCGTGCAAATCGCACGCGAGCGGTGTCGGGAGTTCCTCCGTTCTGGAACACCGTTCGCATTGAACGCGACGAATCTCTTACGACAGACTCGTCGCGCGTGGATCGACCTGTTCGCCGACTACGGGGCGCGGATTGAACTCGTTTACATCGAGCCGCCGTGGAACGTGATTCTTCAACAAAACCAACAGCGCGAGAATTCCGTCCCGGAGCAAGTGGTCGAAAAACTGGCTCGTAAGTGTGAACCCCCGACTTGGACGGAGGCGCATCAATTGATCCTCACTGATTGACAATCCCGACGTCGCGTTATATCGCGCCCCATTCCTCGCCGTTCAGCCATGAAACAGATCTGTCCGGCTGCTCTCATTGTCTTGGCGTACTTGAATCTCAGTTTCGATCCATGTTAGTAACAGGTATCGACGAGTCGATTTCAGATTCGATTCAGTAGCACCCCATCTTGACCGAGGCCCAGCATGTCCGTCTGGTATCCCTGGCTCTATCAGTACGGCGTCGGCGGAGTGATTTTTGTCGTGAGTGTGGTGCTGCTATTACGCAGCGGCGCGTTGAACCTGCGCCACCTGCCGCACCGGTTCCTGCTGGGCGCATTGATCGCCGGTCTGCTCGGGTTTGCCGCTTTTCACGCGTTTTGGATTTCTCAAGCGGCGGGAGCATAGGACCGACCTTCTCCCGCGCACGTCCCTTCAATTGAGCAGATTCGACATGCTTGCAAGTCCTACTGTCAGCGGCGCGATTTTCTCCGCCGTGGCGTTTTCCACGATGGATTGGATTGTGCTCATCGCGTATTTCGCCGGGATCGTGGGGCTGGGGATGTGGTTTGGAAAGTTCACCAAGACGACTGACGACTTCTTCTTCGGCGGCCGCCGCTTCCCCTGGTGGCTGGTGGGGATTTCCTGCGTGGCCACGCTCGTTGGTTCCTACAGCTTCGTTCAGTACTCGGAGACAGGCTACAACTACGGCTTCGCATCGATGACCGCCTACACCAACGAGTGGTTCATGCTGCCGCTGTTCTTGGCCGGTTGGCTGCCGATTGTGTATTACAACCGCCTGCAATCGATTCCCGAGTACTTTGAAAAACGGTTCGACCGCAAGACGCGGCTGCTGGTCATGGTGATGCTGCTGATCTATTTGGAGGGCTACATCGGCATCAACCTGCTCACGATTGGCAAAATCATGACCAGTCTCTTCGACTACGGTCCCTATTTCGGCAGGCCGTCCGGGAGCGGCCTGTTGGGAAATCCCGTGCTGGAGACGGCGGCGCTGATGGCGATTCTGTCGGGGCTGTATTTGCACGCGGGCGGTCAGACCTCGGTCTTGATGACCGACCTGTTTCAAGGATTTCTGTTGTTGGTGGCGGGGCTGAGCGTGGTGCTGCTTGGGATCAATTACAGCGGCGGGTTCGGTCCGTTTTGGGACGGGCTGCCGGCGGCGCATCGGCAGCCGTTTTCGCCATTCAATTCATCGACCGGCCTGCACGCGGTCGGCAATTTCTGGGGCGACGGCGTGACCGCCACGTTCGCGTTTTACTGCATCAATCAAGGTGTGCTGATGCGGTTCCTGTCGGCAAAATCGATCAAGGACGGCCGCCGCGCGATGTTGTTCACGGCGCTGATTCTGATGCCCGTCGTGGCGGTTGCCGTGGGCGGAGCAGGCTGGGTGGCGCGATCCCTCGTCGAAACTGGTCAGGAAACGGCGATACCCGCCGATCAAGCCTTCATCACCGTCGCCGATCTGGTCTGCGGATCTTGGGGCCTGTTCGGGCTGGTGGTGGCGGCAATGGTGGCCGCTTTGATGAGCACGCTGGACACCCTCATTACCGCCGTGTCGGCGGTGTTCGTCAATGACATCTGGAGGCCGCTGCGTCCCGATCGCGACGATGCCTACTACTTGAAAACCGCACGCATCGTGGCGATTGCCTGCACGGCGGTCGGCATCGCCATGGTGCCGACCTTCGAGCAGTTCGACTCGATCTACAAGGCACTGCAACATTTCATTTCAATTATCGCTCCGCCGTTGGTGGTAGTGATGACGCTGGGAATGATCTGGCCCCGGTTTTCGGCAACCGCGGCGTTTGGCGCTCTGGTCGTCGGCTGCTCGGCACTCTGGGGCTCGGTCTGGTTTCCCGAGATGATCACCCCATTGGCCGATCTGCATGGAGTGCCGATGGCGGACAAAGATCCCTATAGCTATATGCGCAGCCTGTTCGGCCTGTCGGTGACATTAGGTACCGGAGTCGGCTTGGGGTTGCTCGTGCCGTCGCGCAATGCTTACGCCCGGGGATTGACCCTGGAGACTCTCGGCGACGCGGCGGCGGCGTTTAAGGGAGGCACACCTAATTTTCGCGCGCCGTATCGCTCTGTGACGCTGCCATTGGAAACCGTCGAGTCGGATGAATTGCTGGTACGTTTGCCGCACAACGTCATGCAGGATCTGCAGATCGATCCCGGCGACCTGCTCTATGTCAGTGACGCCCGCTGGTGGCTGGGTGGCTTTCGATCGCTGCGGGCGAAAGCCGGTCCGCCGCTCGACGGGCAGCAGGTGGTGCACCTCACCACCGCTGCGCTCGCCGCCGGCAACTTGAAAACTTACCGGCCGGTGTACATTGAGAAATTGCTATAGCGCTTGGTCACGGGCAGTCCATTTCCTTCCTCAGCCGAACTCCAGATTCCGCCGCATTGTATGCAGTCCGTCCGCAGTTTGAATTGAGTTCCCTACCACTCCAATCCTTGCGTTACGGAAAGAGGCGGAGTGTGGGCCTGATCTGAAACGGATTCTCTCGGCGGTAATCGAAGGTCTCGTTTTGAAACGTTCTGGGATCGTCGGTGATCGTGTCTTGGGAGATCCAGCCGAGACCGAAAATCGAGCCGGGTATGCGGCCGTAAGTTTGGTAGACGATGTAGTGGTCATCGCCGCGATCTCCGTACAACTCGTCGTGGTCGTGATCGTCGACACCGTTCTCGGCACCGTCGAGGTAGTCGTCTCCACGTCCACCGTCGACAAGATCGGATCCGTCACCACCTTGCAGAAAGTCGTCGCCGTCGTCGCCGCGGACAGTATCTCCTCCGCTGCCGCCGCTGAGCGTGTCGTTTCCGCCGTCCCCGTCGAGCAGGTCGTTGCCGCTTCCGCCGCTGATCACATCGTTTCCGGCAAGGCTACTCCAGACGAACCACGGGGCTTCCCCGTAAATCTGATCGTCCCCCGCCTCTCCCGAAAGTGTGTCATTCCCCTGTCCGCCCCGCATCAGATCATTGCCGGCTCCGCCGTAAAGAACATCGTTGCCGTGCCGACCGCTGGCCAAGATCTCATACTCTTTGCGCGAATAGTCATACGAAAACACCGAATCGCCGGCCATTTGATCGTTGCCCAATCCGCCATAAAGATGGTCGTCGGCATCGCCGCCGAACATTTCATCGTTTCCGGCGCGGCCGTAGAGATGGTCGTTGCCGCCGCTGCCGTATAACAGATCGCCGGCGCCGACCGTTTCGGAATAGTCGCCCCAGATATAGTCGTTGCCCGCTCCACCGTCGATCAAATCCGAGCCGCTGCCGCCGATCAGCGAGTCATTCCCACGATCACCATACAGCCGCGACGTGATCGACGTGCTGTTGTCAAAATAGTCGTTGCCGTCGTTTCCATAGAAGTAGATCTTTTGCACGCTTGCCGCATCGATGCTGCGTGCGGTCGAGGAATAGCCGTCGGTGCTGGAATAAGTGTTGGCAGAGATGTTAACCATTCCGTTGAGTTCGCTGACGGTTACCCGATCGTCGCCGCCGGTGCCGAGGATAAACAGGTCTCCGGAAGAAAAGTGCATGATCTGCGCGGCCATGAGCCGGCGATCTTCGAGGTGTTCACAAGCCAGACGTCGGTGAGTGTGTTTACGTCGGTCCACGACTCTTGCTCCTTCAGCAAATGACACGCGATTGAGAACTGCTCGATTCTCCCGAGACGGACTCGACTACCGTATTCTCAAGGTCGGCGAGCTTTGCGACGCTTCGGTTACGTGAATGAAACGCACTGGGACAGGAGATGTGGCGCGGCTCTCACCGGCGAATTGCCGCTTTTCGCACCGCAGATTCGATCGTGTGTCACTGAATTGTTGTGGAGTCGCAAGATTTTTCTGAAAAACGCGCCACAACGGGTTTGGAGCCGCGTTTCACTAGTATCCGAGAGACATTTTGCGGTGTGAGTTTGGATGTGTTGGTGTGGACCCTTTTCTCTCGGACACAGAGCGTCCTTTGCTACGGCGGGGGACGCTCTATTTTATTTGCCGTGCCGAGACTCACGTCAGTTTGAGAGATGCGCAAATCAGAACTAGCGCTGATTCTTCAAATTATTCGGCCGGCTTGCGCCACAGTTGCCGATTCGTCGCGTTCCTCCTGTATCAGCGAGTCGCCCATGGCACGCGACACGGCAATCACACCAATCCTTCCGACAACCAAAGGCAAAGAAGCAATGGCAGACCAGCACACCGACGCACGATCGCTCAACATCGAAAACCTGGAAGATCGCCGGCTAATGGCCGCGTCAATCCAGTTGTATGGTTCGACTCTCGTCATCGAGGGGACGAGTGGAAACGACTACGCCTACGTTCGAGAAGCCAACGGTGGATTACAAGCTGTGATGACTCCCAGTGGGGACACCACGCAGCAGATCAATGAAACGTTTGCCCTCAACAGCGTTACCAAAATCATTATGCGGGGACATGACGGAAACGACACGTTGCTCAATTACAACACGAATATCCGGTCGGAGATCTATGGCGGAAACGGCAACGACTACCTGTATGGCGGCAACAGCAACGACACCCTGTTCGGTCTTAACGGCAACGACACGATCAAAGGGAATGGCGGTAACGACTACATTCACGGCGACAACGACTACTTCCCCTATCTTGGAGGTGACGACCGCATCTACGGCGGAAATGGGAACGACACGATCGCCGGCGACGGCGGCGACGACACAATCTATGGAGAGTCGGGCAACGATGTCTTGTTCGGTGACAACGATCATGACTGGTCATATGCCACGACAAACGGTGTCGCGGGCGACGATGTTCTCGACGGCGGCTCCGGCAATGATCGCCTCGACGGCGACGGCGGAAACGACACCCTAACTGGCGGAGCGGGCAATGACTCGCTGTTCGGACTGGATGGCGTCGACTACTTGTACGGTCAGTCCGGCAATGATTATCTCGACGGCGGCGATGACGGAGTGACTGACGTACTGTTCGGCGGCAGCGGTCAAGATCGATTCGTAAGCAACGGGAAGTGGCAGTTCTCCTACGGTTCCTATCGCTGGGTCTCGGACAGCATTCGCGATTATTCTGCGTTCGATGACACCATCATTGGGGCAGGATTCACGTTCTCCGGCTCTCCTTACACGATCAATTGGTAACGATCAGCTGTCGGGGAGCATGAGCACAGGTTGCTTCTCCGCCGCTTGCCGGTTTCTGCCTTTCCCGGCGGGCGGCGGGGTGATTTGCACCGACAAGACACCCATAAGAGAGCGCCTGGATGCGACTTGGGACGCCTTTCGTCAACAGACCGGAGAGGAGTGACTCACCGCCGATAACTTCAGTCAATGGCGCGAACCGAACACCAACGTTCGATGCTCCGGCTTGAATTCAACAGGCTGACCTCTATGATGTCCTACGCAGTGTGGACTTAATCGAGGATCGAAAATCATGCCCAACGAATTCGCCACCTTTGCTGCCGGTTGTTTTTGGGGAGTCGAAGCCGCGTTTCGACAGATTCCCGGTGTCGTGTCGACGGCGGTCGGCTATATGGGCGGGGCAACCGTCGATCCCACGTACGAACAAGTCTGTACGGACCGGACAGGGCATGCCGAAGTTGTGCATGTTGAGTTTGATCCGCAAGCGGTCTCCTACGAGCAGTTGCTCAACAAGTTTTGGAGCGTCCACGATCCGACGACGCTGAACCGCCAAGGACCCGATGTGGGCAGCCAATATCGCTCGGCCGTCTTCTTTCACAACGAACGGCAGCGCGATCTTGCTGCAGCCTCGAAGTCAGAGCAGCAAGAATCTTCTCGGTTCTCCCGCGATATCGTCACGGAGATTGAACCGGCCGGCCCGTTTTACCGGGCTGAAGATTACCATCAGCAATATCTGGAAAAACGCGGCCAGTCGAGTTGCCGGCTCTAATCGGTAACCTCCTCAATGCTGTGACCTGGCGGCCACAAATGGTTTCGGTGCGCGCACCGGATTTAAAACCATTTGTGATAGGAGGATACCCGTACCTCTTTCCCGGCGTCATTCATCCAGTTCAGGCGTAAGTCGGTTCGGTCAGACCAATCGTTTCCGATGTAGTGGTCGCGAACACGATAAATCGCCAATTTTGTCCGGAATCGAGTTGAATTGGCAACTGTTGCCGAAAGACGACCTACCTTGAATGACAGAACAACAATCTCCCCAGGTCCGGGAAAGGTGCAAACCATGAAGACAATCTTGTTGGTGGACGACTCTCGTGCCGTGCGATTGGCGGGTCGCCGAATGGTCTCGTCGATCGGGTTTTCCGTTTTGGAAGCGGAGAACGGCGAAGAAGCCCTGAAGATGGTCCGCGAGCACGATGTGGACGTGATTTTGCTGGACTGGAACATGCCCATCATGGACGGCTTGGAATTCCTCAAGGCATTGCGGGCTGCCGAAGACTTGGAGCAGCCGACGGTTGTGATGTGCACGACCGAAAACGACATGTCGCGAATCATGCAAGCCATGCAATCGGGCGCCGATGAGTACATCATGAAGCCGTTCACTGAGGAAATCGTGAGAGGCAAGTTGGAAGAGACCGGTGTCATCGAATCCCCCGACGCGTAACGACCGTTGTGGCCGCCGTCTTAGGACGTCCGATAGCGATCTGCGTGATCTTTGCCCTCATGAGCCAATGTGAAAGTAGACAGAGCCAATGAATTCCCAAGATTACGACTTCCTGTCACAGTTTTTGATGGACTCCTCAGGATTAGCGCTGGGTTCGGGGAAGGAATACCTGCTTGAAGCCCGCCTCACTCCGCTGGCGCAAAGCTTCGGTCTGTCCGATTTTGAGGAATTGGTCGCGGAACTCCGCGCCGGGCGGGACGTGCGACTCTCCTCAGCCGTCACCGAAACGATGACGACCAATGAAACCTCGTTCTTCCGGGACAAGACCCCGTTCGAGGAGATCAAGACGCAACTGGTGCCGTCGCTGTTGAGAGCCCGTAGCGACACGAAGACCATTCGTATTTGGTGTGCCGCCGCGTCAACGGGTCAGGAACTGTACTCGCTGCTGATGCTGCTGGACGACAGCTTTCCGGAGCTGATGAATTGGAAGGTCGAGGTCGTCGGAACCGATATTGCCCAAACGATGCTTGATCGGTGCAACGAGGCCGTCTATTCACAGTTCGAAGTCCAGCGCGGACTGCCCATGCCGATGCTCGTCAAATATTTTGAGCAGGTCACCGATGGCTGGCGCGTCAAAGACAGTCTGCGAAACCGGATTCAATGGAAACAGCTCAACCTGCTGGACGAGTTTGGTCATCTGGGAACATTTGACTTCATTCTCTGCCGAAATGTCCTCATCTACTTCGAAGTGCAACATAAGCGGGATGTGCTCGATCGGATGAGCCAGATCCTGCGGCCCGACGGATACCTGTTGCTGGGAGCGGCTGAGAGCATCGTCGGCGTTACAGACGAGTTTTCCCGTTTTCGCGATTGTCGGTCGGCTGTCTACACACCGCGATAACGCGCGGTCTGGATCGCCAGCGACGACTCACCGAGGCGTTTCACTGCGAATGCCGCTGCCAGACGAGCGCGTGTCTTGTCCCGTCCGGCCGTTCCAGGCTGAGCGTGAGCTGATCGCCGGCAAAGTCGTAGCTGCGCACTAAGTCTGTGCCGATCCAGTTCGGGAACGTCGCGCCGTCGACGTGGTGAGTGACCGTTCCTGCGGCCTCTTCAACAGTGAATGAGCCGAAGTACGACATGAAATCGTAATAGGCCGCCGCCCGTTCCTCCGCGGTTGCCTCGTGGCGGTTCTCAGACGCAAACGACGCTCGCCCGCTCCGCATCAAACTGGCGGACATCAGTCCGTCAGGATGGTACAGGATCCGACCGATCGGGTGTTCACCGTAAGGGTGACGGAGCGTTCCATCAGGTGCCGTTGCGGTCCACGAGACCAGATTCCAACCGCCGAAAAACTGTTGAGACGCTGCGGAGTGGCTTGCTGTCATCAGTCATACCTCTGTGGATTCTGTGTGAGTTCGGCGAGAAAATCGTCCACCATCGCCTCTAAGTCAAAAGCCGGCTCCCAGTTCCATTCCTCGCGTGCGCAGCGGTCGTCAATCGGGTGCAGGGATTTATCGAGCCGTGCTTGGATGTTCTCATCGACCTCAAATTCAATCTTCGTTGTGGGGACCTTCTCCGCAACGAGTTCCGCCAATTCTCCGGCGCTCGGACTGGGGCCGCCGAGTACATAATTGATCGTGCGAATTCCGTCCGCCGGGGCCTCGGCGAGCGTGATCGCAGCGCGAGCGGCGTCCTTGACGTACAGCAACGTCACCCGCGTGTCGGGGCGGACCCAAATCTTGTACGCGTTTCCGAGTGCTGACTCTTCGATCGCGCGGGACGTATATTGAACCGACCCGGGCGTTCGCACACCGGGACCGACGATCGAAGGGTATCGCACGCCTCGAAAGTCGATGCCGTACTTTCGGCGGTAAAACGCGCCCATATGCTCCCCAAAAACTTTGCAGGCGCCGTAAAACAGCTGTGGTCGCTGCAGCGTCAAATCATCGATCGGCCGGTCGTCCAATCCGTGGCAGTACGTCCCGATCGTGCTGCTGAAGATCACCTGCGAAACTCTCAGTATTCGCGCCGCTTCCAGAACATAATACGTGCCCAGCGCGTTCGCGCGAAACGCTGCTTGCGGATCCCGGTCTGACGGCAGTGACAGCATTCCTCCAAAATGGTAGATCACATCAGCCTGAGACGCGCTGACCGCATCAAGGACCTGGCTGAAATTGCCCAGGTCTCCCTGAATCATCGTGACTCGGTCCGCCGCCTCTTCCAATCGCTTCGGCGAATCGTTGATATCAAACACCGTCAGATTCGACGCACCCCGCGCCAGCAGAGTGCGTACGACTTCCGCCCCGATAAATCCTGTCCCGCCGGTGATCAATGTGGCGTCACGACTCATAGCAATGCCTGTCTGGAGAACGGCGCGAAGTTGGCACCGCGATTGTATAAGATCCTACCGTCGCGCAGACGAACTCTTTCCTCTTTCAACATCATCATCGACTTCATGGAGACCGAACGCTTCCAGAATCTCCCGGGCCGCCCTCTCAGGTGGAATCAATCCGCCATGCACTTTCGCTTCCAGCTCATCACGAATCGCAAGAACGGCAGGATGATCGCGCAAGGCGCGCTTCAGACGATCTTCGATGATCGTCCAGAGCCAGTTCACATTTTGCCGGCGATGCCGCTCTGCCAACCGGCCGGTCCGGGTCAATTCGTCAAAACGGTGCTCAATCGCCGCCCAAACGTCATCGACATATTCATCATCCAGGGCACTGCAGGTCAACACGCGTGGCGTCGATGGACGGCCCGCCCACAATGTTTCTAGCGCACTTTGATATTGCCGCGCGGCGAGTTCGGCCGCGGGCCGGTTTTGACCGTCCGCCTTATTGACGGCAATCACGTCGACAAATTCCAGCAGGCCGCGCTTGATGCCTTGCAATTCGTCGCCGGCGCCCGGCAACATCAGCGCCAGAAAACAATCGGTCATCTCCGCAACCATCGTTTCCGATTGGCCCACACCGACCGTTTCGATCAGCACGACGTCAAAACCGGCAGCCTCGCAGACCAGCATGCTCTCGCGCGTCTTGCTGGCCACACCCCCCAGCGTCCCCGCTGACGGAGAGGGTCGAATAAACGCGCTCGCTTCGGCGGCGAGTTTCGGCATGCGCGTTTTGTCGCCCAGAATACTGCCGCCGGTCTTGCCGCTGGAGGGATCGACCGCCAGCACCGCGACGCGCCGGCCGCTTTGAATCAATTGCAGACCAACAGCCTCAATGAATGTACTCTTGCCGACTCCGGGTGCACCTGTCACACCAACCCGCATCCCCCGGCTGGTGTCGGGCAGCAAGCGGGTGAGCAGTTCTTCCGCTAGCCGCTGATGATCCGGATGGCTTGATTCAATCAACGTCAGCGCACGGGGCAAGACGGTCATGTCGCGCGCGCGGACGCCGTCCAGATATTCATCCACACTCAGTTCCCGGCGCCGGGGTGACTCATTTGCCATTTCAGCGTCCGATCATGCTTCCGTTGAACTACCCGCATCATCCAATTCCAGTCCCAGCCGGTCCGCCAACTCTCGCAAGAGTTGAATCGCCGTCTCACCGATCTCCGTTTGCGATCCAAACAGGGCAACCGTGCCCGCTTCAATTAGCGCGGCCCGGTCGGCGACGGGGTCAACGCCTCCGACAACCGTCAGTATGTCCTCGCGTCCCAGTGCTGCCAGTTCCTCACGCAATCCCGAAAGCAGCGTCAGAGGGCCGTCGCCGAGGGAACTGAGACTCACAACGTGGACGTCGTTCTCCACCGCCTGCCGCGCCATATTTGCCGGTGTCTGTTTCGAGGGACCGACGTCGACGTCAAATCCCAAATCGGCGAACGCCGCAGCCGCGACCGTTTGGCCGCGGCCGTCGCCGTCCGCTCCCATCTCCGCCACCAGGATCCGTGGACGCCGCCCTTCCTGCCGTTCAAACCGCTTCACAAGCTGATGAATGTCACTCTGCATATCGTTGTTGATGATCTTGGATGCATGGACCCTCGCTCCAATTGTACCGGCGATGCATGGCGGTCGAAAACTCTCTCAGAGGGTACAAAAATGGAAACACCACAGTCACCGCTGAAAAACGATTGGTTTGGCTATTGCTGGCCCCGTTCATTCTCTAGAGTGTTGAGTTGCCGCCATAGTCGCTTGAAATCGTCGTTAATCCGTTCCCACGAATAATCGACTCCGCAATGATCAACTACTACCTCGACGACCAAAGCCGGATTGTCTCCCTTACAATGGACCGGGATCAGAAGCGGAATGCCTTCAACCGCGAATTGGCGGAACAGCTCATCTCAGCTCTGCAGCGCGCTGAAGATGGCGAAGCGCGAGTCGTAGTGTTACGAGCCAAACCTGGTGCCCGGGTGTGGTGTGCCGGGCATGACCTCAATGAACTCGACCCGCAGAATCTGCATGCGGAGAATCCGACGCTGAGAGTTGTCGAGCGGATTCAGTCGACCCCCTTGCCGGTCATCGCCATGGTCGAGGGCGCCGTATTTGCGGGGGGACTATTGCTGCTGTTGAGTGCCGATATCGTCGTCGCCGCGGAGAACGCCGACATAGCAATTACCTCCGCCAAATTGGGCGTTCCACTCTCGCCGGATCTGTATGCGATGTGGCTAGGCGTCATGGGTATTCATCAGGCGAAGGAATTACTCTTCACCGCTGCCCCGATTTCAGCCGCCGACGCCCATCACGCGGGTCTGTACAATCACCTTGTTTCGTGCGAGCAGTTGGAACAAACCACATTTGGCCTGGCCCAACGTATTACCGAGAACTCACCGGCGGTGATCGCCAACGCGAAGCATCAACTCAATCAGATCGCCCGTCAGCTCTGCCTGGGCGATTCCGAGCGCGAGCAGATTGACCGCTGGAACGCCGAAATTTTAAACAGCCGCGAAACCCGCGACCGCATCGCGGCCATTCTTGCCGCGGTCCGCAAGGAGCAATAGCAGCGCAGTCGACGAGCATCAGCTCGGATCGACGGGCCGCCGCTTTGCCCGCGCCGCTCCGATGAGAATCACCGTAAAGGGCCACCACCAGATCAGATCGTTCGTCAGGCTGATCCAACCCATTGACGCGGGAAATCGGCCGGTCCAGTACGCATTGAGCATGCCGATAGGTCCCAAGACTTTCCCCAGCAGGCCCACCAGGATGATCGGCCAGTGCCGGTAGGGATCAACTGCAGCGATGCCGTACCCCACGCCGTACACGCCGACGATCATCCCGATGCATTGCCAGAGTTCCGGGTAGACCGGCAGCGGATCGACGCCAAGCCAGCGAAACATCGTTTGCGGCGACAGAACGGCGAAGGCGCCCCACAGCACGTTATAGACCGCGGCCAGGGCCAACACTCCCCGCATCCAAGGCTTCGGCTGTGAGTCGATCAATGCGCCGTCGATTTCCATCAATTTTGTGAATTATAGCGGACCGCGCGGCCACTGATTCCGGACTCCACAGATTTCCAGGTGATCCGGCAACTACCGCCTCCCGGGTTTCGCCCGCGCAGGCAGTCGTTTGCGGCATCGCTCCAATTCGTTGGCCAGCGCTGTTTTGTAAGGACCGATTGGCGACGACGATTCACTCTCGATCGCTTCCAGAAAGTCGATCGCCTGCTGGTACGTCTCCTCCGCACGAGCAAAGTTCTGCTCGCGGTGAAAGAGCCGCCCCAAATCTTGATAGTCCTGAATCACGTTTTTGACCGTGACTTGGTCCGCTGGATCGGCTTCCGCAATCGCGCGTCGTACACCGATCCGCTTTTCCATCATCTCAATCAACTTCTCCGTCGCGTTTTGCTCTTCATGCAACTTGCAGAGCTTGTCGTAGGCGACAGCGGATGCCGTGCGATAGAAGACGTTCTGCGGTTCCAGTTCGCAGACGACGCGGACCCAATCGGCCGACGCGCGAAACGCCTCTTCGGCCGCCGCGAAATTGTCTTCGTCGAAGTAAATGTCTCCAACATATTCCCGATTGATGGAGAGCAACCATGCGAAATGGTGATCGCGCGGATGCTGCTTAATCTGCGCGTCGAGCAGCTCGTATGCCAGCTTCAGCTCTTTCAGGCTCTGCTGCGGGCGCCGCCACTGATAATACAAATCCCCCAGCCGGTTGTGCGCGTCAGCTAGCTGTTCAACGCATCGTCGATTGTCGGGGTTGGACTCCAGCAACCGCTGCACCAGTCGCAGCGACTCCTTATAGACCGCCTCCGCCTGCTGCATGCGGCGATGTCTTACGCGAGCGTCGCCCGCATCGAGCAGTGCCGTCGCCAGCGACAGCTGATATTCGGTCTTCTCCGGCGCGGCGGCCGCGCCTTCTCGCTGGATTTCGAGACTTTTTTCCAAGTAGGCCGCCGCGTCCATCGGCTGCTGCATATCCATCAGCACGTTGCCGTAGACCGATAGTGCTTGCCCGTAATTCCACCGCGCTGAGGCGTCTAACTCCCCGTCTCGCTCAAGAACTTGTTCGAATTGCTCGACCGCACGGCGATACAATTCAACAGATCGACCGGTCGCATCGTTCCCGGACTCATCCCCCAGCCGCGAGTAGATCGAACCGATCTTGAGCAAGGCAGCCGCTTGATCGACGTCAACGTCGGCCCCATTTTCAAATCCGCGCGAGACTTCGTCCAGATTTTTGACGGCATATTGCAGGATCTGCCGCCGCTGTTCGGCCGCTTCAGGAACCCGCTTCAGTTGATCGTCGATCTCGTACACGATGGTCTTGATGGTGTCCAATGCCAATCGCGTTTGCTCTTTGGCAACCCGCTCATTCTTGACCGCGCTCGCCGTGCGGTTTTCGGCGAGCAGTGCAAAGTACGTCGAAATCACCGTGCCCGACAACAACGACACCGCAAACAGCGCCGCCAGCGAGGCGATTGCCGGTTTTTGCTTGCACCACCGCCAAAGCCGCGCCGTCGCCGATATGGGCCGTGCCTGGATCGGTCGCCCGGACAAGAACCGTTCTAGCTCTGCGGCGAGTTCTACCGCCGTGGAATACCGGTGTTCGACCGACTTCTCCATGCACTTCAAACAGATCGTTTCAATGTCCTCGTCGATCGACGTATCGAGGGTCCGCGGCGGTACCGGTTCCTCCTCCAGAACATGTTTCAATGTCGCGGCCACCGTCGCCGCCTGAAATGGCGGTCGCCCGGTCAGCAAACAATACAGCACCGCCCCGAGCGCATAGACGTCCGCCGCCGGTCCGACGACGTCGACATCGCCCGACGCCTGTTCCGGCGGCATGTAGCTGGGCGTGCCCAAGATCTGGCCGGTTGCGGTCAGCCCGCTGTCGTTTTCCACATGCTTGGCCAGCCCGAAATCAGTCACCTTGGGACTGCCCGATTCGTCCAGCAGAATATTCGCCGGCTTTAAGTCACGGTGCACGATCCCCTGTCCGTGTGCGTACGCGACGGCCCGCGTTACCGAGAGCATCAGCCGGGCCGCCTCCTGCGGAGTCAGCGGACCGCGTTTGATTCGCTCCGATAGGCTCTCACCCGCGACAAATCCCATCGAATAAAAATGCTGTTCTTCGTGCTCCCCCACTTCGAAGATCGGCACGATGTTCGGATGGTCCAGCAGCGCTGCGGCGCGGGCTTCGGTATAGAACCGCTCGATGTGTTCGCGGGTCGCCAACTCGCCCGCCAAGATCATTTTGAGCGCGACAATTCGGTCCAGCCCCTGCTCGCGGGCTTCATACACGACGCCCATCCCGCCGCGCGCGATCTCTTTGAGCAAGACATAATTCTTAAAGACCCTGGGGCCCATCCGCCGGGGGGCAGACATCGCGCGGCCTGAATCGGCGATTGTCGTTGCTTGAATTCCGTCGCCCGATTCCGCAACCGTGTCCAGATTGCGATTGAATACCTCCTTGACGACTTCGACACGATCGGCGAACCGCTCTAGGTAGCTCTCGGCATGCGGGGCCTCGCCGCTGTTGGTGCGAAACTCCAATTCCATCAACAGCAATTCCGTCAACAGCAAATCCTGAACCGCCGGCTCGGCTTTGGAGAGATACTCTTCAATCAACGGCTGCCGGCCCGATTGCAACTCCTCTTCGAACTGCAGGCACACCTCGTCGATCCGTATTTCGAGGGACATGTTCATGTCCCGATAGTCATCGGGCATAATCAGTCGTCCCCGGCCGGCTCCACGTGAGACATCCAACTGCGGCGGATCATTCCTAATCGACGTTCAACCGTTCGCTTGCTGTGGCCGGTTTGGTCTGCGATCTCGCCATTGCTGTAACCCTCCAGTTTCAGCAGCGCGATTCTCTTGAGCGACTCATCGGGCAGCAGTCCCAGCAATCCGTCCGACTGCTCGGCGACTTCCAGCGCGAACTCGGGTGTCGGTTCCTCAGACAGAACTTGATTAATCCCGTGACCTTCCGGGGAATCGGTCCCCGCAAAAATCGACTCGCCGCGGACTTGCCCGCCGCCCCGTTTGTCCGCCGTGTTGCGCCGCACGCGCTGAACCGCTTTACGAGCGGTGATCACCACCAACAGCGCCCACAGGTTTTCACGGTCCTTGAGGTCGGGAAACTTTTCCTTCCGCACGCCTTGGCAGAGGCTGTGAAACGCACTAAGCGCGACGTCTTCTTCGTCGAAATCCCGTCGCTGCACCGGCAGCCGCTTGCCCGCCAAATGCACGAGCCGTTGGAAATAACGCTCCCACAGATTCTGGGCCGCTTGCTCGTCCCCTTCGGCGAGTTGGTTCATCCACAGCGAAACTGAATCCTCCACCGACATCCGCCATCTCCAGATGATTGGGCGTTCAAATCAAGACAGTCCAGCATACCGGTCCGGTCAGGGGGGTGCAAATTCAGTCACGCAACAGCAAAAGCCCCATTCACGCGGCAAAGCGTGAATGGGGCGGGACTTCTGAGGCAATTTGCTCTGATCACCGCGTGGCGATGCTTAGAGTCGGAATTCGATGTCGTGGTTCTCCTCATCGTTGAAAATATTCCAGTCGACATTTTCCGGATTCGAGGTTGACCAGTCGGCGATCGTGTCGGAGCCTGTGCCGCCGTAGAACTTGTCCCAACCAGCTCCGCCGCGAAACGTGTCGTTGCCGTTGCCGCCGGCCATCATGTCGTCGCCGTCGCCGCCCCGCAGCGAGTCGTTCCCGTCGCCGCCTTGCAGTTGGTCATGTCCTTCGTAGCCCCACAGATTGTCGTTCCCCGCATGGCCGAAGAGAAAATCGTTGTCCCCTTCACCGTGCAGATCGTCGTTGCCTTCGTTGCCGTGCAGCTGGTCGATCCCGGTTCCGCCGAACAGAACGTCGTCTCCTTCGTTGCCATACAAGAAGTCGATTCCCGCATGCCCGTACAACTCATCACGTCCCTCATTGCCGTACAGGAAGTCGTTGCCGTCGTGTCCGAACAACAGATCGTCCCCAGCACCTGCCTGCAACGAATCGTCGCCGGCTTCGCCCTTCAGCGTGTCGTTGCCGGCATCGCCGAGCAGCGTATCGTTACCCGAGCCGGCAACCACTGAGTCGTTGCCGATTCCGCCGTCGAGATAGTCGGCATCGATTCCGCCTTCGAGGTAGTCATTCCCGGCGAGTCCGTAGATATAGTCGACTCCCGATGCACCAATCAGGGTGTCGTTCCCCTCTTGGCCTTTGAGCAGATCATCACCCTCTTCGCCGTTCGCATAATCATGCCCGGCCATGCCGTACAGTGCATCGTGCCCCAAGCCGCCGTACATCACGTCGTTGCCGTTGCCCCCGATGAGGCTATCCCTGCCCTCTGAACCGTACATGCGGTCATTTCCGTCTTCACCTTCCAGGTAGTCACTGCCGGATTCGCCATACAGCTCGTCATCACCCGCACCGGCGTAGATCGTGTCGTTGCCCTCGCTGCCCTTCAGCGTGTCGACTCCATCTCCTCCATACAGAGAATCGTTACCGAGATTCCCCAGCACGATGTCGCGTCCGGCTTCGCCATAGAGAGCATCGTTGTTCGAACCGCCGGCCAGCGTGTCGTTCCCTTCTCCGCCGTGCAGCTCATCATCGCCGTCGTCGACGGAACTGTTGATGACGTGGCTCCCGCCGTACAGTTTGTCCTCGCCCGCGTCTCCGTAGATCGTATCGTTGCCTTCTTTGCCGACGATCCGGTCGTTGCCTTCTCCGCCGTGCAGTTTGTCAGCGCCGGGACCGCCGTTGAGAAAGTCGACTCCCGTTTCGCCGCGAAGTACGTCCGTCCCGCCCTTGCCGTAGACTCGATCATTGCCCACCTCGCCGTTGAGGACGTCATTCCCTTCATAACCAATCACGATGTCGTCGCCGTTTCCACCCACCAGAAAATCAACGCCGCTGCCGCCGTACAGCCGGTCATTGCCGTCGCCGCCGTCAGCGAGCATATGCAATGACGTGTTGTTCTGAACGAGATCGTTTCCACCTTTGGTAAACACGCCGATTCGGTCAAAGTCCTTGGTGTCAAACGTCTGTTCCGCCACGGTGTCCCAGCCGATGCCTCGCACATAGTGTTGCACGCGGGCGGTGATCATCGATTCGTCGGCATTGGCGTCGATGATGACGTAGTCCCGTTGTTCCGTTCCTTCGATGATCAGATCGGTGCCATCGATGTGCATGTCGATGCTGCCAGCCATCAGGCGGCGTTGTTCGAGGTCTTCAAACTTCATTTTGCGTGTGTCGTTGTTTGCCATCGTTCTGTTCCTTGTGGTTGTAGAGTTTTGATTCGGTGTCTGCGGTTTTGTTTGCTGCCGCCACGACACTGAATGGCAACCACGACGCGACCCCCGCCAAAAAAAACGAAATTTCTTCAAAATCCACGAAAATCAGCCGAAATCCCACCCAAAAACGGCTGCAATGCCGCCCGAAATAGATGTCGGACGAGATTCGTGCGCAGAAATCTGCGTTGTGTCCCGCCACGAACAGCGTCGTCGATTCCGGGTTTGTGATGCTGCCGCGAATTCCTATAATTCTCGCGCCGGAACACTCGGTGGAACGGTCCTTCACGAAAAGCGTCGAACCACCGTCATCCCCCACCACGCGACTATGGAATCAAATCTGTTCGCCCAAGGAATCTTGATCTTGTTCGCCGCGGTCGCCGTGCTGATCGTGCTGCGGCAGGCCCTCACGTGGCCCTCCGGCTGGCGGGCGTGGCTACTCTCCGTGACCAACCGGCTCTATTTGCGCGGCTGTTTTCATCTGCGCACCTCCGGCGCCCGCCCGTTTCCCAGTGAGGGACCGGCGATCATCATCGCCAACCACAGTTCTCCGCTGGATCCGATGTTCGTCTGGCTCGGCGACCGACGCGTGATCGGATTCTTGATGGCACAGGAGTACTACGACGTTCCAATCGTGCACTGGATCTCAGAGACGATGCAGTCAATTCCCGTCCAGCGCGACGGCAAAGATTTGGCGCCGTCACGTGCCGCGCTGCGGCGCCTCAAAGGGGGCGACTTGCTGGGAGTTTTTCCCGAAGGCCGCCTCAATTGTGAACGCGACCTGCTCCCTGGTAATCCGGGAGTCGCTTGGTTGGCGCTCCGCTCTCAAGCCCCGGTCTATCCGGTCTATATCCACAACTCACCCGGCGGAACGAATATGGTCGAGCCGTTTTACAACTTTTGCCGAGTCCGGATGACCTACGGCGAGAAAATCGATCTCTCGGACTATTACGACAAGAAACTGACGCAAGAGTTATTACACGACGTGACCGACCTGCTGATGTCGCACCTGGCGGAGCTTGGCGGCGTACGCTGGACCAGTTGCGTCGGCCATACCAACTCCGATCCGGATAATACTGCAGTCTCATCAACCGTCACCGCGCAACAGGATTGAAGCGCAAGCGTAACTCTTCCAAATCTACGGCGCGCGGACCAGCAGATCGGGGCATTCGATCGATACGCCCTTAACGGCGACAGTCAATTGAGGCCAAGCTTCAACCGGTCGGAGCGGTTCGTAGCCGTTGTCGGCGATGAGGATCGTATCGCCCATCATGGCCGGCCCGACGGAGGGGTGCCAGTGAATGGACATCCCGGCCGCCAGCGGCGTGTGATTCGTCGGCACGATCGACGCGTCACACGGCTCATACCCGATGACCTCGCCTTGGTCGCACAGCCGCCACTCGCGGTCGTGCCCGAACTTTTCGTAGATGCGGCGCACGCGGCCGAACAACCTGCTGATTTCCGTACCCGGCCGCGAAAAGAAGATGCCCGTCGCCGCCACCATCGCCGCCGTCTGGTAGGACTCCTTCAATTCGTTGTCGGGCGGCCCGAAGCAGACCGTCCGAGCGGCGGCGACACAAACGCCCCAACGGCAACCGACCGCCGACAGCACGCACCATTGCCGCAGCGGATCGCCGCTGTAACTCCAATGCCGATGCCGTTCGCCCCGCCCGTCGGCCATGACCTGAATCTGCACCGGAGTCACTTGGCGATGAACCAATCGGTGAGACAACTGGCCAGCGATCTCCGCTTCACTCTGTCCCAACTCCAACGTTCGCGCCGTGGCTTCGACCGCATGTGCCACGTGCCGACCCACGATCCGCATCCGAGCGCGTTCCAAGCCGGTCAACCGCATCCGAAGGTTGCGAATCGCCGCTGAGGCGTTGACCGTTTCCCGGACGCCGGTGTCGCTGGCGACGACCCGGCCGCGGCACAGATCGTCCAGCAGCGAACTCTTCGGTTCCGTCCACGGCCGTTCCTTGAGGCTGAATCCCAACTGCGGGATCTCCTCATCAAAAATCTGCGGCGAATCGCAGTTGTTGGCAATCACCAAGCGGGAATCGGCGGTCACGAACAATGCCGCAAGCGGTTCGGCCATGCCGCGGCGCGAACTATCGCCGCCGGACGTCATCCATGCAAAGTTGCTCGGTTTTTGGAGCAGCAGTGCATCCCAACCGTTCGCTTCAAGGAATCGGCCCACCAACTCGTGCTTGTTTTGAACGTCCTGCAGGCGGTCCAATTCGTTGAGGGAAACGTCGGGAATAGGTTCGCCGTTCGACTCCGTGATCATCTGGGCCATAGTGTTCCCCGCGACGGCTGCCGGGTCGCAGAACGCCAATCTAAGCCGCCGTCAATTGGCTGCGGTCTGCTCACCAGCTTACGTTTGCTGAGAATCGACACAGGTCAGATTCGCCTAGTTGAAGTCTGAGCCTGCTGTGGTCCTTATAATGGAACACTGCGCAAATAGGTACCGACGCCGTTGGATATCTGGTCGCAAGAGCGAGGAATCGGCCGGTGCAGGTCGTGGCTCAGCCAGTCGCGAAACATCTACGCGCGCCGGCGACTCAGCGTGGATGGATGGATATGCGTCCGAGGCGAGCGTCGATGTTTGCCCTTGCGGCTTTGCAGCAGGACAAAAACGCCCGTTGCAATGCCCGTGACTCCCAGACTCAGTCCCACGATCGCTTGATTTCGGGCCAATTCCATATTCTTTTCCACTTCAGGATGAAGCTCGCCCGTCTGCCGATTTCGTCCGGGAATTGGCTGTTCGCCTGGGCGCGAGAGTTTGGAGTCACTTAGGATTTGCGCCTGCGAGTCTGTCCAATAGGCCAATGCTAAGACGAGAGCACTACTGGTCCAGAGCAACACGCAAAGAATTTTGAGCGATCTTAGGAACATGGACTATAAATGGATGAACGAGGTCAGCTAACAGAGGAGTCTTCGCGTCCCTGTTGCCCCGCAGCGGGCCCACCAGACAACGCATCTGGCGGCGCAATCCATTTCGGCTCGACCCGTCGTTCCCGGAAGCGCGGTGCCTCTGCCCCTGTACAATCGGTGAACGACGATCTTGTTAAATAGATCCGGTTTTGAATCCGAGGTTGCGGCAGTCAATGACACATCGTACAAGTGTCAGCGACACGTACCTGTGGATTCTCACACCAGTTCTCATAAAGAACGACTTATTTCCATCTTGATCGATGACGAAGCCATTCACAATGCCAATTGTCGACTTCCTTCAAAATCTAAACAAAAAAGTCACCGAGCATAATTCCGGTAACCTATTGCAGATTTTAGGGTTAAATGATTTGTAGCTGATCACAATGCCCGCTCCGCCGCGTATCGGTGAAGAGGATGAAGAAATCTTGACGGTTAGCGAAGTTCACATCAGCACGAGACTCACCAATGGCTATCCATGAATCAGAACGTGAAGATCTCATGCGCGAAGCGACGGCGTTCGGACGCCGGACTGAGTTTTTCATTGCGGACCATCCCGACGCCGTTTTTGTCGGCTTTCGGGACGACGGCCGAGTCTCGATTTACTGGGGAAGCGACCCCGTCCACCACTTCGATACCGAGGGGCGATTGCGACGAAGTTATGTCGACGGCCAGTTGTATCGGACTCAGGGTTTGACACTAGCCCGATTGACGCGGCAACGCTCTGCCGGAGCGTCGGAGTTGGTGCGCCACGACCTCAGTCAACACGACTTGCAAGGTTTTCTCGAAACGATGGACCGACAATTGGCGGCATTAGCCGAGCACATCAGGTCCAGCCATGTCCAACAACAGACTCAAATCCCAGCGCAGCCCGACTTGTTACCGATGGTTCTCGCTGCAGTGCAACGAGTCCTGAATTCGCGCGAGCGACTTGCACCGCTCATTAAGTCATGATGCATGCCTGTAACTGTCCTGGTTTGAATTCCTGTATCATTCGTTACACCGGTCGGGTCCAGTAACGTTTGCTTCGTTTGTGACGCAGTCTCTGCGAGTCCCATCGACGTCACCTTTGTCTCGGATATCACAATCAAGTCCGATGCGTCGGTAAGAGGGTGGCATTTGGCGAATCCGTCGTCGACTGCAAATCGACCAAGCGACGATCCGCTTCGGGTTGCGCAATCCCGTCACGAATGCACTCGACGTGCTGCGAGCGGGGAATCTCGCACGCCGTAGATTCGAGAGTGGTCCGCGAGCCGAGATATCCCAGACGGCTCGGTAAAGGACTGATGTAGCTGCTTCAACCGCTGCTAGCAGTCGCGCGTTGGTCACGGACTGTTTGGAGAACTGACATGTCTGTTTTCGCCTTCAGGGCCGTCGATCGAGGATCTGACGACGAAAACATTCGAGGCGATCTCAAGATGGGCGGTGGGGGTGTGGATCTGTTGAAGCCCGCCTTCAATTTAGGAACGCCGGCCAATGATTCAAGGCTCCTTGACGTTGCCCAAAAACTGTGCTTTCCAGGTGCAGACCCAGCTTGGCTCACCCTGCCGTTTTTCTCATTGTGCTGACCGCAGATTCAGACGCACTCAAGTATTTCCACCGGAATTCGCGCACGCCTACCCAACTCAATGAGGCGAAACCCTGAATTCAATCCGATTTCGTGCCGGAGAGCAGTTTAGGTGAAGTCGGGGTGACAGGATTTGAACCTACGACCTATTGCCCCCCAGACACTGTTGCATCGCGCCTAAGCTGCCTTCAAATCCGCGTAACGCCATCAGGTTTCATCAATCTGACGTGGTTCGCAAACGATTGCGAGAAATCGCGAAAATCACGGAAAATCAAGTTCCGCGCCGGCAGATCACCGCCGCCAGATAGTGCGTGATTCGCATGACTCGCAGTTGCGATTTCTCTGTACACTTGCTCTTTTTGCCGGCAGCTACCCCCGGAAACCGACTCTTTGCGACGCCACAGTTTGCCGTTATTGGAGTTCTGGGGGATCGGCTTGGAGCTCCTAGAGTTTCATTTTCATATCGAAAGCCTTATCGAATTCCAGCACGCTCGCCGCAGATTTCAAAATCGTGTTACACTACGCGTTCACCGACAAACAACACGATTTATGCGGAGACTTGGGCGATGTTTGGTCGATTGGCGTTACGGTTTTGCGCAGTTGCATTTGTGTTCTCGATTGTGGGTCCAACGCTCTCGTGGGCGGCGGATGACGCGGACCAGGTAACGGCAACCGTTTCGCAGCGCGTGCATCCGGTGCTGATCCGCAACGATCACAATCCGCTGCTGCGTTTGACGATCGACGCGCCGCGAGCGGACGTGATCGTCGATGCCGTCACGATTTCGTTGGCTGGCACGGACGATGTGCACGACATCGAATTGCTGGAATTGTTCTTTGCCGGCGAGAAGTCGCGATTCTCGACCGCAGCGCGGTTCGGCGAAGCGGTCCGTCCGGATGGGCAGGACTCCATCACGATTCGCGGACACGCCCGGCTGAAGGCAGGCAAGAATGACTTCTGGTTGTCCTGCCGCTTAAAGCCGGGTGCAGACTTGGGACACAAAGTCGATGCGACCTGCACGCTAATCGTGACCACGGCTGGACCGGTGACGCCGGTCGACAATACCGGCGGGCTTCGCAAACGTATCGGCATCGCCCTGCGGCGGCACTACGACGACGGCGTCCACACCTATCGCATCCCCGCTCTCGCCACGACGCCCAAAGGCACACTGCTGTGCGTGTACGACATGCGCCGCCGCAAGTCGCGCGATTTGCAGGAGGACATCGACATCGGCCTCTCGCGCAGCACCGACGGCGGCCGCACGTGGGCGCCGCCGCAGGTGATCATGGACATGGGCACGCACAACGGACTGCCGCAGGAATTAAACGGCTGCAGCGATCCGGGAATCATCGTCGATGCGAAGACGGGCAAGATTTTTTGCTTCGCCGTTTGGATGCAGGGGAAGGCGGGCAAGCATCAATGGCGCGCGGACGGCTCGGAACCAGGTTTTGAAATCGGCAAAGCGGCCCAGTTCTTGATGGTGACCAGCAACGACGACGGCAAGACCTGGTCAAAGCCGCAAAACATGACGCGGACCTGGAAAAAGCCGGAGTGGATCCTCTACGCCCCCTCGCCGCAACAGGGAATTACGCTCGCCGACGGGACATTGGCGATGCCCACGCAAGGCCGCGACGCGGACGATCGCACGTTTTCCAATCTGTTGCTCAGCAAAGACCATGGCGAGACGTGGTCCGTCTCTCCAATTGCCTCGCACGGCAATAACGAATGCCAGGTCGTGCAGCGCGTGGACGGGTCGCTGATGATGAATATGCGCACCGGGCGGCCGACGAAATTCCGCACCGTCGCGGTCAGCGACGACGGCGGACAGTCGTGGCGTTCGCACACGACGAACCGGAATACATTAATCGAGCCGAACTGCAACGGCAGCTTATACCGGTTCGATTATCAGCGGGACGGCGAAAAGCGATCGGTGCTGCTGTTCGCCAACCCCCACTCACAAACTGGCCGCGACCACCATTCGATTCAAGTTAGTTTCGATGACGGCGAAACATGGCCTGCCAAAAATCGCCTGCTCTTAGACGAAGGCCGCGGCCGCGGCTACCCCAGCCTGAGCCGAGTGGATGATGAGCATGTGGGGATCGTCTATGAGGGAAGCGGCGCCGATTTGGTGTTTGAGCGGATCTCACTGGCGGAATTGATTGAAAAGTGAAGTAGGTCCGGCTGTGCCGGACGAAACTAAATAACGCACCCTCGAATCAACGGCGGTCGGTACAACCGGCCCGACGAAAATCACATTTCCCCACACTGTAGTTCCACGTCCAACGTTCTCAGGTAATCGAGCAGAAACTCCGTTCGTTCCTGTGCCATCCGCAAACCCGACTCCGTCTGCATCGAATCCGCCAATTTGAGCAGCTTGCTGAAGAAATGGTCGAGGACAAACCGGGTGTCGTCCGGCGGTCGGGTTCTACAAAAAGGATCGGTGGGACTTAACATTTCAATGCCGAGATGACCGCCCAGCATCAGGCAGCGGCTCAGCCCGATTGCGCCGAGTGCATCCAGCCGATCCGCATCCTGCAGCACTTTCGCTTCCAGCGTCCGAGGCGCAATGCCGGCCGAATAGCTGTGTGCCGTGATCGCATGGTGAATTGAATCCAGATATTCGTCCGGATAGCGTTTCTCCCGCAGGAACTGAACGGCGCGATCCGCCGCGAGCTGCGATGCCTGCGAACGCGCTGCCGAGTTCTTAGCGACATGCACGCAGTCGTGGAGCCACGCTGCCGGAATCAAGATCCACAGATCGGCTTTCTCAGCAGCGGCGATTTTTCGCGAATTAGCGACGACCCGCTTGACATGTTGCATGTCATGTGCCGGATCGCCTCCGCACTGGTGAGAAACAAAGTCGGCGAATTCAGCTTGCCAGGCGGCAAGGTCCGGCATCAAGCACCTCCCGTCAGGCTGGTCCGGCAATGTTGGGCGGCTCATCATCAATTAGTGACGTAGGTCCGGCTGTGCCGGACGCAGTTGAGCGATGCACCATCGAATTAACAGCGGCCGGTAGAACCGGCCCTACGCATCGCGGTCACGCCAAAATCTCACGCACGAGTTCGCCGTGAATATCGGTCAGCCGATAATCCCGGCCCTGAAAACGGTACGTCAACCGTTCGTGGTCGATGCCTAGGCAGTGCAGCAGCGTGGCGTTGAGGTCGTGAACGTGGACGGGGGATTCCGCGATGTTGTAGCTGAAGTCGTCGGTCGCGCCGTGCGTATAGCCCGCTTTGGAGCCGCCGCCGGCTAGAAACATCGTGAAACAGCGGGGATGGTGGTCGCGGCCGTAGTTCTTGGCGGTCAGCGTGCCTTGGCTGTAGACGGTCCGGCCGAACTCGCCGCCCCAGATGATCAGCGTCTCGTCGAGCATGCCGCGCCGTTTCAGGTCCTTGATCAGGGCGGCGGTCGGTTGGTCGACGTCTTTGCACTGCCGGGCGACTTCGGGGACGAGGTTGCCGTGCTGGTCCCAGCCGCGGTGATAGAGCTGAATGAATCGCACCCCGCGCTCGGCCAGCCGCCGGGCGAGCAGGCAATTGCGGGCGTAGGTGCCCGGCCGGGCAACGTCGTCGCCGTACATGTCGAGCGTCTGCTTGGTCTCGCCGGAGATGTCGATCAGTTCCGGGACCGAGCTTTGCATGCGATAGGCCATCTCGAAGGCCGCGATGCGGGCGGTGATTTCTGGATCGCCGGTTCGCTGTTGTTCGAGTGAGTTTAACTGCGACAACCCGTCGAGCAATTCGCGGCGGCCCTTGTCATCCAGGCCGGGCGGGTTGGAAAGATACATCACCGGATCGCCGACGGAGCGGAATTGCACGCCCTGGTAGCTGGAGGGCAAGAACCCGCTGCCCCACAGCCGGGCGTATAGCGGCTGTCCGACGGGGCGGCCGGTGCCCATCGAGTTCATCACGACGAAGGCGGGCAGGTTTTGGCATTCGCTGCCCAGTCCGTAACTGATCCAGGCGCCGAAACTGGGCCGGCCCGGCTGCTGCGATCCGGTTTGGAAAAAGGTGATCGCCGGATCGTGATTGATCGCTTCGGTGTGCACCGTTTTGATCAGGCACAAATCGTCGACGATCTCCGCCAGATGCGGCAACAGCTCGCTGACCCACGTCCCGCTCTCGCCGTGCTGTTGGAATTTGTAATAGCCGGGCGCCACCGGAAACCGCTTCTGCCCGGAGGTCATCCCCGTGAGCCGCTGACCGCCGAACACCGACTTCGGTACGTCCTTGTCGAACAGGTCCTTTAGCGCCGGTTTGTAGTCAAACGTCTCAAACTGCGACGGCCCGCCCGACTGGCAGAGATAAATCACCCGTTTGGCTCGCGGCGCAAAGTGCGGGCCGGTCGACGTCGCGGAATCCTGAGCGGCGCCCGCCCGTCCATCCAGCAACATCGAAAGCGCCGCCGTGCCGATGCCGACTCCCGCGGCGGCATGGGAGAAGAAGTGCCGACGTGTCGTTGACAATCCATGTTCGAGATCAGCGTGCATTGTGCTCAGCCTCTAATCATCAATGGGTGCCATGCTCTCACGGCACAAAGTGCCGAGTGAGCATGCTGCCGTGCATCTTCAACCGCCATGGCCACCCGCCTGCCGGCATGAGACCATGGCGCCCTGCGCAATGATGAGTAAATCTCATTCTCGAGCAGATTCGTGAGAATCGTGGGCGGTGTCACGATATTTGTACGATTGCTGATGACCAGATTCATCGATCCAAGTTGAGATCCGTTTCTCGTAATCATATTTGAAGTTGCGTTTGTCGGCCAAATACCAAGAATAGCTGTACAACAGATTCCCAACGATCGCGATTGCGAACGGAACAATGAGCAACCAAAGCTTTGGCCATGTAAAAGTTCCGCTCACGCCGATGTAGATCAGATACACAGGGACGACAATTAGGCAGACGATTGCTAAAAGGCCAATCAGGTCTGAGATGACGTGAAGTAGGTATCCTTTCGGGCTACACAATTTTTTCCCAATTCGCTGCACCTCGTCATACCACATCGGATTGATGAACATGTGGTTCGTCCGCGGCTCTGTTTTGAGCGGCCCCTGACAAACTCAGTCCCCCCCGGTTGAACGAGAAGGACAATTGCGATCTCGGCACTCTCGTATGATGACCCGTCTGGAGGAATAATTCCATAGCACCCAACGCAGGCAAAAAATGCCAACGTGTCGTTGCCAAAGATAGTCAATTCATTCGTGTCAATTCGTGCAATTCGTGGCCAGATCTTTGATTCGCAGCAGCAACGACCCAGATGCACCAATCTATTCACTCGCCGAGTCCGCCGATCCGGCGATCACTTTCGTGAGATCGTCACTCAGAATCGACGGGCACCAGTAAGTTTCAATGTGCTCCACCACCAATTCCGTCCCCCGCGCATGACTGACGTATGGCGGCTGACGCGGATCATACATCGCGTCTGTCAGATCGCGGGCCAGGACGACGTTGAAACCAAGACGCGTCATCTGCCGGATGCCAAACGGCCGTCCCAGAATGCACATATTCGTGTGCACGCCCATAATGACCACGTTCTTGATGCCCAGTTTATGGAGAAGGTTATAGATTTCCTGCCCGCTCTCGCTGACACCGTCGTAACCGACGATCTTGATCGCTGCATGCTGCCGCGTATAGGTCCCGACCCGCGGTGCGACCACCGGATCGTCACAAGGCGACTTTGACGTATCGACCGGCATCGCCGGCTCTTTGGCCGGTTCGAGATAACACCACTTCTCGATCGGCACCGGCGGCTTGGCGTGTGGCGCTTGCCGCATCCTCAGCCGCTGCGGCGTCTCGGCGTAGACGTCGGTGACGTTGCTCGGCGCGTGAATAATCTGCACGCCGTGGTCGCGGGCCGCGGTAATCACGCTGTTGACCTTCGGCGCCAACACGCCGACCCGTTGCGTTGCCGCCTTGCAGTACAACTGATCCCACATGTCGATGATAATGATCGCCGTTTCATTGACGTTCCAACGCGCTTCGCGGAAGTGCGGCTCGCTGTCGTTTTTCTGGCGACTGCGAAGCTTCAGCAACAGTTTTCCCGGCACTGCGGGACGGTTGGGCAGTCTTTCGGCGGGAGCGTCTTCTGCAATGGCAGAGTTCACCAGCAGCGTGCCGAATAGTACCGCTGGGAGGAAATGTTTCGGGCCGCTGCGCATATTGCCGATCCCCGGTTCACTCGCGACAGGTTACTTTGCGTCGTGCTTCAGCCAACTGTCCGCGACTTGCGTATACTGCGCGTCGTCATTATCCGCGATCGCCGCCAGCCGCAGCCGGTTGCGGCGGTCGGCGATCTTCAAATACAGCAATCCCGTCTGAAAATCGCGTTCCGCTTGCTCGCCGTCGAGCCGGCCGTCGGCCACCATGCCCAACAGCCGTGAATAGACGCAACTGGCCATAAACAATTCCGTCCCCATGTCCCCGAGCCGCCCGTGATGATATTGCCGGTCCAGAAACGCTTCGCGGTGTTTCATCAGCAAACTCTGGCAGACGCCGCCGAACTGCACGACCTGCCGCCCCAGCGCCCGTGCGGCCGGCTGCAGCCGCGCGTGGGTCACCGGCAGCGGAGCACTCGACCAAACCCGGCCGGCTGAACTTGCCGCAAAGTTCCACAGTTTGCCCGCACCGGTCAACGGATTCTTCGCCGCCTGCTGCACCTCCTGCAGATTCATGCCGACACCCCGCAAGCCGACCATCGCGATGAACGAACGCAGCACGTCGTTCGCTCCTTCGCCGATCTGGTTGATCCGCGCGTCGCGCATCATCCGCTCCAACGGCTCGGTCGTGAAGTAACCCGCCCCGCCGTACAACTGCAGCGTGTCGTTGACAATCTGCCACAGCCGCTCGCTGGCGAAGACCTTCAGCATCGCCGTCTCCAGCATGTAATCCTCCGCGTCGCTGTCGATCAACGCCGCCGTGTGATAGACCGCGCTCTCCATCGCGAACGTATCGGCCGCGGCGACGGCGATTTTTTCCTTGACCAATTCAAATTGGCCGATGTTCTTGCCGAATTGCCGCCGACGATTGGCGTAATCGGTCGCCTTCTGTAGGCAGGCTTTCGCGGCGCCGGTGCAGCATGCGCCAAATGTCGTCCGTCCGAAATCGAGCACGGTCAGCGCCAGCCGCAGACCCTTGCCGATCTCGCCCAGAATGTTCTCCGTCGGCACAAACATTTCCTTAAACGCCAGCCGCGCCGTCGCCGTGCCGCGGATGCCGCATTTGTCCATGCGGGCTTCGACGACTTCAAAGCCGGGCATGTCGGGCGTCACCAAAAACGCGGTCACCTTACCGTCCGGCTCGTTGGGGTCCGGCGTGCGGGCCATCACCGTCAGCACGCCGGAAATGGCACCATTGGTGATGTACCGCTTTTCGCCGTTGAGAATATAGCCATCGCCGTTCGGCGCGGGCGTCGCCCGCGTTTGCACGTTCGCCGCATCGGACCCCGCCTCCGGTTCGGTCAGTGCGAAGGCGGCCAACGTTTCACCGGCCGCCATCGGACGCATCCAACGCCGCTTTTGCTCTTCCGTGCCGAACAGATCCAATCCGCGGACGCCGATCGAATGGTGCGCATTGACGAACACGCCCGTCGCCGCACAATGTCCGCCGATCACTTCCATCACGCGGCAGTAGTTTTGTTGCGATAATCCGCGGCCGCCCAATTCGGGCGAAATCGTCATACCCAACACACCGATGTCGCCCAAACCGCGAATCACTTCCGGCGGAATGTCCGAATTGCGGTCCACCTCTGCGGCGTCGAGATGCTCGTTCAAATACTCGCGGACTTCCGTTACCGCTTGATCGCCGATCGCCCGCTGCTCGGCCGACAATTTGGGATACGGCACGATCGCATCGGTCAGAAACCGGCCAAAGAATAGCTCTTTGGCAAATCCAACTTTTTGCGGTCCCGAGAAGAGCAACTCCTCGGCCTGCTGAATCTGTTTTTGCTGAAGTTCGTCCAACGCCTGTGCCATCGCCCCGCTCCTAATTCCCCGAAACAAAAATCTCAAACTCGTAGGGTCCGCTCTGCGGACCGAAACTTGGGATCGTCCTTACGGCCCTCCGCACAGCGGACCCTACTAGTAAACTGTCAACACTTTTCAAATTCTACGCCGGTCGTTGTGCATTCGACTAGTGAACTTTAGGATAAGAACAGCCGAAACTTCTGAGTATTTGCCCCGACACAATGCCGAGCGAGACAGCACGATGCGTGTATCAATTGCGATGACCTGTGCGGCTCTCATCGGTTTGACGTTGATCACCGCACGACGTGCCGATGAGTCCTGCACGGTGACGCTGACGCTCACCGACGCCCAAACCGGCATACCCATTCCCGGGATTCTGCGGATTAAGAACCCGGACGGCGAGAATCTCGCCCTTCAAGAGCTGCTGCCGCGCGGACTGGGCGTGGGCAAAGTCGGTATCGGTCCGGACAATCCGATCAACAGTTGGTCGGTCATTGCAAAACCGACCGCGCTGAAACTGCCCGCATCAAAACTAACGGTCGAAACGTTCTCCGGCCTGGAATACGAAACGGCAACCGTCACCGTCGATCTCAGCGGGAAAACGACGGAAAACCTCACGATTCCTCTACAGCGCTTTTACAACGCGGCACAGCGCGGTTTTCGCTCGGCCAACACGCATCTGCATCTAATGAAGATCAGCCGGCAACAGGCGGACCGTTACCTCAAAGAGGTCCCCCGGGCGGACGGGTTGGACATTGTCTTCCTCTCCTACCTCGAACGGGTGACCGCCGACCGTGAATATATCTCGAACAAATACAATGACGCCGACTTGGCCCGAATGACCAAGGACTCTGGTACAGGCTTTGGCAACGGCGAAGAGCATCGGCACAACTTCAGCGGCGGCGACGGCTACGGGCATGTGATGCTGCTCAACATCAAGAAGCTGATTCTGCCGGTCAGCATCGGTCCGGGCATCATGAAGTCCGGGACCGACGGCATCCCCATCCAGCGGGGTATCGACACCGCCCGCGGCGACGGAGCGACAATCGTCTGGTGCCATAACGATCAAGGCCTTGAGGACTTGGCCAACGTCGCCACCGGCCGGCTCGATGCGCAGAACATTTTCGACGGCGGAGTCAGCAGCAGTTACAAGCACACGTTCTACCGTTATTTGAACGCTGGATTCCAGATCCCCTTCTCCACCGGCACCGACTGGTTCATGTACGATTTCTCACGCGTCTACGTCGATGCGGGCAAGTACGTGACGCCGCAACAATGGCTGCAAGGTCTTAGCAGCGGCAAGTCCTACATCACCAACGGCCCGCTGTTGGAGTTCACCGTCAACGGCCAAAAACCGGGCGACACGATTGCCGCCGACAATTTGAAATCGCTCAGCGTCGTGGGCCGCGGCTGGGGCCGGCTCGATTTCGGCAAATTGGAACTCGTGCAAAACGGCCGCGTGATCCATTCCGCCGACGCCCGTAAAGAAAACGGCCACTTCACCGCCGAATTGAACTTCACGGTCGACGCCTCAAAGCCCTGTTGGCTCGCGCTTCGCACACCGGCGCCGCCATTGCGGAATGATCCCGAGCTCACCGAACCGGTCCATCAAAATGAGTTTGGCCGCGATCTCTTCGCGCATACCAGCGCCCTCTATGTCACAGTCGGCGGCCGTCGATACTTCGACCGCACTGTCGCGGAAGGCATGATTCGCGAGCTTCGCGAATCCCGGGATACAATCTCGGCCGAATATAAGTTTGCCGACGACCAGGCACGGGCCCGCGTACTCGACGTCTATACCGACGCCCTCGCCGCCATGAACCAACATATCCAAAAGTCAGCCTCAAAGGAGAAATGATCGTGAAACGTCAATTTGCAGCATTGCTCGCGTTGCTCGTCTTACTTTGTGTGGGAACACTCACCCCGGTCGCAGCGCAAGAACACCCGGCACCGGTTTCCAAACTGGATCTTCAGGACGGCGACACGCTCGTCTTCCTCGGAGACAGCATCACGCATCAATGCCTCTACACGCAGTATGTCGAAGATTATTTCTACACTCGTTTTCCCAACCTGAAGATTCGTTTCCATAACGCCGGCGTCGGTGGTGCCCAGGCCGCAGACGCATTGGCCCGCTTCCAGCAGGATGTCGCCAAGTACAAGCCGAAGTACGTCACCGTCCTTTTGGGCATGAACGACGGCAGGTATAAGCCATTCAACGACGAAATCTTTGAGACCTACCGCAAGGACATGCGGCAATTGGTGCAGCAGATCAAAGACATCGGAGCCACGCCGATTCTGATGACGCCCACGATGTACGATTCCCGCGCCGCACGGCTGAATGACAAGCGCCGCAAAACCAGCCCGCCCCAGCGCTTAGAACTCTACAACTCGGTGCTCGCCTACTACGGGACCTGGTTGCGCGAAATCGCAGTGGAGGCCGGCGACGGATTTGTCGACATGTACAGCCCGCTCAACAATCTGACCCTGCAGCAGCGCAAGACCGATCCCAATTTCACGCTCATCGCCGACGCCGTGCACCCCGGTCCCTCGGGTCAACTCGTCATGGCTTACGCGATCCTCAGCGACATGAACGCTCCCAAAGCGGTCTCGAATATCAATATCAACATCAATCCCCGCGGCAAGTTGCGGGCACGGGCCAAGGGAGGTGAAGTGGCCGACCTCGATTACGACGACGGCACGCTCACCTTCAAGTGGACCGCCGAAAGCCTGCCCTGGGTGCTGCCGCCCGAAGCTGCGACCGGCGTCAAGCTGCTCAAATTGGGCCACCGCATGAGCCGCGAAGCGCTGGCCGTACACGGACTGCCGCAGGGCAAGTACGAACTCGCGATCGACGGCCAAGTGGTCGGAACCTACAACTCGCAAAGACTGGCCCGTCACATCGAGCTGCAGCAAAACGACAAAACGCCCCAGTACCAGCAGGCGCTGGAAGTCGCATTGCTCAACAAGAAACGTAACGAGGGTCCGGTACGCATGCTCAGAAACGAATGGCGGCAATTCCAACAAGCCGACCGGTTACAGCGCCAGCTGAGCGCTGACCCGAGTAACGAAAAACTGGCCGACCTGGCCGCAAAGGCAAAGGCCAAATTGGAGGGCATGGAACAGCGAGTCGCCGAGCATGAAAACGCCGCATTCCTCATCGACGAGTTGATTCGCGGGGAGAATCAGCCGCAAACACGGACGTATACGCTCAAGCGGGTTGAGTAGAAATGATAAGATCCACACCGATTCTTGGCGAAAAGGAGATTCGCGAGAAATTCCCCAATTACATGCAACGGGTGAATGAGACGTACCGCGATACGTTTGTGGATGACCGGGTTACTGCAAAAACTGAGAAACGTATCGACCCATGCAACGTTCCTGAAAATCTTCGCCTGCTAATTCCAGCGGTCGCGTTTTGGGGAGAAAGCGACGATGGACTTCGATGTGATTTGGTAGAACTTGCCCCGACGGAATTGCTGCTGGAAGTTGTAAACATGTATGACGAGTGGGGAGAAGAGGTGGACGAGTGGTTGTGCGGCCCGGAATCAGAGAATACGGAAGCAAGCGACGAGTTTATTGACTTCTGTGCATTCTCAATCGCCTGTGACAATGCATGCACGGAGTTGATGATTCGCGAAGTGTAAGACGGCTCGAAAACAGCACAGTGACATCGATTTCACGATCAGTGACGGTTGATGCCGCTGTCAGAAACGTCTTCTGACAAGTTCTGCGCCGGAAGTACCTTGCTCTGCGTGGACTCCACATAGTTCAGTTCCGCGAGCAAGTTCGCAAACTGGGCGTGGCCGGGTTGGATCTGCAATTGTTGCTCCACCTCGCGCCGCGCGCCGGCGAAGTCTCCCGACTTGTAGCGGGCCAGCGCCAACAAATACCGGTCGTCGGACGAGAGCTGCCGCTGCTGAGCGCCTTCCTCCAGCGCCGCGGCTGCCTCCGACCAGCGGCCCGCACGGACATAGGCCACGCCCAACAGCCACTTGGCCCGCAGCTTTTGATCGGCTGTTGCCAGCGGACAGTCGATCAGGCTGCGTAAGGCCTGCGCGGTGTGCTCGGCGCGCCCCTGCTCGATCTGAATGCGGGCCATCCGCAGCCGCGCTTCGGGATTGAGCGATTCGCAGGAGACCGAGCGGTGATACGACTTCATCGCATTCTCTTGGCGGCCGGCCGTTTCCTCGAGTTTTCCTTTGAGCAACCAAGCCTGTGCGTGCTCCGGCTGCAGTTCCAATGCCCGGCTGACATACCGCCGAGCTGCCGGCCACTGATGGTTGCCGATCGCTTGTTCTGCCAATTTGACGTACGCGTCAGGATCGTCGACGGCGCTCCTCGATTCCCGGGCCGACGCACGTTGATTCCTCTTCCCGCCGAACAGCGCCGGCAATCGGAGCCACCGGCGCTTCGCCGCCGGCTGGTCCTGCGGACCCGGTTCCCCCATTTCGTCCCAGTCGCCGGCGGGCGTTTCATGGGCGGCAAAGTGCACGTCCCCCTGGCGGGTTTCCGCACCGCCGCCCCGCAACCAGCTGCAACCGCTTTGAGTCAACACGAGCGCCGCAAGCGCAATCTGCACGCTCCATCGCAACGGCCGTTGCGGCCGTCGATGGCGCCGTTCGACACAACTTGTGAGCTGTCCGGTCACCAGAGACATGGTCCCAAAAAGAACATGCGTGGGAGGCTGTCGAATGGAAGATCAGGAGGGCGGGGGATTGTATCAGCGACACCTCCAACCGCCTAGACGAAGCCCCGTTCCGCGATCTGCTACCTACGACATCGGACGGCGGCAGGGTGGAATCCATTTGAGATGCCCTTGCAAGATAGATTTCCCGATTCCGCGCAGCCGATCATCATCTATGGCGCAGTTTTCCCAGTTGTTCATTCAGAACCACGGATTATGAGCAACAACGCACAATCTATTCAGCGCGCACTTCAGCTTCAACAAACCGGCGACCATGCCGCATCCGAACGGGCATTGTGCGACATTCTCGCCACGCATCCCGGCGATAGCGAAGCCCGATTCCGCTTGGGACTGCTCCGCGAAGCGCAAGGACGGATCCCCGATGCGGTTCACTGTTTCGACGAAACACTCCGTATCGATCCGCAGCATCTTGAGAGCCACCTGCACCGAGCCAAGCTGTTTCACCTCGCCGGCCGGACCCGCGAGGCGGCCGACGGCTATCTCAAAGTCCTCAGCCTCGATCCCGACCACGCCACCGCCCGCGTAAGTTTGGCCAACATTGCCTATCGCGCCGGGCAATTCACAGAGGCCGAACAGCATCTCCGTGAAGCGCTCCAACGTCACCCCCGATTCGCCTTCGCGCACCATAGCCTCGCAAGAGTGCTCAAGGCACAGCAACAACTGAATGAGGCGGAACACAGCTTCCGCCGTGCGGTCGAATTGGATGCCGGTTTCGTCGCCAACTACACCGAGTTGGGCGCCCTGTATGTGGAGATGGGACAACCTGGCGCCGCCGAGGCCGCCTATCGTCAGGCGATGAACTTAGCGCCGGAGACTTCGGATATCCTGAATCCTCTGGGCTTATTGCTACTCAATGCGGCAAAATTCCAAGAGGCGATTCCCCTGCTCCGCCGCGCCACAGAGCTTGATCCGCGATCGGCGGAGGCACACAACAACTTGGGCCTCGCGCTGGCCGCCGTTGGTGATCACCAGGCGGCTCTCTGCTCGTTTCAGTCTGCAGTCGCTCTGCGCCCCGATTCGCCCGATATCCTAGCAAACCTGGCCCGCTCCTATCTGGACTTGCGGCGGCTCGACGAGGCGGAGCGCGCATGCCGGCAAGCGCTGGCAATCGACCCCGCACACGTTGCCGCACGAACGCAGCATGGCCTGGCCCTTATGCGCCGCGCCGAAGCGTCACGCGCCTTCGGCGATTTTCAATCCGCCGTACAGCACGCGCCCACCAACGCGGAAACTCACAACAATCTGGGCACCGCGCTGTTTGCACTCAACCAGCATGATGCAGCGATCGAGAGTTTCAGCCGCGCGATTGAAATCAATCCGCAGCATATCGAAGCCCACTACAACCGCGGACTGGCACGGCTGCGGCGCACGAATTGCCGGCAAGGTTGGGACGACTACGAATGGCGCAAGCAACGCGCTGGAACGTTCACGCCCGACTGGGATATTCCGCAATGGGACGGCTCTCCGCTTGCCGGCAAATCAATGCTGATTTACGGCGAACAGGGCATCGGCGACGAATTGATGTTCGCCTGCTGTTTCAACGAAGTGATCGAGCAGGCGTCGAGTTGCTTGCTGGTGTGCGAGCGCCGCTTGGTCCCGCTGTTCGCCCGTTCGTTTCCACGCGCTGCGGTCATCGCGGCAAACGACCGCACTGCGATCGCGCAACACATTGCCGAGTCAAAGATCGATCTTTGGGCCGCCGCAGGAAGTCTGCCGCAGTTTCTTCGGTCCCTGCACGGGAATCCCAACGATCGCGCCGCCTATCTGTCTCCAGATCCGCATCGCCTCCAGATATGGCGTCAACGCTACGCCGAGTTGCCGACCGATGTCACAATCGGCATTTCGTGGCGTGGCGGCGCGGACGCCGAAACAAGGACCCGACGCTCAGCCGGCCTTTCCGAGTGGACGGCGCTGTTGGAGTTGCCCGGCGTCTCATTCGTCAACCTGCAGTACGGCGACACTCGAGATGAGCTCGACTCGTTTGCACAACACAGCGGCATTCAAATCATCGACTATGACGATTCCGATCCGCTGCAAAACCTAGACGACTTCGCCGCACAAATCGCGGCGCTCGATTTGGTGATATCCGTCGACAACTCAACCGTGCACATGGCGGGTGCGCTCGGTGTCCCCACCTGGGTCGCGCTGCCGACATCCGCTGATTGGCGTTGGGGGATCGAGGGAGAAACCACACACTGGTACCCCGCGCTGCGCCTCTTTCGCCGGAACGATGACGAAACGTGGCGCAAACTGTTCCACCGCCTAGCGGCGAAATTCCGGCAAATGTAGGGTGCGTCGCGACGCACCTTTCCGTGCATACCAAGGCGCGCCGAATGCGACCGCAAGCGGTCGGCTTGGGGGTTCACTAAAATCCGTGTTTAATCCGTGTCAATCCGTGGCTAAACATTTCGAGGATTTCGGTTGCGGCGCTACCGGTCGCGTAAGCAAGGCAACCATCAACTCACCGCCCGCATCATATAAAACACGCCCACACACCCGATCCCTAGCAGGCTGAGAATCAACAGCACAACGCCCGCCGTCTGAACCGCGCCCGACCCGAAGCCCGCCACCAGCATCAACACCAGCAGCCACACCACCAGCCCGATCAGCGGCTTCTTTTGCTTCTGGATCGTTTCCCAAAGCTTCATGGCTGCGGCTGCTTCTGTTTGGTCATCGCTGCCGGGATATAACCGACCGAAATCTGAATCGAGTGCGTGCAGGAACATCCCGAGCTGGTCTCCGGCGCCAGCATCAGCCCGCCGGCGGGAATCTGCCCCAACCAGCAGCCGCCCCGGATGCCCTGAAATTCGCTCCGCTGATTCGTCTCCAAGTCCCACATCCCATGAAAGCGGTGCCGATAGAAAAACGCATAGTTCGATGCGGCCATCGCTCCACAGCCGCGCCGCTCGGGAAGATCGGTCCGTTCCAGTTTGCCGCTGCGGAGGTTATAGCCCCGCAACTCGCAATACAGCATGCTCCCCACGGCCACCGGATGCTGAATCGCGCCGCCGTGGTGGTCCTTCTTCATTGCAAACGAATCCTGCCAGAGCGGGCGACCCTCTTTGGTGTCAAACGCCCAGATGTGGTACTTCTTCTTCGAAGAACCGGTGACCGCCAATGTGTCGTCGGCGTGAATCAAGTAAATCACCCGCAGCGCATCGCTCAGGTCGGTTGCCTGTTCCCAGACCTTATTGCCTGTTTCCAGATCAAGCGCGACGAGGAACTGCTCCGTGCGGATCTCCTCGATGAGCCGCCCCTCCTTGCTCTCCAGCGCCGCTGGATTGCGGCTTTCGACAAAATAAACGCGGCCGTCCGCGATCGTGATTGTCGATTGGATGACCACGCCCCCCCGGTAATCCCATTGCGGCTGGCCGGTCTGCCGGTCGAGTGCGAATAGATGCCGGCTGGTCACTTTAGCAATCGCCGTCGGCTGGTCCTTGTCGTACCACTCACCGAAATCGCCCAGATATCCCGCGCCCTGCTTGACCGACGAGGCGATAATCCGCTCACCGACACACCCCAGATATCCCCAGTCCAACGGTTGCTTCGACGATTCCGGGAGCCCGATCACACGCTCGACCTTTCCGGTTTGGCCGTCGATTTTGAGCAGATGATCCCGCTCGGCCACATACAGCGCGTCGCCCGCGGCGACCATGTTGCTGCAGTCGCGGGGCATATTCGCCCGGCGGACGACCGGAACCTGTTTCGACCAGAGCACCGTGCCGTTATACGCATCCAGTCCAAACAACACGCGATCGCCTTGAATGTACAACCGTCCCGCCGCCGACAGCGGAGCGGGATTGCGCGGGCCGCGATCCGGCATTGGCCTCGGACCCGGCCGGCCCCACCACTGCACGTTCATCTTGCCCCGCACCAGGAAGTCGCGGCTGCAAGAGGCGTTGTCCGCCTGCCCGTACTGATGCGTCCACTCTCCCGCACCCGCCAAGTCACCGCGACGCACGACGGCAAACAAGCCGTGCCCGTCAACGATCTTCGATTCATCGTTGGGGTCTTCGCGCAAATACGGCTTCAATTCGTCGCGCGTCACCGACAACCGCGGTCCCGCCGGCTGCCCCAAATAGAGCACCCCGCCGCTGGGCCGCAACACGCGGTAAACTTCGCCCGGGTCCGCCGACAAGCTTCCCTGCACCAACATCGTGTCAGAGACGATGAGGTTTGCCAGATATTCGCCGTATGGCAATTCCGCGAGCGAGCCTTCGTGCACGCTGATCCGCAGCCCGTAATACGGCGTCTCACCGAGCGCCGCTCGCGCCGCGGCGACACTTTCTGGATCTGAGTCGACGGCGACGATCTTCAACTCCGAGCGGCGCGCCAGTTCATACGCCAACCGCCCCTGTTCGACGCCCAAGACCAAACAATATCCCTTGCTGATCCCGCTCTCCTTCAAAATCCTCTCCGCCGTTTGTGCGTACATCTCTGTCAACTCATCGGCCGGGTACGGCGACTCCACTGTGTCCATCGCCGGCAATGAGTAGTTAAAATGCGTGTCAAACGTGCGAGTCTTTCCGTGAGCCGCGTCAGCCCCGGACGAATCGCGGATTTGGTACGCGTAGACACTGTCGGGTGACAGCGATGTGAGCGTCACGGCATGCTTTGTTTTCTGCCCTTCATTCGCGACCTGCCGGGCGAGTTGCTGGTCTTGGCCGAAAGCCACGACTGAGGCGGTCGGCGAGGAGGTTTCCCAACGGATGACCGCGTCCGTTCGTGAGGTGAATTCCACGTGCGGCCCGACGGCAATTTCCAGCGGCGCGGGAAACGCCTGTGATTTCTGCTCGTAGAGCTTGCGGATCTGCGATTGGTCAAGTGCTTCGCCGTAGATGGCGACTTCGTGAATCATTCCATGCAGCGGCACAATCCGCTCGCCGGTGCGGGTTGCTCCGGTCAACAATTCCGCAGCGAACGCCGGCAACAATTCACCAGTCGCCGCCTCTCCGGCCCCATCCAAACGTCCGTCGACAAAGAGTTTCGATCCTCCCGCGCCCGCCGTCGCCGAAACGTGATACCACCGCTGCGGTTCAATCGGCGTCTTCCCGGTTAAGACCGCCGGCGGGCCCTCTGGTTGCGGGGTGGTGAACGTCAGTTTTCCATCCGTAGTACCGAGTCCCCACACAACCGCATGCGGTTTGGCTTTTTGAAATAGACCGACAATCCCGCTCGATACTTGTGGTTTTTCGATCATCACCCATGCGCTCACCGTAAGCGCTTTGTCGGGCAGTACCTCCTTCGCCGGCGTCGAGACGATCGCGTTATGCAGACCATCAAACGTCAGCGCAGCCACATCGCGGCCATGCCAAAATTGGACCAGCCCGTTCATACCCCCGCTCTGTTTTCCGGCACTGTCGTGAACCGTTAAATGATCGACGTGCTCCGGCTGCAGCAGCCAATGCATCTTCGGCTCCGCGGCACCGGCCGTGGCACTGATCAACAAGACGGCGAGCATAATGCCCGAACGACCGGGAAATTGGATTAAGCGTCGTCGGAAAACTCCGAATTGACGATGGGTGGCTGGGGTCGAGCGAAGCGAGCCCCCAGTTTCTGAACCTGGGGGCGGACTAACGTCCGACCCCAGCCACCCTGCAACATCTTTTCTGGCAAAGCCTAGCGTCATGATTCTGTTTCTGCAGTTCACTTTGATTGAAAACAATAGATCCGGCCCGTATCGGTGCTCACAAGCAGCCGCCCGTCGGCGACCGCCAATCCGTAGACATCTCCCTCGACCGCGTGCCGCCACACCGGCTTACCCCCCTTCGCCGTGTAGGCGGCGACTTCGCCATGTCCGCCGGCGAACAGCAAGTCGCCCGCGAGGATCAACGACACAGGCTGCCCGCATTCCTGCTTGTACAAAATGCAAGACTGCAAATCCTTTGCGACTTTCTGCAGCTGCGTGGCGGCTTTCGCGATCTCCTGGTTGTGCTTCGCAATCTCTGCTTTGTCGCCCGACGGCCCCAGTTTTTTGATCGCCTCGCGATGCTCGCGTTGCTTGAGCAACAGCGACTTCTTCACCCGCGAATGCTTCAAATACTGCACGCGGTCCAATCCGCTCAGCGCGGTGTCCGAATGCAGGTACGACATTGTGGGAGTCACAATCATGTGATTGCCGGCGAAGGTCGCCAGTTGGTCGCTGCGGCCCTTTTCGACAAGACCCAACTCGCCCGTCTTGCCCGGGCCGAACACGATTTGGTCGCCGGTCAGCAGTGCGTACGTTCCCCCCTGCCCTTCAACGACCCGCAGCCGCTTTCCGTTCGCGCGTTCGAACACAATCGGATTGTTGCGGCCCGATGGCGCATAGAGCCGCGTCGAAGACGCCAGCATGTAACCCTGCACCGGCAGATCCTCTTGCGGCGTCTTCCAGACTTCCTCTCCCGTTTCCGGCTCAAGTGCGAACACGTACACCGATTCGGAGGGAAACATTCCCGCCGCCCCGTGCAGCAACCCATCTTGCCAGACCAGCGAACCGCGCACCGGCCAGACCGAGATAATTCGCCCATTGCCGGGGATTCGCCGGGGCTGCGGACCGGGGCGGTGTTTCCAGACCAGCTTTCCGTCCGTCGCGTCCAAACAATAGACATAGCCGTCGTCGCTGCCGGCAAAGACACGGCCCTCCTGCACCGTCGGCGCCAGCCGCACCGGCCCTTCCGTGAAGAACGACCACCGTTTTTTGCCGGACGTCGCATCTAGACAATACACCTGGTCGCTCGACGAGGATCCAAAATAGACCGCACCACCCACGACGGCGACCTGATACGCGCGATCAAAGATCTGCCGCGTCTTCAGATGATAGGTCTTTGACCAGCCGTCCCATTTCGCCGAATCGGGCCACGCCGGTTGCGGCGGCAACGGGGTGGCGTACTCCCAAGCGGGCTGCAACGGCAACACGAGTTGTTCGCTGGTCACACCCGTCCGCGCATTGTCGTGCATATACGTCGGCCAATCTTCCGCAGCCGCTGTCGTATGGCCGCAAAGAATCGCCAATATCGCCCAAGCAGCAAACTTAACCACCGCCAATTTCACATCGATCACAATCGCCTCCCTCAGCCACCGGTTTTGCCGGTGGTCCCGTCACCGTTGTCAACCAACTGCCCCGCTTCCAATCGTACAACTCGATCCGCATACCGGTCGTGATCATCGCTGTGCGTCACCACGATCACCGTCCCGCCGTCCGCCTGAAACTGCTTCAGCCGCCGCATCACCGTCTCGGCGTTGTCGGGATCGAGATTCCCCGTCGGCTCATCCGCCAAGATCAGTTTCGGCGATCGGACCAGCGCCCGGGCGAGAGCCGTCCGCTGGCATTCCCCCGCGCTCAACTCCGCCGGACGATGCTTCAGCCGACCAGAGAGGCCGAGTTCCTCTAACATTCGCACCGCCGTTTCCCTCGGGGCGGGAATGGGCCCGGCCAACAACACATTATCCAGCACCGACAAATACGGCACAAGGTGGAACATCTGAAACACGAATCCAATCTCAGCCGCCCGCCACTCGACGCGCTGACCGCGCGACAGTGCATACAGATCGCGCTCCCCGTGCCGTACTTTGCCCGCCGTTGGTCGCAACAAACCGGCCACCGTCAACAACAACGTCGTCTTCCCGCTCCCGCTCGGACCGCGTACCGCCAGAAACTCTCCCGGCAGAATTTCCAACGTTACCTCCCGCAGCGCATACACCTCCGCCCCATTCTTGGCGTACGACTTCGTCACCTGCTCCAAGTTGATCATGGCGACGTAGGTCCGGCTGTGCCGGACATTGGCGAGATGTTTACCAATTTCATCGAACTGCGGCCGGTACAACCGGCCCTACCTTAACCCTCACGCAACACAACCGCCGGATCCTGCGTCGCTGCCGCAGCGGCGGGGAGGAAACTCGCTAGCACCGTAAACGCCGGCACAGCGAACAACGCCAACCCGAACAAATTCGCTGAAAACCCAATCGCGGCGGACGTCTGCGGAAAGATGTGCGGACCAAACGCCACTGCCAATTCCAAACCGGCGAAATACCCCAACAACGCACCGATCACTCCGATAATCACCGCTTTCCCCAAAAACAATCCCATCACCGACGCCGACGAATTTCCCATCGCCCGAAACAGGCCGATCTCCTGCCGCCGATCGTTCACGTTCAGCATGGCCAGCGCCCCGATACAGATCGCGCATCCGATGAGGATAATAGGCGTCAACAGCGCGAAATACTTCTCTGCCGACTGCCGCTGCCGCGCCCGAGTTTCCGCCATCGACCGCAGCATGACCACTTTCGCTTCGGGTACCGCTGCTTCCAATTCCGAACGGAGAATCCCCAGCGGATTCTCATCCGGCGTCAAGCAGAGACAATCGATCGCCTTGATTTCGTTGATCCGCCCCGGCAGCCCCAGCACTGCCTGCACGTCGGCAAGGTTTGCCGTGATGCGAATGTCGTCGTTGGTCCCCGACTCCGCCAATGTCCGCTCAACATGAAATGTCCGGCCGCCCAGTTCCAATGGATCGCCTTGTCTTAGACCCAGCCGTTGGGCAACGTGAAAACCGACGTACGCCTTTCCCCGCTCGATGCTAAAAATCATCGGTTTCTTCTTACGGCCCGGTGGCGCGTACTCGGGTGAGATGCCCGTCAGCAGCACATCGTTGCCCTGCAGTTGATAGCGGCCTTGTAACGTGGCGACCAAGTGGTTGTAGGAGAGGTTGGGATGCTGTACCAGGCGATGGACGGCATCTTCGGAAAGCGTCTTTTCCGAGAAGCCGTCCGCGTAAAATCGGTCCATCTCGGTTTCACGTGAAACGATTCGCAGATTGAAACCAAGATCACGGGTCACCCGCCGCGTTTCCCGTTCCTGCGCCTCGGTAAGCGTATAAAACGCAACGAACAGCGCAGCAGCGGCGGTCACCGACAGCAGACTCAGCGCGGCGTTGAGCTTCCGAAAACGGAGTTCACTGAAGATCAGCCGCACTGCCCGACTCATGCCTGCCCCCGCATCCGCAGGAACATCAGCAACCCGCCTCCAAGGGCGACAATCAAAATCACACCGATCGTCACGGCGGTCGACCGACCGGCGGTCAATGACGTTGTTTCAGCCGTATCTGATCGCCCGTCGTTCGCGTCTGGTGGTGGCGGCACGGTCTCGTCAGCGGCAACAACTTCCGCCTTTGGCGCAGGGTTGCGCGGCGTTTCGACGGGCGGCGTCTCTGCAGGGAGTGGTTCTGTATCCACGTCGATTTCGCCGTAACCGAGCAGCGGATCGATCGCATCGACGTCGACGACTTCGTCCGCCCGGCGGTTGCGCGGGCCGCGGGCGATGATGCGGCTGATCTCGACTTTTACCAGCGGGCTCTCGGCGTCAAATCCCAGGACCTTCGCCGCATCTGCCTGCTGAGAGGCATTCCATGTGTGGGGAAACATCGGCCCCTGCATCCAACTGCGGTCCAGTTCGCATTCACACGACTTGCCCACCAGCCGCAGCCGTTCGAGCAATTCCGTGCCGCCGATGTCGCTGCCGGTCATCACCGGTCCCAAACGCCTTCCGCGGCCGAATAACACGACGATCGACGGGTCATCCCCGCGTTCCTCCTCGACTCCCCAACTCCACAGTAAAACTCGCTCTTGAGTTGCTTGGTCGGTAGAAAGCGTAATGACCTTTGGCGGACCGTCGACCGGCTTGTCCATGCTCGGCATCAACTTGTTGATCTGTTCGACAGCAAACCGTGCGGCGTCGGTGGCGCGGCGGTTTTCCTGTTTTGAAGTTCCTTCAATCAGCACGACAACGGCGTACGATTCGAGACTCGTCTCCAGGATGGCGTCGCGGAGCGAAGACTTTACGAGTCCAATCAGCGCCGCTTCGAGTTTCTGATCGTCGTCCAGGTCGACGTCGCCGACCTCGAATGCAATCTCGCGGGAATCGGGCGCCAGGAACAACAGACGCGGTGTATTTGTTCCTTTCGAAGTCCCGCGCGATCGCAGGGCAGGGTGGTTGGCGACGGCATCCAAAGTCTCCAGTCGCAGATTGCTATCAGCGAGCACCCGCTTTACGGCACGCGTGACGCGATCTTGCCCGTTTGCGCCGTCGGCGACACACACCAACCGGTAAGGTTCCGCCCCTAAGTCCACAAACCCCACGTCGCGCACTGAGTACTTGCACGCCTGCGCAAGACTCGGAACGGTGGCGATTGCGAGGCAACAAATTGCAGTGAATAACCAGGATTTCATTCGCACGCACTTCCAACGAAAACGGGCCGCATGCTCAGAATAGCAGATTGCCCTGCCGCACGACATCGTGATTTGAGATGGGCGGTGCCGCGATCCGCGTCGTCTGGGCGATATCGTTTCAGAACCCGGCGAGCGAATTCCGAAACTATCAGATGAGGCGAAATCTCACAGCAACACATCTCAATTTCACCCAGCGAAGGAGCCGCTATGGACGACGATGATGCCGCCGGCGTGCCGGAGTGGGTGGTTACGTATGGTGATATGATGTCGCTGCTGCTGACTTTCTTCATCATGCTCGTTTCGCTCAGCGAAGTCGTCGCCGATGAGAAGTACCGGGCAGTCATGCAAGCGCTGCATCGGTATCTCGGCTACAGCATGGCCCCGGACGCTCCAGCCGGAAAGAACTTTCCACTCAATAGCCTCGTCACGAGGTTGGAAACGCTTGGCGGATTTCGCAAGAACGTTAAAAAAGTCGAACGCGGAGCGGGCGGGGTCCGAGTCAAGGCTCCCAAGGGGACCGAACTGCGCGTCTTTCGCGGCCGCGAAGGAACGGCGATCACCGTGGGCGGCGAGTTGTCGTTCAAACATGGCAAGGCCGAGATTGCTCCGGAAGTCGCCGAGTTGGTGAAGCACATTGCGGAGCAGATTAAGGGCAAGCCGAACAAGATCGAAGTCCGGGGCCACACGTCGCCCAAGCCGCTGCCTGAGAATTCACTCTATGACAAATTTCAGCTCTCCTACCAACGCGCCCGTGCGGTGATGGACGTTCTCATTGACGAGGGTGTCAAACCGGCGCGATTGCGGATCAGTGCCGCCGGGGCCACGGAGCCGATTGACGATATCGGCGACGACGAAACCTCGTTTTTCGATCGCGTGACGATTTACGTACTCGATTCGTACGCCCAGGAATTCGTGGGAACGGCGGACGAACAGGATTAAGCGCGGACGGCAGAGTTCAGCGCCGCTTTGACAAAAGCAGGCTCAGTCCGCATGCGAATCCTGCGGCTGCAGTACCGTGTCGATACGGAACAACAGGTTTCCCGCGGTCGTCGAATCGGGCAGGGGCGAGGTTGGCCGAATGTGAGGCGCCAAGGGAACGATGCCGCTTTGGAGTCGCGTACCCATCTCCAGGCGATGCTCCAGATCGCGGCGCCCCATTTCGTCAAGCACAATCGGATGCCACGACTCGTCCCGTTGATCGGCCGTGACGTAGTGCTGGCGTGCCCAGCGTCGCAAGCGCAACTCGTCGACAGCGTCGACTGACATTCGCCTCAATTCTGCCATGCGAAGACTCCTGGTGATGAGGTGATCGTGCCGGCGCGCGGCCTGCATGTGCCTCATACATCGGCAGAGCCTGTCTCAAAACGTCGGAAAAAACTTGCCTCGGCGGGCTGTTGAGTCGATCTTGCCCGATTCATCCTGCGCGGCGAGACTGATCCGCAAGGTCGCGGTCGGGATCCAACGGACGTGCGGGTCTGTGCGGCGACTGGAATTTCAAACTTTGCCGTTTCGCCGCCTGAGACCGCAACAGCGCCCACAGCGCGACGCCCCACCCGAGCGCCTCAAACAAAACCAACGGATCGAGCGTGCCCCACCATGTAGAAACAGCAAAGCCGACAAACATCCCGACAAAGACCGCATTGCCCACCAGCCCGTCAACCGTCACATACGGACCTTGAAGAACGTGGCGATGCAGGCTGTTGGGAATCCAGCGCGGAACAGCGCGGCAATATCCTTCGAACTGTTGTCGCCACTCTCGGCGCAGCATCGATTCTTCATACCGGATCACGCGGCTGCTTCGCACCCAGTGAAAGACGACGAACGCCAACAAATAGGGCCAGCCAAAGAACGTGCCAAAACCGGCAAAGATCAACAACGTACCAAGGTAGAGCGGATTGCGGACAAGCGCGAACGGCCCGTCGACGATCAGCCGATCGGTCCGTGCCGTCAAGCCGATGACGACCGGCGCCGTCAGATAACTGGTCCCCCACACACGTAATGCCAGACCGCAGCCGGCAAAGGCTGTTGCGGTTAATCCGACCTGTAACGAAAACTCCGGCGTGTACCACGCGCCATGAAATCCGCCGAGACTATAATGAATCGCCGACAGCAGCGGTTGCGTCAGAAACAGCAGCGGAATCCGCCAGCGGTATTCCCAAGGTTGTGCGGATTCAAACAGACGCATATGCGAGGATCCCAGTCAGCCGCGGCCGACGTAGAGTTGTTTGTTGGGCAGAACAATCGCCTCCAGCATATTGACGTCGTCGGGCAACGTGGCCATTGTGAGCGCGACGCCTGCGATTGTCTCCATACTCATCATCGGCTCGGCATCGGCATCCAATCCAGTGTCCGATCGGCGTTCAACGCGCACGTTGCCCGGGTGCAGACAACTGCACACGATTCCCAGCGCACGACCCTCCAGGGCGATCGCCTGCGTGAGACCCCACACGCCGAATTTAGCGGTTGTATACGGTGCGCACTCCTCACGCGCGCGTTGTGCAGAGATTGAACCGATATTAATGATTCTTCCGCCTCCTTGGCCTTTCATCAGCGAAAACGCGCTGCGGCTGCAAAGGAACGTCCCCGTCAAACACGCGCCGATGACGTTGTGCCAGCCTTCGGTGGTCACTTCATCGAACGGTCCGCCGTCGAAGGCTCCGGCGTTATTGACCAAGACGTCGACACGGCCGAACCGCTGTTGAATCGATTCAAAGAACGCGGCCACGGCATCGGCATCGGAAACGTCCGTTGGAAGTGCCAGTACGTCGGTCCCCGCAGATTGGAGCTCTTCGGCGACCGCGGAAAGTTTTTGGGCATTGCGGGCACAGAGCGCCAGTTTCGCGCCTTCGCGGGCAAATCGCTGCGCAATCGCCTTGCCGATTCCCTGATTGGCGCCGGTAATCACACAAACTTGATTGTTCAGTTGGGTCATGTCGATTCTTCCGTTTGAGGACAAGTGAACCATTCGCGATTCACACTACAAAGTGGCAAACGGGGACGCAATTAGCCGCCCAAATCAAACCGCGCAAGGACGCGGTATTGGGCGCCTGACGGCGTGAGTTCCGATTCATAGAGCTCGACCGACTCAATGATTTCGCTGCCGAAGTCGGTCTCCGGATGTTGTTCCATATACGTCGCCAATTCGCGGGGTGCCGTTCCACGAACGCGGGCGAGCGTCAGGTGCGGCTTGTACTGGCGCTTTTCCGCCTGAAAACCGAGTTTGCCCAACGGCTTCGTCAGTGCCGTGGCAATCTCTCTGAGCGGTTCCGTTTCTTGCAATCCCGCCCAAACGACAGTCGGTCGCCGCAAATGCGGAAACACGCCGAGGCCCGCGATCTCGATCAAGAACTCGTCGTGGCCGGCAACCGCATCGGTCACGGCTTGCGCGACCTGTGGAATCAACTCCGGTTCGGTATCGCCCAGAAACTGGAGCGTAATGTGCAGATTCTCGAGCGACACGGGACGGACCGTTCGTCCAAGTTCTTGAAGGTCGGCATGCAGTGCGCGAAGCGCCGGTGTCGCGGCGATTTTGCACGCGATGAATGTGCGAATCATAATGCTGCCGCTCCGGGGTGAAACGTCGTCATTGCCAACGGATCAATCAACGCGAATCGATCGACCGCGGCCGAATATTAATTGTAGGTTAAGCCCGCAGAAGTTACTTGATTGGTGTGTCGCAAGCGGGCAAGATGCTGGCTTATTTCAACGTCGCTAGTGAGAGGATTCAATCTCTCATGGAGGTTGTATTGCGACCCGACTTGCGTCGACCTCGTCCGCTGATTCCAATCGCCGCCACCGGCTTGGCCACTTTGGTTGTCTTGGGATGTGACTCGAGCCAATTACAACAGGCACTCAACAATCAGGAGTCTGACGACTCCGATGCGGAAGTCGTTGATCGCGCGCAGATCAAACGGCAGCAAGATCTGCCGGCGACAAGTGATCCTTCCAAACTGCCCTGTGTGACAGGATTCACAAGTCCTCCAAGACCGCACTGACCACAAATAAGCCGCACGATGAAAACACGACGTTGATCCAGGTCCCGACCGGCGGCTCCTGCGCAGACTCCGGAGGAATCGGCGGGCCGGTTGTTAGGCGAGCGAAACCGCGGGCTTGGTTTCGTCGGAAGACTAAGAATTGACGATGGGTGGCTGGGGTCGGGCAAAGTGAGTCCCCAGCTTCAGAACCTGGGGGCGGACGATCGTCCAACCCCAGCCACCCAGATTCATCTTTTCTGACAAAGCTTAGCGCGAACTCTGTTTGCGGTGGTGGTGTTTATGGTAGTGCCGCAGCATCGCGTCGCCGAAATCGTTATCGAAGTCGCGGTAGACGCAATGCACATGGTTGGCGTCGTCTTGCGTGTTGTCGTATTCGATTAAGAACGTCGGCCCTTGAATCATGTAGTGGTGCGGCTGACCCGGTTCGAGTCCGCCGGCCCAGATGAAGTGGATATTCTCAACGCCGCCGCGGTCAATCCGGGCGAGGTCCTGGTCGGCGAGTTCCTTGCGGACGCGGCCAATGTGCTCGCGGACGAGCTTCATCAGCGTTTCGCGCTGTGCGTGCGTCATCTTGCCGGCCGGGACGCCGCGCGGCTGATGCCGCTCAATTCGGCGCTGATTGCCGGTCGTCAGCCCGCCGACCGTTTCGGTGAGGAAATCGGGGATTTCGCCGAAACCGACCTTGCGCTGTTCCGCGTCGAACGATTTGGCGAGAGCGCGGGCCAATTCGGTTTCGTTCTTTAAGACTTGCAGTCCCTTCCGCGGCCCGTCTGGAACGGTCGCCGGAATCACTCCAAAGAACGAGGGTGTTACCGAAATCCAACGGCCGTCGACGATCGTCACATTGACCGAAAGGTGAAATCCCTCGACCCGATACCCCCAAGTGCCGTCAGGCGAGGGGGTGCCGAAGATCGCAAAGTAGTACTGATCGGAGTCGCGGTACTTGTTGGGCATCTCGTCGGTCTCGCGCAGATAGTCGCCTAAGCTCATGATCGAAAATGCTTTTTGATTACCGACGTGGCTCAATGCGCCGGTCAGCAGCGCGTAACCAAGTTGCCGCTGTCCATCCTTGAGGTCCTTTAGCGGAACACCGCGCCGCGCAATGGGGAAGAAGTGAAAATTACCCCGCTCGGCGTCTTGAAACAGAAACTTGGCCTGCATGCCCGGATCGAGTGCGTCGATGAATCGTTGCGCGGACGTGGCGAGTTCCTGCGCGATTTCCGGTGATTCAATGGCATTCGCGGGCGGCTTAACCGGATCCTCAGCCCCCGCAATGGAGAGCAATACGACCACGGCGGTGAGTGTCAAGAGGTGCGGACAACAGCGGATGAACTTCATAACGGTCCCTTCCGATTGATAAGCCCAGTTGCATCAAATCACGACAGTCGGAGTTGAACGTGGTTGCAGTCCAGTGTAAACCAAGCCGCGCAGGGACAAAAGTGATTCGGCGGCCGGGCGATACAACTTGTCCGGCGGATGGAATACAATTTCTGGATCGCATCCTGCCGCTAACCTTGCCGTTTTGATTGCAAAAAGAGGCCCTCCCAATTCCCGGATGGCCGCTGCAAACAACTTACGCAACCAACAACACCTTGAATCACCAATAGCACGGAGACGAACCGCAATGGCTCGTTATATCGCAGTCCTTATCGTCTGTTTGAGCTGCAGCGTCAGTGGGGCCGGCGAGGGCACCGTTTCGGTGACAGGAGGAAAAATCTCTGGAACCATCGACGATGGAGTCCGCTGTTACAAGGGAATCCCCTTCGCAGCGCCGCCGGTCGGAGACCTGCGGTGGCGGGAACCGCAGCCGGTTGTACCGTGGCAGGGCGTGCGAGAATGCAGTCGATTCGGCCCCGTCTGCCCGCAACGGCCTTATCCCGAGAAGTCGATCTACAAGAGTCCCAAACAGCCGCAATCCGAAGATTGCCTGTTTCTGAACGTTTGGACCGACGCCAAGTCGCCCGACGCGCGACTGCCCGTGATGGTCTGGATTCACGGCGGCGCCCTAACGCGCGGGTCCGGCTCCAATCAAATCTATAACGGAGCGGCACTCGCGAAACAGGGCGTGGTCGTGGTCACGATCAACTATCGGCTCGGCGCGCTGGGCTATCTCGCGCACTCGCAACTGACCGCGGAGTCGCAGCACCGTTCGTCGGGCAACTACGGCGTGCTCGACCAACTCGCCGCATTGCGTTGGGTCAAACAAAACATCGCCGCGTTCGGAGGCGATCCCGGCCGAGTCACCATTTTCGGCGAGTCGGCCGGATCGTGGAGCGTGAACACGCTATTGGCAACGCCTTTATCGCGCGGTCTGGTGCATCGCGCCATCGGTCAAAGCGGAGCGACGTTTAACAGAGCCCCGCTCCTGCGCGATGATGAATCAGATACCAAAACCGCGGAGCAGATCGGCGAGGAATTCGCTGCGGAGTTGCAGGCCGACTCGATCGCGGAACTTCGCGCCAAACCGGTCGAAGAGATCGTTGAGGCGAGCCGCAAGTTCCGCCTCCGCACCAACATCGACGGCTGGGTGCTTCCGGATCAAGTCGCGGCGATCTACAAAGCGGCGCAGCATAACGACGTGCCGTTACTGATCGGCTCGAACCGGGACGAATGGACCGCCTTCACCGCACCGGCGGCAATCCCTCAAACAATGGCTGACTTCGACCAATTCATTTCCGCGATCTACGGCGACAAATTGGCCGCCTTCAAGGAGGCGTACGGCGTCGAATCGGAAGACGATATTAAAGCCGCCTACCTCGGCCGTTGGCGAGACGTCGTCTTTTCATTGCCGATGCGTACTTGGGCGCGAAACTCGGCCGGCGGAAGGTCAAACGCCTACCTCTACTATTTCACGCGCGTCCCGCCGGTGAAAAACCACGATTATCTCGGAGCGTATCACGCCGCTGAAATCGCCTACGTGTTTAGCAATCTGCACCGGCTGTCGATTGACGACACCGATTTGGACCGGAAATTGTCCAAGACTATGACCGCCTATTGGGTGAACTTTGCTCGAACGGGCAATCCCAACGGACCTGGTCTGCCCCACTGGCCCGCCTATGACCAGCAGCAAGAACACTATCTGGATCTTGGCGAAACCGTCGAGGCCCGGCGGCACTTGTTGAAGCGGCAACTTGACTTCCTGGAGTCGCTACAGCCGTAGTCCCGAAGCTTCCCTGACGGCCGGTGCGGGGTTTACCCGCACGATCTGGGTCGCGAATTGACTTTCAATCCGTCAAGCGGTCCGCCACAATGAACATTGTGCTTCGGAAACCGCAGAAGGACCACAACGATGAGACGGCTGTTTACATTTTTTGTCATCATTTGTCTCAGCAGCCCCGTATTGAGCGGCGCCGAACCGGACCGCAAAGGGCTGGATTTCTTCGAGGCGAAGATCCGACCGATGCTGGTCAAGCACTGTTATGCCTGCCACTCCGCGGGCGCGGCGGCGAAGAAAAAGCTAAAAGGCGGACTGCTGCTCGATTCGCGCGAAGGAAGCCGCAAGGGAGGCGAGAGCGGTCCTGCGGTCATTCCCGGAAATGTGGACGACAGCTTGCTGATTAGCGCATTGCGGCACGAATCGTTCGAGATGCCGCCGTCAGGCAAACTGCCGGATGAAATCATCGCGCATTTTGCCAAGTGGGTTGAGATGGGTGCGCCCGATCCGCGAGACGGCGTGACGCTCGTCGCCAGCAGCGAGATTGATGTGGACGAAGGGCGGAAACACTGGGCGTTTCAACGTCTGGGACATCCGTCGCCGCCGGACGTCGGAGAATCGGACTGGGTCCGCACGCCGGTCGACCGGTTTGTGTTGGCGAAACAACAGGCAGCGGGTGTCACCCCCAATCCGATCGCCGAACCGCGGACATTGATTCGCCGGGCCTATTTTGACTTGATCGGCCTACCGCCCAAGCCGGAAGAGGTTGAGCAGTTTGTCCGAGATTCGGAAACCGACTTCGACGCCGCCTACGAGCGTTTGATCGACAGTTTGCTGGCCAGCAAACATTATGGCGAACGCTGGGCGCGGCATTGGCTCGACGTCACGCGGTTCGCGGAGAGCAATGGATACGCCTTCGACGGAGACCGCCCGCACGCCTGGAATTATCGCGACTTTGTGATCCGGGCGCTCAATGAAGACATGCCGTACCACCAATTCGTGCGGCTGCAAATTGCCGGGGACCTGCTGACCGATGTAGATGTGCAGACAACCGAGGCGGCGCAGAAGGCAGTCAACACGATCGCAGCAACTGGTTTCCTGGTCGCCGGTCCGTTTACCACACAGCAGACGCAGAAAGAACGCGAGCGAAGCCGCTACGAACAACTCGATGACATCGTCAGCACGCTCGGTACATCTCTCTTGGGCTTAACCGTCGGTTGCAGCCGCTGTCACAGCCACAAGTTCGATCCGCTGCCGCAGTACGACTATTACCGGCTGACCTCCTGTTTTGCCGACGTCGGTTTCTCCAACACCGGGATCAATATGCAGCCCGAAGCGTTTCGCGCCGCACAGAACGTATATCAGGCCGCACATGCGCCGCTCACCGAAGCGCGGGCCAAGTATGAACGGGAAGAACTGCAGGCAAAGTTCAATAAGTGGATTGCCGCACGCCCGGAACAGTCGCCTGCGAAGGCGCCGGCTGTGCAGCTTGAAGCGTGGCATCACGCGGGACCGTTTCTCGCCACCGACTTTCAAACAGCCTTCGCGCAAGAGTTCGCTCCCGAGCAGGCAGTCGATTTGTCGGCAAAATACCAAGACGACAAAATCCGCTGGAAGCCGCAGCCGAATTGGAAAGACGGCGCGGTGTATAACACGCTGGCGGGCGAGCAAGCGGCCAATTACTTGTACCGCGTGATTCAGTCGCCCGCAGACCAGTCGATTTTGCTTTCGTTGGGCAGCGACGACGCAATCAAGGTTTGGGTGAACGGCAAACCGGTGTTGGCCAAACTGATCGCGCGGACGGCGGCAGCGGGGCAGGAAACCATTCAAGTCCCCCTGCAAAAGGGCCGCAATGAATTGCTGCTCAAAGTCGTCAACGATCGCGGCCCGTCAGGATTCGCATTTTCGATAGTGCCTCAGCAACCGGTCGAGACGCCGAAGTTCAGCCCTTGGCATCACGTGGGGCCGTTTTCCGCCGCGAATTTCGATACTGCGTTCAACACGGTCTTTCCGCCGGAATACGATCCCGACCTGAGCCGCACCTTCCAGGAGGGCAAGCTCAAATGGACTGAGCAGCCGGAATGGAAAGATGGTGTCGCCCACAACGACAAGTTGAGCGGCGCGAACAGCGCGAATTACCTGTTCCGCGTCGTCGAAACCGACCGTCCGCAATTGATGTCGCTCTCTTTGGGCAGCGATGACGGCATCAAACTGTGGGTCAACGGCCGGGAAGTGTTGTCCAAGAAGGTCGGCCGGAATGTGGCGGCCGCCGGTCAGGAGTTTGTAACGATTCAACTCGCGCCGGGGCGGAACGATATCTTGATGAAGATTGTCAACGGCGGCGGCGCCACCGGTTTTTATTTCGCGGGCGGGTCCGGGACGACTCCCCAGAATATCAATTCAATTTTGGCGACCGCTGCGGAGAAGCGGGATGAAAAACAGTCAAAAGCACTCACTGAGTGGCACAAAGGATTCGACTCAGAGTGGTTGCGGCTGAACCAGATCGTCCGGCGGCATGAACAACAAGCACCCAAACCAAACTTGAAGCATGTCTTTGCCGCCAAAGTTCGCGGGACGACGTACCAGTTCGGCGAAGACACGTATAAGGTCTATCATCTGCGACGGGGCAATGCCGACAACAAACAAGATTTGGCGGCGCCCGGGTTCTTGAACGTCCTGATGCAGCCCGACTTGGGAGAAGGGCACTGGTTGGCCGAGAAATCCCCCGCTGAGAAATCGCGGGTGGGCCGTCTGGGATTGGCGGATTGGCTGACCGACGTCGATCAGGGCGCGGGTCATTTGTTAGCGCGGGTGATCGTCAATCGGCTCTGGTACCACCACTTCGGCCGCGGAATCGTGGCGACTCCCAGCGATTTCGGAACGCGCGGTGAGCGGCCGTCGCATCCGGAGTTGCTGGACTGGCTCGCGGCGGAATTGATCCACGGCGGCTGGAACCTCAAACCGATTCACAAACGGATCATGACTAGCGCCGTTTATATGCAAGCCGGCGACGTGACCGATAGCGGCAAGACCCGTGACCCGGAAAACCTGTTGCTCTGGCGGCGGGGCTCGCGCCGGCTGGAAGCGGAAATCATTCGCGATTCGCTGTTGTCCGTCAGCGGCACGTTGGACCGCACGATATTTGGCAAAGGGACGCTGGATCAAAAAAGCAGCCGGCGAAGTATCTATTTCACGGTCAAACGGAGCCAGTTGATTCCCCTATTGAAGCTGTTCGATGCGCCCGATTCGATGCAGGGCATCGCCACCCGCGAGAAAAGCACGGTCGCTCCTCAGGCGCTGGCGCTATTGAATTCACCGTTGATTCGCGAACTGGCGGCCAAGTTCGCCGCCCGCGTGCGGCCCAATCCGGAAACGACCCTCGAACAGGCCGTCGAGCGGGCCTATCAGATCGCGCTGGGGCGGCCGGCGACGGCAACGGAAGTCGCCGAGATGGCTGCATTCATTGCGCAACAGTCCGCTTCGCGCGGCGAAAACGAACAGGCCGAGGAGTTGGCACTCCGCGATTTTTGCCACTTGATTCTTTGTATGAACGAATTTGTTTACATTGACTGAGCGATCGAGTCAAAAGGATTGAAACCCATGCAACATCACCTGATCAATCAACCGACGTCGCGGCGTGAATTCCTGCAGCGGGCCGGTCTGGGTTGCGGGGCGCTCGCGCTCACCAATCTGCTGCACGAAGAGCAGGTGATTGCCGAGACGGTCACGTCGAACAATCCGCTCGCCGAACGGCCGCCGCATTTTTCGCCGAAAGCCAAAGCGGTGATCTGGCTGTTTCAGACCGGTTCACCCTCGCAGGTCGACACGTTTGATTACAAGCCGGAACTGCAGAAGCGGGATGGCACAAAACTGGCCGGCGCCGATCCCAAGACCGGCTTTTTCACCACCAGCGGCAAATGCCTCAAATCGCCGTTTCAGTGGACACAACATGGCGAATCGGGAGCGTGGACGTCGGAGATCTTTCCGAACATCTCCAAGCACGTGGACGACATTGCGTTTGTCTATTCCTGCTATTCGCAATCCAACAACCATACGCCGGCGATGCTGGAGTTCAATTCCGGGATGATCCGGCAAGGATTTCCCAGCATGGGGTCCTGGCTGACTTACGGACTGGGCAGCGAGAACGCCAACTTGCCCTCGTATGTCGTAATGCACGGGACCAAGCCGCGCGGCGGAGATCCGATTTGGTCCTCGGGGTTTTTGCCGTCGGTCTACCAGGCGACTTCGCTCGACCCGCGCGGCGAAAAGCCGATCGAGAATCTGCAACCCGCCGCCGAACTGACGGGCGAACAGCAGCGGTCGCTGCTGGATGTGCTGAACTCCGCCAACGCCAAACACGCACAACAGCGCCCCTTCGATCGCGATTTGAACGCGCGGCTGGAGTCGTTCGAGCTGGCCTTCCGTATGCAAACGGCCGCGCCGGAGGCATTCGACCTGTCGCGGGAAACCGAGCAGACGCAAGAAATGTACGGACTGAACCGCAAGGAATCGAAGGACTACGGGCGGCAATGTCTTATCGCCCGGCGGCTGGTCGAGCGGGGAGTCCGCTTTGTGCAAATCTTTGCCTCCTGCCCGAATACACCGGGCGGCGCCGTGAGCGACGTTCCCTGGGACGGACATAGCGATATCAACGGCAATCACCGCGCGTGTGCCGCGACGGTTGACCAGCCGACCGGCGCGCTGCTGACCGATCTCAAACAGCGCGGATTGCTGGAGGACACGATTGTGATCTACGGCGGCGAATTCGGCCGCACCTCCGATTCACAGGGCTCGGGCGGACGGGATCACAATCCCAACGCCTTCACGACATGGTTTGCCGGCGGCGGCTTTAAGGGCGGCGCCCAGTATGGGGCATCCGACGAATTCGGCTACAAGTCGGTCGAAAACCGCGTCAATGCGCACGACATTCACGCCACCGTGCTGCATCAAATGGGTATCGACCACACGCAGTTAACCTACCGCTTTAACGGCCGTGATTTCCGGCTGACGGACGTCGAGGGCGAGGTGCTCAACGAAATTCTCGCTTAGCCCCGCAATTCAATGGACTGCCAATGGCGCCGGGTGCCATGCTCTCGCGGCACGAGGTGACGAGTGAGCATTCGATTGCGGAATGGCATGCGCCATGGTCACCGAGCTTGAAACTTCATGCCCGATCCTCTCTGCTCACCACGGTATATCGAGCTCTTTTTTGAAGTATGTGGCATTAGGCTGGCGGTTGCGGGCAGTGAAATCTCTGCGAAAACGCCCGATAGACGTTCGCAATCTTGGATTGTTTCGGTTTAGAATGGTCCTCGGCGCCTCGGTCGCAGCTCCATCTCGGCGATGAGACGCGCTCAAGCTCAGTTGTTCTCATCCCCTAGAACTCGAGAGAGGTGACATGCCACGTCCGATTAATGTCGAGTGCCCACATTGCTTTTCTCCGCTGAAGTTGAAGAGTTCCGCCTCAATCGGCAAAAAAGCGCGGTGCCCGAAATGCTCTGAGCCGTTTGTGGTCGAAGAGATGGTGGAAGCAGTTGCTCAGGAGAAACCCGGAGTCGCGGACACGGGCGGAGATGGGCACGATGACTTTGCTCCGGCTCCCCAGAAGGTGCAGCGACTGCCTGGACCAGCGCGGCGGAAGCTGAAGAAGAAAAAGAAACGGCAACCGACGTATGACGATACGGATGATTATCAAACCTACGGAACGACGTCTGAGGAATTGGATTACATTCGTGCCGGAGGCGTGACGGAACGAAAAGAGGATATGGGGTTCATCTTCTGGATTATCGGTGGTGTGACCGGCGGAGTGGTCGGGACCATCATCTGGTTAGCGGTCGCGATGTCCACAGGCATGGAACTGGGATGGATTGCATGGGCGGTGGGAGGTTTAGTGGGACTGGGCGTGAGGATTCCGGCTCGCGGCAGTGAAGCGGCCGGCCCCGGATTGACCGCTGCTACGATCGCGATTGGTGCTATTTTGTCCGCGAAAATCATCATGATCATGTTGATCGTTGCAGTGCTCGACGGCGTGACGGTGCAGATGGCGGCGGCCGACGTGTTTCATCCGTTGGATCTGCTTTGGTTCCTCTTTGCGGGTTTCACCGCCTACAAAGTGGGCGCGTCGGTTGAGGAGGAGTGACCGACCAGCGCCACGAGCGTGCTACAGTTGAAGTCAACCGTCGGCGGGCGAATTGTCATTGCCGCCGTCGGTGCTCGCCGGGTTGTGGATTTCTGTGTCCTGGTTAAAAACATACCAGGCGAACCAGTAGCAATACATCCATTCGACTCCGTCGTCATGCTGTGTGATGCGGAGGCTGCGGCTCTGAGGGTCGTACCGCAACGTCAGCTGGAGCCCGTCGATGGTTTGCTGGAAATCCGTCGGTTCCTGCAGATTCTCGAAGACTAACAACGGGTAGGCGCGCGACGCATTTGCAGTGCGGACCCCCAAGACAGGTTCCTTCGGCGGCAATCGCCCATTTCGCTTAGAAATGGGGAACGCGATGGTGAAGAGACTTTCGTAGTATCGGTCATAGGGACCTTCGCGCTGATCTTTGTTCTCTGTGATCAAGACCCGCCCCTGTGGGAAGCGGGACTTCCAGTCCCCCCACGTCGTTAGTTCCACGGGCAGCATCGTCAGTTGCCGCGGCGACTCTGAGACGGTGACCGACTCGCCCATCATTTGTGACCACAGGCTCTCCGGCTTGCTTTCATGCCGATCGAACAGCAAGACGTTGCTGTTGTACAGCAGGCCGGAAATCCCAAATTCGATGGTTTCGCCGTCGACACGTCGGTCGAATACGGCCGCCGATCGGCACAGGGGACAGTAGGTGACTGCCACGGGAGTTTTCCCGACAGTGTCGTTCACGGCTTCGTGATCGTCCATGAGCCGCAAGGGATAGGCGCGCGCGTCTCCCGCAATCTCGATTCCGATGACCTCTTCGTCGTCGTCTAGATAGTTTGCTTCCGACAGGGCCACATACTGCGGATTCTTGAGCGCCGGAATGCCGTCTCTGGGGGGACCGCCGGCGAAGATTCTTTCACGCGGGATTAGTGCGGTGGTGACGTCGAATCCGTTTCGCGTCTGCGATCCGTCTGCGGTATCCGACCCGGAGCCGAGGGAGCTACGGTGTTCGGCATCGGTTTGAGCCTCGACGACCGTCCAGATTCGATGGCCGAGGAGTCCCAGTAAAGGAACGAGGACAAACCCGGCGACCAACCACTTTATGAGCGGCCCCTTGCCGGATGAACCGGGCGGCGGGGTGTTGGAGTTACCTTCGACCGCCTGCGATGTTGCGTGCGCGTCGTTGTTTGTCAATTGGTCATCGGACATACTATACCCCACGACATTCAAACGTGTGCGAATTGTTGACACCATCGCTGCATCACGACCTTCCGTTGAGTTCGATTCTCTGCTTTTGTCCTCGTTGTGCTCTGTGAATCTGCACACATTCGGGTTGGTTTTCGTACAATGAAGTACGAATCCGTCATGCGGAGATGTCGAGTTGCCGACTGACGCTGTGACTGGACAGCGAAACGTTGACTCTTGAACAAGCGAAGGTTGGATTGACCGCCGATTCTGTTCGGTTCTCCGCTGCACAACTCGTAAGATCATTTCGATGAACTCCCGCCGGTCAAAGAACAAAACGACTCCAACCTCGGACTCAACAGAGAAACGGGGCGAACAGCACTTGGTCAACAAGCTGTTTGCTCCTGTTGAAAACGCCTGGCTGGCGGTCTTGCGCGTTTCCTATGGGTCGGTGCTGCTTTGGCTAGCTTGGCACTACTTTCAGGCGGAGCCGAGGAACTTTAACAAAGACCGCATTGCCACGTTTTTCATTGATCCCCCGTTTCACTACACGTTTGTCGGTTTCGGGTGGGTCAAACCGTGGCCGGGCGACTGGTGCTACGTGCATATTGCCGTGATGGGCATCGCGGCAGCCCTGGTGGTGCTGGGGCTGTTTTACCGAGCCTCCAGCATCGTCCTGTTTCTGACTTGGACGCAAGTGTTCCTGATGGAACGGGGTTTGTATCAGAACCATAACTATTTGCTGGTGCTGATCTGCTTCTTAATGATGTTCATGCCGGCGAATCGCGTGTTTGCGCTCGACTGCGCGTTGCGACCGTCGCTGCGAACCCATTTTGTGCCGGCTTGGACCTTGTGGCTGATGCGGCTACAGTTGGCGATTCCCTACTTTTACGGGGGATTGGTCAAGATCGACAACGACTGGCTGCACGCGTTCCCGATGCGATTGTCGCTGCCGGCGAAGACCGACAATTGGATCATCGGGGCGTTCGCGGACAAGTTGTGGTTCGCATACTTCATTTCTTACACCGGATTGCTGTTTGACCTCTTCATCGTTCCCTTGTTGCTGTGGCGCCGTACGCGCATACCGGCCTTTTTGATGGCGATGACGTTCCATCTGGCCAACTCCCAGATCTTTCTGATCGATGTCTTTCCCTGGTTTATGATCGGGGCGACCTTGATCTTCTTTCCGCCGGATTTTGCGCGCTCTGTTTGTTACCGCATCATGAGGGTTCCCCTGCCGCAGCACACACCGGAATTCAAGGCGCCGGCCGTGCTGCGCGGCAAACAAAAGGTGATTCTAGCCTGCTGTGGGATCTATGCCGCGGTGCAGTTGCTGGTGCCGTTTCGGCATTACCTCTATCCGAACGATGTCGATTGGACCGGGGAGGGGTATTATTTTTCCTGGCGAATGATGCTCAATCGTCCGGAGGCGATCCACCGTTTTTTCGCCTACGACCCGGACCTGGGCGGAGCCGAACCGGTCAATCCGTTCGAACATATGAGCAACTGGCAGTTGCTGCCGATGCGACATGATGCCGACATGATCGTCAACTTTGCACATCATGTCGCCGAGAATTATCGAAAGCGCGGTCACCGGAACATTGAGATCCACGTGTACGCTATCTGCTCTCTCAACGGGCGGAAACCGCAGTTGCTCATCGACTCCCACGCCGATTTGGCGCAAGTCGAGCGGTCATTGTGGTCGTGCCCGGCGTTGCTGCCGAATAAGGAGCCGCTCCACTATCCGGGTTGGAGTCCGGATCCGACCGGCTGGGAGAGCCTGCCGGAAATTGCGCCGCGGCTGTGGCGGCCGGATCAGAAGTGAACGGCGCACTCACGCGACGTCATTTTCCAATTGACGACAACTGGCGAGCAAAATCATTGGTGGCGATTCGTCTCGTGTCGCTCACCAAAGCACCCACGTCCCAGTCGCCAAGATGTAGACGCCCAGCAACAGATTTGTCACGGCATGGGCGACGATGCATGCCCAGAGGTTTTTGGTGTGGTAGTAGAGCAGGTTGATCCCCGCACACCAAATGGCGGCCGCCAGCAGTTCCGGATGGGCTAGCGTGAACAGGACCGTCACCACCGCGAAACTAAATCCAGTAAATTGGCCCTGGGGGACGGTTTCGAAATTGTCCTTGACCAAATACCGGAGCAGGAAGCCCCGCCAGAAGACCTCCTCCATCAGCGGCACCACAATCGCCAGGCCAAATAGGCGCACGGCAACGAATGCCCAGGCACCGCCACCGCCACCGCCAATGCTTTCGAACGGGTCGTAGCCGCTGCGGTTTGCAGAGTAGAGCCAACTTGGCAGCAGATCGGCGACGTGTGCTTCGAGGTTTAACTTCCATAGGCCAATCCAAACCGCGACGCCCGCGATTCCGGCAATGACTGCCCAGCCGAATCCGGAGTTCGAGAATGCGGGATAGCTGCCACGAAAGTAAGACCAAGCGGCAAGCACGACCGCGATCTTGACGGTGTAAACAAAGGGATAGTACGCGGCCAGCGGCTCCCAACCCTCCGCGGCCGTCAACACCATGAACAACACAAACGGCAGGACATACGCCAGGATTGGGCTGCTTGTTTTCGTCTGCGACGATGCGGGGGGCGCGGGCTGTTCGTCGTTTTGTGCCATGAGGTTTGATTCTGTATGATTGAGGGGCGAGTGAAGCTGAAGAGTTGTTGTGGCGGCAGTGAAATCTAGCACATAGATCGAGGATACGATGAGATTGCTCGTGTTGATTGTAGGGATTCTCGCAATATTCGTCGGGGGTCATTCTCCTGCGGAGGCAGCTGAGCGGCCGAATGTGATTTTGATCGTCACCGACGACCAGGGGTACGGCGATTTGGGCGTGACGGGCAATCCGTTGATCCGCACGCCCAATATTGACGCCATGGCGCGGCGGAGCGCGTCGCTGTCGAGGTTCTATGTCTCTCCTGTCTGCGCCCCGACGCGGGCCTGTTTAATGACGGGCCGTTATAACTACCGCACACGGGCCATCGATACCTACATCGGCCGCGCGATGATGGATCCTGAAGAAGTCACGGTGGCTGAGATGCTTCGCGACGGCGGGTACGCGACGGGGATTTTCGGCAAGTGGCATCTGGGCGATAACTATCCGATGCGGCCCATGGATCAAGGTTTTGAGGAGTCGCTAGTCCATCGCGGCGGCGGAATCGGGCAGCCGTCGGATCCCCCCGACGGGGAGGGAAAGTACACGGACCCGGTGCTGTTTCACAACGGCCGCGAATCGCCCCGCAAAGGATATTGTACAGACGTCTATTTCAATGCCGCGATCGATTGGATGAGCGAGATGCGCCGCGCGGAACGTCCCTTTTTTGCGTACATTCCCACAAACGCACCGCACGGGCCGTTTCATGACGTTCCGGTCGCGGAATACGAGCAGTACAAGGACCTCGATCTCTCCAACGACCGCTTTCCGCAGACGCGCGGCCACCGGCTGCCGAAGAAATCGGACCAGGACAAACGCGCGCGGATCTTCGCCATGATCAGCAATGTCGATGCCAACATCGGACGATTGTTCAAACAGCTCGACGAACTAGGCATCACCGACAATACGTTGGTGATGTTCATGGTCGACAACGGACCGAACGGACGCCGCTACGTCGCCGGGATGCGGGGTGCGAAGTCGCAAGTCTATGAAGGGGGAATTCACTCGCCCTTCTTTGCGCACTGGCCCGCGAAGTTGAAGGCGGGGCAAACCTCCGACCGCATCGCGGCGCACATTGATATGTTGCCGACGCTGCTCGAGGTCTGTCAGGTTGACGCACCGCGGAAGGTCAAGCTGGATGGGCGGAGTGTCTTGCCGTTACTGGAAGGCCGACAGGCGAATTGGCCGGAGCGGACGCTGTTTATTCAAGCCCATCGCGGAAACGTGCCGGTGCGGTACCACAATTTTGCCGCGCTGAATCAACGGTGGACGCTACTCAATGCCAGCGGCTTTGGCCGCGAGCAACTTCCGGGGCGTCCCAAGTTTGAATTGTATGATATGGAAGCGGATCCGCTGCAAATGAAAGATGTCGCCGGTGATCACCGGGAAGTTGTCAACAAGCTCAAACAGCAATACGACGCCTGGTTCGACGACGTGAGCAGCACACGCGCGGACAATTATGCGCCGCCGCGGATTCATGTGGGGACGCCGCACGAGAATCCGGTCGTGCTCACGCGGCAAGACTGGCGGCGGACCAGCAAGGACAGCGGCTGGCAGCCCGATTCTCATGGTTATTGGGAATTGTACGCCGCGGAGTCGGGACGGTACGATGTGACGGTGACGTATCGTCCGAGGGATGTTGCCGAGCAGTTGACGTTAGTCGTCGGCGATCAACGGCTGGAGGCCAAATTGTCGGCGGCGTCGACGTCGCATGTCTTTCGCGGCGTGAAGTTGCCCCAAGGTAATCTGCGGCTGGATGCGAGCTTGGCGGATCGGCGACAGCGGAAACGGGGGCCGTGGCAAGTGGAGGTGAAACGAACGAATTCGTGAGTCAACGGGCCGTTCACTTCTCTTCCGGCAAGATCATGTCTTCGTGCCAGTAGCGGTTCAGTTCCTTGACCAAGTGCAGGAATTTCTCCAGATTGAGCGGCTTGGTCATATAGCTCTGGACGTGCAGTTCTTCGCTACGCTGCATGTCGTAGGCGTCGGTGGAGGCGGTCATGATTACGACGGGGATCTGTTTCAACGATTCGTCGCTCTTGACCTCCAACAGGACTTCGCGGCCGTCTTTTTTGGGAAGACTCAAGTCGAGCAAAATCAAATCGGGCCGTGGAGCACGCGAGAACTTTCCGCGTTGGTTGAGGAACTCGACCGCCTCCTCACCGTCGGACACCCACGTCAGCCGGTGTTGGACGCCCCCGTTCTTCAGAGCGCCGAACGCAATTCGCGCGAACGTGAGGCTGTCTTCGACCAGCAGAATTTCCATTGGCCGGCCGACGATGTTATGGTCCATAGCGCCACCTGCGTCGCTGTAGCGAAGCTCGTGGTGAGAAGTCTTCTGGGACATTGAATACCAAGCTCAACGGCAGGGCCTGTCAGAGTCCGATGACATGCATTGCCGACGGTCAAGCGATCAAACGAATTGAAGGCGGTTGAGGTTCGCGTTCCCTGGTCGCCGCGAGAGGCCGCGGTTAGGCGGGTGCACCGACCCGGACTGCAGGTCGGGGCGACAAACCTCCGCGTAACGTCGCGGCTACTGTTATTGTACGCACCGTTTGGGGTCTGTCATCCCCCAAAATCAGCAACGTGAAGGGTTCACTCGGCGTCAGTCTCTTTTTTGAGAATCACCACCACGTTATCACCAAACCGCCTGGTAAACGGGAGGATTTTGAACATCCAATAGTCAAAACGCTCAAGCAGCGGGCGGTTACTGACCACACTACTTAGCATAGACAACACGCGAAATTTGACGACATCCATCTGCGGAAAATGGCGGCGCATCAACTGGAAATCGCCGTCGTTGAGCGGCCGCTCGTCGTCGGTGTCGTGGTAGCTTACACCGCGGACACGATTTTTCACGCCGATCGGCAGCACCCACGTGACGGGGGGAGAGCGGCGAATGCGGTCGCGAAACGGGGTCTGCAGAGAATCCTTGAAGATCGCACAGCCGCCGGGCTTGAGAATTCGGCGCATTTCCGGGACCGCCTCGCTCAACTCGACATGGTGCAGAATGTTCTCGCCTACCAGGACGTCGAAATGCTCATCCGGGTAATCCAACGCCTCTGCGGGCTGCACCGAGAACTTGGCCCGTGAAACGTAGCCATATTTTTCCGCCAGCGTCTGCGCGACGCCGATATTGCCGTCGGAGATGTCGAATCCGCTCACGCGATAGCCGAGCCGGGCATATCGCAGGGCGTGTGCTCCTTGACCGCAGCCGTAACTGAGCAGTTCCCTGTCCGGCGGCGGATAGTGCTCCTGGACGTAGTTATAGATGTACCAGTACGGATTCCAGGGGCCGAATCGTTTTTGCGAGAAGTGGTCGAAGTCGACTTCAGTGAGATGCGTCTTGCTGATGCGTTCGTTGTACTCATCTCGTTCGCGCTGCTGTCGTTCGGTGAGTTCCATTGACTTGATCACTTACGGCAAATCCTGAAATAGACACTACGACCAAAGACCGTGACGGAAACGGCGTCCCACACCTCATCCTAACTCCTGGGCTGATCGAAGCGGCAGTTGAACTTCTCTGGACCGCGCGCAGACGCCGGTTCGGGCGCCGGGAATCGCAATTGAAGCGATTATACCGCTTGGTCACGGAGCCGGCATCCGCTGTGCGGGCGAAACCGGTGCCGCATGCCGATTCGAGCCGCTGGAACGATCTGGGGGTATGAACTATTCTGGGGGCTCATCCGACGTTCTGAACACCAAGAATCGACCGCATGTCCGCCGAGCCGATTGTCTATTTCAATGGAGAGTATCTGCCCGCCAACGAAGCGCGGATTCCATTGTTTGATCTCGGGTTGCACGGCGTGGCGGCGACGGAAATGACCCGCACATTCGGTCACCGCTGCTATCGGCTGGATGATCATCTGGACCGTCTAAACAATTCGATGAGCAAGCTGGGACTGCATGCCGATTTGCTGCGGGACGATTGGCAGCGGATCACGCAGACTGTAGTCGAGCACAATGCGGCCCTGATATCGGGCGATGCGGACTTACTCGTCAATCATCTGGTCACCGCCGGTCCGCACCCGTCTTACGGTACAGCGAAACCTGGAGCCGCGACGGAGCGCGTGACGATCTGCGTGCAGGCGTTTCCGATCCCGTTCGCCCGGTTCGCCGATCAGTATGAAACGGGACAACATTTGGTCGTCCCGGATGTACGGCACATTCCCCCGGAATGTCTCGAACCCGGCATCAAATCCCGCAACCGACTGCATTGGTATTTGGCGGACCGCGCTGCGCGCGAAATCGATCCCGCCGCGGCGGCGCTGCTCTGCGACATGGATGGCCAGCTCACCGAGACGAGTGCCGGGAATTTTTTTATCGTCGAGGGCGACGCGATTGTAACGCCTCCGCTGAGAAACATCTTAAACGGCATCAGCCGCACCGTGGTGCGGGACATTGCACGGTATCTGGATCGCAGATTCTTGGAGCAGGAAATTAGCCTGGACCGCGCCCTGTCCGCGCAGGAGGCGCTTACGTCGTCGACGACGTATTGCGTGCTGCCAGTGACGCGGATCAATCAACAGCCGATCGGTGACGGGATCCCGGGAGCGGTGTTCGGGCAGGTCCTGGAGACCTGGAACATGACGGTCGGCCTGGACATTGCCGGTCAAGCACGATCCCAATCGTAGATTGAGAGTTATGAAACGATTGCTGAACGAATATCGAGAGTTTTTCGGCGAGTTTCGCAGCCGTTTTGAAACGACGGGCGCGGTTGCGCCCAGCGGCCGATTTTTGGCGTCAGCACTCTGCCGCCCGCTCCGCTCGCGCACGGGGCCGGTGCGAGTGTTGGAGGTCGGCCCCGGGACCGGCGCGGTGACACGTCAAATCGTGAAGTTGCTGACACCGGGCGACCGGTTTGATCTGGTCGAACTGAACGAGAATTTCGTCGATACACTGAACCGCCGATTTGAACAGGAAGCCGATTTTCGCGCCGCGGCCGAGTTCTCCGCCGTTCATCTCTGCCCGCTACAGGAATTTCAGGCGGAGGAGCCGTACGATTACGTCATCTCCGGGCTGCCGCTGAATAACTTCTCTGCAGCGCTGGTCGAGGAGATCTTCGAGAGCTACTGGCGGCTGCTTGCGCCGGCCGGGACGCTGTCGTACTTTGAATACATGTACGTCCGCCCTTTTCGGCGTCTGGTCTCCAAACCGACCGAAAAGCTCCGGCTGGCCGACCTGGAGAAGGTGCTCAACGAGCAGTTGACGAGTCACCGGATTGCCCGCGATTGGGTGTTCGTTAATCTTCCGCCGGCATGGGTCCAACACCTCCGCCGCGAACCCGCGGCGGCGGCGGTTTGAGGATGTTGGTTTTGTGGGGATCGGTGAGCTGTGGACGCTGGACAATCTTTATGAAGCAGTGGCTTCTTGAGTGGTACTTGTAGGGGAGCATTCAATCAAAAAGTATTAGCGCCGCGATCATTGTTTTGGCTGGTTCGATCATGTTTAGCTGCAGTGCGACGTCCCTCTACCCCGTCGTCGTTCAGGTGGCAGGTACCGTTCTCGGCTGTGTTGGGTTTGGCGTATGGATGCTGACTCTGGCGATTCCCCAGGGTGGATTTTCTGTGCCTGAATGAACCCAAACTGTACGGCTAGGTATCGTCATGACACGGAAGACGCCGAACTGCAAACGTACTGTTTGCGCCACTGTGCTCGCTGTGCTAGTGCTGGTCGGCGTCTACGTTGGCAGTTATTTTCTGCTGGGGGAATACAACGACTCATCTCTGAATACTACAGGCTACCCCACTCTATTAGCGATCGACTCAGTTCGGACCAGAACTTTTGAACATGATGAATTGGTCGTGCTCTTTCGCCCAGCGGGATGGGTAGAGGCAAACTTACGAGGATGGCCAATCCATCTTGAGGGACCAGAGTCGGTTCACGTGTGTGACCCTGATTGGTGATGCCAACTTTTGTTGCGCTGAGGGTGTAGCAGTGGTAGCCTGCCAGGCAACTGCAGACTTGGGTGCGAGTAGATTGTCTTGCCGCAGGCAAGACATTGGTAGATCATCATGATTGCACACCTCCGGGAATGACAAGGGAAATTGCCAAATGGATGAATCTCCTGGTTGGATCTACGGAACGGCAAAGGCGATTCTGTGGATGCTGCCGGCGATCATCGTGACGTTAGCATTTCCGTTGGATCCATTATTGTTTCTAGGAGTCCTTGTGGGTGGTCCGCTACTGGCGATTTTCTCTGGGCTTTACCATCGTTCTTGGGGCGTTGCCTACGTCTCTGCGTTGATTTGGATTGCGCTCGTGGTTTGCTGGTTTGTTTCTCTTTATAGAGCAGCCGGTGTATGAGTTTGAAAAACGCCGGTCCCAGGTTATTTAACTGACGTGTACCAGCGAAGCGCATGTTAGGTGGAGAAGTTTTGGGAACTGCCGCCGCGTCGGCACGCCGTGCGACTCAGGTTTCAAAGTTTTGTTTCTTGGGCCGAGTTTGATAATCCGAGCAACACGATTTGCAGTGGGATGCGGCAGTGGCGTGTGCGACCGCGAGCGGTCGGCTTGGGTGTGATTGAAATCGGTGTTTGATCCGTGTGAATCTGTGGCGAAATTCTTTGGATGTTTTCGTTGTAGCGCTGGGTTTGCCCTGCCCTGAGTGACACTGAATCTGCGCGATTCCCGCCACAACTGCCGAACCTGCCGGCACCATCGGCTGTCCCACAGACCGTTTACGCGTGCGCTTGCGACGGGTAGAGTTTCCGTGGTCATGAGCTATAGCGCCGCTGCCGCGTGATCGGCTTGTCCACCTTGCACCCGTAGTTCAGCCGGATAATGCGACGGTTTCCTAATGAGTTCGCGCGGCGATCAGCGGCAGCGGATACTTGTGGAAATCTTGGTCGTGGCCATGCTAGTCTTCGCGCTCGGTCCACGACTTTGGAATCGTCAAACACATCGCCGGGATCTATTCGGGCGTCGGCTTTCTACGTCGATGCACTTGCGCAGGTGGCTATTCGTTTTGTCCGGCGGGATGGCACGCGATTTCCGACGTGTGGTCTCACAGCTCACAACCTGCGCAAATTCTGGAAAACGCACATTATCTGCTTGATATCCGTGTTGGGATTGCTGAAGCTGAATTGTTGATTGAGTAATGGTTTGAACCGTCCGTTTGTCATTTTCCCCCCAGAGATTCTCATCATGAAGCAGATTTTTCTTGCCGGTCTGGTCAGTCTTAGCCTGGTTTCCGCTGCTCAGGCCGGGATGGTCTACAACGCCACCTATACGAACTTATCGGGTGGAGTCATCGAGTTTACGCTGGATGGCGACCTGCAACCTGACGGGGACACGGTGTTGGTCAATTCACTGCTGACGAACCCGACCTACAACGGAGTGGACCCCATGATCCCCATGGCATCCTTCGATTCCGCATCCAATCGATTTTTCGGTTCAGGAGTGCCGGCGACATTGTCGCTATCGGGGACCACAATCGATTTCATTTGGTCGGACCCGGTGGTTAGCGACGGATTTCTCATCGATACGACTGGGCAAATCGCACCTGATCCAGTATTTGCTGCTGGTAATTCGTAAGGAGGCCCGACGGAAGAGGAATTCTCAGCGCAATGGTCGCTGGCACCGGTGCAGAACGCCGTCCCCGAGCCGAGCAGCTTCGTCCTCCTTGGAATCGGCGGCATCGCTCTGGCCGGTTACGGCTGGCGGCGCAAGCGTCAAGCACCGTAGTCGGTCTGTGTTTTTGAAGCTGTAACGCGAGAGTCGATGACGGGGCAGACGAGGAAGGGAGTTCAGTTTGCCGGTCCCTGGTCGAGCGGCAATGCACGGGCGACACGGACATGAGGTGCGGGAGGTTTTGGAGCGGCCGCCGCATCAGCACGTTATGCGACTCAGGTTTTAAAGCTATGTTTCTTGCGCAGATCGTGAGGCATCGAACATCACGATTTACAGCGGGATGCGGCGGTGGCGTGTGCGACCGCGAGCGGTCGGGTTGGGATTGATTGAATTCCGTGTTTGATGCGTGTGAATCTGTGGCGAAATTCTTTCGTTGTGGTGCTGGATTTGCTCTGCCCTGACTGACACTGAAGCTGCGCGATTCCCGCCACAACTGCCGAACCTGGTCGAACCATCGGCAGTCCAACAGACCGTTTACGCGTGCGCTTGCGACGGGTAGAATCTCCATGGTCATGAGCTCTAGCGCCGCTGCCGCGTGATCGGCTCGTCCACCTTGCACCCGTAGCTCAGCTGGATAGAGCGACGGTTTCCTAAACCGTAGGTCGTGGGTTCGAGTCCCGCCGGGTGTACTTGCCAATCTCGCGTGCTGTCGCATGGCGGCGCAAGTTCTTGCAGGGGCGGGGGTTTGTCGCTTTCTGCGGAGTTGCTCTGCGATTCAGTGCGAGCGGAAGCAGCAGCATGCTGCACCGGATTCTGCAGCGCTTCGGTGTGATTCGCCGCGCGGGCGAAGTGCTCATCAGTGACTTGCAGATAGTGCTCTCGAGCAACTCGTTCAGAATTGCCAATCCATGAGCAAACCACGTGTGACGGAAATTCGTCCTCAAGCTCCGTCTGGCAACTAGCGCGTAAGTTGTGAAATACGCGCGGCCAAACCTGCAGTCCGGCGCGGCGAATGATGCGATGCATTCGAGTTCGAAAGTTTTTGCTTTCGCTGCGCCAAGACGAGATCACGAATTGTGCGCCCTGATCCGCTCGATCCCAGGCTTCTTCAAGATAGGGTCGCAGCGCCGCGAAGATCGGCACGACTCGAAATGCACCATTGGGGTGATGTTCCGTCTTAGGGCTGCGAACAGTCATGCAGCCGGAAGACCAGTTAACATGTTGCCACTCCAAATTGAGTGTTTCAGATGGATTGCGCAGTCCGGCGAATCGACGCACTGCGAACAGATCCCGCAATGTGAATGTTGTTTGGTTTGCGACCATGTATGGACGCAACTGCCTGTGATCGCGCATAGGTCATCACAACCGTTCTCCTTGATCAATCTAAGGACTTCCGACTTCGTTTTCCAAACGAACGGATTGTGGATTTGAAAGCGAGCGTCGACGACGCGACTTATGATTCGCTCGTATGCATTGAGGACCATCGGATGCGCCCTTCGGGTGGCGCGTGTTCCTACCACTTGGGCACTGATGGGAAGATTGATGCTGGTGACCCCGTTCTCGCAGAATTGAATGCGGTCGCGGCCAAACAGTCGCGCGATCGTTGCCGCCATCACTGCGTACAGAAACGACCGAGTCCGCTGAGTCGGTTCGCGGCTCAGCTTCTTATCCTTGTTGACTGTAACAGGTACGTGAATGGGCCGTAGTCCCGGATCCGCTGCGCGTTCCGCCAGTTTGGAAAAGAGTGTCCGTTGACGAGCACCGATCGTGGTCACGGAACGATGGCTAACCAGCACGATTCTCCGATTCAAAGCCAAGGTTTCTCTGACAGCGCCGCCGAACGAATCGAGTCCGCCCGAAAACAACACGACTTCCGCAATATCGTCGCTGACTTCGTCACCATAGTCGAAATACGCCTCGATTGGCTGACGGTCCTTCAACCTCGTGAAACCGAACTCGAAGTCGTCTCCAGACGCGACATTCAAAGCGTCGCACAGCTCGCCTGTGATTTGAACGTCGGACCAGAAGTCAGGATCCCGCACTGCAATCTGAAGCCGAAACTGCCTGTGCCATTTTCCGCCATAGTCGAACTGCTTTAGACCGCCACGTCGAACGGTCTGGTCGGCACAATAGACATACGTGGCAATTTCGAGCAGATCGAGTTCTCGATTCGACAGATTCGCAGTGAGCGGACGTGTGATATCGCTGATTCGAAGTTGGACGTTGTCGCTGCGCCCTCCGATTCGCAGTCTCACTTGTTTTGCATCTCGCCACATTTTCTTTCGTGACGACAGTCGTGAAGGACCACAGAGAAAGAGACGTCGTGTGGCCATCTCATGCTCCACGAATCTGCAATTCGGCGCGGATCTTATTAAGAGCTGCCGAGACGAATCCACTGGCTTTTCTGGGACTGATGCCCCCTTCGTAGTTCGCCTTCGAATACCAGTCACCTGCAAAAACCCGCACAATCAGCGCGACCTCGCGGCAGTGGGCGCGGAGTTGGCCTACAAACTCTGTATGTTCCGACGGGGTAACGAACCTTTGTTCAGGTCCCACGTGGTTTGGCAGCTCGCGGCTCAAATGATAGTTCAAGTAGCGCTGAGTAAATCGAGAGAAGAAGTCATACGCCAGAGATGAAAAACCGGCCTTGGTGGAACAACTCCGGACCGCACGTTGGACCTCAGCTGCCGTTGTTCCAAACAAGCTTCCAGCTCGATCATTTCGGATGGCGGTGAGGCATTCAGCCCCTGCCAACTGTGCCATCTCACCGATGTCCGTGCGACCGCGAGTTTCAAGGAGGTGTCGGTCGACCGCGCAATTCAATCCGACTGCTATGTCCAGCACGGAGGGCATCAATGGCACGTCGACGCCACAATACCGCAACGAGTCGGCAAAGTTGTCACTGCGAGCTGCCAGCGTGACCTGCGTCAGCAGCCAAAAGGTGTGTCGCAGCCCATTGTCGTTTCCAGCGAGTTCCAACCCCTGCCGGGCCGCCACGGAAGTTGCGCCAGCGACAGTCGCAACATCGGCGTCTCCGGCGATCAGCCCGACGACTTTTCGCCAGGGTGCCGTGTTTGGAATCATTCCGATGAGTTGATGTCCCATTGTCGAGCCATTCACAACGGGAGCGATGGTGAGCGTCCTTCAGAGCGCTACGGCGCAGCGCATTTATTAGCTATCGGTCATAATGACCGTCAAGAAAAGCTCAAAGTCGCCTTCGGTCGAAAGTGGGGGGAGGAGCGACCTAGCGGAGAGGAGTCTCAATCAGGCTGATGAAGGCCTGAGCATATCTTAATTCCTTTGCTGAATGGGCAGATGTGTGATTGCAAATGAATTCCCGTGAAGTCGCTGTGTTCATTCGACAGCGTGCACTCGGTTCATCTCCGACGGACGCGACGGGCGATGGCTCAGCTAGTCATGCATCTCGGCCGACGGAGGGATCTCACTGTGCGGCGATATGCTCCTCGATATCCTGGCATAAAGCCGCTTCATTGAGAATGCAGCTTGGAGGGAGTGGATCATCAATGATGCTTTTGCCGGATGGCTCGAGCACCGCGAGCCGCATTCAGTAGACCCGAACGCGTGCAGCCCTCATGCGGCGCAGTTCCCGGCTGTTGTCGCGCAATTTCGCATCCGCCAGAGATCTGATTTTCGCACGCCACTCTGAGTGCCCTCCCATGGCGGCGATTTTCGTTCAATTGCCGAGGTGCCTCAATTGCAATTGATTTACGTCAGTGGATTCGAATGAGAGTTGGCTGGATTGTTCTTGCAATCGATTCTCGTCACTTCAGAATTGAATTTAAGCCAGCAATGCCAGCAGCCGAATCTCGGTTCGCCTCGCATCCGGAAGACGTCTGCTGTTTCGCGGTAGTCTTGAAGCGCGTCGAGGCGAAGCATCGCATTGGTCTGATTCCGTCTGTCCCTTAGTGTGGCGTTGCTGCTACGTCTCCGGATGGCATCCACTGCCACGACAGGACTGTGAATGATAAATACCATCTCCAGAACAAGTGGCTGTTCATCCGTCGCTGGGACTCCGGCCTGTCACTGCCCGAAGGCCCTTTCTATCGCCGAAATCAACTCTTGTGGAGGAAAGGGCTTTTCTAGCAAATCGACTGCCCCTGCGGTCATGTTGGAGACCGCCGTTGGGACTTGCGCGTTTCCGGTGATGAAGATGATGGGAATGGGGATGTTGCGGCGACGAAGTTCGGATTGCAGCTCGACCCCGTCCATGCCGGGCATTTGCAAATCCAGCAGCAGACACCCCACCCTGCTCGGATCAAACTGGTCCAGAAAGTCCTCCGCAGAGGCAAATGCTTCCGATTTGAATCCGTAGGCGCGCAACAGTTTCCCTGCGGCGTCACGAAATGCATCATCGTCGTCAACAATGAAGACGGTCGGATCAGAGGTCCACATGGCTCTCCCGGCCATTTTGAGGAAGTACGATGCGAAAGGTGCTCCCGCCGTCTGAGTTGCAGGTGACGGAAATCTTGCCACAGTGCGATTCAATAATCGTTCGACAGATAGCCAAACCGATACCCATGCCTTCACTTTTGGTGGTGTAAAACGCATCGAAAACGTGCTTCAATGTCTCTTCGCTCATGCCGGGACCAGTGTCTCTTACGATGATCTCGACGATTCCGTGTTGAGGGGTACGCGCCTGCAGAACGATTTCTCTTCGATCACTCTGCACTTCCGTTATCGCTTCGGCAGCATTGTGAACCAGATTCAGAATGACCTGCTCAAGTTGGATTGAGTCCGCGTGGACGGTCGGAGGAACCTCTGGCATCTGAACATCCACCGAGATGCCATTGGTGTCCAGTTCCGATTCTAACAACGTCAGAACGTCGTCGAAAACTTCGGAAACCTGGATTGTCTCGCAGCTTGGGGGGCCCTTACTGACGAACCTTTTGAGTCGACGAATGATCTCCCCCGCACGCACCGATTGGAGCTGAATCTTCTCGAGAATTGGACTCAACTCAGCGTCATCCCCCGCTATGGACTGCAACGCGACAACGCCGCAATCTGCGTACATGCTGATCGCCGCAAGCGGCTGGTTCAACTCATGTGCCAATCCGGAAGCCATTTCTCCCATCGTGTTCACGCGGGATATGTGTGCCAGTTCCCTGCGATGTTGCTGGATCTGCTCCTCCGTCCGTTTGCGCTCAGTAATGTCGTGGGCGATGACGAAGAATCCTCTCACTTCCTCATCGCCGTAAACATCGGGCACAAATAGAGTATGCATCAGACGCGGCCCCAGCTTTCTGTAGCTGACGCTGGAGTCGAACTCCGTTAAGTCGCCCGAGAGCGCGGCTTCAATGTGGTGACTGACAGAACGGTATTCGTTTCTTCCGATTACCTCTTGGACGTGACGACCTACAATTTGATCAGGTGCCAGACCGAGGGCATCCGCATATGGTTTGTTCGCGAAGCGGTATCGTTGCGCCGAGTCCACGTACACGATAAAGGCGGGAACGCTGTCCGTGATTAGACGCAGTTCCTGTCTGTTGCGTCTTGCTGATTCTTCGGCCCGTTTGCGATCCGCGATCTCCTTGAGCATTCTATCCGAATTGACTCGGAAACACTCGAAACACCGTCTTAGCGACAGCACAAGGCAGTAGACAGTCGCGCAGACAGCGCCGATCGCAGCCGTACTCAAGAGGTCTCGGCTCGCACTGTGCAGTCGGCTACTATCCCCTAAGATGGGAACGTTATTGAGCGCGCTGAATTCGTCGGTCAACCCCAGAATACGATGAAGGAGAGCGCAACTCAGGAACAGAGAAAGACAGATCCGTGTGGTACGATCACGGGGAAGCCGCCGATAGAGAAACAGCAGGAAAATTATCAACACACATGTACACAGGAGTGCCACCACATCCTTCGCAAGCCCGGTGATCAGGCCGTATCTCGTCGAGAGGTTAAGAATTGCCGATACAACGCCAAGCGAGACAACCAGGCCGATCAGAATAAGTACAAAACGGAAAATCCTGTCGGAAACCTCGTTCAGATTCTCTGGTGACGTCAGCTCGATTGCTTCGGAATCGTGAGGTTTGCCATTTGATGGAAGTCCCATATCATCATTCCGTTGCCGTTGGACCGTGCTGGAACGCCCGCACTGTGCTACTGTGAGTGCCCTGCACGTGCTGCCCCTCTTGTGTGAAAAGCAAATGCCGAGAGGCCATTATCCTCTCTACGCAACTGAGGGGCAATGGATTGGGGACTTCAATCACGCGATCCAGGCTGCCGATGTGAACAAGAGGAGGGCAACTTTTCTTACCTCCTGGCGGAAGCGAGATGGACGGAATCGCTCTTCCGTGTCTGCAACGAAGTCTGGTCAGACATCGCAACCTATCGGGTCTCGGAGCCGCGGCTGCCGATGACCTGTCGTTACGAGGCCCTCAGATGCTGATCCGTCCCGTGAATACAACACCGTATTCCCAAAACTCTGGATGCACCATCCGCGAGCGGATTACTTCCGCCTGGACCCACATCGCACCTGCCCCGCATGAGTCGAGGCAGATCGTCAATTGGTCAGCCTTTAACTGACCGGCGTGGATGAACGCCATACCCTGCCGCGAAATATTGCGGCACCAGACTTCGATCCCCGACATCAGATCCGGATTCGACGTTTGGCGATGACCACTGGGAACCAACGCCGTCATCTTGCTTGGCAGAGACGTCCTCGGCGCAATTCGATTTTCTTCATGATGGCCCTGCAGCCGTTTGTCCCAACGGTCCAGAGACTCAAGGAGTTCACTCGCTAGCCGTTGCAAGGGGACGTCGTCTTTCATGGGGTGGAGATGCGCTAGAGGTGTTGCCCCAATAGGATTCGCGCCTGATCGGCGCGGAGCGTCGACGAACTTCACGTGCGACGCTTACCGCAAACATAGCTGTCAATCATTGCCCGCCGAAAAAATGGTACAAAATCCTCACTGATTAGTGCATTCTCCAGTCCGGTCGTTCCGGTAATGACACTTCCTCCGGCATTGTCCTGTTGTCTCTAGCGCAATCTGTCCAGCTTGATTTACAAATCTGCTTTAGTTTTGAGAGCTGACTTTCACGCATCAGCGGGTGACTTGTGAATAGCGCAGAAACCTTAGACGCTGCATCGGTCCATCTCAAAGTGCGCAGTCTAAACTGTGGGTAAGTGTTAGAAGTCTTTCACGGTAAAGACATCTTCTCTTGAAGCGCCGACCCAATGCGTGGCTGCCGTCGCATTGGTGCACTCTAGCCTGTAATGTTCCACCAGGAGTCTTATAACAGAAAGGGGGTTTTTGACTGCATTCTGCAGAACCGGTAACAAATCATTCGTTGCGGACCCAACGAGATTACTCGATCATCGATTCCGTTCATTTTCTGCGCTAACGCGCGGGTAGATCAACATCTGGGCATCGAGACCGGGCGCCAGTATGTTGTTATGATTCGCAACTTCCGCCCAGACTCGCACGGTGCGACTGATCGGGTCCACTTTAAAATCCACAAACTGAATTCGCCCGTCGAAGGTCTCTTGTTGATTATGCCGACGGTTGTCAATGTTAGCCAACTGAATCTTGACTTTTGCACCCGGTTTCACCGTCAATCGATCCTTAGCATCAAGGTTACCGACAACACGAAGTCGCCGTGTGCTCACGACTTTTAGGATCGGCTCGCCTTGTGTTACAGCAGCCCCTTTGGATTTGAAGACTTGCGTGACGACGCCATCGAACGGCGCGTTAACTCGATAGCTCTTGAGGCGTTCACGCGCCTGTTTTGCCTCGAGGACGTGGCCTTGTCTCAGGAACTTTGCCTGTTCGAGCTGAAGTTGGCTTTTCTCCAAGGCCAGCTTCTTCCGCATAATTTCAGTCTCTGTGAGGGCACCGGAAACCCGCTTGTTCGTGTCCAGGGCGGACTTGTACTCCATTTGAGAGATTCTGGCTGATGCCGCTGCATACTGGACTTCGAGATCGTGTTTTGCTCGACTCTCCGCGATTGCCAATTCGATCTCTGCCAATTCGTGCCGAAGACTCGCAACAATTTGTCCGGTTTTCACCCTCTCGCCAATCTGCCTGACGGATTCAAGAATGCCGGGGCGAGCGCTACCAAGCTCAACCGCGTCAAGCAGCTCGATGTCGCACCTATTCAGCTTGATCAGTGAATCGTCCTTCGTGTCGCTTGCTTCGCCTTCAACTGTGTTCGTGGGTTCTTTGGTGCCGGGCGTCTTTGTTGAAGCCTTGTCGTTGGCGTCTGCGGCGTCTGTGGACGAATCTGAATCTTGCCCAACAAGCGAAGTCGCATCTGCCGCCGGCCCCTCGGCACGACTTGAGGGCGTACAATACCAACCGAACAGGAGGGCCGTGGCGATCGAGGCCGTCAGTAAGACTCCAAGGAGTTTGCGCGATATCCTCATTGATTCCTCCCGTCTGATCAAAATGTGGCGAATACGATCGAGCAGGTGCTTTTGAGCCATTGGAGAAGTTGCTCCCCCGCATTGGACGGCGCGCATGAGCATACCTGCCGTGGATTGTTTACCGGCCAATGTGACAAGCATCTCTGCGTAGTCACGAGCGCGGCCGGTTTGGTCAACGACAAAACTGTCGCAGCAGAGTTCTCGTTCTCTTCGAATCCAACTCGAGACCACCCAAACCACGGGGTGGAAAAACAGTAGCGACTCGATGATGCGTTGCAAAAGATTGATGAAGTTGTCCCACCGACGAACGTGGGACAATTCGTGCAACAAGACCATTTCGATTTGTGCAGTCGTCCAACCTGTTATCGCGGCAGAAGGGAGCAAGATCATTGGCCGCAGAATCCCTATAAGAATCGGTGTGGCGATTCGATCGCACGTCCCCACGGCAACACGAACACGGATTCCAACGGCGCGGGAAAGTTCTTGGCACAACACGGCCAAGTCGCCGTCGACTAACACCCGGCTGTTTTTGCGAAGCCGTTCCACCCCGACTAAGCCAGTGGCAAGGACCAGAAAGGTCATCGGCGCGCCGAGCAGCCATAGCCAGGGAAGATAGCTCGCGAGTACTTGCAGAGAATCGACGGCTGTCGAACCAGCCACTTCCTGATTCGGGAGATCAATTGCAGTCTCGACACCGTGGATTGGCATGGATGACGAGGCTTGTGCGGGTATTCCTTCAGACGGCGGTACGGATGTCGAATTCAGTGGAGTTGAGCTCCGGTCCGTGGCGAATAACGTGGGCTGCAATGCCGAGGACTCGAAAACGTGGATTGCGATCGGGACTGGGGCGATGGCCAATGCCGCCAAACAACCCAGTGCGAAGCTATATCGCAAATTGGCCGTCGCAGGCCTCAGCAGCCAGTATCCGGCAAGAGCGATCAGCCCCAAGACGGCGCCAACCCAGAGATAATGCAGCATCGACCAGCCAATTGCGTTCCAGAGCGGATTGGTCATCAACGAGGCGGGCACAGCGGTCGGTCCCCCTGTTCAATTGCGAGCGGAGTCCAACAGGCGGCGAATTTCTTTACGGTCTTCGTCGGCGAGTTCGCCGGATTCCAACAAGTGGGCAACGAGCCGCTCGGCGGATCCGTCAAAAACGACGTCCATTAGCTTGCGCAACATGCCGGTGGCTGCTTTGCGACGAGTGAGTTTCGCGGACCACAGATAGCCCCGAGCGCCCTCCGTCCGCTTGACAAGCTGCTTCCCGAGCATGACGTTCAACACGGTCGCAATCGTAGTCGTGGCGACTTGGCGCTTTCGCTGAAGGGCCGTGCAGATCTGGCCCAAGCTGCTGGGTCCTGATTCCCACAGCACCTGCAGAATCTCCAGTTCTCGATCAGTCGGATGCGGGTTCGGGCGTCGGGCCATCTAAGAGAATCCCTGTGAGCGATGATTTCTAATTCTATCAAAATAGAATGAAGCCGTCAAGACTGAGACGTCGTTCAATGACATTGTCGACAACATGATCCCCGCGCGGTAAGACGTCTTGTTCTTCACAGGCGCCGTTCTTCGATGGAGTTGCGGTCGTTCAAGTCTCTTCCGAGTCTCGACGGGTCCTCCTGAGGCCCCACCCGCGCGCCGGGTGGGGGGGTAGGAGGACGCAACTTCCTTCGAGCCAGTCTGTGAAAGCTATAGCTCTTTTGGATGGCGTCTTTTGTAATTGATCGAACCGTTCTATGGTTGCGTCAATGGTTAGCCGGTGCGCGCTGCTGAAGCGAGTTACGGCGAATCATGTCGATCCAAACGCGACTCTGTCTAACTGCGCATCGTCTTTCGTGAGAACTCGATCGCGGCTATTGGATGGCCTCAAATTGTTGTCGGAAGCGCGCCCCTTCCTCCGGGTGAACCATGGCAACGTAGGCGATCATGCCGTCGACCCAGGCGGCGAAATTTGGATGGCCGTCGCGGTTCTGCGATTCGAGACCGGATCGCGCCGCCTGATGC
>JANQPT010000020.1 GCA_028285345.1 Planctomycetales bacterium
AACACGTTGGTGCGATTGTTATTTTTCATAAACGATTGATTTAGCGCGAACTCAATCAGAGTTCAAGAGGTGTTTTCAACAAAGCAAAACTGGTTCTAATGTGAATTCGCTCGCCCGGCAGGAGACGGGGTTGCGTTAGTGGTTGATGTTGCGGGATCGGAGATCAAAGGCAATGCCGGATACTGAGATCGCACGGTGCCGAGTCATGCGTTCGAAGCGGGCGTTCACCGCCGTCGAATTGATTGTCGTGATTGCCATCATTGGGATCTTGATCGCACTATTGTTTCCGGCGATTCAGATGGCGCGGGAATCGGCACGCCGGACCACATGCAAAAGCAATCTCAGTCAAATTGCCATCGCTCTACAAAACTACGAGGCGACCCATCTCGTCTATCCGCCCGGTTCGAACTGGTGGAAGTCCGGCGAGTGCGGATTCTCCGAAACTTATGAAGGTTGGAGTTGGAGCACATTCATTCTTCCGGAAATGGATCAAGATCCGCTATTCTCGGCGATCAACTTTGATTCACCGTCGGGGGCGGCCGATCCGGATCAATCGACAGTTGCCGTCACGACCGTTCCTAGCTATGTCTGCCCCAGTGATTTAAACGGCGGCACGCGCGCCGCGAACTCGCCGCACAGTCCTGTTGCGGACTATTCTGTGAGCAATGTGGCGGGAGTGGCCGACAGCAGCAGCGCCCGCTGCCCGCGGCGCGACGGCATGTTGTACACGATCTCAAGTGTCCGGTCGGGGGATATTCAGGACGGAGCAAGTCAAACGCTGCTGATCGGCGAAGTGACCGGTGAAAACCAGTATGCGTGGATCGCGGGAAACATTATTTCGACCGGAGCGGGCATCAATCAATCCGGCTTCTCCAGCCACCACACCGGCGGCTGCCATTTTGGATTTGTCGACGGTCACGTGACGTTTCTGTCCGAGCTGATCGACTCGGCGGTGCTGACCGGCCTTACGACTCGGGACGGCACGGAAGTCATTGACAGCAAATACTAACCGGCATCGATTGGCTCACCGGTTTGGTCATTGAATCAGCATTGGACGTCTCGAACAATTCGCGAATGACCACGAAGAACGACGTCTCTGCAAGCACGGGATTGGACGGCACAATCGGCGGCGAAATGGCCGACCGTATCGTCGCCATTGATGGCCTGCGCGGGTTGGCGGTGTTCTTGTGGGGCCTGTCGATGACGGCTCTCCCAGCTCTGTATTCGTTGCCGGATTCAATGCTTCGCAACGGATTGGCCGATGAGGTGTTGCCTTCAATCTGGCACGGACTGACGCTCTACGATTTAATTCTGCCGGCGTTCTTGATGGCGGCCGGCGCGTCGCTGGTCGTCGATCTTGACCGACGCCGGAGTGAGGGGACACCCAACGGCAAACTTGCTCTCCGTATATTGGCGCGGGCGTGCTTGCTGTTTCTCATTGGACTGGTTTGCGAATGGTGGGGATCTCCCTCGATGTCCGACATGCGGTTCACCGGTGTTTTTCAGCGGATCGCCGTTTGTTACTTCTTCGCGGGGGTGATCGGTCTGCTGGCAGGTTGGCGATTGCAGGCAGTGATTGTAGTCGTGATTCTGTTGGAGTACTGGGCTCTGTTGGAAATCGTCGAAGTCCCCGGGTACGGGGCGGGTGACTATGGGGTGGAGGGGAATGTCGCGGCATATGTCGACCGCTGGCTGTTGCCGGGGCGCACGTATTCTACGACGTGGGATCCTCAGGGTATTTTGTCGACCTTGCCCGCGTTGGCGCTGGCATTGGTGGGAATGCTGTTGGGGCGGCGGTTGCTGCTGGACCGGGAAGCTGCGCGCGGCAATTTTGTGATGTTAATCGTGATCGGGATCTTGGCGGCGAATTGTGGGATTCTGGCGCGGAGGTTCGTCCCGCTCAATCCGCACATGCTCACGCCCTCCTTCGTCGTTGCGGCATCCGGACTCCTCACGATCGTGACCGGGTTGATTTGCATGGTCGCGCGAACTCGCGTCGCGTACTTAACTCATTTGTTGAGCGCACTGGGACGCAATGCACTGCCGCTGGTGGTTGCGTTTGCCTGTCTGCCCGAACTGGGAATCGCTGGATTCCTGGTCGTGCAGCTTGCGGCAATCGGGGCGGCACTATTTCTGTATCATTCCGGAAGGTTTTTCACGGTGTCGGCGGCACTGGGAGGTTGACGGCGTCCGCCCAAATTAAATGGCTCCCTGATCTTTCAACTCGCGAAACTCTTTCCACGTGATCACTTTCAGCCCCAACCGCTTCACAGTATCGGCCGCTTCCTTTGACTGGAAGAATTTGGCGTCCATGGCGCGGCTTTCCACGTGTGGAGCGTCCGCGTGTCCTTCCATTTGATAGGCGCAGTGCACGAGGATTTCTGAGACACCCGGTTTGAGGTCCCGCAGCACCTGCAGTAAGTAGTTTCGTTTTTGATCGGGAGGGGCGTCGTAATTGTTGGATTCGACAAAATCAAAGATCGGCATGCGATATTTTTTGAGCCGTTCTCCTTCTCGTTCATAGGCGAGCAGCACGTTGCCGGAAAACTCTTGCCGCTGGTCGGGCGGCAGTTTTTCAACCTTGCGATAACGAATGGGTAAGCCGTAGTCGATGCTCAATTGTGTATACACGGCCACAAGATCGGGGCGGGTGAGGAGCGACCACATGTGATTATCCAGATGAGAAATTTCAATGCCGGCGTTCAAGGCACGGTCAATTTGAGCGCGGAGTTCCCTATCGACCTCCTCGGCTTTGGCATAAGTTGCCACGTCGTTTGAAGTGCGTCGGAAGTTGCCCCGCGAATTGACGAGGCTCGGGACTTGTGTAGCAGGCGAGACAGGACCCCAAGTCTGTTTTGAACTCTCGCAGGTGAGCGTGAGGTGGACACCATAGTCTTTGTCAGGATGGGCTCGAGCGAATTCGGCAAATTCTTCGAACCCGTCACAGCAGGTCATAATGCTTGTCGAGGAGACGATACCCCGTTGTAGAGAATCGATGGTTGCCACGTTCACCGAATGGCACATTCCTGCGTCGTCGGAATGGATGATGACATATCGCGGCGACGCCGGTGTCCACACTCCTTGAAGGGCAATGACCGCAAACAGAACCACTGTCGTCAAAGCCGCGAGCATGAGCCGCAGCGGGCGCTGGGGCACAAGGAGTCTCCTTCGCAAACGAAAAAAATAAGTAGTAATCGTGGTCCGTTTTGCTATGATAGTTAGTGTCGTTATCGTTGCAAAGACGTTACGTTACGTTCGTTTTCAACTTATGCCGTGAGAGACGGAGCGCTTGTTGATGGCAGAAGACTGGTTCGTGCGTTCAGCGGACGGCGAGCGAGGCCCCTTTCAGTTTTCCGAACTGATGGATCTCATCCATTCCGGGCGCGTCGGTGCCGAAAACGAGGTGAAGTGCACGTTGGAAGGCCGCTGGATCCGGGCCGATTCGATTCAGTCGCAAGCGGCTGTCGGTGCAGCAGAAGTCGAGGCGCTGCGTATCCGCCAAGAAAGTATGGCGGTTCAGCAGACTGGAGAAGTAACTAGGCCGAGCCGACTGACGCTATTCCTTGAGGAGATTCGGGAACGACTGGAACCGCGTATCGTGTGGCCGGTCGTGATCGTCTCCGGTTGGCTGCTAATTAACTACTTTGTGTTGCAGGCTCTGCATCCCTATCAGGCGGAGCGGGACTACCTTAAGCAACTGGAATGGGTTCGCGACGACTTGCAACATTACAAAGAAGCGGGAATCACGGGTGCGAAATGGGAGGACTTTGCAGACAAGACTCTGGATGTCGTTCAACCGATTGTTCGCAGATTGGAAAGCAATGCGGGTGCGGAATATCCCGTCCGGCAACATCTGCTGTGGGCGGGTCGAGACTGCATCATTCCGGCGCTACAAGAACCTGCGAATCTGAACGAGGAATTGGAGCAACGGCTTCAACAACATCTTAACTTCGCGGCATCATTATTGGAGCAACAGCCGGAGTCCTGACCGGCGACTTCGTCTAATCGCCGGCTGGTTGTGAACCCACAAGTTGTACATGCCTGTTTCAGGAACACGAGCAACGTCTGGCACGATTGCCGTTCATCGGCGGCAGTGAGTGGAACGATAAACAGGATGAAATTATGAGGCGGCGGGGATTTTCATTAATCGAGATGCTGGTGGTGGTGGGCATCATTAGTTTGCTCGTCGCCTTGCTGCTGCCGGCGGTGATGAGCGCCCGCGAAGCCTCACGGCGCACCCATTGTCTCAACAATCTTCATCAACTCGGCGTTGCCTTCCATGCCTACCATGCGCAGTACGACCAATTGCCGCCGGTCTACGTCATGGTGCGGAACACGGAAGGCCCTTCGCAGTTGCCTCGCTTTCTTGGTGTGGCCGGCGGCTACGACGATCTGAACTTTCATTCGTATGCCGAGTTTCTGCTGCCGTTTACAGAGTATGCGGTTTTGTATGAAGAGATTGATTTTAGCCAGCCGAGCTTTGCTCCGGTCGATCTCGGGCCGATTGGGCTTCCCAACTACACGGCCGACAATCAAAGTGTGATTGACACTCCGATTCCACTCTATCTCTGTCCATCGGCGCCGCGCGAAGAGAATCCGCACGAAATCACTTGGAACGATCTCTCGATTCCGATCGTGCATAAGAGTGGTGGAAACGACTACGGCCCCAGTTCGGGTGTCAGCGATCCGTTGAAGAGTCTCGCCATTCCCCAGGCGACCCGCTTGGCCGAAGGGGCGCTGTCCAACAATCATCTCGATCTGTCGTTGGGGGACGTCATCGACGGACAGTCGACCACGGCACTCATGTGGGAAATCGCCGGCCGCCCTGAACTCCGCAAGGGGCGCAAGCGGGCCGGCAGTGTTGTTAATGGCGGCGGCTGGTCGGAAGTGCTAAATGCCGAGAATTGGTTCGACGGTCATACCGAATCCGGCGTGCCCTGCGCCGTGAACTGCACAAATGCGCAAGAAAGCGGGGTCTATAGTTTTCATGCGGACGGCGTACACTTGTTGTTGTGTGATGGTTCCGCGCGCATGCTTCATGAGAATCTGTCGCTGGATGTATTCGTCGGGTTAGTGACCTTTCAGGGCGAAACGATAGTACCCGACTTTTAAGTGATACTGAGCACAGGCTCCGCGACTGCTGAATTTCGTGCTTCAGGGGCGAAACGCCGACAATACGCTCTTGTCGGAGGTCATTTTTGGTTGTGCCGCGGCGGTGAGTCGAGGGTGAGATGGTCGACGAAACAGGGTGGAGGTTGAGTGTCCGCGATATCAATGTGCTGATACTGACTCTCAGTCTATTGGGTGCCTTGGCAATTCCCGCCATCGAGTACGGCCGGTCAGCATCACACAAACAGACCTGCGCGAATCACCTGCGGCAACTTGGAGTTGCGTTGCAGTCGTATCACGATCAATTCGGCAGTCTTCCCCCCGCTGCAACATGGAGCGGTGAGCCTCTGAATCTCGCGCGTTTCATGAAGTTGCCCCGGCCGGTGGATGCTGTGCGCGAGAACTGGGTTCAGATGTTGTTGCCGTTTCTGGATGAGGAGCCGTTGGCTCTGCAATTTGACAAGTCGGTCGCGCTTTCGAACGAGGCAAACGTGATTCCGAGGACGACCGAGCTTCCGGTCATGCTCTGCCCGAGCGATCCTTATAACGGCAGTGACAATCATCACGAGCGGGTGTTGTTGTCGGGAGAGACGGCCAAATTTGCGCGGGGAAACTATGGAATCAACGGGGGGAGCCATCATTTTATGGATTCCCCGGGTTGGCTGACGAATCCGCGCATCAATGGTTGTCACTTCACAGCCGATCTGGAGACACGCAGCTTTCAATGGTGGGGTGATGGTGTTGCGGGGATCAATCGGTCATTCTCATTTGACGATTTCGAAAACGGCCGATCAACCCTCGTGTTGCTCGATGAACTGCGGGCGGGAGTTGCGCCTGTTGATCCGCGCGGCGTTTGGTCGTTGGGAACAATTGGGGGCAGCATTACGTGGGCGCACGGCGTGAACGGCGACGCGTTTGGTCCGAACGCGACGCACGTCGACGCCGACGACGTCACCGGGTGCCGTGAGCTTCACGAGCAGGTGGGGCGGCCGTTTCTGATCAAAGAAGGGATGACCTGCTGCAGCCATTGCGACCGCAGTGATCAAGCGACTTCCCGCAGCAAGCACACCGGGGGAGTCAACGTGCTGTTGGCTGACGGTGCGGTCAGATTTGTGGGCAACCATGTCAGTCCTTCGTTGTGGCAGGTGATGCATTCGAGAGAAACTCCGGAGGGGATTCTTGATGCGACGGATGAGTCGTCATTCAACGAGCTTGTCTCAAAACGTGAGAACACTGAGAAGCACTTCGACAACGAGGGGGGGCTTGCTGCCGGCGACGGTGCTCAGGACGTGTTCACCAACTCAGTCGGAATGAGCTTCACATTGCTGCCGGCAGGCGGGTTTATGATGGGGGTTCCCGACAAGAACAATCAGTGGCCGTATCCGGACGAAGTGGCCGTTAAACACGAAGTCCAACTAACAAGCCCGTTCTACTGCGGAACGCATGAAGTCACGCAAAAACAGTTCATGGAGGTCATGGGCTACAACCCCAGTTGGCATGCGAACGTGCCGACCATGCCAGGCGAGCCGGCCAACCAAGGCGAGCAGAGCGAGCAAAGCGGCCTCGATCGTCCCGTTGAGAATGTGACGTGGGACGAGGCGAATAAATTCTGCCGGAAACTCTCTGCGCGACCCGAGGAAATAGAGACGGGCCTGAGATATCGTCTGCTCACGGAGGCGGAGTGGGAGTACGGGTGCCGATCGGGCAGTTCCGAACCCTATCCGTTCAATCCCAACTGGGATGAGCGCGCATACCAAACCGGAATCATCGCCGGAAAGGCGTGGACCGCAACGCCGCTTCCCATTATGCCGGTCGGATCGTTTCCTCCCAATCCGTTCGGTCTGTGTGACATGCGGGGAAACGTCTATGAATGGACGGCGGACTGGTTTGCCCGTGACTACTATCTCTGGTCCTCAAAAAAGAATCCCCAAGGGCCAGCGACCGGCTACTTAAAAGTCGTCAGGGGATGGGATTGGCGGTACGTCGGAACGTACTGCAAAAATGACTATCTCGCCACCGCGCCTTGGAAACGCAGTCGATTCCTGGGATTCCGTGTCGTGTGTGAGAGATTGCCGCAAACAGAGTAGCTGATCGGCAAATCGATGCGGGCCGCACCAAGTTTTGCAGCTGCTGTCTCACAGACTTTAATTCGCACGGTGCTTTGATTCGAACTGGAGTCAGCCGGCGGAGATCTTCATTGAAGAGTGCGGACTTGCAGTCCAAGCAGGGCGAGTCAACGCATGTCTGAGCCGTTTGGCCGCAGCGACTAAATGAAGCAGCATCGGATGCAACTGAAATCGGCCGCAATTGACGTGTAAATCGTGGTGTGAGCAACGTGACAATTCCCTTGTGATGCTAGCACGCAACCAAAGCCGGAACACTCCGAATGACGGCTGAGACACAGACCGACCAATCGACGCCATCAAACGGACGACCGAGCGACAGGTTTCCCGGTCTGGTTTCCGTCGTTGTGGTAATGCTGCTTACTCTGCACGCCGGGTTGCTCGCTTATGCGGCGACGCGACACAGTCCGACCTACAATGAACCAGGCCACCTCGTTGCCGGCATTTACCATTGGCAATTCGGTCGATTTGACCTGTACCGCGTGAATCCTCCGCTGGTGCATTTGGTCGCTGCATTGCCGGTTTTGGCCGGAGATGCCGAAACCGACTGGAACAACTATTTTGAGTACCCAGGTGCCCGTCAAGAGTTTGCGATCGGCGAGGATTTTGTGGCTGCCAATGGGGAACGCTCGATTTGGCTGTTCACACTAGCCCGCTGGGCCTGCATCCCGTTCAGCCTGATGGGCGGCTACATTTGCTATCGCTGGTCGTCGGAACTGTACGGTGCGGGCGCCGGCTTGCTGGCAGTCGCCTTGTGGTGTTTTTCACCGAACATTCTGGCACACGCAGAACTGGTGACGCCGGATGTGGCGGCGACCTCATTAGGTGTTGCTGCCGGATATATGTTTTGGCGTTGGTTGAAAAGCCCGACATGGACGCGGGCCGTTTTGGCGGGTATCGCATTGGGTTTGGCGGAACTCACCAAGTTGACATGGATCATCCTGTTTGGCTTGTGGCCGCTGATGTGGGCCGTATGGGTATTCGCCCACCGACGGACGCCGCACTCGGGGCGAACTTGGTTGTCGCAGTTTGCTCAGCTTGGCTTGATGGTTCTATTGGGAGTCTATTTGCTGAATCTCGCATATGGTTTTTCCGGAACTGGGTCCCGATTGGGGAGTTTCACATTCGCCAGTTCTGCGCTCAAGGGATCTGGCGCCGAGAATGGTGGTGCTCCAAATCGTTTCAGCGACACACCCTGGGCTGGGTTGCCGATTCCCGTCCCCAGCGATTACCTGCTGGGAATCGATATTCAGAAAGGCGACTTTGAAGATTTCGGTCGTCCGTCGTATCTTCGCGGACGGTTCCAGGAGCGTGGTTGGTGGTACTACTACGTTTACGCCGCCGCCGTCAAAGTGCCATTAGGTACGTGGGGCTTGGTTTGCGGTGCGGTGATTTACTCAATTGCCACGCGCCGCTGTGGAAGCACGTTGGCCGACACGTTCATTTTGCTGACCCCCGCTGTCGTAGTTTTCGTGCTTGTCAGTTCGCAGACCGGCTTCAGCCACCACTTTCGCTACGTGCTGCCCTGTTTTCCATTTCTATTCATTTGGACGTCACAGGTTTCGCGGGTCTTGACGGCGGTTAGGTGGCAGGGCGTGCTCGTCGGAGCCTTGATTCTGTGGTCAATCGGCAGCAGTCTGTGGTATTTCCCGCACAGCTTGTCCTACTTCAACGAACTTGCCGGGGGGCCGCGCGGCGGTCATGCGCATCTCATCCACAGCAATATCGACTGGGGCCAGGATTTGCTCTACCTGAAGCGATGGTGGGAAAAACATCACAAAGCGGAACCGTTGCATCTCGCCTATTACGGTCATTTCGATCCGGCAAGTCTGGGGATGAAATACACCCGTCCGCCGCAACACTCCCTTGAGAGTCAGGAACAAGAAGCGAAACTAATTCCGTTAGAGCCCGGATGGTACGCGGTGAGCGTCAATTACCTGCGTGGGTATCCTCGGGGTGGTTTCGTGCCGGGAGCGTTTACTTATTTTCAAGAGTTTGAACCTGTCGCGACGGCAGGATACTCGATTTACATCTACCTTGTTACTGAGGAGGACGTGAAGTCGCTGAATGGACGACTGACTTTGCGAGCACTGACTCACGATTTAGTAAGTTTCCCCAAGAACTGAACAGGCTCGATTCTCCTGCAAACACCGTCGTTGAGTTCTCCGCGAGGATGTGTAGGTACGGAGAAGATTTGCAGGCAACGTGTTGTCACGGAAACCGTGTCGCGGACCCAGATTGTAGGGGTTGCCTCTTCCGTCGTCATCGTGAAGGTCTCCTTGCCACGTCAGCCCAGCAACCTGCATGACACATGGATCAGATCGTCAACACCTGGCCGGAAGCGCGAATATGCAAAACTGCAGAAATCGGCGCGAGTGATCGACAGTCACACCCATTTGCGGACCGACGCTATTGGTCATTCGTTCGCGGCGAAGTACCGCAGGATCAGCTTTTGAAGTTCAACTGCCCAAAACACGGCCGTGCTCAATGCAATGCAGATCAAGAGCTCTCCGACGGGGAGAGCGGTCGTTTTGAAGATACTCTGCAATGGCGGCCAGTAGATGACGGCCGCTTGGAGCGCGAATGTCAGTGCGACTGAGCCGATCAGGGCCTTGTTGGAAAAAACGCCAATCCGAAACAAGGAGTCACGAAATGAGCGAATCGCCAGGGCGTTGCCCATTTGTGCGAGTGTGAGCACCGTAAACACGATCGTCCGCCAATGGACGTTGTCTGATGATTTGAACGCCCAACTCCAATAGCCCAACGCCAGAGAAACGACTCCCATCAGCAGACCGATCCACGCAATGTCGCGAACCATGCCCCGTCCGAAGATGCGTTCGCCGGAAGGGTAGGGGGGGCGGCGCATCGTGTCTCGTTCCGCGCGCTCCATCGCCAGCGCCAGTCCGGGCAGTCCGTCGGTCACTAAATTGATCCATAGGATTTGCAGCGGCAGCAGCGGCAGCGGCATGCCGATCAGCGGGCCGAGCACCATCACCCAGATTTCGCCCGCGTTGCTGGTCATGGTGTATTTGACGAACTTGCGTATGTTGTCGTAAACAATGCGGCCTTCTTCGACGGCGTTAACGATCGTGGCAAAGTTATCGTCGAGCAAAACCATTTGGGACGCTTCCTTCGACACGTCCGTGCCGGTGATACCCATCGCCACGCCGATGTGTGCTTGCTTGAGCGCAGGAGCGTCATTCACCCCGTCTCCCGTCATGGCAACGACTTGCCCGTTGTCTTGCAGGGCCTGGACCAATTGCAGTTTGTGCTTCGGGGCGACGCGAGCGTACACTGAGGTGTTTTCGACCGAGGTACGAAGGTCCTCCTCGCTCATGCCTTCCAATTGCTGCCCGCTTAGCACCCGGTCATCCTGGGCGATCTTCAATTGTTGGGCGATGTGCCGTGCCGTCAGGGGATGGTCGCCCGTGATCATCATCGGCCGGATTCCTGCCGTTCGGCAGCGAGCGACGGCATCGGCGACCTCCGGTCGTGGTGGATCGATCAGGCCCAGCATCCCCAGAAAAACCAACTGTTGTTCGACCGACTCCAAGTCAGCTTCCGCGGACGGCTTTTCGTCGAGCAGTCGAAAAGCGATGCCCAAGACGCGCATACCGTTGGCAGCGAGTTGGTCGTTGCAGGTTTCGATCCGCGAGCGCCAGTCGTCATTCAGCGACTGAGGTTGGTCTTGGTCCCAGACGAATTCGCAGCTCGACACGATGCTGTCGACGGCGCCTTTGGTAAAGACGACGTGCGCTTCGTCGCTCGATTCGAGCGGACGCAGAACGGCCGCCAGTGGACCTGCAAATTCCAATTCCTCCGTTGGGTCGATGCGATGTACCGTCGACATCCGTTTGCGGTCGGAATCGAAAGGGACTTCGGCAACGCGGGGAAATTGTTGGAGCATGTTCCCCTTGATCAAGCCCATACGGGCCGCGGCGACGGCCAGCGCGGTTTCCGTTGGGTCACCGATGGCGGTGAACCGTTCCTGTGCGTCGTCCGACTCAATTTCGGCATCGTTACACAGGCCCGCTCCGGCGAGCAACAAAGCCAATGAGGAATTGTCTGCAACCTGCCGCTTCAACGCCTCAATCTCGTCAGCAGAATCGGACTCATCATCCGGATCGCCAAATCGCAGGGACCCACTCAGATCAAGCCGCTCACCAGCCACGTCAACCACCGTGACCGCCATGCGGTTTTCCGTGAGTGTACCGGTCTTGTCCGAGCAAATGACGGTGACCGAGCCGAGTGTCTCGACAGCCGGGAGTTTACGAATCAGCGCGCGCCGCCGGAACATTCGTCGTGCGCCTAGTGCGAGCGTGACCGTTGCCACCGCAGGCAAGCCCTCAGGCACGACGGCGACGGCCATGCTGAGCGCCGTCATCAACATCAAGCGGGGATCCTCGCCGCGGAGCAGTCCCATCCCAAACACGAGTGCAACGATCCCGATCGCGACAAAGGCGAGCGTCCGGCCAAGCTGGGCCAATCGCCGTTGCAGTGGGGTCGGTTCGGGGGCCACCGTCTGCAGCGAGTGAGCGATCCGGCCTAACTCTGTGTTCATTCCAATTTCGGTCACGATACCGGCACCGTGGCCGTACGTGACAACTGTCCCCATGTAGGCCATATTCGTCCGGTCACCGAGGGGCAGCCCGTCATCGGCAAGTCGGTCAATCTGCTTGGCGACAGGTTCCGATTCGCCGGTCAGCGCGGCTTCCTGGATCTTGAGATTGACCGATTCCAGCAATCGGCAATCGGCCGGAACATAGTTGCCGACCTCCAGCAGCACGACGTCTCCCGGCAGCAGGTCGCGAGCTGAGATCTCGCGGACGACGCCGTTGCGGCGCACACGCACCACTGGGACCGCCAGTTTCTTAAGCGCTGCCATTGCTTTCTCGGCGCGATAATCCTGCGCGAAGCCGAGCGCGGCGTTGAGGACAACGATAATCAGAATGACGATTGCGTCGGTGTACTCCGCCAAGAACGTCGAGACCGCCGCCGCGACCATCAGCAGCACGACCATCGCCCCGCTCAGTTGTTCCCACAGAATTCGCCCCGGTCCGCGACCGCCGGTCTCGATCAACTCATTCAGGCCGGACTCAGCGCGCCGCGCAGCGACCTGATCGTCTGTCAATCCGCGCTCAGCCGCTGAGTCAAGGTGCCGCAGCACCTCGCCTGCCGTCATTCGATGCCAATCCGTCACCGGAGATTCTTTCTAGAGTCAGCAGTTGCCGCGCAATCGGAAACCGGATTTCTCAACGTTTGATGTTGCATTACGACGTGTAAGACTCGCGTGACAACTGGACGTGAGCACGCTCGTCAAATACCGCATCATGTTCCGCCGTGATCATTTCGAGAAGGAGCGTTTGAGTATTGGAGTCAACTACGCTGTCGACTTTGTTGCCCGAACTGACTTGACCGCAGCTTATGACTCGGATTACGGTCGAATTGTGACAATTTGAAATCGTACTGCCACCAGATCGCTCACGAGACACATCATAGCTATCAGTACATCGAGTCGGAACCAGGAGAGGATCATGCAGCACGTTCGGATAATTCTTCTCGCCGCGGCAATTGCGTCGCAGGCTGCGCCGGCAACGGCGCAATTGGCGATTCCCCAGAATCCGCTGTGGGAGCCGATTGTCGATGAAGTCTACCTGCAAGAAATCCCGACGCTGATTCCGCTTGATTCCGCGCTGAATTCCGTTGCCGTCCATGACGGTGTCGCTTATGTCGGCGATGCCAAAGGAGTTTCGCGCGTCGACGGAGAATCACTCAAGAAACAAGCCGGGCCGACCGGCAAAGTGACTGTGCTCAAGTCACTTGACGGCGTCCTCTATGCGGCAAGTTCCGACGGATTGTGGAAACTCGAGGATTCCAACTGGTCGCAGATCAGCGAGCAGCCGGTTGCGGACGTTTGTCTGCACGGCGGTCAACTCGCTGTCGCTTCCGGGCCGCAGTTGTTTGCCTACGACGGCAAGAACCTGAAAGAACTGACAACCAAAGAAGAAGGCAGAAAGCAGGACGACATTCTCGGAGTGACGTCGTATAGCGGGACACTGTATGTCCACGACGGCAAACGCGTCGGTTTGCTGCAGGGCGGACGCCTTCTGTTCAACAACATCGCCGATTGGGGGCGGCTGCAGCGCGGTTGTACCATCCGCGATATCATGGCCGTCGGGAGCCGTCTGTACGTCGCTACAAATGAGGGCTTAGCGGTACTGCGCGGCATGACGTGGTATCACATCGACGGTGATGACGGGCTCTGCTACGAAGATACCACCTGCCTGGCGACCGGTTTTGACCGCGACCTGTGGATCGGCACGACTCACGGCGCCATCCGCAACGTTAAAGATGAATACCAATTCTTTGGCTACCAGCGCTGGATTCCGAACGACTATGTCAATGCCATCGCCTGCGGCGACAAGGTCGCCTACATCGCCACCGAGGGGGGACTCGGCATCATCCGCTATGAACCGTATACGCTCGCCAAGAAGGCGGCTTACTACGAGCGGTGGCTGGAAGAGTGGGGCATGAAACGCCTCGGGTTTGTGCACATCCTGTTTTGGGAGGACGGGCACTGGATTCGCGAAGTGAGCGACAACGACGTCGGCTATAGCAGCCACTATCTTCACGCCAAATGTTTTGAACATGCCGTCACGGGCAGTCCCGAAGCCCGTGCCGAAGCGGTGAATATGATGAAGTCGGTCAAGTGGAGCGAGGAAATTACCTCGATCGACGGATTCCCGGCGCGGTCGATCTACGCGGTTGGAGAGGTGACACACAAGGCGATGCACGGTTCGGGCGGGCTGCCCGCAGAATGGCACGCGACGCCGGACGGCCAATGGGAGTGGAAGGGAGACACGTCAAGCGACGAAGTCGACGCCCACGTCTATGAGTCGACCGTCTTTCTGAGCCTCGTGGCCAATGAAGAGGAGCGCGCTTGGGTGACGGAACATTTGCACCGCGTCATCGGCCACATTGTGGACAACGGATTTGTCCTGAGGGACGTCGACGGCAAACCGACGCGCTGGGCCCGTTGGGATCCCGATTACCTGCAGACGCCCTACGGCGCCAGGGCGCGGGGGCTGAACGGCATGGAGGCATTCAACTACCTGACGACGGCGTTGCATTTCACCGGTGACAAGAAGTTTGCCAAGGCCAAGCAGTACCATCTCAAGCAAGGCTATCTTCCCGACATTCTCCGGCAAAAACTGACCTTCCCGGCGGGCTACAACACGCACTTTGACGACCGGCTCGCCTTCTATTCCTATTATCCGCTGGTCCAATATGAGACAGATCCCGAACTCAAGGCGATCTGGCTCCGCAGCCTAACGCGGAGTTGGGAAGTCAAACGGAGCGCTGCGGTGCCGTGGTTTAATTTCATCTATGGTGCCGTGACCGGCAATGATTGCGAAACGGGACGGGCCGTCGAACATCTGCGGGGATGGCCGCTTGATCTGCGGCGGTACTCATACACCAATTCGCACCGTGATGATTTGCACATGCCCAAGGGGTACCGCATGTACGCGGAGCGGCCCAAGCCGCTCAATCCCCGCGAAGCGGAACCGAACCGCTGGGACGGCGATTTCATGCGGCTCGACGGAACCTACGGCGGACGGATGGTGTCCGATCCGAGCGGCTGGCTCGATGCCTATTGGATGGGCCGCTACTACGGCATGATCTCCGCGCCGCAAACCGACGACGAGAGTCTGACCACCGTCCCCAAACGCGACCTGCGTTTCGGCGCAGAGCCCTACAAGGGCCCCGCCCGGCCAAAATTGAAGCATGAACGGCAGTAATTCCAAGCACGTTGCCGCGTTCCGGCAAATGCGACACAACGCACGAGAAATCGCGAGTGGACGGACCAATCTCGGCGGCCGCGTCGCTTGCCGGAAGGCTTTGCCGTGATTGCGGTTGCCGAGAAAACGGCTCTTGAATAGACTCCCCGCCTGCTGACAGGATCGTCAGTCAACACCGGGCATTGGAGGCGGAGTCTGTGAAGCGAACGATTCGTGATCAAAGTCTAATTGTCGCGGTTGCCGCTGTGGTTTTCTTTTCCAACCTCGGCGCACCGCGTCTGTGGGACCGAGACGAACCGCGTAACGCGGGTTGCGCCGTCGAAATGCTCCAGCGCGGCGACTGGGTCGTTCCGATGTTCAACGCCGAACTCCGGACGCACAAGCCGGTGCTCTTGTACTGGCTAATGATGACCGCCTATGAGGTCTTTGGTGTGAATGAGTTCGCCGCCCGGTTTTGGTCGGCGCTCTTGGGGATAGGAACGGCGCTGGCGACATATCATATTGGGCGACGGCTGTTCCATGCCGAGGTGGGACTGTGGGGCGGTCTGATTCTCGCCACATCGCTGATGTTTGTCGTGGCGTCCCGGGCAGCGACTCCAGACTCGGTGCTCATTTTCTTTTCGACGATGCCAATCCTGGTCTACGTGCTTAGCACGTTTAAGCCGCGAACTTCAGATGAGGCCGCCGACGCAGTTCTTGAGCTTAAGGAACCGGGAAGGTACTTTCCCGCGTCTTGGCCTGTGGCTTGTCTGATGTACGGACTGATGGGAGTTGCGATACTCGCCAAAGGTCCTGTCGGTCTGGTGCTGCCGACGGCAGTCATAGGAATGTTCCTGCTCATCGTTCGTTTGCCGGATGTGAGTGATCAAGTTCCCGCGAGCAATCCGTCACTGCGGCGGATCGGTCCGCTTCTCTCAATGCTGCGGCCCTTCGCACCGCTGCATTTCTTGCGCACCTGCTTGGTGATGCGTCCATTAACCGCGGTTGCGGTGGCACTCGCCGTCGCCCTGCCGTGGTACATCTGGGTCGGGCTGCGCACGGACGGGGCCTGGTTACAAGGCTTTTTTCTGGAACACAATGTTGGCCGGGCGATGAATTCAATGGAAGGCCACGGCGGGGGACCCTGGTACTACCCGGTTGCCGTGATCATCGGTTTCTTTCCCTGGTCGTTGTTGCTGACACCGATGATCATCGGCCTCGTCTCACGAATCCGACACGGCGACCCTTGGCGTTTGGGCTATCTCCTGCTGGCCTGCTGGGTGGGGGTTTACATCGGTCTGTTTACCCTGGCCGGGACCAAACTGCCGAGCTACGTGACGCCCATGTATCCCGCTCTGGCGATGGCGACGGCCTGTTTCGTGTTTCATTGGACGCGCGGCAGCGCCGTGGCGCGCGCGAGCTGGACCCGTTCGGCCATGATCACGCTGTCTCTCGTGGGACTCGTGATGCTGGTCGCCGTGCCCATTGCAGCCGGGCGGTTTCTACCCGGCGAGGAATGGCTGGGCGCCGTGGGATTAGTTCCCCTTGTGGGAGGGGCGGTCGGCTACCTCCTACTCAAGAATGGGCGCGTGCCGGCGACGGCACGGTTGTTTACCGCGACTGCGGTTGCCTTTACGACGCTGCTGTTCGGTTTTGTCACCGTGCGCGTCGATCGACATCGCGAATTCGACGTGCTGCTGGAGACGGCTCAAGCCGATGGCGGCGCCGCGCAGCTCAGCTCGTTTGGCTGCCACGAACCGAGCTGGGTGTTTTATGCCGGTCAGCCGATTTACGAATACGGCCGCTACGAGCCGGGCGATGCGGTGGCGTTTCTCAAAGCTCAGGAAAAGGGATTTGTCATTACGACCGATGCGCGTTTCGAAACTCTCAGGCCGATATTGCCGGCCGATGTCGATGTCTTGGCGTCAACGCCGTACTTCCTGAAGAAGTCGAACTTAGTCCTCGTTGGACGTTTGCCTGGGCGCGCTCAGACAGCCGAGAATTCTGCACGGCCGGTGGTGAAGCGCGCATCGTTCGAAGAATCGTCCCGCCGTTAAACACGATGGCCGGTTAAACGCCATTCCTCAGCGCCGCCGGCGCCCGGCGACGGAAGGTTGTTGCGAGGACGACTCCCGCGAACTCGACGTTGCGCGGGAGTCCCTGTTGCCGCCGTTGAATGGCCGCCTAGAAGCGGATTTCAGTGTCAAACTTCGCGTGAAACTGAAATTCCTGCTCTCCAAATTCCTTGGGTGCCATGCCGACGCGTCCGCTGATCTTGTTCCCGTCGATCTGAACGTCAACCGCTGGGCCGCGGTTCGTGTTGATCGACGAATTGTCGATCCAGGCGTTCATCGACATCAGTTGCCCTTCGGGTGTGAGCGTGAGTCGGACGTTTGGTCCGTCGGGAAAGAAAAACGCGTTGTCGGGATTCTCCTTGAGCTGCTGTTCCAAGTCCTGCTGTTTTTCCGCCGAGACTTCGACAGCGGTCAGTGTCAGGACAATGCAGGGATCGTCAAAAAACTTCGCATGGTAGGCGAACGCATGCCTGAGTGCCGCCGTCTTGTCCCCAACTTGCATCGAGCCGATTTCGCCCTCTCCGACATTTGCGAAATCCACTCCCAACTCGTCAATCGACGGTGCCGGGGGCGGGCCAGTCGCCATGTGGACCTTCCATTGGCCGTCCACTTTCCGGAACTCGATCGGTTGCTGACCATCTTCAGTTTTGACGAGTCCCGTGGCGGAGTCCCCATCAATCTTGATGTCGGAGACTTCTGTCAACTTGGGAAAGCCGCCTTTCGAATCGGTGTCGTTGGCGGCAATCCAGGCTGAAAGCTCTCCGATAAATCCCGGAAGATCGTCAACGAGACTGTTCACGTCGACGTCATCGGGGGACGCGGGTTCCGGCATGTTTTCATCAAGTCCGTATTTCTTACCGATCTGCTCCAACTCTTTGCCCTTCGCTTCATCATCCATCGTCATGAAGCCCGCCTGAAATATCATTCCCATCACGACCATCGCCTTTGACTCATCCGTGATCATTCCAATGGCAGACTGCCAATCGTTATTCGCCGTCGCTTGCGAGAAGGCGGCAAAGACGGCTTCGGGCGTGTCAAACGACTGCGCAGCGGCGGCAGCAGGTTTGCCGCCGTCGGCGTCCGCCTTTTTCTTGTCGGTTGACTCTTTCTCTTCACTGCCGCAGCCAACGACGAATGCCGAGCTCACGATTGCCAGAAAGGAGATTGATTTCAATGTTCGCTCCAGTCACGAAAGCGGATGAATTGGTCACATGCCCAACCCGCTTCACGACGGGACGGGCCTTGGCGGCGCCGCGACAATCTTACCGTCGCTTCTTGGACGGTGTCTACAGGTTGGGGGGCATGAATCCGTTCCTCAGAGAAAACACGTGCGATTGGTCGAGTCGCAAGAATTGTCGCCAACGTTCTCGTTGGCCAAATCTTGATAATGTGATCTCGTCGGCTTCTTGCGGGCAAGTCTCGTTTTGCTCTCGCACGATCTTGATTGTACAGCGGCTAGTTTGACGTTAGCTTCTCCGGGTCGCTCAGTTCCCGAAACAGTGAGAAGTCCGGCTCTCTGCCTCCCTCACGTCGCGTGAAGTAGTTAAACATCATCAAGCCGTCCGCTCCGTCGCCGTACAACTGACGAGCGATGCGGCGATAGGTGTCGTCCTCTTTTTCCACTTCGATTGAAGCGTAAATCGGCAGACGCTCAGGCAGGAGCTCCCGATACTCGCGGATCGGCAACGCGAAGTCGTTCCTCAAATAGTGAGAAACAATCACGAAATCGACGAGGTCTTCTTGGGCCCAGGATTTGGGGTCGAGGCCGATGGCCAGGTTCTGTGCGGGGCGTGCCATGATGCGGGCCGAGAGCTGTAGTGGACGGCCTCGCTTTGCGCCGACTTCGCGCGTCATCTTACGGACCTCGCGCATCCAGGCGGTCATGGTCTCCACATGTTTGTGGCCTTCATCCTGAGGAAAGTAGATTGGAAACCGCTGGAAATCGAGGTCCAGCCCGTCAATCGGATACCTTTCGCAACACTCGCGAAGCTCCTTCAGTCTCAGCGCGCGAACCTCGGGAACTGCGAAATTCAAAGCGCCGGGAAACCAGGAGGCAACGATCGGATGCACACGCCGCTCTTTGCTGCCACCAATGATCTCGGCAAAGATCGGGCGAATTTCGTCGCCGATCTTGCCGACGCGCCACTGGGGATGGTCTCGCCAGAATTTCGTTACAATCAGGCTGTCAGGGTTTTGAACGTCGTGGATCTCGTTCAGACGAAACGAGACAAAGATTTCCAGATCCTTTTCACGGGCGCGGTTGATCATCACGCCGAACGGGTCGTGACCGGCATCGTGAATCGCGTGGAAGTTGGCGAATGCCCGCTCGGTTGATTTTTCCTTGGTCAAGCCGGTATCCCGCATCGTGCTCAAGGTCTCTGCATCGAGTTGCGATCCGATCATTTCCGTCACCTCGCTCGGGTAGGACATCAGCATCCCCCAATTCGGCGACGCGAAGTATGTCGTGACACCGGTTCCCACGACCTCATCGACATAACCCTGCAGGTCCTCGACGGACATGGGCGGCGTCTTGTAATAGTACATGTGGTTGGCATCGGAGTTGTAAATAAACCGACGCGGCCGTTTTTTCTCTGCGGCCGAGACGTCCAGTGCACAGCCCAACATGATGAGAGTCGCGCACAGAATCGTAATCGCAAATGACGGCCGGCCTGCTCGATGTGCGATTCGGGATGCAGCAGGAGTTGGAGGCAGTTGTGTCATCGTATTTCTCGTTGTTTGAAGAAGTTCGCGTGCTCTGACCGCGATCGGTCACGAAGTTTGCCCGGCAATTACGGCATATGGTTGTGCGAGGTCAAGTATCGCCGCCGGTCGCGTGTCCGTCAAACGCGACTGCCATTTGCAAGAACAGCTTGCGCACCCTGTGCAGATTCTCGCTTGAGACGTAACCTCGCCGGAATCGATTTGCGGCGGCCGCTCCGGTATAATAAGATCGATTGACTGCTGCAGACTCGTCCAAGTTCCACAGCAACAGCGCACACTTATAATATCATGCGGCTCGAAGCGATAAGTCCCCGGTCGTGCTGACCGACGATGTGAACGAAGTTCTGAGGCGAATCGATTGAGGTCCGTCGACGACACGGCATGATTTCTCAAACGCGTTCCAACGGGAGAAATGATCAATGCGACGATCTCCTCGTGAAGCGGCACGGACGACAGTGCGGTGGCTACTGAATTCGGTAACGGCAGTCTGCTTAGTCGCTGCGCCCGCGCTCGGGGGTGAGGACGGCAGCCAAGAGACCGATTCGGCACGGGAAACCGCTGAGCTGTGGACACCGGGACCGGCAGACAAAGTCCTTCCCGGCGTGATTTCAAGTCCGGCGGTGCTGCCCAACGCAGGGCGTTGGCAGGTCGTGCGTGTGATCCCGCGGTGCTACATGTATTCGGTCTGTTGGAGCCCCGATGGAAAACGCATCGCCCACACCGACGGGGACTACGTGCGAATTTCCAATCCCACGACGATGGAAATCGAGCACGTACTCGTCGGCCACACCGAAGCGGTCAAGACGGTGGCATGGAGTCCGGACGGCGAGCGCATACTATCCGCCGGTGAGGACCAGACCATTCGAATGTGGAATGCCGACGGATCACCCGAACGTGTCTTACAGGGGCACCAGCAGCAGGTGAATGCAGTTTGTTGGAGTCCCAAGGGTGACCAATTTGCATCGGCGGCAAGTGACGGAACGGTGCGATTCTGGAACGTCGACGGTTCGGCGGGACCGGTGATCAAAGCCGACAAGAATCGCGTGCTGACGGTGCATTGGAGTCCCGACGGCAAGAGGCTTCTTGTTGGCGGTGACGATCGATTGGTCAAAATCTGGTCGACCGATGGCACAGCCGGTCCGACGTTGGACGGACACTTTGGGCCGATTAGCACAGTGGAGTGGAGTCCTGACGGCTCCCACATACTCTCGGGCAGTCTCGGGGCGGAGTCGACCGGAGAGGATGAGCGGCCAGTCTCCACGGTTCGCATCTGGAAAGCCGACGGAACTCCTGTGGCGTTATGTCGCGGGCACAAAGACTCGATTAACAGCGTAACTTGGAGTCCCGATGGACAACAAATCGTGACCACGTGCGAGGACAGAATCCTGCGGATATTCGATTCCAGCGGGGGTGAAGTGAACAGCGCGGATAATGTCTTCGGAACTTCAGCCAAGCTGAGTCCGGATGGCAAGCGGGTCGCCATCGTCGGCCGCGAATGGATCAACGTCTACGATATGAATAAGCTTCCGTCACGTCAGCGGCACTTCCAGCCCCGCCAATACTTCGATTCCGTGGAGTGGAGCCCGGACGGCAAGTCAATTGCAGCGAGCGGCCGCCATCACAAAATCTATGTCTGGCACGCCGACGGCCGCGAAAGATCAGTGATTGACGGCCTCAAGTACCAAATCCGCACGTTGGGCTGGAGCCCCGACGGAGAAACACTCGCCGCAGGCGGCGCCGGTCATTCGGTGAAACTGTGGTCCGCTGACGGGACGCCTGGTCCCGAGCTTCGTGGACATACGACGTCGATCGTAGCCGTTCAATGGAGCCCCGACGGCAAATGGATCGCATCAGCCGGGAGGAATACGGGAACGGTGCGCCTGTGGCATATTGACGGCCGTCGCGGTCCGGTCATGCAGGGGTTTGCCAAGCACACGTTGTCAATCGCATGGAAACCGGATTCCAGGCGGTTGGCGCTTGGGGGAAGCGACGGTTTTATCACACTGTGGGATCCCGATGACGGTGCGCTGCTGAGTGAGTTGGAGATCGGCCATGGAGATATCGACGCGGTCGGCTGGAAAGCGGACGGCACGTCGTTGGCCGCCGGCTCCGATGGCATCTGGACGCTCGTCAAATCCGACGGGGAAAAGGTCGCCGAACAGCAGGGACATCAAAGCGCGGTCATGGGCATCGCGTTTAGCCCCGACGGCCAACATATCGCCTCTGTTGCGTGGGATCATCGGGTCAAGCTTTGGCATGCGGACGGGTCGCCTGACCGGACGGTGAAAGGCCATACGGCTCCGGCAGTGGCGGTCTCGTGGAATCCGAATTCCCAGCAATTCGCCTCCAGCGGCAACGACGGTGCTGTTCACGTGTGGAACGTGGAATCGGGAAGGACCGATTGGAGCGCACTGTACCTGCATGATGACATCATGATCACACTGACATCGGCCGGACAGCTCATCTCGCGAGATCCGGACGCAGCGGAGAAAGGATTGCGATATCTGGTTGAAAAACCAAACGGCGCCATGGAGGTCCTGAAATACAGCGAGTTTCTCAAGCGGGTCGGCTCCGACGAAACGCCGTAAGCAATCCGACAGTTTTGCATCGCACACAAGTTCGTAGGAGAGCGCTATGTTGCAAAGCAATTCTCAACCATCGCGAACGACGAGCCTCCGCTCGGCTTCGTCACAAATCGGCATCATGATTGCCGTCGCGTTCGTCTCTTTGGCGCTCGTCGGTTGTGGGGCAGAACCGCCCAAGGAGCCGAGCGATGCGACATCTTCTCAAGATGCCGCAAACCGAGAATCAGAGTCCGAGCCAGCGAACGCAAATGCGGGTGTCACGCCGGCGCAATCGAAAACTTCTCAGCCGGTGGTTGCGGAGCACAAGACTCCGAAGCAAGCTGCCGCCGGCAGCGAGAAACCATTGGACGGCACCGACGACTCGACGCCAAACGCATCGCCGTCGGACGAACAACCCGTGCCGCAAGTCACACAGCAAACGTCTGCCAAGCAGAAGACAAGTCAGGCCGGAACAACGAACGTAACATCGTCGACCACGAAATCGCCTGAAAATCCTGTCAACGGCGCGTATTCCAGCGATTCCACAGCCGACTCAGCGGACAGCAAACCGAAGTCGGCCAAATACCCCAAGACGATCGAGAATTTGATTGGAATGAAGCTGGTGCTGATTCCCAAAGGGGAGTTTTTGATGGGGTCTCCTGAGACGGAGGAAGGCCGCAAACTCGGCGAGTTGCAGCGCAAAGTTCGCATTGAAGAACCATTTTACATGGGCGTCTATGAAGTGACGCAGGCTCAGTACGAAGAGATCATGAAGCAGAATCGGTCGGTCGAGCGGGGGCCGAACTTACCTGTCGGTTTTGTCTCGGTCAAAGACGCCATGAGGTTCTGCGAACGGTTGAGCGTAAAGGAAGATCAGACCTATCGGTTGCCGACGGAGGCGGAATGGGAGTACGCCTGTCGCGCCGGGACAACGACTCCGTTTCACTACGGAGACAAGCTCACATCCAAAGACGCCAACTTTCACGGCGGCTACCCCTATGGAACCGATGAAAGCGGGCCGAATTTGAAGGAATTCCAACCGGTGGGATCATACAAGCCCAACGCGTTTGGTCTCTACGATATGCACGGCAACGCCGCGGAGTGGTGCCTGGACCGGCTTCGGGATCGCAAGTACTTGCACATTTGTCGCGGCGGATATTGCACGATGTCTGGTGAGATTTGCCGGTCCGCCTTTCGCTGGCCGCACAATATCGGCTGGCGGTACAGCGGTCTGCGCGTCGTCAGAACGGTCGAACCGGTGGAAGGCGAGATTGAGATGCCGCTCACGCACGACGTCGATCAGGCCGAGCCGTTTCAAACAGACGAACTGCTTGAGAGAATCGACGAGGCATTCGCGAAGCAGGTGGTTCCCCTGTTGCCCGCAGTCGTGATTTTTCCAGCCGTCGATGCTGAGGGTCGCGTCCGGCCCGATGGAGTTGCGCTCAGTTTGACCGCGAATTACCAGACAGCCTATTCGCCGCAGCGGCGGATGGACATCGGTTTGTCGAACATGCGCGCCCGGTTGCGTGCGGCGGGCTGTTTTAAACTGGGCAGCACGATCGACAAAGAGACGATTGCGATATGTCTTGAGTCGCTCGGCGTGAAGAAATACGTCTTGCCAAAGCTGACAGAGCAAGACGGCAAGCTAACCTTGTCGGTCGCTGTGCAACATGTCGATCAGTTTGACGAACCGCAAAGTGTCACGCACACTTTTGACTCGAATCAACTGACCTCAATTCCCGGTATGATCGCGCGGGAAACACTTCAGCAGATCGACGCGAAACTGGACGAACAAGAGCTCGCGTATCTGTCGATTCCGCACTTTCGCCGATCCGAGGACGTACTGAATCTGAGCAGGATGGCGTACACCTCTGATTTTGGTGAAAACAACAAATCTCTTCTGCGAGTCGTCCTGCAAAACCCGCGCAGCCTAGCGAGTTGGGAGATGTTTGTCTTCGACAGCTATCCCGCGGAAGACGCGCTCACTCGCTTTGAGAACTCTAGTCACCAGATGAATTGCGATCGCCTGCAGATCTGCGCCTCCGTAAGGAAAAAACCGTCTCAAGGCGACTTTGTCAAGCTATTGGAACTGGCTCCGCAATTCCGCAACGAAACTTACTATTACGGCGCACTGGCCATCATCGCCATGAATCTCTCCGAGCCGGAGTTGGTCAAGCACGTCCTCGAAAAGTGGCGTGAAGCGGACACCGGATACTCCGGTTGCCATCTGCGCGGCGACTTCTTGATCGATTGGGCCTGGCACGCGCGCGGCAGCGGCTGGGCCTCTGAAGTGACTGACGAGGGTTGGAAACTGTTTCGCGGACGCCTGAAGGAGGCGCAGGAGGAATTGGAACGAGCGGTTCAGATCAACCCGCAGGGTTGGGAAGCGCACACTCATCTGATCACCATCGGCATGGCCCGCAATCTGCCGCTGGAGTTCGTCGACGATCACTTCTTGGCTGCGATTCAGGTGCGTCCGCGTTTTGCCCGGGCGTATTCCAAAATGTTCCAAACGCTGCAGCCGCGCTGGGGCGGTGTGCGTGACGAATTGGTATCGTTCGCGTTTCTCTGCGTCAGCACAGGCCACTGGGACGAAGGCATCCCGGAGGTCGGCCGCCGCGCGCTTGAGGAACTCGGAACGGTTCCCGGCCCGGGAGCATTCAAGCGATCGGTCTTCCGGGATCAGGAACTGTGGGCGACATTTTCGCTGTATGCCAAAGGCGCACAAGAAATCGAGCAGGATGAGGTTGCAGGAATCCCGAATTACAAACGCTTCGCGTCAAACATGTACGCCAAGTACGGAGGTTACGGCGGCCACATTGATGATGTCGCCCCGACCTTCCGACGGTTGGAAAAGGAAGGGATTGACACGCGCGTCTTTTGGGACGGGTTCACCTATGAATTCCTCAGAGATCTTGTGTTCTCTCAAACGGAATCAGGCAACACGCAGGCAATCTGCGCAACGCGAGCCGCTTTGGACGTCGGCGATTTTGACAAGGCGGAAGAGTGGATTGCCAAGATTCAGCCGGATACTAAGGAATTCGAAGAATTCGTCACCCGTGCCAAGAAAGCTGTTGAAATCGGGCGTGAGCTGTTGGCGAAGAGATCAATCACGCTCACTCCTGAGACCATTTGCCAGATGTTTTACGGGATCGATTCCAACTGGGAAGCCAACGGCGACACCCTTCAATGTCGAGCGCCGGCCAACACAACGTGCATGATCCTGCTGCCGTTTGGAATTGAGAACGCCGAAATTACCGGAACCGTCAGTTGGGATGAGCGTCCCGAGCAGTTCGGCATTCACACTCACACCCGTGCCCTCCGCGATAACGTGACTGTTGCCTATGAGCTGAGTGAGCACTTTCAGAACCTGACCTTATATCGCACTAACCGCCGTAGAAGGCGGGCACGATTCCAAGGCCACAGATCGGATTTTCATTTGATTCTGGGCAAGGATGAGGATCAACTGACTCCGGCGGAGCAAGTCTCTTGGACGACTCCGGCCATCGAGCAAGTTCCCAGCGGGATCGCTTTTCAAGTCGTCTCGAACAAACAGCATCATTCAGTTGTCAAGCTAACGAACCTGAAAATCAAACTGCTCGATTAGCCGCCCTGCCGCCCCTGTTGCCGATATCCCCCATCCCCAGGTCAGCACCAAACGTTGATCCTAACCGAACATCGACTGCTGCGTCAGCTTGGCAGCTGAGAGCGGATCGTCACCTTTACGTTTGCCGGACTGCTTGCTAGCATGAGCCGGTAGATCAATCGTTGTCCGTTGGACATTGAATCGCAAATTCAACATGCACCCGTAGCTCAATTGGATAGAGCATCGGTCTTCGGAACCGAGGGTTGGGGGTTCGAATCCCTCCGGGTGTACTCCGGCACGTGAGGGCGCACGGCGAATTCAAGTGTTGGGTCGGCCGTTTGTCACAGTAAGTGTCACGGAGCTGCTTAGTGATCACGCGCGGCGCAAGAGGTCGAGCGGCTGATGACCGCCGCTACGAATGCGTTCGTCGGTGAGACCCAGCCATTGTTGCAGTACGGATGCATAGACTTGTCGAAAATCGACGGTGTGTTTTAAGTCGTCGTTTTCCAGGTCGAGCAAGCTCGGCATTTCGCCGTGCAAGCCTGGCGCAACCGACGGACCGGCGAGGAGCACCGGTCCCGCTGTGCCGTGGTCGGTTCCGATTGAGGCGTTCTCCTTGACGCGGCGGCCAAATTCGCTGAAGCAGAGCACGACGACCCGTTCATCCAACTTGGCGGCCCGGAGATCCTCAAAGAACGCGAATAGAGAGCGCGAGAGATCCCGCAGCAACCGCTCGTGCCGGGGGAGTTGCACCGAGTGGGTGTCGTAACCGGACTGGACGGTGTAAAAAACCCGCGTTTGGAAATCGGCTTTGATCAGTTGTGAGACGAGTTGCAGGCGGCGCTCCAATTCCGATCGTGGACTGCGCGTTGCCGCTTGGTCCGGCTTGCCAAGTTTGCTCAACTGGTCGGCAGTGTTATACGCATCCAACGTGCTCCGCTCGACAAACGCGCTCAGATCTTCGGTGGCGGCTGCCGCTGCGTGTTGCTCTGTTCTTCGTACATCACCAGGCAATAGCAACTCGTCGATGCGATCGACGTTTGCCGCAATTGATCGGCGGCTCCGCAGCGCCACCGGCGGTTTGCCGTCGCCGACCAAGACGGCCGACGGCGACGACGTTTTAGGCGCTGATGAGGAATCGAGTGCGCGGCCCAACCAGCCATAGCCGTTGTGTTCAGTGCGGTCAAAACTGCAGGTTTGCCAAATCGCCATACTGACGTCGTGAGAACGATTGGGATTCGGATAACCGACGCCGTTGACGATCGCCAAGCGGTCACTTTCCCACAGTTTGTGCATATCTTCCAACGAGGGATGCAGCGCAATGTCGTCGTTGAGCTTGATGAGACGGTCATTCGCCAACCGCAACTCGGAGCGGTTCTTCTCATAGCCTTGATCACTGTACGGCACGACGGTATTCACGCCGTCGTTTCCGCCGTCTAACTGAATCACCACCAGCACACGGTCGTCGGCGCGGGACTCGGCGGAATTGGCGGTCTGTGCCAGGAACGAAGGTACCGTCGGCGCCAACGCCAGCAGTGTCGATTGCTTGAGAAAATGTCTTCGATTGAGCATTTCGAATTCTCCAAAAAGGGACGACGAATCCGTCGCGGATTCTACGCGAGTTGTGCTTGGGGCAATACAAGCATTGATTTTGCAATTTGAGCGGCGTTCTTGCCGCTCAGTTCGGTCTGCAACCGCTTGGGATCGCAGTTGGGGAAATGGGTGCAGAAGAATTTGACGATGTCCGACTCACTCGCTGTGCCGAGTCGCTTGGAAACCACCTCCTGAATCGGCAATGTTTTTTGGGGCTGGTGGAGCAGTCCGTCCAGCAGTGCGTCGGCGAAATTGGCACGGCCGATCACCGAACGGGTCGTGATCCAATTCCGCCCGCCCGGCCAGCCAAACACATTGGGGGGATAGAACAGGTCCCGTCCCAGCTGCGCCGACCACTCCGCCAGCAGCAGAGTGCTGGGTGGCGGGTCAAATGCTTCCAGAACACGAACCGCACCAATGAGGAATTCCTCGGGTCCCAAGACGCGATTGCCCAGATTGGTGTCGTCGAAGAAAATCTGTGAACGCAGGACTGTTTCGACCCCCCAGCCAACATCCAAGTGTCGCTGTCGAAGACCGTCGGCCAATGCGTCGATCGATGCATCGTCAATCACGTCTTCGCCGAAGAACGTATCGCAAATTCGCCAAGCCAGCCGCCGCGCGCAAGCGGGATGTTCGAGCATCAGCGTCAGCACGTCGTCGCCGTCAAAGTGGTCCGTTTTGCCGAAAATCGTTTTTTCGCCGTCGTCGTGATACTCGGGCACATAGCGAAAACGGCCGTTTTTGGAGGTCCAGCCGGTCAGAGCACGGGCGACCTGTTTCACGTCCTGTTCAGAATAATTGCCGACGCCCAGGCTGAAGAGCTCCATCAGTTCCCGAGCGAGGTTTTCGTTGGGGTGCTCTTTGCGATTTGCATCGGCGTCGAGCCAGACCAGAACCGCCGGATCCTTCACGACGCGTCTTAGCAGCTCTCCGAATGGTGCGCGGCAGTATTTGCGGAAGATGTCATTCTGCCGCCGCATCACCGCCACGTCCTCCACTTTAATGTTGCTGGTGGCGAAATGGTTGTGCCACATCAGCGTCAACCGTTCCTCGAGCGGGTCGGGCGAGAACAGCATCCGGTACAGCCACCAGGCTTTGAGCCGGTTGATATTCTCTGAGGAGACGGCGGCAGAGCCGATCACGTCCGCCATTGACTCAAATGTCTCGGGTTCACTCGCGTCGGCTTCGTCCGGCTGACGACCCTGCACCAACCGCGACACGGCAGCATCGGGGCCGTCTTTCAGGTCACGCTGGATCTCGTTCCAGGTCGCGGCAAACCCCGCCCGGCGGTGCAGATGCACGACGCGGTGCACGTCCCACGGTTGCTGATCAGTTGGTTGGTATCGCTTAAGCATGGGTTCCTTCGCTCGCTTGAAGATCACCGGCGGTTAGGCAATACAAATTCGCCGATGTCGTGGTTCTTTCCCGACTGGGCCACGAAATCCGCATGGACAACGGGGTTTTTGCGATAATCTGTGTAGCGGTAACGGACTCCGGGAATCAAACCAGTGACTGTCATTTCACCGCTTGCGTCTGTCTCGGGCCACGGTAGAAAGTGTCTACGACCGTAGACGTTGAAGATGTGGTCCTCATCGGCCACCAGCAGACCGGCGCGATGCGCTCCGACGTCCAATTCCGATGGACCGCGCGTGACGACCACGCTGAATGCGAATTTCAATCCTGCTCCCGCCGGGTCGCCATTGTGTTTGACAAACTTCAGAGTGGCAGTCCCGCACGGTTCGAGCCTGACTGTCGGCGAGGGATTCTTCGTGCTAATCATCGCCGTTGCTCCCAATTTCCGCTTCGGATCGAGAAAGTGGACGGGGTACTCGACTCCCTCGCTCAGTCCGCTGAGCTGAAATCGGCTGCCGCGGACTTCATCGGGTGAACCGCGCCATTCGGGGCTAGAGGGCTTGATTTTTAAACGCGAGATCATCACGGCATGGTCGACCGGCTGGCCGTCAGGGTCGACCAACCGCCCTTCAACTGTGCCTCCCCGCATCAATTCGATTCGCAGCGGCGGCAGCGGCTGACCGGCAACGGGATTGATCTTATGAAACGCGTGGGCATAGGTCCGAGTTCCTCCCGGCTCGCCGCGGTGCAGTTCCACACTGCTGGATTCAGCTAAGATGTAACTTCCATCCGCTGCGTGTACGAGCAGTGTGCCCGGACCTGGCAGGACGTTGATCACAAAACTACCTGCCTCGTCGGTTTGCCGAAGGCTTTGCCAGCCGGTGACGGCGTCGTCTGTCAAGTACTTGTTGCGAGCAGAAACGGGATAGTACTGCACCGACGCGCCTTTCAGCGGCTGGCCGGTTTTCGCATCGACAATCGTGCCCCGAGCCTGTACGGCACGCACGAGATTGATTTCGATGTTTTTCGACGCGTCATCCGACGTCCACCGCAGGTCGTTCAATTTCCGGATCTGATACGGCGCCCCGTCGGGAGGATGGGCGACGATTCCATACTGGACTCCGGGGTAGGGATTCAGCCGAAATCGCCCTTGCTCGTTTGTTTCCCCCCAAATCGAGACCGCTGAGCCGGGGCCTTCTTGCTCGCTGGCCCACATCTTGAGCCGCGCATTGGCCGCCGGTTTTCCGCTATCTTCGTAGCGGACAATTCCCTCAAAAAACTGAGCGGGAGCAAGGGGGAGCGTGCCGACCTCGCCCGGTTTCAAGTTCTTGACCAGACCGCGATAGGTCTTATCATTCCGGGCACGCTCTTCCGGCTCGCCGGTGTTCAGTGCAACGTACTGCGGTGCGAACTTCTCTGTCCCCGCGATCTTCACCCCCACTCCGTGTCCCGCCGCAACGTTCTTCACCGTCAATAAGCCGTTTTCATCGGTCGCGAGCGGCGCGATCCACGCCCGCGGCCGACGGTCCAAGCGGTACTTCGACAGCAGCAGGCGGGGATGGCTCGAAGGGGAAACAGCCCGGACCGACGATAACTCGGCTCGCAAATTCGCCGCCGGCCGGCCCTCGATGTCGACGAAGCGGATTTGCATGAGTTGTTGCGGTCGCAATTGGAAATCGTGTTTGGCGTCCTTGGCGTCCAAATCGAGATCCTGCCAGGCGATTGCAGAGTCCTCGGTGCGCACGACGAGTGCCGCCAACCGGTGCGACTTCGAACTGACATTCGGCAGCGAGAACCGATATCGTCCCTCGGAATCGGTTTCTCCTTCAACAAGAATCTCACCCGGGGCGCGTCCGCTACCCTTGCGTGACCTTGCCACAATCGCCACCAACGCTGCGGCCGCCGGCTTGCCGTCCGGACCGTTGACGGTGCCGCGAATTAACTTATGCGGCGCCGCTGATTGTGGCTTCAAACTGATACTTTGTTTTGATGGTTTCTTGATCTCATTTGCGTCAGGCCGAGATTTGCGCTTCGGTTTGCGCGGATCGTTTTGCTGATTCTCCTCGCGAAGTTTCACATCGCCCAGTTCGATCGTCTTGCCTGGCTTGATCTCGATCTCTTGCAGGGGGAGTTCTCCAAGTAGGTCGGATACTTGTTGTCCGCCCAATTTGCGGGTGCCTATAACGCGTACGGCATATTTCATTCCGGGCAGAAGTCCCTTCAGGTGAAAGTGCCCGTCGGCATCGGTGTGCTGCTGGCGTCCGGGATATTCCGGTGGGATTGTCGCGAAATCGGCGGCGTTCGCGTCTGCTGTGCGGCCAGGGATAAACCGCACATCTGGAATCGGCCCACCGTCTTTGTCGACCAATCGCCCCTTGAGGCTGCCGGCCGGCTCCAGAGTAATCTGCAGATTTGCGGGTGGTTTGCCCGTCACCGTATACTTGGCGGCCAGATTTCCGCTTGGTTCGTAGAACAGAAGTCGCAGGGATTTGCCGGGCTCGTATCCGCGGGCTGTAAACGTCCCGCCGCGCTGGAGATGCCAGCCGCCCAGATTGCTGCCGTCTCTCAGTAAGAACTCGGAGACGGGACGGCCGTCGGGATCAACGACTTTTCCGACGATCTCGATTCCTGAAGCCAATTCCAAATTGTGCGCCAGTTCCTGCTGATCTTTCTTCGGATGGATCGCGGTGAGCAGATGGTGACTGCTCGAAATGCAGCGACGCGGTTCGGTGGCAAATATTGCCATCGTTCCCGCCATTTGTTTCTGGCCTTCAATGGTTTTCGTTCCAACGCCGTGTTGATATTTTCGATGCTCGTCGGCATTGAAGGTGATGATCCCTGCGCCGGGCAGAACGACAATCTGATATTGTCCTTTATTGTCGCTGCGCGCGGTTTGCCGGCCGGAGAAACGAAATCCTGGATACTCTTCGCGCGTTTTCTCATCGAAAAATGCAAAGTATTCGACCGTACCGGCGACCGGCTTGCCGGTTCGACCGTCGGTAATACGCCCATGAACTCGAACCCCTTTGCGAAGCTGGGCGTCATGTGTGATTTGCTTCTCAGCGGACTTCGTGTTCACTCGAAATGCACTCTTAGCATACGGCTGCCCGGATTGAGGTACGATGACGAGCGAATTGTTCCCGATCGGCAGACCTTCGAGACGGTAATGCCCATCTGCGTCGGTCACGGTGCGGATATGATTCTGGCCCGTCCAATTCGGCAGGGAGGCGATGCTGTCACTTTGGATCAACAGGCCGGGCACCGGTTGGCCAGTCTCCAAGTCGGTGACGCGGCCCACCACCGGTTTCGACGGCCCGCCAACGTGCGTGAATTCGGTGCCGTGATAAACGATCTTGCGGCCACTTCCGCCACGCCGCTGCATCGGAAGTTCGATCCGCTTGCCGGGCCGCGTGCGGGCGTGAACATGCATCGTTTCCATTCCCGGACCGCTGATTAGCAGTTTCACGACTCGCTCACGCCCGAGTCCGCGAAACTCGAACCGGCCGTCTTGAGCGGTGGTTGCTGCCTCCAATTCCGCAGCCAATTGCGGGCCATTGATGCCGATCTGTGTGCGTTGGCGAAGCGAATAGAAGTCGGCGTCCGGCCCCTCGGCGTGTTTCTCCCAAGCGTCCAGGCTGTTTTCATGATTCATCCAGATTCGATCGAGGTGAATTCTCGCGCCGGCGATTGGCTGTCCGTCCGTATCGATGACACGCCCTTTGAGCGGCGCATCATCGCGGACCAGCCGCAAGATTCCATCATGTTTTTCGCGCTGCATCTGTAACCAGGCGAGCTGTTCAGGGGGACTTCCTCGCTTGGCTTTGCCGGTCTGCTCAAAGAGCGGGGCAACTCCCGAAGCGAATCCGTAGCCCTCTCGCATGGCGATCAGCGAGGCATATTTCCAGTTCTCGTTGCCCGACATCTGCTGCAATTCGGAAATGCTCGTCTTCAGCACAAATTCTCCGTCGGCATTCGTCATGGCGGGCGCGAGCTTCGATTCTTCGGTGACCGGATTGGGCGACCAGTAGGCTAAGAAGACCTTTGCCCCCGCCGACGGCTTTCCGTCAGGATCGAGGACCCGACCACGATAGACCAACTCGTCGTTCTCCGCCTTTGGTTTGTTCTCCGAATTCGTCTGCGAATCGGCTCGCGGATGCGACTGCTTTTGACCAGAGCCTGCCGACGGATTGGCTTCTTTTTGGTTTGCAATTGCGACTTGATCCTTGTCCGGTGTCTCAGCAGCTTCGCTCGCTTGGCTGATCGCCGTCTTGGAATCGGCCGTGTTGGAATCGGCCGTGTTGTCGGCCGCGGATTCGGCCTTTGCAGCTGTATCGTCGGCCGGCTTCTTAACGGGCCGAAATCGGCGCTCGTCAAAACGGTCCTGCTTAAACTCACCGAGATTCAGCGTCTCTCCAGAGTCGACTTTCACGTCGCCCGTGATGTAATGGGGTGGGCGAGATCCAGAGAGTCGAAGCTCCACTCGGTACGGACAGTCCTTGATCAAGCCGCCAATCTCAAAGCGGCCCTCGCCGTCAAGTTCGGCATCCCAATAGCCGGTACCGATCAGCGGGGGATCGTGTGGCGACAGCGTCACTGTGCCTGGACCGAGGGGATCACCGTCTGCGTCAACCAGCCGCCCCGTAATGGTTCCGGTCGGCGACATTCTCACGGTGACCGGCGTCATCTCGTCTCCGGCGACGACGACTTTGGCCCCGAGATGATGTTCGCGGTGCATGAACAACAGTGTCCGCGACCGTCCCGGCATAAGCCCGTCGATCATAATCTTCTCAGAATCGAGGGGAGTCCGCGTCATCGTCGTCCCTGAAATCCCCAGCCCGATCGCATCGGCGCCGGCCAGCGGTTGGCCCTGTTCATCCAGAATGGTTCCGGGCCGCGAGCGGCTGGGGGTCACCTGCAAATCAACTGTGATCGCGTCTGGTTTGTCGGCGGGTTTGATCAGCTGAATCGCGTGATACTGATTCAACGCCATGGGCCCCGCAACTCCGACGTCTTTCGCCGTCGTGAGAAAGCGAACCACGCCTTGCTTGCCGCGGATAGTACTCATGCCGCCTTTGCCAACGATCGCCTTCACGTCGTCCGCTTCGACGGTCACACTGCTGTAGCGGCCCCCTTCGACCTGAACGGCAATCACACCGGCTCCCGGGAACACGCTCAGTTCGTAATTCCCCTCATCATCGATCACAGCAGAGGATGCCGGATCGCCGATTCTGGTCTGCTTGCTCTCCGTTCGCACGTTCACATTCGGCCAGAGCGCTTCATAGTCGACCTTCCCCCGTACCGGCTTGCCCGTTTCCGCGTCCGTCACCCGTCCGCGGATGCGAATGCCCTGCGACAATGGCACGTTGACCGCGATCGGTTCTAATCCGCCGGTGTCGGCGACCGTCAATTGTTTGTTGAAATGCAGCGACTTTGTCGCCCGCACTTCTACACGATACTGATCGGCTTTTGGAACGGCATCGATCTGAAACCGACCGTCCGCTCCGGTCACAGCGGGCGTCTTCCGGGATGCCCACGATGTGCTGGCAACGAGTTGGACACCGCTGACCGGTTTTCCCGACTTCGCATCGGTCACAATGCCTTGCAATGATCGGCCCGGCACGGCGACGTGCGTGAACCGCGCGAAGTAAGCGCTTTCCGCCAGCCCTTCGCGAACGACAATGACTCCATTTGGTCGTGACGCAGGCGCCTCGCGGGTGTGGATGGCCAGCCGCGTGGCGGCCATTCCGCCTCCCAGCGCCTGCAGCCGAACGAATCGCTGTGATCCGAGTCCCTCTAGGCGGAACCGACCCTCGGCGTCGGTCACCACCGGACGGCTCGTCGGGCTTCCGCCGAGCCAACCCGGCCAATTCGTATACACTCCCGACGACCTCGTCGCATTCTTCAGGATCTCCTCAACGGTCGCTTTCGACGAATAGATGTCGACGACCGAGAGTTTGACGCCTGGCACCGGCGTCCCGTCCGCTGTGACAATGCGGCCTTCGATCGGCTTGTCCTTGACCAGTTGCAGCGTCACCTCATTCCGCAACTTACCGGCCTCGACGTCGGCCCAAGCAAACCCCAGTCCCGGCGCAGTCGCCACCAGTCGGATCTTCTGTGGTAGGTCGTTTGAATTTTCCCGAGGCTGATTGCGCTCCCACGGGATCGAGAACCGGCCGTCAGCGTCCGATTTGGCTTTTTTGTTCCACTGGACTTTTGGCTGTGGAGTGACGTTCCACTCCTGACGCCGCGGTCCAGCAAGCCACACATCCGCCTGCACGGGCTGGCCGCTGGGATCAAGGACGCGCCCGCGGATAACTTGCCGATCATCTTTGGTGTCTTTTCGTTTCTTCGAATCTGTCTTCGGGTCCGCCGCCGGTCGGCGCGGGCGTTTCGGAGACTTGCCCGTCTGTCGATCTTCCCCCTTATCGTCGAGTTTCAGATCGCCCAAATCGATCTTCTCACCCGCCGCGACGACACCGGTGTCGGTGAGTTTGTCGCCAGGGGCGAGCGAAACCTCGTAGCGGATGCCGGGAACGATTGCATCAAGGTGAAAATACCCCTTCGCGTCGGTCACAGCATATTGAATCCACCGGCGGTTGATGCGGCGGGATCCCGTTTCTCCATTGGGAAACTCGGACTTTAAAACGTCCGCCCGAATAGTCTTTTCTCCCAGCGGACGGCCGGTGCTGTCCAATAATCTCCCGCTGATGCTTGCCAGCGGTTGCAGCGTGATCGAGTCATTCTTTCCCGTCTCAACAATCGCTGCGCCGCCCAGCTTGCGCGCTGGATGGGACAAGACCAGCAGGCGGCGGCCATCCTCTTGCAAGCCGACGATTTCGAGGGGACTGTCGACCGGCTCTTTGTCCCGTTGTTGCGACCAGACGCTTTGCACAAACCGCGCGGCATTGGCGCGACGGCCGATGAGGATGTTCACGTCTCTGAGCGGCTTGCCATCGGGATCGACAACACCCACCGATTGCCGGTCAAAGGGCATTAACTCGAGATCGGCGTTCACCTGCTTGTCGTTCGGTGCGATATCCACTCCTTGGACTGCGTTAGTCAATTCCGGTCCGTGGAGGTGATAGACGAACTTCGTTCTCATCCTGGGATTCGATTTCCATCCGAGTTCGTCTGCACCGACCGCTGCCCGATATTCGCCGCCGTCAAATCCGATCGCGACAACAACTCCCGTTCCGGGAATCGCGGGAATCCGGTACCGGCCTTGTTCGTCGGTGGCGTACCGCGAGTCGTAACCCAGAGTTGTCCTACCGGGAATGAAATTGCGATACTTTTCCGCGTGCGGATTGTTAATTCGAGGATAATAACTGACATGCGCAGGCAACGGCTTTCCGGTTTCCGCATCTTTCACCTGACCAGTGATCCACACGCCGCGCTTGAGGTCAATATCCAGCTCAACCGGATCGAGTCCGCTCAGCTTGGGGACGTCAACTTCGGTTCGAAAATAAGGCTGGTCCGCTGCGGGCAGTACACGCAGCTTAATTTTGCGGTCGGGATTCGCCGGTTTGGGGATCCCTGTCAGTTGATATTCTCCCCGCTCATTCGTGATGGTGGAGAGAAATCCTTGCACGTCCAACAGCGATTCGGCGTACTGGTACAATACGATGCGTGCATTGGCCAACGGCTCTTTGGAATCGACATCGCGAACAACGCCGGAGATCACTTGCGAGGGCTCGACGGCATAGGTGAACTCCGCGCCATAAGCAAGTTGGCTGCGAAATCGGGGGTCATGTGTGGGATAGTTTATCGGCTTCATCGACCGTGTGACCGCTGACAGCCGCGACTTCGCGATGTTCGGCCCCTCGATTTCCAAGGAAACCCACCGATCGGGACCGACTCCGCTGATTTCAAATCGGCCCTGCTGATCAGTCATCACGTCTGGAAGCAGATTCGTACCCGCGAGCGCAATGTTTTTTTCGACGGGAAAATAGGCCATCTTGTCCCGATCCACCGCTCGATACATGGACATCGAATTCCGATCGAGCTGCGCTGGATTGTGCTGCGCTTTGGCGATCCATTGGCCCAAGTCCGAGCGAGCAGTGCTCATCGACCGAATCCGAACGCGAACATTCGCCGCGGGTTGGCCTTCCAAATCGACCAAGTGGCCCATTAGCGGCACGGTGTCCTTGACCAGCTTTAGTGTGATCTCTTTGCGGTCACTCTTGCCGATTGGCTGCCAGTCCGGACCGAATCCCTTCGCCGTTGCGAAAATGAGTAGTCCTTGCCGAGCCGATCCGCCATTGGCGATTGCGAAAGTGCCGAATTGTGGAGCGCTCACGGCAAAACGACCTTGCTCGTCTGTCGTGAGACTTGAGACAACGTTGCTGGGGAGCCCTCGCGAGAGCAGATCATTCCGACGAAGCAGAAAATGCACTTTGGCCCCGGCAACCGGTTTGCCGTCCGAGTCGACGACGCGGCCGCGGATTGTATGCTTATTCGCCGCTTCATTAAGCTTGGGTGGTTCTGTTGGATTGACCATTGCAAGCTTGAGATTCGCGGGATTGACGACGTTGTGGCGCCGGATGTGGTATTTCAGACCTGCCGGTCCTAAGCCAATGAGTCGAATCACAAACACCTTTCCCTCGGCCGTTTTCACCGCCGCCATGGAGTCGAACGTCAATTCGCCGTAGTCGTTCTTTGAAGTAGGTTTGGGCAATGGCCAGAAGCGGCTTCCCTCGTTTTCGATGCGAGATATCAATTGCTTAGTCAGAATCTGGTCTATGGCCGCCCAGCGGTTGCGCTGCAGCGGTACCAGCTTTGTACCGCGGACTCCAATCAGCCGTTGCTCTTGTTCGTCGAAAATCAGATGTCCCAGACGTTGCTCCGCAAACCAGTCGTCAAGCTCTTCGATTGTTGCGTTTTCACCCGGCATCTCATCGAATGACCTCAAGCCTGGACGATTTCCGCTTACGTCGACCATCATTTGGCTTTCGTGATAGCCTGAGATGGTATTGCGATTTCCCTGGTGGATTTCCGCGGAATGGAAGCTTACATGAGTCACGCCGTTCGTCTGACCCCTTCCAATCGGTTCGGCATCCCATGTTTTCAACGATGGTGCTGGTATCATCGACCGGGAGCGTCCAAAGCGATTGCTGAAGTCGGCCCAGACCAAGTGCGGCACAACAAACAACAACTCCTGTTTCGCCTGGCGGTCGTTTTCGATGTATTCTTCCATATCTTTCTGAAGACGGGCGAACTGTTTGCCCTCCAGCGGCTCATGGAATATCGGGCAGAGCGGATCCGCGAATTTGGCCTCCAACTCAGCAATTTTGTCGGCGTGTGAGTTGCCTTCCGTGACAGGCGATTCCGGTGCTGGCAGAGAACGAATGTGCTTCCGCATCCATGCCCGCTGTGCGTCAAGCCGCGCCTGTGCACCATCGTCCAGCGGCCGGCGGCGGATTGCCATGAATAGCTTCCACTGCAGATTGCGAACTTGAGTCGGCAGATTCAAGTACGCTTCATCCTCGACGCGCGGATCATTCAACTGCGGGCCGTTCGGATAGATTCTGCTCAGTTTGCCATCCAACGAATCGAGCAGAGCCTTCTGAAAGTCGTCTGTCAGATCCTGAGCAGAGCCATATTTGACAACGATTTCGTGAACCTCGTCCGACACACGTTTTTTCATGTTTGGAGAAGTGAACGGCAGTCGCGTTCTAAAACGCTCCGCGAGGGTGGTGGCAAATCGTGACAACGCGTTTTCGTCCGGGAGTGGCAATGAATCGTTGGTATCTTTTTCTGGATTCGCCGCCACATCCGTCGGTTCTTCAAGGTCATTTCCGTTGAGTGCGATTTCGTCGCTCTCCGCCGGCAGGTCCACTTCGATGCTCCGCGCTTCCTCCAGTCCAATCACGGAGAGGCCCACCACGACAATCAGCGCGGCGGCAATCAGGCAACGTCCGATTCGCTTGCCAACCGGCAAGTGCGAGCGGGCTTGATCGAGCATCGCTACAATCCGATGCTCAAGTTTCGACTTGCGGCTCATCGCCACGCCGATTGATAGCCGCGCCGGGCGGTACGTCCGCGCGATCTCCAGCAACTGTGACGCGTAGTCGGTTGCCCGCACGCCGGTCGCGACGACGCAGTCATCGCAGGCCAACTCGCGTTCGATCCGCAGCCGACGCAGCGCATACCACATCAGCGGGTTGAACCAATACAACGCGCAGGCCACCCGCGCGATCGATTGGAACAGCACGTCCATTCGTTTGACGTGTGCCAATTCGTGCAGCAGCACGAATCGCCGTCGTGCGGCACTCCAGCCGTTGGTGTCGTCGGGCAAAAATACGATCGGCCGCAGGACCCCCCACGTCATGGGAACCACACTTTTGCCCGCCTGCAGCAACTTGACCGGCCGCGAGAGTTTCAATCGGCCTGCCAGCTCATCGAGCAGCTGCGTCCAGGTCGTGTCTGAGAGCCGCCGCGAGCGGATCTGCAGCCAGCAGTTCGCCAGCAGCCCGAATGCGAGCGGAATCAATACCAGCGCTGCGCCCAATACCCACGCTGCGGCGAGCGCGTCGCGCGCAGAGTATTGGGGCGATTCGGCAATCGTTTCCGCAATGACTTCGGTTGGTTGTTCGACGTCGAGAATATTCTCCGCACCATTGATCGGCAGCACATCCGCAGGGAGGAGTTCGCTCTCGTCCATCCCCGAACTCTCCAACGCCTGGTCAGGGATCGGCGTCGTCGGCCGCAGTGCGTCTGCGGCAATCAGGTCCGGCTGAGATGGTTCGACGACTACTGCCTCCGGCGGGACGACTTCAGGTGCGGCAATGTCGGCGACTGCGGCATCGGCAGGAGCACTCTGCACCTCATTCAAAGCTTCGTCCGGCAACGTAGGAGGCAGTATCGCGAGTCGCCATTGAGGGAGCGTCAACGAAAATAGCGGAATCAGGCAGGCGCCGCACAAGCCGAGGCACCAAATCCGATGGCGGATTGCTGCCGATGACTTTCGCAGCATCAGTGCCGCCAATGCGGTGATCGCCAGTAGTACGGTTGCCTTCAGGCTCGCGTCGAGCGCGACGTCCGTCACAAATTGACTTGATTGATTCAGATTGAGAATCCTATTGGCGAGTCCCATGCTATTGGCCCTCCTTTCGCGCTTTATCGATGAGCCGTTCGAGCCGCTCTAAATCATCTTCGGTGAGTTCGTCCGAGTTCGCATCCAGGATCGCGGCGACCGCGTCGGTTGCGGACCCCGCAAAAAAGGTCTTCATCAGCTGCTTCAGTGCCGATTGACTGGCGCTTTCCCGCGACTGCGTCGGGCGATAGACGTACTTCGTCCCTTCGCGGCGATGCCGCAAAAACCCCTTGCTTTCCAACAGCCGGATCATCGTCCGCACCGCGGAATAGCTGGGGGGATCGGGGAGCTGTGCCAGCACGTCCCCGACGGAGGCCTCTTCCAATTGATAGATGACGTTCATGATCTGCCGCTCGCGGCGGCCCAGATCGTGTTGTGTTCGTTTCTTACCCATCGGCACCACTCATTTCTGCGAATCGATCCGTGAAGAGGTCGGCAGATTACCGTCTGTCAATTGATTGCCAGATGGCAATATACTAACACTTTGGTTGGCCTGTCAATTAGAAAGCTGCGATTTTTCTCAGATTGCTGAAATCGAGCGCACGGCCGGTGGTTTGATCGCGGCAAGAGAATGCGGACGCTGCGCACACGTGGCCCCAGGCGCAACGTCCCCACATCATTAAAGAGGTGGTTGCGCACATCACCTTGCGCGAGGACCAACTTCCGGCGCAATGTGCCGATCCAAGCAGGAGAAACCAGCCGCCCAAACTGCAGAGGGGCTCGGGCATTCCGCCGAGGCACGAATTGACGGCTGCCGGCTAGACCTTCGAGAAGACCGAGTCGTGCAGCACGCCGGTGCTGTCGGCAAACGACTCTTCCGCAATGCCCATCGAACGCAAGATACTCAGGAACACGTTCGACATTCTGGTCTCTTTTTTGTGCCAGAATGTGCCGTGCCTCAGCCCCATATTAGCGCCGCCGGCGATCAGTGTGGGCAGGTTCTTGGGATAATGCGTCGTGCTGGCCCCACTGCCGTACAGCACGATGCTGTTGTCCAGCACGCTCCCCTGCTTGTCCTGATACTGCTGCAACCGGTCGAAGAAGTAAGCCAACTGTTCGCTGAGGAACAAGTCGTATTTGGCAAACTCCAACTGTCCCGCCTTATCGCCCGCGTGCGACAGGTTGTGATGAGTGCGGGTCAAGCCAAGCTTCAACGGAAACGTGTCGCTGATGCCCATGCCGTCTTCGCGGTTGAGCATGAAAGCGATGCTGCGTGTGATGTCCGCATCGAACGCCAGTGCAATAAGGTCAAACATCGTGCGATAGTAATCGCGGGGTTCACCCTCGGAGGTGACAGTCAGATCGAGATGCGAATAGTCCTGCTTCTTCAGCGGAATATCGATCCACTTTTCCGACGCGATCAGCCGTGCTTCGATTTCATTCAGCGACGTCAAATATTGATCCATCGTCTGTTGATCGGATCGGCCCAGTCGTTTGTTGAGCGACTGCGCACTTTCCAGCACTGCATCTACGAGTTTGATCCGCCGCTTCAAGTGGTCGCGCTGAGTTTCCAGCGAGGCCCGGTCGGCGCGGAAGAGACGGTCGAACACGCGGCGGGGATTGTTCTCCGCCGGAATCGGCTTGCCTTCCAGGTTGTAGGAAATCGTTCCCGTCCGCGAGAGAAACCCCACACCGGCATCGATCGACAGCACGAGCGACGGCTGGCGGCAATGTTGTTTGGTGTGCTTGGCGATGACTTGATCCAGCCCGACCGAGTTGAATTTGCCCGGCTGAGGATTGTGCAGCGGTGCGCCGGTCAGCCACATATCGGAACAAATATGCGGGTCGGCCTTCGTGCCGTTCGGATGGTAGAGCCCGCCCAAAAAGCTCAGTTGTTTGGCAAAAGGTTTCAGCGGCGCGGTCGATTTTCCAAACTGAAAGTCTTTCCCTTTGGCCTGTGGAAACCAATTCCAATCGCTGATGCCATGTTCCGATTTCGGCAGCGACATGCCGTTGGCGGTGTACAGCGCGCAGAAACGTTTCGGCGGCTTCTCGGCGACATCTTCGCCCATTGCGTCCAGGACTGGCAGAGCCAACGTCGCCCCGGCGATGCCTTTGAGCACCGCACGACGGTCAAGCTGGGGAGTTGACGGCATGAAGACTTCCTCGCGTAGTTGCTTAACCGGCATCCGGCGTCCGCAAGATGCGTTGCCGGATTGGGGTCGATTTCGTTGACGGTGTCGGTCTGCTACTTCTTCATAAACAGGTCGCTGTGGATGATAAAGCGGATCATATCCCGCATCCGGTAATCGTGCGACTTCAATTTTACCCCCTCTTGTTCGAGAAATACAACGTCCTGGAAATTCAAGCTTCTCCCGGTGGCATAGACCGCCAGATGCTTCATAAAGCTGAAAGCGACGCGGTCCAGGCGATCTTGAATGAGATAGGCTTTCAGTTCGTTGAGGTTTTCAATCTCGGTTCCGTCGGGAAGCGTCGATCGCGGATCGTGGACGTCGCCGGTACGATAGCGGCCGCCCGCATTGAATTCTTCGAAAGCGATTCCCCACGGATCAATTCCCGAGTGGCAATTGGCGCAGCCTTTCTGGTTGCGATGGCGCTCCAGCCGCTGGCGGAGCGTGAGTTGCTCGCCGTCATCCTCCATCAATTCCGGCACATTGGGCGGCGGGTCGTCGGGCGGTTCGGCGATGATTTTGCGCGCGAACCAGGCGCCCCGTTTGACCGGGTTCGATTCACGTCCGTCGGACAGCCCCGCGAGAATGCCGGCTTGTGTGAGCAACCCTCCCAGATTCTCGCTCTCATGCTGCACAGGCAGAAATTGAAATCCGCTTTCCGAGCGATCAGCAATGCCGTAATAATGGGCCACAACGTCGTTGGCGACGATAAAATCGGACTGAATCAACCGGCGCAGCGGCAGGTTCTTGCGGATCAGGTGCAAAACGGTCTGCACCGGTTCCTCCCGCAACTGCGCTCTCGTGTCGCGCGTCAGTTGCGGATACCGTTTCCGATCGACTTCCAACACATCGAATTTGTCGAGGCTCAGCCACTGCGAGGCGAACTGTTGCGTAAACTGTCGGAATCGCGGATCAGCAATCATGCGGTCGATCTCGATGTCCAGTGAACGGCGCAGTGTCTTCGCTGCGGCTCGCTCGATTAATCGTTCATCCGGCGCCGAGTTCCACAGGAAATACGACAGCTTCGACGCCAACTCGTACTCATCCAAATCTTCCGCTTCCGGTCCCGCACTCTCTTCGACCAGAAACAAGAACTGCGGAGAAGTCAGCACGACGATTAGCGCGTGCTTGATGCTCTGTTGAAAGTCTTTGGTTTCGTCAAACGACGTTTTCCATACGTTATGTAGGGACGTCAGTTCTGCGTCGGTGACCGGCCGTCGAAACGCCCGGGAGGCAAACTTCAAGATCACTTCGCGGGCATAGGTGGGCGGGTCGTCGCGATTGGTTGACTGAACAAAGATGTTGCGATGAGTCGCCGGCGGCCACGTCTCATAGTAGGGGCCTTCGAATTCGACCGAGCGGATCCGCAGCCGGGGCATCGCGCGGCCGTCGGTGAATTCGCTGCGAACCCCGATTTCACGAAAGCCGGCGAGATAGTTGGGGTTGCCTTCTTCAACGTCCGGGCTGGGGAAGTTATTGATCGCTCCCTCAAAGACGAAGCGGCGCGATTCTTTGGCCGTGACGGCCTGTGGTTCGCCGACGCGTGCCAACGTGCTGCCGCAATCACGCCGCAAGCCCACGTGGACCCCCAAAATCGGAGATCGCCTTTCAAAAGCAACGAAGCGCTGTGCTTGCCGGCTCTGCTCATCAATGCGATGGAAACGCATCATTCTGAGCTGCGATTGTTCCGTCACCTGTGCCTTCAGATCCAGTGTTCCGGCACCCAGCCGCACCAGCAGGAATGCCACATTTCGCGCGGACGGCTTCTCTTCCGTCGCTTCCGTGCTTGGTTTCTGTTGCGGCAGCGTCCCGGGAAAATGTCGATCGCCCAATTGCAGCGATAACATTGCCGGCTTCTCGCTTGGTACGTAGTCGACATCGATCTGGTAAATGCCCGCTGTCGCGATCGCAATATTCGGCGATGGAGTGGTGGAGAGATCGGCGGTTATCGCATCATCTTCAGGCGATTCAATCGGAGTGTCGGTTGATGGGTTCAACAGCAAGCCGTCGTCATATCGCGCCGCATCGACGACGACACGAAAATTCCCTTGTTGCGGAAGCTCACGCAGCGACACCTTAAAATTGGAGTGCGGCCCGTAGGTGCTCGATTCGCCGAAGAGTTCCGAACTCGGAATTGCAGGGCGAAGCAGCAGGCCTTCGGGAACGCATTGATACGCGTGGCCGCGGGGATAGCCTAGCGTTCCCCGCATGCATGCGAACACGGCGTGATAGATGCTGTTAAACTCACGCCAGCCCCGCACGGTGTCATTTCCCTGGTATCCTTCGATGAATCGGAACGACTTGCGCATCGCAAACGGCCGGTAGGCGAACGGCTTGTCCGGTTGCAGCTCCGTGACTTGAAAATCCTGGTTGCGGAGCAGCATGCTGTTGGCGCCCAAGATCAATTCATCGGGGCAGGGGGTTGGATTGATGTTTTCCCCCAGTTCCATTCGGAAACTCTGTATGACCGGCTGCTCCCTCTCATTCACAATGCACAGATCGAGCGCTTTCTCGGCGATATTGAAGTAGGCCTCCACGAGCAGCGGGGAGAGCGACATCGTCTCGCCGTTGTTCGTGAATCCTTCCTTAGAGATGCCATCGGGCGGCAAGATCCCGGTGAGATCCTCCTGTATCCCCAGGAGATCTCGCAGAGTGTTGCGGTACTGTGCGACCGTCAGCCGCCGGACGGAGCCGTTTTTTTCCGCGTGGCGTGAGCGAGCCTTCTCGATTGCCCGCTTGATCCATGCTGCCAACGCCTTTCGCTCATCGGCCGAGGGTTGCGGCTCACCGTCGGGCGGCATCGATTCATCCTCAATTTGCCGCAGCATGTCGCGCCACAGAAACAGCCGCTGTTGTGCCAGCGAGCCGTCCAACTGATCCAGCCGAATTCCCGATTCCATCGTCTCAGCGTTGTGGCAGCGCAGACAATTCTTCTTAAGCAGCGGTCGCACATGCTGCTGGAAAGTCCAACTCTGCGCGATATGTCCTTTCGCCGACGGTGGCTCCTCACCGTCTGCCGGCCGCGTCGAGAGAACGGCCGTCATGCCCCATCCAATCACAGTGAACAGCAGCGCTGCGCCCAAAACGCGACGTGACACGGAAACTCCTCGAAATCTGTGATCTTGTTTGCACAATGACTGTCGGACGCTCAACCTAATCTAGCAGATTACGTCAGCGAACCCCAATCGCACGATGACAGATTCACGCCCACACCGCGCTCGCGGTGACGCCGATTCCGATGCCCGTTGCACAAACGACCTGCCTCACCGGTCGGAACCGGAGGTGCTTTCCGGGTCAGGCAAAACGACACAGACGATTTCCTCATCGCTGCGGGCGTAGACACAATTGCCCGCATAAGCAGGATGGGCCCAGGTGCGCCCGATGATGTTTGTCCGGGAGTCCTCGTGATAGCCGTCGGGATGGAGTCGCAGCAGGATCAGATCGCCGTCGGAATTGAGCGCAATCGCCCGGTCTTGGTCGCCCAGCCAGACCATCGTGGCCTGTGGATTGCGTCCCTTGGGCGTCATGCGGTTGTCATCGTCCCAGACTTTTTTGCCTGTGGCGAGCTCGAAGCAGGTCAACCCGTGCCGTTTGTCGAGCATGTAGGCGTATCCGTCGCGGCACAAGGGCTGCATCATCAATCCGCGCAGGTTTCGGCGGTCCTGCCACACAACTTCGGCAGCCTGCGTATCGCCGCCCGGCCGAATCGCCTTGCTGCCGTCGTAGTAACTGCTGACGAGGACGAGCCCGTCCTGAAAAACGGGGCAAGCGATTGAAGTTCCGTAGTTGACTTCGAACGGCGTTTCCCACAGTAATTCCCCGGTTACGGGGTTTAGGCCAGTAATATGCGCTGGCGTCCAGGCGACGAGTTGCGGCTGGTCGTTCCAAGTGATCAGAATCGGTGTCGCGTAGCCGGCGGCATCGGCCAGACTTCTCCAGCGTTCCTCGCCGCTGGCACGATCGAACGCCATCAAACAGCCGTCAGGCTCTGCACCGGGATGCACAATTAACAAGTCGTCGTGGACCACCGGCGACGCGCTCAGACCCCACAACGGAATGCGCGCGCCAAATTCAGCGACGAGATCCTTCGTCCAAACTGGTTCGCCGCTCGAAGCGTCGAGGCAACACAGATTTCCGACAGCCCCGAGCGTGTAGACGTGATTCCCCAACACGGTCGGTGTCGCGCGGGGGCCGTTGTCGTAGCTGACGTTGCTGTAGTCGACCGGATAGCTGTGTTCCCAAATCGGCGTGCCGCTGACCGCGTCGAAACAGAGTATCCGCTCGACGTCCTGCGGCTCCCGTTGCCGGTCCATTACGTAGACGCGGCCGTCGGTTGCCGCAATTCCGCCGTATCCGCCCCCGAGCGGCTGCTTCCAAACTTGCTGTAGTCCGACGCCGGGCCATTTCTGTGGAAGTCTCGGCGCACGCCACGTTCCATTTCCCCGCGGTCCCCGCCACCGCGGCCAATCTTCACCATGTTCTGGAAGCGGTCGGCTGTTGAGCGCCGCCGCCGGTCGGGACGTCTGCCGATCCTGCGCGGTTCCGGCGGCGGCCACAATCGGATGAAGGGTTGCCCCCTCAGACGCCAGTTCGCACACGACGCGCATGCCCAACGCATAAAACCGGCCTTCGGGAATATCAGCGTATCGAAACGCGCTGCGGCAGTCGCGACCGTCGCTGTACCAATCTCCTCCGCGAATTACGCGCGACGATCCTTGCTCTGGTCCTTGCGGATCTTCTAGCGGCGAGTCGCGATAATAGTTGCGGTCAAATCGATCCAGGCACCACTCGTGCAGGTTACCGTGCATGTCGTAAAGCCCGAACGCGTTCGGCTGGTAGGAACCGACCGTCGTTGTCCGATTCAAAAACGGACCGTGCGGCACATTTCCGAAGGGATGCTCGCCCTGAAAGTTCGCCTGAGTCGACGAGAGCGCATCGCCGTAGTGGAATACCGTTGTCGTTCCAGCGCGACAGGCGTATTCCCATTCGGCTTCCGTTGGCAGCCGGTACAACCGGCCTGCCTTTTTTTCCGCCGGCAATTCGCTCAGCTTCCGGCAGAACTCAACCGCTGCGTACCATGTCACGTTGTCCACGGGCAACTTCCCGGAGTCGACATCCTCGGGCGCACTCTTCAACAGGCCGCTGCGTTGGAATGAACTGGGGTTGGTGTTCATGACCTGTTCAAATTGCGCTTGAGTCACCTCATGGGCGCCCATGTAGAACGGTCGCGTGAGAATGACACGATGTTGCGGCTGTTCATCGTCACGCGCGCCCGGATCTGTGGGGGCCGATCCCATCAGGAATTCGCCCGCCGGAATGCGCACTAGCTTCATGCCAATCGAATTGACGATCGCGTCGTCTGCGGAAGCCGTCTCGACTGTGGCCGGCGACTGTGACGTTTCTTCGGTCGTCGTCAACTCCACATCGCCACAGCCCGCCGCTGCAATGGCCGCTGCGGCGAAAACCAATTTGGCCGATGTGATAAGAGTTCGCATTCGTCAGCTCCAACAGCCGGGGCTTTGACGGGAGAACTTTGAAATCCGTTATGAAGTCCGCGTCGGAAACGGTGGCTTTGGCGATCTCAACACCCAATCTTACAGCTAAAGTGATCCCGGAATCCATCGTCGGGAACGTCGGACTGCTCGCAAATGGGTTACGCCCATTCTAAAATGCTTTGCAGAGTCGCCGGAAATCGAAGATCCAACAACGAAACGTCAGGGACACCAATCATGTGCGACTGCCGCAACGTCATCCCTCGGCTTGCTCTCACGCGCACGGGCATTTGCGTTGTGAGTGCGATGGTTATGTTCTCCGGTTCTCAGCAGTGTGGTGCGGCTGCCGAACCGGCGATCGACAAGACCCCGGGCGACCGGTTTGTCCAGTTTGTATTGGGTGAGATTGAAACCGTCCGCAAAGAGTTACCGTCAATCACGCGGGCCGCAGACGCGGCTGCGGAGCGAATCGTGAATGACGACGGCGAATTGCTATCGGCGGGCGATCAGAGCTTTTCCTTGGAACCGGTGTGGCGAGCGGGTGGAATCGCGTTTGCGCGACGATATGTGCCGGACAAGCAATCGTTGATGGCCAAGGTGGAATCGGCCAACGACAAGATCCCGTATTACCGCACGAAGGAGTTCGTCGAAAAGTTCACCGTCGATTCGGCCGGAAAGCGCGATGTGGTGCTGCTGGGCTATGAGAATGAGAAGGAAGAGCGACGTCACCTCATTCCAACCGTCAAGCAACTTCTCGGCGATGACGCGCTCATCATCTTCTTTGGCTCGACCGCAAGTGCTGAGAGGCTGACACGCCAATTTGGGAAGAATCCGCGACTGTTGTTGATCACGCACAACGTTCCCGACGGTGGAATTGTAGAGGTGCCTGGGTGGCCGGAAAAACTCTGCTCAGGTCGCAGCATCGCCAATCGATTGTATCTGTGGACGTTTCAGGCGGAGTTGATCAGCGCATTTATGCGGCGTGGAAAGATGCCCGGCATCCTCCTGTCCGTCACGTACGAAAGCCCGCAAATCTGGAACTTGCCGTTGTTGAATTCGTATAAATTCATTCCCGCGTTCGATGTGACTCCCGTCAAACAAGGGGAATTTGGAGCAACCTATCTCAACCATTTGAAGAGCATCGTCAGCAGCCTGGTCCCGACGCAACGGGAGCAATTTCACAAGGCAGCGCAGTGGGTCGCGGAGGCGATCCGAGAGAAGCGGCAGATATTTGCGCTGCTGATTCACGGGCTCGAGCCCGACGGTCTCCCGGGCGATCCCGGCTTCTTTACGGTTTTCAGCGAGGGCAACGCTTATTACCCGCAGTTGGAGGGGAAGATGAAGCCGGGCGATGTGGCCTTCTTTGTCGGATACAACTGGTACCCCCGCCAACTGGCTCAGACGGTCGACAAGGCCCGTGGCAAGCAAATCCTCTGTTTCACCTTGGTCCAGGACCAGCCCCCCAAGCCGGCCATTTATGGTGAAGTGGGGGAACTGCGGCATTACACGTCATTCCGGTCGCTTCCCCAAAACAAGAACCGGATCTACATCGACTTGAAGTTCGCGCAATACAATGCCGTCTTGAAGATCCCCGGCTACCCAATCCCTGCACTGGAGACCTCGTCGTTTGCAGAAGACGTTGCCTATTGGTATGTCGTGGCGCAAACGGCCGCCATCTTAGGCAAGGAATGAAGGTTGGGTAGACGACGCGAAGTGATTCCAGGCCGGCGTCGGTCGATGTGATTTGTTTTTCAAAACCGCCCTCGCTACCATACCCAGGTCGTGATTAGACAAACGGAATTCTAACCTTAGTCACCAGCACGCAATTCATCAGTGTTACGCCAAGGGATTGGTGATCTCATCTCGGGGGCACCGGTCGCCTCAGCTTCTGAACATCAATTTGACCTTGGTCCTGGCCGCCATTCGGTCATGTTTGAAGCTCGCAGCGATGATTGACCACAGAATCGAATCTGCTCCCTGTCCGCTGCGGATCAACGTCCGTCTGCTGACGTGGAGCATGATGGCGTTACTGATCATCGCCGGCACCGCGACTCCCGCGCTGGCCGAAAACAACTCCATCTTCTCGCCCGCTTCCAGCAACTCAGAGAAGATCAACGACATCTTTTACTTGGTCCTGGCGATCACAGGACTCATATTCGTCGTCGTCTTCGGGGCGATTGCGGCATTCGTGTTGCGGTTTTGGTCTCGTGACGCCGAAACGGCGCCGGAACCACCACAGATCTATGGTAGTTGGCCGATCGAGATCGCCTGGACGATTGCGCCGCTGTTGATCATTTTTGTGCTGTTTTTGATCGTAATCCGGTCCGTCAACGAACAGCGACCCGAACGCGCTCCAAGCGATGCGCTCAAAGTGACCGCTGTCGGCCATCAATGGTGGTGGGCCTTTGACTATCGCGAACACGGTTTCATCACCGCTAACGAACTGCATGTGCCGCTGGGTGACGAAGAACATCCACAGTCGGTGTTTCTGGAGTTGGAATCGGCGGACGTCGTGCACAGCTTTTGGGTGCCCCGGCTGGGGGGCAAGACGGACTTGGTTCCCAACCGGGTGAACACAATGTGGTTCGCGCCGCGCGAAGCAGGCATTTTTACCGGCCAATGTGCGGAATACTGCGGAACGCAACACTCAAAAATGCTGCTGCGGGTGATCGTGGAATCGCCGGACGAGTTCGAGCAGTGGGTAGAGAATCAGCAGAAGCCGGCGGTCGATGACCCGGCAGGGGCGGCGGGAAAAAAACTGTTTTTGGAGTTGTCCTGCGCCAATTGCCATACCATTCGAGGAACCGGCGCCGCGGGGACCTTCGGACCGGATTTGACGCATTTGATGAGCCGGCAAACGATCGGCGCAGGGGTGCAGGATAACACGCGGGAGAATCTGCTGATTTGGATTGCCAATCCGCACACCTTCAAAACCGGCTGCCATATGCCCGACATGAAGCTGACGCCCGAGCAAGTTGAGACCGTCGTTTCGTATTTGATCACATTGAAGTAACCGATCGTCATTGCAATGCAAGCTGACACCTACACCGTCGCACCGGCCCGCCGCCCGTTGACGTCTGTGATGCACGAATGGGTGACGACGGTGGACCACAAGCAACTCGGCATCATGTATATCATTGCGAGTTGCGGATTTCTGGTGCTGGGCGGCATGGAAGCACTGTTGATGCGGCTGCAACTCTGGGCGCCGGAGATGGATCTGGTCAGCCCGGATACATTTAATCAGCTGTTCACCATGCACGGCACAACGATGATCTTTTTCGTCGTGATGCCGGTCGAAGCGGGAATGGCGAATTACTTTGTCCCGCTAATGATCGGTGCACGGGACATGGCGTTTCCGCGGTTAAATGCGTTCGGCTTTTGGATGTTTCTGTTCGGCGGCTTTCTGCTGTATTTCAGCTATTTTGGCGCGATGGGGCTGTACGGCGCGGGCTCCGCGCCGGACATCGGCTGGTACGCATATGCACCGCTGACCTCGCCTGCCTTTTCGCGGGGGAACAGCACTGATTACTGGCTGCTGGGGACGATGCTGTCGGGCGTGGGGAGCGTTTCCTTCGCCGTGAATATGATCGCCACAATTATCACCATGCGGGCCCCCGGCATGCGTCTGTCGACGATGCCGCTGTTTGGATGGATGATCCTGGTGACGTCGGGATTGATTCTGTTTGCCTTTCCGCCGTTCACCGCTGCTGAAATCATGATGCTATTCGACCGGCATTTGGGAGCACACTTTTTTGACACGCAGGCGGGCGGCGACGGTCTGTTGTGGCAGCATCTATTTTGGTTTTTCGGCCACCCAGAGGTCTATATTCTGGCGCTGCCGGCCTTCGGGATCATTTCGGAGGTCATCCCGGTCTTCTCGCGCAAGGTGATCTTCGGATACGCGACGATGGTCATGGCGACGGTCGGCATCGGATTTATCAGCATGGGCGTCTGGGCGCACCACATGTTCACTGTCGGCATGAGCGATACGATTGATCTGTTGTTCAGCGGAGCGACGTTTCTGGTCGCCGTCCCAACGGGCATCAAAATGTTCAACTGGACTGCGACGCTCTATGGCGGGCGATTGCGGATGACGGTCCCGATGTTGTTCGCTCTGGGATTCTTGGCACTGTTTCTGATCGGCGGTTTGACCGGCATCATGCTGGCGGTGGTGCCGATGGACTGGCAGTTGAGCGACAGTTACTTTCTGATCGCGCACTTTCATTTTGTGGCGTTTGGGGGGATCTTGTTTGGCATCATGGCGGGCTACTACTACTGGTATCCCAAAGCGGTCGGCCGCATGATGAATCGCAAGCTGGGCCTGTGGCACTTTTGGCTGCAGTTCATCGGCTTTAACCTGACATTCGTGCCGATGCACTTTTCCGGTGTACTGGGCATGCCGCGGCGGGTGTACACGTTTGAAGCTGGTTACGGTATGGAAATCTGGAATCAGCTGTCGACGATTGGGGCGGTGGTCACGGGGATCTCGCTGGCGATCTTTGTCGTGAACTTGATCTATTCCTATTTCCGGGGTCGTGAGGCGGGCGACGATCCTTGGAATGCCTGGACACTGGAGTGGGCGACGACGTCGCCGCCGCCCGCGTACAACTTTGAAGAGATTCCGACCGTCAAGAGCCGCCGCCCGCTGTGGGATCTGAAACATCCCGACGATCCCGACTGGAAACACGAATAATAAGCAGACCCTGAAGATGAACGCTCCCGGAGCATCGCCGAATCAACTCACCGCCGCGCAGGCTCATGCTGCGGAGACCGGGGAGACTCTGTTCGCGGATTCGAAGAAACTGGGCATGGCCTGTTTTTTGTGCTCGGAATCAGCCTTCTTCATCACGCTGCTGGTCGCGTACGCACTCTATCTGGGCAAAGACACGGTGGGACCGACACCGGCGGAAGCATTGAGCATGCCGCTGGTGATCGTCAACACCGTGATGCTGCTCAGCAGCAGCGGCACGATCATGCTGGCCATGAAGCATTATCGCGACGGCCGCTATGGGCAGTTTCGCGTTTTCTTGGCGATCACGATCTTATTGGGCGCCGCGTTTGTGATTGGGACGGCGTTCGAGTGGAAGGATCTGATCGAGGCGAAACATCTCACGATCAGCCGCAATCTGTTCGGAACGACCTTTTATACATTGGTCGGCTTCCACGCCGCCCACGTGACGATTGGACTCATCCTGATGTCGATTCTGCTGGGAATTCAAACCGCCGGGCACTTGTCGAAGGAGAGCCCCGCGGCGGAGTTGATCTCCTGGTATTGGCACTTTGTTGATGGCGTGTGGGTTGTGGTATTCACGTTGGTTTATCTCATTGGCCGGTAATCCGCATTCGCGAAGTTGAGACTGTGAACTCATCGGAAACACAACAATCCGACTCCAGCGGACCACTCGAAGCCTCGCCGGCTCATGGGCAGGTGGAGATGCCCAATTCGACGGCGGCGCCGATGGTGATGGCCTTTGGGATCACGATTGCCGCCTCGAGTGTGGTGATGCACGTCGCGTTCGCGGCTGTAGGAGTGTTGATTGCAGCCATCGGCTTGGTATTTTGGATTCGGCACTTATCGCCGGGAGCGGGAGTGCACCTCGAAGAGTGGGTGCCGGCGGATCAGCGCCCGCAACCGGTTCAGGTGGCGGCCGCAGGAGTGTTGTCGATCAAAGAGGGAATGCCGGGCCATCGTCTGCGCGTGCCGGCGGAGATTCATCCCTATTCGGCGGGGATCAAAGGGGGCCTGATCGCCGGTGTTTGCATGGCTGCAACGGCCGTGTTGTACGGCATCCTCAGCGGACATGGGATTTGGTATCCGGTGAACTTGCTGGCGGCGATGGTGCTGCCTGGATTTGAACAGATGACCGACCAGGAATTCGACGCGTTTCATCTGTCGGCGCTGATCGCGGGCATTGTGATCCACGTCACGACGTCTCTGATTGTCGGACTGTTTTTCGGAATTATTCTGCCGATGTGTCCCCGGTGGCCGCTGCTGTGGGGCGGAGTCGTTGCGCCGCTGCTCTGGTCGGGGTTTATCTATGGATTCATGGGCGTGCTCAATCCGCAAATGAACGAGCGGGTCGACTGGCCGTGGTTTTTTCTCTCGCAATTCGTCTTCGGCGCGACGATCGGCTTTGTCGTGATGCGCACGGAAAAAGTTCAAATTCAACAGGTCTTGCAGGGGGAGTCCCGCACAGACGCTGATCCCTCCAACAGCGATTCATCGAGCTGACTGTGACACAACGCCACGCAATCGCAATCGACACTGACAACTCACCCCCGAGAACGGCTCGGCGGTTGCGATGGTACGTCTTGTTGCCGCTTTGTTGCGTGGGATGTCTCGATTCGCTGCCGGGCAAACCAACCGAGGCCGACCGTTACCGGCGTCCCGATACGATCATGGACTTTGCAACGCTCTATAAGCAACATTGCTCCGGGTGTCACGGAGCCGATGGCACTCTGGGACCCGCGCCGCCGCTCAACGACTCGATGTTTCTGACAATCATCTCCGATGCGGAGATCAAACAGGTTCTCGATCATGGACGCGCCGGCACGCCGATGCCCGCGATGAATCAAAAACAAGGCGGGCCGCTGACGGACCAGCAGATCGAGGCACTGATTGCCGGAATCCGCGAAAAGTGGGGTGCAAAGTCGAGCGCTACTTCCGAATCGCTGCCCAAATATGCGGTCTCCGTTCACGCAAACGGCCAACCCGTTGGCGATCCAATTGCGGGCAAGCAAACGTTTGCCGACTCTTGCGCGAGCTGTCACGGCGAGGAGGGGCGCGGCGATCACGCGCTCAATGACCGTGGGTTCTTGGGCACGATCAGCAACCAAGCACTGCGGCGAATCATCATCACGGGCCGGCCCGATTTAGGCATGCCGAACTATCAAGAGGCGGGTGAGGAATCGGGCGCGGGGAAGCCCCTTAGCTCGGAGGACATCGACGACCTCGTCGCACTCCTGTCGTCATGGCGGTCGGCTGAGACGGACGAATCCAAATAACCCGGCTGCGGGAGAACATCGTGAATACGGCTTCCGACGATCAACAGGCCAATCCGAATGCAACGACGCGCCGCACCTTTATGGAGTGGTGCAGCTGGTTGATTCTCGGCGTCGGCAGCGTCGCGACCGCCATCCCCATCTTGGGATTCTTCCTGGGACCGGTCATCAAGCCGAAATCCGACGAGTGGGTCGACTTCGGGCCGCTCGATGAATTCCCCGAACAGATGACGCGCCTCGTTGACGTATTGAATCCACTCCGCGGTCCCAATGATGGCATGACGGGCAAGACTGCGGCGTACGTGCGTCGAATCGAAGGGGAAAAGTTCCAGATTTTTTCGCCGCATTGCACACATCTGGGATGCCCCGTGTCGTGGTTTCAGGAATCGGGACTATACATGTGTCCCTGCCACGGCGGGGTCTATTACGAAGATGGCGCACACGCCTCCGGTCCGCCGCCTCGGGGATTGTATGAATTCAAATACCGGATTGATCAGGGCCGGCTAATGGTCTTGCTGGGCCATCTGCCGACGCTGCAGGATCCCGGCAGCGCTGAGAGCACCGGGAAAACGGCATAGGATATCCGCACTGCGATGAAAAGCGCATTGATGAAATTTCTGTGGTGGTTTGAGCATCGGCTCGAGCTGCGCAAAACGATCTGGCCCGTGATGCGGCACCCGATTCCGCGTGACCTCCGCACGCAAGTCGGCTGGCTGTATGTATTCGGCAGCACGGCAATGACGCTGTTTGTATTGCAGATCATTACCGGCATCGGATTGGGCATGGTCTACGTCCCCTCCGCCGGTGAAGCGTACGAGAGCCTGGAGCACATCAACTACGAGGTCGAGTTGGGTTGGATGTTGCGGGCCATTCACAATTGGTCCGCCAACGGCATGGTTGTGCTGGTCGTGGTGCATATGACGCAGGTGTTTCTGATGGGCGCGTATAAGTATCCGCGCGAATTGACATGGATCATCGGCGTGCTGTTGCTGTTGTTGACCGTCGGCATGGCGTTCACCGGCCAGGTGCTGCGGTGGGATGCCGACTCCTATTGGGGGCTGGGCGTCGGTGTGGCGATGATCGGCCGTATTCCGTGGATCGGTCCGCAATTGGTCGAACTGCTCATGGGCGGTCCGACAATGGGCGCCGACACGTTGAGTCGATTTTTTGCGCTGCATGTTTTTATCATCCCCGGGATTCTGTTCGTCGCGCTGGGCATTCACCTTTACCTTGTCGTGCGCAAGGGAATCTCAGAGCCTCCCGTCCCGAGCGAACCGGTCGATCCGGCGACCTATGTTGAGAAGTATGAGGAAAAGCTGAAAACAGGTGATCCGTTCTTCCCCGACGTGTTTCTGCGGGACGCGGTCTTCATTGGGTTGACGTTGTTAGTGGTCGTCGGCTTGTCGGCAATCCTGGGACCGAAAGGGCCCAGTGCACCTCCCGATCCGACGCTGATGCAAGTCGAGCCGCTGCCCGACTGGTATTTTCTACCGTTGTTCGCCGTGTTGGCGCTCAGTCCGCCATCACTGGAAACGGCCATTATTCTGATTGCGCCGGTGATTATCGTCGCTGCGTTGTTCTTGGTTCCCATCTTTTCGGGCAAGGGCCAGCGCAGCCCGCGGCGCCGTCCGGTTGCGGTTTTGGCGGTTATTTTGTTCCTGCTGTGTTACTGCGTGCTGTGGCAATTGGGCGTGCAAGAACCATGGTCGCCCCATATGAGCGCCTGGAGCGGCGAACCGGTGCCGGAGTCCATGATCAAGGGCCGGAGTCCCAAACAATTGCAGGGGGCGGCCATCTTGCAAGAGAAGACGTGTCGAAACTGCCATGCCCTGGACGGACGCGGCGGCCAGCGGGGGCCGGACCTGACCGACGTCGCCACACGGCTGACCCGCGACCAATTGGTCCGTCAGGTCATTCAAGGCGGCGGAAACATGCCGGCGTACGGAAAAGAAATGAATCGGGACGAAGTCGACGCGCTGGTTTCGTTTTTGGAAACACTTAAGCCCGACGGTTACGCCGCAGCGGAGTCTTCGGTGGTCACCGACAGAAGTGACTGACGCCCAAGAAACGGCTCGCGGGCCGCGGTGATTGCGATGAATGCCACGTTCAAAGCTTTTTTGAGCTCCTGGTCGTTCGACGCGTGGATCGCCGTTCCGGTGTTCGCTGCCGTGCTGATCTATCTGCGGGGATGGACGATTCTCCACCGACGCACACCGCATCGGTTTAGCCACTGGCGGCTTACAGCGTTCGTCTGTGCCATGGCCCTGTTGTTGCTGGCGTTGATCTCTCCCATCGACGCCTTTTCCTCGCTGCTGCTGCAGATGCACATGATCCAGCATGTGCTGCTGATGTTCTTGATTCCGCCGCTGATCTGGTTGAGTCTTCCGGAGTTGCCACTGCTATTCGGATTGCCACGGACCGTGCGCCGCGAGTGGATCGCGCCGCTGTATCGACTCGCCTGGCTCCGCAACGTTTTTTCGAAGTTGACCCGGCCGGTGGTCGCGTGGGTGGTCTTCGTGGGAGCGACCTGGATTTGGCACCTGCCGCGGTTTTACGAGGCCGCGCTCAAGTCGCCGATGCTGCACAATCTAGAGCACGCCTGCTTTTTCTGGGCGGCGATGCTGTTTTGGTGGCCGGTCGTGCAGCCGTATCCCAGCCGCGTGCGTTACTCGCGTTGGCTGCTGCTGCCCTACCTATTCCTGGCAGCGCTCCAGGGGACGGTCCTGTCGGGGATCCTTTCGTTTGCGGGCGATGTCCTGTATGACCACTACGCGTCACTGTCCAGCGTGTGGGGCATCTCTGCACTGCACGATCAAGCAATCGCCGGGTCGCTGATGTGGATCGTCGGCATGATCGCGTACGTGACCGCCGCGATGTTTCTGGGCTATCATCTGGTTTTCGCATCGCCGCCTGCTGGAGTACGGTTTGCCGCAGTGGGGATCGACATCGCTGCCAAGACAGTTCCTCGCGATCATTCCACGCGACCGCGCACGTCCGAGCGGCAACCACGACGGCACCGTCCACGTGCCGGCAGCGAACTGCCGATTCTTGCTCCCGAATCTCCAGAGCGACGGCGACCGAGAGGGCGAGATCTCTTACGCGTCCCGGTGGTGGGCAATTTCTTGCGGTGGAAGCATGCGCGAGTCTGCCTGCAAGTCGTGATGTTCGTCGCCGCTGCCGCAGTCATCGTCGATGGGCTATGGGGAACACAAGTCGTCTCGCTGAATCTCGCGGGCGTGTTGCCCTGGATTCACTGGCGGGGATACTTGGTGATCGGTTTGCTTGTCGCCGGCAATCTGTTCTGCATGGCGTGTCCGTTCAAACTATCTCGGACACTGGGAAAACGGCTGTTCGGCGGCAAACGGAATTGGCCGCGGCCATTACGTTCGAAGTGGCTGGCGGTCGCGCTGCTGGTTCTCTTCTTCTGGGCCTATGAGGTGTTCTCGTTGTGGCAGAGTCCCTGGTGGACCGCCTGGATCGCGGTCGGCTATTTTTTGGCGGCGTTTATGATTGACGGATGGTTTCGAGGAGCCGCCTTTTGCAAGTACGTTTGTCCGATTGGCCAGTTCAATTTTGTGCAGTCGTTCGTATCGCCGCTGGAAGTCCGCGTCAAGGAGACGGCAGTCTGCAGCGGATGTACGACGCAGGAGTGCATTCGCGGTGATACGCAGCGCGCGATTCCGGGCTGCGAATTGCAGTTGTATCAGCCGCGCAAATCGAGCAACTTTGACTGCACATTCTGCCTCGATTGCCTGCATGCCTGTCCGCACGACAACGTGGGACTCGTAACGACGCTGCCCGGCAGCGAATTGGTTCGAGATCCGCGCCGCTCCGGAATTGGACAATTGAGCCGTCGCACTGATATTGCGGCGCTGGTATTGATTCTCGTGTTTGCCGCGTTTGTCAACGCCGCCGGAATGGTGGCACCGGTCGTGAATCTGATCGACACAGTGACCGAACGATGGGGGCTGACAAGCCGTCTGCCGGTGGTTACCGCGGGATATCTACTGGCCCTGGTGGTCGTGCCGGTGCTGCTGGTAGCGGGTGCCGCATTTGTCGGGAGGCGCTGGAGCGGCGAGCGGGAGCCCGCAGTGCGGGTGGCGACGCGATTCTCGTATATGTTCGTGCCGATCGGATGTGCGATGTGGTTGGCGCACTACGGTTTTCATCTGTTTACCAGTCCCGGTGCATTTCGCGCCGCTTGGCAGCGATTTGGCAGCGATTTCGGCCTGTGGACCGCCGAGGCGACGAGTTGGACCTGTTCCTGCGCCGGCCAAGCTTCGGATTGGCTTTTGAAAACAGAATTGGCCCTGCTCGACGTGGGATTGCTGATGAGTTTGTTCGTCGGTTATCGAATTGCGCGCGGGCATGATTCGGCAATCGGGCGTTCAGTGCGGGCGTTTCTGCCGTGGGCGGCGATTGCCGCGTTGTTGTTTTTGACGGGAGTTTGGATCGTGTTTCAACCAATGCAAATGCGCGGCGCGCCAGGGCTCTGATGATGACTGTGCGTGTATCAATCATTCTGTTGTCGGGTGTGGCGTTCGGCCTTTTCGCCCCGTCGGCTGCGCGGGCGGATGGCGGTGCCGTTCGCTATTCCGGCGACAGCGGCGATTATCAGGTGACGATATTCACCGAACCGACGCCGCTGCGGGTCGGCCCCGCCGATGTGAGCGTGCTGCTGAAGAATCTGCGGACGGGCGGCTACGACACTCAGGCGCCTGTCACCGTCGAGATTGCTCCCGCTGATCGGCCGCGTGCCGTTCGCCGCGCATCCGCAACCGTTCAGAACGCGACGAACAAGATGTTCCAAGCGTCGACGGTGGAGTTCACGCAGCCCGGACCGTGGCTCGTGACTGTGAGCGTCACCGGCGAGTCGCAGCCGGAGACCTGCAATTTCGAAATTCAAGTCGCGCCGCCTCTGCCGCGTTGGCTCAACTACATATATTGGATCGGGTTCCCGATACTACCCATCTTGCTCTTTGTGGCACGCGAGGCAATCAAGCAGCGCAGCCGCAATTAAGAAATCGAGAAAATCTTTATTCCGTGTCAACGATCTCTGTGACCAGCGGTTCGCCTGCGTTATCCTTTCATTGATTCCGCATGATGTTCAGGTCGGAGTTCGCGCTAGCCGCCCCTTTGTTTGAGGTCACCAGCGACACCATGAGATACCTCGGACTGGTCTTTGTTCTCGCCGCAACCTTGCTCTGCCTGCTGCTTGGTGTACTGATCCATCCGGCATGGTATCTGCCGCTGATCGTATTGGTTCCGTTGAGTGCATTGGGGTGCTGGGATCTGGTTCAAACACGGCACAGCATCTGCCGCAATTATCCGCTGCTGGGACGTCTGCGGTTTCTGCAGGAAAAGATCCGGCCGGAGATCCACCAGTACTTCATCGAGAGCGACATCGATGGCCGCCCGTTCAACCGGGATCAACGGTCGTTGATCTACGAACGGGCCAAAAATGTCGCGGGCTTGAAGCCGTTCGGGACGGAACTCGACGTTTACAGCGACGAGTACGAATGGCTCAACCACTCAATTGCGCCCCGGCCCAAGAGCACCGAGCCGTTTCGGGTCACGGTCGGGGGGCGGGATTGCCGTCAGCCATATTCCTGCTCCGTGTTAAATGTCTCAGCGATGAGTTTCGGGGCGCTCAGCCCCAACGCGATCCGGGCACTCAATATCGGGGCCCAAAAGGGGGATTTCTTTCATTGCACCGGCGAGGGGGGCATCAGTCCCTATCATCTGGAGCCGGGCGGAGATCTCGTCTGGCAAATTGGAACCGGCTATTTCGGCTGCCGCAACGAAGATGGATCGTTCAATCCCGATCTATTTCAGGAGCAATCACGGCTGCCGGTCGTCAAGATGATCGAGATCAAGATCTCCCAAGGGGCCAAACCGGGCCACGGTGGGGTGCTGCCGGCCGCCAAAATTACGCCCGAGATCGCCCAGACTCGTAAGATTCCGATGGGAAGCGATTGCCTCTCGCCACCGGGCCACCGGACGTTCAGCACTCCGCGCGGCCTGTGCGAGTACGTGGCGCAATTACGGGAACTCTCCGAAGGCAAGCCAATCGGATTCAAGTTGTGTTTGGGCAACCGCCACGAATTCTTGGCCATTTGCAAAGCCATACTGGAAACCGGCATCGCGCCTGATTTCATCACCGTTGACGGCGCCGAAGGCGGAACAGGGGCCGCGCCGAACGAGTTCTCTGACAGCATCGGAACACCGCTCAGAGGGGGGCTGATGTTCGTGCACAACGCGCTCGTCGGCTGCAATTTGCGGGATGAGATCAAGGTTGCGGCGTCCGGAAAGGTCTCCAGCGCGTTCATGATTGCCCGCAACATGGCCATCGGCGCCGATTGGTGCAACGCGGCCCGTGGATTCATGATGTCGGTCGGCTGCATCCAGGCGCAAGCGTGTCACACCAATCGTTGTCCCGTCGGCGTGGCCACGCAAGATCCGGTGTTGCAAAAAGGGTTGGTCGTCAGCGACAAGGGCGAGCGCGCCTATCACTTTCACCGCAACACGACCGAGACGTTGGCGGAAATCGTGGCGGCGGCCGGTCTGGATCATCCCTCCGAGTTCGGCCCCATGCACATCTGCCAGGGCGCCGACCGCGTGCGGGGCAAAACATACCAAGAGGTGTATCATTTTCTAAAGCCGGGCGAACTGCTGGCAGACTGCGATCATCCGGAATTTCGGCCGTACTGGGACCGGGCTTCCGCAGAAACATTCCAGCCCGCCGGCCAGGACGTTGCCGAGGTGCCGGCCGCGGAATCTTGAATTGAGAATTCACTTGCACGAGGATCAGCCATGACGATTGACGAACTCAGCTATGAGCCCAAAGGGGACAAAAAGAATTCCGATTTCTTCAATGAGTACCGCATCAAGATCTACGAGCGTCGGAAGTCAGCCGGTTTGGAAGAACTGCTCGGCAACATGCTGGGTATCGTCGTCCAAGTGGAACATGGCGACGCGCAGGCCTATCTGCGTGAGTTGCATTTGCTCGGCCCGTACCGGTTCGAGTCCCTATTTCAAAGCAAGACGCATCGCATTTACATGCTCCGTTCGCAGGATGCCTATCCCCGTTTGATCGTGATGGAACCGCTGGCGGCGGATTACTGTGATGAAGTGACACTCTTGAACCGGCTCTATCCGCTCGCGGCGAAGAAGCCGAATGCGCGATATGTCGGCGAAATCTTTAAGACGGCCGATACCCAGCAGACGCGCGAAATTCTGGAATCGCACAACATCCGCTTCAACTACCATCACGAAACCCGCAACCCGCTCTACACCGAATCCGGCGTGGTCTTTACATTTCCCTCGGACTACACGTGTAACCGCATCGGCTATTGCCAGCACGACATCGACGATTACGAGTCGCTGAACTTCGGCCAACAGATTGACCCCGACGCGAAAGACGTCGAGCAATGGGAAGCGATCGCGGAGTTTTCCAAGCAGACGCGGCTGGATCCGCTCGTTTTGGGTGTGGATCATCTGGCGACACGGATTCTCGCCGGGGAGCGCGAGGACGCGATCCTCGAATTCCTGACGATGAGCCACTATTACTTCTGGGGCGCTTATAACATCTCGGAGATGAACTCCTCCACGAATGTCAACCGCAATGGACACGTTGACGACGACAAGCTGTCGCCGGCGAAAGTCTTCACGGCCAACAACACGCCGTCGTTTGTCAACTCGTTCGACAACCTGCCGATGCCGACCGAAGATTTCGTCCGCAATTACGGCCGCCGCTTGCATCACATGGCGTACGAGGTCGTCGACGGCGATCATCGCGGCGGTGAGAAAAATGTCGATTACGTCGTGAACACGCTGCGCGACAAGGGCGTCGCCTTTCTTGCGCATGTCGTGGGAGAGTGCCTCGACGATCCGAATCTCAAACAGATCTTTTCCAAGCACTCGGAGTTTTCGATTTTGATCACCGAGTACGTCGAACGCTGCCACGGCTATGAAGGCTTCTTCACCAAATCCAACGTCGCCTCGCTGACCGAAGCGGCCGGGCAGGACGAACGATATCAGCACGGCCATGTCTTTGACTAAGGATGTCTCCAGTGACAGATGAAACCGACAAACCGCCGTTGCGCGGCCGCGCGCTGGTCGAATCGCCGCTCGACAACAAAGGAACGGCGTTCACGGAACAGGAACGCAAGAATTATGGATTGTTGGGCCTACTGCCGCCGCACACGGAGACGCTGGACGAACAGGCCGAACGCGCGTACGAGGCATTCTGCCGCAAAGACTCGAACATCGAGAAGCACATCTATCTCCGGCAGTTGCAAGACGAGAACGAGACGCTGTTTTATCGGCTGATGCTCGATCACATACGGGAAATGATGCCGATCGTTTATACGCCGGTCGTCGGGGAAGCCTGTGAGAATTTCAGCCACATTTACCGGCGTCCACGGGGGATATTCGTCAGTTATCCCGAACGTGATTCGATGGACGAGATCCTGGCCAACGTAAGCGGCGATGTCGATGTGATCGTCGTCACCGACGGCGAGCGAATCCTCGGATTGGGCGATCAGGGCGCCGGCGGCATGGGAATTCCCATTGGCAAGCTTTCGCTCTACACGCTCTGCGGCGGAATTCATCCCGCGCGCACGCTGCCGATCCTGCTCGATTTGGGGACGAACAATCAAGAACGGTTGAACGATCCGTTGTACATCGGCTGGCGGCACGAGCGTATCAAAGGACCAGAGTACGACGCGTTCATCGAGCAATTTGTCCAGGCCGTGATGCGGCGGTTTCCCGATGTGCTGTTACAGTGGGAGGATTTCGCCTCGGTGGATGCGGAGCCGATTCTGGAGCGGTATCGGGACCAACTCTGCACGTTCAACGACGACATCCAAGGAACGGCCGCCGTGACCGCCGGGACGATACTGGCAGGGGTGACCGCGGTGGGGGGCGAGCTGCAAGATCAGCGGATCGTGATGCTGGGCGCCGGCTCGGCAGGCGTCGGCATTTGCAGTCAATTGAAACGGATGATGCAGCGCACCGGGCTTAGCGAGGAGGCCGCGCAGCAACGGTTCTACATTTTGGATCGCGACGGTCTCTTGTATGACGGCCGGGACGATCTGACCGAATACAGCCGCGCGCTTGCGCAGCCGGCGGCGAATCTGAGCGGCTGGGATTGCGATCTCTCCGGTGCGATTTCCTTCGCGGATGTCGTCCGCAATGCGAAGCCGACGGTGCTCATCGGGGCGACCGGGCACGCCGGCGCGTTTCCGGAAGAGGTCATCCGCGAGATGGCCCGGCATACGGAGCAGCCGATTATTTTGCCGCTGTCGAATCCAACCTCGCGGGTCGAAGCGACACCTGAACAGATTCTGCAGTGGACAGACGGCAAGGCACTGGTCGCGACCGGCAGCCCCTTCGATCCCGTCGAGCACGCCGGCCGCACCCACGTGATCGCGCAGTGCAACAATAGTTATATTTTCCCCGCGATGGGATTGGGGATCCTCGCCTCCGGCGCAAAGCGCGTGACTGACGAAATGTTTGCGGCCGCAGCGACTGCGCTCAAAGACTGTTCCCCGGCACTGACAGACCCGACCGCCTCGTTGTTACCCTCGCTGGAAAACGTTCGCGACGTGGGCCGCCACATCGCCCTGGCCGTCGGCGCCGAAGCGCAGCGGCAGGGCGTAGCCGAACAGACGACCCCCGAAGAGTTGCAGCGGCGGGTCGAGCAGACGATGTGGATTCCCCAATACGCTTAGCACACTGACTGAGTGAAGGATCGAACCTACGCATGCAAGCTTTATCCACCGGCCATCCGTCACATACCGTTGGCAGTTATCTGGCCGCCCGTCTCGAGCAGATTGGATTGAAGCAGTACTTCACAGTCCCGGGCGATTACAATCTGGTGCTGCTCGATGAGATCCTTACAAACCCGAACCTGCAGATGATCTCCTGTTGTAACGAATTGAACGCAGGGTACGCCGCCGATGGATACGCACGAGCCACCGGTGGCCCGGCGGCGGCGATTGTCACATTCAGCGTGGGCGGGTTGAGTCTGCTAAACGCCGTCGCGGGCGCTTATGCCGAAGACTTGCCGCTAATCGCGATCTCCGGGGGGCCGAACACCAACTCCGAAGCGGAGTATGAACTGCTGCACCACACGCTGGGTGAGGTCGATTACGGCTATCAGCGTGAGATATTCCGCCGCGTCACCGCCGAGGCGGTGTTGATCCATCATCCAACCGAAGCGCCGCGGCAGATCGACCGGGCGTTGGAAGTTGCGCTGCGGCGACAAAAGCCGGTCTATTTGGAAATCGCCTGCAACATCGCCGGTGCGAGTGTTTCATCACCAAATTCACGGTCGTTTACGCCCCGTTTCACCAGCGACCCGGAGTCGCTCAATGATGCGGTCGAGCATGCCGCGGAACTGCTCAACGCCGCGGCAAAACCAGTCCTGGTTGCCGGCGTGAAACTCCGCTCCAGCGGCGCGCTGGACGCGTTTCAACAGGTCGTCGATCAGTCGAACTACGCGGTCGCTTATCAACCCAATGCCAAGGGGTTTTTAGATGAGCAGCAGGAGAGCGTCGTCGGTTGCTACTGGGGTCCTGTGAGTTCACCCGGCTGCAGCGAGTTGGTCGAGTCGGCCGATCTCTGCTTGTTCGCCGGTCCCACCTTTACGGACTACACGACGACCGGGCATACGGCGCTCATCGATCGCCAAAAGATGATTCGGGCGACGCCTGACAGCGTAATCTTACCGACACAAGCCTATAACGACGTTGCATTGGCCGATTTTCTTTCACAGCTCGCGACGAAGCTGACTCCGAACGATGCCTCCGTCGCCGCGTTCAAACGCTTTCAAGAACCGACAACGACAACGGCTCCCGGGACTTCGGACGCGGCGCTCACGACGCGGCAATTGTTTGCGCATATTCAAAGTCTGCTGGACGGCCAAAGCGCCGTGGTCGCTGAGACCGGCGACTCCTGGTTCAACGGCACACAACTCGACCTGCCCAGTGGATCGCGGTTTGAGATCCAGATGCAATACGGCTCGATCGGCTGGTCCGTCGGCGCGACACTGGGGTACTGTCTGGGCCAGCCGGAGCGGCGCGTGGTGGCGCTGATCGGGGACGGTTCGTTTCAGCTGACCGCGCAGGAAGTCTCCACGATGATCCGTTACGGCACTTCGCCGATTATCTTTTTGATCAACAACGGCGGCTATACCATCGAAGTTGAGATTCACGACGGGCCGTACAACACGATCAAGAACTGGGACTATGCCGGCCTGGTGAACGTCTTCAATGCGTCCGACGGAAGCGGGTGGAGCACACGCGCGGCGACCGAAAAGGAATTGGCCGACGCGATCCAGCAGGCGACGCAGCATGACGGGCTGTCACTCATCGAAGTTCAAATCGACCGCGATGATTGCAGTAAAAACTTACTGCAGTGGGGCGGGCACGTGGCGAAAAACAACGGCCGCCCGCCGCGGATTCGCTAGAGCGGTTTCAAAGCCCGGTTGCGCCAGTTGATAGACTGTCACAAGAGTCGGCGAGACGCGTCTGAGGGTTTTGAATCCAGTTATATGCACTTGCACGGGAAATCTCTCGCAAATGATCAGACAGCCGGAACAACAGTCAGGGACCACCCGCCCGCGGATCGTCATTGTCGGCGGCGGTTTCGCGGGCCTCAACGTCGCGAAATCGCTCCGCAACGCGCCCGTCTCAATCGTGTTGATTGACCGGAGAAACTACCATCTGTTTCAGCCGCTGCTGTACCAAGTCGCGACGTCGGAACTCTCGCCGGCAAACATCGCCGCTCCGATCCGCAAGATCTTGCGAAACCAAGAAAACGCCGAGGTCCTGCTGGATGAGGTGACGGGGATTGATTTTGATCAAAAACAGGTCAAGATCGAGGGCGGAGAGCTTGCTTACGACTATCTGGTGGTTGCCACCGGCGTCCGCCAGTCTTATTTCGGACACGACGAGTTTCAGCCCTATGCGCCGGGGTTGAAATCGATTGACGACGCGCTGGAGATCCGCCGGCGACTCTTATTAGCGTTCGAGGAAGCGGAGTGGGAGGCGGACGAAGAGGCGCGGCGGGCGAAGCTGACGTTCATCATTGTCGGCGGCGGACCGACGGGCGTGGAACTGGCCGGGGCGATCATGGACCTGGCGTCCAACACCTTGCCCAAGGAATTTCGCAATATCGACACCAAGACCGCTCGCGTGATCCTGATCGAAGGCAGCCCGCAACTGGTGGCGGCAATGCCGGAAGACCTCCGCAGCAGTGCCCAAAAAGTGTTGGAGTCGATGGGGGTCGAAATCCGTTTGCAGACCCGGGTCACAGAAGTCAATGACAGCGGCGTCATCATCGGTGAGGAACATCTCGCAGCAGAAAACGTCTTTTGGGCGGCGGGAGTCCAGGGCCAGGCATTTGCGAAGACGCTCGGTGTCGAAACCGACCGGGGCGGCCGAATCGTGGTCGGGCCCGATATGTCGATTCCGGATCATCCCGAAGTCTTTGTCGTCGGAGACGCAGCGCACGCGACGGACGCCGCGACTGGAAACCCGGTTCCCGGCGTGGCGCAAGGGGCAATTCAGACCGGACGTTTCGTCGCGGAGCAAATCCAGCGCGAACTCAAAGGCGGCGACGCGAAGGATCGGCCGGCATTTCGCTACCATGACAAGGGTTCGATGGCAATGATCGGCAGGGGCAACGCCGTCGCGGCGATCGGCAAGCGGCACTTCGGCGGGTTCTTAGGCTGGTTAACCTGGAGTCTGGTGCACGTCTTCTTTCTGGTCGGGTTCGGCAACAAGCTGCTCGTGATGTTCGACTGGTTTTGGAACTACATTCGGCACACACGGCAAGTCCGCCTGATTACGGGAGATCCGGAAGTCCACCTCAAACATTTCCGCAGTTCTGACACAGAGGTCGAATCCTGACGAAAGAATGGTCTCCCGGGGTGCTCATACTCGGCCGTTCATTCAAATCGTTGAGCAACCCCGGGATCCCAGGCGCTTTCATGACTGTCTGAGCCTCAGTCATGGGACTACTGCACTTCCTGAAGCAGCTGCAGTAGTCCTTCAAGCACGGATGTCTTTGATTCGCGTCTAATGTCCCACGCCTGTACCCACTTCACCGGACCGGGCTTCATGTCAAAGCGTTTCGTCAACTGCGCGGCCATATCCGGCATGTGTGCGGCGCCGTAGTAAATCGCGATTCGCAATGGTTTGCCGTCGTCGCGCTGCTTGAGCTGTCTGCCCAGTTCCTTTAGGGCCGCTTCGTTGCGATCGGCGATCAGAATGGCATCCAGCGTTCCGCCCAAGCTGATGTTTGGTCCCAGTTCGGCCAGTTTGTCCGCTAACATCTCTTTCATCTGGCGAGCTCCGCCCTTGCGGGTTAACATCGAGAGCAACTCGGCATCGGAAATGTTGCCTCCCAATCGGCCATCTTGACTCCATTCCGACTGGTACTTTTGCAAGATTTCCATCAGCGCCTTGATGGTTAACGTCATCCCGGTCTCGCCCCGTTTTTCCATCGCGGCCGCCAACTGTTTCGGCGTTAAGTCGGCATGTACAAAATTCTTCGGCGAGTAGTCGATCGAATCAACTTGGAACTCGAGATCGAGCATCGACGGCAACATCCGCTGCAACACAGCCAACGGATTGGGTTCGCGATCTCGGAAGCCGCGCACCGGCTTGACGTCCTTCGGTTTGACCATTTCATAGAGGACCACGTCGTACTCTTTGAACAATCGGTTCAGCGAATTGAAGTATTCGTCGTCGCCGATATGAATAGCGCTGACCAAATCGACCGTCACCGGCCGATCGCCGGTTTTCGGCACATATGAGACGACCGCCGTCTCCAAACTGCGCGGCTTCTTGTCATCGTCGCGCGTAATGCGGAGATACTTCTGCGGCTTAGAGCGATTCTGAGAATCCTCCGCTCGCAGCGCCCTGTTTCCCGTTAATGATGCAACGCACAATGAGAGTGCGAGCAATGAGAGAACTATGAGACGAGGCATAAATCAAAATTCCTTAGGTAGATCGACGAACTTGAAAACGTGCTGATTGTAACTACGAAGCCGGCAGACGAACTGTTTGGCACCGATGTGAATTGTCTCAGCGATACTGCCGCTGCCAGTTGCAGCTACGGCGAGTCAATCATATGCAGCGCTTCACTCCTTTCACCGACGATTCATGCTGACCGCAGGCGTGTTAAATGGCTTCGACATCGGAGTGCGACAGCCATCCTTGCCGCCCGTCCTGAGTTTTGACATTGAACCAATCGCCCCGGTGTTCCAACACGCGGACCTCTTCCCCCTCTTCCAACGGCAGCCCGTCGCGCGGTGCGAACGCGGTTCCGTTTCCTTCACGGAGCACCCCTTGTTTCGACGTCACGATTCCCTCGGGCGTTTCTGCCTCGGGATTATGGTCCGCGATGAGCAGCGCCGCCGACAAGAACATAATAGCCGCTACTGTTCCCGTGAGGTTTAACGTTCGCTGCCAACTGCGGCTGCGAAAACTGATCGCGACCCAAAAACAGATCCACGAGAACACCGCGACCAACGCAACGGTACTCATGGGAATTGCCGACAATTTGGCGACCGCAGCTTCATACGTCGACTGCGGCAGTTCGGCCGGCGGTTCCGTTTGGACGAGCGACCTCGCGTGTTCCAGGTTGGCGTGAACAGTCGGGTTTCCAGTCAGAGCGGCCGCCCGTTCATAGTTCACAATGGCACGCCCCAGCGAGCCGCTTTGCAGGTACGCATTGCCCAAGTTGAAGTACATTTGCCAGCTTTGGACGCCGTCGTCGATCAGGGTTTGATATTTGACAGCGGCCGCTTGGTAGCTCTCCTTCGACAACGCTTGGTCTTCGCTGTTCGCCGCCCCGCGTTCATAGAGCCTGTTCGCTTCCTGCAGAATCGTCTGCTGTTGTTCGCGATCGAGTTCGCCCGCCACGCCTCGTGGCGCACCGGCGCCGAAGGCCAATGTGGCGGCAACCACCAGTGCAAAACTTGTCAGATATTTGCTATTAGTCATCGTCCTATTCCTTATATGGATCGGGTCAATGTGTCTTGTGATGATCAGGAGTGGCCATGCTGAGGATGGCCAATCGCCGCAATACTCTGCCGCGCCTCTTGAACCAGTCCCGCCAAGTCGACATGTCCTGCTCCTGCGTAGTGGCTCTGTTCGCATTGCTCAACGATGTGTTCGCATGCGTCGAGACCGGTGAAGCCACGCGAGCGAAGATCATTGATCAACTCGTGCGAACTCCGCGATCCGCATTGCCCGTCGTGCAGGTTTTCCAGCAACGTCCTCACGGCTTGGGCCACTTCTCCCGGCGAATTGGAGCGATCCAGCATGGAACTGGCCGCGCGCAGATCGGACCCCGGCAGGGCCGAGAACCAGTTGCCGAATCGATGACGATTTCGAAAACCGACTGTCCCGAAGAAGATCACCGGAGGAACCACAAACCCCAATACCCAAGGGAGTTCTCCCACCGGGCGGCTGACCTTCAATGCATCGTCGCCGGTGTAATTGGCATAGCTGATAAGTGATTGCGGTTCCGTGGAATCTCCGACGGTGAGACTGCCCGGACCCTGGCGACCCACGATCGCGCCGGCGGCGAGATTGTCGCCGGGGGTGACGTTTATCGCGATTGGTCGGCTGTGGACCGTGACGAACTTCTCCGCCGTCGGATCGAAGAATGTCAACGGAATCGCTGGAATCTCAGTGATTCGCTCTTTGCGAGGCCGAATCGTGACGGTGAAGAACTTCGTGTCGTCTTGCACGATCCCCGCCAATGGGTCGTCAGAGACGCGGAAATCCTTAGAAAGCACTGTTAACGGTGGCGCCTGAACGAGGTCCATCGGCCCGTCTCCCGTGATGCCGAGATACAGGTTAATCGGATCGCCCGCTTGGACCTCCGTCGGTGTGGCCTCTGCTACGATCGTATAACGTCCCACCGCACCACGATAATCCGCCGGTCGACCTTGCGTCGGCACATCCATAACCTGAGTCGCATCGACTTCCGCGGAGGCCACGATCGGCCGTGAATTGCTCACCATCAGTCGCGGTCCGAACATGCTCGGCAGATCGTCGCCGAACATGCTGCCCCGACCGCGGCTGAAGAACGAATCGAACGGATCGCGGGACTTCCCCAGTTGTGTCGGGTAATCGACGACGATTTGAACGTCGCTGCCGTCGAGTTTGCCCGGACGCTTGGGATAAATGGTCGCCGGGATTTCGTACAAGTAGTAGCTCCGCTGGTTGCCGTCCCGGTCGGCTTTGAGCACTTCCTCTCCGCCCGGACGCTGATTGTTCTCCGCCAACTCTTGCAGGCGGTCGCTGAAGATTCCCCACTGGGTGCGATCCTGCGAGATCATGTTCCACATGTCACCCTCGCTCAACTTAATGTCGAGCCGGGTGTCGTAATACGGCTTGACCCAAATCTTGAGAGTCACCCGCATCGGCTGGCCGACGAAGATTTTCTCGTCATGCCCTACAATCTCTGCGAAGAGCAGATCACCGGTTTCGCTCCGTGTGACAACGAAGGATTGCGGGCGAGTTGTTACGGTACGACCGCCGACATCAATGTCGATCTCAGGGATTTCGAAAGTGCCTTCGCGTCTTGGTATGATTTGCCACGCGTGCGTTTCGGAAACGCGGTGCGAACGCCGGCCGTTGATGATCGTCGTCTGCGAACTCCGGCTCGGGGACCCGAGTGACTTGATGTCCAGCCCGTCGATTCGAGGTATCGTCGGCACGGACGCCTGATCCGCATTGGAGATTTCGATGGACATCGTGATCGGCGATCCGACGTAGGCCTCGCGCGTCGAGAGCCCGGCTCTGACTTCCGCAGCCGACGCCGGCGTCGCGGCGATGGCCACACTGCTCAGGGCCGCCAACGCCAGTGCCGGGAGTGATATCGAGATTCTAGGTTTCATGAGTCATTCTCCGTTATGAAGTTCGCCGAACTTCTGTCGGCGAGGCGGGGTCTTACCAATCTTTGTCGACAGGGATGTACCGGCTTTGGGCCTTCCTGAGGTTCTGCAATCGCCGCAACAAGTCGCGGTCGCGGACGGCCTGCAGCATTTTTAACGCCTCTTGCTCGGTCATCGCCTGTTCCTCTTTTCCGCCCTGTATTGCCGCGGCTGCGGCTTGGGGCGATTGCTCTTCCTGTTTGTCGATCGACTTGTCGCCAATCCCGCCGGCCGGCTGCTGCTGTTGCTCCTCAGCCGGTTGTTCGTCCGCACCTTGCGGCTGCGTTGGCTGCTGCTGTTGTTGCTGCTGCTGCTCTTGGGACTGATCACCGGGCCGTTGCTCGTCGCGACGATCCGAATTGTCCTGCTGCTGCTCGGGCTGCTGTTGTCGATCCTGCTCGTTCTGCTGCTCACCAGGATCGGATTGCGGCTCAGATTCTTTGTCCTGTTCCGATTCCTCTCCCTGGTCTTGCTGCTGATTGTTCGAGTCGGATTGGTCGTTCGATTGCTCGTCTTTCTGCTCGGACTCTTGTTGCTGATCCTGGTTCGATTCGCTCTGATCGCTTCCTTGCTGGTCTTGCTGTTCCTGTTGATCTTGAGATTCGTCCTGCTGATCATTCTGCTCCGACTCCGAACCGGAATCCTGTTGCTGGTCCTGGTTTTGATCTTGTTCCTGTTGTTGATCCTGTTGTGATTGCTGGTCCTGGTTCTGTTGTTGGTTGTCCTGCTGGTCTTGCTCCTGGTTTTGGTTCTCTGAATTCTGTTGTTGATCTTGCTGCTGCTGATCTTGATTCTGATCTTGGTTTTGATCCTGGTTTTCGTTCTGTTGTTGGTCCTGGTTCTGCTGCTGGTCTTGTTGTTGCTGATCCTGCTGTTGATCTTGCTGCTGCTGTTGTTGCTGCTCCTCTTGCTTCTGCTCCTCCTGCAGCTTCTTGATCAACAAACTGGCCAATTCGATATTGGCTCGCGCGTCGGCATCGTGGGCGTCGGCGGCGAGTGAGCCGCGATAGTGCGAAATCGCGGTCCGCGCCTTTTCGATCGCCGCGTCGCGGTCCTGCTCCGCCAGTTGCAATGCCTCGCTGAAATCACAGTTGGCGAGGTTAAAACGGGCCTTGGCCTCCAACCGGCGGTTTTGCGACGCGGTCGCCTCGGCAAACAGTTCTCGGGCCCGCGCCGTCTCGCCCCGGCGATACAGCGCGATCGCTTCGTTGTACTTCAGTTCGTTGCGCTGCGGCCCATGCTCGGCCGCTTGTTGATACTCTTCCAACGCTTGATCAAAGTCCCCCTCGGAGAGCGCCGCGTTGCCGCGATTGATCAATTTGGCAAAGTCGTTCTCATCGGCGGCAGCCGGGCTGATCGGCAACAATGCGATCGCGGCCAACAGCGGCGCCGTTCTTTTCAACAGTCTTCGTCGAATTGCTTTATGCTCAGTCATTGTCGTTGTCCTTATCTGTTCACGCGGCATGAGTGTGCTGCGAGGTTCGTGCGGATTGCCGGTTGGATTTCTTCGAATTGGTCTTGGGATCGCTTTTCTTGGGTGCCGCGACGGCATAGCGATACGGCATCGCCGATCGCCGTTTGTTGCCGTTGAGCAGGGTGTCGGCCAAGATCAGCAGCAGTGCGGTTCCCACAAACCACTGATACCGGGGAATGTAGCTGTGAATCTTCGCCGTTTCGAAATCCTGCTCGTTTACCTGAGCCACGTAGTCGCGATACACGCCCGCCATGTCGACCTGCTTGGTGCCGGCCGGGATGTACGCTCCGTCGGTTTTTAATGCGATCTGTTTGAGGACCTCACCGTTCATTTTGGACCAGACCTGCTCGCCGTTGTGCGTCAGAAATCCTCGGCGGGACGCCGTTTGAACCGGCACGCGAGCACCTTGCTCGTCGTCGCCCAGACCGACGGTGAACAGCCGAATTCCCTTCGCTTCGTGTACGGCCGCTGCGATCGCCGCAGGGTCGCTCTCATGATCCTCGCCGTCGGTGAAAATCACGATTGCCTTGTGATCCGCGGTTTTGTCCAGAAACGCGTCAGAAGCCATCTGGATTGCGTCGCCGATTTTCGATCCGCCGCGAAGGACGTTGTGCGGACCGACTTCATCCAGTATTTGTTTGAAATCGTGATAATGGCTGGTGAGCGGAATCTTCTGCCGCACGTCGCCCGCAAAAACCACCAGTCCCACGCGGTCGCCCGCCATTTCATCGACCATGTCCTTAATCTGCTGCTTCGCCCGTTCCAGACGGTTGGGGGCGACGTCTTCGGCCAGCATTGACCGCGAGACGTCCAGCACGAACATGACTTCGATTCCCTTTTGCGGAACTTCACGCCACGTCTTGCCCCAGCGAATGTCGGCCAGCGCCACGACCATCGCGGCAACCGCCGCCGAGATGATTGCCAGCTTGACAATGCGTCGCCGGCTCGAGCCTGGGAACAAAAACGGCGTCAGGTTCTTCGTGGCGAATCTTGCGACAGCGCGGCGATTTGCCGCGGCGGCCGCAGCCGCCACCGCAATCACGCCGGCGACCAGCCACAGATAATTCAAATTCGCGAGATTGCCGATATGCATTTCCATGACATCTCTTTCAGGGTTGATGGGTAATTTGTTTGTCTCTCGGTTTTGAAATTGTGACGGGACTCTAAACGAGACGCCGGAACAATGTATGACTCAGCACGACTTGTGCCGTCAGTGCGAAAAGCGCCAGCAACACCAGCGGCGGCACCTTCATGCCGGCCACCCGCACCGGTTCGATCGCCCATTCGCGGTAGTCGACATACTGTTTTTCCTCCACGCGGCTCTTCTCCAGCTCGTCGATCTTTTCATAGATCGCCGCCAGCGACGCCGTGTCGGTCGCCCGGAAGTAGTTGCCGCCGGTCACTTCAGCGACTTTGGTCAACGTCTCCTCATCGATGTTGACTTCCATCATTTGGTACTCGCGGCGGCCAGTGAACGGATCGATCACCGGCACCGGAGCTTGGCCTTTGGTGCCGACGCCGATTGTGTAAATCTTCACGCCGAGTGTGGCGGCCAGTTCCGCCGCCTGGACCGGGTCGATGTCGCCGCTATTGTTCTCGCCGTCGGTCAACAGGATCATGACCTTGCTTTTCACCTTGTCGTCTCGGCCGTGATCGAGGGCGGTCAGCTTCTCGACGGCCAGTCCGATGGCATCGCCGATTGCCGTCCCGTCCTCGTTGCGGTCATTGACGATCGTGGCTTGATTCAATTGCGACACCAGAAACGGGTGGTCCAACGTTGGCGGACTGACGCCGTCGGCATGCCGGGCAAACGTCACCAATCCGATCAGGTCGCTGAACCGTCCCTCCAATTCTTCGCCGCCGGAAATGAAGTCTCCGGCGACATCTTTGACGGCGGTCAGTCGGTCAACCGGTTCACCGTCGACGGTAAAGTCCATTGCCTGCATGCTGCCGCTGCGGTCAACGACCATTTCAATCGCGATGCCTTCAGATTCGCTGACCGTTTGCTTGCGGCCTTCCTGAGGCCGGGCCAGGGCGACGATCAGCAGCACGACGGCGCTGATCCGCAGTGCCGCCGGCAGCCACCACAGCCGCTGCTTCCACGTCCGCGGCAGATCTTGAAGTCCACTCGTGTCGCTGAAGGCGACGGCTTGCGTCTTTCGCTGCCACAGCACGTACCACGCCAACAACGGCACGGCGATCAGCAGCAGCAGGAACCAAGCGGATGGGGTAATAAACATGACTTATTTCTCCTCCCGAGCGGCAGGTTGAGGTTCGGGTTCAGTTTTCTGCGGGGCGGTCTCCAGCACGAAGCGGCGGGCCGTTTCGATCGCCTCATTACCCTCCGATGTGGCCGGGCAAAAGCTCGCGAATTTGACCATGTCCGCTTGTGCCAGAAACTGCTGCAACAGTTCACGATGCTCCTCGCCGAGGGTTTCGCCGTCGTGAATGTGCGTTAAGAATTCATCCGTCGTCTGCCGCGGTGCGGCGATCTCAAAACGACGCTCAATATAGGCTCTGACAATGTCCGTCAGTCGCGAGTAGAACAGTTGCACCCGCCCCTGTTCGACGTGACCTTCGGACTCTAATCGTTCCAATTCGGCCAGCGCCCACTGCTGGGCGTTGAGTTGCCGGCGCTTACGCAGGGCCACGATCAGCAGCAATGTCGCGAGTGCCGCAGCCGTTCCGCCGGCGATCCACCACGCGGTGTAAGACGGCGGCGCGGTAATCGGCAGATCGACCGCCCCTTTAATGTCGCGAAACTTGGTCGGATCCGCCTGGCCCTCCAGGACGCTGTTGATCGCGATCGCGATCGGTTCGGATTTGATCACATCATGCTGAGGTGTTGCGCCGCGGCGGTCCGTAAAGGCGACGGCGACTTCCGGAATTTCCTGTGTGCCGGAGGACAACGACTCGAGCTCATAAACACGCGTCCAGAGCCGTTTGTCTCCGTGCGGAATGTCCAATTTGTCGCTGATGCCGATCACTTCGAACGGCCCCAGCGCCTGCGGTTGATCGGGAAACGAGACGGTCACCGATTCCGGGACTTCGATCCTTACAGTGAACTGAATCGGATCGGCGATCTGAGCCGCGGTGCGATCCACGGTGCTCGTCATCACCGCCGGCCCTTGCCGGGTGCTGTTTTCGGCGCCCGCCGTATTGTTCGGCACCGACTCCGCCGACAGCTGGCCCGCCATCAAGATGCAGGCCGTCATCGCCGCGGCGATACGCAGCCCGATCTTGCGGCGTGTGTGGTTAAATGTCATTACGCGGCTCATTGCCGTGACTCCCGTTTATGAAAGAACTTCCGGAGCGGATCGACAAAGTCGTCTCCGGTATTGATGTGGATGGGGTCCATTTTCAGTTTCTTAAAGAGTTCTTCCCGCTTTTCCGCGGTCTGCCGCGCGTGTGCGGCATACAGTTCACGGTGCCGGCGGCTGCTGGTATCCAACGTCGCCGTTCGACCCGTTTCCGCGTCCCGCAGTTCGACTAGCCCCACGTTGGGGATTTCAAATTCGCGGCGATCGCCGACGACAACCGGGATCAGGTCATGCTTCCGCCGCGCGATCCGCAGCACGTTCTCATAGCCGTTGTCCTGAAAGTCGCTGATCAAGAAAACGATCGACCGTCGCTTCACCGTGCGGTTCAAGTGCTCCAGCGCGGCGGCGATGTTTGTCCCGCTGCCGATCGGACTGCAGTACAACAGCTCCAAGATCAGCCGCAGCACGTGCCGTGAACCCTTGCGGGCCGGCACTGATTTCTCGATCCCGTCGGTGAACAGGTTTAAGCCGACCTTGTCGTTGTTCTTGATGGCGGAGAACGCGAGCGTCGCTCCCAACTCCGTCACCAATTCCCGCTTGGTCTGATAGTGCGTTCCCAATCCCTGCGACGCGCTGAGATCGACGAGCAGCATCACGGTCAATTCGCGTTCCTCGCGAAACAGCTTGATGTACGGCTCTCCGTACCGTGCCGTGACATTCCAGTCGATACTCCGTACGTCGTCACCGATTTGATACGGACGCACCTCCTCAAATTCCACGCCCCGCCCCTTAAAGGCGGTGTGGTATTGGCCGCTCAACATGTCGTCCGCTAGGTGCGATGTCCGAATTTTGATGCGGCGGATTTTGTTCAACAATTCCATGGAAATCATCGGGATTTCACCTCAGTTCATTGGTCATTCGTCGTTAATTGGCGGCACAGTGTCACCACCGTAGGGCCCGCTGTGCGGACCAAGTCTCTCTGTAGATCGCCCCCAACGGTGTAGAGCAACCACCGGAGAGCCTGTGTTCCTTTTTTACGCGGCCGACCGTCAGCTGCGTTTCTCGGTCCGCACAGCGGACCCTACGGGGTTCATTCATTGGCTTGAACTACGGAACGGGAATCTGGTCGACAATGGCCCGCACGATGTCGTCGGAGGTCTTGTCTTCCGCTTCCGCTTCGTACGAGACCACGACGCGGTGCCGCAGTACGTCCAATGCCATGTCCTTGATGTCCTGCGGGATCACGTAGCCGCGACCATGCAAGAATGCATTGACCTTGCCGGCCAGCGTTAGGTTAATCGTCGCCCGCGGAGAGGCCCCGTACTCGATCAACTCGTCGATCGGCAAGCCGTAGTCGCTCGGTTTGCGAGTGGCCATCACCATGTCGACGATGTACTCCTGCACCTTGCCGTCCACGTAAATCTCGTCCACCAAACCGCGCGCCCGTGTAATCTCCCGCGGCGAGGTTACGGCGTTGATGTCGAGCGAATTCTGCGTCTTCGACATCCGCGACAAAATTTCCAGTTCTTCGCCGCGGTTGGGATATTCCACCACGACCTTGAGCATAAAGCGGTCCATCTGTGCTTCGGGTAGCGGATAAGTCCCCTCCTGTTCGACCGGGTTTTGCGTAGCCATGACCAGGAATGGATCGTCCAACGGAAATGTTTCCGATCCGATCGTGACCTGCCGTTCCTGCATCGCCTCCAGCAAGGCGCTTTGCACCTTTGCGGGGGCGCGGTTAATTTCGTCGGCCAGGATCAGGTTCGAAAAGATCGGCCCTTTCTGTACGACGAATTTCTGGTCCTGCGGCCTGTAGACTAGAGTTCCCAACAAGTCCGCTGGCAGCAAATCCGGCGTGAATTGCAGACGCTGGAAACCCGTATCGATCCCTTTCGCCAACGTGGCGACCGCGGTCGTCTTGGCCAGCCCCGGTACGCCTTCGATCAGCAGGTGGCCGTTGCCGAGCAGGCCGATCAACATGCGGTGCATCAGCTTGCTCTGCCCCACGATCACCCGCCCGACTTCGTCGAGCAGACGTTGAAACGGCTCGCTGCATATCTTGGCCTGTTCCGTCAGTTCGTTAATCTGTGCGTGAGTTTTTCGATCTGCGACTGTGGACATCTTTCGTTCCTCGCGAAGTTTCCGCCGCCGCAACGGAGCCGGCGGCGACAATGGGAAGTTGTGTTTCACTTCTGCTTGGCTCCGCCGAAATCAAAAAGCAAAGCGTGTGCCAAATCGAAAACGCGAGAAATTCACGCGAAATATGTGGTGCGCGCCGGGGCAATTTGCCCCGCCGAGGAACATCGCCCCGCGACGCGCGCCAAAAACCGCGATCTGAGCAGCGAATGAAACGAGTCCGTCAATCAACTGCGCCCATCGCGGCTGGTCCCATCCAGCATTGCGATCAATCTGTGATGACCGGATCAGGCTGGCGCGATGATTGATAACAGTCCCGTTTACGGGACTTTCCCCGCGAAAGCGGGTATTAGGCCCGCCATTTATGGCGGGTCCTCTGGTGAGCGCAGGGAACGACTCCCGTTTACGGGAGTTCTCGCTGTGCCGGCTTCAGCCATCCCCCGTAAGGCTAAAGCCACGACAGCGAGAAGCCTCGTGAACGAGGCTCAGGGGCGCGGTTGCACCTCGGAACCCGGCATAAATGCCGGGCCTAGTACCGCTGCGCGGAAAACCCGGTGAACCGGGCTCAGATGATTCAAAAACTGAATCACAGGTGAGGAACCAACATTCGGCAGTCGCGGAATAGTGACATCAATTCTGACAGAGTGCGTCCGGGAATTGGGAGGGCGAAGCTCCTGCTGAGCCGCATTTCTGAAACCGTGTTCGGCTCGGCGGGAGCCTCGCCCTCCCAAAATACGCTTTATTTGGTGGTTTGAATTCCCGGATGGACTCTCTGACAAGCGCTGCTACTCGTCGACGCCGTACTGTTTCAGCTTGCGGTACAGCGTCTTGCGGTCCAGCCCCAACACCCGCGAGGCGAGCGTCTTGTTATCGCCGACGGTTTCCAGGACGTGCAGGATGTACCGCCGTTCGATCTCTTCCATCGGCACCAGGTCCGTCGGATCGCTGCCGCCGATAAAAACTTGCGACGAGCGGTAGTCGCGGATCTTCTCCGGCAGGTCGTCCACGGCGATGTTGTCGAACCGCGTGAGTGCGACCGCGCGCTCCATCACGTTGCGCAGCTCACGAATGTTGCCCGGCCAGGAATACGCCAGCAGTTTTTCCGCCGCCGGTTCGGAAATCCCCACGATCTCCTTGCGGGAGCGCTCGGCGAATTGCTCGACGTAGTTCTGCGCCAGCAGCAGAATATCCGTCCCCCGCGCCCGCAGCGGCGGCAACTCGACCTGAATCACGTTGATGCGGTAGTACAAGTCTTCGCGAAACCGCTGGTCTTCAACCGCAGTTTCGAGGTCGCGATTCGTGGCGGCCAGGATCCGCACGTCAAACGGAACTTCCTTGTCGCTGCCAACCGGCCGCAGTCGATTCTCCTCCAGCGCGCGGAGCAGTTTGACCTGCATCGACATCGGCATCTCGCCCATTTCATCCAACAGCAGCGTGCCCCCTTCCGCCTCCAAGAACAGCCCTTTCCGCTCCGTCCGCGCATCGGTGAACGCGCCTTTGGCATGACCGAAAAGTTCACTTTCCAGCAGCGTTTCCGAAAGCGCTGCGCAATTCACCGCGACGAACGGCTTCGCGGCGCGGCGGCTTCGGTCATGGATGGAACGTGCGACCAATTCCTTGCCGGTTCCACTTTCGCCCGTGATCAACACAGAGGCTTCGGAATCGGCGATTCGCGCCAGTTGGTCGTAAAGGTCCTGCATCGCGCCGCTGTCGCCCAGCATCTCGCCAAACCGGCCGGCCCGGCGAACGGCATCGCTGAGCAGTTTCACCTGCTGCTGAAGTTGGCTGTGTTTCGACGCCCGCTCTAAAGTGAGCGCCAACAGATCCATTTCGATTGGCTTGGTGACGAAGTCATACGCCCCCGCGCGAATCGCTGCAACAGCCGTTTCCAGGCTGCCGAAAGCAGTCATCACCACAACCGGAATATCGGGCCGATTGTCGGAAATCTGCCGGCAGAGTTGCAGCCCATCGGTCCCGGGCATTTTGACGTCGGTCAGCACGACGTCGAATTCCTGCTCTTGGAGCAAGCGGAGTGCCTCGGCGGCGGACGTACACCAGGCCGATTCCACGCCGCGCAATCGCAGATCGGTATCGATCAGCTCGCACATGCTCTGCTCGTCATCAACAATCAGCACTCGGCCGGTCATAAACGTTCTCAACTGTCAGTTTTAGTGTTGATTGACTTGGGAAGATAGACCGAGAAACGGCTCCCTTCGCCGACCTCGCTCGTGACGGCAATCCAGCCGCCATGTTCCCGAATGATGCCATACGAAATGGAAAGGCCCAACCCCGTTCCCTCTCCGACGTCCTTGGTCGTATAAAACGGCTCGAAGATGTCATGCAGACGATCCTCGGCGATTCCGCAACCGTTGTCGATCACGTCGATCCGGTAAAAATCGCCCGGCTCGACTTCGGCCTCCTCCGGGGGAGTCGCGGTACCGGAGGTCAACCGGACCTCGACTTCGCCCGACTGATCGATCGATTGGACGGCGTTCATCAGCAGGTTCGTGAGCACCTGTTGGAGCTGGCCCGCATCGACATGGGCCTGGAACTCTTCACCCGTCGACTCGACACGAATCGCCACATTTGACGTTTCTGCAAGGGGCTGTAACAGGTCAACGGAGTGATCGATGACCTCGCGAAGATCCGTCAATGATCGTTGCGGAGTGGAGCGCCGCGCGAAGTCGAGTAATTCGCGAATCACTTTGGCGATGCGGTCCGCTTCCGTCTTGATCACGACGGCACTCTGTTGAATCTCTGAATCAGACAGTTTTCCGCCGGCAATCAGGCCTGCGCGGCCGGAGACCACATTCAGCGGCGTGCCCAATTCATGGGCGATCCCGGTGGCCAAGCGGCCGACGGTCTTGAGCCGATCGGCATGCCTCAGTTGCTGTTCCGTCGCTCGGCGCGAGGCGGTCTCCGTGTGAATCGTTTCTCGTTGCTGTGCCAGTTGATCGCACATCTCATTGAGCGCCGTCGCCAACTGGCCAAGCTCATCATTGCGATTCAGATTCAGCGGCCCGCCGAGATCACCGAGGCCGACACGCTTCGTCTTGTCCACAAGTTGGTCCAAGGGGCGGCCGATCATCCGCACGCCGAATACGACCAGCAGCCCGCTGCAAAGCGCAGCGACGCCTAAGACCGACAGCGCCGAGTACGTGAGCGTTTCGCGGGTCCGCTGCTCCACCGGTTCCATCGTACTGGAAACATCGATCCCGCCCGGCGTCTGGTCGCCGAGATTCAACGGCAAAACCGTGTGCACGCGGCTGTTGCCCGTGCGGTCGGTGACCGTCCGAGTCACTGTTTCTTTTTGACCGACAAGTGCTTGAATCTCCGGCGATGACGAATCGGTGGGCTTATCAGCCCCACTGGCGTCATATTGATAGTATTGCACTTTCGTGTGCCGAATACTCTGCGTGGAAACCCTCACGACATGGGCCAGCTCTCGGTGGCCGCCCGCTTTCCATGCGTTTAGCAACTGCGGCCGGATCGATTCCAGCAGATCCGCCGCATGCCGCTCATGTTCCCGGGCAAATTGATCCGATTCCTGGCGGATCGTCAAATAGCTAAAGATTCCCGTGATGGCCACGAACGCCAGCAAGAATAGCAGCAAGACCTTTGACGCAAGTTTCATGGCGATTCTTCGCGTGACTGCACTTCGGATTCTCGGCGCGCGATGCCGATCGCATTGGCCTTAATGCTACGTAACGCGTGCAAGTTTGGGAAGATACGCCCAGCGGCAGAGTTCCCTTGCATCGATATCGCTCCTCTTGACCCGCGAACGCACTGGCGGCCGGTCGAGCGATCGGTTTCGATCGTCGACCGGCCCGCCGGGCGATTATCATGCGTGGGCGAGGCCGTGACAAATGCTTTGTCGTGGGCAATCCCGGTACTCCACGCACAGAAGTGAATCCGTCTCCTGTTATGCCGCCTGCGAAATCCCTGAATCCAATATCTTGCCGATCCGCTGCGAGATATCGTGCAGGTGCGACCGTGAATAAACGTCGAGTTCAACTTTGCCCGCCAGCAGACTCTCCACGTTGCTCCGCAACTGGCGGAGTTCTGACGCGGCAATGACCGACGCATCTCCTCCCTGCTTCAAGATCAACTTGGCCAAGCGGTCCATGTAGTTTCGCTGCAAATTGCGGCGTAGACTACCGATGGCCGGTTGCCGGGCCGTGTATTCGGACGGCTCAATCGTTTCGACTTCGCTAAAGATCGATTGCGTCAATCTGGAGATCAGTTCGGCCACCGTCAGGGCATCCTGGTCGGCGGGCGTCTTCAATTCGTTGTCCGCCACGCGCTGCAGCGTCAACGGCGAGAGCAACTGGTCCAGAATCCGGTTTTGCC
>JANQPT010000060.1:0-35000 GCA_028285345.1 Planctomycetales bacterium
TCCGAAACGGCCGAAAACGTCCTGTGGAGCCAAACGATGACGCACACCAACGACTTCAATCGCCGAGGTTTTCTGACAGCCGCAGGGATCGCGCTCGCCGCCGGGAAGGTTGCTCCGGCATTCGCCGCGCCTGAGAACGACAACCGTTCGCACGTCCTCCGCAGCCAACCGTTGCCGCAACCGAAGATTGTCCTGCCGACCGACTCCTTGCCTGCGCCGCAAGGGCCCAAACAGCGGATTGCGGCGGTGACGACTGCCTACTTCAAATATTCGCACGCCGACGACATTATCACCAAGTTTATCGAAGGCTACGCGGTCGTCGGACGGACGCACTTGCCGCACTGCGAGGTGGTGAGCCTGTATATCGATCAGTTTCCAGACTCGGATATCGGTCGGGGCATGGCGGCGCGGTACGGGATTCCGCTGGTCAAAAACGTCGAAGAATCGCTGATGCTGGGCGGTGACAAATTCGCGGTCGACGGCGTTCTATTGATCGGCGAACACGGAGATTATCCGTTCAATGAAAAAGGTCAGCATTTGTATCCGCGGCGGGAACTGTTTGAACGGATCGTCAATGTGTTCCGACGGGCGGGCAAATCGGTGCCGGTCTACAACGACAAGCACTTTTCCTATTCATGGGAGAACGCCGAGTGGATGTATCGGCAGTCGCAGGAACTGAAATTTCCCATGATGGCCGGATCGAGCGTGCCGGTCGCTTGGCGGCGGCCGCCGTTGGCGTTTCGCGCGGGAATCGAATTGGATTCCGCGCTGGCGGTCGGGTTTGCCGGGGAGGAAAGCTATGGTTTCCACACGTTGGAGGTGCTGCAGACGTTCGTCGAGCGTCGCCGGGGCGGGGAGACCGGTGTGAAAGCCGTCCAAGCCCTGCAAGGCGACGAGACTTGGAAGGCCGCGCGTGAAGGGCGCTGGAATTGGAAACTGCTGGCCGCCGCGATCGACACGGTTCCCGCGCTTAAGGGTCGGACATTCGACCTCGACTCCCTGCAGAAAGCCGATCCGAACGCGGTCGTGTTTTTAATCGAATACAGCGACGGATTCAAAACCGCTGCTTACCTGTCGCGCGGGCTGGTCTCGGAATTCTGCTTCGCCGCCCAGGTGAAAGGCCGCCGCGATCCGGTAGCAACGTGGTGCGAGCTGAATAAGCCGCAACGCGACCACTTCAGTTTTTTGTGCAACCACATCGAGGTGATGTTCCGCAGCCGCCGGCCGAGTTATCCGGTCGAGCGGACGTATCTCGTGACCGGCGTGCTGGCGGCGCTGATGGATTCGCGGTTTGAGAAAGGCCCGCGGATTCCGACGCCGCACTTGGCGGAATTGAGCTACACGCCGGCGGCGGAGTTTACGATTGAATAGAGGTATTAGGCTTTAGGCGGGTGGTTTCGATTGCTTCGCGATCACGGCTGCTCTACGAATCAGATAATTGCGCGCAGAGACACAGAGCCGCAGAGATCGTTAAGGGAGCTTTATCAGGGAAGACGCAGTCAACTCGAAGGGATCGAATCGTATCATTGAGAATCTTATCAGATGCAGACCTGAAGACGTCTCTTGCGTTTCTTCTCTTTGCGTCTCCGCGACTCTGCGCGAGTTTTTCTTCCTTTCATCGTATGGCCGCGTTTGCTGCATAGCGGCCACCCGCTCAAGAAAGACTATGAATAGATGTCAGAGTCTGCTTACGTGATCAGGCAAGGATCCGTATTCTGGAATGGGCACGTGATTGATGGAGTCGATTTGAATTCGTTCGTTGCACTGAATCACCAATGGGCAATGGACAGCAGCGGAGTCTTCAGCGGCAACAGACGAATGCGCAAGGTTGATCGCGATTCATTTGAAGTTCTCAATGAGATTTTTGCGCGTGATCGCAACTTTGTATATTACATCATGGGCATCGCTAAAGGCGTCGACGCCGAATCGTTTGCGGTTTTGGACGATGGGGTCTTTTTCGAATCTGCCGGCCGGTTACCCTGCTACCGCGGCTACGCAAAAGATAAAAACGGGATCAATTTTCTCGATAAGATGAGTGGCAAGCCGCGAACCGTTCGTGGTGCAGACCAGGAAAGTTTCGCAAGGCTTAAATTCGAATATGCAAGGGATTGCCGGCGGGCGTACTACTACGGCTGGCAAATCAGAGGCAGCGATCCCGGGACGTTCATCGTGCTTAACGCTGGGTTTACGAAAGATCGCAAGCATGTCTATTACGCGGGCAAAATTGTCGACGGAGCCGACCCGGCCACATTCGAAGTAGTTCCAGCACCAAAGGGGCATCTGCATGACGTGTTCGGACGAGACGAGCATCATGTATTTCATATGAACGAGATTCTGGCGAACGCCGACCCAAGCTCGTTTCGTGTCATCAATCATGATTACGAAACCGATGGAACTCGCCACTTTAAGTGGGGCGAACCGATTGGTCTATTGCCCGCTGATCTGGAACCGTAGACTGCCGAAATCAATCCGTTGATCGCCGTCACAGATCGATCCAGTAGCGCTGCACGGTCGATTGCCGCTCGGGCAGAAACTCTTCCGAGTCGAGTTGCCCTTTGTTTCGCAGGATGACGCGGGCGGAGGGGAGATTCTCTTTGCTGCAAGTGATCAGCACGCGGTCGAGTCCGATCTCGCGGGCCTTTTGCAGTGATTCACGCAGCACGGCAGTTCCCAGTCCTTCGCCGCGGCGGGAGGGGCGGACGCTGTAGCCGATATGGCCTCCTTCGCGGCGCAGTTTGTCGGTGAGTGCGTGGCGGAGGTTGGACACCGCGACGATTTCCCGTTCATCCTCGACCAGCCAAAACGTCGTACAGGGAACCTGTTCCTCAGTGATCCCCAGACCTTGCGAATAGCCGCGGAGCCGCTCGACCAGGTCGTCAAACGGCTCATGCGGAAACCCGATGACGAACGGCACCATGTCTTCAGACGCGGCCCGGAATTCTTCGACGTAGGAAACGTAGGTTTCTTGTAGCAGGGGCGTGGGTTCGATGAGCGCTAGTGGTTTTGGCATGGCACACTCTTGTGCTCAATGTTCGGGACCGCGAAATTTTGTTGGCAGCGATTGGAGCGGGAAGCGGCGTTGGTGCGCGTCTCGGGCACGGTGCGTCGATCGCGACCGCAAGCGGTCGGCTTGGGATTCTTCAAATCCGTGTTTGATCCGTGTGAATCAGTGGCTAATTACTTTCTTTGATTTTGGGAGCGGCGCTGCCGCGCAGTGCTCTCGGTGTCTTCTGTGGCAAAAACTCCTAACCGCCCGACTGCCGCGACAGCCATTCGACGGCCCGTTCAAACGGTACGTGCCACTGCCCGCTGTAGTTCGTGTTGGCGTCTTTGACCGTTTGGAATTCGATGTGCGGCTGTTGTTCCGCTAGCTCCGCGAGGACTTCCGGCTGGTTGCTGAAAGCGAGCGAACGGGTGATCGACTCGCTGCCGACCAGCAGCAGGACCGGGCAGGCGACGGAGGGCAGGTGCTTGACGATGTCGAATTGATCCTCAGGGCCGTATTTCTCGAGGTAGTTCGCGGCGGTGATCAGCATCGGCAGCGGCAGGGTGATCGACATCAGCCGGTCGGGGGTGCCGTTGTCGACGAAGTTGCGGGCGGCGGCGTATTCGTCGCGGAATTTTGCCCCCTGTGGGTGGTCGCGGTAGGCGGCATGCTGAAATCGCGGGGCGGAGAGGGAAATCACAAACTTGACCGCCGGATGCGATGCCTGGGACATCGTGTAAATCGATTTCACGCCCCCCATGCTGTGCCCGACTAGTGCGATATTGCGATAGCCGCGGCGGAGCAATTCGTTGATCCAGGCATGCAGGTCGTGCCGGCAATCGGCGATTGATTCATGGGCCGCCCCGCCCCGCTGCGCGCCTTGCGGACCGGGATTGGAGCAAACTGCGTCGTGTCCGCGGGTGTTAATCCGCAGCGCTGGGACCCCCGCATCGGCCGCCTGCTGTGCGAATGTTTCCAGCAAACCAGGCGCATAGAAATTGCTGCCGGTGCCATGGACGATGAGAAACACATCGACCGGCAGCTCCGACGATTTGCCGCCTGGCGGCTGGTACAAGACGCCGTCGAGGTACATTTCGTCGTTCGTGGTCACACGGACCAATTCCAGCGGCATGAGCGTATCTTTGGCGATACTGGTTGGTGGTTCAAAGGGGTGGTTATAATAGGATTTCACGCACCGGCGAACCAGCGACCCGGCATGGGCGTCTAAAGAGCGGCGCTTAAACCTCGTTCATTATGATTTCGAGCAGGTCCAGTATTCGTCAATCAACCCGGTTCACCGGGTTTTTCCGCGAAGCGGTATTAGGCCCGTCATTTATGACGGGTCTTGGGCTAAAGCCATCACAACGAGAACTCCCGTAAACGGGAGTCGGATTGTCTCGACATCGAGACCCCGCCATCAATGGCGGGGCTAATACCCGCTGGTGCGGGGTAAGTCCCGTAAACGGGACTCTCGTTGTGAACGAGAATTCAAGGCGTCCGAATAATTTCTATATGAATGAAAATTGAATTGCCAAATTGATGAGTCTATTTCGCGAAAATATCGACCGCATTGGCGGCTATGTTCCGGGCGAGCAGCCGCAAGAGGGTGGTTGGGTTAAGCTGAACACGAACGAGAATCCGTACCCGGCATCGCCGCGCGTCTTCGAGGCGATTCGGGAAGCGGCGAGCGAGCGGCTGAAGCTTTATCCGGACCCGCTCTCGACACGTTTCCGACAGATTGCCGGCGAATTGTTTGGGGTGGACGCCGACTGGGTGCTGCCCGCCAACGGCAGCGACGAAAATTTGACGATCATTCTCCGCTCATTTATCGATTCCGGCGATTTGGTGCTCTCGCCCTACCCGAGTTACATTCTGTATGAGACGCTGGTCGACATTCAAGACGGCCGGCATCAGCGGCTGCAACTCAACGCCGATTGGTCATGGGATTTCGATGCCTGTCAGGAACAGGTCGACGAGTCGAAATTGGTACTCGTCCCCAATCCGAATTCCCCGTCGGGAAACCAATGGCGTATCGAGGAGGTGGCGGCGCTGATTCCGCCGCGGGGGATTTTCGTACTCGACGAAGCATACGGCGATTTTCCGGATGAGCCGCATTCCGGTTCCATCTTTTCGCAGCCCGGCGGCGAGCGGGTGATTGTCACGCGGTCGTTGAGCAAGTCGTACAGTCTGGCGGGCATTCGCATGGGGTTCGCGGTGGCGCACCCCGATTTGATTACCGGGATGCGCAAGGTGAAGGACAGCTACAATTGCGACACGCTGGCCCTTGCCGCGGCGACGGCCGCTTTGGAAGATCAGCAGTGGATGCAGGACAACGCCGCGCGGATTCGCGCGACGCGAGCCAATCTTGTCGCGACACTCATTGAACTTGGTTTCGAAGTCGTGCCCAGCCAGGCGAATTTTGTTTGGGCCACGCATTCGCAGCGGGAGCATCGCGAGATTTTTGAGGCGCTCAAGGCCCGCAAGATTCTGGTGCGCTACATGACCTATCCCGATGTGGCCTATCAGAGCGAGCCGCGGACCGGGCTGCGGATCACGATTGGGACGGATGAGCAGATTGAAGTCCTGTCGGCGGCCCTGCGTGAAATCGTCTGAAAGTTGTTTCGATTGAATCGGTTGTACAGTTTGGATTGAAACACCTGCTGCCGATTTCGGTGTGACATCGCAATTGGCTCCCGCACTGGAATGGGCTGTGTTAAAACGTAGTAGATCGTATTAATTCTGAATAGAACGAGTTGTAGTGACCTTCATGAGCCGGACCGCCAGCATTAACCGCCAGACTGCCGAGACGAAGATTCAGCTCACGCTGGATCTCGACGGCACGGGCCAATCGCAGATTCAGACCGGTGTCGGATTCTTCGACCACATGCTCACGCTGTTCGCGCGGCATGGTTTGATGGACTTGGAGATTCACGCGCAGGGCGATCTTGAAGTTGATCAGCACCACACGGTCGAAGACGTCGGCATTTGCCTGGGACAGGCACTTTTGGATGCACTCGGCGATAAGAAGGGAATCACCCGCTACGGCGGCAAAACGCTGCCGATGGAAGAGACGCTGATCACCTCAGCGGTCGACCTGAGCGGGCGGGCATGGTTCGTTTGCCACGTCGAGTTCCCGACCGAGAAGATCGGCGACTTTGATTCGCAACTGGTGGAGGATTTTTGGCAAGCGGTCTCCGCCAACGCCAAGATGAACCTGCACCTGGTGCTGCATCACGGGCGCAACAGCCACCACATCGCGGAGGGCATTTTTAAGACCACCGCGCGGGCGCTGCGCGAGGCGGTCGCTATCGATGCCCGCGAGACAGCGGTACCGTCCACCAAAGGCAGTCTGTGAGACCACGCAGGCGGTGTTTGCCGCCGTGGTGCGCGCTCTCAGTGAATCGCTTCTGGGACATCAATACCCGCGGCAACCGTCGTTGCTCTCGCCGTCGTATCTCCAATCGTCGGGAACGTCGTCGCGTACCGAGAAATTCGTATGCGCATCGCTCGGTCCGTCCCAACGGTTCAAGTGGCTCAAAGACTCGCAGCCGCAGAGCGACCCGAGTGTCATTGCAACGAGGGCGCAAAGCGCGAGATATCGCCGAAGCAACATAGCGTCGTACTCCCTGCCGGGTGTAACGGCATCAGTAATGAATTGTGAAAGGGGGGGTTGTTGAGAGAGGCGGGGATTTTATTGGCGCGCTCGGAATGTGCCAAGACCAGTTCCACGGTTGTTTGATCGGTGGGATCGGGGCCCAGGCAATCTTGTTTTGCCCCTTCAGGGCTTTTGAATTTCCGGCTTTTCAACCCAGGGCGGCGCTGCGCTTTGCCCTGGGCTGACTTGTTTGGGCCCCTTCGGGGCGGGATTAGCTTGTGGAGTCACTTGGACGGGGAGTATCCCGGAAACCGCCGCCGACGTTTGGTGTTTGATGTCGTGGCAGTCCGACTAATTGCGAAAGCAGATCTGGTCCTGCGGTCGACTAGGTCGCGGGCGATTTGAGAGGGGAATTAAGATTCCCGCTCGCCGGGGCGCTGTTTGGGACGTGGACGAACGAAATAGGCCAACACGCCCACAGCGATGGCCAGCGGTAGTGCGACGATCATGATCCGTCGCGACAGTGCAATCAGCACGATGCCGCCCACCAAGACCGGTAGAACCTTGTCCCAATTGACCTTGGCGCCTTTGGCCGGCACGGCGAACCAGAGGGCCGACATGACGATGCCGACACGCAGGAACGCGGCCATCATCAATTGGCTTTCGGGGACAAACAGCTTAATTGCCAATGACGCGGCGAGACAGAGTCCGGCGAGAACTCCGACTTGTGTGCGGCTAATCGGCTGCTTGGCATCGCTCATCTCAGTTCCTCTGCGTCGCAGCTTCCATCAAGCGCTCTTCACTTGCTTCGTCGCGCGAGAACTCTCCCGTGAGCCGGCCTTCGCTGAGCACCAAGATGCGGTCGCACAATGTAAGCAGTTCGGGCAATTCACTCGACGTTACCAAGATACCCATCCCGCTGCGGCAAAGCTCGTCCGCCAAACGGTAGATCTCGGCCTTGGCGCCGACATCGATGCCGCGGGTCGGGTCGTCTAACAACAATACGTCCGGACGCGTGCGCAGCCAACGGGCGATGATGCACTTCTGCTGGTTGCCGCCACTCAGTTCGGTAATCGCCGCGGCCGGGCTTGAGGTCCGAATGCCCAACTGTGCGATCGATTCCTCCGCCGCGGTGCGCTCGGCGGTTCGCGACAGCATTCCCGCGGTGACTGTTTCAGAGAGGCTTGAGAGCGTGATGTTCGACTGCACGGAAAGGTTTTCAAACAGACCGAGCCGTTTGCGGTCTTCGGTCACCAGCGCCAAACCGGCCGCCAATGCTTGCTGCGGATGTCGAAAGTAGACTTTGCGGCCCCGCAGAAAGACTGAGCCTTGTACCTCCTCGGTCGCGAGGCCGAACAGGACCTCCATCAATTCCGTGCGGCCCGCGCCGAGCAATCCGGCGATGCCTAAAACCTCTCCGGCCCGCAATGTGAAGTTGATATCCTCTAATTGCCAGCGGCGCGCCCCGGATGCGGAGCGCAGCCGCAGGTTTTCGACCCGCAGCACCTCATCGCCGGCTTGTCGCGTCTCCTGGAAGTCGACCGCTTTGATCTCGCGGCCGACCATCAAGTGCGTCACGGAGGTCACGTCGGTCTGCTGCGGGAGGACGGTCTTGATCAACCGGCCGTCGCGGAGCACCGTGATCCGGTCCGCTAGGCGGAAGACCTCGTCCATCTTGTGCGAAATATAAATGATGGTGACACCATGCCGCTTGAGCTGCTCGATCACGCCGAACAGGCGATCCGCTTCGGCGTTTGTCAGCGCCGAGGTTGGTTCGTCCATGATCAGGATTTGATTCTGCAGGAGCAGCGCCTTGGCGATTTCGACCAATTGCTGGTCGCCGACCCGCAGCCGGCCGACCGGAGTCTCCGGATCGAGTTCGCTGCCGAGGGCCCGCAGCAACTCGACCGTCTTGGAGCACATCGTCCGCTCGTCGAGCCAACCGAGTCGGCTGCGTATTTCTCGTCCCAGAAAAATGTTGGCGGCGATGGAGAGTTCCTGCACTAGGTTGAGTTCCTGGTGAATGATGCTCACCCCGGCCGCTTCGGCGTCGCGGGTCGATGCAAACCGTGCCAGCCGGCCGGAGATTCTCAGCTCTCCCTCATAGCCTTGCTGGATGCCGGCCAGGATCTTCATCAACGTCGACTTGCCCGCCCCATTCTCCCCCACGATCGCGTGTGTCTCGCCGCGATGGATGGCGAGCGAAACGTCATCGAGCGCCACGACGCCGGGGAAGCGTTGGGTGACGTGCGAGATTTTGATGATGTTTTCTTCTGACGTGAGTCGTGTCATCTTAATATCAAAATGGTCTCGTCTTCCGGAAACAACTGCTTGATCGTGCGGATCAGCGGTCGGCGCAGGCGACTCGTTGAAAACCTTGATCTCTGCGAAAGTCCTCGGCCGACCATCCTCACTTCGAGCTGATTGGCACCAAAATTGATGCCGACTTCAGTCACATTTGACTTCCCGGAAAATCGAATCACGACACTCGGTTCTACGAATTCAAAGGATTCCATGCCCCATAAGTAGTTTTGGGGATTCGTGAGGTGCTCGACCAAAAACCGCGTCGTTTGTTCATCGATCTCAACAGGTCCCGCAAGAACCGTTTGGCCGCCGAAGACTTTCGGGAGATCCTCCCGGTCGGAAGTTACACTTTCCACGCGAAACGCCTCAACCTTCACAGGCTTCATAACCGGCTTCAGTCCGTGCGTCCCAAGATACAAGTTCTCAATCCGTACTCGGGCGTCCGTCGATTCAACTGGCGGCGGTGGTCCTGGCACGAGGTGATACCATGCCACAAGAATGACTGTCAGGGTGACACAACCGTAGACGACGCTTTTCATGATCGTCTCCCCGATGTCGTTTCGATTTGCGGTCGCGGGTCCGCTACGCATTATACCCGCGTAACGACCCCGCTCCCGTACCGCCGCGGGTTTGTTGTACGACGTCGGTTAATGCCGATTCGAGCAGTACCGACGGCTCGCCCACGCAGAGGAAGGTGAAACCTTCGGCGGCTAAGGTGGGGCCGTCGCCGATCATCCACATGATCTTGCCAGCCCGCTGGGCGGCGGCCTGAATTTCGGCGCGGGCGTCGAGGTAGATCTGATTGTCCCACTGCGCACCGACGCCGAGGTCGTGTGACAGGTCGTAGGGTCCGATGGCGGCGCAGGTAGTGATTTCGTGGCCCACGATGGCGTCGAGGTGTTCCATGCCTTGGCGGCTCTCGATTTGCGGCAGGATGATGATGTCCTGTTCGACTTCGTGTTGCCAATCGGCGGCGGCCATGTCCTTGATCCAGCGGTTGCCCATGCCGCCGGGACGGCGGCGGCCGCGCGGCGGGACGCGCGTAGCGTCGCGAACGACGTCCAATTGCTCTGCCGATTCGACGGTGGGGAGCAGCATGCCGCAGGCACCCAGGTCCATCGTCCGCGAGATCGTGCTGAAGTCGAGTTGCGGCGGACGGACTAAGACCGGAAATCCACACCGCCGGCCCAGCGCGCACATCTCAGCGACACGCTCGGGATTGTGACAACTGTGCTCCATGCAGACGATCAGGTAATCCATCTCTGCCCGAATCACGTGGTCCATCAGTCCGGGCCATAAGTGGTCGATGACCAACACGCCGGTTGTCAGTTCGCCGCTGTTGACTTTTTCTTTGAGTTGCTTCGCTGGTTGCATGAATTGTTTCCGTCTCGTGTTAAGAATCGAATCGGCCGCTGTCGGGCTATGAGTTTTCTAAGTGACGGGTGGCCCCGATTGAAAATCGGGGTGCCGCAGGCACAAGAGGCTGCAATTTCACCGCTCCCTGCGTTTGAAGGCCGCAGCTTGATTGACCGTTGAAATTGCGGCCTCCTGCAGGCTGCGCCTGCCCCGATTGCTCTGCAATCGCGGCCACCCATTTTTGGTAAATACATTTTGTTGAGGTCCGCACAGCGGACGCTACGGCTGTGGCCAGTTGAGATGCTTGTGTAGGAACTCGAAGGTCCCCACGCCGTGGATCTTATGCGGGCCGTTGAAGTATTCGATTTCCGTCTTATCGGGGATGCCGAGCTCCACGTACAGCCGACGGACCTTGGCATACTCGGCGGCGACCCACTCGTCGGGGGCGACGCCGTCGTTGTGTCCCCGTTCGACCATGAACGGACGCGGGGCAATCAATCCGGCCATGTCGGAGTGATTGAAAGTGTGTCCCAAATTGAACTCACCAACCTCATAGGCGCCCAGCGGCGGGAAACAATAATCGTAATGCACCGAGACCGTTTTCGTCACCCATTCATTAAAATCTCCTGAGTCAATCACACAGGCATATTGATTGAGGACCGCCGGTACCCTCGTCGCGGTGTTGCCGCCGTAAGACAGCCCGTAAAATCCGATCCGCTGCGGATCGACGAACGGCAGGCCGCTGAGCCACTTCAGCAGTTGCCGATGCTGCACTGTGGTGATGCCGAACAGCGTCTTTTTGAGCGGATTTGCCTTCCGCTGCAGTTGACGAAATTCGTTGCCGCCTTTGTAGAAATTGTGCGGAGCGTAGGTCACGAAGCCCCGCTCGGCCAGTTTGGCCGCGAATCCGCTATAGATCTGGAAATCCCGCGATTCGGGATCTTCCTCGATCACCGATTGTGGCGCCCCCTCCAGACCATGTTGGCAAACGACGACCGGACGCTGTTCGTCGGCCCCGATGTCCTTGGGAACTAACAAATAGCCCCAGCAAATCACATCAGGGTAGACGTCGAGTACGACCTCATAACCGGTCCACGCCGGTTTGTCGAGAATTTTTCGAGTTCGGGCATTGGGCGGCAGCGTCGCCGGTGGAAAGTTGCCGATCAACTCGTCGAGCATTTCTCGCCGATAAGGCGCTGTGGACTGCCGCCAGGCTTCGAGCGATTTGGCCTGGGCCCGTTCCCAATACTTCGCGCGAACATGGTGTGAATTGGTTAGTAGTTGCATCGTGTGGTCGATGAGTTGATTGAGTTGGCGTTTTTTCCGCTCGCGGGGATCGTAGTTGCGTCGGCTGTCGACGGGAGCTTCCGCCGCAGGTTGCAACGGCTGTTTGACGCCCATTGCCTTTATGAACGCGGTGAGCGCGGTTTTGGTGCCGAATTGCACCGGCTCGGTCGTCGCGCCGGAGACGAGCGAGATATTGTGCTGAATCGGTCCCTTGTTGGGAAATCGGCTGCGCGCGCGGGCGACTTCCGCGTGTACCGCCGCCAACGTGGGAGTTTCCAACTTACCGGGTGCGGCCGATTCGTAACGTCCCTCACGCAACGGCGGGGGACCGGCGATTTCCGGCGCTCGGCTATATTCGACGATCAACGCTCGCGGCACGATCATCCCGGCGATTTCGGCATCGCCGAATTCGTGCAGCAATCCGAAGACATTGCGATAGATCGGCTCCTCCCACACCTTTTGGCGCGAGTTGAAGTAGCCGCTCACCAGCGCGGCATTGATCTTCGGCTCCAGAGCCGCGCTGTACAGTGCTAAGAGACCTCCTTCGCCGTAGCCGGCGACGCCCACATTCCCCGCGGCTCCACGCTGCCGCGACAGCCAGCCGACAACTGCCAGAATCTTGTTGACCTCATAGCCGATGATATGCCGCCCCATTTGGTAGGCGCTGCGATAGACCCATTCGCGATGTGTTTGATTGGTCATTCGCACATTCGGATTTCCCGAGAATTCGTCGCTGCGATCAATGAGGACGGGAACAACGACGCGAAAGCCCTGTTCGGCAAGGCGGCGGGCAAATTGGGAGTCCGGTTTTACGCCGGGAGCCAGTCCGACGAGCATTTCTGGCGTTTGATCCGCATCGGGAATCGCGACAACAGAGCCGACCGGATTGGCGCGCGGTTCCAGCAGCAAGCCTTCGCCGTACACATTACCGAACGCCGGCCAGCGCACGGTGAACACCGCGAAATTGTCCGTGGCGGCGATCATTGCCGGCTGTTCGAGTGTTTCCACCATTTCCAACACGTTGACGCGCCGGCGGACATCGCTTGCGCCAATGTAATAGCGGAATCGCTCCCTGTTGGGCGTGATTGACGCTTCGTACGCATCGGGCGAGGAGAATACGGGGTTCCACTGTTTCTCGCGCAGCTTGATTGAGGCACTCAACTCGCGGTCCAGAAACGTATCAAACCCGCCCCGCATCCGCTCGGAGAGGTCGCCATCGAGACGCAGCGGCTTCGTGCCGGGCAGACCATCTGCCGCAGCGACGCCGGCAACTTGACTGAAACAAAGGTGTACGCAGACGAGCAGCGGTGCGACGGATTTCATGAATTTGTTGGCCCTAAATGGTACGACGCGACGTGCTGGGAAGCAGGACCAACCATCATAGCGGATGGACGGCTCGTTTTTTACCACAGCGGGAGCAGAGATTACCGGGCAGATGGTTTCCGAAGTTTTGGCCGCACATAATGAGTGTCGCGCGGAATTACCCCAAAGGGGTTAGACATGATAGCCAAGGGTAAGCGGCGGAGCCGCGCCACCCTGGGTGAGGATTCGTCGCGTTCCGTTGAACCCTGAAAGGGTTCCTCAACACGAGAAACATTGCAGCTTCATCATGAATTCATGAATCGCACGGTTGAACAACCCCTTCAAGGTTGCTCCGTCTCGGGTATCCAGCCAACACAGGCCGCTCTCCTATAGCTTTGCCCCGGCGACCAGTTCGTCAAACACCGCCATCAGGTCCGATTTCAGTTCGATGCCGATGCCCGGCACGTTAGGCAGTCTGATCATGCCGTTTTCGATATCGCACTCGTCGGCAAACCCGCCGAAGGGCTGAAAGACTTCAGGGTAGGACTCATTTCCTCCCAACCCCAATCCGGCCGCGATATGCAGGGCGAATTGGTGGCCGCCGTGCGGAATACAGCGGCGGCGACTCCAGCCGTTTGACTCGAGCATCTCCAGCGTCCGCAAATACTCCACCAACCCGTAACTGAGCACCGGGTCGAACTGCAGAATATCGCGGTCAGCCTGCAGGCCGCCGTGCCGAATCAGATTGCGGGCATCGGGCATCGAGAACAGATTCTCGCCGGTGGCGAGCGGACCGTCGTAGGCAGCGGCGATCTCGGCATGTGCCGCATAATCGAGCGGATCGACCGGTTCTTCGTACCACTTTAAGCCCAACGATTGCAATGCGTCCGCATACTGCAGCGCCGTAGGGACGTCGAAGCGGGCGTTGGCGTCGACCGCAAGGCGTTGACCGTCACCGACCACTTTCAATGCGGCTTCGATGCGGCGCAGGTCCTCGTCGAGATCCGCTCCGCCGATTTTCATCTTGCAGGCGTCGTAGCCCAAATCCAGGTAGCGGCGAAACTCGTCTTGCAATCCCTGCAACTGTTTGCCGGGATAGTAATAGCCGCCGGCGGCGTAGACATAGACCCTTTCATCGAGTTGCGATCCGTTGTACCGCCGGGCGAGCAGACGCGAGAGCGGCTGCTCCTCGATCTTGGCGACCGCGTCCCAGAGCGCCATATCGACGGTGCCGACGGCAACGGAGCGTTCGCCGTGGCCGCCCGGCTTCTCGTTGGCCATCATCACTTGCTGAGCTTTGAACGGGCAGAGATTGCTCCCGTCGTCGGTCAGCAGGTTTTCAGGATTTGCCGCGAGCAGGCGGGGGATGATCCGTTCACGCAGAATTCCGCCTTGGGCGTAGCGTCCATTGGAGTTGAAGCCGTAGCCGATGACCGGTTTTCCGGCGCGGACGACGTCAGTCACCACTGCCACGCATGAGGCGGTCATTTGCGAGAAATCGATGACCGCATTACGGATCGCAGAATCTAGCGGCGCGCTGCGTTCCAGCACATTGGTGATTCGCATGGGTTCCGGCTCTCAAATCAGGGGGATTCGAAATGCCGGCTATCTTACAGAATCGCGACCGGAAGACAATTAGGTGGGTTCACCCACCGCGTCGGCTTCAACCGGTTGCTTCGTCATAAGATCGTAGATTTTGATCACGGCGCTGTTGTCCGATTCGCCGTATCCATTGGTCTCGGCCGTCTTCAGCATCCGCTTATGCAGGCGACTCAGCGGCAAGTAGGCTGAGTGTTTGTCGCCCGTTTCGAGAATCAGACGGACATCTTTGAGATGCTGTGACAACTTTGCCTGAGGCGCAAAGTCTTCGTTGAGCATCTTATCGCCTTTGGTGTCCATCACGGCGGAATAGGCCGGGCTCGCCTTGAGCACGCGGAGCACTTCGTCGAGGTTGAGCCCCAATGCTTCGGCGAACTTCAAGCCTTCCGCGAGCGCGGCACGATTCAAACCGAGAATCAAGTTGACCGCCAACTTGATCTGTGCGCCGCTGCCGGGAGGTCCCACATGGAACGTCTGTTCAGCGAAACAGTCAAAAATATCGCGGCACGAATCAAATGGCTCGGGCTCGCCCCCGACGATGGCGATAGCTTTTCCTGCACGTGCCTGCTCGCTGGAACCGCCGATGGTCGCGTCCAGATAGCTAATCAACTGCTGTCGCAAGCTGTTGGACAGCTCCTCCATTTTCTCCGGCAATCCGGTCGTGGTGTCGATGATGATCGTGGAACCTGAAGCGACCGGCAACATCTCGGCGATTACGTTTTCGGCGATGTCGGCATTGGGCAGGCAGAGCACGATTCGATTACACTGCGCGGCGACTTCCCGTGCCGAACGAACCGACTGTCCTCCCAGCTTTTGGAACTTCAGACGTGCTTTTCGGTCCAGGTCATATCCCAATAGGGAATAACCCGCTCCTAATAAGCGTTCCGCAAGTGCGGACCCCAAAAGCCCGATCCCGATGATCCCAAGTTTGCCGCCGTTCATCTGACTGAAACGTGCCGTGAGAGAGTTGTTAAGTGGATTCTGCCGATGTGGGGACCAGATTACGCTGAACGACCACACGGCTTCTTGTTGAGCGCAGAACCTTGCTGAGTCAATGTGATCAACTCAGGCCCGCTTAACAGTACATTCATCTTATACAGTGGCCGAACCTCAGGAAAGAAGATTCTGGGCCGATCGCCGTAAGTTTGGTGTAAACCCTTCCTTACGAGGCCACCTGAGGGCCACCGAGAGTGGTCAGACCATCGGATGTTGGGGAGATGAGACTAAATCAGGCCGACTTTGATCCGAGTCAGCTGCGACATTTACGATTGTGGCAAATATCGCACGTCTCAAACGTCCAAATCACGGACATCGAGCGCATGTTTTTCGATGAATTCGCGGCGAGGTTCGACGTGGTCCCCCATCAGAACGCGGAAGATCTCGTCGGCGGCCGTGGCGTCCTCCATGGTCACTTGCAGCAAGACCCGTTTTTCAGCGTCCATGGCAGTTTCCCAAAGCTCTTCGGGATCCATTTCTCCCAAACCTTTAAATCGGGTCAGTTTGAGCCCCTTGCCTTTCTCGCCGATTTCACGGAGTGTCGGGAGAAGTTCCCGCAGGCTCGCAATCTGGTTTTCCCTCTCGTCGTTCCGAATCGTGAACGGAAATACGGAGACGCCATCCTTAATCTCAGCCGGGATGAAATCCTCCAGTTTGATTCCGTAACCGGCCAGCTGTTGTAACGTCCGATTGATGAGGCGGACTTCGTGAAGGTCGGTCACTTGTAGCAACGACTCTTCGCTCGGCTGGGCTTTGCCGTTTCCATTGCCTGAGACTGACTCATCGAGGGCTTCGTCCGCAACGGTTAGTTCGTGACCCAGTTGCTTTTGGGCCTGCTCCAGAAAGGAGTCGAGCTCTTGCTGATCGGCAAACCAATGCTGTTCCCGTCCCAGGAAAACGCGGTAGCGGGGAAGCAATCCTTTTTCCGTCTTGTGTTCGCCGGCGAGATGCCTCAGCGAGATGCCTCGGCGTTCGAGCGTCTCCAACGGTTCCTCCAACGTGGAAATCATTCCGGTGATTTCCTCAAGATGGTCTCCTTCAAATGCGGTTCCATCGCCCGCGATGAGGGATGTTCCGTCCAATCCGAAACTGACCAGCTCCTGCATCATCTCGTCGTGCGTCTGCACGTACCGCTTTTTCTTTTTTTGTTCGACACGGTACAGCGGCGGCTGAGCAATGTAGACACAGCCTTCTTTGACGAGCTCGCGCATATGCCGAAAGATGAACGTCAACAGCAACGTGCGAATATGGCTGCCGTCGACGTCGGCGTCGGTCATGATGATGATCTTGCCGTATCGCCGTTTCGCGACGTCTTCCAACTCGGCGCCGGGCGGAACGCCGACCGCTTTGAAGATGTTCGAGATCTCCGCATTGTCGAGCACCTTGACCAGCCGTGCTTTTTCGACGTTAAGAATCTTACCCCGCAGCGGCAGGATCGCCTGTGTATTGGAATCACGTCCCGTATCCGCCGAACCACCGGCAGAGTCCCCTTCGACCAGGTACAATTCGCTGATCTCTAATTCTTTGGTCCGGCAGTCGCGGAGCTTTTCCGGAAGTCCGCCGGTCGTGAGTGCCCCTTTGCGGCGGACCATCTCGCGCTGTTTGCGGGCCGCCTCGCGGGCTTCGGCGGCAAGCAGTCCCTTTTGACAGACCTTCTTGGCAATCGCCGGATTCTCTTCGAAAAACTTCATCAGGGCGTCGTTGGTCACTGTGGTGACATAGCCCTCCACCTCGCTGTTGCCAAGTTTGGTTTTGGTCTGCCCTTCGAACTGAGGATCGGGAACGCGGACGGAAATGACCGCCGTGAGACCCTCGCGGAAGTCGTCGCCGCTGGGAGTGGCATCCTTGAACAGATTCGCCTTCTTGCCGTAGGCATTGAGCGTGCGCGTTAAGGCGCTTTTGAATCCGCTGAGATGCGTCCCGCCTTCGATGGTGTTGATGTTGTTGGTGTAGGTCCGCACGTTCTCGGAAAAGCCGTCGTTGTACTGCATCGCAACGTCGACTTCGACTCCTTCGACCTCGCCGATAAAGGTGATCACTTCGGAGAACAACGGGTTTTCGGTGCGGTTCAGATGCTGCACGAATTGAATCAGGCCGCCCTCGTAGAGGAACTTATCCTTTTGACCGGTTCGCTCGTCGGAGATGCGAATCTGCACGCCCTTGTTCAAGAACGCCAACTCCTGCAATCGTTTGTGCAGCGTATCGTAACTGAAATTCGTTTCCTGAAAGATGTCCGGATCGGGCTTGAAGGTTAGCTTGGTTCCCGTTTTGTCGGCGGTTCCCAGTCTCTTGAGCGGCGTCGTGACCTCGCCGCGGGCGAACTCCATCATCCAGGCATAGCCTTCGCGGCGCACTTCGACTTCCAGCCATTCCGAGAGCGCGTTGACGGCGGTAATACCGACTCCATGCAGACCGCCGGTACCGGTCTTGTATCCGCTGTCGCGGTCGAATTTGCCGCCAGCGTGGATGTAGGTCAGCACCACTTCGACGGCCGGCTTGTTGTCTTTGTCGGGCATGGGCCCGACGGGGATGCCCCGCCCGTCGTCGCTACAGGTGACGCTGCCGTCGGCATTGATCTTGACCGAGATTTTTGTCGCGTACTTATTGACCGCTTCGTCGACGCTGTTATCGACGACTTCGTAGACGAGATGATGGAATCCCCGTGATCCGGTGTCGCCGATATACATCGCCGGACGCGTGCGGATGCCCTCAATGCCTTCCAAAGCGCGGATCTGCGCTTCACCATATTCCGATCCTGCGTTTCCCGCAGAATGATCTTCCGATGCGTCACTCAATGTTTTTCTCCGTCAGAGCCGCTCACGCCGATTCAGGTCGGCGGCCATCACTTCTTGATTGCGCTATTGAGCCGAAACTTGAGATCTTGAATCTTTAGTTCGGGATATAGTTTCCCCAATTGCCGCAACAAATCGACGCGGCGAAACGATACCAGTTCACTCAACAGCGCCGATCCGGCAACCTCAATTTGTAAAGCCCCCCGGCTGAGGCCGGTGACACGTGTTTGCTGCGCGGTTTCCGTTCCGGCAATCGCCTTCCAGGCGGTTTGCAGTTGCGCTTGCCCTCCCGCTTGCGCAAATCCCCGACGCTGGATCAGTTCGCTTAAGGCCGCTGAAATGTGAACTGGGCCGCTTTCGGAGCGCATTGTTTATCGATCCCTCGATAACGGCATGATGACGTACAGATAACCGTCATCAGTCTTCAGCAAGGCCGCGCTCTCCGCGTCGGTCAATTCCACGGTAATTTGTTTTTCCGGTTCCAACACCCGCAGGAACTCCCCGACAAAGCGCGGATCGAACGTGATGCTGATCTCCTCGCCCTCGTAACTGATCGGCATCTCCACCCGCGATTGCCCGACAGAAGCCGCCCGGCTGTCCAGCGACAGCAGGCCGGGCGCGAAGTTAAAATCGACGCCGCGGCTTTCCTGGTCGGTGACGATCTGCGCCTGACGGACCGCTGAATAAAACGGGTCGACGACGAGCTGCAACGATGCGCCGGATTCACGCGGAATGACCGCTTCGTAATTTGGAAAACGGCCTTCCACCAACCGGCTATAAATGGTCGATGCGCCGCTACGGATCAATATGTCATTGTCGCGGACCGCGATATGGACCTCTGTATCATCGTCGGAGAGAGACCGCTCAATCATCGACATTGCTTTTGCCGGAATGACAGGGGGTGACTCCATGGGGGCGACCTCACCATGGTAGCTGCAGTTCGCGGTCGTCAGCGCAAGCCGTCGACTGTCAGTGGCAACCAACTGCAACTCATCCCCTTCTGCTTTGAGCTGGACGCCCCCCAATGCGTAACGCGTGCTTTCCGTATCGGTCGCGAAGATGGTCCGACGAATCATCTGCTGAATCGTCGCGGCATCGACCTTCAAATAACTTTCCGCATCGAACTCGGCAATCGCTGGAAACTCGGCCGGATCCTCAAGCGGCAGTTCAAACTCACTGTGGCCGGATTTGATGCGAACGGTCTCGGCGGATGATTCCATCATGACCGCTTCTTCGCGAAATTCGCGCAAGATCGCAATGATGCGAGCCGTCGGCAATAACACTGTTCCCGCTTCCGCGGCATCGACACCTTTAACGACGTAGCGAATGCCGACCTCTTGATCCGTACCGACAAGAGCAATCTCGTCTTCAGAGACCTCGAGTTTGACGTTTTTGAGGATTTCTTTGGGCGTCCGATTGGGAACCACACCGGAAACGGTTTGGAATGCATGCGAAAGCACGCTGCAGTTGCAAGTAAATTTCATACCGGTTCACGATCTTTAAGAGGCGATAGGTATCGGAAATTCGTGCGACGTTTAGCGTGTCGCAGAAGTCTCGAATTTCAGACAGCGCATGGCGAAAACGGCGGCTTTCTCTCCCTAGAAATCAATTCTTAGTAGCAGTAGTATTAAGCTGCCGTTTTGAGTGAAGAATCCTTCAAGCGCATTTTACGAAAGTATATGATATGTAAACACTTATTCAACGTCAACCAGCCTGATCGACTGTTTGGGAAATGTGTGAAAATCGTCGAGAAAATGCCGAAAAAACGTCACCAATTCGCGTCCCACTGACAGAGACCGAGTCAACCTCCAAGGCGTCGACATTCGGGCCGATTTCTCGACCGTTTTTCAACAGTTTTTTAACACGTGATGTCGTCGTGGACTTCCAACGTTTCCAAGATTCCAGCGAGACGCCGGCGCAGGTGCGGACGTTGGGAAATCAATTCATCGATGCGGTGACAGGCATACACCACCGTTGCATGGTCGCGGTCGCTAAAGAATTGGCCGATCGTTTCCAAACGATTCTGAGTCAGCTTTCTCGCAAGATACATTGCCGTCTGCCTGGCCAACACAAACTCCTGATGCCTGCTCTTGGAGCGAATGTCCACCATCGACAACTCAAACTCGCGGGCCACAGCCCGTACGATGTCCGAGAGTTGGAGTTCAGGCTGTAAGGCTTCCCGCTGCAAATACTTAGCAATCAGAGATTCATCCAACGGCTGCTTGCCGTGAACGGCGGCCGCCTCGAGCTGGACAAGCGCCGCCCGCAATTCTCGGGGAGAAACAGCAAGGTCTTGTGCTAAGTGAGAAATCGCGGCGGAGGAGATCGGAATCTGCTCAGTCTCGGCAAAGTGAGTCAGAAATTTGATACGGCTTGTCGCGCCGGGCATTCTCATTGCCGTAGACACTCCGCCAATAAAGCGGTTAATGAGCCGGGCCGAGAAACCGCTCAATTCGCCGGGGCTTTTTCGCGAGGTCAGCAAGACCCGCCCACCGCGCTGGATGAGTCGATCCAATTGTGATTCGAGTTGCTGTTGTGATTCCCGCCGCCGCTCGAACACCTGAACGTCTTCCAGGACGAGCAGGTCGACCTCGTTAAACCGATTCTGAAACTCGCGAATTCTGCCCTCTTCCGCTGCTTGGGAGAAGCGTTCGACGAACTCGGCGGCCGGCCACATGATCAGGGGCAGGCGCGGCTCATGAGCCCGCGACATTTGCAGGCAGTGCTGCACCAGATGCGTTTTTCCAACCCCTGAAGGGCCATAGACATACTGCAATTGCGGCGAGTTCTCCAGCCCCGAGCCTAAGAGGTTTTCCCCGGCGGTCAGCGCGAGCTCATTCTCGGGCAAAACGACGAAAGTCCCGACGTTCCTGGGCAATCCCGCCGCCTTGTTCGTCATTCCAGTTAACGAGGGCAATCCGTTCATAGTCGACTTGGACGTTGTCGTTTGATCCCAAAGGTAAAGGTTATTGATCTCCCCGGAGACGGTTGACGACACGCGAAATCCGACGGACCGCCTCGTCGATTTCAGCTTCGTCGTTTGTAATCCCCACGCTGAAGCGAACTGAGCAATCGAGGACTTCCTGCGGGCAGTTCATGGCGACCAGCGCCGCGGCCGGTTCCGAGGATCCGCTGGCGCAGGTGCTGCCTAGCGAGCAGGCGATCCCTTCCAAATCGAGCGAAATCAGCAGCGGATCCCCTTCCAATCCCGGAAAGGCGATGTTGAGCGTGTTGGGAAGCCGGTGCTCGAGGGAGCCGTTGACAACAACGGGCGGGCACTGTTCCTCAAGTCCGCGCTGCAAGCGGTCCCTCAAGCGGGACAGCGTGTCGATCCGTGCGGACTGTTCAGCCTGAAACATTTCAAGCGCTTTCGCCATTCCCGCGATTAAGGCGACCGGTTCGGTGCCGGGGCGCCGCTCCGCCTCCTGGTGTCCGCCAAAGATCCACGGCCTCAATCGGCGGCCTTCTCTGAGTAGCAAGGCTCCGATTCCCCGCGGTCCGTAGAACTTGTGCGCCCCGATACTCAGCGCGGTGACGTCCAGACTGTGGAAATCGACAGGGATCTTGCCGACCGCTTGCACGGCATCGGTATGCAACGGGACGCGATGCTCGCGACACATCTCGGCCAACGGCCGCAGGTCCTGTACGACTCCCGTCTCGTTGTGTGCCAGGATGACCGTGACAAGTTGCAGGTCTGCCCATGGCAATGTTGCGAACTGCTCGGGGATCATTCGCCCCTGAGAATCAACGTCCAACTCGTGGAGCGTCCAGCCGAGGCGCTGTAAATCGCGGCACGTTTCCATCGTGGCAGGGTGCTCGCCCGCCGTCAGCGCGATCGTCCCCGGCGTGGCGCCAATCAAGCCGCGGATGGCCAGATTGATGGATTCGGTCCCGCCGCTGGTGAAAATCACCTCTCGCGGATCGGCGCCCAGAATGCCGGCAATCGATTCGCGAGATCGTTCCAGCACCTTTCGCGCAGCTCCTCCCGGCGCATGCCGGCTGCCGGGGTTTGCGAAACTGTCGGCGAAGTGACTGCTCATCACTTCGATGACCTCGGGCGACGGCTGCGTCGTCGCGTTGTGGTCGAGGTAGATCGGTGAAGTCGATGCGGCGGTGGACATGTACGGGCGCCGGTGCAAACACGAAGTTTCGGAACGATCGCTGTGCGAGAACGGTGAACGGTAGTTGTACCGTTCCGGAGGCAGCAACGACAAGTTTCAATTGTGAATCATTTTTTCGACGGCGATCAAAGCGGTAGATTTGCTCTCGGTGTCCGTTTAGGATATCAGCGACGAATTCTGTCGCAGCCGCCGGAACGATCACTCGCCGGCCGCCGGAGCAAAGCGTTCATGGACGCCAACACATCAGTCCCCCTTGAAAAGATCGGCGTGATCGACCTGTACGGGACGATCGAGACGCCGGAAAACGTGGTCTTGACGTTTCGATTGGCAGGTCCCGGGTTACGGCTTTGGGCCTATTCCATCGATTTCCTCGTCCGGTTTCTGGTCATCGCGCTGTCGGGCATCGTGGTGATGATCATGAGCATCGGGTTGCCCGGAATCCCGATGGGGATGTGGCTGTTGATCTGGTTCTTTATGGAGTGGGGATACTTTGCCGCGTCGGAAGGGTTTTTCCGAGGCAAAACGATCGGCAAGCATGCATTGAGCCTGCGTGTCATTCAGGACGAGGGCTATCCGATCAGTTTTTGGTCGGCGTTGTTGCGGAACTTCTTGCGGGCCGCCGATTTCTTGCCGTTTTTCTATTGCTTCGGTTTCATCTCGATGATGTTTGCGGGGAAATTCCTCAGGCTTGGGGATATCGCGGCGGGGACCATGGTGATCCAGGAGCGCAGAGTGAAACTTCCGCGCGAGCCGATCATTCTGGAGAAGATTCAGCCGCTGGACCGGACCGACATCGGCAGTTTCGTTCCGGCTCACCGAACACTGGTATTGATCGAGGAATTCCTGGAACGCCGGTTTGTATTGACGCACCGCCGCGGGCATGAGATGGCATCGATTCTGGCGGGAATCTTAGCGAAGAAACTGGACTTTCAGGGCCAGGAGAGTCTCGTCGAAGATTATCCGATGGCGTTCTTGGCACGAGTGTATGTGACGTTTCATCCCACGATGTCCGCTGAGGACGATGATGATGCCGCCGCCGAGCGTGCGCAGAAGCCTCGCCGCAAGACAGTGGTCGCCTATTAACGTGCTCCCCGTCAAACCGGGAGCGGATTGGACACGATGATCAGCAAACGAGAATTTCGCCGTCAGCGACGCGAGGATTGGGCGCGGTTCACCGAGTTGATCCGCAAAGTCGACAACAGCAGCCGGCGGAAGTTTACCGCGGAGGAATCGTCGGAGTTTTCGCGCTTGTTCCGCATGGTCTGCAACGACTTATCAATCGTGCGCAGCCGCGATTGGGGGACCGGGCTGGCCTTGTATCTCAACGACTTGGTGACCAAAGGGCACAACATCTTCTACAAGTCGCCGCCGAGCCGGCTGCATCAGTTCCTCAGGTTTGTGGGGTCGGAGTTTCCCCGTACCTTTCGGCGAAATTTCTTGTATTTCTGCGTCGCGGCGGCACTGTTCTTTGTCCCGATGATGATCACATGGGGAGTGGTGCAGCGCCGTCCCGAGTTAGCGGCGCGCATTCTGCCGGCGGCGATGTTGGATCAGGCGGAAGAACAGTATAAGCAGGCGGAGTTCAAAAAATTCGGCGCGGAACGGGCCGTGATGGGCGGGTTTTACGTGCGCAATAACGTGGGCATCGCGTTGCGCTGTTTCGCGATGGGAATCCTGTTGGGGACCGGGACGGTCTACGTATTGCTGATGAACGGCATCGTGATCGGCGCCGTGGTCGGCTATGTCGTTGGCATGGGTCACGACGAGCAGATCCTCAGTTTCATCGTCTCGCACGGTTCGTTCGAATTGACGGCGATTGCCGTTGCTGGCGGTGGGGGATTGATATTGGGCGATGCCATTGTGCATCCCGGAGCGCGCTCGCGGATTGATTCGTTGCGGACGCGCGGCGTCGAAGCGGTGCAGATCGCGTGCGGCGCCGCGGTAATGCTGATGGTGGCCGCCATGATTGAAGCCTTCTGGTCGCCCGCACCGATTCCCTCAGAATACAAATATGCCGCCGGCGGCCTATTGTGGATCCTCGTGATTCTGTATCTGTCGTTGGCTGGACGCGGCGGGGAGACGGCATGAGGTTTGACCAAGTGCAAATTCGGCTTGAGCCACTGAGCGCGTCCAACTGTCTCGACTTGGCCGTGCTGTTCGCGGGCCGATACATCAAGCCGGTGATGCAATTGACGTTCGCATTCGCCGTTCCCTGCTGCGCGGCCGTCTATTTGCTGTCGTACTACGACGAACTCGAACTCGATTTCGCTGCGCTGTTGTTATACTTTGCGACGGCGCCGCTGGGTGTGTGGTTGGTGACGGGGGCCGCGGCTGCGTCGTTCGGCGAACCGTTCCTGTGGTCGTCCGTTGCGCGCGGCCGCTGGATGATGATTGTGCGAATGTGCGGCTGGAGCCTGCTGCTTCGCGCGCTCATCGGGTCGACACTCGGGGTGCTCTTTTTTGCAGAATGGTCGTCGTCAGTTCGCATCGTGGTCACAATCGGGTTGGTGCTGTTTCCCGGGATCTGGCTCGCGCTCCGCAACGGCTTCTTTGTGGAGCGCCGCGTGTTGGGACGGCTGTCACACCACCTGCACGAAACGCGCGGCAGCAAACTGATGCGCAAACGATCGAGCGACCTCTTCGGCAGTGCTCTGTTGATCATCATTTTCTGCGTCTTGTTGTGGTGCGTCCTTTTCATCGCCTGCGATCTATTGATGTACTTCCTGTTTCAAATTCCGGTCTTCATTCCGCGAATCGGCCCGGATGGAGATCTCTGGTTTCTGTTGGGGGGCGACCCCAAAGTGCTGACCTTAATGATGTTCTGCGGGTTTTTGGTCTACCCGATTGGGCGGCTGGCTTGGTTCTTTACATACATCGACCTGCGCGTGCGGCGCGATTGCTGGGACATGGAACTGCAGCTCCTTGGTGAAGCCCAGCGGCTGGAGGGCCAAGCATGACCGGCTTCGGTTTCCGCGCGTCGCTGCTTTGCATCTTGCTGGTATTGGCCGCCGCCGGTGGAGGAACCATTGCGGCACATGCGCAGGAGCCGGCAGAGGGACAGTTCGAAGACCCTTATCAGGTTCGAGACGAACTGGAAGCGGTCTTTGCGTCCCCCGAATTTCGGCGGCTCAAGTATGAACGGAGCGACAAAGAAATTACGGAACCGGATATGGAGCCGATCGAATTGCCGGAGTGGGTCAAAAGTACGGTGGAAGCGGTCGCCCAAGTCATCGGACCCGCGTTGTCCTACTTCTTTTGGGGCGTCATCGGCTTGATCTGCGTGTTGATCGGCTATGTGATCTTTTCCGGGATCAAGAGCGCTCAATTACGATCGGCAAACGTCGCCGCCGCCGGCGAACAGTTTGAGGAGGGCGAGTCCGGCCACGCCCCCGGCGAATTGCCCGCGGATGTTTATCTTCGCCGCGCGGCGGAATTCGCGGCGGCGGGCCGCACGCGCGAGGCGATCTCGCAACTGCTGTTGGGCGCGATGAGTTATATCGAACGGGAGGGACTGATTCGATTCCGCCACGGACTCACGTGCCGCGACTACCTGCGCGCGGTTCGCGATCGCGACGAGCTGTATGCGGCGCTGCGGCAGATCGTGGGGACCTACGAGCCGATTTGCTTCGGCCGCCGCGATGCAGAGCCGCAACACTATGAAACATCCCTGGAGCGCTACGTGGGGGCATTTCATGCAACTTAGGCGGTTTCTTTGGTCACCGTGGCTGTGGCTGGCCGGATTGGCGGCGGTGTTGTCGCTGCATTTCTGGTTCCCCCAGATATCGGCGCGGCCAATGAACGACACTTATAGCACCGAACGTTCAGGAAAGAAGGCGTTCTACCTGCTGACGCAGTGGCGATTCGGCGAACGGAACGTCGAGCGAAACGAGAGTTCGCCCAACGGGCTGGTTTCGCAGCCGGCCGAGAACGAATACCTGCGCACTTCCCGCATGGTCTGCCTGCTCGGTCCCAGCCGCTATCCCGACAAGCGGGAATGGGAATTGCTGATGGACTGCGTTGCCCGCGGCGGTGTATTGGTCGTCGCCCCCCGGCATAGCGAACCCTCAATGTCGATCGAGGAGGTCGGCCTAAAGGTCGAACCGCTGGGCGGCCTTGATTTGGACTTCGGCAAGATCCTGGAAGAAGCGCAACAGGCCCAACAGTCGGACGACGGTGAAGGGTCGAACGTCACGACCGCGCTGTTCGGGGGGGGCGAAGTTCGGTGGCGGTCGTTCGGCAAAGTTTCCGGCAGTGGAGGCGAAGTGCTCGTCGAGTACGAAGGTGAGCCGCAGGCGGTGTTGAAACGATATCGCGCGGGAAAAGTACTGCTGATTGCCACGGACGAAATCTTCTCTAACGGCTCACTGGCTTATAAGGACAACGGAATCTTGGCTCTGCGTTTGTTGGAGTACGCGTCAGTGCCGGGTGAGGAAGTGCTGTTCGATGAGTACTTCAATACAGTCGGCGCACCGAAGATCGTAGGTTTGCTGTTCGATCCGCTGTTGCGGCCGCTCAGCGTGCAATTGCTGGTCGTGCTCGTCGTCTTCACATGGTGCGGCTCAAAGCGGTTCGGACGCATGCTGCCGAAGCATGACGTGTCCCGCCACGACATCGCCGACCACACCGACGCGTTGGGGAATTTGTATTACCGCAGCAAAGATGGTCCGGCCGTCGTTCGACTGTATTACGAACAGTTACGCGCCGAACTGCAACTGCGGTTTACTTCGCTCAAGGAGTCCGGGGCGATCGAAACGCTGTCGCGACGTGCCGGTCAGGAGCCGGAGCAAGTGAGAGCATTGTTGAGAGAGACGGAGGTTGCCATGGCAGCCCCGAAGTTGAAGCGCCGCGCAGCCGCGGAAATCATCCGGCGGCTGGCGGAACTCCGCGCCGGCGTGAAACGCCGCGGGGTGTGATCGAGTCTTCGGTTGAGGGGCAATCGGTTTCGCAAACCGTTATGATGCGGGTATGTCTCCTCTGCACAATCCGCCCAGCAGCGGCGCGAGCCCCGGTTCCGATTTCCGCACGACGCGATGGAGCGTTGTGATCGAAGCGGGCCGGAGTACTTCGCCGCAATCTCGGCAGGCGCTCGAGTCGTTGTGCGCGTGCTATTGGCCCCCGTTGTACGCCTTCATTCGCAGGCGCGGTTACCGCGCTGAACAGGCGCAGGATCTGACACAGGAATTCTTTACGCAGATCTTGGAGAAGAATTCTTTGCAGGCGGCCGACCGCCGACGAGGCAAGTTTCGATCGTTTCTGTTGGCGTCGCTCAAGAATTTTCTCGCCAACCAGCACCGCGCGGTAATGGCGCAGAAGCGCGGCGGCGGGTTGCGGTCGGTCTCGCTGGACTTCCAAGCCGCCGAAACAAAGTATTCACTGACCCCCGAGGACAAATTGACGCCCGACCGCATCTTCGAGCGTCAGTGGGCGTTGCTATTGCTCGAACGGGCGCTGCGGCAGTTGGCCGAGGAACAGTCAGCGGCGGGAAACGGTGCGCAGTTTGAGCAATTGCAAGGCTTTCTGACGGTGCAGAATGAGGGGGATTCCTATCGAGAGGTCGCGGATCGGATGGCGATGACCGCCGGTGCCGTCAAGACGGCCGTGCATCGATTGCGGCGGCGATACCGGGGACTGTTACGCGACGAAATCGCGCAGACTGTTGCGTCGCCCGACGAGATTGATGAGGAACTGCAAGACCTGTTTCGGGCCTTGGGACCGGAAAATTCGTGACGGAATTGTAACCGCCGGCCGCAAACGGGTTAGATTAATGGGAATCGGTTCGTCATGAGTCGGAAGAAAACCGGAGTCTGTGTGCATGGTCCAAGATCGCGTCTGTCCCGATTGCGATTCTCAAATCCCGGAGGGCGCCCCCGCAGGAATCTGCCCGAAGTGTTTGATGGGTCTCGGTTTTTTCAGCGATTCTGAAATCGAGTCCGGTGCGGGTTCTCCCCAAACGGCCGCGCCGTTTGTACCGCCGGAGCCGGCAGAATTGGCCGACCGGTTTCCGCAGTTGGAGGTTTTGGAACTGATCGGCAGCGGAGGCATGGGGGCGGTCTACCGCGCCCGGCAATTGCACTTGGACCGTATCGTGGCGCTGAAAATCTTGCCCGCCGAACTGGCGGAGACGGCGACGTTTTCTGAACGCTTCACCCGCGAAGCGCGGGCAATGGCCAGGCTGACGCATCCGCGGATTGTGACGGTGTTTGACTTCGGCGAAGCGGACGGGATGCCGTATCTGGTGATGGAGTACATCGACGGCGTCAGTCTGCGACAGGCATTGGCCGCGCGTGAGATCACGCCGCAGGACGCGCTCGCGGTGGTGCCGCAGGTGTGTGATGCGTTGCAATACGCGCATGCGATGGGGATCGTGCATCGCGACATCAAGCCGGAGAATCTGCTGTTCGATCGTCAAGGCAACGTCAAGATCGCCGACTTCGGGCTGGCGAAGCTATTGGGTGCTGAATTGTCGGACATCACGCTCACCCGCACTCGCCAAATGATGGGCACGCCGCACTATATGGCGCCCGAACAATTGGAGCGGCCCCACGAGGTCGATCACCGGGCGGATATTTATGCGCTGGGGGTGGTGCTCTATGAACTGCTGACCGGTGAGTTGCCGCTGGGTCGATTTTCACCCCCGTCGGAGACGGCGGGCACCGATGTGCGGCTGGACGACGTAGTCCATAGAACGCTGGAGAAGGATCCGAATCGCCGGTATCAGCAGGCGAGCGAGCTCAGGTCGGACTTAGAGGAGATCGAATCCCTGCCGCCGGTTCGACCCCTGTTTCGGCGGAACGATGCCTCCCGATTGACCATTAGGCGGGTGTTGATGGATTTGTATCGCGATTGGACTGATGATTGGCAGCATCGCTTTTTGACGTTGGTGAAGTGGACGGCGTTTGCCGTCTATGTCTTTTCGTTTTATCACTTCGTGGCTGTTTCCGGCGATATTCATGATCAAGGCTATCGCTATCGGGTCGGTGACTGGTGCGAACTGCGGCAGCACGCGGTAACCGGACATTCGACTCGCTTCAACTTCATCGACGATTCCACGGCGATCATCTTGATGTTCGGTTTGCCTGCGTATTATGTGTATTGGAGGATCCGCAAGACGGCGGCTGGCGCAGAGAAGATTAAGCCAATCCCGTGGGGTCATATCGTGTTCTGGCTGCTGACCGCCGCATTGGTCGTTGCCTGCGGGTTTTCGCCATACACGCGTCAAGTGATGTTGGCGGTCCCGACGTGGTTCATGATCGCGGTTTGGGCGGCCGTGGCATTGGGACTTCAATTTGCGCTCCGCAGGGACGACCTGCCGCCGCATGAATGGCTGGTGCGGAGATCTTGGATCAGTTTGTAACGCCGGCGGTTTTTCCGGTTAGTGATTGGTGAACGGTTTTGAACTTCCTCACCACACACCGGAGACACCAATCCATGCGCACGCTATTTACGACCGCCGCTTTATTGTCGCTCGCCTGCTCGACCGATTCCGCAGAAGCCGACGGGCTATTCTATCGATTGCCGGAGGACGGCGCCTGGGTGGAGTACAAGGTCGATGCCGGCGAGACGAAACCTAATAACGCCAAACAAAAGTCGGCCGGAACACTTACGGTTTCCAGCGTCGGGACTGAGACCGTTGGCGGTCAGAAGTGCCGCTGGATTGAGATCAAAGCGGAAACGAAGCGAGACGGCGAAGAGGCTCCCACAAGGATCTGGAAAATGCTCATTCCAGAGAAACACCTCGTTCAGGGACACGCGCCGTTTAAGCAGATCGTCAAAGTCTGGGTCAAAATTGGAGACCGACAGCCGCGTCAACTCGACAAGAACCGTCTGGAGATCGTGCAGTTATTCCTGATGGGCCCGCCCGAACCAGAGAAAAAACTAGCGTCGGAAGAAATCGAGTCGGGTTTGGGAGCGCTCGACTGTAAAGGTGTCGCCGGGAAATTACGTCATCGTGCCGCCCAAGCGGGACGACAACACCGATCACGAAATTGAAGCGACGTTTAAGACGCGACTGCATCCCCGCGCACCGTTCGGTGTCATCTGGACCACTCTGGACGCCCAAGCAGACGATGCCAGCACGGGCGGACCGGGCGAACGGACGAAGATCACGCTCCGTCTGCAAAAAACCGGCAAGGATGCGACCAGCGACATCCCGGACGCCGACTGAGAACGGTCAGTCAGAATCCAGCGGGCCCTACTGCGCTACCGCGTTGTTGTTCGACAATCAGTAATCTCAACCAAGACGAATGGAGAGGACTCTCATGCACAAAATTTCGACAGCGATCCTGCTTGCCGCGGCAACTCTGGTAACAACGACGGCGCAGGCGGACGGCCTGATCCACGCGCTTCCCAAAGACGGGACTTGGGTCTCGTTTAAAATGGAGGGACATGAAGATAAGACCCATCGCGGTCAAGAAGTCGAACACTTCACCGGCTATCTGAAGATCTCCTCCGTCGGCAGAGAGACAGTCAACGGTGAGCAGTGCCGCTGGGTGGAGATCGAACATACCTGGGACCGCACTGACGATCCGACGTACGACGAACGCAAACAAATCTTCAAGCTGTTGATTCCCGAAAAGCACCTCCGGAAGGGCGCCGCTCCGGGCAAGCATGTTGTTCGCGGATATCAGGTTTTTGGTACGACTCCGCCGAAACGTCAGCCAACAGCAATCAAGAAGCTGCCGGCCTCATTCCGCAACTTGATGCTGCGCGGTCCCATGGAAAATGCCGAAAAACTGCCGCCGAAACTCGCGCCGAACCTGGCACAGAAAAAACTGGGCAAACTGAAGTGCGGTGGAGTCCGGGGCGCGACGGAAATCGACAGTGAGTTGCCCGACGGCGTCGAGGGACTGGAGACGCTTCCGTTTAGTTTTGAGGTCCGGCTGCATGAGAAAGCGCCGTTCGGAGTGGTCAGCTATGAGTTCAGCGGCTTAGAACCGAACAATGACACCGTCGTCACGAAAATGACTCTGGATGACTTCGGCGAGGGTGCGGTGAGCCGGTATCCTGATGCGAAGTAATTCGGCTTCGACGGTAGTGGTGTAACCACCTTTACTTGTCGCGTTGCCCTCTGCCAATTCCGCTCGAAACCTTCGGGATTCGTGCATCCGCGAGCGAGTGCAACGCGATATCTTTCGGCGGATGGTGCAGTAGGGTTTGCTGTGCGTACCGCGAACATGGTTCGTAAAGCCGGACCTGTGCCTCATAGTTATTGATTCTGACTGATTGCAATCGACGCCGCACTTGAATGGTCCGCACAGCGGACCCTACGATGGAGAACAACAACAGATCATCCATCAGAGGACTGCCTTCTACCGGGATCCTGTTGGGTCAGGCGATTGTGCCACCAGTCGTTGCCCTATCTCTGACCGTGAGCAAATTACTCGCGTTCGATGCACCAAGTCGTGCAGCAGATGTGAGGGTTTTTGAGCAACTGCTGTTTCGGATTGCGGCATGCGGGCGCCATCATGTGGCAGGCGATTTTGAAGACGCTGCAAACTCCAGCATGGCTGTGCGGAACTGCTCACCGAGATGTGACATCCTCTGGAAGCTCCAACATGCGCCAAATCATTTGCCTATCGGTTTTGTGGTTTCTGGTTGCAGGTTGTCAATCGAAATCGGGCGACACAGTCAAATCCGCTCCCGAAGCCGCCGATACGCAGGCGGTCCCCGCTGCTCTGACGTTGGGTGATCTCATTCGATTGGCCGCGAATGGAGAGAGTGACGCCGCGGTTGCCGGCACGGATAACGTCGCATTGCAATCGGCGGTGCGGCAGTTTTCGCCGCTGCTTCGTGGGGCGGGGGCCTCGCAATTGTGGTTTCAATTACACGCCAGGACGCGATTCAAGGAATTCGCTTCTCTTCACCAGGAGATCGCCGAACAGCGTCCCGATGAGACATTGATGACACTGCGGTCGACGCTTTCGCCGATTCGGGTTGGCACGATCCGCGCGTGGGATGTGAACGATGTGCAAGACGTGCTACAAGACCGCGTAACAGGCCGGGTGTATCTTCAACGAGCGCACGAATTGAGCAGCCTCGACCTGGAGACGAATGAACTCACGCAGGTTTTCGATGTGGCGGCGCGTTATGTGGGCCGAGTGGGCGACGATGAATTGGCGCTCCGATACGATGCGCGCCGGGGACACACGCTGCTCCGAATCGCAGACGGATCGGAGCTGTTGAAACTTCCGGCCAGTTTTCCCTTTCGGATCGCACCCTTTGCGGACGGGGTCGTTTTTTCCACACGTCGTGATCGACTGCGGTTCCAGTCATTGGTTGCGGGAGAATCCCCGGTTCAATTCAGCAGCGGCATCGATAAGCCGTTCGTGGAAGCTGTGTTCCTGCAAGGGATTGACGGCATGACGAAACTACTGATGGTGACCGGTTTCGGCGACGTGCTCCTGTTTGAGCACCCACTCACGCCCGATCAGCAGCCGGCGCGGTTTTCGCTGGAATCGAGCCGCGCGTCGTGGGCCGTTCTCAGCCCGGATGAATCACGACTTGCCGTACAAACCGCCATGATGGCCCGGGAACCTGATTCGATTCAGATCTGGGATATCAAACGGCAAATGAAATTGGCGGTTCTCGAACATCCACGGTTGCGCACACGTACGGTTGGATTTCTGCCGGATGGGGGTTATCTCACTTCCGGCTCCGACGGCACGCTCTTGGTCTTCGACTCGTCGGGCGAACTGCAAAGGGAAGTCTTCGTGGGCGCCCGTTCGCGGAGTTCCCGCAAAATGGGGTCAATCACCTATCGTCCCCGCTACTCTCGCGAAGAGTACGTGCTTCCCGAAGGGAGTTACCACCGTTTTGTCATTTTGGATCAGGACCGGGTCTTGCTGGTGAATCATCTGGGCGAATTGTCGTTGGTGAATCCCTCACTCGCCCAGCCGCCGCCGAGCGAACCGCTGAAGCCAAAGTCGCTACCCACGCAGCGGGCACACAGCAGCGACGGCGCCTGGTCGGGAGATTTCTTGTCCAAGCAGGTTGCGGTCTTCGAGCGAAAAACCGGGAAGACGCTGAAGGTGCTCAAGGCTCCCCAGGAACTGACGGAGCAATCGGGCATCAATCTTTCCGTGGCGCTGCAGCCGAATAAGAAACGGGTGATCGCCGCGTGCGAAAATGGAGCGGTGATTTGGAACGTTGATGACGGCGGTCATCAGTTTCAAGAGTATCAACTGACCAAACCGGCGGGATATGAGGCAAAAATCGACCGGACATACGCGGCCGCGGCACAGTCAGGTGACCGGATCGCCGTCTGGACCATCGGCCGCCACCATCCGACGCAACACCTTCTTTGGATCATTGATCCGGAAACGGGCGAACCGGAACGAACGTTGATCCTGCCGCTTTGGGAAATGAGCCGGGATTACACAGTCCTCAGCGGAGACCGATTGCTGCTGGCCTACAAAAGCGACTCGGACCAAACCGGCAAGAAAAAGCCGAATCTCTTTTTGATCGATCTGACGCAGGATCGCGGATACGATGACTTGAAACAGTTCCGGTATTCACTTGGATATGCCGCCAACGACAAGATGCTCGTCAGTTGTTGCACGACCGGCGCCGACCCGCCGTACGAAATGGCCGTTTGGGATCTTGCATCCGGGGAACTGTCTCACACGTTTGAACAGGCCGAACCGGGAAAGATTTTTGGAATCACTGCCGATGGGCGGAGATTTCTGTCTCATACCCAAAACAAACTCTTGATTTGGGACCTGCCTAGCGGAAGAGTCCTGCAGCGATACGACCTGGGCGACCTGACGATCAACGGCAGATCGAACATTCTGTTCGACGGCCGCTGCGTCTTCTTTTTTTGGGACATGAACAAAGTCCGCCACCAGTATCAGTACATTCGTTAGCGGATTGCCGGTAGTTTGATCCTTGGCGGTCGCGGATCTTGACCTCGGCGAGCAAGAATTGGCCGTTGTGCGGCAGCAGACAGAGTCCGGCCAAGACCTGAACCCTGTGTAACCTATGTGTCCGAACACCTGTAACCTACCTGTCCGGTCGATGCACGCAGCGGAGACCGCCGCTACGGAATGTCGATCATCAGCGAGAGGGCAACCACAATGTCGAATGTCGTTTTGCGGTCGCTGACAGCAGTCGTGTGCGTGTATGCGGCAACGAGTCTCGTTGCCGCGGCGGATGTGAAATTGATTGAACAGTTGCCGTACCGGATTACCGCACCCGGTCGCTATCAGTTGGCCCGCGATTTGGAATCTGCAGCCAAGTCTGGTGCGGCTGTCCGGATTGAGGCGGATGATGTTACGCTCGATCTGGACGGAAAGACTTTGTCAGGCACAGCCGGCGACGCAACGTCCGCTATTGGAATCTCTGCCGTGAACCGTAAGCGGATTACGGTGACCGGCGGGACGGTGCGCGGGTTTTATTTCGGGATTGATATCCGGGCCACGGATCGCGTGAAACCGCAATCGAGCGGGCATGTGATCACCAAGGTCGTGCTGGATCGCAATCGGTATTTCGGGATCCGCTTGGAGGGGACCGGATCCAAGATTGCGCAGTGCCGGATCACGGGGACAGGCGGCTCGACTCGGCCGGGGCATACGATTCCGCACGGGGTGCGATTGTTGGGCGCGAAGAACGTTCTGCGCGAAAGTTGCGTTCGGGACATGGTCCTGAAGCGGTCCGACGACGGCAAA
>JANQPT010000011.1 GCA_028285345.1 Planctomycetales bacterium
GCCCTGCAACCCCAGTGGAGTAAGCAACGGAAGTTGAACGACGAAACGAAGTTCGCGGGACAAACACTTGGAAGAGCTGTAGGCAAAGATCAAGGTAACCAGCGTCCGCTGGGATTTCAATTTGGAACGATTACAGGCAGGGCGCGCACGGCAAGTGCAGGCGTCGAAGAACACGAAGCTAAGCTTTGTCGGAAAACATCGAATTCCTATGATTCTGAAGTAACGTTCGACAAAAGCCATTTTGATGAAGCCGCCGTAGTTTGTTGCCGTCGTGTCAAAATGGCCTGCTGTTGAAGAGCTGACCCATGTGTTATGAAGGTTTCTGAGCCGAATCGCCAAGGAGACCTTGACGATGACGACGATACGACGGAAGCGGCATTCTCCGGAATAGATTGTGCGGAAGCTGCGTGATGCGGAAGCGATGCTCAATTGCTGTGCGGAACTCGCGATGAAAAACAAGACATACTTTGCCCAACCCGACCTTCATAACGGGTGGTACAAACATTGGGGTAAGGTCATGGTCATACAGAGTCAATCCCGTAAAAAGAGGCGTTTACGTTTGGGGACGTTGGCCGTCTTGCTCATTCAGGACCTAGTGGGGGTTAACCCCGTGGAGGTTCGATTCCTCTCTTGGGCACTTTGTCAGCAAAGGACTTAGGGTCAATTCCCTAAGTCCTTTTATCTGACAGTCGGTTGTGACCACCCCTGATCACTATGTCAGGACGTTATTCAAGATTTGCAGCACGTGGAGTTTCGTCGTTCCCGGTTTGACCTTGCCGGCGTAGTTGATTTAGCGATTGGTCGTACTTGAGCCCACCGGTCTAGCCTGTTTGTTGGAACCGAGGTCTAGCAGCAGATCGTACAATCTGCGGTTTTCGCTGTCATCAATTGCCTTGTGTCTTTCTCCAATCAAAGACGCTCAGCCCCGTTAACTCCCGAATGAAAACTTGACCACCGCAAACGGCCAAGTGTGCCCATGTTTCTTGATCGCTGACGTTTCGGCTGTCAAGGATTTCGAGTTTCTCCGGGTTTGCTCGAATGAGCGTAAGCTGTCCACCGCTGTCCAACGCCAAGATTCTGTCCTTCTGAGCGACCATGCTGCAGTACTTTCCCAGTGGTTGTGAGGTCCAGCTTCGGTCGCCCGTTCGCAGATCGATGCATGTAATTCGCTCGTTTTGCAGGTGGAGGTATGCGTGCCCCTCAATGACGACGGGAGTCGACATGTATCCTTGAGCGTTGTTGTTCCACGCTTCGACGACGTTGTATTGTTCGTCGGATTTCGACGTCATAAACAGCCAAGACTTGTTCCGATAGGAACTCGTGAAAACACCGTCTCCGAATGGCACTGGCGTGAGAATGTTCATCCCTCGGAAGTTTGGCACGTTCTGGGCCCACAATACGTTCCCACTATCAGGATCAACACCGGCCAGCTTCAGGCGAGTTTGCACGACTAATTGTCGCTTACCCGAAAGAGTAGCGACAACAGGCGATGAGAATGCACTTCCCATCATTCCACCTCCGTCTTCCAAGACGCGCCAGATGATTTCTCCGGATTTCTTGTTCAGCTTGACGAACGAGGAACCTGCCTGCACGTAAATCGAATCGCCGTCAACCAAGGGCGAAGAGACGAAGCCGAATGCGGGCAACGGAGAGTTGAACTGTTGCACGAAATCGACTCGCCATTCCTCGTCCCCGGTGCTGGCATTCAACGAGACGAGCACGTCCCGCATCCCTGCAACGAACAGACGATTTCCGTCAAATGCTGGAGTGGACCGAATCCAACTTCCATTCGAAGCGGCGAAGAATGGAACGCTCATTGCGCCAGTCCATTCGGCTCGCCAAATCTGCTGGCCCGTATTTCGGTCGAGTGCATAGACGACCTCTGACTTCTCATTGATGGTCCCCGTGACGAACACAGCATCCTTAGAAATGATTGGCCCAGAGTAACTTGGGGGCAGTTTGACTTGCCAATCTCGATTGAGTACGTCGTCGGAAAGAGAAGACGGCCAATTCGACCCTTGAATGATCCCGTCGCGGCTTGGACCTCGCCATTGGGGCCACGTATCGATGACTTCCTGTCCAAATATCGGAACACAAGGAACGGTTAAGACTAAGAAAACGGCACAAAAGAATGGGGGCGTCCTCAACATGCTCGGAAGTCCTAACGTCGTTGCCTGATTGTGGTTTTAAGACACGCAAGAATCGGAATGAAGTCGCAAATCACAGAAGATCGCAAGTTTCTTGGTCGTTGCAATGAACTGTAGACAGACAGAAGTCGTTGACAACACGCAAGATTGCGCCAATCCGCATCGATAACAGCGATCAGATCGAGACTGGACTGCCCTTTACTCAGCTTGCCAGCCGGTCAATCAGCGCGGTGTCGACTGGGCCAATTCGTTGCGACCGGCCCAACAGGGCGTCTCAAACGGACTTTTGCTGCAGTTACGAATGCCCGAAATGAGCGACGCGAAAAACCCCAAAGTGCGATGCAATACAACTCGTTGCTCGCGTCTAAACAAAGTCGGGAATGCAAGAACCGATGGGCCGCGAACTCTCCTGCGACGATGATATCGCGATTCTCGTAATGTCGAAAAGCAGACGCCAGCAGCGATGACGAGAATTCCGATCAGGTGAGACAGCTTCCCTTCGAAACTACAGAGCAGTCCCACTAAGCGGTTCATATGAGACACGCTCTGAACAAGCGCTAACCGCCGTTACAAAAGACCCAATCGCGCCCGACGCCACTCCCTGATTTTGACACTCTCAGCCAATAGTCGAGTTTTATAGACATTTCAGTTGACGCACGCTTTCAGGCTTGCTACCGTCTATTAAACTAGACACACCTGCCCGCGCGAGCCTGAAAGGACCTTGGCAATGGCCCGCCCGCCCTCAAAATTCCCCACCGAACTGGAACTGCAAATCCTCAAATTGCTGTGGCGCCGCGCTCCGCTCTTGGCGCGCGAGGTGCAGCAGGAGTTGGCGGACGAAGGCCGCAAGTTGGCAAAAACCTCCGTAATCACCACGCTCAATACGATGGTGGACAAGAAGTATCTCCGCCGCAAGAAAAAGGCGAACTCCTATCTGTTTTCGCCGCGAATCACAGAAGACAAAGTCTCATTTCAGGTTCTCGGAGATGTGGTGGATCGGGTTTTCGACGGCTCGACCGCCGCCGTGTTAGCCAGATTGTTCGACATCACTGAAGTTGATGATGACGAATTACAGGAACTGCGACGAATGATCGATCAGAAACTCGAGGATTCTTAGCAGCAATGTTCCGCGGCAAGCAACGATCGTCCGAATTGACGTCGGACGGACTTGATTTGCTCAACAGCGTCTCACTCGCGGAGAAGATCAATGCACGCATGGCCCTGGTTTGACGAATCGTTCACGGAACGACTCTCAATCACGCTGTTGCACTTTCTTTGGCAGGGATGCTTGATTGCGGTGCTGGTGTTCGTCTTAGCACGCATGTTGCGACGGGCCTCGTCGCAGTTGCGGTATTGTGGCAACGTCGCCGCATTGCTGTTACTCGTCTGCTGCTTGCCCGTCACGTTCGCAATTTTGGCCCCTCCTCACGCCGACCATCACGAAATCCTACAATTCGAGGATGCGAAACCCGACAGTCTGGAGACTTCCGTCGAGCTTGGAACTGAAACGGCGGCAATCCTTTCCACGCCGCGTGCGGCGACCGACCATCAGCCTGCGACTCCGGTGGCCGAGGTGGAAACGCCGGTGCCAGAGACGCTGGCGGAGAACGTTTCGCAGGACGACCGCTGGCTACCTCATCCCTGGGTCGAAACCCTGATCGCAACCTACTTTATCGGTGTGGCGTTGATGCTCGCGAGACTGGCAGGGGCGCTTTGGGGCGGACAACGGTTGCGCCGCTCTGCGATTCCGATTCAGGAATCCGATCTGCTGCTGATGTTGAAGCGGCAGGCAACAACGCTACGGCTGAAAGCGGTGCCGTTGTTGGCCTATTGCGAGGAGATTTCGACGCCGGTCGTTGTGGGCATTCTGAGGCCTATGGTTCTGCTGCCGGCGGCACTCGCCGGAGGATTGACGCCCGACCAGCTGCAATCAATCGTCACACATGAACTGGCTCACATTCGCCGCTTCGACTTGCTGGTGAGCCTGCTGCAGCGTCTGGCTGAAGCGTTCTTGTTCTTCCATCCGGCCGTTTGGTACGTCAACCGCAGAATCAATGTCGAACGGGAAAACGCCACCGATGACATGGTGCTGGCGGCTGGATTTCAGCCGGTCCACTACGCCGACGCGCTCGTGCGGATGGCTGAGCTATCGATGTCGCTGCGCCGCTCCCGAACGGCCGGCCAATCCGTTGCGTTGGCGGCCGCAGGCGACAGCGAGTCGGAATTCAAACGCCGCGTGCTGCGGTTAGTCGACATCCACAATCAACCCCGGCTCCGGTTGACTCGCTGGGGGTTATCATTGTTCATCGCAATCACGCTGGCCGCCGCCGGCTCTCCGTTTCTTGTCGAGATCTGGGCAGATCAAGATGCTGAAACGGACAAACAGAGCGAAAAACCGGAGCCAGAAGAACAGTTCCAAGTGAGAATTCGGGCCATTGATGAAGTGACCGGCAAGCCGATACCCAATCTCACGATAAGAGTGCGATTGGAAAACAAGGATACCTGGCATGAGGGAAACGGGGATGGGGAGTTTACGGCAAAACTGCCATCTTCGACTCCGCGATACTGCGATTTCACAGTCCGTGCGAAAGGCTACGTTCCGATGCGCGCCGATTGGAATAACCGGGCGGGGCGGCCACGAGATGAAATACCTAAAGCTTTCACATTTTCGATGGCAAGACCAATTACGGTGGGAGGGACCGTCGTCGATGAAGATGACAAGCCGGTGACGGGTGCGACCGTCCTGTTCAGCGCAATGGATCGAAACTCCTATCTGCCCTGGCGAGAGCGACAAGAGATTTACGAAGTGGAATGTGTCACTGACGGCAAAGGTCGCTGGAGGTGTGACCTCGCGCCTCCCAAGTTGCACGAGGGGATGTTCAAGGTTAACCATTCTGAGTTTATGCCGACCGGCCTCATTAATCTGCAGAATAAGGGGTTGATCGAGCAGGTCAAATTGCGCTCGCATCGGCTGGTATTACAACGCGGTTTTGCCATTCGCGGACGTGTGACGGATCCGGATGGACAACCGATCGACGGAGCATTCGTCGCCCTAAACAACTGCAGCGATACTCCGGATGAGCCATTCATCACCACCGACGCCGATGGTCGATATGTTTTTGAACGCGTCGCCCCACGCACTACCGAGGCTAAGAACCGGAACGCCAACCGAATGTCCGTCACGGCAATAAAACCAGGTTTTGCGCCGCAAGTCTTCCCTGTCCCTAGATCGCGCGACTCTCTTGAAAATCCGGCAGATCCCGATGAACGTGTCGTTGATTTCCAGTTGAAACCAGGTGCCACTGCACGTCTTCGTGTCATCGATAGCGGGGGCAAGCCAATCTCCAACCTCAATGTCCGTCCCGACTACTGGAGAGACTCCAGAACGTTGTATTTCTTTAGCGCTAACAGTGGATTCGCCAAGAGGTTCGACATTCCGCTAACGACCGATGATCGCGGCGTCTGGGAATGGACGTGGGCGCCGCCGGGTGACTCAATCAAATACCTGATTTCTGGCGAAGGATTTATGACCAATACCGATTGCGAGCTGACTGCTGTCGCGGCGGGCGCAGAGGCGGAAGTCAAGATCTTACGGTCGCAGGTTATTGCGGGTCTTGTTGTGGACAGTGAAACGAAACAGCCGATCGACACTTTCATTGTCGAACAAGGCTCGGAGAATCGGCACCTGAGGGATATTCATTGGAGCAATTTGCGTAGGAACCGTAACGGAAGATTTCGCAGAGAGGTGACGTGGCCGTGGGAAAACGGTTACCGCTATCGAATTTCAGCAGCGGGATATGAGGCATACATCACGGAGAATTTTCCGGTCGAACCGGGTGAGGTTCGGCGGGTTTTTCATATGAAGAAAGCGATCCCCAAAGCCGAAAAGGGGCAGTCAGAAAAACCAGGAACGACAAAACCGGAGTCGAAGCCTCAGTTCCAGGTGCAAATCCGAGCCGTCGATGAAGCGACGGGCAAGCCGATTGCCAATCCCAAGTTCGGCGTGCAGCTCGGCAAAGACCTGAATTGGCACGACGGAGACGCTCGTGGTAAATTTGTGGCGACGCTTCCGACCGCCGCGCCGCGATATTGCTACCTGAAGGTCCGTGCCGACGGCTACACACCAATGCGGGCCTTTTGGCGAAACGGCAAGGGACGGCCGCGCGATGACGTTCCCAGAGTCTTCACGTTCCCCATGACTAAGGCGATCACCGTGGGAGGGACGGTCGTCGATGAAGACGGCAAGCCGGTGCCCGGCGCGACCGTGCGATTTGGCGCGAGCGATCTCAAGTCTCACCCCGGGAGACGTGCAACAGCGTCTTTCCGAGGAGAAGAATACACCACGGATGAACAGGGCCGCTGGACGTGTGATCTCGCGCCCCCGCAAATGAGTAGCGGATCGGTGAAAGTGAATCATCCCGACTTCGTGGACCATGGGACGAATATCAGCGTTGACAATCGCATTGAGCAGTTGATGGCCCGCACGTTGCGCTCAGTCCTAAAACGTGGGTTTGTGGTGCGAGGGCGTGTGATTGACCCAGCGGGCAATCCGGTTGAAGGAGCGATTCTGGCGCAGGGCGAACTCAACTCCTATTCCCACAAAGGGCCGTTTATCAAGACCGACCGTGAAGGTCGTTATCGATTTGAAAAGGTTGCTCCCCGCAATCAAGGGCTCAATGACCGCCAACCCAACCGGATGACGATTACGGTCGTCAAACCCGGATATGCGCCCCAGCAACTGCCGATTCCGGGCTTTGGGGACGCAGTTGACGCGCAGTTCGATCCGCTGGAACGCATCATCGATTTTCAGATGCAGCCGGGCGTAACCATCAAGATGAAATTTGTTGATACTACAGGCAATCCGATACCCAATTACCACGTGATGGCCCAACTCTGGAAGGAGACGCAAGCTCTCGAAGCTTACAGTATCAACGAACTTGGCATTCCTCGGCGATCGAACAAAGACGGCGTCTGGGAATGGACCTGGGCGCCGCCGGGTGATCGAATCACCTATTACATGTACGGCCGGGGCTACATGCGAATTCACAACCACAAGCTGACCGCAGGTCCAAACGGATTGGACGAAACCATTGAGATCGCCCGGCCGCAGGTCATCACCGGCATCGTGGTTGACAAAGTGACCAAACAGCCGATCAACGAATTCGTGGTGGAAAAGGGATTTTTGGGAATGGCGGGGCATCCGGATGGGATTTCGTGGGGGAGTGAGAGGCAGGGACGCCGCGGCAAATTCCGCAGAGAAACCGTGATGCCTCACAAACAGGGATATCGCTATCGGATCTTGGCGGAAGGCTACGAGCCGTACGTGACGGATGTGATCCCGGTCGTGGAAGGAGAGGTTCAATTGAGGGCGTTTCTGCAAAGAGCGGCGGCTTCAAAACCGAAGAGCAGGGAGTCAAGAGAGCCACCGGAGTCCCCTCCGGCAAACTTGCGACAACCAATGCCGAAGCCGATCAAAAGCGCCGGCTTAGAGTCCACAGAACCAACGCTGGCGTTCTTATCCTGGAGCCATAACCCCCCTGAGGATGCAAACGTGCCGTTGGACGGTGAGTACTGGCTCCCAAGCGGCAAACGGATCGTCAGCCAAGACGCATTGGCTCCTTTGCGCCGCGTCGGCAGAGGACGTAACACAGAACGCGTGCAATGGCCGGTCTTGCATCTCTTCGTTTCCGATCCCGGCTTTACAAAGCCGTCCTGGGGTCGGTTGGAACTACTCTCTTCAAACGGAAAGACACCAAATCTGAGCTATCTGAGGCCGTCGAACACTCGCTATGCATTACCCGCAAAAGGACTTCCTGGGTGGATGCTCTTTCAAGTCGAGAGTTCTTCGATTCCAGCGAACGGGGCAGTCCGACTGCGCTATGCATCCGGCGTCGATGTCAAGAAATTGCATGAATTCTCAGTCGACGCGAGTCCGGGACGATTGTTCGATGCCGACGTGTCTCCTGACGTGGGTGCTTACCTGCTGGGAATTGGCGAACGGGCCAACGGCAATTCATTCGTCTCAATCTTTGTTGAACCACGTTGGGCGGCAGATTTTGAGTATTATGTGACTGCGGCCGATCAGCGGAAGCAGCAGGTCTGGCCGTCAAACGTCCTGCGAGCAGAGGCGACCGGCGATTCAGTTGGGTTCACGTTCGAGTTTGGCCAGCCGCTCTCGGCATCCTCAGGTTTTCGATTGAGCCGTAGCCCACTCAAAACAATCAGCTTTCGCAACGTCTCGTTTCGCCCGAAAGACAAAGGATCGCAATCGCAGGTCGTTTCAGGTAACGACGGCGACATCAAACAGTCAGAGCGTGGGAAAATCGCGGCTGGAAAGCAGGATGTTGCTTCAAAGGATCCATCGCGACAACCATTGAGGAAACGTCCCGCCGGGTTATCCCCCCAGGCGCAGTATTGCCTGCTAACGTTTGGCGCACGCGCCGACAAACAGATTTGGATGATCCACGACGCCGACCAACTCTATGTCGACCTCAACGGAAACGGCGATCTCTCCGAACCGGGTGAACGATTCCTGGAAAAGGAGGAGAAGGGGTTCCAAATTCCAGGAATCACCTCCCGCGGCTTTGTCATCCCTCCCTCCCGACAAAGTCCTCCGCAACTTCGCCGCTATTTCCCCATGCGCGTCAGTTGGCAATCCTCGGGCGAACAGTACTTGTGGGTGCGGTTGATTGTTGAGGGTCGTTTCTGGCAAGAATCCACCATTTCCGCCTCAGTCAATGATGCAGAATATGCGCCGATTCTGCACTTCGACGGCCCGCTGAGTTACATGTTGCTTCATCCCAATAAACACTTCACACAGACCGCAAAACATCTCTCAGGGTTATCGATCGGTTTGGGAACAGTTTCGCCCACCGGCGACACCACCTATGTCCAATTCGACGATCGGCCCTTTGACGAAAAACTGCTGCCCCAACTCACCGTTCGGTATTTCCCCACGCGTGACGCGAAGCCGCAACCAATCGGTCATACAAACTTCAAGCCTGGTCAGTACGGAGGCGAATTGATCGCTTCGCTGAAACCCGCCTTTGAACTTCAGCGGGGGGAGTTTGAGATCGAAGTTTCAGATCAGGAAAATTCGCACCTCTCTGCGAAAGCGCTGAAACGCCGCATCCCGCTCGTGAACCAAGTTCTTGATGCAAAAGACCAAGCTAACGACGGTGCGCCTCAGACAAATCAGAGGACGCCAATCAGCAATTCAGTGCTCGCGAATAACGAACAAAAAATATCCACAGCCGCAAAACAAGCTGATCCCCAAACAGCTCCAAAATCTCAGCCACAGGCCAACGGCGAGACCATCGACTCTCATACCGACCGCGTCCTCTCTGTGGCCTTCTCCCCAGATGGCAAACTCCTGGCGACTGGCGGCGGAAGCCTTGATACGAAACTAGCGAGACTGAATACTTGGGATGTGCAGTCGAGGCGATTGCTGCGCAATTTAGAAGGGCACACCAGTTCGATCAGCTCGCTCGCCTTCTCACCCGACGGCAAGTTACTTGTCAGCGGCAGTTACAACAAAGATCGCACTGCGCGGCTGTGGGATGTGGCGACTGGTAAAGAGAAACGCATCCTCTCCCGGCATGACGATCTTGTTACCTGCGTGATGTTTTCTCCAGACGGCAAAGAAATCGCATCAGCGAGCTATGACGGCACAGTCAAATTCTACGACGCGGCGTCCTTTGCGCAGACCGATTCCGTTGAAGAACTGACCGCCGCCGAACATTCGCCGTATGCGATCGCCTATTCGCCCGACGGTAAATCAGTTGCGATCGCGGACATCGCCCGCAGGGAGCATCCGGTCGTAAGACGTTATGAGCGCAAGTCGCTTCAAAAGCAAGAGCCGCTACGACTGGGCGGGCGAAATTGCCAAGTGTACTCAGTTGTCTACAGTCCAGATGGGAAGACGATTGCGACGGCTTCGAATTACAAGATTGTGCGGCTCTGGGACGCGGAGACGGGAAAAGTTCGACACGTACTCAAAGACCACACGCGGAGTGTCAAATGTGTCGCCTTCTCACCTGATGGAAATACGCTCGCCACCGGTGGTAGCGACAAAAGCATCCGATTTTGGGACGTTGAAACGGGCAAGGCCGGGAGAGTTCTCTTCGGCCATCAGGAGAACGTCCGCGCGCTGGCGTTTTCCCCCAACGGCAAGCTGCTCGCCTCTGCGGGCGGAGAATCGACCGACGGCAAAGGTTCCGGTGAAATCATGCTCTGGGACCTCGAAAAATAGCCCACAGGACGACGGAGATCGGATTTCGTATGCCGGGGCATAACAGGCAAGGCCGTGTTTGACGCCGCGGTAACCCCAAAAATGTCAATCGACAGGTCCGTGTTATGACCGCGGCCCGCTCGCAGATCCGGCACCCTCAGGACCAGAATTATCGCGTCACTTTCGTCCGATCCTCGACGCTAAAATCGACACTCCACCCATCAACTGAAACGACCTTACCGGTCAATGTCGCCTCAACCGGCGTGAACCCCGCATCCCCAATCTCGAACACGACACAGTAGTCATTCGCCGTCGATCCGGACTGCGGCTTGATGAACACCGAATAGCTGCCGAACACATCACGCCCTGAATCGTCATCCCTGAATAAATAGCCGCGACGATCGTAGCGTTCGCCCTCTGGCCCTTCCGTCGCTTTGCCGGGGCCCCCGCGAACTTCAATTCTCCCCGGCGTCAGCAACGTCGCATGGATCGCCACCTCGTCGTTCACCGCCGCAAACCTGTTGCCGCTGACGGCCGGCTGATTCATTACGCGACAACCCCAGCAGTTCACCAAACCGGGGCCGGTAACAACTCGGTCATACACAACAACAATCTCCCGCCCGCCCGCCGGTTTTAGATGCACAAGCGTCCGCTTGCACTTCTGCACGTCGATCGGTTTCTTACCTGACACCCAGATGCGGGCCGAATCGACGCCGAACACATGATGGTCCGCTTCCCCCTGGTTTTCAGTCGGAGACGATGCGCGATACCCGCTGCGTGAGGCCGCTTCAAACGGATAAGTGGCCCGCGGCACGCGTTCGTCCGTCCCCTTGAGGTGTACGGCGCCCCACATGGTCGAACCACCGACTGGCACCAAACCCGCTTTGCCTTCGGGGTAAATCCAGATCCCCGAACCAAACTGCGGTTCGGTCGATCCTTTTTTCGCTCGGCCCCGGATGATGAGCTTTTCTCCGCGAGAGGTGATCGACATTAACCCGGGAAACTTCTCATAACGATTGGTGTCGATCGGCCGACAATCGAGACGCACTTCTGTGGCGTCATCGTCCCAACTTGAACGCGAGATGCACAAATCGCCGCCGTCCAAGAAATGCGCGGTCGGCATTCCCAGTTCCGCAGGAGATTTTGCCGGCACGGAGCGGTCGCTAACAATCAGCGAAAACACATCTCGCAAAGTTCCGTCCGTGTATTTATTCAGCAACCATTGTGCGAGCGAGGCAGAATCAGGATCGAAGTCCTTGTAAGCCCCCGTTGCCAGCACGAGCGGTTCGGTTGGACCAATCTTCTCACCGGCGCTCAGTTCATACGCAACCCAGTGGGCCATTCGCCGCATCGCGTTGTTGTCGTGCAAGACGGCGTTATCGCCGGTCGCCGACTGCCATGCCGCGAGCAGGAACGGCGTGCGGTAATAAAACATGCCGTTGTAGCCGCTGAGAATTGCTTCGTTGTGATGTCCCGCCTGCGTTCCGCCGCTGTTGAGGGCCATGAGATTGTGTAGGTCGAGGAGCGCCCCATTCTCAGGGTCGTAGATCGGATAAATACGCCCGTCTTGCCCATCGAGCATTCGCTGAAACACGTATTCGCACCATTCATCTCTCACGCCGTCGCCGTGAAACGCGAGTGCCATAACACCACGTGTTAAGTAAGCCCGGTCATGGCCTCTCGGTTCGTGGAGGTTATTTCCAAACCACGATCCTCTCGCTTCGTCTTTGGTCTTGTGAAGCGCGTACGTGACTTCCCATTCATCAGCGATACCCGCTTCAGGCATTTTCATCCCGTGCTGTCCCATCAACACCGCCATCGCGCGTTCCCGTTCATCGGAAGTGAACAGGTCGTAACACCAGTCATAAACCAGGATGCTGAAAAACGCCTGGTCGCCGAACCGCGGAATCGCAGCCTCTTGTTTTAACAGCCAATCTTTGGCAACGATCCCGTTTTGATGTTCGCCAAGACAGACATATCGCAGCGCTTTGTACACCGGCGTCTTCTGGTAGAACCGCAGGCCCCTCGCATACTGCCGGCTGTTCAACTTCGCGGCGACCTCTTCCCTGTTATCTGGAGTGACGAGCAATCGCGGATGACCGGCACGAACTTTGATGCCTTCTGGCGGTCGCGTCCGAAACGTCCATTGTCGGCCATTGACCGTGAGCGGATAGACGTCAGCGACCTGACGATTTCGATTGCCTTGGTTCGCATCGGCTTCGGCGATTTCTCGATCGTCGCCGGCGCCAATCGCGACCTCGTCCGCTACAGTCCGATCAGCGTGCGATGAATTGTTCGCCGGCGGTCGAGATCGCTTGGCGGAGTTCTCTCGTGCAATTAAATACGCCGAGCAAACCAGGACAGTGGCGATGACAATCAGTTTCGTTCTCATTGGAGATCGTGCTCCGACAGCGCAACAATTAGGAGGCTCGGTCGTCGGCCGTAATTTCTGCCATTCTCAAGCCCGCTCTACCGGGCGACAAGGTCAGTACTCGAAGTTTCGCCAACCGGCGGCGCATTTGTCGACTGAGGTGGAGATTCCGCTGCTTGGAGAATTCGGCCGAATCTGCAGCGTTTCGCTTTTTCAATCATACGCGAAGCAGCGGCGCGATTGTTTGATAACAGCCCGCTCCGTCGCTGCGAAGGCAGCCATCTGTGAGGATATGCGCGATGATAGGAGCAAGAAAGAGGGGACGACGGTGGGGAGGGCGTCGTCAGCCGCCGACAACCTTCGCCACAAAGAGAAATAGCCCGTGAATCGACGGGCGTTCGCCTTGGTGTTACCCAAGCCGTCGACTCGAACGGGCGTTAGCTCAGTATAGCGCGTTGGGTCGCCGGATGCAATCATTTTCTGGCAATTTGCCAACAATAATGCTTTTTCGGCGAACGGCCAAATTGAGCTCTTGATTCCGGATCCGAGCAGGGCATCGGCAGCATCGACCGTCTCCGCCTTTCACAGTTTGCAGAATCCTCAGTCGTGGTTTAATGTCAACTTCAAAACGGAGTCAGTGGCCGCTGGTCCGGCCGAAAAACTGCATCACCCACGCGGCACGGCAGACCGAAGTCTACCGGCGGATTCCCTTAGCGATTCTGATGACCGAACAATTGGCGAAGTTGTCTGTGCCGGCGCGGGCAGCGCTCTGCGCCTGGTGGTTGACCCACTTCTGCTCAGCCACCGCGGTGGCGTTGTTCTACGACGACATCGTGGCGGGCATATTCATGATCAAACAAGGGGACGCCCAAATCTGGGGCGTCGTGATCGCCTTTGTTTTTCACTTTGCCGCCAACATCTTCCTCGTTCTCGCAGTCGCGGTCCTGTGGAACTCACCGCGGGTCACCGAGTACTGCTGGCGATACCGTTTTGTCATCGACGGCGTGGTCTCCCTACCGTTGGTCGTGTCAATCTTTCTCCAGTGACGTTGTCGCACTCGTCAATCGAGTTCCTTGATGCGAATCTTGCGCCAGGCGACTTCGTACGGCCCTGTCCCTTTGGCAATGCCGTGAACCTGCAGGCCGATGAAACCCTTCGGGTGCGTCTCATGAGCTTTCTCGTCGGTGAGATCTTCAATCGGCTTGCCGTTGATCCAGGTTTGAATTCGCGGCCCTTTGGCGACGACGCGAAACTTATTCCACTCTCCGTCTTTAAACGTCTTGCGCGGTTTCCGCCGATCCTCCGGCGTCAGCCAGCCACGGCCCGTCGCTTCGCCGTAGATATAGCCCGCTTCAGCGCCGCCGGCGCCGCTGGCTTCGATCTCCACTTGAGGCCCGTTCACCCGGCCGGTCTTCGTATTCCCTTTCGTTTTTGAGCGAATTTGCACGCCCGAGTTCAGCTTGTCGTGAACCTTGACTTCAAATTCCAGCTCAAAATCGCCGTATTCTTTGTCGCTACACAGAAATGAATTCGGGCTGCCTTCATTGGTCTTGCCGACAATGGTCTCATCGACGACACGGTAGGTAGCCGTCCCGTTGCGCTGCGTCCAACCCTTGAGCGTTTTGCCGTCAAACAGGGGCTTCCATTCACCGGCGGCGGCAGTCGTAGCAATCAACGCGCAACTGAATCCAAAGAGTACACTCATTCGGAAATGTCTGATCATGTCATATTACCTTTGGGAAAGTTGTTGATTAGGAGATATCAATCCACGACCGTTCGGCGGCGCTCGTCAGAACGGCATCGCAGATCTTCTGTGTCGCAAGCGCGTCGCGGAATGTCGGTTGTGTGTGGTCACCGGTTTCCAAACCCTTGAGAAAATCGGCCAGCGCGTTGGTAAAGGTGTGCTCATAGCCGATCGTACAGCCCGGCACCCACCAGCGGTCCATGTAGGGATGTTCGAAGTTGGTCACGTGAATCCGCCGCCAGCCGGTGAGGTGGTCTTCGACCTTCTTGCCTGTTGACGGATTGGCGTACTCGAAATACTGCAGAATCTGCGGGTCTTCCAGATCAAAAAAGACCGACCCGTCCGCTCCGTTAAGTTCGAACGTGTTGTAGTTCTTGCGGCCGCGGGCGTAGCGCGAGCTTTCGAAGGTTCCCATCGAGCCGTTTTCGAAACGGGCCAAAAACATACAGGCATCATCAATGCCGACTGGCTGGACCTCTCCGGTATCTTGGTGCACGCGCTCCTTAACGAACGTCTCCGTCGCGCCACTGACCGAGGTGATCGGCCCATTGAGCCAAATCGCTGTGTCGATGGAGTGCGCCAAGAGATCGCCCGTCACGCCGCTACCGGCAACATCGACATCCAGCCGCCACAATGTCGCTCCACCTTGCGGCACGTCCTCGGCAATGGTCCAGTCCTGCAGGTAAGTCGCGCGATAGTGAAATGGCCGGCCAATTCGTCCTTCGTCGACCAATTGCCGCGCCAGAGAAATCGCCGGCACCCGGCGGTAGTTGTACCAGACCATCGTCGGCACGCCCGCCTTTTCGACGGCGGCGGTCATCACCTCCGCTTCGGCCGTGTCCATGGCCAACGGCTTTTCGCAGAGCACCATTTTCCCCGCTTCAGCAGCGGCGATCGCCATGTCGTGATGCGTGTTATTCGGCGAGCCGATATCGATCACATCAATGTCATCACGCTCGATCAGTTTACGCCAATCGGTCTCGTAGGACTCCCAACCCCAATTGTCAGCGAACTCCTTGATCTTGTCTTCCTTACGCGCGCAGCACGCTTTGAGCACCGGCTGGTACTCCAGGTCAAAAAACTGGCTCACCTGCCGGTAGGCGTTGGAATGCGCCCGTCCCATAAATCCATAGCCGATGAGGCCGATATTGAGAGGTTTGGTCATAATCGTTCGCTCGCTATCAAATCGGTAAGACAATCAGTTGTAGTCACATTTCCGAAGAATCGCACATCGATAACAAGCCCCGTTAACGGGGATTCACCGCGCCAGCGGTAATAGCCCCGCCATTCATGGCGGGGAATCTTGGGGCGGGTTGCAGCAATCCCCGTTCACGGGGATTCTCGCTGCTCCGGCTTTAGCCGCTCTCAACCATATTTCGCGACGAGCCCGTCCAACGCCGTTTTGCATTTAGCCGTCGCCGCCCAGGCATCCGGCCAGAAGCAGAGATCGATCGTCCACCAGTCGTGTGGGAGTTCTTCCTTGGCCAGTGCGGGCACAATCTCATCAAAATTCAACACGCCCTCGCCGAACGGCGGGTGGCTCGAGGTTTCGTCGCTGCCGTCCGCATCCAGGTGGCAGCTATTGTCGGAATCAATCAAATGGATGTGATTGATCCGTCCTGACAGCATACCGATGAATTCCAACTGCCCGCCCGGCAGCGACTCCTTATCTCCGTAGTGCCGCGCGCCGTTAACGGCGATCATCTGGCCGTGGCAAGTGTCGTACTGGATGCCGAAATTGTCGTTGGGGATTGCGTCGAGAATCTTCACCACGTCCGACGGCTTATTAAACGCAAATCCCGGCTCGCATTCCCAGGTGATGTACAGCCCATTGTCCGCTGCAATCGGACAGCATTTCTTCCAGGTTTCCGTCACCCGCTGAAATGCGATGTCGTAGTCGACATCGTCCAAGATCGTCGGCGGCTGCACACAATCGACGCGGATGCCCTGAATGCCGATGTCGCGGCAAAACTCGGCGTTCTTCGTAAATTCGGCGATGTACTTCGACTGGTCGTCGGTATTGATCAATTGCTCGCCCCACAGATTGGCGGCCAATCCGCTAAAGCCGAGCCCCCACTCCTTCATTTTCCCGACCAGTTCATCGCGCTGCGATTTTTCAGGCAAATCGTCCGGGTTCGGATGCGGAGGAAACCCGCCTAATTCCACGCCGTCAAAACCGAGTTCCTTCAGCTTGGTGCAAACGGTTTCAAAATCAACCGGATTATCGGCATATGGCCCAATCGTATACGCCCAAGAACCAATCGATGTGCGTTTCATGTGTTATGTTCCTTATCTGTTTTCTATTTGCGGGGATCAAAAACCCAAACCGACCGCTTGCGGTCGCGTGCGACGTTGCATACCCATCGTGTTACTTCTTGTGGTCGCCGACCGACGGCGCGTGCGGGTTGGCATCGGGGCCGAAATATCGCAACGACACCAGCGGTTCACTGCCCGTATTCTCGACAACCACACCCTCGGCAGCGGCCGCTGCGGTGACAAACACCTCGTCTTCGGTCATTTGTCCGAAGCGAATCATTGCCGGCGTCTGCAGCCGCAATTTGCCGATGTGGCCTTCCCCTTGCACCGTGATCCAACCGTACGCGCCGCCATCTTTGAGCGTCACTTTGGTGCCCGGATCGACGGTCAATTCTTTGGCGGTGAACAACTGCTTGCCGCCGACCGTTCCGTAGACAATCCAGCGGTCGACGTAACCGTCCGCCGCGGTGTCCGCGACGGGGATCGGCTCCAGGTAATGATTGTCCTTGAAATGCGTGTCGACGTTCCCCTCCCAATCGAGCGCATCGACGAGGTACTCCAGATCGTTGTGCTTCTCTTCGGGAAAGTCCTTCGTCAGCAGCGACCAAGGGACTGGACGGCCCTCAACGAGCGACTGATACATCCCGAACACGTCGCTGCCCCACTGCGGCTCATAGGTGACGAGGCTGCCGGGTGCGTGCAGGATACAGGGCGGAATCAACCAGCCTGTCCCCGGCTTCAGTCGATAGGCCCGTGAGAGATCGAGTATCCCGTTGTCGCCGTCATTCCAACGCGACAGGCAATCGATCACGTCTTGCTTGCTCGTGCCCGGTTCCAACCCCATGAACGTATATGGAAAATTGTCGCCGATCGCGTTCATTTGCGGCGGAAAATAATACGATTCCGGCTTCCCTTCCTGGCCGACCAGTTTGGCTTGCTCGTCGTTTTGGTGCATGTGGTGCGGGATCGGTCCCATGTTGTCGAAGAACTTCGAGTAGACCGGCCACCGTTCGTACTTGTCCCAGATGCTGTCGCCCACGATTGCCGCGCCCAGTTCGGAGACCGCGTCGCGCAACGTAAACCGCTCGCCGCCGAATTCGATATAACTGAGCCCCTCGTCAGGCGGCGCACCTTCATTGGCGGCGGGAGTCGTCGATCCGAACCAGCGCTCATCGATGCCGCCGCGATCCATCCCCAGCGCATAGTAGTCGTCGGGATGCAGCTTCAGACGGCGCCCCGGCTGCAAGAAGGACCGGGGGACCCAGTTCGGCGCCAAACGAAAGATTCCCCCACCCGCGTCCAATGCATCACCGGCCAATTTTGAAACGTCCGCCATAGCTGTCTGCTGCTCCTCATCGAGTTTCGAGCAATTCACCATCAATCCGTGCCGGCACGCTGCCAGCCGAACCTCACAATTCCAGATGTGTGTGTTGGCTATTATTGCCGGAATCGATCCCCACGCAACCAAACGAGGCGTCGTTTGGCATTTTGCCGAGCTGCCCACAAATATTGTTGCCGAAAATGCTTCCGCGACCGGGACGTGAATGTCCGTTTTTCCTTTGACGAACGGCATTCCTTCAACTTATGATGATATGTTGTACAGGTGATTTGTTTTGTTGGCTGATTTCTGCCGGCTTACGTCGGCCCCACCTGACATTCGTCCGTAGGAATCGTTGCACATCCTCAGTGCATCGATCGAGGCGAAGACAATCAGCAATCAATCACTCCCGCCACTCATCCAACCGGAGAATCATCCCCGATGACGGCTTCCCACCGCATGATGTCACTTGTCGGGTTCGTCCTTGCCGCTCTCTCAATGCCCACGTTCGCGCGGGCACAACAACCCTCAATATCCTCGACCTTTCCGCAAGCCGCAAAGCCCGGCGCGGCTGTCGACGTCAAGATCCGCGGCGGCAATTTGGCAGGTCCAACGCAGCTCTGGACCAGCTTTCCCGCGGAGGTTGCCCTCTCGCCAGATGTGAAAGACAATGGCAAAAACGCCGGCGAGGCGACCTACCGAATCTCAGTTCCGGAAGGCGCCCACAGCGGGGTGCACGCCATCCGCGTCGCCACGTCGACCGGCGTTTCCCGGCCGATCCTCTTCCTCATCGATGATCTCCCTTCCGTTGCTGCAAAATCACCCAACATCTCCGTTGCCGAAGCACAGCAACTGACGTTACCGGTTGCTGTCGACGGAACCGTCGGTTCGCTGGCGCGGCACTACTTCAAATTTGCCGCCCAGAAGGATCAGACGATTTCCTTCGAAGTTCTCGCCCGCCGCGTCGGCTCGCCGCTCGATGCACTCATTCGCTTGCTCGATGCAAACGGCCGTGAATTGGCCTATAGCGATGACGCACCGGGAACGATGGGCGACGCGCGACTCTGCTACACGTTCAAAAACGACGGCGAGTATTTGCTCGAACTGCGCGACATCAGTTATGCCGGCGGGGGAGGGCACCGCTACCGCTTGCGGATCGGTGATTTCCCCTGTGTCAGCGCACCCTATCCCATGGGGGCAAAGGCCGGTACGACTGCGACGGTCGGATTCGCCGGTCCGCACCTCCGCGACGCTCAACCCGTCTCCGTCGCCGTTCCGTCCGACCCCGGAGTGAAGTGGATGAACGTGTCCGCAAAATCCCCAGGCGGCCTGAGCAGTGGATTTGCCACGCTGGCCGTCAGCCACAGCGAAGAAGCCCTCGAACAGGAACCGAATAACGAAACAGGCAAAGGAACCCCCGTCACATTGGGGGCCAACATCAACGGTCGGTTCGAAGCCGCCGGCGACATAGACTATTTCGTTTTTAAGGCCACAAAGGGACAGCGGTTCGTTTTCACGGGCATCACCCGCCAACAGGGTGTTCCCACCGACCTGCAACTTCGCTTGCTGCAAACCGACGGCAAGCAATTGGCGGCTGCCGAGGACTCAGGCAAGAACGACGCGTCGATCAATTACACCTTCCCGGCCGACGGCGACTACGTGCTGGAGGCCAAAGACCTCCATCAGCGAGGCGGCTCGGAATTCGCCTACCGCATCGCGGTTGAGCCGTATCAGCCCGGTTTCGATCTAGCGCTCTCCGGCGAGACGATCAACGTTCCGGCCGGCGGAACGACATTTCTGACAATTACGTCAGCGCGCCGCGACTACAACGGACCGATCGAGATTAGTGGACAGAATCTGCCAGAGGGCATCACCGTCACGCCGACAGTCATCGGTCCCGGCCAGAATACCGTCGTCGTCACACTGCAGAATGCCACTGGCAAGGCCGGCCAGCTCTCCGAGGTGCAATTGGTCGGCACGGCAAAAATCGGCGGCGCCGACTACAGCGCGGTCGCCAAGGCGGCTGACGCGCAAAAAGGACTGTTCGCTAACATGACCTGGCCGCCGCTCCCGCTGGCCGAGAAAGTCGCTCTCGCGGCCGCTCCGGCACCGAAGTTTTTCACCCTGACCGCCGAGCCGTCCACCCTGGTATTTGGCAAGGACCTGAGCACCACGGTGAAGGTCAAAGCAATCCGCGGCAAGGACTTCGCCGAAGCCATCGCACTGGCGGTCGAACCGGCCAAGGGAGGACTGCCCAAGGAAATCGCCGTCGCGGCCAAACCGATCGACAAGGGCAAGAACGAAGTGAACATCGTCGTCTCGGCCAAGAATAAGGCCGCCTTGGGGGACTTCACCATCGTCCTCAAAGGAACCGGCAAGAAAGGCAAGGTGAGCGAGTCACAGGCAGTACCCGGTATTCGACTGCGGCTTCAGGCGCCCTACACCCTCAAGGCGGAAAACTTGACGATCGAAAGGGGCAAGACCGCAAAGCTCAAGGTGACGGCCGCGCGGAACCCTGCCTACACTGGCCCGATCGCATTAACATTTGTTAATATGCCCAAAGGCGTCACGGCAGCAGCCGCCACGATTCCGGCCGACAAGTCGGAAGTCGAGGTCGTGCTCACCGCTGCTGCGGACGCGGCGGCTGGAGTGACCAAGAATGTCGCTGGAAAAGGTGAAGGCACGATCGGCAAAGTGAAGTACCCCGGGCAGTCCCCGGCGTTTGAAATAACGGTGAAGTAGCTCGTGTCTGCGATGCAGACACGTTTCCGCACACGGAAAAAGGATTTCCCCACCACTCCTCACGATCGCGAAAGCATGGAGAAACAAGTCATGCGGCTCCTGAAACAGTCATCCTGGTTCCGGTTCTTCGTCTCCGGCTGCAGTTTTGCCATGCTTTTCGTCTGTACCCAATGGGCTGAGGCCGAGCAGGAAGTCGGCAAGCCAAGCCAATTGGTGTTCGAACCGGCACAAGTGAATCTCGTCGGCCGCCGCGCAACGCAGCAGTTGCAACTGACCGGCCAATATAGTGGCGAGGATCTCCGCGATCTGACCGGCGACGCCGAGTACAAATCGTCCGATGAAAAGGTCGTCAAGATCGAAGGAGGCGTCGCTCTCCCCGTCGGCGACGGCAAGGCGGAGATCACCACGGTCGTTGCCGGAGTGGAATCGAAGATTCCCGTGACCGTTTCAGGAATGAACGCTCCCTCCCCAGTCAGCTTCAAAAACGGCACGCTTGCCGCCCTCTCCAAGTCGGGCTGCAACATGGGCGCCTGCCACGGCTCGCCGTCAGGCAAGGCCGGATTTCGGCTGTCGCTGCGAGGCTACGATCCTGAGCTCGACATCATGACGCTCCGCAACGAGTTCTACGGACGCCGCACAAACTCGATGACGCCGGCGGACAGCTTGATCCTCACGAAGCCGCTGATGCAAATCGCGCATGGCGGCGGACGTCGCCTGCGTAAAGGCGACCCCAGCTACAACATCCTCCACGACTGGATCGCTGAAGGCCTGCGGCTCGATGCTCCGGAGGTGCCGGACGTCGTGAAAATCGTGGTCTATCCCAACCAGCGGGTCTTCCAACCGAGCGGCGATCGCCAGCAACTGCGCGTCGATGCGCATTTCAGCGACGGCACAGTTCGCGACGTCACAGCGATTTCTGTCTACAGTTCATCAAACGAGTCGGTCGCCACTGTCGGCGACGCCGGGTTGGTTTCCAAGGAGGCACGCGGCGAATCGGCAGTCCTTGTCCGCTACCTGGACAAGATGGCAACCTCGTACATCACCTTCCTGGACGACGTCGAAGGCTTCGCCTGGAACAACCCGCCCGAAGATACGTTTGTCGACACCCTCGTGTTCGCCAAACTCAAGCAGCTTCAGATTTTGCCCTCCGAATTGTGCAGTGACGAAGAGTTTCTTCGCCGCGCCTATCTCGACACGACCGGCCGCTTGCCGCGAATTGATGAAACGCTGGCCTACTTGAACGATTCCAGCGAGAACAAGCGCAGCGCACTGATTGACCGGCTGCTCGATTCGGACGACTTCGCCTCGTACTGGACGCTCAAGTGGGGCGACATTCTCCGCTCCAACAGCAAGAAGCTCAAAGCCAAAGGCGTGCACAAGTTCCGCCGCTGGATTTACGACGCGGTCCGCACTGACAAACCGCTCGATCAATTCGCGCGAGAGTTGCTGACCGCCCGCGGCAGCGTCTACGAAAACCCGCCGGCCAACTACTGGCGGGCCAGCCGCGACCCACAGGATGCCACCGAGACGACCGCGCAGTTGTTCCTCGGGATTCGCATCCAATGTGCCAAGTGCCACAATCATCCGTTCGAGAAGTGGACGCAGGACAATTACTACGGCATCGGCGCCGTTTTCGCCCGAGTCGGCCGTAAAGCCGGTTTTGAAGCGGACGATGAAATTATTTTCGTCAGCGCCTCCGGCGAGGTAAAACAGCCCCGCACCGGCCAAACCATGAAGCCGCACCTGCTGCTCAAGGGCGACGTCGACGTTCCCGCCGATCAGGACCGCCGCGCAGTCTTCGCCGAATGGCTGACCGCTCCCGACAATCCGTTCTTTGCCAAGGTCGCCGTCAACCGCGTTTGGGGCCACTTAATGGGACGCGGCATTGTCGAGCCGGTCGACGACTTCCGCGATTCCAACCCCCCCTCCAACGCCCCGCTATTGGACAAACTAGCGGCCGGTTTCATCGAAAACGGTTACAGCCGCAAGTGGGCCATCCGTACAATCATGAACAGCCGGACCTACCAGCTCAGTTCCCGCAAGAACGACTTCAACGCCGACGACGAGATCTACAATTCGCACGCCGGCACACGGATGCTGACCGCCGAACAATTGCTCGATGCGATTTGCCAGGTGACCTCCGTTCCGGAGAACTTCAAGGGGCTGCCGGTCGGCTACCGCGCGGTTGAATTGCCCGATCCGCCGACCGACCACTACTTCCTGAAGATCTTCGGTCAGCCACAGCGGGAGATGGCCTGTGCCTGCGAACGCAGCAACGAGTCAAACCTGTCTCAAGCGCTGCAGATGATCAACGGACCGGTCGTACACAACAAACTGCGTGATGACAAAGGCCGCATCGCCGCCCTGATTGCCGCCGGCAAGGACAATGAGGCGATCGTCAACGAGCTGTACTTGGCCGCCCTCAGCCGCCGCCCAGAAGCAAGCGAAATGGCCGCCTCGCTCAAGCACGTCGGCGACAGCAAAGACAAAGCCCGCCGCATGGCACTCGAAGACGTCGGCTGGGCGCTGTTGAACTCAAAGGAATTCCTGTTCCAACATTGATTGCCAACAAACCACTCCCGGCAATCCCCCCCAGCCCCCGGCTTCGCCGGGGGTTTTTTATTCACCCCTCCGGATCCGGCTCCGGAGCAAACCCGCGCCGCATCGTATTCTCCGTGATATTCACCGGCAGCAAAAACTGCAGCAAATAATCCGGCCCGCCGGTTTTCGAACCAATACCTGACATGCGAAACCCGCCAAACGGCTGACGGTTGACCAGCGCTCCGGTGATCTCGCGGTTGAGATACAAATTGCCCACGTCGAACCGCTGCTTAACCCGTTTCAGATTTTCCGGGCTGCGGGAATAGACGCCGCCCGTCAGCGCATAGCGGGTGCCGTTGGCAATCTTCAGCGCCTCCTCCAAATCATTCGCTTTCATCACCGCCAGCACCGGGCCGAAGATCTCCTCTTGGGCCAGCGATGACTCCGGATCGACGTCGCAAAAGATCGTCGGCGGAACGAAATACCCATTCCCCGCCGCCTCGCCCAATTCACACTGCAGCGCCAGTTCAATCCCCTCTTCCCGGGCCTCCGCAATAGTCGCCAAAATCCGCTTCTGGGCCTCCTCATCGATCACGGGGCCTACCGACGTTCCCGGTTCTTGCGGGGCGCCGATCTTCAGACTTTCCGTCGCCCCAATCAGCCGCTGCAGAAAATCGTCATAGGCCGCCTCGTGCACAATCGCCCGCGAACAAGCGGAGCACTTCTGGCCGGAATAGCCAAATGCGCTGTGCATCACACCGACAACCGCCTCGTCCAGATCGGCATCCTCGTCGACAATAATCGCGTTCTTGCCCCCCATCTCGGCGATCACCCGTTTGACCGACAGTTGTCGCTCATCGGTTGCCGCTGCCTGCTCGTTGATCGCCAGCCCGACCGCCTGTGATCCGGTAAACGCGATCAGATCGATATCGGGATTGCCGACCAATTCCGGGCCGACTTCCTCGCCCACGCCCGGCAGAAAACCAACGACGCCGCGCGGGATCGCCACGTCTTCGATGATCTCCATCAGCTTGGCGGCGATCACCGATGACTGCTCCGCAGGTTTCATGATCACCGTATTGCCGGCCACCAGCGCGGCGGCGGTCATGCCGGTCAAAATCGCCAGCGGAAAATTCCAAGGCGCGATCACGACCGCCACGCCCCGCGGTTTGTAGAACAGCGTGTTCTCCTCGCCGGGAACGTCGCACTGCTTCGGCTCCGACAGCTCGCGCATGCGGGCCGCATAATAGCGGCAAAAGTCGATCGCCTCGGCGACATCCGCGTCCGCTTCCTTCCACGGCTTGCCGCACTCAAACACCATCCAGGCTGCCAGTTCAAATCGCCGCTGCGACATCTTTTCAGCGATCAATTCGACATACTCGGCGCGATAATGCGCCTCGGTGCCCGCCCAATGTGGGAACGCCTTCCGCGCCGCTTCCACAGCGGCAATCGCATCGTCTTCCGACGCCGACGAAACTTTTCCGATGACTTGGGCCGGATCAGCGGGATTGCGGGATATGATATTCTCGCGGGTTTGAACGTGCCGCCCGTCGATCACCAACGCGTAGTCCTCACCCAATTGCGCGGCCACATCCTCCAGCGCCTGCGACATCGCCTCGCGCGATTCCGCACGGCTGAAATCGGTCAGCGGCTCGTTGGAAAACTCAGGAGCCGGTTCTTCTTCGATCGGCGGCGCCGCTGCGCCCACATCGTCTGGCTTCATCAGTAACGTCTCCACTGAAACATCTTCCGCAAAACTCGCCCGCAGGAACGAGTCGTTCGACGTGTTCTCCAACAACCGGCGAACCAGGTACGCCATCCCCGGAATCATTTCGCCAAACGGCGTGTAAGCCCGCACGCGATAGCCCTGCTCGGCGAACAGCCGCGCCGGTTCGCCACCCATGCCGTACAACATCTGAATCTCAAACGCGCGATCGGGCACTCCCAGATGCTTCGCCCAGGCAATCGCGTATGACAGGCTCCGCAGATTGTGGCTGCCGAACGCCGGCCGCAGGTGCCGGTAATTCTCCATCAGCAACCGCGTACATCGCTCAAAACAAGCGTCCGACTGCCATTTCTGCTGAAAGACCGGAATCGGCCAGTTCGCGGCCTTGGCAAATACGGTTTCGAAATCCCAGTAGGCCCCCTTGACCAACCGGACCCAAACGGGCGTTTTTCGCTTCTTGGACCACTTCAGCAGCTCCGCCAGGTCCCGTTCAGCGTCCGGCAAATACGCCTGGATCACGATCCCCACGTCCGCGTAGTCGCGAAACTCCGGCTCCATCAACACCTGCTTAAAGATCTCCAGCGTCGCATCTTTGTAGGCATAGTGCTCCATGTCGATGTGCACATACGCCTGATACTCGCGGGCCGCCCGCAGAATCGGCCGCAGCCGCTGTTTTACGCCGTCGCTCGTTCCCCCCGGATCAATCGGCTTAAACTGGCTGTACAGCGCCGAGAGTTTTAAGGAAACGTTAATCCGCGGTACCGAGCCAAAGTCGTCAGAATCGAGTTGAGAATTCTCCTGCCAGCAATTGACGGCGGGCGCCAAACCAGCGATCAGATTCAAATACGCGTGCTGGTAAGCGTCCGCCTCGTACTCGCTGATCACGGCCTCGCCGAGCAGGTCCATCGTGAACGCGAATCCCTGCCGCCGCAGTTTGCTCACCGTCGCCAGAACTTCCTCGACCGTCGTGCCGGCAATGAACCGCTGTGCCATCCGCCTGGCGTTGCTGCGGGCTCCAAATGCCAGCGCCCGGCCCAGCAGCGAATCGGGCTGGCTGACGTCCAGCGCGAGCCGAACCGCCTTGGGAAACCGGGTGCGTACTTCGTCGAAATACTCCTGCAGATGCCGCGTGATCGACTCCCGGCTGCGGAGCATCGGAAGCACGTCGATGAAGCGAAACATCTGCACCTTCACCGACTCGTCGGACATCGCCCACGAAAGGATGCGGTCGTCCCACCACCGCCGTTCGAAGATCGAAGGAGAGCGGCGCTTCAGTTGTGCAAATAGCTGCCGTCCGAATTCCAAAGTCGCCTGTTCGACGGCGATTTCCGGATCGGCCTGTTTCTTCCTTGCCACGCGTCTAAGCTCTCCGCCCGCTGCACATCACTGATTGAGTTCCTCAAGATTCGCTGCTAGTGCGCAGAATAGCAGATTCGCGGCCATTTGGTAGCGTGCCGGAATTCGTACCAGCTCCTCTCGACTCGTCGGGCAATTCAGGTCGTGTATTCCGAGTTGAGCCGCACGTATTCCGCCGTCAAGTCGCTGGTCCAGAAGCGGACGGAAGCGGGTCCGTTGCCGCATTGCAGTTCGATCTGCACGTCGCGGTTCTCGCGCATCGACCGTGACACGGCGGCTTCATCGTAGGCAACCGGCGCACCCTGTTCATACAGCAATGTGCCGTTCAGCCGCAGCGTGATCTCCTCCTCCCGCAATTCCACCCCCGCATAGCCGGCGGCCGAGACAATCCGACCCCAATTTGGATCCGCTCCTGTGACGGCCGTCTTGACCAACGCGCTCTCCGCAACGGTTCTGGCAATGCGAAATGCATCCTCTCGCCACGATAGGCCGACGACGTCGATCGTGATGATGTGATCCGCCCCCTCCGCGTCGCGGATGATCGCCTGAGCCAATTCGGCGGCCACCTCGTCGATCGACTGCTGCAACCGTTGTCGGTCCTCCTCGTTCAGAGCACCGCACTCGGCCGCCCCGCTCGCCATCAATATGACGGTATCGCTGGTACTGGTGTGTCCTTCAACGCTGATGCAGTTGAAGCTGCGGTCGACAGAGTGCCGTAGCAGCGCGTCCGCGTCGCTCGGATTGAGCGGCGCGTCGGTCATAATGACCGCCAGCATTGTCGCCATATTCGGCCCGATCATCGCGGCCCCTTTGGCGGCGCCGGCCACCGTGACAGTGCCGCCCGAAACCGTCAATTTCCGTGAGGCCAGCTTGTGAAACGTGTCGGTCGTCATCATCGCCCGTGCGGCGTTCTGCAGCGCCTCAGGAGCATCCCGCAGCGCCGCGGCGAGCGGCGTGATCCCCGCCTCAATCCGGTCCATCGGCAGCACATGGCCGATGACACCCGTGGAGCAGACCAGCACAGCCTCGGCGGCGCATTCCAACTCCGCAGCGACCAATTCCGTCATACGCCGCGCATCGGCCAGTCCTTGCTCACCGGTGCAGGCATTGGCGTTGCCGGAATTGATCACAACCGCTCGAACATCCTCGCCGGGCACGCGCTGACGGGAGACCTTCACCGGTGCTCCGACAACGCGATTTTGCGTAAACACGCCTGCGGCAGTGCAGGGGGCGGAGGACGCAAACAGCGCCAAATCGAACTTGGCGGGATCAGCCTTGATACCGCATGCGATCCCGGAATAGCGGAAGCCGATGGGCAATTTGATTTCGTCGGTCACGTCGCAGTTGTCTTCAATTCGTACGTCAGGATGTCGCTCACCAGGATCAACCGCCGAAGTCGATCCCAACTCCCAAGCCGAGCACAACAGCGACCAAGAAAAAGAATCCCGCAAACAACACGCCCCCAAATCCGCCGCCGAGATAACCAATCAGCAACACCAGGCACAGCACGGTGGAGAACGCGGCGACGGTTATTTTCGACAGCAGGGAGTCCGTTTCTTGTTGTACCTCTTCCTGTTGAGCAACGACCTCGGCGTCGTCCTCAAATTCGGCTGCGGAATCGGCCATTGCCATTTGCTGATAGCCGCAATGAGGACAATCGGTCTGTCTCGGCTGAATCGCCGCCCCACAGCGCTGACAAGGACGCATGATCGAGCCCCCTGGAAAACCGACTCACATGGAAGTTTAGAGTGCTAAAAAGATACCGTCCTCCACGCCGCGCCGTCAACGGCCGTTTGCCGTGCAAGCGGCTCATTTCCGCGAGCGGCCTCCCTGCCGTATTGTCTTGCAAATTCCACAGGTGCGCCTCCGGCTGTTCTGCGTGGGCGCTGAATTCCTCCACTGCTGACTTCAGCGTGAAAACCGATGTAAAAATGACGATCAAACCACCGATTGTCAGCGCGACAATGAGCGTTGTTGAATCGCTCGCGGCGAATGCCCCAAAAATAAGCAAACCCGCCACGGCCATCGCCGCGCTAACGCCGAGCATCCCCTCGGTACCTTCCGCGTAGTACGACAACAGCAATTGTACGAGATACACGCTGAGGCACAGGCTGAACACGGCGCGTTTCAGCCAGTTCTCACCTTCCGCAATCGTTCGGATCTGTCCTTCGACAATCAACGCGTCCGAGGGAGCAGCAACGCGTGATGACCCTTGGTCGTCACCTCCAACGGTCGCCGCCTGTTCGCCCTGACACTTCGGGCAAACGGTCTCCTTCGGTAAGATCGCACTTCCGCAATGTTGGCACGGACGCATCAGCCTGATCCCTCGAATGCGCACGATACCTTACATGAAACCCACTCATACAGTTGATGCTCCCTCCGCCAACACTTCAAGTGCGTGCTGTACTCACAAATCCTCGTTTCCAGCGGCGATTCTCCCGCCGCGATTTCAGGATTCATCCCCAGCCTGGACTCGGTGGCCTCCGGATCAGCCTTGTAGTCATCAACGATGACTTTGACGGAAAAGGCGATCGCCCCAAGAACAACCGCGAGGAGGAAAAAAACTAAACATTCCCATTTGCTCGTAGGGATGAAAACGCCGTGAGCACCAAGCAGCATCGGACTCATCAACGGCCCCAGCAGCATCGCACCCGCCACCCAGACCAATCCCGGGAAACCCGCTTTGCTGTACGCCAGAATCTGCAATCCGATAAATGCAATGACACACAGACAGAGCAGGGTGCGAAAGAGCCAGTTCTCACCTTCTTGGAATGTCTGAATCTGCGCGTCAACCACCGAAGAATCGGTGGGGAAAGAGGTCTCAGCAGCTGCTTGATGCTCGCCCCCAACCGTCGCCGTCTGTTTGCCGTCACACTCAGGGCAGACGGCATGCTTCGGCAAAATCGCAGTGCCGCAATGTTGGCAGGGGCGCATCGTGTTGAGCCTGGAAAGCGCTGGAGAAGGAGCGAAAGCCTCTGCCGGTCAGGCTAACTCAGCCCCGCAGCAAACGCAAGCGGTCGCCCAGCAGCAGACGGGTCTTGTAGACGTTGTCTTTCCAGTAGTCCAAATACGTGTACTTGCGGGCCTTGTTTTCGCACCACCAATACAGTTTGGACAGAGCTGACGGCTGAAACTCGCCCTCTGCAATCTCGGTTTCGTAGCCGTGCCGCCGCAATTGCCGCCAGGCGATTCTCTCATACAGCTCTCGCTGTGCGGGAGTCATCTTCGTCCGCCACTTGTCGAAATTGGCTTTGTTCAATTGCTCATTCAGCAGCGGCTCAAGATGGTTGAGCAGTTCCTCACGCGGCTCGATCTCCAGATAATCGACCACGCGTGCGAACGTCTCCATCGGCTCACCGAGCAACTGCTCGTAAGTCAGTCTGAGCAATTGACCCGCCGGCAGGCCGGCTGCAAACTCATCAAGCTGATCGACCGCCTCAACCCATTCCTTGGCCGCGTAGTAGATGTTCTGCGCGCCCCAAAATCGGCCCATCACCGACAACGCAACGTCGCGTCCGTCCCGAGTTAGTTGGATGTACTTCGCATCCGGAAACAGTTCTCCCACAACCGGCATATCCGCGGCGTAACCGGGTGTCTTGTCGCCCCAACGGCGGGACATGTCATTGTTCTCGGCAAGCTGCAAAAAAATCGCGTCCAACACGCCGCGATAGTTCCGCTGTTGCACCGAATTGAACAGGGCGTCTTGATCGGGAACGTAACCAAACTTGCCCCGGCAACGCTCGAACCACCGTTCCGTACACAGATCGCCAATCAGCCGCCGCAAATTGTCGTCCTGGCTCAGATCTCCGTACCGCGACAACTGCCGGTAGTAGCGGACCAGAAACTGGCTCTCGGTTCCAAAACTGATCCGCAAATGATTCCGCAACAGCCGAATGAAAATCGACGTCCCCGAGCTGCCGTGCCCAATCAGGATCACTGGACAGAGATTCCGGTGTTCGACCAGAACATCGCCGTCGCGCGAGGTGGAGGTGGTCTGTGACGTTGCAGCCAAGGGTTCGTTCCTCATCGAGTCCTGCCGGCCGACGCACGACTAAGGCAATCGTGCACGACTCGCATCAATTCAGCCGTTCGCAGACCAGCGGGCAGCAATTGCAGGGATTCGGGCAACCTGGCGAAGCGTTCGGCGGCGGATTGTCGCCGTGATCAACAATCCAGATATTGCGAAACCGGATCGGATTGCGGTGGTTCTGCAATCGAATCGGCAATAAGTTCGGCCCCTCTTGAGCGCCTCCTCCGGTTTTAGCGGTTAATTCGACGTTGTTGTGAATCGGGACCCCATTGTGTCGTACCGTGATTCTGGCGTTCTGGGTTTTGTTGCCGGCGGCATCAAACCTAGGAGCCGCAAAGTCAATGTCGTACGTCTGCCACGAGAGCGGCGGCAAGCACATGTTTAGGTCCGCCGTCCGCTGCTTGTAGAGTGCTCCACAGTTGTTGTAAACCGGGTCGAGACCAAACGAATCGAGAATCTGCACCTCGTAACGGCTCTGCAAGTAGACGCCGCTGTTGGAGCGGCCCTGGTCCCGCGCCTCGGGCATGTACGGCAGCCGAAATTCCAAGTGCAGCGTGTAGTTGCGGTACTTATTCTTAAGTTTCGTCCCTTCCCGCAGCCACCCTTCGGGGGTCATCTGTCCGTTCTCGAAGTGCTCGGTGCCGGTCCCGTTAAACAGCACCGTCGCTCCATACGGCGCGGGTGCTCCCATCGTCGAACTGCTTCGCACCACCTTATTCAGCCGGCCTTGCTCGAGCGAACTGAATCGATCGTCGCTCACCACAGCGCTGCTGCCGTCAACGACGATCCGCGTGGGATAGCTGGCGAAGACGACGCGACCTCCCTCCAGCCGCCCGTTGTACTTCGGGTGTTCGCGGCGGTCATACCCCGCACCCGGCAGCCCGCCCGAATGCAGCATCGCCGAAAATTCGCCGTTTCCCAGCGCGACGACCTGCAAACCAACCTCTTCCCATTTCGACGGGGCGGTCGTAATCAACCCGCTGTACTCACCCTGGTAGGCAAAATCCGCATCGACCTCGCTCAACTCGAGCATCGCGGGGGCCTTGTCGGCGGCAACGGCAGTCAGGGTCAAACCGAGACCGACGGCGCAGAATGTCATCACGGATCGCAACACAGTTCACTCCTGGGATGATCGTCGAGAGGAAGCAAAGTTTCGGCAAATTACGCGTTCTTCACATTGTGTCCCACCACCCCACCTAACGCAAGCGGAAGGGACCGAATGTCGCTGCGCCGCAGCAATTCCGCGGCACCACACGCGTCGCAGACCGCAGATGTGCCGATTGCACCGGTTTTCTGAGTAGATTTACGCTACTTGCGCGGCCGTGACTCCGTGGAAAAGATCACGCGGCCGAAATCTTGCGGGCGGTGATACTGCGGCTCCGGAGACGTGCCGGGGGACCACTGGCTGAACTGCTGGTTAGTTTTGCCGCCCAACCGGTTCAAATTCAGATGCCACACGTCGCCGTTCTCTGGCGGGGTGTGCTTGGCGACATGTGAGAAGCCGGCAAAGGGAATCGCCGCTTCCAGAATCCAATACCGGTCGCTGTCCGAATCATCGTTGAGCGTCCCGCTCACGCTCGTCTTGATCCGAATGCCGTCCGGATTCCATTTGCCCTCAATCTTCTGTGACTTCTCCGACGGATGATAGCTATCCAGAATCGCGCCCCGCACGTTCATTTCCAGATTGAAATAGGCCTTCGGCAGATCCGGATTAGGTGCGGTGAAGACTTCAACGCAATCATCTTTCCAAACCGTACTGTCCCGCTCCGTCCGCGTGCCCGAAATATGCGCGTCTTGAACGAGAAACGCGACATACAGGTACTCGTCGTCCCACAACAGTTTCGCAACCGTCTGCTCCTTTTTGCCCGACTTGTACCACGCAAATTGAAAGTCCCCCACACTCGGCGCCGCAAACCACCCCGGCTCATCCAACTTGCCGTCAATCGTGATCGGCGTTTCCGTCCGATAAATCGTATAACGGGGCGGCTCGCCGGCTTTGGTCGGAAGGTTGAAGAACGCGACAAATAACGTCGCCAAACAAAAGGAATATTTAATCGACATCGGTCTCCACTCGAATCTCAAACAAAAGGGTGGCCGCGATAGCGCAGCTATCGGGGTGCCGAAGGCACAAGAGGCTGCAATTTCACCCCTCCCTCAATTTCCAGTCCCGCCACATCGCAAAAGCACCAACTGCAGACTCATAAAGACTTCTCTACCCTCCGCGATCGTTTCTATTCCACATTCGCCGCATCAATCCTCCCCCGCCAAAATTCGCGGGCTGCATCGTGATATTTCAACACGTCCTGCCGCATCTGCGGATCGGACAGTTTCACGCGGGCGCTCCGTTCGTTCACCCAATCCAAAAAGAACTCCGCCGCCGCTTTGCTGATACGATGTTTCTCAGTGCCAATCTCCACGTAAAACGGAGCCGTCGATGCGAACCGAAACGTGCGCGGATTTTTGCAGCGGGCTCGCACCAAAAACCAACCGCTCGCGTCAAACTCGATGTTCGGCAGCGATCCGAAATACGTCGCCGCGTCCGGGCGAACTGTCTGCACAACCTTGCCGTTTTGGATCACTTCGATCGCCTCGATCTCGTCCCGACCGGTCACATCGACGCTAAGACTGATCGGCAAGCGTTCTCCAGCAGCAGCGGCGAACACATGCCCCGGATTCTCTCCGTTCGCCGTCACGCGCAGTAGCGGTCCGTTGGTCACAAACGACCGCCCCGCACGCAGGCCTTCCCACCACTTTTCGTACGTCAATTCGCCGTCCAACTTCACGTACACGCGGTTGTAACCGACCGGATTGGGCAACACGCCCGACGCGCTGCCCGCAGAGGGCGGTATTCGCAGACCGGCCTCTAACACGCGGTAGTACAACTCCTGTGTCCACATCCCGTTGCCCCGCGGCGGCGGCAGCCGTTTCGCATCGCGCGGCTTGCCCCACGCCTCGTCTTCGTACATCCGGCTGTGGCACATGTGGTTGTTCGCCAGCCCGATCGAATCGACTTCCCCGCTCGCCAACCAAATCGGCACGTCCCACCAAAACGGCTTCTCAATATCGATCCACACGCCGCGATGCGCACGGGCCATTTTCAAGAAGGTCAGCGGCGAGGGATGCTCCCGCCCGGCACCGGTGATCGGCAATGGACGACCGAGATTGAAATACATCAGCGCACCCCCCTCGCGTTCATCCTCGCCCGCCATCAGATGATAAAAACGATTGCTGTCGAACTTGACCAGCAGCTTCTTTGGCAGAGGGTGGTCTTTCCACAGATTGCGGTTGTTCCACCACGTGATCACCGGCGCCACGTGCAAATCCTCGGCCCGCATCAGCAATTCGACATCCTCGACGTCGCGATGCACGTGCAATTCACCAGACCACCAGCCGTCAGCCGCCATGTTCGTGATCCGCGGGAGCGTGATCTCAAGCTCCGATTTCGAATCGTCTTCAATCGTCAGCGTCCCGGCCACCGATTGATACTCCGGTCCCCGTTCGAGTTCAAACGTATACTCGCCCGGCTCGAGTGTCAGTTTGGCCTGGCCCGGAAAAACGAAATGCTCTTTCCAACTTGGATACTCCTTGGAGAGCACCGCCTTACCGGCCGCATCTTTCAAGTGCATGCGACAAGGCACACGCCCCACCGTCGGGTCTGTCACGACGATTGTGACTTCTGCCGACAGACAATTCCCGACACATCCCAGCCAGATCGAAGCCACAATCCATGCGGTCAGAATGAATGACAGAAAGCGGTTCATCGATGCGGCCTGGATTTGAAGTTGGACGTGGTAGCGGTCGGACCGATCCTTAAACTACGCGGCATTTTCCGGCACTGCAACCATCCGCTTCAATCCGCCGCAAAATCAAAGTACACTGAGCAAAAACACATACTCTCAGCGAGCAACCATCCATGCGGCGAGCCCTACTACCTGTCATCTTACTTTGCAGCATTCCATCCCTGGTGAACGCAGACGAACCATCGAAAAAATTCAAACCGCCGACCTACGAAATCCTGCGTGCCTCCTCGCCGATCACGCTTGACGGCAAGCTCGATGAACCGGCCTGGATTGCGGCGCCCTCCATGGGCCCGTTTCACTTCACCTGGTACAAATCGGGCAAACAAGAACAAACGGTTTCCAAGATGCTGTGGGACGACAACTACCTCTATGTCGCCCACATCTGCCAAGACTCACACATCACCGCCCGGCATAAGCAGCATGACGGCCCGATTGCCCAGGACGATTGCTTCGAGGTCATGTTCGCCCCCGATCCGGACAAGCCGAACGTCTATTTCAACGTCGAGTGGAATGTGATCGGCGGCTACGTCGACAATCACCGCCCCAACGGACCGAAACAGCCCCGCGCACCGAAATGGGATGCGCAGGGCGTCAAAATCGCCGGCACTTACGTCGGGACTCTCAATAAAGACGACGACAAAGACCGCCACTGGATCGTCGAAGCGGCCATCCCGTTCGAAAACTTCAAGAATTACATGCCGCACACGCCCCCGCAAACGGGTTCGAGTTGGAACCTCAACCTCAACCGGCACGGCGGCGACACCGACATGCAGTACAGCCAGTGGTCCCCCGCCGATACGGAAAAACCAAGCTTCCACACCCCACACCGTTTCGGCCGCGTCACCTTCTCGCAGCGCAAAAGCCCATTCAAAGAATAACCCAAGCAGCCCGCTCGCGGCCGCCGTCGATTCACGCAACTTCAAAAGGAGCGCTCATGGGATTCGCCGTTACTTACCGTTCAGTCGACGCCGTCACGCCGGCCAAGTTTCACGAAATCAATCAAGCTGCTGACAAGCTGACCGAAGGTCGAACGTGGTTGAGCTGCGAACCGTTGCTGTTGATGCATCTCCCAGAGGACGCACACCTCTATGGATCTTCAAAGCCGGCTTTTGAACCGCATCCCGACGATGTCGCCAGCGCGGAGCAGGAGGGGCTGCCTGACGGAACCCTCCACGATGTAATCGCGATCCTCTGCGAGCTATCACGCATGTTCGACATCGATTGGGAAATCGGCCACGACTACGGCTTTCTGGGCCACATCCGCGAAGGCGTCGTCGAAGATGCCGTCACCGAGTTCATCAACGTCCTCGACATCATTCCCGAAGCAATCGCAGAGTCCCATGCCGAGGAACTGAACACAGACGATCATGACGATGAAGCAGACGACTATCCCAACAACATCCTCCCATTCCCCGGCCGCTAGCTGGTAATGCTAAGACCACGGAGACGCGGAGAACACGGGGGTTTCCATAATCGTCATTTACCCACTGGTTCCCAAACTCCAGTTTGGGAACCCACTTTCTCGAAGCTCCGCTTCGCCTGAGTAGCTGAGCTTCTCTTGCGTAACGTGGAGACAATCATCGCGCCACGAAGTGGAGCTTGGGAACGAAATAAATCCGTGTTTCATCCGAGTGAATCCGTGGCTCAAGAAAACCGCCGCACGCGCAAGCCGGCTCAACAACCCCTCCGTCCCCTCAGTGCCTCCGTGGTGAAGCCTGCCTACGAAGTCGTAAACAAAAACTCCCCATCCCGCGCATCAACGTGAATCGTCACCCCCTCTTCGAACTTGCCGGCCAAGATTTCATTCGCCAGCCGATTCTGCAGCCGCTGCTGAATCACCCGCTTCAGCGGCCGCGCACCGTACACCGGATCGTAACCCTCCTCGGTGAGCTGATCTTTCGCCGCGTCGCTGACCTCCAGTTGAAATCCGGCCGCTTCCAGTTGCGTCCGCAAGTTCTTCAATTGCAGATCCACAATCTCGTGAATCTCCTCCTTGCCCAGCGGATGAAACACAATCGTTTCGTCAATCCGGTTCAGAAACTCCGGCAGAAACTCCCGCCGCAACGCGTCCATCACACGGTTGTGAATTTCCTTCTCATTCTCCTTCCCGGCCAGGTCCATAATCGTCTGGCTGCCGATGTTCGAGGTCATCACCACGATCGTGTTGGAGAAGTCGACAGTCCGGCCTTGGCTGTCGGTCAAACGGCCGTCGTCGAGCAACTGCAGTAGCACGTTAAACACGTCGCGGTGCGCTTTCTCGATTTCATCGAGCAGCAGCACGCAATACGGACGCCGGCGGACCGCTTCGGTCAAGCGGCCCCCCTCTTCGTATCCCACATAGCCCGGCGGTGCGCCGATCAGCCGCGCCACGCTGTGCCGCTCCATAAACTCGCTCATATCGATGCGGACCATCGCCCGTTCGTCGTCGAACAGGAACTCGGCGAGTGCCTTGCAAAGCTCAGTCTTCCCCACGCCGGTCGGCCCCAAAAAGATGAACGAGCCGATCGGCCGATTCTGATCCTGCAGCCCCGACCGCGACCGCCGCACCGCGTTGGAAACCGCTTCCACCGCCTCGTGCTGGTCAATCATCCGCTGATGGATGCTGTCTTCCATGTGCAGCAGTTTTTCGCGCTCACCCTCCATCATCCGATTGACTGGAATTCCGGTCCACGTGCTGACGACCTTAGCGATGTCTTCTTCGTTCACATCTTCGCGGAGAAGACGCTCTTCACCAGAATCCTGAATCTGCTGAAATTCAATCTCCAGTTGCGACAACCGCGCTTCGGCGTCCTTGAGTCGTTGCTCAACCTGCTGCGCGGCAATGTAATCCTCATTGAGGTTCGTCTGCCGCGCACGGTTAAATGCCTGTTCGTACTCCGTCCGCAATCGGTCGATTTCCTCTTTGAGCGGCTGGATGGTCGACAGCGTGGCCTTCTCCGCCTCCCACCGCATTTTGAGTTGATTGACCTGTTCCTCGCGGTCGGCAATCTGCCGCTGCAGTTCCTCCAGCCGCTGCTTACTGTCGGCTCCGCTCTCTTGCGCGAGCGCCGTCGCTTCAATTTGCATCCGCGTCAATTGGCGCGTCGCCTCATCCACCTCGGCCGGCATCGAGTCGATCTCCATCCGCAACCGGCTCGCCGCTTCGTCGACCAGATCGATCGCCTTGTCCGGCAAAAATCGATCTGCGATGTAACGGTCTGACAGCGTCGCGGCGGCGATCAGCGCGGGGTCGGTAATCCGCACGCCGTGGTGCGATTCGTACCGTTCCTTGAGTCCCCGCAGAATCGAGATCGTATCTTCGACATTCGGTTCCTGGACCATCACCGGCTGGAAGCGACGTTCTAGCGCGGGGTCCTTTTCGACATGCTTGCGGTACTCATCGAGCGTGGTCGCACCAATACAGTGCAATTCACCGCGGGCCAATGCTGGCTTGAGCAAATTTGAGGCGTCCATGGCCCCTTCCGCCGCGCCGGCGCCGACGACGGTGTGCATTTCGTCGATGAACAGAATCACGTTCCCTTCCGCCTCGGTCACTTCCTTGAGGACCGCTTTGAGCCGGTCTTCAAACTCGCCGCGATACTTCGCGCCGGCCACCAATGCGCCCATATCGAGTGCGATGACCCGCTTGTCCTTCAATCCCGCCGGCACATCGCCGGTTACGATGCGATGTGCCAATCCTTCCACAATCGCCGTCTTGCCCACGCCCGCTTCGCCGATCAGTACCGGATTGTTCTTTCGCCGCCGCGAGAGAACCTGGATCACGCGGCGGATCTCCGTATCGCGTCCGATGACCGGGTCAATCTTGCCGCGACGGGCGACTTCTACGAGATCATGACCGTATTGCTCCAGCGCTTGATATTTGCCTTCCGGTTCTTGGTCTGTCACTTGTTGTCCTCCCCTCACATCCTTGAGAGCGTTAAGCATCGACGTCTCATCGACACCGTTCATTTCCAAAATCCGCTTTGCTTGATCGTCCACCGTTGCCAGCGCCAGCAGCAGATGTTCCGTCGAGACGAAGGAATCCTTCATGCGGTCGGCGATCTTTTGCGCTGCTTCCAACACTTGTAGCGCTGCGCGGTCGAGACCCACGTCGCCGCTGGCGCCGGTGACCTTTGGCAGCCGCTCGATTTCGCCGTCAACAATCGACGTCAATTGCCCCAGGTTGGCGCCGATCTTCTCGATTAGCGGTCGCACAATGCCCTGTTGTTCATCGAGCAGCGCCTTCAACAGATGCAGCGGCATGAGGCGTTGATGATGACGGTCCACAGCCATACTCTGTGCCCGCTGCACCGCCTCTTGGGCTTTGACAGTCAATTTGTCAAATTGAAACGCCATTTATTTGTACCCCCAAAGACCGATTCTCACATTGCGCAATGCTCCATCCGCCGCGTCCTCGCGGACGAGCGCCTTCGACTTTGCACTGTGATGTCTCGTTGAAGTTGAAAAAGACGTGTTGAACAGTGAGGTGTTCATGACAACAGCAGGCTGCTCTTGTCGGTGGGATGTTTCGCTGCCGGGGAGACGGAGCACCTGGCGGTTGGCCATCGAATCTCCGTATCCCCGGATCTGCGCACTTTGGACTATTCTTTCTTTTCGAATTCGGCGTCGATTACTTCCTCATCGCCGCCTGCCGCGGGCTCCGACGCCCCAGCGGCACGTGCTGATGCGGCATCAGGTCCTTCCTCGGCTCCAGGTTGTTGATACAGGTGCTGTGAAAGGGCGTGCGATGCCTGAGACAGTTCCTCGATGGCCGACTCAATTTCCGCCACGTCGTCTCCTTCGGCCGCCTTCTTGGTTTTCTCCATGGCCGTCTCGATCGCCGTTTTCGATGCGTCATCCAACTTGTCGGCGTGTTCCTTAAGAACCTTTTCTGTCGCATACACCAGAGATGACGCATTGTTCTTCGCTTCCGCCAACGCCCGCTGTTTCTTGTCTTCCTCGGCGTGCGCTTCGGCGTCTTTCTGCATATCGGCGATTTCCGTTTCGGAAAGTCCGCCCGATTGCTCAATCTTGACCGACTGCTCCTTACCAGTGCCGAGATCCTTGGCATTGACGTTGAGGATGCCGTTGACGTCGATATTGAATGCGACTTCGATCTGCGGCATCCCCCGCGGTGCCGGCGGAATGCCGTCCAAATTGAACTGCGCCAGCAGCCGGTTGTGCTGCGCGATTTCGCGTTCGCCTTGGAAGACCCGCACGGTCACCGCCGTTTGATTGTCGGCAGCCGTCGAAAACGTTTCCTTCTTTTCGGTCGGAATCGTGGTGTTGCGCTCCACCAACTTGGTCATGATGCCGCCTTCGGTCTCAATTCCCAATGAGAGCGGCGTCACGTCCAGCAGCAGCACGTCTTTCACGTCGCCCGCCAGCACACCCCCTTGAATTGCGGCGCCGATCGCGACCACCTCGTCCGGGTTAACACCCTTGTGCGGCTCTTTGCCGAACATTGACTTAACGAGCTCCTGGACCTTCGGCACGCGTGTCGAGCCGCCCACCAGCACCACCTCGTGGATATCGCCCGGTTTGAGACCGGCGTCATCCATTGCCTGCTGCACCGGTTTGCGACACCGTTCCACAAGCGGGTCGATGATCTTCTCGAACTCCGATCGCGAAATGTTCATCTGCAAGTGCTTCGCGCCCGACGCATCCGCCGTGATAAACGGCAAGTTAATGTCGGTCGTTTGTGAGGAAGAAAGCTCCTTCTTCGCCTTCTCCGCCGCTTCGCGCAATCGCTGCAATGCCATCGGATCGCTCCGCAAGTCGATCCCTTGCTCCTGCTGAAACCGCTCGGCGATCAGGTTGATCAACTCTTCGTCAAAGTCATCGCCGCCCAGGTGCGTGTCGCCGCTGGTGCTCAAAACCTCGACAAGCTCATCTCCCACCTCGAGAATTGAAACGTCGAACGTCCCGCCGCCCAGGTCGAAGACGACGATCTTTTCTTCACTCTTTTTCTCCAAACCGTACGCCAACGCCGCGGCGGTCGGCTCGTTGATAATTCGGGAAACTTCCAATCCGGAAATCTGGCCGGCATCTTTGGTCGCCTGACGCTGTGCGTCGTTGAAATATGCCGGAACCGTGATCACCGCTTTGTTGACCTTGTGGCCCAAATAGCTTTCCGCCGCCTCTTTCAGCTTTTGCAGAACCCGCGCCGAAATCTCCGGCGGAGTATATTCTTTGCCGGCCACTTCAACCTTCACGTAATCAGACGCGCCTCCCACAACCTTGTAGGGCACAATCTTCTCTTCCGACTCCACTTCGTTGTGCCGGCGTCCCATGAACCGCTTGATGGAGTAGATCGTATTCGTCGGATTGGTGACCGCTTGCCGCTTGGCCGGCTCGCCGACGAGCACTTCGCCCTTCTCGGTAAATGCAACGACGCTCGGCGTGAGCCGGTTCCCTTCCAGGTTTGCGATGACCTTGGCTTCGCCGCCCTCCATTACCGCCACGACGGAGTTGGTCGTCCCCAAGTCGATCCCGATAATCTTTTCGCCTTCAACTGCCATGTCCAACTCCCTGATTTGTTCTAATTATTAAGTGTTCTGTTTGCTTGAATGCTAAATGATACGAACGCTGTTCCGGCTGCGGCTGCTGCGTGTCCAGACGCTGAGTATAGCCGCCGCTCGGAAAAGTTGAATTTCGAAATTGCAAATCCACAAAGTTCGCTTACGGCTTCTTTCGCTGGTCGAATCGTCGACTGTCGAATCGCTGCCGCGACGATTGGTTCTCTGCAGCACCGTAGCTCCAACGCTGACTTATAGCAAACAACGGGCCAACACTCAGCAAGTTCAAGCGAGAAGTCACAAAGCGCTTTGATATAGAACCTTATGGCCGATCCCGCGTGCAGTTGCTCCTGCCGCGACACAGCCTGGCTGCCACTTTGGCACCTTTTTGGCAGGGCGGCGAAAGACTGACTGACTGTCAAATTGGCACCCAGTCTCTTCAGAAGCGCGGCTCACCTGGCTGAGTCTCTCTCGCCTTGGATAGGTGTCGAGATGAGCAAAAAGACGTCGAATGCAGATGCTTGACCGTAACGCAAGCACAAATCCCCCAAGCTATTGCGAGGTTCCCCTCTAGCTGCGCACGGACAACTGGACCATGCCGGCTCGCTCGCCAAGTCGCTCGATCGGAGGAACCCTCAGCGTTTCGCTCTTCGTCGAATCCGCCGATGTTTGCCCAAACCAATCAATATCGGATGTCTGGGGGAGTTATCCGAAAGGCTCTTCACAGTAAGCAGATAGGAATTTGCCGGAAACTTGACACTTTAGCACGTGAGAAGTAAAACATCGACTTTCGAGATGCCGCCGTCATCACTATGACAGCATAGTTTCGAGTTCCAGGTAACCAAACTGCCCCGTCGGTTGATTCACTCGCGGGATCGCCGAAAACCAGCGTGCTTCCAGACGTGTTGATATCCTCTAAGGTACCTCCACAAAAGGAGTTACTCCTCGCAATCAGTGCCCGCCCAATCTTTCACGCTCGGCGCGACTGAATCGATGACTTGAGACCTTGCCCGAAAGGCTCGCATGGCAAAAGCAAAACGACCTGCGAAGAAGCGTACTGCCAAGAAACGCGTTGCGGCAAAGCGTTCCGCAACCAAAACCTCGGCATCAAAGAAATCGGTCACCAAAAAGCGCAAGAAGCCAGTTGCAAAGCCCGCTCGGCCCAAGGAAAGCTCACGTAGTTCGTCAGGCACACTGGACTCTCAGATCAAAAAACTTGATCGTGAAATCCTCAAGCTAATCAACAAACGCGGCGAGCTTACCGTCAAATCTCTCAACAAGCTCGATAATCCGCAGCAGGCAACCTTCACTCCCGCAATCGACGACGAAATGTGGCAGTCGGTGGAAGCGGCTCACAAAGGCCCGTTGCCGCTGCAAGCCGTGCGAGGCGTCTTTCGAGAGATCATTAACGGTGGCAAGAGCTTAGTCAAGACTCAACGGATTGCCTACTTGGGGCCGCCGTACAGCTTCACGCATCTCGCCGCCATCGAGCGCTTCGGAAAGACCGCCGACTTCATCCCCGTCAACAGCATCGCCACCGTATTCGAGGAAGTGAACCGCGGGCTCGCCGATTTTGGCATCGTGCCGATCGAAAACAGCACCGACGGACGTGTCGTCGATACCCTCGACATGTTTACGCGTCTTCCGCTCAAGATCTGCGCGGAAATCCAGATCAGTATCCACCACAATCTGTTGGCCCGCTGTCCTCGCGGCGAAATCACGGAGATTTACAGCAAGCCGCAAGCCCTCTCGCAGTGCCGCGATTGGCTGAGCCGAAACATGCCTCAAGCCCGGCTGATCGAAGTGACCAGCACGTCAACAGCGGCTCAACTCGCTCGCGACAAACAGGGAGTGGGCGCGATCGCCAGTTGGCAGGCATCAACCGAGTACGACCTGCAGGTGGTCGCCGAGGACATTCAGGATAACAAGAACAACGTTACCCGTTTCGCTGTAATTGGCGACCAAGTTAACAGGCAGACGGGAAATGACAAAACGGCGATTCTGCTGCAGATTTCACATAAACCCGGCTCATTGGCCGACGCACTCGCATCGTTTAAGAAAAACAAGATCAACCTCACCTGGATCGAGTCCTTCCCGCTCAAGGGCCCGGAGGTAGGATACCTGTTCTTCCTCGACTTCGAGGGCCACGCTAAGGAAGCCCGAGTCAAACGGACGTTGGAGGAATTAGAGCGACGAGCGGTTCGCATCGAGATTCTCGGTTCGTATCCGCGCAGCCCGTCGATTGAATAGTCTCGGATTCCCATGGCTCCCAAACCAGCAACGAGAATCGCTCCCAACCGGCGCTGAATGCTGTTCCCACCGGCTCGCGGCTTGACGATTCTCTGTTTGGATACGAGAATCACCGCTCAAGCACGACGACAACCATCGAAATCGGTGTGCCGGACCCCGTGACTCAGTAATCACAACTCAGATCTTAGAAAGTAGACCATGAGGCGGCTGTTTGTTGCCGGAAACTGGAAGATGAATCTACTAGCCGGCACAAGCCAAGATTTGGCAGCCGGCGTGGCGGCCGCAGTGCCGCCTAACGACGACCGTATCGACACCTTGGTCTGTCCGCCGTTTCCCTATTTGATCACAGTCGGCACCGCGATCAACGGCAGCGGCGTCCAGTTGGGCGCTCAAGATGCTTACCACGAAGCGGGCGGGGCGTTCACGGGCGAAGTCTCGGCACAAATGCTGGTTGACGCCGGTTGCCGCTGGGTGATCCTTGGACACAGTGAACGCCGGCACGTCATTGGTGAGAGCGATGAGCTGATCAATAAAAAGGTGATCGCCGCCCGCGCTGCTGGGCTGAATGTGATGCTCTGCATCGGTGAACTACTGGGTGATCGAGAGGCCAATCAGACCGAGTCTGTTCTCGAAGGACAATTGTCAGGATCCCTTGCCGGGATCGACGACGAGGCGATGTCCGGGGTCGCGCTCGCCTACGAGCCGGTCTGGGCCATTGGGACGGGCGTGACTGCCACTCCCGACCAGGCGGAGACGGCGCATGTTTATATTCGCAAATGGCTGTCGGATTGCTACAATCCACGCATCGCCGAGACAACACGTATTTTGTACGGCGGCAGCGTCAAACCAGACAACGCCGCAGAGTTGATGTCCCTGCAAAACATCGACGGCGTCCTTGTCGGCGGGGCGAGCCTGAAGACGGATTTATTCGTGCCAATTATCGAGGCGGCGCGCAGCGTTGCAGCACCGTAATCGTCATTTAGCTGGTTTCACTATCCGGTTGAGTTTGTTGGAGAAACGCTCACAAATAAGTGTCGGCCAGTCTCGTTTGCGGGTTTTGAAACGAGTTGTTGAGAACCGAACACCAAATCGAGAGATCGGAGTCCGATCGAGTTTTGCGGCGGCAGGGAAGCCGGAGATTGCGTCCGTTTGAACCGATTCGGTTCCATGGGCGGCACTGGCTCTGTTGGTTCGCGGCGATAGCGGACACGTTGAAAGGACGTGACAGTGGGAACTTTCATATTAGTCTTGTTGACACTCGTCGGCATATTCTTGATCTTCATCATCCTGCTCCAGCGCGGCCGTGGCGGCGGCTTGGCGGGTGCGTTAGGTGGAGCCGGGGGACAAAGCGCATTCGGCACGAAGGCAGGCGACGTGTTCACACGATTCACGATCGGTCTGGCTTTGGTGTGGGTGTTGTTGGCATGCGTCTCCATTTTCACCGTCGCACCGGCGTCAAAGTATGAGGGCGGCGCCGAAAGTTCAGCGCCGAACGCCGGGTTCAGTGCGGCGCCGGAAGAAAACGAGGAAGGCCTTCCCGGCGCAGCGGGTGAACCCAGTGGTGATGAGGCCGACGGTGCTGACAACGAGGACTTTGGCGGCGTCGGGGATCTCACCCTGCCGGCGCCGGAGACTGATTCATCGGACGCCGACACGGATCCGCCCAAAGAATCAAAATAGCCGATGTTAACGATCGCCAAGGTCCACAGCGGCCATGGCCGACTGTAGAAATCGAGGTCGCTGTGCTGCTGAGTATGACGGGGTTTGGCGAAGCGCGCCATCAGGACGACCGCTTAAGCGTCTCCGTTGAGGTACGTGCAGTCAACAACCGTTACTTAAAACTGGCCATCAAATGCTCCGATGTCTACGCGTCGTTGGAAGGCGAGATCGACAAGATCGTCCGGCAGTGCGTTTCACGCGGCACTGTCTCGATTTCCATCCGCGTAGAACGGACACCGACTGCGGGCGACCTGCGGTTGAGTGAAGTCGCGCTACAGACGTTTTGGGAGCAACTGCACTCACTCTCTGAAAAAATGGGAAACGCCGAGGTCGGCCGATTGAGTGACTTACTGATATTGCCCAACGCGGTAATTGACGAGAGCCAAAGAAATATCGACATTGAGGCGGACTGGGAGATCATTCAAGACCGGCTTCGGCTGGCCCTTGCCAATTTGCAGCAGTTTCGCGAGGACGAAGGCCGCGCCATGCGCGAAGATTTACTGCTGCAAAAACAGTCGATCGCCGACGAATTGCAGAAAACGCGGGAACGTGCCCCACAAGTGGTGAATCAATATCGCGAAAAGATGCTGGAGCGAGTGCGGAAGACGCTGGAGGAAACCGACATCAGTCTTGGGGCCGACGATTTGATTCGGGACGTCAGCATTTTCGCCGACCGGGCAGACATCAATGAGGAGATCTCCCGACTGGAATGTCACCTGGACCAATTCGAAGCGTTTCTCAATGACGAGACCTCGTCCGGCCGCAAATTGGAGTTTCTCAGCCAAGAGATGTTTCGCGAAATCAATACAATCGGGTCGAAAGCCAACGATGTGGAAATCGCCCACCACGTCGTCGAGATGAAGGCGTCTATCGAAAAAACGCGTGAGATGTTGCAAAATATCGAATAGCGTGCGAAGTCGTGTTTGGCGGACGCACTCGGTTCTCAGTTTTGGGCTATCGAACAACAGTTGTGAATGCTCCGAATTCTGAATCTCGCGATCCTATTCGCGTGTTAGTCCTGTCCGGCCCCAGCGGGAGCGGAAAGTCGACGATCGTCAATCGGCTGATTGAATCCTCGCCGGTGAAATTGGTCAAGGCGATATCGGCGACGACGCGTCCGGCACGCGAGGGTGAACAGGAGGGGCGGGATTACTACTTCCTCACTCCCGACGAGTTTGAGCGGCGGCGGCAGGCGGGCGAGTTTGTGGAGTGCGAAGAGGTTCATGGCAACGGAAATTGGTACGGCACGCTGACGTCGGAACTGCACCGCGCCCAACAAGAGGGCGCTTGGGCGTTTTTGGAAATCGACGTTAAGGGCGCTCAGTCAATTATTCAGGAGTATCCGCAGACACTGTCGGTCTTCTTGACGACGTCCGACCACGAATACGAACAACGATTGCGGCAGCGGGGAACGGAATCGGACGAGGAAATCGCCCGCCGGCTGGAGACGGCGCGGCGGGAGTTGGAAATGGCCCGGAGCATCAACTACAAACACACGGTGGTGAACGACGATCTGGACCGCGCCGTGTCGGAAATCGCTGATATTCTTATTTCCGCGGAGGAGGGTTGAACAGTTGTACGACGAATTGATGGAAGAGGGAATTGTGAACAAGGTGGGGGGCCGGTTTAAGCTCTCCACGCTCATTCAAAAGCGGATGGTCGCACTCAATCGCGGCGCGCGGCCCCTGGTGGAGATCCCCACCAAGGACTCAATGAAGATTGTGATCCGCGAAATCATGGAAGACAAGATCTATCTCGACAACTCCGGCAACGTGGCAATCGCATCCGACGACCACCCCGACATTCTCGGCGGCGAAGATGCCGGCCCCAGCTTGGACGATCTTTGATATCTGATGCAAGACCGTGAAATCTTACTGGCAGTCACCGGCGGGATTGCCGCTTACAAGACAGCCGAGCTTTGCAGCCGGTTGATCCAGGAAGGGGCTGCGGTCTCGGTCGTGATGACGGAATCGGCCGAACGGTTCATCGGTGCGACCACGTTCGAAGCGCTCACCGGCCGTCCCGTCCACCGGCACTTGTTTGCACCGCAGGAACATCACATCGGCGAGCACATCGGTCTGGTGCGACGGGCCGAGATTCTCGTCGTGGCGCCCGCATCGGCGAATTGCCTCGCCAAGTTCACCTACGGATTGGCCGACGACCTGCTCTCCACAATCGCGCTGTCGCACACCGGCCCGGTGCTGCTGGCGCCGGCGATGAATACCGAAATGTGGGAAAAGCCGTCGGTTCAGCGAAATGTAACGCAACTCCGACAGGACGGCTTTCAATTCATCGAACCGGGCAGCGGCTGGCTCAGCTGCGGACAAGTCGGCGCCGGCCGGATGGCTGAACCCGCGGAGATATTGGAGCGCGTGCGGGCGACACTGGGCGACGGACTCTAAGCCCCCCAATCACCGCGTCCAAGCCATCCACTTCTCAAACAGCCATTTCACGCGCGGCGTCAGCCGCGTGCGGTTGTAGGCGTCGCCGAGGCGTTTGATTGCCTCCGCTTGAGTCGGATAGGGATGGATCGTCTTCGCAATCTTTGCCAGGCCAATGTTGCCGGTCATGGCGGTGGTGATCTGCGAGATCATATCACCCGCATGGCTGGCCACGATTGTCGCGCCCACGATTTTGTCGGTGCCGCGGCGGACGTGAATCTTGACGAAGCCGTCGGTCTCCCCGTCGAGGATGGCCCGGTCGACGGCGGAGAGTTCCTGAGTGAACGTCTCAATTTCAATGCCCCGTTCACGCGCTTGATGGTCGTACAAGCCGACGTGTGCGATTTCCGGGGTCGTATAGGTGCACCAGGGGATCGTCAGTGCCGAAGTTTTCGCCCGTCCGAAAGGAAACAGCGCGTTTTGCAGCACGATGCGGGCCATCGCGTCGGCGGTGTGTGTAAACTTGTACGGAAAGCAGATGTCGCCGGCGGCAAAGATGTTCGGATTCGACGTGCGCAGTTTTTCGTCGACGCCGACGCCGGACTTCTGGTCGAATTTCACGCCGACGGTTTCCAATCCAAGGTCCTCGACGTTCGGTTTGCGGCCCACACTGACGAGAATCGCATCGACCGCGACCTGCTGCGGTTCTCCTGCAACATGAAAGGCAACGATCTTCTCACCATTTGAGGCGCGCACGGCGTCGACCGACGCGTTGAGCTTCAATTCGACGCCGTCGTTGAGCAAGGCTTGTTGCACGATTGCCGCGGCGTCCGCATCTTCGCGAATCAAAATATGCGGCGCCGTCTCCAGCAGCGTCACCCGAGATCCAAAATTGGCGAACGCTTGTGCCATCTCACACCCAATCGGCCCGGCGCCAATCACCGCCAACCGCCGCGGGAGTTCCGTCAGGGAAAACAAACTCTCATTCGTGAGGTAGTCGAGGTCCTCCAATCCGGGAATCGGCGGCGCAGCCGCACGCGCACCGGTGGCAATGACGGCGCGTTTGAAGTTCAAGGTTTGCCCCGCCACCGCAATCGAATTCGACCCGGTAAACGTTCCCTGTCCCAAAAACACATCGACGCCGTTGTCGCGGAAACGGGCAGCGGAATCGTGAGGACTGATCGAAGCCCGCAACCGCCGCATGCGCTGCATTACGGCGGCGAAATCAACGACTGCTTCGCCGCTGGCACGGATACCAAACTCCTCAGCGCGGCGAATCTGCGCCGCGACGCGTGAACTGCGGATCAGCGCCTTTGACGGCACGCAACCGACGTTGAGGCAATCGCCCCCCATCAGGTGCCGCTCAATCAGTGCCACCTTGGCGCCCAAGCCCGCCGCACCGATCGCGGAAACCAGACCGGCCGTACCGGCGCCGATCACGACCAGATTGTAGCGCGGGGCCGGCTGCGGATTGACCCAATCGGGCGGGTGCACATTCGTGATCAGAGTTTTGTTAAATTCATCGGCAGGCGGCAGTTCGATGACATCAGTCAAGTATCGATTCTCCGTTTGCAGGCGCCGCCGGCGGGGACTCATCCGGCAGCGCATCCTGAAGTGCCTTGGCAGCCACCTTCGTCACGTAGAGGGTGACGACGACCGTCATCACCAAGCCGAAATAAAACAGAATCTTCCCGCCGAGCCCCGTGTCCAGATTTCCAGAACTCAAGTCTGTGAGGCTCTTGACGGCAGAACCTATGTAAACGTACATCGCCGTTCCCGGCAACATGCCGATCCAGGAGGCGAAGAAGTAATCGCGAAACGAAACGCGCGTCACGCCGAACGCGTAATTGAGCAAATTAAACGGAAACATCGGCGACAGCCGCGTCAGCAGCACAATCTTAAAACCCTGCTCGCCGACGGCTTCATCGATCGCGCGAAACTTCGGACTCTGCTCGACTTTGGCGGCGATCGTCTCCCGCAACAGCGTCCTACCCAGCAGAAACGCCGCGGAGGCGCCGAGCGTACTCCCGACGGAGATGGTGACCAACCCAATCGGCACGCCCCATAAAAAACCGCCTCCGACCGTCAGTATTAATCCCGGCACAAACAAAACCGTGGCGACAATGTAGACCAGCACTAACACGACCGGTCCCCACACTCCCATTTGCTCCACCGCAGCCACAAATCGAATCAGCGAGTCCTTCCAGGGGAGAAAAACCAGTATCGCGAACATTGCCACGGCGATCAGGCAGGCGGCGGTGAGGCGCAGGCGGTTCTTCGACATGTCGGGCAGGATTGTCCAGTGCGATTGAGTCAGCCAGATTTCGGAAATTCTAGCGCGCCGCGCGATCTGATCTGTAGCTTAGTTCACATGGTTCCCGATTTGCAGTCTGGATCGCAAAAGGCCGGCGCGAGACATGACTGCTTCAGTAGGCACGCTCGCATTGAAACCATTCCAGTTGTAACGAATACGTGTGTTGAAGGCGGCAGACCGGTTGCACGGTTCGCGTCACTGCGAAGCGGATTTCGTCAGCTGCAAGCCGACAGTTTTGAGATTAAGCCGTAATCAGAGGGAGATCAGGGTCGATAGCATATTCAAACATCCGTGAGCGCGTTGGTCAGGAGACGATATGGTTGCAGCGACTGCCACTGAAGAAACGACGTCAATACTTCCCGTCAATCAACAGCTGCTCCGTGCCGTTGCATCCAGCGTCGAGGACGCATTGTCGATGTGTGGAATGGACGCCAAGTGCGTCGGCGCCTCCGCCGTTCCCATTCCGGGCCAAGGCTCAATTACGGGGCTGATCGGCGTTCACGGGAACGCGTCGGGTTTTGTGACCGTCAACGCCGGCGAACGTGTGGCCCTCAAGGCAGTGGGCGGTTTGCTCCAAGACGAATTCTCCGCAATGTGCGCTCAGATTATCGACGGATTGGGAGAGATCACCAACATTATCGCCGGCGGCATCAAGGCCCGGTTGGCCAAGTCGGATTGGCAGTTTTCGAAAATCACTGTTCCGTCGGTGATCATCGGTGATTCGTACGAAATCGCCTACGCGAAAGGTCTCGAGTTCATTAGCACAACCTACGAACTGCGAGACCCAGAGAGCATTTTGCTCGATGAGCGGCTGCTGCGCGTGAGCATATCGCTGTTGCGACTGTGACAGTCAGCTGCTGCACATTGAGTGCCCCAAGATTTCCCTTGCCACGGGGACGTTTCTCCTCCGGCGGAGTGTCGGAAGCGAGTTACTGGCGTGACCCCTTTTCGAGCTCCACATCGTAGACCTGCAGGATCTCATCCAGCTTGGTCACCTCGAGGACTTCGCGGACATCGTCGCTCGGATTGCACAGGTGAACTTCGACGTTCAGGTTTCGCACCGAAGCTAACAGGCCGAGCAGACCGCTCGGAATCAGTCTCACGCCGGTCAGGTCGAATGCGAGTTTCTCGACGTCGTATTGCTTCACCAGCCCAATGATCTCATCGCGGCAGGCGCCAATGTCGATTTGATCCAAAATGGCGTGCCCGCCGAACCCCAAAACCGTCATGGGACCGGTCTGATAAATCTCGAGTACTTGCCCGCTGTCACTCATTCCTCTTCCTCCCGCTATCCGCCGCTCGTTCTGAGTTCCGATGCGTCATGCCCACGTTCCTGCACGAATCGTAGCCGATTTGCTTGCGCTGCGGCAGCCTCCGACGGTGGGTGAACGGAAGTCCGTTCGTTGAATGGTTCGCTCACCAGCCGCAAAACCGCGGGCTTCACTCACGCTAATATAGAAAAATTCAACTCCGGCGTGAATGCGCAATGAGAATTGCTCGGCGGCGGCGTCACCGACTGAGGGCCGGCATCATAACCTCGTTGGGGCGCTTCGAGATACCTCCAGCCGAGCACCATTGCGACACGAGAGAATGTCGTGGAACTCGGCCCGAAAAACCGCAGCGGTGTTGCATGAATCAGCCGTGGTACCGGCGCCCTCAAGTCGGTGCTTGTCGGCAACTTCGGCTCATCGGGAGAGTCGGTCGAGTTCCGGTACAGACAACGAAATTAGTGAAAAATGGCGACTGACGAAGTTTCTTCTGCCTGCACAAAAAATCCGGACAGACTGATGCCGGGAATCGCTTGACAAAGCCAGACAACTTTAATAATCAGGGCTTTCATACAGCCAACGAGCGGAACGTCACCACTTAGAGTTTTGATGATTCATCATATTGAGAGCACGAATCCCGCAGCGTTTGTGCGGACTCTCTCCCACCGCACCCCGAGCACACAGCCCTGACTGGGCACGAGGGGGTTTTTCGAGTTTGAGCCTGAAGATTGGTCGTTGCTGCGATCGCGACAGGAGTGTGATTCACTGATGAACTCCGCACGTCGTCGCGGGCTCAGGTTGTCGAATCTCATTCCATGACCATGCAATAAAGATGACTTCGAGGACGAACATCATGCTAGTTGTGAACCCCCATTCTGGATCGGCGGCTTGGCCACTCATATTCGACGAAGTGACGCCCGAATTCAGTTCACTCACGTCCGAACCTGAGTTTCTTCCGGACGTCGTGCTGCAGGACGACGATGAAGAAGAGGAGGACGACGAGTTCGCCGACGATGATGACGACGACGACGAATTCGATGAAGAACTCGACGAATTCGACGAAGATGAAGTCGAGGAGGAGGACCTCGACGACCTGGACGATGATCTCGACGACCTCGACGAGGAAGACGAGTACGATGAAGAAGAGGAAGAGGACGACTACGATGTCGACGAGTACGACGATGATCTCGACGACGATTTCTAGCAGGCGCGCAGCTGTCGCGAACCCACTGCCCCGCACTGTTTCAATTTCAACGACCCCGAATCTGACGTTGCCGCGAGCCGCTCCGCGTTGAGTCGGGGATCTTAACTCCTGCACCCAGCCCGGTTTCTGCGCAGATTCTCCGCCCCCTTCGACGGGAAGTCCAGGTGAAAAGAGCCGCAGCCCAAATCGTGACCGAGAAATCGGCATATTGCTCTGGAATTCGTCGGCGCTATAATTCCCGCAGGTCAACAGCGGTCCGGGGCAACTTGCCGCTCGCGCGACCGTGTTGCTTACCGTCACCACTCTGGTGCCGATCATCAAGGTAAGGCGGCCATGTCTGATATCCAGAAGATGTCCAAGCAGCAGAAAAACTCCGGTGGCGACCTGTCGCTGGCCGAAATCATTCGACGCTCGCAGACGGACTTTGAACTCGATTTCTACGGACGCATCGCCGCACAGTCGCCGCACTACGCGGATGTGCTGGCGCAGTTGGCGCAGATTTACACGCTCAAAGGCTGGCATCGCGCGGCACTGGAAATCGATCGCCGACTGTCGCGGCTCAAACCCCGTGAACCGCAGGTGGCATACAACCTCGCCTGTAGCTATTGCTTATTGGGCCGCACCGACGAAGCCCTCGGAGCACTACGCCGTGCTCTCAGCTTGGGCTTTTGGGACATCGATCAGATGCTTAGCGATCCCGATCTGAGCCGACTCCACGATGCACCCGAGTTTCAGGACCTGCTGCAAACGCTGGACTTCGAAATTCACGAAAACTAGCTGTCGCGCAACTCGGCTGCGCTCAACGCTCACGGTGCTCGACAAACTCGGTCCGCTGACCGCACCAAGTGTCCTGTTTCCCGAGATTTTCAAAGTTTTTCTTGGAATTTCAGCCACGGCTCGACGGTGCCGGTTGATTCAGCGTGCAAAGTCCCTTCCGCCCTCTGCGGGGAAAGGTACAATCGGTCTTTCTAAAACGATTGCTGCCGAGCGACACTGGCCGAGGGGAGATTTGTGAGCGCCAATCTGGAGCACATTCAGGATGCGGCGGAGACCGTACGCGCGAAATTCGCGGAAACTCCGCGTGTCGGTATGATCTTGGGAACCGGCTTATCTGGCTTGGCGTCGCAGATCGACACGTCAGCAACGCTGGCATACGAAGAGATTCCTCATTTTCCGCTCTCGACCGTCGAAACGCACACCGGGCAGTTGGTCTGCGGCTCGCTTTCGGGCATTTCAATTGTCGCGATGGAGGGCCGGTTTCACTTCTACGAAGGCTACTCCATGCAGCAGGTGACGTTTCCCATCCGGGTGATGAAGGAGTTGGGAATCGAGATTCTACTGGTCACCAACGCCGCCGGAGGCATGAATCCGCATTACGACTTGGGCGACTTGGTAGTCATCGAAGACCATATCAATTTCATGGGCGATAATCCGTTAATCGGCCCCAACGACGAAAGCCTCGGACCGCGTTTTCCCGACATGTGTGCGCCGTATGATCCACAACTCATCGGCCTGGCGCAATCGGCGGCCTTGGAACTGGGAATCCGCGCCCACCGCGGCGTATTCGTCGCAGTCGCCGGACCAAATCTCGAGACGCGGGCCGAATACCGCATGCTCCGCGGCTGGGGCGCTGATCTGGTCGGAATGTCGACCGTACCTGAAGTCATCGTCGCGGCGCACGCCGGTTTGCGAGTGCTCGCGTTTTCGATCGTGACCGACATTTGCCTGCCCGATGCCTTGGAACCGGTCAATATTGAGGAGATCATCAAGATTGCCGGAACCGGCGGCGAGCGGTTGGCGAAGATCATTCCGGATGTCCTGCGGCGGATCGCCTGACGAACGGTTGTCCGGCAGATGAAATTCACCGGCACGCCGATGCATGCCGCTCGCCTCAATGAGGCATATTCAAACTAGAGGAACCACAGCACGTCATGTTTGAGAAAGTTTCGGCCGACGCCGAATTCATCAGCGGGGAACATGAGGTTCTCAAGTTTTGGGAGTCCGCGCAGATCTTCGACAAGCTCCGCCGGCAAAATGCGGGCAAACCGGCCTGGAGCTTCCTGGACGGTCCCATCACCGCCAACAACCCTATGGGCGTTCATCACGCCTGGGGCCGGACGTATAAAGACGCCTATCAGCGCTACCATGCGATGAACGGCCGCGAGCTGCGCTATCAAAATGGTTTCGACTGCCAGGGACTGTGGGTCGAGATCGAAGTCGAACGCGAACTCGGCTTTACCACCAAAGACAGCATTGAAGAACTCGGCATCGACAAGTTCTCCAACGCCTGCAAGCAGCGCGTACTCAAATATGCCGCCCGGCAAACGGAACAGTCGGTTCGGCTCGGCTACTGGATGGACTGGGACAATCCCGACGTGCTGCGGACACTGGCCGAAAACATCGGCAGCGATGAGCCGGTTACGATCACGACGCCCTCGGGCGAAACCGCCACCGGACCAGCGCACGAACTGGTCGGCCGGCTCGGTTGTCCGGAATGGGGCGGCAGCTACTTCACGTTCTCCACGGAAAACAACGAAACGATCTGGACGTTCTTGAAGAAGTGCTTCGAGCGGGGCAAAGTCTATCGCGGCTACGACGTCATGCCCTGGTCCGGCCGGGCCGGATGCGCGTACAGTCAAATGGAAGTCGCCGACGGACGCAAGTTGTCGGTTCATAAGTCGGTGTTCGTCCGCCTGCCGTTGCGCGAGCGGAAGGACGAGTATCTGCTCGTCTGGACCACAACCCCCTGGACGCTGACCAGCAACGTCGCCGCGGCGGTCAATCCGGAGCTGGAATACGTGCGGCTCAAATCAAAGCGCGACGGATCCGTCTACTACTTCGCCAACGAGAACCTCGATTTTCAACGGCTAGCGCGGGAATTCAAGGAGGGTTTCGGAAGGCCCGAATGGGAGTGGCCCAAGGACGTACCTAAACTGAAATCGATCGGCCAGATCTTCAAAGAGCAGGGCGGCTTTGAGATCGACGGGACAATCACCGGCGCCGAAATGGTCGGCTGGCAATATGACGGACCGTTTGACGACCTTCCCGCGCAGCAGCAGCCCGGCGGCGTCCCCGAAGACCCGGCGCTGTTGGAGGAATCGGGCAGCAGTTGCCATCGCGTGATCGACGGCGGCCGCGATTCCAAGGGCAAGCCGAACGTTGTCGCCGGCGAGGGAACCGGCATCGTGCACATCGCGCCCGGCTGCGGCGACATCGACCACAAGTTGGGCGAGGAGCATGGACTGGTCGGCATCGCGCCGCTCGAAGAAGCCGGCCGCTTCATCGACGGCTTCGGCGACTTTACCGGACGACGAGCGAGCGACCCCGAAACGGCCGAGCTCGTTTTCGAAAAACTCCGCGAGAAGCACATGCTGGTGGCGGTCGAGAGCTATCCGCACATCTACCCGCACTGTTGGCGGACCGGCGATGAGTTGGTCTTCCGGCTGGTCGACGAGTGGTTCATCAACATGGACTGGCGCGACGAGATCAAAGCGGTCACCGAACAAATCCGCTGGCTCCCCGACACCATCGAGGGCAAAGAGCGCGAGCTGGAATGGCTGACCAACATGCGCGACTGGATGATCTCCAAAAAGCGGTTCTGGGGCCTGGCACTGCCGATCTGGGTCGATGAAGAAACGGGCGATTTCGAAGTCATCGGCTCGCTCGCGGAGCTCAAGGAACGTGCCGTCGAAGGCTGGGACGAATTCGAAGGACACACGCCGCACCGCCCCTGGATCGACCGCGTAAAGATCAAGAATCCGAAATCCGGCAATTTGATGTCGCGAATCCCCGACGTGGGCAATCCCTGGCTCGACGCGGGAATCGTCTCGTTCTCGACGATGCACTACAACAGCAACCGCGACGAATGGCAGAAGTGGTACCCGGCCGATTTTGTCACCGAATGCTTCCCCGGCCAGTTCCGCAACTGGTTCTACGCGCTGTTGTCGATGGCCACAATGATGGACAACTCGCCGCCGTTCAAAAACCTGCTGGGCCACCGGCTGGTCATGAACGAAGAAGGCAAGCCGATGCACAAATCGGACGGAACCGCCATCTGGTTCGAGGAAGCGGCGGAGCAAGTGGGCGTCGACACAATGCGCTGGATGTTCCTGGGCCAGAATCCCGCACAAGACCTCCGATTCGGACACCGCAATCCCGACAAGAAAGTCACACTCCCGACCGCCGACGGACCAGTCGATCAAACGGCGGAAGGAATTCCCACCTGCGCCGTCGAGAGCGCTCCTGCCGATGAAACGCGGCGGCAAATTCTGATCACACTATGGAACACCTACACATTCTTCGTGAATTACGCCCGGCTCGATGAATTTGACACGAATGCCGCAACGGTGCCGGTTGCCGAGCGGCCCGAAATCGACCGCTGGGTGCTGGCCAATCTGCACGCGCTGATCCAGACGGCGAATGCCGAGATGCAGGAGTACAATGTCGCCGGATTCTTGCGCGAGGCGGCGCGGTTCATCGACGACTTGTCGAATTGGTACATCCGCCGCAACCGCCGCCGGTTTTGGCGGTCCAAGGACGCCGGCGACCGGGACAAACTGGCCGCCTATCAAACCTTGTACGAGGTGCTGATCACGCTTACGAAGTTGCTGGCGCCGGTGATTCCGTTCCTCACTGAGCGGCTGTATCAAAACCTGGTGACGAACGTCGACAAATCGTCGCCCGAAAGCGTGCATCTCTGCGATTATCCTCAAGTCGATGAAGCACTGCTCGATCCGGAACTGAGCCGGCGAATGGCGCTCGCGCAACTGGTCGTCAATCTCGGCCACGGACTGCGCGAAAAAACCAGCTTGCGGGTCCGCCAACCGCTGGCGGAACTGCGCTTCGCCTCCGCCAATCAAGACGACGCGGCGGCCATCGAGAATCTATCTGACGTCATCCAAGAAGAACTGAACGTCAAGCAGATCACCCGTTGCGACAATCTGGACGACCTCGTCTCGTACACGTACAAGCCGAACCTGAAGACGCTTGGGCCCCGTTACGGAAAACTGTTGGGCGCCATCCGCAAGGAACTGCCGGAATTGGACGGCGAAGTATTGGCGCCGCTGCGCCAAGGAGAATCCGTCAAAGTGACGCTCGGCGGCGAGGAGATCGAACTGCAGCCCGAAGACGTGATGGTCGGCACCGAGCAAGCCGCAGACTGGGCGGCGGCGGATCAGGATGGTGTGCAAATTGCGATGTCAACGGCGCTCACGCCCGAGTTGCTGCAAGAGGGAATGGGCCGCGATTTCGTACGTCACGTGCAACAGTTGCGCAAGGAAGCCGACCTCGAAATCGAAGACCGGATTGAAATCTTCTACAGCTGTAATGACGCGGACGTGCTTGCTGCCATCGAGGCGTGGTCCGACTACATCTGTCGCGAGACGTTGGCGGATCGGCTGGTGTTGGTCGATACGCCCGCCGAAGATGCCAAACAAGTGACGGTTGGGACCGTGGAGGTGTGGTTGTGGATCCGATTGTGCAAAAACTGAGGTGAAACCGATGAGACTCCTCCACCCCGTTAAACGCTCCTGCGGACAATTGATCGCACGCGGCTTTTGTCTAATCATATTGGCTTGTTTCTTGACGATGAATCTGCACGCGGCGGATCCGCTCCCCTCCTGGAACGACGGACCCGCAAAGCAAGCGATTCTCAAATTCGTCGCAGCGGTCACGGACGAGAACGGCAAACACTTCGTCAAGCCGTCCGAGCGGATCGCCACCTTTGATAACGACGGCACCCTCTGGGTCGAAAAGCCGATGTATACGCAGGTCGTCTTCGCCGCCGACCGCGTAAAGACGTTGGCGGCCAAGCATCCGGAGTGGAAGAACACCGCCCCATATCAAGCGGTCATTGAGGAAGGGGCCAAAGGTTTGCTCAAGAGCGGCAAGCAGGGCCTGATGGAAATCCTCGCGGCGACGCATTCAGACATCACCGACACACAGTTCAAGCAAATTGTCGCCGACTGGCTAGCCACGCACAAGCATCCTCGTTTCCACCGCTTGTACACCGAGCTCGTTTATCAGCCGCAACTGGAAGTGCTGGCCTATCTGCGGGCCAACGGCTTTAAGACGTTCATCGTCTCCGGCGGCGGAATCGATTTCATGCGTCCCTGGACGGAACGGGTGTACGGCATTCCGCCGGAGCAAGTGGTCGGCTCGAGCATCCTGACCGAGTATCAAGTCAAAGATGGCAAGCCGGTCATTATGCGGCTGCCGAAAATCAACTTCATCGACGACAAGGCGGGCAAGCCGGTCGGCATCAGCCGACATATCGGCCGCCGCCCGATTTTGGCGTTCGGCAATTCCGACGGCGACCTCGAGATGGTCGAGTACACGACTGCCGGCGACGGCCTTAGGCTGGGGCTGTACGTCCACCACACCGACGCCGTCCGCGAATACGCCTACGATCGCAACAGTCTCGTCGGCAAATTCGACAAAGCACTCGATCTGGCACCGAAACGGGGCTGGATCGTCGTGGATATGAAGCGGGAATGGAAGCAAATCTTCCCCGCCAAGAACTGACCGCCACGCTGGTTAACCGTCTCGTGCTACCGCGCGAGTAGCCGTCGGTTTGTAAAACGCGGCAGAGAGCGGACCACCGAGCGATACTGAAGCGAGCAAGTACCCCCGAGTGGATTCGAACCACTAACCTTCGGCTTCGGAGGCCGACGCTCTATCCAATTGAGCTACGGGGGCGGATCCGCTTGCGGTCGGAAGTGTAACCGCCATCTCCCACGTCGTCAACAACGTGGCCGTCGCGCGCTTCGCGGTTTCGATAGAGTGACGCTGTTCACGCAATTTGGTTCGCGTCTGCAACGTAGTTGCGGCAGGCGGCCACCTTGTGTTACGGTCGCGACCAAAGAACTAACGCGACCAACACCAGACCGCGCGAGGAGCAGCATGTCGCACGAAACATCCGCATCGGCGCCTTCCGGCGGTGTTCAAGCGACGCCGGTGCTGCCGACGACGTTCAGCCAATACCTCCGCTCGATGGGACCGGGCATCATTGTCGTCCTGACATGGTTGGGTGCGGGCGACATCGTCGAATGCGGCGTCTGGGGCGGGAACTATGGTTACGCCCTGATGTGGCTGCTGGTGATTGCGTTGGTGATGCGATTTCTGTTCGTGTCGCTGATTGCCAAATACCAACTCTGCAATCAACACGGCGAGGGAGTCCTGGACGGCTTGGCCCGCTTGCATCCCTGGTACGCGCCATTCCTGCTGGTCGTCGCCATCCTGATGGGACACATCTACGGATCCTACATGGTCGTCGGCATCGGCACCGTCGGTGTGGAACTGAGCGGATATGGAACGAAGCTCGGCTGGGCCACCGCTTGGAGTCTTGCCGCTTTATTGCTCGTCTTCTTGCAGGTCTACGCCTCACTGGAAGTCGTGTTCAAGTTCATGCTCGCGCTCTTGGCCGCCTCGCTGATCGGCCTGGCAATCTGGGTGCGGCCCGATCCGTTGGCGATTCTGAAAGGAACGTTCGCCTTCGAATTGCCCGAACAACGCGGCGCATTCAATCCTCTGTTAATCGCCGTCGGCATGATGGGCGCCATCGGCGGTTCGCTGATGAATTTGGCGTATCCCTATTTCTTGGAAGAAAAAGGCTGGAAAGGTCCGCGGTTCCGCCGCCTGCAAATGTACGACTTCTTGCTCGCGATTATCGTGATGATCGTGCTCGATCTGGCAATCTGGACGGTCGGGGCAGAGGTGATTCACGGCACCGGAAAAACGATCAAGGATCTGAATGATCTCTCCGGCCTGTTGGGCAACGTGATGGGCGACGGAGGACAGATTCTGTTCTATCTCGGCGTGTTTGCAGCCGTCTTCACTTCGCTGGTCGGTCACGCATTGGGTCTGAGTTCGATGGCGGCCCACAGTTATCTCCGCATGCGAGCCGGCACCGCGCCGCTTTCGCGCGACTACCGGACGCATCCGCTCTACCGGTTCGTAGTCGTCTGGATCTTGATCTCTCCCCTCCCATGGGCACTCGAGGGCATGCCCGATTTCGTCCATTTGACGTTGATTACCAACAGTCTGCAGGTCGTGCTGATCCCAATTCTCGCCGGCGGCTTGTGGTGGATTACCGCCGACAGCCGCCTCATCGGCGCGGAATACCGCAATCGCTGGTGGGAAAACCTCGTCATGGGACTCGTCTTCAGCCTCTCCCTCTGGGGAGCATGGGGCGCGGTGCAGAGCGTAACCGCGGAAGTCGCAAAACTTCTGATGTCGCGTTAATTCATCCGGTCCTCATGTGGATGATTCCGCAGTGGACTCGAACTTCCACAGAATCGATGCGTTAGCCTTTCCACATATGCCGGCTTTCCCTAGTATGGGATCTCCAATACAGAATCGATCAAAACCGAAAAGCGAACCGAAGGAGAATCAGACGGATGGCGGAGCAAAAGGCGACAAATGTACATTGGCACGATCACTCGGTCACCAAAGATGAGCGTTGCCAACTGAACGGACACAGTGGAGCAGTCCTCTGGTTTACCGGACTCAGCGGCAGCGGCAAAAGCACGATCGCCAACACGGTCGACCACAAACTCCACGCCACAGGCAAGCGGACATTCGTGCTTGACGGCGACAATATTCGTATGGGACTAAATAAGAACCTCGGATTCTCCGCCGACGATCGCGCCGAGAACATTCGCCGCATCGGTGAAGTCGCCAAGCTGTTCTGCAGTGCCGGAATCATCACCACCACCGCATTTATCTCTCCCTACCGAGCCGACCGCGACGCCGTACGGGCTCTGCTGGAAGACGGGGAATTCGTCGAAATCCTTGTCGATGCTCCGCTGGAAGTGTGCGAGTCCCGCGACCCAAAGGGGCTGTACAAAAAGGCCCGCGCGGGCGAGATCAAGGGCTTCACGGGAATCGACGATCCCTATGAAGCACCGGAAAAACCGGAGTTGGTACTCGATTCGGGCAACAAGGGGATCGACGATTTGGCGGATGAAGTGATCGCCTATTTGGAGACTCACGGGATTCTCAACCTGTAGTCGAATAACGCGTCCAAAGTTTGATTTCACCCGCTCCCACGCCAGGGGAGCGGGTTTCTTTTTATTGGAGCCGGTCCATGCGGCAGTCTTTAGTAATCGTTCTCATTCTGTTCACGGCTTTGGGACTTGCAGTCGGCGTTTCAAAGTCGGCAGATGACGTGATTCGTATCGTCACACTGGGCGATTCCATCACAAAGGGCGTTCGAAAGGGCGTTAAGCCGGACGAGACATTCGCATCGCTGTTGCAAGCCTCGCTAAAGAAAAAAGGAATGAATGTCGAGGTCAAGAACGTCGGCATTGGCGGGGAGCGGACCGATCAGGCGCTCAAACGGCTCGACGATGTCATCGCCCTAAAGCCGCGGGTCGTCACCGTGATGTACGGCACCAATGACAGTTACGTCGATGCCGGCAAGAACCGCTCGCGAATCACCGCAGACGAATATCGTCAGAACCTGGAGAAAATCGCCAAGCGGCTCAAAGCCGCCGGCATTCAACCGATCTTCATGACCGAACCCCGATGGGGCAAAGCGGCACGTGACAACGGCGCCGGAGAGCATCCCAACCAGCGGCTGGAACAATATATGGTCGCCTGCCGCAAGGCCGCCCGCCAACTCAAAATTCCGCTGGTCGATCACTTTGAAATCTGGACGACCAAGGAATCGGAGGGGGCGGACATCGGACGTTGGACCACCGATCAATGCCATCCGAATCCCCAGGGACATCGCCGGTTGAGCGAGGCATTGGTTCCGGTCGTGGAAAAGTCACTCGAACCAGATTCAACGTCGGAAACGCAAGATCAGAAATGACGCCGCCGATCGAAGGCGCGTCAGAGGGTTTTGAAACTACTTGGAACCGTCCGCTGCAATTTGGTCCCGGCCCTGTTGCACGATATCCATCTCGACCAGGCGGCTCCAGGCGGCCAAGAGACGCTTCACGATCGGCCCCACCTGCCCGTCCCCGACCGGCAATCCGTTGAACCTGGTCGCAGGCATAATGCAGTAGGGAGTGCTCGTAAAGAAGATTTCATCGGCCGTATACAGGTCGTAAACCTGCAGGTCCATTTCGCGCACGGCGATTCCTTCCGTCGCGGCCAACTCAAAAATCGTCTCGCGGCTGACTCCCGAGAGTGCGTTCGCGGTCGTCGGGGTGCGGATCTCTCCCTCGCTCACGAGAAACACATTCGCCCCTTTGTTCTCGGCCACATTCCCATAAATGTCGAGCAAGATCCCTTGTGCCTGCGGATCAACAAGTTTGACCTCCGCCTCGGCAAGCGTGTAAGCCATCCGGCTCCGATTCTTCACCCGCGGATCGAGTGCTTGCGACGGCACCGCCCGGCTCATCGCCGTCACGGCATGGCAGCCGTCGGTGTAAAACTGTGCCCAGTCGCGGAGGTTGAGAAACATCGTGAAGATCATCACCGTCGCCGGCGAGAGTTGCTTCGTTGGATCCGCCCCCGCCATTGACTGCCCCCGCGAGATGTTGTGCACCAGCCAGCAATCGTCTCCCTCCCCCAACAACGGAAGATTCGCCTCCAGGACTTCCAGCGAAATCCCCAGCATCTCCTCCGGCGTGTGACCCGCATCGATGCGGGTTACTTTGAGAGACTTGTACAAACGCTCGATATGCCGCTCCAGTTTGAACGGCTGGTGGCGAAACGTCCGCGTCGATTCGGTGACCGTATCGCCCAGCATCACCGCGCTGTCGAAAATCGAAATCTTCGCGTCCTGCTCCGGAACCATCTTGCCGGAAATGTAAACTTGTCGTGCGGACATTGGTTGCTCCATTGAGCGTCTATTGCTTCGTCAAATTTCAATGTAGCCGAACTCGTGAGAGTTCGGACACTCGCCTCAACAGATTGAGTATTCAGAAGTCTCACAACTTCTGCGACCCAGTTTGTGGATCGAGCATTGCACTAATGATCGCTCAGTATTTCTCCGGATGGACCTGCAGAACCAACCAGCGCCCGCCAAAACCGTCCCCACGGCTGCGTGCGCGTCTGGTAGATTTTCAAATATTCACGATGTTTCGCCGTCAGCGGATACTCTTCATCGACCCGATACGGATATCCACTCATCTTACCAAACGGCAGCGGCTCGACATCCTGTCCGTATGCCGTATTCAGATTCGCATCTTTATCCCACCCGACGTTATGCAGTAGAAAGTCCCGTTTCCAGCCGGGCGGCAACGGCTCATGGGGGACCTCAAACTTCAGGGTCATCTCGTCACCCGCACCGATGATCGCCATGCAATCGTCGGTTTCGGTCAGCAGGTCCCGAACATCGCCGTATCGTGTGAAGTTCCCCCGCATCGGCGGCCAAGCAAAATCCTTCTGCAGCCGTTCATACACATATCGATCGGGACCGTGATGTGCGGGATGCTCGATCGCCGAGTAGCCGCGATAATGCAAATCGGCGGCCCGCAGCTTCAACGTGCGCGTCTCGATCTCCACCTCCGGGTCGTCGACTGTGAAGAATGCCTCGTCCCAATACAATTCCATGTTACTCACCAGACGCAGCCGGTAATCATCGCACAGGAAGGCCTCCGAGATGTCGATCGCAATCGTCTTTGTCTTGCCGCCCGGAAACCCGGTGTAGGGAATGGTCTGTTTCCAATTCCCTTGCTCGTCCGGAACCCACAGCGAAGGCGGCTGCGGCGACGGCAACTGGGCGTCGCGATCCAATCGCAGATTGAGCGACGTGTCCGTGGGATAGATCCAGCCAGTCAAAAACAGCGTGATCTGCTTCGCGCCCGACAGATCGCCCAAATCCAGCTCCAAATAGTGCTCTTCGACCAAGCCCTGTTTGATCCGGCGCTCAAATGTTTTGCTGTAGCGCTCGTCACGGCTCGCTAGCTCCGGCAGCAAATCGTTGCCCGCTCGATCGCGTGCGGCAACGGGAACCCGCCGGCTGGAGACCGTATGAATCTTGTACTCAGCAATCGCCGCCGGGCCGACCTTTTCATTCGAATAGATATCCACGTCGGCAGGATGATCGACGGCGATCAGGCTAATCAAGTCAAAGTATGCCGCCTCCCACAATTCCTCGGTGACCTGCAATTGGTAGGTTCCGTCGCGCGGCTGAAGTTGCTCGCCGTCGATCTTGAGGAACTCCCAGGCGCGCGACGGCGCGTAGACGCCGTCCGCGAACATCAGCCCCAGCGGCGCCGCCCAACACAGGTCGGTGCAAAACCGAAACTTGTTCCCGTCCCAGGTATAAAGATACGGGCACGACCCCAGCAGCAGCTTTACATCGCAAATCTCTGAGTCCGATTTGGGATTGATGATGTTCTGCGGAAAACCATTGGCCCACACAACGCGGAGACGCTCAACCTGCTGTTGGTTTCCCAACCCGATGTGCGTCACAGGACCGGTGACCATTCTCGGTAAATACCCCGCCGGCGTCCGCAACTCCAACAGGCTGCCGACGCCGTGATAATTCACCCGGCCCCCAGGATCGGGATCGCCGCCCCCCTTGGATTGTTCGGCGAGCAAGCGAACCGTCAGCCAATGGTTTTGGTTTCCGCCAACATTCTCATACTGGACCAATCCATCGTCGGTCGCCACAACCAGATCCAAATCGCCGTCACGATCGACGTCGCCCGCCTCAATTTTGCGGATCGGGCCGGGCGGCGACGGCACCAAGTCGTCAACCTCCACAAACCGCCCCCCGGCCAACCCGCGCAACACTTGAATGCTGTCGGCGTTCCAAGCGAGCAGGTCCAACCGCCCGTCATTGTCATAATCCCAGACCAGCACGCCGTCAGCCGGCTGCTCAGAGAGTTGCGTCACATCCAACACGCGCACGATCGTCGAGTCTTGAACTTCCGACCGTATCAGCGTCAGACCGTTCTCACCGGCGGTAACCACATCCCAGCCCAGATTGCCGTCTGCGTCCAAGATCGCGACTGACTTCGCGTCCCGCAGTACGCGATCTTCACCGGCCCAATCCTGCCACGACAATTGACCGTGGCGATGGTTTGCTAGGCGTCCCGCCCCGTGCTGGGAATCTCCCGCAACGATGACATCCAGATCGATGTCCTTATCCCAATCGACCGCCACCATCGCTTGGGGACGAACGGGGCGTCCTTCCGTCTCGATCACCGATGCCCGCCGAAACTCTCCGCCACCGCGATTCTGCCAAACCACGATCCCCCGTTCGCCGGCGGTGATCATGTCCAGCATCGCGTCGTGATCAACGTCGAAAACAACCGCCGATGAGACTGCGCCCATCCGGTCGAATTCATCAGCTTGCGGCAGTTTCACGAGTGTTCGCGTCCCGGTTGACGCACCAAGCTGGTTCTCAAAGACAATCGCACCGCTTCTGCCCAACACGATCAAGTCCAGGTCAGCATCGTGGCAACGTTCCGTCTCCGGCCTAGGATCTTCATCAACATCCTCATCCAAATCAAACGCCAGCAGAGATTCCATTCCTGAGGGTACGTCGATTGAACAGATTCTCGCCCAAGCCGCATCCGCATTCGGCCGACCGAAGACAACCACTTGGTCCCCGGCCAACACAATCAAATCCGGCCGCTCATCCAAATCAAAATCCGCCAACAAGAAATCCTTGATCGAATCCAGCTCCGACAGCGCCACCGAATCTGAAAGTGCGCTGAATGAGACTTCGATTGGTTGGCTGTCCGTCACTGACTCTGGTGGGTCCCAGCCGGCATAAAATTGCGGCTGAAAATCCTGCACCGCATACGACAGGGGATGAGGCGCGAGGTTCAATCCGTCGCGCCGCGCCAGCGGCTGGGCCTTGATCACGTTGGCCACGACGAACGCACGGCGGAACAACTCCGCAACATTCTGCTCCTCTGCCGCTTCGAGGCCGGCCGCGATCTGCTCGTCCAAGTCGACGCCGCTCTCCTCAGCAGGAATCTTAATCGGATCAATCCACTGCAGCGCTTGCCGCAGCGTGTCGGCGACTTCCGGAAGCTCCGCAGCCGCTTCTGATTGCAACAAATTCCACAACGCGGCCAAGTTCCCCGGAGCCAATTCCCAAGCACGTCGAAACGAGGCGACAGCCTCACGCTGCAAGTCATCCTGCGATGAGTCTCGCTGAAGTTGCCCCAACGCAAACCAGACCTGCGGATTATCTGGCGACTCCTCCGCCAACTGCTGCAGACGAGCCATCGCCCCATCGCTGTCGCCAATTTGATTGAGCAATCTCGCACCTAGCATCGTTGTCGAAACCGCCCCCGGTTCCAGGCGCTCGAGTCGTTCGAGCGCCGCAACCGCCTCCTCGCGGCGTGCCGGATCCGTTTCCAGCGCCAACAACTGGGCAATGGCTGCATTCCTCACACCCAACGAATCGTCCGGCAAATCGGCGGCAATCTGCTCAAAGACTTCAACCGCCGCCTGATACTGGTGATTCTCCAGCGCCGCCACGCCACGTTCCTTGAGCTCCCAACGTCGTTGTTGGGAGCCGTCGGCAGCGCCCTGCACACGATCCTTCTGCTCCGGCTGCCGGGGCCCCAAATTGCTCACAACCAGCCAGACGGTCACCGTCAGTCCCAGGATCAACACGACCAGTGCGGCGACTCCCCAGCCACGCTGGTTACGAGACTCATTAGGCGGCGGATCTGGCATACCGATTGATATCCATGTGATGCGAATTGACGAACAGCCTCGATTCTTCCTGTTCCGGCAAAGTGATGCAACCCGGCGGGCACCGACCTCTGCGGTCGACGTGCTGTTTCGACACCAGTTCATGTTGCCGAAATGCAACATGCGGTTGTTTGAGGGTCTGGAATCACTTGTCCCAACCGGAGATAGGGCAGCCCACTATCAGCGGCATGACGTTTGCATATCAGATTTCGTCCACCGACGAACTGACAGCGTTGAGCATCGAAATCGCAGCGGGAGCGTGCAATGGGTTATCGTCAAATCACCGACTTCTCGGCATTGATTGCCGCGCACGCCCATAGCATCATCGAATCACCGCAACCGTTGGACGAATCAAACCTTGTCGCCTGCTGGCGGACGGGGCGGGATTTGACCGTAGCGTCGCTGTCCCGCATCGATCGCATCTCCCGCGGTTCTTCGACTGCGGACAATCACCAAGACGAGCTCACAAGCGAGACGCTGACCTCCGTACTCAACCAGTCGTTCGCCGCCGAAATGCTTGTCAGAACGTGGGCGGCAATTCTCAAAGCGCGGGCAACTCTCCAGACCGACCTCTCCGGCACCATCGCACAGCAACTACTATCGCTGCAACTCAAAACCCGGCATCAGCTCCTCAAATTCCTCGTCAATCACGCCGACGCCAATTGCCCGCACATGGCGGCCATCGATCGCTTCCGCCGCAAGGCCGAACGCTGGACTGACCTCTTGCTCTGTGAGTTAATGTTGCGCTTCGGCGTGCCGGAATTCGCGATCGACCCGCGCCGCTCCCGCAATTTCGGCATCGACTATTTCCAAAACCAACCCGTCGCAGAATCCCAACTGACTTGGCGGCTGCTCTCCGCGGGATTGCGATCGTCATTCCAAAACGAATTCGCTGATGAAGTTCGGCAGCACGATCTTCCCGGCGAATTTGTGCAATCAATCTTGGGTTGCCTCCCGGAGGACGCATTTCACGCCGATGGCCCCGCCCGCTCAATCAGAATTGTCCGTTTAAACCGCTCCGCGCTGGCGGGTGATACAAAACCGGTCCACGGCGGCTCTCTCAGTCGTCCCACACAATTGCCCACACCAGCACCGGCGGACGCTTCCCCTTCATCATTGAGCTTTTCCAATCTGCGCCGCAAGATTCGCTAAGCCTGGCGCCTAGTCGTAAGCGATGTTTCGTGTGCCACTGGCTCTGCCAGTGGATTGACTTCGCCTTCTGTCCGCACTTTCCACTGGCAAAGCCAGTGGCACACAATACTAGAACTACGTCACGAGAAAGCACTAATGCGCGGCCGCGCTTGCTGCGACTTGCCGTGACATCTATCATAAACGGCGTCCAGACGGGCACCACCTGCCCCATTCGCTCCGCCATCCGTGATAGATGAGAGTCGATTCGTCGATTCTCACCACGAGGATCACCATGCTCACTCGACGTGAATTCTTAGCAGCCTCCGCAGCCGGAGTCGCCTGCGCTCCGCTCGCCGCCTCCGCCAAAGATGTCCCGCGCAAAAAGCTCGCTGTCGTCACCACCGAGTGGCGCTACCATTCGCACGCCTGGCACATGGCGGAACGCTTCCTCACCGGATATCCCATTCGCGGACGGTGGCATCAATCCCCCTTTGAAGTCGTGACCGCTTACATCGACCAATTTCCCGACAACGACCTCAGCCGCGGCCGCGCCAAAGAATTCGGATTTAAAATCACGCCCACCATCGCCGACGCCCTCCGCAACGGCAAAGACAAACTCGACGTCGATGCCGTATTGATTATCGGCGAACACGGCAAATACGAACGTAACGAAATCGGCCAAATGAAGTATCCTCGCTACGAGTTCTTCAAAGCGGCCACCGACGTCTTCAAACAGGACGGCAAGTCCGTCCCCGTCTTCAACGACAAGCATCTCTCCTGGAAATGGGATTGGGCCAAAGAAATGGTCCAGATCTCGCGAGACCTGGACTTCGCGTTTCTCGCCGGTTCATCGCTGCCCGTCACCTGGCGAATGCCCTCCATCGACTTGCCCTACGGCAGCGAAGTCGACGAGGTGATTTGCGTGGCCATGGGCGGCGTCGACAGTTACGACTTCCACGCACTGGAAGTCATTCAATGCATGGCCGAACGCCGCAAAGGGGGAGAGAAGGGTGTCGTCTCCATGCAAGCCTTGCGCGGCAATAGCGTCTGGGATGCCATGGACTCCGGCTCGTGGAAGGCGGGCGGCTGGGATCCAAAGCTGTTCAAAGCCTGCCTCACCCGCAGCCAGACGCTGGCGCAGGACAAAACGCACAACCACCGTTACCCCACCCCCGAACAAATGCGGCAATGGGTCAAAGCCCCCGTCGCCTACCGTTTCGAATACGCCGACGGCCTCAAGGCAACGATGCTGCTCATGAACGGCCTCGTCAACGACTTCACATTCGGGGCCAAAATCAAGGGAGAACGCGAGCCGCTCTCCACGCTGTTTTATCTGCCCCCCAATCCCAACGTGGTTTACTCCGCCGCACTGATGTCCAAAGCGGAGCAAACATTCCTCACCGGCAAAGCCGCCTACCCGGTCGAACGAACGCTCCTTACCAGCGGATTGGTCGAAGCCGGAATGCAGTCGCTGTCGAAAAACGGCGACACATTGCAAACGCCGCATCTGGATGTGCGTTATAAAGTCGACGAAAAATCGACCTATTGGCTGTCGTAGAATCCCGCCTCACCGCTGGATTCGGCCGCTCTGCACATTCCAGCGTTCTCTGCGGGAGATTGCCCACGAAATCCGAGAAGTCGTCGCTGATCGTCCCCATTCTTATGCTGGCCGTCGGTACCGGCTGGCTCCTCACCACCATCGGCGTGGCCCCGGGAATCAATTGGGCGTGGACCCTGAGCCTGGCGGTCCTCGGCTGCCTGGCGTTTGTCACCGGTGGATTTGACAAGGCGACGGTTGTCAGCGGGGTCTTTCTCGCCACGGCCAGTTTCCTATCCGTGCTTCGTCAAACCGGCCGGCTCTCGTTTGACGTCGAAGTCCCCATCCTGGTCATCGTGTTCGGCGCGCTGCTGCTCATTGTCCGGCACCCGGCCATCCCCACGCCGCGGTGGATGATCGGGCGAACGGAACAACAGCAGATCGACCGCAACTAACTCGATTCGCCGCTCCCGCGCAACCCCCGCCCCTAAAGGTAGAGGGAGGCGACTCGCAGAACCATCATGTGACCGGCCGCGGACGCCGCTGATGGTGAGCCGCCCTCCCTTGAAGGAGCACTGGCCGACCGTTCGGCCAGGGGAATTCCCCGTGCGCCCTTTCTAAGGACGCACGCGTTCAACCAAGTCTGACTATGCACTTCCAGAAAACCGCCAGCCAACAACATCAGCCGCATCGCGCTAGCGACCGGTTATTGATTAGGCGCAAGGCTGGAGACTGCCGACTGGAGCAGACTCCCAACAACCAACCCTAAAGCCTACAGCCTAAAGCCTAACCCCTAAAAACCTCAACGCCGTGTGCCACCGGCTCCGCCGGTGCCGTCACGCGCTGATCCCTGCTTCGCAGCTTGCGAACGCGCCAACACTCCCAAACCGACCGCTTGCGGTCGCGCGCGACGTAGGCAAACCTCCCGCATAGCATCGCCACCCCCCCTCATTCAGCATGATTTGCCCCTCGTTTTCGAGTAAACTAACAATGTGTGGTTAGTGAGACCAAAACCAGGGGGGTAGCACTCTTGGACAGCGCTCTGAATGAACCGGCGATTCCGCAGCCGAGGGGTCGATTTCGCTACTGGCTAGCCGGCATTTGCCTGTTGCTGATCGGGCTGTTGATCACAGCGGTGATCCTCACCCCCGCTCCTGAAGACGTCTACATCGCCGAGGCGACCATGCCCGACGGCACTGTCCTCGTCCTCAAAGCGGTCACCTACGGCAAAGAGCACAAACTGCCGCTGCCTCCCCGCACTAACTGGTTTCTGCCGGTTTTTCTACAAAGTCGAGAGCAAGATTCTCTCGACCACGAAACGTGGGGGGACAAACTCGTGGTCTGGCTGGCGCGATACGATCCCAAAACCGGCCGCGCCCTCGATTTCGAATGGTGGCTCAAAAACACGGTCGTGGACGCAAACGGCGATACGATCACTGATCGCCACCCAAGTTGGGATTACCGCTTTGGGCAATCTGGATCGGGAAGTAGTGGCAGTTCAGGACCAGGTGCTCGCCCCTATGACGTCGCGCATCGCGAATATGATCAGCTTTATGCCAGCAGCGAACTCCCTTTGTTTCGCTGCAACAGCAAGACGTTTCAACTCCGCGTGCACAATGCCGACAACGATATCGTCGCCACGTTCGATGTCCCTTGGCCGGGGCCGAAGTCTTTTCCGATTTGGGAACCGGAACCGCTGCCGATTTCCAAACCGGCCGGGGATCTGACCGTCACACTGAAAAGACTGGACACCGATTTCGTTTATCATAACGATGAGAAAAGCTATTTTCTCGATCCCAGTTTTCGCGTCACAAAGGACGGCAAACCCGCCAGTTGGCATGTCGAAGGGCAAATTCTCACCGACGCGTTGGGAAATACTTCGAGAATCAATGGATTGACACTTCTATGGAGCGAACCGGCTTGGAAGCTGACCGCCGATTTCTATCGAAACAATACCGCACCGCCGCTCGCCGCCGAAACCTGGAACGTCGGATCCATCGAGATTAGTCCTAACAATGAATTTCAACAGCTCGATCTGGAAAAGCTGCTCAACGACGTGCCGCTGAAGCTCTTAACTTCCGGCGGAGGAGGAGTTGTGACCTATACGGGAACCGGGGATTATCAAGGTGAGGGCAGCAGTCGCTGGGGGATGAGTGTGGAGACCGATAACGGTTATCAATCAGTTGATATCGATACAGACAATATCGGTCCGAACTACACTCAGAAAGTGCGGACTAATCTTCCTCACCTAAGGTTGGATCACATCAAGATCCCCGAACTCAAACGACTCCAGCTCCACGCAACCGACAACCTGGGAAACCGCGTTGACGGGCATCTCGAAACGGTGGACGACCACGACTTCTGGTTCTTCATGCCAGTCGACGAAGCCACTGAGATCGACCTCAAAATCGTCATCACCCAAGGCCGCCGTGTCGAATTCCTCGTCGCGCCCCCTTCCATCGACACCGAATAGCCTCCCAATTTAGAAAGCTCGCACAATGCCTTCACCTCGATTCCCCCAACTCGCGATGCTGGCAATTCTCATCTGGGGCACGTTGCCGTTCAGCGCAATTGCCGCTGAGAATAAACCCACAGCAAAGCAAGACAAAGCGCAAGCACCAATGCTCGAGACCGTCAAATGCCGCGTCCGCGTCATCGACGCCGACGGCAAACCGATCGCCGGCGCCGTTGTCGCTCCGTCCGGGTTTCGTACAATCGCGCGACCGGGGACTCATTGGGGCTGGGGCGACAAACGGTTCGGCCCCCAGCCGCAGCCGAAAACCGACGCCGACGGAGTCGCCGCTTTGGACATTCCCAAGTTCGTGATCGAAAAACTGGAAATCGCCAAAGTCACATGGCTCGTCGACCACTCCAGCTACGTCGTCTATCGCGAGGATCACGACATCGGGGAGGATCCCGCTGAGATCCAGCTCAAAGACGGTTACCGCATCGCCGCGACCGCCGTTGATGCAGAGTCGGGCGAGCCGATCAAGGAGCACCTCTTCGCCCAATTAAGCGGATACCGCATGTCGACCGGCAGGGAATGGAAACTGGCCAAAAGCGGCATCCTACTCTCACGTGTTTTCGACGATGAACAATTCGTCCTCCGCCTCATCCACCTTCCCGCCGGCCAGCCGCCGAAATTCAGCGAACTGATCGCGCTCAAAAAGCCTAAACAGAACGAACGGGTGTTTTTGAAGAACATCCCCCTGCAGTCCGGCACACGTGTCGCGGGGCGGCTCGACGATCAAGTTCCCCGGCCGGTTCGCGGCGGCAAAATCATCGCTTGCGTCACGGCCAGTTCTCCCAAAGATTCCACCGATCATATCAATATCTGGCGCTGGTCCGACTGGTCCGACATCAAACCGGACGGCTCGTTCGTCATTGAGTCGCTTCCCCGCGGCGATGTGGTGCAATTGATCGCCGTCTGCGACGGCTGGATCTCCAGCAACCCGACCAAAAAAGAGGTCGCCGCCTTACCGTGGAAACAGCAATTTCACGCCACCAGCTTCACGTGGCCGCAACTCTTTCCGCTCAATGGCGAGACGATCGAGCCGACCATCAAAATGTCCCCCGCAGCGATGTGCGAAATCGAAGTCCTCGACCCCGACGGCAAACGGCTCGCCGACGCCGAAATCAACATGTGGCCGAACCACGCACATTTTCGTGGAGGGAGCACGATCTTGGGATTCAAGTACCGCACCGCCGAATGGCTCCAAGCATTGGCCGAAGGCCGCGACATCAAAACGGTCTGGAATAGCCGCAATCCTTTCATGGCCAAAACTTCTGCAGAGGGCATCGCCGTCATCCGCAACTTGCCGGGAAAACCACACATCGGACTCAATGCGACACATGAGAATTTCGCGCAACAAATCGAAAACGGCCGCCGGTCCACGAATGTCACGCTGAAACCAGGTGAGTCGACCAAAATCACGATCCGCATGGAACCCAAGGGAGCCAACCTACTGGGCGAGTGATTTGCAAAGATGACAAAAACCGGGCCTCCCCAAGGAAGCCCGGTTAAATAGTGTCAACTTCGAGTTCAATTCATCGGTCGCCGCGTAAAAATCCGCGCCGCCCCTCCGCCCATCGGCGTGAACGCCTGACTCTGCCCCGCCGTCGGCCCGATCAGAAACGGCCCCTCTTGGTTCGGTCCCGGCGATAAGGTCAGCACGCCGTTGCGAAACGTCAGCGGCTCACGTAACAGTTGCACCGGCTGGTTGTCATCACCGATCAGTACTTGGTTGGTTGCCTTGTCGATCTCGAACATGTCGTAGTCGTTTGCTCGCAGGACATACATGAACCGCGTCGCTTGAGGGTCTTCCGTAGCGGCATCAAACCAGACTCCCTGCAGTTGGGCCGGCAGCGTTTGATTGTTTTGCCGCACGACCGGCCGCACCGGGCGGCGAATCGGCCGCCGGACCGGAGGATAGACCACGCGCGGCTGACGGATGTAAGGAGGGTTCCCGACGCCACCCGTCGAACAGTAGGGATCTGCGTACGGCCTGACCGGCGTCATCGTCCGCGGAAACCGGCCTCGACGGGGAGTATAGAATCGTTGCTGCGTTTGCGGAAAACCACGCCGGAATTGACGGCCCGGACCCCCGTAGTTCATCATCGCCTGTCCACCGCGGCCTGCAACTTGGGCGAAACTCTCGGCAGAATCGGCGAACATCACGCTCGCAACCAGGACACAGGCGGGCAACATGAATTTTGGCTGAAAAGTCGTCATCGAAACGTCTCCCATTTCGTCGGGTGTTGGACTGATTCGCGATTTGACAGTCAATCGCGGTCACACCCTGAAATGGCAAACGCTTCGCGGACCCCGCCAAAATATCTCACAATTTCCGCCAAATTTGTGAGACCGGCCGTAATCCTCTCAGCGACGATCGGTCGTGACAACCGCATCGTCAGGCGGCGCGGCAGTGGTGTCACGCTCAGAATAACTCTGAAATCGGAGCGCCGTCGACGACGATGTTCCGCGGCCGGCCCGATCCGTCAAGATACTGCGCGTCGAGCGGAACCCGCAGGTGCCGATAAATCGTGGCGGCGATGTCGCCGGGGGTCACACGACGTTCGGTGATTTCCCCGCCGATGCGGTCCGTGCTGCCGATCACGCCTCCATGCCGCAGCCCGCCTCCCGCCAACACAATGGACGCCGCTGCTGGCCAGTGATCGCGGCCGGTCTTGTGGTTGATCCGCGGCGAGCGTCCAAATTCTCCCATCGCCACGACCAGCGTCTGGTCCAGCAAACCGCGCTCTTCCAGGTCTTCGACCAGCGTCGCCAATAGGTGGTCCGTCGGAGGCAGCAGCGGCTTGGTCCCCGTTTCGACGCCGCCGTAACCGACTTTCACCGGGTTGCCGTGCGTGTCCCACGTGGCGGAGTTCCCTTTGGCGCTGAGCACCACCGTCACAAATCGCGCTCCAAACTCCACCAACCGACGTGCCAACAGAACTTGATCGTTCATCTGCCCCCGCACTTCGAACTGATCCACCCAGGGAACCGCGTTGTAACGCTCGCGGACATCCTGAGGTTCCAGTGAGAGATCGAACGCCCGTTTCGCCCGTCCCGAAAGCACGATCTGCGCCGCTTGTTGATCGAAGCGGCCGACCGCCTCCGTATGGCCCTGCAAATCAGGTCCCACCCCAGCCGTGCTCAATTGCGACGCCAACCGCCGGCGCGACTTGATGCGGTCCTTCGACAGGCCGGGCGTCAATTCAAACGCCTTAGGTCCAATGTTGCCGTCAAACGGATCGTACTGCTGCCCGAGCCATCCACCCAGCGCGACCGACTGCTTGCTGACATAAAAGGCGACACTGGCCGGAATTCCCGGCACACATGAACCGCACCACTTCGAAGCGACCGCCGCAATCGCGGGGAAATTGCGGCCCTGTTTATTTCTGCGCGGCGCGGCGTCGCGATGGCCGGTCTGGAGCACATGATTTGGCAAATGCCCGCTATCGGTACAGTCGGCCGAGCGAATGATCGTTAGACGATCCATTATCTGCGCTTGCCGCGATAGGTGTTCCGAAAGGAACACGCCGGAGACTGCCGTCGGAATCGCACTGAACGGCCCGCGGATTTCGCGCGGCGCCATCGGTTTGGGATCCCACGTGTCGAGGTGACCGGCGCCGCCGTTAAGCCACAGTAGAATCACGCTATTCGGTGACGTTGATCGCGCCTGCGGAGTCAAAACCCCCGCCCGCAGCAACGCGGGAAACCCAACCAGCCCTGACGACACTAGACTTCGCGCGAGAAACCGGCGACGAGAGGCCATCGCCTGAGCAATAGAACCCGACAACTCCGACTGTGACATGCAGGCACCTCGTTACGAGAATACGAAGCTGAGTCACCTCGTCGAGATCTTACCTCATTCCGGATCCGGGTGAAACGGAAACAGCTTCTGCAACTCTTTCTCCGTCGGCTGGTGGCCGTATTCGCAGATTTCGAATGCCTCGCTGAATTCGATTTTGTCCGCCTGATCTCCGTACCATTTCCGCAACTCGTCGGCGTAGTTCTTCGTAATCCGCCTGTCACGCGCCTCGAAAGCAGCCCGGACTTTCACGCGGCGGATTTCACGCTGTCGTTCGCCCCCTTCAATCAACTCTGCTTTGCCCAACGCGCCCCCTTCGACAAACTGCGACTCCATACCAACCAGCGCGTCCAATTTGCGGCTCATGACGGAATCGATTCCGACAACGACATCCGCCTGAAACGGGTACGGTTTCTTGAACCGGTCCGGGTAATACATAAACACCGGGTTCTTCGCCAGCGGGGCGGTGTCGGGGCAAAAAAACGGCACAGCGACCATATAGGCGGCATCCTGCACCAGTACGCCGGTATAGCGGTGATCGGGATGATAATCGTTCGTGCGCGGCCCCATCACGACATCCGCCTTCCATTCGCGGATCAGCCGGGTGACCTTGCGGCGGTTTTCCAGCGTGGGCAGCAATTCGCCGTCGTGGATATCAAGCACTTCGGTGGTGATGCCGAAGATGTCCGCGGCGCGCTGCACTTCCGCATTGCGGCGCTTCGCCAAGGGTCCTCCCGCCATCTTCCAGTGTCCAATATCGCCGTTGGTCAGCGAGACAAACTTCACATGGTGCCCCAGCGACGACCACAGCGCCGCCGTTCCGCCCGCCTTGATCTCGCAATCATCCGGGTGCGCCCCGAAACAGATAATCCGCAGCTTGCCGTCGTCCGCGGGCGCCGCGCGAGGGGCCGCCGGCTTGTCGACGCGACTTCCCGGTTGCCCCTCTTGCCCGGTCGCCACGGAGACCATATTTCCAGGCGACTCAAAGTTCCCCAGAGCCCCGATCAACACTCCAACGCCGAAACTGATCGAAACAACAACCAACAGTGAATACCGCGACATTATCCTGCTCCAAGTTCAAATACTGTCACCGAGTATGAATAACATGCTTTCTGAAGATATCGTATCGAATTCTCTAGCTGAGTGACATCCACAACGTCGAAGGCGCCCATCTGCTGAGCACCGTTTGTGCATCTCGACACCGGCCCGCATTTGAACGGGCCATAGCAGAATTCGCCGCTCGGTCACATTGTGGTGTGAATCGGAATGTGCGACGGTTTCAACAACTTGCTGACCTTTTCAAACGCAGCCGAATTGGTGAAAATCAGGTCATCAAGTCGACGTGGATGGCCACGGACCGGCAGTTGTTGCCGACCATTTCGCATCGAACCCTAATCTGGGAATGAACTTCTTCACAGGCGGGCCGAACCGACGGGCCGAGATCCGGTCGCTCGCTGTCGACTTTGCTAAAGGCCACAGGAGGGCGGTGAAGCTGTGACTGCGAACCCGTATTTGGGCGAACTTGAGGACTGCGTTCAGAAGCTGGCGGAGAATTCCGGCGATCACGTCATCTGCGATGAACAAGTTTCAAAGCTCTTTGAATTGGCCCCTCAGTTGATTGCCTCACTGAGCAATGCGGAAAAATCTAATCTAAAAGAGCGCGCGAGGCCGATGTGCGAGGTCTCCGACTACTTCGCGCCGGCCAACTGGCCAACGGCGCGGCCGCAATCGGTCGAGGAATTTGAAACCACCGGATTGAGCGTCGAAGCTGCCGCGAAGCAGCAACTCAAACGATTCGAGCAATACACGTCTCGATTAGTCGCCGTGGGGACTGACAAGCACACGCGTCTTCGTCTATCAATGCGGCAGGCGCTGCGCGTCGCGGCAAAACGCCTCAGCATTACCTTCAAAACGCCCGATGACCTGGACTTGATCGGTTCGCTGGAAACCATCAAAGACGGCATCGCCGACATCGCGACGCATAGCTGGGATGAGGAGGAACGCAGCAAATTGGATGCATTCGAAGAGGCTACGGTCCGGCTTCAGTCCGCGATCAGTGACGGAAACGGTGACGGATACTTCCTGCTGACAAAGATCGCCGAGGGAGACGACCGGCTCCGCACAGAACTCAGCGTACGCCCGGACAGATTCAAAGCCAGACTGAATGGAATGCTGACGGCCTGCAAACAACTAACCGAGCCAGACCCGCCCCAAGCGGACCCCACCGAAACAGACGGTCAAGTGGAAACCGCGAACGACCCAAGTTAAGTCCAGATGGCGCGACAAGCCGTTCTTGAGCGCTGCCGCCAATAACAAACGCCGCCGTAAGTCATTACAGCGGCGTTGCTTATTTTATGGACAGGGCGAGAATCGAACTCGCGACACCAGGATTTTCAGTCCTGTGCTCTACCAACTGAGCTACCTGTCCGAGTTTGCTGATCCGCAAAGGGATGCTCGAACTTCAACGGAGCGAGACGCTTTGTAGCAGATGCAAATCACCAGTTCAACCCAGCCCGCACGCCGATTTTTCGACGGCATTTCGCAGTTTGTCGCCCGGTTGATTGAACCGCGCCGCGTGCGGATGTATGTTGCTGAATTCCGCCCTGAACGGTTCCGCAGCCGCCGTTGAAAACTGTGCCCATGCAAAAGATCAAGGAAATCATCGAGCGTTCCGATACGCCGTCCGGCCGGGCGTTTGATTTGGCCATTCAAACGCTGATCATCCTGTCGTTGCTCAGCTTCTCGATCGAAACGCTCCCCAACCTCTCACCCACAACCCGCTATTGGCTGCACGCGTTTGAGATCTTTACCGTCATCATCTTCACGACCGAGTATCTCACCCGCTTCGTGATCGCGGATCACAAATCGTCATTCGTGTTCAGCTTTTTCGGGCTGATCGATCTGGTGGCAATCTTACCGTTCTATTTTTCAATGGGAGTCGACCTCCGTTCGCTGCGCAGTTTTCGCTTGCTGCGTCTGTTTCGGATTCTGAAACTGGTGCGGTACAGCAAGTCCATTCGCCTGTTTCACCGCGCAATGCTGATTGCCCGCGAAGAGATTATCCTCTTCGTCGCCGTGACAGTGATTCTGCTCTGGCTGGCCGCGGTGGGGATTTACTACTTCGAGAACGAAAAGCAGCCCGAGGCGTTCGCGTCGGTCTTCCACAGCTTGTGGTGGGCGGTGGCGACCCTGACCACGGTCGGCTACGGCGACGTCTATCCAATGACCGTCGGTGGCAAGATTTTTACCTTCTTCGTCCTGATCATCGGTCTTGGCGTCGTCTCTGTTCCAGCCGGCTTGGTGGCATCTGCGCTGTCGGAAGCGCGCGAACTGGAAAGCTAACGCGGTGTACATCAGCATCAGCCGGTAGAAGTCGCCGGGCCTGAGGCTTGAGGCTCGAGGCTGTAGGGTTGGCTGTTGAAAGTCGTCTCCAGACACCTACGAAGCAAACCACGGCATAATCCGGAACCAATGCCGTGACATAGCAGACTGCTTCAATTCAAGCCATGATCCGATAGCACCGTCCATAGCCGCCGCTGAATAAATCGGCAGAGCACGTCCTCGCCGGAATCATCACTCCACGCACCGGGCTGTTCGCTCGACTCCGCCGCCGGATCGGATTTCGCCAAGACGTCCTTCAGCGTCCATGACAATGTCCGCAATTCCATGCGCCCCGCCCGCACCTGGCCGAGTTGAAAATACTCCGCTGCGTTGTCCAACTGGGTCTCGGCCAAAGTTCCTGCCACAATCTCTAAGGACAATTCCTTCAGCGCCATGCGAATCCACGTCAAGTGCCGCGAGGTCATCGCCGGTGCCTGCTCCTCATCATCCAAGATGGCCTGCATGTTCTGCGCAACCAACTGCGCAGGAGGAAGCCTTCTGGCGAATTGTACTGCGGACGTGTCTTGCGGCAGAACGAAAGCTCTGAGCAAGGCATGACTCTTAGCGCGCATGCGGAACCCAGCGGATGTTGGCCCCAAGCGGGGTTGTGAGAGAATTGAGGATGTGTGGCAAAGACGGGAAGTCAGTGGATCAACAAGTTGATCGAAAACTGGCGTCGGAAGCGGACATCGATTTCCCGAGAAATGCTGAAATTTTAGGAGTTTCTCGATTTCAGGCCGCGCTGCTTAACCGGCCTGATCAGCTTCCGAAATCCAAGACTGTCCGACTTGACGTCTGTAGGTAGTGATACTCCCCGGACGGAACTGATGCCAATCGAGTCTCTGCACGGCCACCGATTTTGCGAAATCAAAACCGGTTGTACGGCCTGTAGCGGAAATGACGATTCGCTACGAGTCGACTGGGAACGACAACCGTCGTGGAAATCACCAGTCGGTCGCGTGAATTTACGCAATTGTTGGCCGCACAGAGGTCCGCACGGTGATCTCTCCACAACGAGGCATACCGACGAAACAATGCATCGGGAGTCAGACCATCACCGAAAGCTGCGACGCGATCGATCCCGACCGACTTTCAGAAAGTTTCAGCGGGAGGCGATCGACACCGCAGCCGATCCGGAAGTATTTGTTTTCCGATTCCATGGAGAGCCTCACCGCATTTTAATGAATCTCACGGTGACAAACGTTTACAATCGGGAGCGACATCAGCCGCTCGTCATTCAAGTGCTGTGAACATAACAGCTCGACAATTCGTCGTATTGAGAAATTCACGATGACCAAACAACAATCCAGCGGCTGGCCCAAGAAATTGTTAATTCTCCCGCCGTTAATCGTGGGAGTGGGAGTCGCCGCATGGCTGATATCAGGCCGCTCCGCGCTCGAGAAGAATCCAATCGCCGAGGTCTCTCGGACCTTGCGTGTGATCGCCGCTCCCCAAATGGACGTTGTCCCTCGCGTCATCGGATACGGAACCGTCGAACCCGGACAAACGTGGAAGGCGGTCGCCGAGGTTCAAGGCCGCGTTGCGGAAACAAATCCCAATTTGAAGCCGGGGGCCATTATTAAGGCCGGTGAGGTGCTATTGCGAATCGATCCCCGCGAGCTCGAACTCGTCGTCTCACAGCTCAAGGCGGACATCGATCGCGTACAGGCACAACTTGCGGAATTGCGCGCGAACGAAGCGAACTACAAAGCGTCGCTCAAAATTGAGGACGCGGCGCTGGCTCTCGCCGAACAAGAATTGCGCCGCCTACGCCAACTCGCTTCCACCAACGCCATTACGGACGCGGAAGTCGACGCCAAACAACGCGAAGTCTTAGCGCAACGGCAGGCGGCACAAGCCCAGCGCAATCTGTTGAACGTCCTGCCCTCCAAGATCGACACGTTCAAGGCGGAATTGGCGGTCAAGAAATCGAGCCTACAGCAGGCTGAGATCGATTTGGCGAAGAGCGTGATCACCGCACCCTTTAACTGCCGCATCGCCGACGTCGACATTCAAGTCGGCCAATTCCTGAATCGTGGCGAGGTGCTCTTCGAGGCATATAGCACGGCGCTCGTCGAAATCGATGCGCAGCTTCCCATGGATCAAGCCCGCAAGCTGATCAGCGGCGATCAACAGCCGATTTCCCCGCTCAACATTGGAATCAAGGAACTGGGCAACTTGTTCGGAGTCGAAGCAACCGTCCGGGTGCAGGCCGGCGATTTGACTGTTGAATGGGATGCGCGGTTTGCCGGGATTCGCGAACAGATCGACCCCGCCACCCGAAGTGTCGCGGTCGTGGTCGCGGTTGATCATCCGTATCAAAAAGCGATTCCCGGACGGCGGCCTCCGCTCGTCAAAGGCATGTTCTGCGAGGTCGAGCTGCGGGCCAAGCCTCAGAAGAACAAGATTGTGATCCCCCGCGCGGCGTTGCACGAGGGATTCGTGTATGTCGTGAATCGCGAAAACCGTCTTGAGAAACGGGAGATTGTCGTCGAGTTCATGCAGGGCGACTTTGTTTGTGTCAAGACAGGGCTCCAGGCGGGCGAATCGGTCGTCGTCTCTGATCCGACGCCGGCAATCGAAGGCATGCTTGTTGATCCCGTCGAGGACGAGTCGCTGCTGCTGTCGATTCAATCGCAGGCCTCCGGTGAAGGGAGCATCAAGTGATTCGCTTCTTCACCACGCACCCCACGGCGGCCAATCTGCTGATGCTGGTCTTCGTCGTCGTGGGCATCATCACATTCCGCAATCTGCGCCGTGAAACCTTTCCGGACTTCACGGTCCCTGAAGTGGAGGTCCGTGTCGTCTATCCCGGCGCCACTGCGCCGGAAGTCGAAGACGTCGTCTGCCGCCGCGTCGAAGACGTGCTGGACGGCATCAAGTACGTCAAAGAGATCCGTTCCGACGCCCGCGAGGGAGTCGCCATCATCACCGTCGAAATGGAGGAGGGGGGCGACTTTGCGGAGTTCAAGGACGACATCGAAACCGAAGTCGCCACGATCGACGATTTTCCCGATGACGTTGAAGACCCGGTGATCAAACAGCTCGGCACCACGGAATTAGTCCTGTCCTTGATCGTCACGGGCCCGATGGAGCCGCGTGATCTCAAGGCGTACTGCGAAGATCTCAAAGAACGTCTGCAAAGTGATCCGCAGGTCTCCACCGTCGACATTCGCGGCTTCTCCGACAATCAACTGCGGATCGAACTCTCCTCGGAAGCGCTCCTCCGCTACGACCTGAGCGTCGCCGACGTGGCGGACATTGTCGGCCGCCAAAACGTCGACTTGCCGGCGGGAGCAATCGAGACCGGCCAACACGAAATCCTAGTCCGCTTTGTAGAAGAACGCCGTTCTCCGGCCGAATTGGAGCAACTGGTGATCGTCAGCGGACTCGGCGGCGGCGAGATTCAACTGGGCGATTTGGGGACCGTCAAAGATACCTTTGAGCTCGAAGAAGATAAGATCTTGTTCAACGGGCGGCGGGCCGGACGGTTGGACGTATTTAAAACCAAGACCGAAGACACCATCCGCGTCGCAGAAATTGTTAAGAAGATCATCGAAGAGGAGAAAGCTCGTCACCCCCAATTGGAGATCGAGATCACGCAGGATTTTTCCACGCTGGTGATCAGCCGCCTGGAGCTCATTGGCGAGAACGCCGTTTCAGGCGGCATTTTAGTGTTCTTGACGATGTGGCTGTTCTTCAATCTCCGACTCTCATTTTGGGTCGTGATGAGCCTGCCGGTCTCGTTCTTGGGGGCGATGTTTTTCGCCGAGCAGTTGGGCTTGACGATCAACATGATCACGATGATCGGTATCCTGATGGCTCTGGGACTGCTGATGGACGATGGAATCGTGATCGCCGAAAACATCGCCACGCATGCCGCGCGCGGAAAATCCCCCGCCCAGGCAGCGATTGACGGCGTCTCGGAAGTCAAAGCGGGGGTCTTCTCGTCGTTCATCACGACGGTGTGCGTCCTGGGGCCGCTAGTGACCATCAGCGGCAACATCGGCAAGGTGCTCCGCGTGATGCCGATGATTCTGATTCTCGTGCTGGCGGTGAGTCTGGTCGAGGCGTTTCTGATCCTGCCTGCACACTTGGCACACTCGATCAAAAGCGGCGAAGAGCATAAGAATCGCGTCCGCCGATTCATCGACGGCCTCATCGACGGCTGCCGCGAGCGCCTGCTGGGCCGGTCAATCGACTGGTTGCTCAAGTGGCGCTATTTGTGGGTCGGAACAGTCACGGCTGTACTGATCATCTCGCTGGCAGCATTCGCCGGAGGTATCGTGAAGTTTCAGGCGTTTCCCAACCTGGACGGCGACGTCGTCGAAGCCCGGCTCATGATGTCGCAAGGCACGCCGCTTGGGCGAACGGAGGAGGTCGTTGAGCAACTCGTCGAGTCGCTCGAGGAAGTCAACGAAGATTTCAAGTCTCGCCAGCCGGGCGGGCAAGACTTGGTTAAAACGGTCTATGCGCAATTCAATCAGAACCGAGACGTGTTTGAAAACGGCCCGCACGTCGCCACGGTCGCCGTCAATCTACTCGATGCGGAAGTCCGCAACGGCACGATCGATGAGATCGTCGAGGCCTGGCGGGCCAAGATTGACCCTCCCACCGACGTCGCTATCTTGAACTTCACGGAGCCTGCCATCGGACCGGAAGGACGCGCCATTGAGATCCATCTGCACGGTGACGAACTGGAGACACTGAAACAGGCCGCGACAGAATTCGACGCCTGGCTGTCGCAGTTTGCCGGCGTATTGAACCTCACCGACGACTTGCGGCGGGGCAAGCCGGAGGTCCGCATTCGCCTGCGCGAGGGCGCGACAGGACTCGGACTGGACGCCGCCGCGGTCGCGCGACAGGTACGGGGCGGGTTTTACGGGATGACGGCCGATGAGATTCAAATCGGCCGCGAGGCATATGAAGTCGACGTTCGCCTGCGGCCTGAGGACCAGGACAGCGTCGCCGATCTGGAGTATCTTCATTTCGCGGTCCCCGGTGGAAAATCAGTTCCGCTCGGTTCCATCGCGATCGCGGACCGCACCCGCGGCTGGTCTCGCATCGCCAGGATCAACGGCCGCCGTACAGTGACCCTGCGCGGCGACGTCGATCAGCGCGTGCTCAACACTGCCCAACTGTTCCGCGAAATCGAGCGCGAATTCGTACCGCAACTGAAACAGAAATTCCCCGACATTGACGTGGCCTTCTCTGGTGAAGTCGAACAGTCGACGACCACGCAGGACTCCATGCGCAGCGCCATGGCCGTCGGAGTGATCGGCATCTTCGTACTGCTGAGCTTTCAGTTCCGCAGCTACCTCGAGCCGCTCATTGTCATGACGGCGATTCCGTTTGCCCTGATCGGCGTGATCTGGGGAAATTGGCTGATGGGAATCGACATCAGCATGCCCAGCCTGCTGGGATTCATTTCACTCTCGGGGATCGTGGTGAACGACTCGATCTTGTTGGTGCTGTTTCTGAAGATGCGTCGTGCCGAGGGCGCCGACATTATCGAATCGGCCGGCCAGGCCAGCCGGCAGCGGTTTCGGGCGATTGTTATCACCTCGTTGACCACAATCGCCGGCCTGCTGCCGTTGCTGTTTGAGCGGAGCTTACAAGCGCAGGTGCTAATCCCCTTGGCGGCCAGCATCGCCTTCGGGCTGATGGCCTCCACCGTGCTGGTCTTGATGGTCATTCCTTGCCTGTATGCAATTTTGGGCGACTTCGGACTGACATCAAACGTCGAGCATATGCAAAACGAACCGTCGGAATGATCAATAAACACCCATTGTCCGAGATGAGAGTCATCTAATGTCCCACGAACAATCTTTTCGAATCCTTCTCGATCAATTGAGGAACGGCGACGAAGACGCAGCGGCGCAGATTGTCGAGGAGCATACCGCCAGCCTGGTGGCGGTCGCTCGCCGTCAGATGGGCGGCCGGTTGGCCCGCCGGGTCGATCCCGAGGACATCTTGCAATCCGTTTACCGCAGCCTGTTCGTTCGCGTGCAAAAAGGAGAGTACGAGCTGGGCAGCGGGCGGGATTTGTGGAAGCTCCTCGTAACGATGACGCTGAACAAGGTCCGCCGCAGTTCCAAATTTCACGGCGCGGAAAAGCGGAACATGTCGCACGACCAGTCGGTGCGCTCAGACGTCAATCCGCTCGACCACGCCGGCGCGGACGAACCAGGACCGGAAGAAGCAGCCATGCTGGTCGATGAAGTTCGCTCGTTTTTGGACTCGCTGCGGCCGCAAGATCGTCCGGTCGTCGAACTCCGTTTGCAGGGCCTCAACAGCATCGAGATCGCTGAACAGACCGGCCGAGCCGAACGCAGCGTCCGCCGTATCCTGCAGCAAATTCAACAAAAACTGGAAGCGGGTACACACGACGAATGACAGCAGGCGAGCAGCCAGTTGCCTACGGTTCGACGAGCTCAATCCGCAGATCATCGAGCCAAACTTCGCCTTCGCTTGTCGAGACGATGCGAACGGTCACCATGTCCTGTTTAGCAGTGAACTTGCCGCTAAATTGCTGCCAGTCTTGGGCAACGTCGCTCAGATCGATCACGGGCCCCTTATTGCCTTCGCCCACCGTCACCTGAATACCGCCGGTTGCAGGCACGTCTCCCCGCGCCCAAAGTGAGACGCGGTACCGGGCACCTGCGGTGGCGGGCACGGATTGGCTGGTCTCTGCGAAGACTCCGTCGGCAGCCGGTGAACGGTGATTGATGTGCAGGGCATATCGGCCTTCGTGCGGATTGTCCGCGCTCACCTCAGCCGAAGAGCGGCACCCGCCACGGTTCCACCATGTCGGTTTACCCCGATGCGGCTCTCCCCAATACGCGGAGAGTCCCAGTTCAAATCCACCATTCAGCAACGGTAGCACGGAAAACCGGCGGGACTTGGCGTCTGGGAGTTGTGGATTCTGTATCGACTCAATCGTTTCCAGTACACCGGCAGCCTGATGCTCCTTTGCAAACTGGCTCAGTGATTCAAAATCACAACCGGGATCGTAACGAATGGCGGATTTTAGCGCCTGTTCGGCTTCGTCAAATCGCTCGAGGCGAATCAGACTCGCGCAGCGGCCCAGCTCCCCCGCAGCGCGCTGCCAGTCGGTTTGGGCGACTTCGATACAGTTCTCAAACGCCACTAGTGCGGCGCCTGGAGCATCGAGGTTTTCCAACACCCGGCCTAATCCGATCGCGGCACGGTAGTTCTCGTCGTCAGATTCCAGCGCGGACTGAAAATAGGCCTGCGCCGCTTCGTAATCCCGCTTTCGCAGAGAGACGGTGCCACGAATGGCCAATGCCTCTGCCGATTTTGGCTGCAGTTTCAACACTTCCTCCGCAGCGACCTCAGCGGCAGCGTTGTTTTCCAGCTCTAACTCCGCCGTCGCCAACAATAGCCGGAACTCACTCTTCTCCGGCTGTGCTTGAAGCAGTTCAAGCATCCGTGCTCGGGTGGTCTGAACTGCTTCTCGATGGAGATTCATCAACCGCCGCTCACTATTGACAGTCATTTTCCCCAATTTGATCGCCTGCAAATAACTTGGCACCGCTTCGGAGATTTGTCCCATTTCACGATATACTTCTCCGCAATACCAATGCACAAAATAGACCGTCGGCGCGAGATCGCGGGCCGTTTCAGCATCCTGCAAAGCGGCATGCAACAAGACATTCTTTTGCCGCCGGTCCTCGGTTTTACGGGCTTCGTCAAGAAATGTCTCAGCACGAAGTCCATAGGCAAAATAGTTATCGGGTCGCAGCACGATACACTGGTTGTAGGCTTGCCGTGCCGCGTCGAAGTCCTTGAGTTGCCAGTTGATGAACCCCAAAGTGGCGATCGTCATATAGCGATCGGGATCGAGCGCAGCGGAGCGGATGAAGAATTTTCGCGCGACCTCGGTGAGATTCTGATCGACGTCCCGGCCCGCCAGGATTGTCTTTCGCATGATGGGGTTTTGTGCCAAACTCCAAGCCATGATCCCGACGGCATTGTTATCGGCGGCCGTTTGAGGATGATAGGTGCTAAAATCGGGATTGGGGAGTTTGAATTTAGCGCCGATCCGGAAGTTTGCAAAATCCTGTAGTGTGGCGATCGATTCCGCACGGCGGAATCGTTGTACCAACTCGGAGAGGTTCAACAGTTCGCGGCATTCCTCTCCACCCGTTGGCGACATGAAATTTAAGATCGCCGACTTTCCCTTGAACATCGTCAACAAGATGAGCTGGTCATAGACGCGTTGCTGCAGCCGATCGGCTTGGCGCGGCGTGAGGTCGTTGGTGGGAAGATGTGCCCACCAATCGGAATGTTCGAAGACGGCCAGGACGTCAAGCGCCCCCCGGCAGGCGGAAATCGCTTCCCGGTTGTTTTCAAACATCGCCGATTGCTCTGCCTGCGCTGCCAGTCGATGAAAATCGTCCAGACGCTGGATGTGATCTCGCCGGTTTTGGAGCCGTGATCGCAGTTCTCCCAGTTCCGGTCGCTCTTCGAGTTGAACCAGCGCAGTTTCCACGAAACCGAGTGCGGACGAATATCGGTCGTTCTGCAACTCGTGAATGGCAGAATTCTCGGCGGCCAGAATGGTCGCTTGCAGACGTTCCCGCCGCATGCGGTCTTCGTGCTGCGCCCGGTCCCAGGCGATGAACGAAGCCACACCGGCTGCCGTCAGCAATACCGCGGCGACTGTGGCTGATGACACAATTGTTCGGTGACGCCGCATCCAGCGCCGCGAGCGATCCCAGACCGATTCCCGGTGCGCCGCCACCGGTTCATCCGCCAGCCAGTTTTCCACGTCGGCCGCCAGCGCCCCGGCTGATTGATAACGGTCTTCCGGCAACAGGGCCATCGCTTTCAGGCAAATCGACTCCAATCCTGCCGGCACATCCGGTTGAATGGAACGCGGCGGCGGGAAATCCCCGCGCGACACGCGATTCAATACGAGCGTCAATTCCTGTGATGTCTGCGGCGGCTGACCGGTCAGAATCTCATACAGCGTGGCCCCCAAACTGTACACGTCTGTTGCGGCGGTGAGCGTGTCGACGTAGCCGCAAGCCTGCTCGGGACTCATATAGGCGGGCGTTCCCACCGCGCTGCCCCGCTGCGTTGCCGCTGATCCGCTTCCCGATTGCGGCCGCATCGTGGCTTCATCGAGCGGCCGCGAGCGGCTCTCGGAGCGCCCGATCGGTTTGGCCAACCCCCAATCGACGACCAGCGTCTCGCCGTACTTACCCAGCATAATGTTTGACGGCTTGATGTCACGATGCACGACACCGCGACTGTGCGCATAGTCGATCGCATGGCAGACTTCGATGAATCGCGTGAGCAGCTTCCGCAACTTCAACGAGCGATGGCCGGCCAATTCGTCAGGTCCGCTTGAATCGTGATAGCGCGTGACCGCGTCCTTCAGGCTCCCGCCCCGCACAAAACGCATCGCATAGTAGGGCCGCCCGTCGGCATAAGCGCCCATTCCGTACACCGGGACAATGCCCGGATGTTCCAGTCCGCCGGTGATTTCCGCCTCCCGCAGAAACCGCACCTGGCTGTCTGGATCATGGGCGAACTGCGGCTTGAGCTGCTTCAGGGCCACGTCGCGGGGAACTTCTTCATCACGCGCGACAAACACGTCGCCGAGGCCCCCGCTGGCGTGGTTTTCGACAATCTTATATCGAAACGACGAGTCGCCACCTTCAGATTGGGTCAGCGGCGTGGGCAGACAATTCGGGTCGACGGTCGTGTCATCATCCGCCGTCCGTGCCGGCGGGGGGCTGATCAGCGTTTCGCTCTCCTCCCATGTCGAACTCGTGAGCCGTTGCTCCAGTCGATCCCATTGCTCGGGAAATCGATCGCGGAACTCGTCGACGACAGGACTCCCCGCGCCGCGGGATCGCAATTGGTACTCCGCGACAATCAGATTCAGCGCGTCATCACTCCCGGTATCGAATTCCGGAAAACGGCCGAGGTATTGCTCAACCCGAGCCTCTTCGCCTGCCTTGACGCGAAATTCCAAATCCACGTGCGCCAGTTCAACCAGCACGGTCTTTCGCAGCGCCGCCTCGTCCGGCAAGAAGTCGTCAATTTGCGGCCGCTGCCCCTCCTGCCACGCCTGTTCGAACCGGTAGACGAGGTTTTCTAGTACATCGGCCTGCGAAGTCGGTCCGCTATCCACGGCAATTCTCGCACTATTCGTCAACGGCTGGGCGAAAGCCTCTCGATTATCAGCGATAACCTGCGATGTCGCAAGGATTTACTGCGACGCGAGTGAAAATTCGCATTTCTCGGGAATTCTGTGCTCATTTTGGCCGTGGAGGGGTCGGCGAGGTGATCTGTGAGCAGAACGGGAAACAACACTTACTCACAGACACCAATACAAGACCGAAAGGGTGAAGATGATGAAAACCATAACCGAACGAAAAATGGCCTTCGAAAACCTGGAAGCCCGCCGCGTGATGACCGCTGACGTGGATATCGACTTTGATGACGGCGTGCTGGAAGTCGAAGGCTCTGACAACCGCGAATTGATCAAAGTCTACGAACAGGGCGACGAAGTCAAAGTTGAGGTTCTGCGATACAAATACGGCCATGGCTGGAAAGTGATCGCAGACAAAGATGTCGACATCGACAAGGTCGACAAAATCTTGGTTAAGGCGAAGGGCGGTAATGACCTGCTCTACTCGTCCACCGGAATTGACATCGAGGCCTACGGCGGCGACGGCAATGACCGGCTGTACGGCAGCCGCGGCAACGACACGCTGCACGGTGAAAATGGACGAGATATCGTCATTGGCTTTGACGGCAACGATCACATCTACGGCGGCAACGACAACGACCGGCTCTATGGAAAGAGTGGGGCTGACTACATTTCCGGCGACGAAGGACACGACTACGCGACCGGCGGAGACGGCAACGATACCTTATACGGCATCGGCGGCAACGACACGCTGTACGGCCAGGACGGGAACGACTATGTCAGCGGTAGCTCGGGCAATGACAGAGTCTACGGAGGGTTCTACTACAACGACATCTACCGCAACGACGGCGACGACACTGTAGCGGGTGGAACCGGCAACGATACGGTGGCGGGTGGCACTGGAAACGACTCGCTGTATGGCGGCAATGGTGCGGACAAACTGTTCGGCTACAATGGAGCTGACCGGCTTTACGGACAGGGAGGTGCCGATTCGCTCTACGGCGGCACAGGAAACGACGTTCTGTACGGTGGTGCGGGGTCCGATGCCGTCTTCGGAAACAAGGGGAATGACACTCTGTACGGCAATTCAGGAGCGGACAGCCTGATTGGCGGAGCGGGTAATGACTACCTTGACGGCGGGTTTGACCGTTCCAAAGACGTCCTGGTCGGTGAAGCTGGGAGCGACCGCTTCATCCAACACCATCGGTCGCACACGGACTGGTTGGGGATCAAGTGGTGGACCGCTGAGGACGCCGTATACAACTTCTGGTACGAAGGCGACACGGTCACACACCGCTATGATTGGTGATCCGATCGGCTGTGGAATGTAAGTGTTGAACTCCAACTCCCATTCGCGGACTCGCGGATGGGGGTTTTTTTCTATGGCCTGTGCGGCAAGGTTGCCTGCCGCATTCCGGTCCGGAGTCTCTGCTCGCAGGCCATCCGGAAATCGAAATTGCCAGCGAGAGCGTATGTTCGGAGAGCGAGGCTCCCGCCGAGCCGAACTCGCTCTGCCAAACCTGGCTCAGCGGCAGCTTCGCCCTCCCGATTCCCGGGCCGCCTCTGGTAACAAATTCCGCATCGGTGAGCCAGCACCCAGAGCGGCAGCCCATTTGAGCGTTTCTTGAAAAAGTCACCAACATCTTGGCCGTGGACTGCCTTCAGAGGTGATCTGTGAGCAGAACGGGAAACAACTTCTTACTCACAAACACCAATACAAGACCGAAAGGGTGAAGATGATGAAAACGATAACCGAACGAAAAATGGCCTTCGAGAACCTGGAAGCCCGGCGCGTGATGACCGCCAATGTGGACATCGATCTGGATGACGGCGTGCTGGAAATCGAAGGCTCGAACGACCGCGATCGCATCGAAATCTACGAAGACGGCAACGAGATTCAGGTCGACATCTACCAATACAAATATGGACACGGCTGGAAGAAGGTTAAGGACCGGGATTACCGCGCCGACAAAGTCGATTCGATTCTGGTCAAAGCCAAAGACGGCAACGACTTTGTCCGAAACAGAACCGACATCGCCATGAAAGCCTACGGCGGCGACGGCAACGACCGGCTGTATGGCGGCGAGGGGAACGACTCCTTACACGGTGAGCACGGCCGGGATGTGTTGATCGGCTACGGCGGCAAAGACTTCATCTACGGCGGATCGGGCAACGACTGGCTCTATGGAAAAGGCGGGAATGACTGGATCTCCGGCGACAGCGGCCACGACTACATCACGGGAGGCGATGGCAACGACTCGTTGTATGGCATTGAAGGCAATGACCGAATCTACGGACAAGAGGGCAATGACTCGGTCGACGGCGGCTCCGGCAACGACAAAGTCTACGGAGGATTTTACTTCAACGACATCTATCGTTTCGACGGCCACGACATCGTGAAGGGTGGCTTCGGGTCGGGTAACGATACGGTCGCCGGTGGCACCGGAAACGATTCGCTCTACGGTGGGGCAGGTGCCGACAAACTGTACGGCTATAACGGGGACGACCGGCTGTCCGGTGAGGGGGGTAATGATTCGCTCTACGGCGGAACTGGAAACGACGTCATCTCAGGCGGCTCCGGTAACGACTACCTCTACGGTGAAAAAGGGAATGACGGGTTGTACGGCAATGCCGGAACCGACAGACTCTATGGCGGGAGCGGAAACGACGTCCTGGACGGCGGATACGACAACGCCAAGGACAAGCTGTACGGCGAAAGCGGCAAGGATACGTTCTACCAACACTACCGTTCACACCGGGACTGGTTGGGAATCACCTGGTGGACCGCCGAAGATTCGATCTATTCGAATGTCTTCGATGGAGACAAGGTCTATCATCGCTACGGCTACTAGACCTGGCGTGCAGCGAACCTGATTGAATTGGAACTCCCATTCGCAGAGTTGCGGATGGGAGTTTTCCTATTTAACGACTGTCTCTGCGCACTGCGGCGGTCATGCCCGGCAAATTGGCTAATGACAATCGCAACCTCGAAAAGTTGACCACGAACGAATCGAACTTTAGAATCGGACTCATCCCGAACCCCAAGATTGCGCCCCTTGTTTCTATGGGAGATGACGATGGCTGCTCTAGTTTGGATTGGTTACCTGTGCTACCTCTTTGCACTCGTCGATTTCATTGCCTACTGGTGCGGATATGATATTACGGGTGTCTCGTGGTCGCCGTTTGCGGCGGTCATCCTGGGGACCATACTCTGCAAGATCGGCGGCGAAGACGAAGATTGAACGTTTGTGTGCCGTGCTCTGCCGCTCGCACAGCGCGCAATGCCTGATTGACCGACATCGAGAATTTGCATGACCGGCGAGCCGCAGCAGACTTCCAATCAAGAGACCGAATTTGTCACGTCTGACCCCACGCCGGATGCGCGCCTCAGTGAAGACTGGTGGGCCGTCATTCTAGGCGGCGCCATTCTCGCCATCACCTTCACCGCGGTTCTAGCGGCTACGAACCAAAAAGATTCGGATTCCACCGCCGTGAACCCCTTGCGGGAATGGATTCAAAAGCCGGCAGGATGGCAGGCCAACCCTGTCGAATCCCTGGTCAAAGCGGGCGACGCAAAGGTCCTCGTCGGGACGCTCTGCGTCGGAATTCTCAGCCTGTTGTTCTTTGGTTGCGGCATCGTGGGGATGCGGCAACCGCTCGGCAAATTCGCCGCCGCGTTTCCGGTTGTGTTTCTGCTGGCCACGCTCGCCTACATCATGGCGGGGCAGGCGGCGGTCAAGCTCTCGCATCTCGGTTATCCGCTCTGGGCGATTCTGCTGGGCTTGATGATCAGCAATACCATCGGTACGCCGGAATTTCTCAAACCGGCCGTAAAGACGGAATTCTACATCAAAACCGGCCTAGTCATCTTTGGTGCGGAGATTCTGTTCGGCAAATTGCTGGAGCTCGGGAAGCCGGGAATCTTCATCGCCTGGGTCGTGACTCCGATCGTGCTGATCACTACTTACTGGTTTGGCCAGAAGATTCTCGGTATCGCCTCGCGAACGTTGAACATCACGATTTCAGCCGACATGTCTGTCTGTGGAGTCTCAGCGGCGATCGCCACCGCCGCTGCCTGTCGGGCCAAAAAAGAAGAATTGACCACAGCCGTCGCGATGTCGCTGATGTTCACTGTGATCATGATGGTGGCCATGCCGGTCTTTATTGAAGAGGTCGGCATGGACAAGACAGTCGGCGCCGCCTGGATGGGCGGAACGATTGACGCGACTGGCGCGGTGGCTGCTGCGGGCGAAGCGCTCGGTGAAGAATACTTGCCCGTTGCGGCGACCATCAAAATGATTCAAAACATTCTGATCGGCGTGATTGCCTTCGGCGTTTCGGTGTATTGGACGTTATACGTCGATCGCGACACATCACAGCAGCAGGTCGGCCTCTCGGAAATCTGGCGTCGGTTCCCCAAGTTTATTCTGGGATTCATCGCCGCCTCGATTGTCTTCTCATGGATCTACGAGCAGTCTCCACAAGGCGCGAGCATGGTCAGCGCAATGATTGGTGGGACGACCAAGATCCTCCGCGGCTGGTTCTTCTGTTTGGCGTTCGTTTGCATCGGCCTAGAGACCAACTTCCGCGAGTTGAGGCGATCGCTTCAGGGCGGCAAACCGCTCGTGCTCTACCTGTGCGGGCAGGCGCTCAATTTGTGTTTGACTTTGCTCATGGCGTGGCTGATGTTCAAAGTCGTGTTTCCCGAAGCCGCCGACGTGCTGGCGAAGTAAGGGAAGAAGAACTCAGTTTTCCGCGGCGGGGTTGCGGCTGCCTGCGTGGGCCGAAGCATAGTTTGCGCTATTTTTCCCGGCAAGCGTCGGCGAAGAGTTGCTTCATCTCGTCCAAGGTCACCGATTCCAGATCGATATCCATATCGGACAGTTCTTCCATGATCGCATCGACCATCATCACGGCAGCCTGGCGCGACTCCGAGCGTGGAGATTGCTCCGCATTCAGATGTGTTTCCGGAAGTCCTTCCCGGTCATCAATCCGCTTCATCCAAGCTCCCGCCTGTTGCCAGACGACCTCTTTCGTTGCCGCGTCTTGCAGCGCTTCACGGTGCTACGGCCTAACTCGTGACCGTAGACCGGACTGCTGTGTTGTTTGTCTTCAGCCTTTGTACTTAAAGTTTACCAAATCGTCACCAGTATTCACAATTCGGAAGTTCGCGACAAGGCAAAAACCTGTCTCAGAAGGGATCACGGGGCATCACGTGACGTCGACTGCTTAGAAGATGGAGCACATCGTGCCGCCGTCGACCACCAACGTTTCGCCGGTGATGTAACTGCCCGCCTCGCTTGCGAGCAGCAGCGCAGGGCCTGCCAGCTCTCGTGGGTCACCCCAACGCTTCACGGCCGTACGCTCGGCAAATACCGCTTGCTCCTGCTCGCTCAGCACACCGGCGGGCAAATCGGTCAGGAACGGTCCCGGCGCCAAGCAATTCACGGTAATACCATGCGTGCCTAATTCGAGCGCCTGCGCCCGTGCCATGCCGACCAGAGCTGCTTTGGTCCCGGAATAGACGCTGCGGCCCGCTTTGGAACCAAGTGCCATGATCGACGAAATATAGATGATTCTGCCCCACGCTCGCTGTTTCATCTGCGGCACGAGTGCACGGCCAAGCGCCATGCAGGAGGAGAGATTCAGTTCCAAGTGCCTATCCCAATTTTCATCGGTGATTTCATCGAGTTCTTCGGGAACGTTCGAGCCGGCGTTGTTGACCAAAATGTCAACTTTCCCCATTTCCGCGACTGCAGAATCGGCGAGCGGCTGAACCGAATCGCGGCGACTGAGATCCGCCCGAAAGTACGCACCGCGCACTCCCGTTCCGTCGATAATCTCGTCCAACGCCGACTGCAACTCCTCTTCGCGGCGGCTGCAAATGACGACATCAGCGCCCGCCTCTGCAAACCCACGCGCCATCGCCTTGCCCAGGCCTTTGCTGCCGCCGGTCACCAACGCAACACGGCCGCTCAAGTCAAACAGTGTATCTTTCATCCCATTCTCCGCGAAATCGTCATAAGTTGTGGCCACTGTTCATCAAAATATCGGTGCAACAGCCGCGCATCAACTCTGGCCCGTCGATTGGACTGGAAAGCGCACCGAGAGCAGACCAGGGGTGCACGACGCGGATTGACAATTCATTAGGCGTAGGGTCCGCTGTGCGGACCGGGATTGGAGATTCGCATCTCGAATGAAGAATTCACAGTCTTGTGAATTGTTTTTGTTCAGAAAGCAAGCTGTCAATTGGGCCGTTATCCCAACAACTCAATGGTCCGCACAGCGGACCCTACAGAAATGGTTCCCGCCGCGCAAAGTGCGTCGTGAAACCGCCGTTCAAACTGGGCGGCAACTGCAGTTGACCCGCTATCTCGAATTCCCTAGAAACGAGCCGAGACTTGACCGGTTCGGGAGGGACCATTCATGAAAGTCGTGATTCTAGCGGGTGGGTACGGAACGCGATTGGCGGAGGAGACGTCGCGCATTCCCAAACCGATGGTGGAGATCGGCGGCTACCCGATGTTGTGGCATCTGCTGCAGTTTTATGCCGTGCAGGGACATCGCGAATTCTTGATTGCCGCGGGCTACAAAGCGGAAGTCATCAAAGAGTACTTCTACCACTACTACATTCGCCATAACGATCTGTTCGTCAACTTGAGCGACGGGTCGCACCGGGTGATGCGGTCGTCGCCTCCCGACTGGGAAGTCGGCATCATCGACACAGGATTGCAAACGCTCACCGGCGGCCGGCTGGCCCGGCTGCGCACATTCCTACAAGATGAGCCGTTTCTAGCGACATACGGCGACGGTTTGAGTGACGTCGACATCACTGCTCTGGTCGAGTTTCATCGTCAGCAAGGCCGCTTGGCGACGGTGACCGCAGTCCGTCCTCCCGCGCGGTTCGGCCGTTTGGAGCTTCAAGGCGACCGCGTCGAAACATTTGCCGAAAAGCCGCAGACCGGCGAAGGCTGGATCAACGGCGGATTCTTCGTGTTTGAACCGGAGATCTTCGACTACCTCCCCAGCGACGACACGAAGCTGGAGGCGGACGCTTTGGAGCAGATCGCAGCGGACGGCCAGCTTGCGGCATTCCGCCACGAAGGCTTCTGGCAACCGATGGACACGCTCCGCGAAAAGCAATTGCTGGAGTCAATTTGGAATCGCGGGCAAGCCCCGTGGGAAATGGGGCAGGGGAGTGCGGTCTGCGAGATGACCGGAGAACAACCCGTGAAATCATCGCCGCGGATTGCCGTCTAACCCGCTGCGCGAACGTTTCCGTCCCCATAAAATCGAAGATGCCGTCGAAGGGCTTCTTGCCCTTCGGCGGCATCGTTGCCGTTCACTTTTGCCGGTTCAACGGACCTCCTGTCCAATGCCGGCGACGGCGGCGTGTGAGCAGATAACGAGGCGAACCTCATCTCACCCCACGACAGTCGGACCCTAGAAGACATCCAGTCTGAAATGGTTGCCACTGTGGTAGGGACGATCGGTGGGATAGAAGTTGTGCCAGGCAGGATTGTACACCGGGATTCGCATTTCGGGCGGATACCTGTGATACAAACTGTCAAAGGTCTGCATGTGGGCGCTGAAGTTTCTGGGATAGTACACGTACGGATAGTGATAGAAGCGGCCCCAGTCGTAGGGTTGCCCAACGCCGGCAGCTTGGACTTGGGCGTTACTATCCAGGGAATCCATTGCGGGGATGCCAATCACGGTCGACAGGAAAATCAGCCCCGCCAAAAGAATGCGACGCATGGGAATCTCTCCTTGGGTACCCAAAACGGCAAGTTGTGTTGGTCGTGCGACCGCACTCATCTTGAGCCGAAACAGCTCTGCAGGCGATCGCGCCGAATCGAAATTCCTTCCCGATCCGGTGGGTCTTTCAATTGCTGAGACGAAGTCTGGCTGGGCCCGGTTCCGTCTCCGCATGTATTCAGTGGCTTGGCCGGCGGTACTCGATTGGGGACCGTTCGCACGTCCTCCGCGCGACCATATTATTCATCGGCGGCGTGGTGTCCGCTCCAATAGGAATAAACGGGAAGTTCGTCACGATCGTCCCCCAGTCATCGCACGCCGGCAATGTCGGAGCCGGCGGCAGACCGATTGCTCGCCGCGATCGGTATTGCCCAAATCTCGTTATCACATTAACTTAGCGTCAGTGATCAGTGCGCCGTTTCTGTGTAAGTTCCAAGGTTTGTTTTGATGAAGACGCTACGCATGCTGTCCGGATTGCTGCTCAGTTTGGGGCTGTTTAGCACCAGTCTGCCAAGCCTGGTTGCGGCGGAAAAATCGGTAAACTCGACGCAGTCTGTGAGGTTTGTTGGACCGATCGCAGCGGGTGAGGTTCGTCCGCACGTCTACAAACTCGCCGGAGCCGAGATGGAGGGCCGTGGAACAGCGCGCGGAAAACGTCTGGCGCGCGAGTATCTCATAAGGCAATACCAGGAATTGGGGCTTAAGCCGCTTTTCCCCGACGGAGGGTTCCTCCAACAGATTCCCGGTAAGACGGCCGACGATGGTCGTCCCACCGTCCGCGGCATCAATGTCGGAGCATGGCTCCCCGGCAGCGATGCCGAATTGCGTGATGAGTTTATCATCGTGAGCGCCCACTACGACCATCTGGGTATCTTAGGGGGCCGAATCTATCCGGGAGCGGACGACAATGCCTCCAGCATGGCGATGGTACTGGAAGTGGCCCGGCAACTGAAAAAACAACCCAATCCGCCGCGGCGGAGCATCGTCTTCCTGAACTTCGACTTGGAAGAGAATCTATTGTGGGGCTCGCGGTGGTTCGCGGCTCACCCCCCATGGCCGATTGAACAGGTAAAGCTTTTCATCACCGCGGACTTGCTGGGACGTTCGTTAGGAAATCTGCCGATGCAGTCGGTGTTTGTCCTGGGAAGCGAGCGAGCCCCAGAACTTCGAACGGTCTTGCAGCGCGTCGGGTCGCCCCGCGGTCTACAAGTCGAGCGCCTCTGTACCGACTTGGTGGGAACTCGCAGCGACTACGGCCCGTTTCGCGACCGCCGAATTCCCTTTCTGTTCTTCTCCACCGGGGAGCACCCCGATTACCACACGCCCCAGGACACCGCGGACCGCATTGACTATGAGCAGTTGGCGCGGATCTCGAACCTGGTGTTGAAGATTGTTGCCGATGTCGCAGATGCGGATTCACCGCCGGAATGGGCGACTCCCCCCAAATCAGACTTTGCGGAAGTTGAAGCTCTACACCGCATCACCGCGCAGATCATGGCGGCACATGACGGCGGCGTTCTCAATCTTGGGAAAGTCCAACGATTCTTCGTGTCCAACATTCATACCAAGTTGGGCAGCATCATCGAGCGGGGCGATTTGCAGCCGCACGAGCGACCTTGGCTAATTCGGTCGGCACAATTCCTGCTGATCACGGTGTTTTGACAGCTTAATCCGCCGTCAATACACCGGTTGCAACTCGACGTGGCCGCGTGAGAATTGCTGATGCGTGGTGAACGAATTCACGCGCGATTCTGAATTCGATCTGAGCGCGGCTCAGCGCGCCGCACCGCCGCGCTGAGATTGAGTCTCAACTTGCCGTTTCAGCCGAAAAACTGCTGAAAATGCGTAGCCAAGCACTTTTCCGCCGCTAAACTTGCTGCAACAATGCCGATGCCATACTAGAAAATCAGCTGTGGATGAGGGGCGTATAAGTCCGGAATCTGCGACCTTCGCCGGCTGACAATCGTCATTGTGAACGCGATTTTCCAGATGTTCATCGTTTGAGGAGAAAGGGAGTCAAATGACCCACGTTGTCGCCGAACCTTGCTTTGGCTGCAAGTACACGGACTGTGTGGTAGTTTGTCCAGTCGAGTGCTTCTATGAGGGCGAGTCGATGCTCTACATTCATCCCGATGAATGCATCGACTGCGAAGCCTGTGTTCCCGAATGTCCGGTCGAAGCGATTTTCCACGAAGATAACTTGCCGGAAGAGTGGTCGGAATACACCGAACTCAACGCCGAACTGGCTCCGCAATGTCCGGTGCTCACTGAGAAGAAAGAACCGATGGCTGGAGCCGACGGCTAAGGTTTGTGCTGCACAAACGACCTTGCCGTTCGACAATCCAATTCACGCCCCTGTCCAATCCAGGTTCACTGCGATGGGCCGGGGCGTTTTTTGATTTGGCTCCGATCGCATTCGACATTGCGGCACGAATTCGCGGGCTTCAATCAAATCGCGTATTGGCGAACGATATCCTCGTTCACGTCAATGCCCAATCCAGGTTTGCTGGGAACTGCAATCGTTCCGTTTTGCACTTGCCACCGCTGTCCGGACAAACCTTCCCGCCACGGGTTCTCTGACTGGTCGAGTTCGAGCATTGGTGTATCCGTCGGCAGACCCCAATGGGGATCGGGCAGCAACGACAGCAGGTGGATCGTCGCCGCGATCAATATGTCGCCGCCCCAACAGTGGGGAATGCAGCGAACGCCCGACAGCGCCGCCAATTCAGCGATAAACAACGCTTCGCAAAGCCCGCCGCACAAACTCAAATCGGGTTGGATAATGTCCATGGCCCGCCGGTCGATGAGTTGTTTGGCAGTCGCACGTGAGTCGAGCACTTCCCCGGCAGCCAACGCCAGCGGCATCTTGCTGCGGAGATCGGCGTAACCGGCGTACTTGGGGGACTGCGGGAGCGGCTCTTCCAAGAAGGCAAAATCGAGTTCGTTAAGCCGATGCGCCATCTTGAGAGCGTTCTCTGCGGTATAGGCGCCGTTTCCATCGGCCATCAATTTGATATCGGGACCGACTGTTTCGCGAACCGTAGCGGCGACTTTGGCCTCGCGGGCAACGGGATATCGCCCCAGCCGCATTTTCACCGCACGAAAACCTTGTTTGACCATCTCCTCTGCGACGCGGGGATAGGCCTCCTCAATTTGTTCACCCTCGACGTAGTCGAGCGCGGAGACATAGACCGGCACACGGTCCCGCAGCCGTCCGCCGAATAGCTCCGCAACCGGCAGGTTGAGCGCCTTGCCGCGCAGATCGTTGAGTGCCGTTTCCACCGCCCCCACCGCCAGCGCGTTGCCGAAGTTCGCTCCCCAGAGTTCCCGCCACAACTTGCGCGCGTTGAGCGGATTCTGACCAAGCAATTTCGGAGCAAGTTGCCCGTCAATCGTCCCCCGCGCGCCGGCGATCGGAGCGGTTTCACCCCAGCCGGTCAATCCGGAGTCGGTCTCGAGCTTCACCAGCAGTGTTTCGCGTGTCCGGCTCAGTGGAACGGAGACCGAAGCACCAAAGGGCCGCTTGAGCCGATGCCGCAAATGAAACGACTTGACGGACGAAATCTTCAGTTCTTGAGTTCTGGTTTGTACGGACTCCGCGGCAAACCCGGCTTCGGCGGCACGGGTCGACCAACCGCTCCCGGCAATTGCTCCGGCTCCGGCCAATAACAGATCTCGGCGAGTGTGCTCGTGCGGCATTTCGATTTCCTCTTGCTCAATTCACTCGGGCCAGGGCCGGTCGTTGCGAACGTACCGCCCGTCGACAAAACCTAAAAAGAAGTGCGCCACGAGCGGATGGTCGATCGGCAGCGTACTCTGATCGGTGATGAGGTTCTCCGCCGCCGCATAGGTGCAAACGGTCGATCCATCCACCAACACATGGTGCCACGGCTGGTCGCGGTCCGGCTGCGTCTGGTTCTTTTGATACCACGCGTCGTCCGCCTGGCACGATTCGTCGCGGTGCACTACGACGCCGCGATATCCGTAACGCCGATGTCGGACCAGCGCGCCCGGCTCGAAGGCCGGTCTGTCGCCGCCTGTATTCTCGGGTAGGGCGATCATAACTCACAAAACAGGTAGTTTGAGGTTTATCAAATCGAGAAACGGGTTGCGGTAACGTCTCACGCCGCAGCTTCACGCACATTGCCGCTCAAGGGGACGTCACAAATCTTGCGGCCCAGTTGAATTTTAAGCGTCTTTTCCGCCTAATGAAATTCTACCCGGCCCATTCTCTCCGAAGACGCCGGCTTGTGGCACAGCGTCAGTCGCGATCCCGAAGAGCACGGGGCATGAAAGAGTCAACTTCACAGCGATTACTTCACAACGCACAGCGCGGACGATTTCAGACACTCTTTTTTTGCCTGATCCTGCTGTCGTTGTTGACTCCCGTCGTGGAATCGACGCACATCGGGCGTATCTTGCTCTATCTGCTGCTTAGCATCAACTTGCTCGCCGCGATTCTGGCGATCAGTCATCAGCGGGGTGAGGTTTATTTTGCAGGCACCATGCTCTTGCTGGCCTTGATTGCCTCGACGTGGTCGACATTCTTTCGGGATAGCGTCACTTCAGGAATCGTCTCCCAAACGATGGCCGACGGGCTGACGTTCATCGCGTTTGCTTACACGGCCGGATTGATCTTGAAGGATGTGGTCTCAGCGGGCCCGGTCACGACCGACAGAATCTTCGCCGCAATCTGTGTCTACCTGCTCGCCGGATTCGCATGGGGGTTGTTGTACATCATGGTGTTTATCAACGACCCCGGTTCATTCGAATTCAATCGGGAACTCATCAAAGCCGGAGGTGATCGGGACACGACCACTCTGTTTTCGCATTTCTGTTACTACAGTTTCGTGACGATGACGACGTTGGGCTACGGCGATATCGTTCCCACCTCATCGATGACGCGGATGATGTCCTGGCTGCAAGCGGTTTTGGGACAGCTCTACGTTGCCGTCCTCATCGCTCGGTTGGTCGGCCTGCACACTCAGGCGAGTCAGAGCGACGCCTCGGATAACGATTCAGATTCGTGAGACGGGCTGTTGTGGGCGGCACTGGCGCCGGCATCGAGTAATACGAGACTGCAGACGAACACTATCGCTTTGTCAAACCGCAATCGAATACGTAGCCGAACTCGTGAGAGTTCGGAAAATTGCCCATACAAGCTGGGGCTTCAGATGTCTCACGACTTCCGCTACCCAATTCGTTCGGTATGACTCATCACGAATTATCCCAGTTGAAGCGGGCCGCCATCGGCATTCTGCGGCCGCTCCCGAATGCGCGGCTGGAAAGTTTGATCCCCGGCGGCATTTGCCGGCGTTTGAATTCATTGCGATCTAAACGATTCGCCACCCAGCGGACTGTCTTGGCGGGATACTCAGCAGACAGGCTGAGTACGGATTGTTCGCGTTCGATCAGGCCTTCGAGAATCGCGTCGAGCAGCGGGTATTCCGGCAAGACGTCCTGGTCAAACTGATCGGGCGCCAATTCGGCGCTGGGGGCCTTGCAAATGATGTTTTCGGGGATGATCTCGCGGCCTTCCAGATGCTCGTTGATATAGCGTGAAAGGTTGTAGACGTCGCGTTTAAAGACGTCGCAAAGCACCGCAAACCCACCCGCCATGTCGCCGTACAGCGTGCAGTATCCGACGGCCAATTCGCTCTTGTTGCCCGTTGCCAGCGGTAGCCAGCCGTAGCGGTTGCTGCGAATCATCACCATCGCGCCGCGAATGCGTGCCTGCAGATTCTGGTCCGCGAGCCCGCCCGGTTGGGAGGAGACATCCTCGCCGATGACCGCACTCTGCTCGTAGGCACGGTGCACATCGTCGATGGAAATGATTTCGTAGTCCACTCCCAGCAGTTCGGCCATCTGCCGGGCGTCGTTGACGCTGTGGTCGCTGCTGTAGCGGCTGGGCATCAGCAGCGCATGTACATGCTCCGCTCCCAATGCGGCCGCGGCCACATAACAGGCCAGGGCGCTGTCAATTCCGCCGGATAGTCCCAAGACGGCGTCTTGGAAGCCGCACTTGCCCGCATAATCTCGCAGCCCGAGGACCAACGCGTCAAACAGTCGCCGCGCCCGCGGGATGTCTTCAATGGGAATTTTGCTGGGGAGTCGATCCATATCAATGATCGCAAAGTCGGTTTCAAACCGCGCCAAGTGTGTCACGAGTTCACCGTCCGCATTCATCACAAAGCTGTTGCCGTCGAAGACCAAATCGTCGTTACCGCCGACCTGGTTGACGAACACGAACGGACGTCCGTGCGCGCGGATGTGCCGCTGAATGAGACTGCGGCGGCGGTCCGGCTTGTCGAGTTCAAACGGACTGGCTGAGACGTTGATAAACAGCTCCGCCCCCGCGTCGGCCAGTTCCGCGATTGGATCGCGTTGATAGGCTCGTTCGTGCCGGTAGGCGGGCTCGACTTCGTGCCACCAGGCGTCCTCGCAGATATGAACTCCCAACAGCCGGCCGCGAAACTCCAGCGGACGGGCGGACGCTGCGGGGAAGAAATAGCGCCGCTCGTCAAACACGTCGTAGTTGGGCAGCAACGTCTTTTGGACCGTCTCGATAATCTTTCCGCCGGAGAGCAGGCTGACGCTATTGGCGATTCGGCCTTCGGGGACGCCGCCGCTGTCGGGGTATCCCACAAGCAGCCCCAATTCCGGCGGCAGCCGCTGCGCCAGTGATTCTACGGTGCGGCGGCAGGCGGCGACGAAGCCCTCGCGGAGCAGCAGGTCCTTGGGCGGATAGCCGGAAATAACCAACTCCGGCGCCACCAACAACTCGGCGCCGTCATCGGCGGCGCGCGCAGCAGCGGCTTCGACGAGAGCAGCGTTTCCCGCCAAGTCGCCGACAGTTGGATTGAGCTGGGCAATTGCAATCTTCATCGTGGCAAAAATCTGTTCGAAATCAACGCGTTCTTGGAAGCGGCTGTACGAGCGGGTGCATTTCCCAGAATGTACGCAACAATGAAAACTCTCCCGGGTGGCCGCGATTGCAACGCAATCGGGGTGCCGCAGGCACACAAGGCGGCAATTTCACCGTTCCCTGTCTGGCGCATCCGCAGAACAGTTTCACGCTGAAATTGCCGCCTCTTGCAGGCAAAGCCTGCCCGATTGCTGCGCAATCGCGGCCACCCTTGGATTGACGATGAACGTTTCATGCCAAGTGCAAACCAGGGAATGCACCCTGTACGAGTATAGTCCGCCGCCTCGGGCGACGACAGCGACACCGGACTTCGCGAAACCAGAGGATCGTTGGCCGCTTAATCGCCGTCTTTCGCTTTCAGCATCGGCCCGTCGGCGCGTCCGGCGGACCAGGCGCGGAGGTTTTCCAGCGTCCGCTGTCCGCGCAAATGATAGAGATCGTCCAGCGAGTTGAGGTGTTTGTCATACGCCTCATCACGCTTTTGCCGCCAGCCGACGGGCCAGGTGAGTTGGCCGGATTCCAGCAAGTAGTCAGCGATCGCGTTGGCGATTTGTTGGTGGCCGTTGAAGTTCGGATGGATGTGATCGACAAGCTGGGCGCCTCCCAAAATTCCGGTCGAAGTTTGTCCCTCCAGCATCCAGTGCACGTTGATCAAGGGCGTCCCGGTCTCGGCGGCAATGTCGGCAAGTTCGCGTTCCAGTGCGGAGATCATTCTCAGCGGACAAATGTCCTCATCGCGGGCCCGCACAAAGGCGGCGCGCGCTTCGGCGTGCAATGCGCGTGCGGCGAAGCACTTGCCAAGCTCGTAATGTGCGGCAGCATAACGGTCATCAAGTGCGATCGCCTGTTTGAGCAGGGCGATGGCGCCGTCGAGATCCGTACGGTACGCCGCACGAGCTCGCTCCATGAGTTCGTTCCACTGCGCCAACTCGTCATCGGTCAGATCGTCGCGGTGCTGTGATTTGAACGGCGGGCAATCCGCCAGATTTGACGGCGGCGCGATCAACACGACGGGCACCTGTGCCTCTTTCGCCAGCGCCAGCATTCGCCGCAGATTGTGAGCGTAGTGCGCGACAATCCCCTCCGTTCGGTCGTCGTCGCGATGATAGGCTTCGATGCCATTGCGATAGTCCAGCAAGGCGTCCGCCTCGGATTTGAGTTGGGGTTTGGCGGTGTCACCGTCATCCGCTGACGCCCCGGCATTGAACGTCTCGCGCAGCAGCCGAAATGATCGCAGACGTGACAACGCCTGCAGCGGATACTTTAGTAGGGCGGGAGTATGTTTGATGTGCGCGTAGGAGCGGTCTTCCAGAAACTCGTTATGGCCGGTGCAAATGACAATGAGATCCGGCTGATACGTCAGGCACTCTTCGAGAATCGGCACCAATCGATAGCTGGCGTAGGAGATGCCGCCGCAGTTAACGACCTCCCAGTTGACGGTGGGGTCGGGCGCTGTGAGGTTCAGTCGCAGCCAGGTGGTAAACGCGGTCGGTGTGGAGTAAGGACGGCCCTGGACCGTCGATCCGCCCAAACAGAAGATGCGAAACGTGTTCGGCGGTTTTTGAGCGGGAAACGACTCGGCCGCGAAAAACTTCAGCCGCGACGGCGCAATGACCATCCGCTCGTTTGATTCGTCGGGCACGAACAGGGGATGGATCGTGGAAAAGCCGACAAACGGATCGACGTCGCGATACGCGCGACCCCAATCGAAGCCGATGCAGAGCAACTCAAACAAGAGGAACGGAGTCAGGCCAAGCAACACGGCTGCGAGCCGGAATGCCCATCGTTTCCGGCGGCTGGTCGTTCTCGTTTGTGGCTCAGCTTCGGTCATGCATGCCTGATCCGCACTGGTGAAAGGCTGTTTGAATTATACTACAATGAGCGCCGTCTCGCTGATTTTTGCACAATGACATATAAGAGACCCGCGTTGGCAATCAACGTCCTCCCGCGATCAAACAAATGGTTCCAGGTCAATCTATGAATCAAAACCTCGAAGAGAAACTACGCGAATTGGGCTATGAACTTCCCACCCCTCCGGCGGCGGTCGGAAACTACGTCCCCGTGGTGCGGACAGGGAATCTGCTCGTCACCAGCGGGCAGTTGCCGTTTGTCGGTCGGGAAATCGTATTTGCCGGCAAGCTGGGCGCGGAACTCCACGAACAGCAAGGCGCCGACGCCGCGAAAATCTGCGTGGTTAACGCGCTGGCGCAGCTCAAGTCGGCAATTGGCGATCTGCGAAATATCACGCAGATCGTGCGGCTGGAAGGCTACGTCCACTCCGCGGATGGATTTCAGAATCAGCCGCAGGTGCTGAACGGCGCCTCGGAACTGCTGGTCGAGCTGTTCGGCGACGCCGGACGCCACACGCGAGTGGCGCTGGGCATCCATGAAATGCCACTCAACGCCGCGGTGCAAATCTCACTGTGGGCGGAAGTTGCGTAGGTCGCGCTGCGTCCAACGCCACCGCACGGTCCCACCGCGCTCTGGATCGATGAACTGATCGCAGGCTATTTCGCAGCGGTTTGCGGCGCCGGTTGGTGACCGGGAGCGGCGATGAAGTTCAGCAGCCCCTTGGCGTCCTCCGCGTTCCAGATGCGAATCTCACCGTCGTAGCTGCCCGTGGCGATTCTTTTTGAACCCGGGTGGAACGTGATCGTGTAGACCCAATCGTTGTGGCCTTTGAAGTCACGCACTTTCTTGCCGTCGGCGAGTTTGTGCTCGCGGGCCAATTTGTCGGCACTACTGCTGAAAATACGTCCGTCTTTGGTGACGACGACTTCATAGATCTCATTGCCGAAGCCGCCGATCGCTCGGACTTGCTTCGCGTCTGCGGGATTCCAGACGCGAATGTTTTTGTCGCGTCCTGACGTGATGACCTGTTTGCCGTCGCCGCTGAAGCTGACCCCGAACACCGGTTGCCCGTGCGACGGGAAGGTCACCAGAGAATCACCTTTGACCGCGTCGAAGACCTTGGACGTCTTATCCCGGCTGGCGGAGGCCAGTTTGGCTCCGTCGGGCGACCAGGCGAGATCCATCACCCAGTCGGCGTGATCTTCGATCAGCAATTGCCGCTTGCCGGTGGCAACGTCAAACACTCGAATCGCCCGATCGGCGCCGGCGGTCGCCAGACGTTTGCCGTCGGGGCTGAATTTCACGGTGAATAGGGAATCTTGCGACGTGACAAAATCACGAATCAGCTTTCCGCTCGCGACGTCGAACAGCTTGACTTCACCCATCTGGGCGGGAGTGCCGGCGGCGACGGCGACCGTCTTGCCGTCGGGTGAAAAATCAATACCGTATACCCGCTCGGCAACATTGGTGATGCGACGCAGCCGCTTTCCGTCCGATGCGGAAAACAGCAAGACCTCATGGTATCCGGAACTGGCCAACGTGTTGCCATCGGGGCTGAATTGCAGCGCTGTGATCGGCATTGGCACACGGTAGCTTTCCGGCGGGACCGGCTGCGGCAATTTGGGAACGATTGTGGCCAAGACCGCATTGGACTGCACGCCCGCATCGAGAGCAGCGCCGAAATTGATCCATTTCTTGACCAGGGCGATCTCTTCGTCGGTCAACGGATCGGCGTCTTCGGGCATCGATCCATCTTCAATCATCAAAAACAGGTTGGAACTTTCGGCATCCTTGGGAACCACCGTGTCGCCCTGCTCGCCGCCTTTCATGATTCCGGCGAACGTCTCCATGTTGAGACGGCCCTTGGCGGTCCTGGCGTTGTGGCAGGCCAAACACCGTTTGGCGAAGATCGGCGCCACTTGCTCGGAAAACATGACGAACTTGTCAATCTTCACGAGAGCCCGCTGCGAAGCCTTGAGTTTGCCGACGTGCTCGGCCGCGACGGTGTTGAATGCCAGTTGCAGCTTCGCCGTTTCCTCGCTGACCGGCTTCTCAGCCGCCTCGGCTTGTTTGACCGATTCCTCGGCGGCGGCAAGATTTTTCTTGCGTGTTTCGACTAATCCTTGCGCAGTCTTTACGGCCGCATCACTGTCGTTCTTTGCCTTGTCGGCCTTCTGTGCAGCGGCTTGGGCGTCTTTGTGCTTCTTGTCGGCATCAGCGGCGGCTTTTGCTGCCGCTGCGGCTTTCTCCGCATGGGCTTTCGCGACCTTAGCCTCGTCAGCAGCGCTTTTATCGGCCAACGCCTTCAACTTGATGAGTGATTCGTTTTTCGGTGCGGTGGCCAACGCGGCTGCGGCGCTGGCGGCGGTTTCGGCAAGGGCCTTGGAAGTTGCCGCCGACATCTTGGCGACTTTGTCGGCGCCCGCCTTGGCGTCGGCGGCTTTCTTCTGAGCGGCCGCGGTTGCGGTCACGGCAGCGTCCGCTTTCGTCTTCGCTGCAGCAGCTTTCTTGGCGGCTTCCATCTTGGCTGGAACGTCCTTTTCCGCGGCCGCCAGATTCGCCTTGGCTTTGCGGTGCGCGGCTTTCGCCATTTGGACGGCGGCTTTGTGCGTCTTCAGTTTCTCTTTCGCGGCCGTTAGCACTTTCTCAGCTGCTGCGCGTCGAGTTCCAACTTCGTCCGCGGCCGCCGCCAGTTCCACGGCCAGTTCTTGGTTGATGATCGGTTGCAGTTTGGCCAGTTGCGTTTGCACTTCTTTGGTCTTCGCATCGGCGGCCTTCTTTGCGGAGTCGTACGCCGCCTGCGCGGCCTTGGCCGCTTCTTGAGCCGTCACCAGAGCATCTGCCGCCTTCTTGGCCGCCTCGGCCGCCTTAGCGGCCGCATCACGGGCGGACTTGGCTGCGGCGGCGAGCGTCTTTTGTTTGGACGAAGCATCGGCAGCCGCCTTTTGTGCCGCATCGGCCTTCGCTTTGATGTCGGCCGCCTGTTTTTTGAGCGCCGCCGCTTTCTCCTTGGCCGACGGCTCATCGGCATGCAACGCGCCGGTCACAAGGATGAAACAGGACACGAGTAAGGCGCAGCTTGCAAGTTTTGGTATCCGTGCCATGATTCGACGCTCCCCTAGATCAAGATGACTGACACGGTTGAACGCACCGGCGAAATTGCGAGAAGTCGCGTTTCTGGTGGTGCCGTCAACCGAGTGATGTCGCTCGTGGATGTTGCTGAAGGTGTGCTCGGTGTCGCCAGCAAACTAGCGACGGTGTGCTTGAATGCGGAGATTCTCGACGCCGTCCCGCAATCTCAAGGGACTGCCGACGGACGAGAGAGAGATCTCCGCCTCAGTATCCAGCTTACCAAATCGCTTAAACGCGATTCCAGCCTGAGATTACGGCAGAGGGGAGAATCCAGGGAAATTCTTCGCCGAAGAATCCCGGAAATCCGGCGATATTTGCGCTGCTGCGGCCCATTTCGGAGGTCGACTGCGAAATCTCGAACGCGCCGAGGGAAACGGAACAGGGAGAGTCAGGTCGGAATTGAATTCTGCAGTACCAATCAGCCGGTCACACCACAGATTTGCGGAGTCGGTCAAACGCCTAGCCTTTGCGATGGCGAATCTTGCTGCGCATTTTTCGCTTCTTACGCCCGATCTTCCGCCGACCTTTACCTGTCTTCTTCGTACCCATACGCGAATCGCTCCCCCCGGTTTGTCATCAGTTTTTGTTGGAATTCCAAGAATCCCATTAATTAACAAACTCGAAGATTTTCTTCAAGAGCCGTCCGGCCCGGGATTGTTTGCCTCGCCGGTCATTCCGCTTTGTGTATGATGTCTGTGGCGTCCAGAGCCAGCCGTGATGCTCGGACGAAGGTCAGACCAATTCCGCGAGATTTACAATCATGAATTACCGCAATTTAGGAGCGTGTGGCGTCAAAGTCTCCCCATTGTGTCTGGGAACAATGATGTTCGGCGGACCGACGGATGAGTCGGATTCATTGGAAATCATCAACCGGGCGTTCGATGACGGGATCAATTTCATCGACACCGCCGACATCTACAACGCGGGACGTTCCGAGGAAGTGGTTGGAAAGGCGATTGCCGGCCGCCGCGATGAGGTTGTCCTGGCAACTAAGGGCGTGCAGCCAATGGGCGAGGGACCCAATGATCGGGGTGCGAGCCGCTATCACTTGATGCAGGCCCTGGACGCCAGTCTGCGGCGGCTTTCGGTCGACCACATTGATCTGTATTACGTACACGCTCCCGACTACCAGACGACGGTTGAAGAAACGCTACGGGCCTTGGACGACATGGTCCGGTCGGGCCGAGTGCGGTACCTGGCCTGTTCCAATTACCGCGCGTGGAAGCTGTGCGAAGCGCTGTGGACCAGCGATAAACTGAACCTTAACCAATTCGTCTGTATTCAACCGCTCTACAACATCGTCAACCGCGACATTGAAGTGGAGCTATTGCCGCTCTGCCGCGACAAAGGAATCGGCGTCGTCAGCTATAGTCCGCTCGCTCGGGGCATCTTGACCGGCAAGTACCGGCCAGGGCAGCCGTTTCCCGAAGGGAGCCGGGCGGCGCGCAACGACAAACGGATGCAACAAGCAGAGCTACGCGAGGAGAGTTTCGTCGCCGCACAACAGATCACCGCACACTGTGACGGCAAAAGCGTCGCGCCGAGCCAATTTGCGCTGGCGTGGTGCTTGGCAAACCCGATCGTCACGTCGATCATCATCGGCCCGCGCACGATGGAACAATATGCCGACAACTTGGCGGCGCTGGAGGTGACGATTACGGACGCGGACGAGGAGTTTGTTGACGGGATTGTTCCACCCGGTTGCCATACGGGACACGCCTTTCAAGACACGGCCTATCCGATCACGGGCCGCGGATTGTAAGCACTACTTGTCATCGCGCGAGCGAATCGATGAAGCGTCGTCAACTGGTCGTCGTTTGTAGGGATCGAAATTTGTACCGAAGCGACGAAGATTCGTCAGCGGGCCGCTGAATCGAAAGTTCATCTCAGCGATCAAAAACCAACTCCCACAGTGGCGGTCCTAGGATTAACAATCCAATTGAGACCGAAAACAGGGCCAGAACGAGCACTGCGGCTGCCGCGATGTCTTTACTCGTTTTGGCCAGCGCATGAAACTCGGGAGAGGCGAGGTCCACGACCGCTTCCAGCGCCGAGTTGAACAATTCTGCGGAGATCACACAGCCGATCGTCAATAATAACAGCCCCCACTCGATCGGGCCGATTTGCAGCAACAGACCCAGTGCGATAACGACCAGGGCACAAACGAGGTGAATCCTCAGATTCCGTTCACGGCGAATCGCTTGGAACAGCCCCGAAAACGCGTGAGCAAAACTCTGTTTCATCGGCGAAAAATCCATCTGAACAACTACTTGAGTCCGCCGAATTGCCGGACGGCCTCATACATGACTGCGGTTGCCGTGCTCGCCAAGTTGAGGCTGCGGACTTCGTCACGCATCGGGTACTGCAGCGTCCGTGCGGCGTTCTCCTGCAACAACCCTTCCGGCAGTCCCCGCGTTTCGCTGCCGAACACCACGACGTCACCGGCTTGAAAATCGGCGTCCCAAACCAGCCGACGCCCGAACTTTGTGATGTACCACCAGCGGCGGTCGGGAAGACGCTCCTCCAACTCCCGCAAGTCGTCCACCGCTTCCCACTCGACGTATTGCCAATAATCCATTCCGGAACGGCGAAGATGTTTGGCATCGAGATGAAAACCGAGCGGGCGAACCAGCCACAGTTTCGCGCCAATTGCCACACACGTCCGGCCGATATTCCCGGTATTTTGAGGAATGTCCGGTTGATAGAGAACGACGTGTAACAAGGGCGAGACTGGTTTCGACATACTGTTATCGAGCGGACTTGCGGTTGCGCTGCACTTGGTCGGCGCGCTGTGGATCAAAATTCGGATTGGGGGTCGGCATCTGAGCACCAACTTCAGTTCGCCAGGTTCGCAGCTTCTCAAGCAAAGTATTGGCGAGGTCGGGCGAGGTTTGAGCCAGATTCGTCGTCTCGCCGATATCACGACTGAGATCATATAACTCGAGCCGGCCGTCTTCCAGAAACTCGATGAGGCGGAAGCCGTTTGAGCAAATCGCACTATACGGGCCGTCGCCGCCCGCGTGATAGTGGGGATAGTGCCAGTACAAATCGCGCTGCTGTGTCTGGCGAGGATCCTTTAGAAGCGGCACCAGGCTGCGACCGTCCATCGACGCGTTGTGCTGCTCATCACCTTTCGCTTCCGCGACTTCAAGCAGCGTGGGGTAATAGTCAATCGACATGATCGGCTGTTCGCAAACGCTTCCCGGCCTCGTCATGTTGGGGGCGTGCACAATCGTGGGCACGCGAACACCCCCCTCGTAGGCGGATCCCTTTCCGCGGCGCAAGGGCAGGTTTTCGGTGAATCCGTCGTGTTTGCCGTAGCGCTGCGTGAGTCCACCGTTGTCGGACGTGAAAATCACCACCGTCTTCTGATCGATGCCGTGCCGCTTCAGGCGGTCCAGAATCCGGCCGACACTTGTGTCGAGGCTCTTCACCATTGCGGCATACGTCGGATTTTTATGGATCGATTTGGAACGCACTTTCTTTTGGAATTCCGCCACCAGATCCGGGCGTCCTTGAATGGGCGTGTGGGGAGTGTGATAGGCAAGGTATAGAAAGAACGGCCGGTCGCGATGTCGATCGATCACCTCTAATGCCTGATCGGTGAAGTAATCGGTCAGATAGCCGCTCGCCGATTCCCCCTGTTGATTGAAGCCCTCTGGCAGGAAGTAGCCCTTCGCTGCGCGCGGCTTCATGATCTCAATCTCGAACCCGTGCCGCACTGGGGAGTAGGGTCCGGGTCCCTTGCGGGGGCCGAGATGCCACTTCCCAACGTGCGCCGTCGCATAGCCCGCGGCCTGCAATGCTTCGGCGAGGGTCACGTATTTGTGCTGCAGATGCTTTTGCCAGTTGGGAATTTCGAGCTTGGCCCACGGACGGTTTTGACCGGCAATGAAGTCGGTCAATCGCAGACGTGCCGGATACATTCCGGTCATGATCGACGCGCGTGTGGGTGAGCAGACGGTGCATGCGGAGTAGGCGTTCGTGAACCGCATCCCACTCGCCGCGAGACCGTCCAGGCGGGGCGTCTCGTAAAAGTCGCTGCCAAAACATCGCAATCCGGTCCAGCCCAAGTCGTCGGCAAGCAAGAACACGATGTTTGGACGCTCGGTCGTCTCATCAGCGTGCACCGAAAGAGCGGAAACGTGCAAGATGATCGCGGCGACAACAACAGACAAGACCGCTGTCGCAGACAGCGGAGCAATACGCTGAGTCGCAGCCGGCTGGACGTAATTGAAAGCGGCAATCGTCATGCTTCGAGAATACGCCGGAAGTCATCATTGGTCCAGGTATCGGGGCGGAGTGCCAATGTTTCCCGTGAGGAGACTTTGAGCGTTCTGCCAAGCACGACCTATGCCTTAGATTCTTTCAAAATGCGCATAAAAAGTGGAAAGGGGTGTTTGCAGATAATAGAATAAATAGACAAATATATAGGGCGTCGACCTAATGGCTGCTACCGTAGCAGCATCGGTATGTCCCGGCAATTCTGCAGTTTATAGTGCTTGGGGGCGTAGTTTGGGGTTATTTCGATTTTGCAATCGACCTGCAGGTCCCTGGGAATACCGACTACGCGCCGTCATTCTATTCTCAAGTCAACTCCTGCTGGCACTGATCGTCGACGTGAGTCGGGGCGGAGATTTGTTTCCCCAATCCCGAGTCTTCCCAGTTTGGAGCGTGCCGCTTGCGATTCTGCTGGGAACTGTTGGTCTGGCGATCCGTATCTGGGGGACCAGCGTTCTCTCGGCGGAAGTTGTGACGGGATTTGAGCCGACTTCTCAACGGCTTGTGACGTCCGGACCGTTCGGCATCGTTAGAAACCCGCTCTACATCGGCACAATGCTGATGTTTGCCGGTTTCGCAGCGTTATTTGGATGGATCGCTGCAGTCGCCTTTTTGCTGTTTCACTTCATTCGCAACAATCGCGTTGTGTGCGCCGAAGAGGAATTACTGAATCAACAGTGGGGTCGCCAGTTTTCCGACTACTGCCGCAAGACCAATCGCTGGCTGCCCGGACGTTTGCCGGGGAATCAGCCGCTGGGACCATTCTGCACCCGCGACGGAATTCTTGGCAATGTGGTCTTTGTTTCCATTTGGGTTGGCCTGATCATCTCGATTTGGACCGCCAATCTGTGGAATCTTCTGTACTGCGAACTCTTGGGGGTCGCTCTCGCACTCGTGCACATGCAAGTGCTTAAGGCGAAGGCCGTTTTGCCGGAAGCCGCGGCGGAAGCGGAGAGCCTCACTGCGGGCAAGCTATAATCCGCCGTTACGAAGCGGTTTCCATTCAACGGGCTTCGGCCAGCCGAAACGGATCGATCAACCCGGACACCCCGCGGATCGCGCGCCCGAGCCACGTCGCTGCGACCGCGGCCAATAGTGAAACGATCGAGTTGAAACAAATCGTGAGCGTATCAAACGACGCGTTTCCAATGGCCAAGACTTGGCGTGGGCGATAGTCGCGGATGAGATAGAACGCGACCGCGATCGCCCCCGATGCGACGAGTTGATAGATCAAATACCGCGACACATATTTCTGTGTTGTTTCGTCGCGATAGGTTCCCGCAACGCCGCGCAGAAACAAGCCATGCAAAACAACTGCACACGTGGCACTTGCAATCAGGCCGATGATGCTAAACAGCGGGATTTCAAATAACTCGGCAGCGAGCAGACGGTGCGGTATTGCGGCCTGAATCCAGCGGACGTTCTCGGCCAGCGAAACAAGTTTCAACAGGACGGCCCCCGTAACGAGCATTGTTGCGAGGGACAACAGTGCGAGCACCAAATCTCGCAACCCCGACCAACAGAGCACGCAAAAAACGCTGCCGGCGACGAACAGCGCCAGCGATCCCGCGAAAACCGCGGGGGTCAATTCGGTCGAGACGAGCAGTACATGTTGGAGCGTGGCTGGGTGCGCATAGACCAACTGGCAGACAAGGACCGAAACGACCACAAAACCGATCTGAGTCGCCGTCTCCTCCGATTCGAGGATCAGCGCTCGGCGAACCATTCCCAAATAAACGGCCGCCAAGGCGACGGCACAGAAGAAGCCAATCACTGGATTGAACTCCCGGCCAACGACCCAGGGAAGGAGGGCCAACGTAATTGCGGCATTCAGCAAGAACACGATGGCAATCACCCGAGCGCCGATGCCGTTGAGTATTAACCCGAATCGAACTGATTTCCAAGCTACGCCCATAACTGCTTGCTTTGCGTTTGGGATAACGGCTGAGAAACTGCAAGCACACGCGACCTCGCTCGTCACAATCTCAGACTAACGAATCGCTGAGCCGTGTTGATTCGATGTCGAACAATCTTCTCAGGCTGTTGGATTCATCTGTCCATCATCCGGCAGATTCTTGGCTGTCAGCCCTAACATGACCAGTGCCCAGCCGCCGATGAGCATGTCGATTCCGACGAACAATCCAATGACCCAAATCCCTGAAGAAGGCCACTCCATCCATATGGCGCCCCCCAAGAGCAGGCTGATCACGCCGTGCAGCAGGAGCCAGATCCGATGTTCCACCTGCGTCATGAATCCGGCGGCGATTCGAAAGACACCACCCACGATCAGCGAAATGCCGATGATCAATGTAATGGCCATGGCTCCCCGCAACGGATTGGCGACGAGCACAAAACCAATGAACAGGTACAACAAAGCGCTGAGCAGGTCAATGAAGTATCCTTTCCACTTTTTGCGCCACAAGAAGTTAGCGGCTTGGATGGCTCCGCCGACGATCAGCAGCCAGCCGAAGACCAGCACCGTCGCCAGCGTGGCCCAGAAAGACGATCCAATGGCGGCAATGCCCACGATAATCAGCAAGACGCCGAGTGCCACAAACCAACCCCAGTTGTGCCGGACTTCGGCGATTCCCACCAGCCCGCCTGTCGGTGCCGCTTCGTGCGAGTTTTCTGACATGTTCGAATCTCCCTGATCGGTAGGTTTCGTTGCCCGTGGCGAGCAGACTGATTGACGAGTTTCACGTTCACATTGTTTGACGTTCAACTCCGCATATCTTAGCCGTAGATGGCTGCCGAATAAAACGAAAAAGCGGCAGTATCCGATGGTTGATCGACGGCAGTCTCGGTGGAATAGTGGCTGCTACGACGCTTGTGCGTGGAGGCCGTTACGCCCCAAACGCGGCACGAGTGCGCTCAACCAGCGAATTGTCGCGTTCACCGGAACCGCGGAGGTTGAACACGCTCGATGCGAGAAAACGATTTCGCCATTGCGGCGAGACGTGATAAAAGTCCTCCAGCACCGCAGAGCTGAACTTGTAATCGTGAGAGTTCGAGCCTTTCAAGAAAATCAATTTGCGGGCCGTGTCGATCAGGTCTTTCGGGTCGCGATTTTGGTCTAAATAGCCCAGAACTTTCCGCGCTGCCTCGCCGCGGTTCCCATTCACATCCGCGAAGATCTCCGCTAGCGCCGTCTGCTGTTTCTGCGGGACGCTCGCTGCCTGCATTTGATCGAGATGAGTGTCGCCGACGTCCCCGCGGCGGTGCATGGCCTCCCGAAACAGCGGCAGAAACGCCGCATTCTGCAGCAAGAGCATGCGGCGCGTGTTGTCGTTGCTGGTCGTTTCAAACAAATAGCGGATGGCGTTTGTCGACGTGACTGCATGCAGGGCGACGATTCCGGCTTGCCGGACCAACAACTCGCCCGCGCCGACAAACAGCGCGTCGTAGATCGACTGTGGAGAAACCCCACGATTCAACGTGTCGACAGCTTTCGCCGCAGCATCATCCGACGAGCCGGCATAGAGCGTCTGCAGCAGATCCGATGTTGCTTGGCCGTCGATTGATCCACCTCGCCAATCGGCGTTTACGCTCTCTGCCAGGATCCGGTTTTGCCGCCAGGGACGGTCCGGGCCGAGATCGCTCTTGGCCGGGTTTGGTTCGCCGTGGTGGTTGAGCAGCGCGTAGGCCAGCGAACGGAGTATCGGCTCCGCATGCTGCCAGCCGATGCACTGGAGCGTCCGCCAACTGTTGGCGACATAGATCGCTTTGTGTCCGATGCTGCGGAAATCTCGTGCGGCATAGCCGGCGAACAATTCAAAAATCTGGTGTGCACCCGCTGTCCGCGCGAGGCCGGCAACAGCGGCGTCGGCCGCATCGACGTCCCAGTTGTCCATCGCCTCTTTGAAGGCCGCCTGTGCCTTGTGAGCCGGCGGGACGGCCGATTCGTCGACCGGCTGCATTGTCCAGTTCCCTTCTTCGACATCCCGGCGCTGCGAGCGTTTGAATTCGTCGAGCGCCCAAAAGATGGGCAGCCAACGGTCGGAGTCCGGCGAGGAGAGGCTGGCCAGGTGCGCTGAGTTGACGACCAGCACCGCATGGAATTTGAAGCCAACGTGGGGTCGGGGCTGAATGTTCCGCACACCCGCCAGCAACAACGCTGCAAGCACCTCGCGGTACGTCAGTCCGCGGCGAATGCGATCGGCCACCTTCTCTAGCAATTTGTCGCGCGGCGTTTCCTCAAGCAGACGGACGGTCTGCTCAATCTCCGGGCGAAACTGCACTGCGGAGGAGTCCAGTTTGGTCTCCTCTGCTGAGACTGGAGTGAGCTGCGAGAGAAACGCGGTTCCTCCCAGTCCCAAGAATCCGCCCGCTGTGGCAGCCGATAAAAAGTCGCGCCGTGTGGTTGGGTTGGACATGAGCCTCTCCTTGTGAGGGATGTGTGAATCGACTGTCAGATGAGAACGTGCTGACGTCGGCTGGAGAATCTGTGAGGATCACAGCAATAGGCCACCACTCGACTACAGCGCAATTGTACGCACACACGCGATGGATGAGCAATTCGTTCGGCGTAATACCCGTGTTGTACGGGTCGAATCGCCAAATTATTCAATCGGGTATTTTGGTCGAGACGATTCTCGACGACCCCTTCATTCAGCGGACGCGGCGACCATTGCGATAGTCGTCGATGATCTGGACCATTTTGTCGAGTTCTGCCACTGACGGCTTGGACTGGTCGAGCATATGCGTGAGCAGCTCGGCGACCGAACCGGAAAACGCCCGGTTCAGCAAATCGCCTGTGAGTCCGCTGAGCGTCTTCTCGCGGCCGATGCGAGACTTGTACAGAAACGCCCGTCCTTGCGACCGCCGCATCAACAACCCTTTGTCGGTCATTACGTTCAACAAGCTCATGACTGACGTGTAGGCCCGCCGGCGGCGTTTGTTCAAGATTTCCATCACCTGCCGGACGGTGCACGGCTCATGATCCCAGAGAATCTGGAGGACCTCCAATTCCTTTGGTGTGGGATAGGGAAGCTTGGGACGCGGCATCGGATTCGCTGCACTCTGAGACGATCGGCATGGTCACGAGCGGCATTCTATCGGTGCTGCTGAATCGGTCAATTGCAAATCCACATTGGCCCGCAGGCGCGAGACATGCTCGCGAGCCTCGCAAAACAAACCTGTTTGCGGACGCCGGGACGTTGAATGTCATCCCAATCAGATCCTTTCCGCAAGCGTGTGTGATTGACCAAACGAGAGTCGCAGGGTAGAAGTGAGTACGTACGACGAGACCCCAAGAGGAGCACTGAGAATGTCCGAAAGCAAGATTCCGCTAACAGAAATGGTCGGTGCAGGGGACTACGTCTACGAGGCGTGCGCAACGTGGCATCAGATGCCGGAAGGGTGGAAACTCACCGAAGCTGTGGGGGTCGCCGTCGATTCGCGGGACCGAGTGTTTGTGTTCGACCGGGGCCCGCATCCTGTATTGATTTTTGACCGGGACGGCAGCTTTATTGACGCGTGGGGAGAAGGCCGGTTTGTACGGCCGCACGGTATCTGGATCGCGCCGGACGATACATTGTTCTTGACGGATGATCTGGATCATACGATTCACCATTTTACGCCGACCGGCGAACTGATCAGGACGTTGGGCACCAGCGGGGCGGCCAGCGATACCGGTGTTGTGAACCGAGACTATCGCACGATTCAACGAGGCGCCGGCCCGTTCAATCAGCCGACGAATCTCGTGTTGGCTGAATCGGGCGAGATGTTCGTGACCGACGGATACGGGAACGCGCGGGTCCACAAGTTTTCCGCAGAGGGCGAACTGCTGAAGTCATGGGGTGAACCGGGAACCGGACCAGGGGAGTTCAATCTGCCGCACGGTATCGCGCTCGACAGCCGCGGACGGGTCTTCGTGGCTGATCGCGAGAACAGCCGCATTCAGATCTTTTCTCCGGACGGTGAGTATCTCGACGAATGGCCCGACATCGCACGGCCGTGCGAGATCTTCTTCGATGCTGACGATCGTGCGTATGTGGCCGAAGTCGGTTATCACGCGGGGACGCCTGATCCCCGCCCCGACGACACCGGCGGGCGGCTCAGTATTTTTGACATCGACGGTCAACTGCTCGCCCGATGGGGCGGCGGAGCCGATCCTTACCAGCCGGGCGACTTCATCGCTCCGCACGACATCTGGGTCGACTCGGCCGGCGACATCTACCTCGGTGAGGTCACCGACTCGGCCGGCGTCCAGCGGGGAATGGTCGGGCCAGATTGTCCGTCGTTGCGGAAATTCACAAAGCAGAGCTGACTCTTGCAGACTGCTCCGTATCGCCGCGGTCAATTGGTTGCCAATTAAATCCATGCATCACACTTATCAGCCCACACACTACCACACGACGATGGGTCCGCATGAGCCGGTGCTGCGGGTGAAGAGCGGAGATTCTGTTTCAACAACGACCGTCGACGCGCGCGGGTTTGACCAGCGTCGTGTCTCGGTTTCACCGCGGGGGAATCCACAGACCGGCCCGTTTTTTGTCGAGGAGGCCGAGCCGGGTGATACGCTACGCGTGGTGCTCGATGAAATCGTTCCCAACCGCGACTACGGATTCTGCACATCGAGTTTGGCGCCGAATGTGGTCGATCCCGACTACGTCGCGGAACTGCCGACACCGGTCCTTGCCGAATGGAGCGTCGACGTCGCAGCCAACACGGCGACGCTGACCGCTCCGGAGACCCGTCTGGGAGCATTCACTTTGCCGTTGGCACCAATGACGGGCTGCTTCGGTGTTGCCCCCAAGGACGGGCAGTTTCTCAACTGCGCAGGCTCCGCTGAGCACGGCGGCAACATGGACTACCGCGGATTTGTTGCCGGGACGGTTGTCGAGTTTCCGGTTTTCCAGCCGGGTGCTTGCTTTTTTATCGGCGACGGACACGCTTTGCAGGGGGACGGTGAGATCTGTGGCGCCGGAGTAGAGATTTCGATGGATGTCCGATTTACGCTCGAGGTGCTCAAGCGCAGGTCGATCGGGTGGCCTCGCGGAGAAAACGCGAATTGGATCTTCACTTGTGGAAATGCGCGGCCGATGGACCAGGCGCTGCAGCATGCGACGACCGAGATGCTACGCCGATTGCAGCAGGACTACGATCTTGACGCGGCGGAGGCGAATTTGCTGCTCACACAGGGAGTCCGTTACGATGTGGGCAACGTGTTTGACCCCCAATATACGATTGTGTGCAAACTCAATAAGGAACTGCTCCCGCCGCGGAAGTGAAGTCGATCCCTCCTGCCGGCAAGTCGGAGCAGAAACGTGAAGGTGGATGTGGTTTTCGGTCGACGGCCTGCTATCAATCAATAACCTTATTTCCGTACTTCCGGAGGTTGATCAGATGGTTCATGCGATCAGGATAGCCGTCGCGGCGGCGCTTTGGCTGGGAATCGTGCATCTGTTGCCGGCCGACGACGAATCGGCGCAGCCTCCGTTTTACAAGCGCAATGCTGAAGCGATTAAGGAGTCATTGAATCGCAACATCGATTACTACAGCGATCGAATCGAGGTCTCACCCCAGAGTGATCGACTCTATAGTCTCCGCGGCAATACCTATTTCTTCAACGGTGACTTTAAGAAAGCGGTCGCAGACTTCGAGAAGATGCAGGAACTCGATCCGGCCCAAGAAGCATCCAATTGGCGGCTGGGATTGGCCTATTACTTTGCGGGACGCTATGAGGACTGCTCAAAGCAATTGGCCCGCTATATGGATTACGATGACAAGGATCGCGAAAACGGAATTTGGATCTTTTTGGCCGACGCCAAGGAAAAAGGTGTGAAGAAGGCGCGGGAGAAAATGATTCGCTATTCCAAGCCGGATCCCCGACCCGAATTCGGTAAGATTTATGAGATGTTTGAGGGGAAGCTCACCAGCGATGAATTGCTGGCGGCGATTCAGAAGCAGATCGAAGAGGAGAACCTCGGAAAGCGAGTGCAGGAACAACGACTGTTCTACGTGCACCTTTACACCGGACTTTTTGCCGACGCCGAGGGGAATCACAAACTGGCCCGAACATCGTTTCTGCAGGCGACTGAGTACCTGTGGCCGGTGGGAAAACGAGTTCCATTAGGCCCCAAGTTTATGTGGCACTGTGCCCGCCTGCGATTGGTGGAATACGACCGCAAGGATGAAGCCGCGAAATCGAAGCCGCAGAAATAGTGTTTCTCCACCCTGCCGCGCGCGGTTGAGAAGTCGGCTACTCGGCCAGCAGGCTGTCGAGTCTGCCGCGAATTTGGTCGAGCACCGGAATGTCTGATTCCGGGCGTGTCGGGCTGCCCGGGCAGGTGCGTTCTGAATTGATCATTCCCCGCAGTTTGAGGAACTGTGCCGCCGAATGCTTGTATGCGGGACCGGGGTGCCGAAAGGTGAAGGTTCCCAGGTATTGCAATGCGTCGTTTAATTCGTAAAACCGCGGATCTCCCGCCGCCCAGTAGGCATCGCGACGCGCAAAATAGTCGGGACCGAACGTGCTCAGGCCGAGCAAATAGTCGCTGCCGTACATCACCATATCGATCGCCAGGTCGTTTCCGGTGAAGACTTTGAAGTCGGGACGGACTTCGTCGCGCAGCTGTAGCCGTTGCCATTCCGGTTCACGGCGGAATGAGGAGTGCTTGGCCCCGACACATTGGGGGATTTCCATGAGCGCGCGGTACGTCTGTAGATCGTAGGTCGCACCAAACGGCAGCAAGTCCTTTGTCAATTCAAAGGCGATGAAACGGTCGCAGGCGGCGGCTAACTGTTCGTATGCCGCGATAATCTCCGCCGGATCTTGACCGGTCAGTCCGTACGACTGAAAGATCACCGGCGTTCCGCCGTGTTGCTGGATGAAATCCATTTGCCGCAAGTACTCGTCGGGATTCCAACCAGCGCCCGGCTCGTCGGCGCAAAAAGCGCCGGCACAAAATGAACGTCCCTCCATCACACGCTGCGTCGTCGCGAGGACTCGCCCTTTTGTGGCGTCGTCGATCAGATTGACGAAGCCGGTGTCCATATTGACGGCGGGGACCAGACCCGCGGCTGCGGTGCGGCGGATGTGCGCTTCGAGCGCGGCGTCATCGACTTCGCCCGCCTCGTCGAAAGGGAGCAAGATGGCAGAAATCCCGGTCAGTGTGCGGCGGGGCCGGATCATGTCGACCGGGTTCAAATCGTCGGCAGTCATCGGTGAAGCTCTCAGGGGCGTACGTTAAGACCGGCAATGTTAGTGGACAGAAAGAAGCGACGGCTGCGGCTACTCTTCGTCGATGTCGACGACCTCGTACTCAGCGGTCCCTTTGGGCAGCGACACCTCGACTTTGTCGCCCGGCTTCTTTCCCATCAACGCGGATGCCAGCGGGCTGCTGCTGAGAATCTTCATCACTTCACCGGTGTAATCTTCCTCGCCCGGTCCGACGAATTCATACTTTTCTTCCATATCGTCGTCGAGGTCTTTGATCGTGACCACCGATCCGAACGTGACGACCCCTTTGGGCAACTTGCTTTTGTCCACGATGTATGAGTCGGCGAGTTTTGTGCGCAGCTGATTGATTTTAGCCTGTAGCAACCCTTGTGCTTCACGCTGCGCGTGGTATTCGGCGTTCTCGCTCAAGTCACCCTCCGCCCGGGCTTCGGCGATTTTCTCTGCGATCGCCGGCATTTCCTCCTCTTCCATGCGGCGGATATCCTCGCGGATCTTGTCAAAGCCTTCACGCGAAATGGGTTGTTTTTCCATGACGATTCACTCACTCGTTTCTAAGACCGGTTTCAAGACTCTCGACCCGTTTGACGTCGGTGTTGAGGTCAGCAGACCGCTCACAATCTTGCAGGGTTTCAAGAAGGACGTGTCAACAACCGAGTTGGGGAATTTGCGGCCGTCGGACAGCGGGAACGTAGCGGGTTTGAGGTTCGTTCCATTCGCATAAACAATAGTAACCGCGTCCACGAAGTTGTGCCGATATAGACAGGAAACTGCCCAAGGAGCCGAAGTTCCTTGGGCAGAGTAGGTCCGATGGGATTGCCGAATCAGCCGTGCGATTTGACAGCGTGTATTTTGGCCGATTGGGTCGAGAAATTCTAGGTTAGACCAAGTCGACTTCCGCCGCAACCGCAATTTGACACCGCGTGCAGTTCGGTGTTCGCAAACAGTTTTGGGCGGGGTTCTCGTCGTTTCGGAAGTTGCGAGGACGTTGTGCCTTGTGATCGATGATGCTTTAATAATACGATACGCTTCGTGTGTCGCGATTAAGACTTTTCTGGAGACGTTGAATCACGATGTTTCGGCGACGTGAAATCCTGCAAGTCGGTTGCTCCTCCTTTTTTGGGCTAGGGCTCTCGTCATTGCTTGGACGGCGGTCCGCAGCAGCCGTCGAGCAGCAGCGTGTGAAGTCGGTGGTGCTGGTCTTTTTGACGGGCGGGGGCAGCCATATCGACATGTTCGATCCCAAGCCGGAATCGTCGGAGACCAAAGGGGAATTTGAGCCGATCAACACGGCAGTCGCCGGACTGGATTTCACGGAGAAAATGCCCGGCTTGGCCGCGCGGGCCAACCGGTTGACGATTGTCCGTTCCATGGCACACGGCGATAACCGGCACCTTTCCGGTTCGCACAATGCACTCACCGGAACGGTGCAGACGTTTCGCGGTAACTCCAATCAGGACAAGTCTCTGAACCGCGGAGACTGGCCCTCGTTCGGTTCCGCGCTTTCGTATCTCCGCCCGCGGCCCGACCGTTTGCCGTGCCAAGTGACGCTGCCGAATCCGCTCATTGAAGGGGTGCTCGTCTGGCCGGGACAGCATGCGGGATTCTTGGGTCCGAGCTACGATCCGTTTGTGCTCAAAGATGACCCCAATGGCAAGGACTATAAAGTCAGGGGCCTGTCGCTGATCGACGGACTCAGCGTGGGGCGATTGGGAAGCCGCCAGCAATTGCTTAAAGAGATTGAACAACAGGGGGATATCGCCGACGGTTCCCCCGAAAGCCGAAAGTTTGACGGCCAGCAAGAACTCGCTTTCTCCATGCTGACCTCCTCGAAACTCAAGCAGGCGCTCGATGTCCACGCCGAACCGCCGGAGGTCCGCGACCGTTACGGGCGGCACAAATACGGACAAACGTTGTTGCTCGCCCGGCGGCTCGTGGAAATGGAAATGCCGGTCATCCAGTGCAACATGGGACACGTGCAAATGTGGGATACGCACGTGAACCATTTTCCGCGATTGAAAACGATGCTGCCGGCGCTTGATACGGGAGTTTCGGCGCTGTTGGATGATCTCTCCGAGCGAGGATTGCTCGACCAGACGTTGATTGTCTGCGTGGGCGAGTTCGGCCGCACGCCGCGGATTTCACCGCTGGCCGGTCAAAAGGTTCCGGGACGCCACCATTGGGCGCCGGGGTACACGGCGCTATTTGCCGGCGGCGGAGTCCTGGGCGGGCAGGTGATCGGCAAAACCGATCGCATCGGCGCCTATCCCGTCACGACGCCGTACCATCCGAACGACGTCGGCGCAACGATTTATCAAGCGCTGGGTGTTGATCCGCACATGATGATCCCCGACCGCACCAATCGCCCGCGGCATCTGAACCGGGGGAAAGTGATGGATGTGCTCTATACGGGTTGAGCGCTGGGCGGCATCACTCTGATTTGCCATTCAGCGACTTCAGAAACGCCAGCAAATCGGCCACTTCCTGCGCCGTCATGTCCCGCAACAACAAGTCGGGCATCAGCGACTTTTGTTGGCGTTCCATCAGCTCGATCTCGTTGCGCGGCACACGGATTTCCTTGTGCGAAGTATCCTTGAGCACGACTTCTTGATCACCGTTTTTGATCAACAGTCCCGTGTGCACTTTCCCGCGCTTGGTTTCAATTAAGTAGGCGGCGAACTTTTCGTCGATTTTTTTGGACGGCGTCAACAGGCTCTCCAGCAACTGCGCCCGTGAGTTTTTCTCGGCGACGGCACGCAGATCCGGACCGAGTTCCTGACCGGTTTTACCGACGCGATGGCAGTTGCGGCAGGTGACTCCCGCGGCGCGGAGAAACAGATCGCTTCCCCGCCGTTGATCACCTTTGAGCGACAGAATCTGCTCCGGCTTGATCGTGCTGCCCAGCCGCTTGATACGCTGTTGCTCCGGGATAAACCGTTCGAACAAGTCGCGGATCTGACTTTCTGAATGTTGCGTACCGCGATCGATGATCAATTGCCGCAACGGCGCGCTGATTTCAGACTGCTCGATCGCGTAGAGCGTGCGAAGTGCTCCGCCGGTCGATGACAACAGGCGATCGACGGCGGAGGCTTGCCGCTCAGCGGGGGCCTTGTTGTCGGCGCTCAGTTTGCCGATCTCGATTGCGACGTCATCCTCTTGGTCGGCCGCATCGGCTGTTGCTGCGCTGGGCTCGAGCTGATTGATCCAATCGTAGATGAGCCGGGTTCCCGCGGGATCGACTTGAGTCGAACCAATATGCGGCATGCGGCCGCGGCCCAGCTTTGACATGCGATACCAGAGGACGGAGCGAAACGGATCGCCCGGCGCCACGACCCGGGCGGAGACCAAGCCGAACGTTCCTTGTGAGGGCCGCTCATCGACCATCAGCGTCTTGTCCAACGGCAAGTCATAGTGCATTTTCGAGAGCACGGAACTTCCGGCGTGCATACGGTGGCAGTGGGCACAGTTGGTGTGTAAGTAGGCCCGCGCCCGCGCACTGAGGTCCGCTTGCTCGTCCCGCGGATCCGCCAATGCCGGTACGTTGTCGCCCTTGGAGAGATCGCGATCAGTGAGCGCCACGTGAGCGAATGTACGGAGTTGGTTGTCGGCGGCGTGGGGATAGCGGTGCAGCTTGTTCAGTTGCGGGACATTGAACGCCAGCACGTTTCCCGACCAGGGGTTGTGGCACCGCATGCACTCGGTGCGGCTGGGAAAATGCCAAGTCTGTTGTCGCTCTCCGCCGGGCGCCGCGGCGTCCTTGATTGAAAGTGTGACTTGGCCGCCCTCGGCGTCCACGAGAGTCGCGTCGGTCTGCTGATCGTTCCAGCGGTAGGTGTAGCCTTTCCAGGCTTCGCCGTCGTAGTGCAGCAGTTGTGTTTCCAAGCGGCGGCGGCTCTGTGAATTGCCGGGTTCCGTGTCGATCGAAATCGTTTTGGCCAGCACGGCATCTTGGGGAAACTTCCAAGGACTGGGCTTGGTGTCGATGGTCGTTTGCTCCGGCAGTGCCACAAATCGCTCTGAAGAAGCGCCGTCGGACCAGGGCGGGGAGTTGATCGAATACGGAATCACGCCGGGCGCCGGCGTCTGGTCTTGGACGGAATCGAACAGGCCGGTTTGGCTGAGGCGGACGGGGAAATCGTGTTTGGACTCAAGGGCGGGATTGGGGACGAGCCGGTAGATCTCGCCGGGCGTATAACCCACGATGTAAAACCGATTGTCGTGATCCAAACCGAAGCAGACCAGCTTGAGCGTCGTGTCGGCGATTTCCCGCAGCAAGGCTACCTTCTGGCCGTCATACCGCAAGGCCCAGATCTTGCCGGTCTCGTAATCTCCATAGAGATAGGCCCCGTGAAGTTCCTTCAGCCGGTCGCCGTAATAAACGTGCCCGCCGGTGATCGACGCCGCCTCGGAGTGCGGGTGCGCCACGGTGGGGGCGGTGATTGGGGACGGCCCGCGATCGACGTACGTGTAGACCGGTTGCGGCCCCTCAACCGCACTCCACCCGTAGTTGCCGCCGCTGCGCACGTGGTAGACCAACTCCCACAGCTCCCAGCCGACGTCCCCCAGCCAGAGGCGTCCGGTGCGGGAATCGAAATTCATCTTCCAGGGATTTCGAAACCCATAGGCCCAAATCTCGGGACGTGCTTTGTCGACTTTGATGAAGGGATTATCGCTGGGAACGGCATACCCTTTTCCTTCGTCCGGATGGTCAACGTCGATGCGCAACACCGAGGAGAGCAGGTCGCTTACATCCTGCCCGGTCTTCAAGATGTCGGGAGGGTTGGGGCCGGTGCCGTCGCCCGTTGAGATATAGAGATAACCGTCGTTGCCGAACTTTAGACACCCCCCGTTGTGGCCGCCGGAAGGCCAGGTGATGATCGACTTTTCCGACTCGGGATCGATCGTCGGAGGGTCGGTTTTATTGACGGTGAACCGGGAAACATGCGTGCCGTCGGGAATGTTGGACCCGATGACATAACAAACGTAGCAATAGCGGTTTTGTTCAAAATTCGGATGGAACTCAAATCCGTAGCAGTTGCCCACGCCTTTGATCGCTTGCTTAATATCCAAGGCGAGATCAAGTTTGTCTGCGTCTTGGCGATTGGAAAACGAATAGATCTTGCCGCCCACTTCGAGCACAAACAAGCGGTCACTGCCGGGCGCGGGAGTGAGTTCGACTGGATTGTTGAAGGCCAGTTTCGGAAAGACCCTCTCCACGTGGTAGGGCAGGGGAGGGTCGGGAGATCCCTTCACGCGCGACGTGGTCCAGGGGACCCGCTGCTCGATGCCGTACGGCCGAACGTCCGCCGGCTTCGGCTCCTCTCCCATCGCGGGCAAAGCGGCAACGCCGACAGCCAAGAACCAGAAAATCCCAAGAATGGAAAGTGCTCTGCGCATCGTTAGCCATATCTGAATCAAGGAATTTCGGGCGCACCACCCTGATGGCGCCGTTTCTCTTAGGCTAACAGAGTTGGCCCTTCGCTGTCACTACAACCGAAAGTGAAATGTCTCGGTCAGATACCGCCAAACGACCTGGGCCAATGTGCGCGGCTCGCACTCGATTTTGGCGGTCCCCGTGAACCCGCTGACCAGCAAGTCGTGGGGGTCGTCGAGGTAAACCAGCGCTTGATACGACGAGTTGAGCGGCTTCATGCGGCCTGACGCGTCCTGGACCGTTTGCAAATCCCCTCCCAGCGCGTTGGAGACCTGGCGGGGAGAGTTTTCGAGTTCCCGCTGTGAAATATCCTGTGGGAGAATCTGGCCGACGAACGTCTTGTCCATGTAGGCGTCGAGTTTCAGATAAACCGGCAGATTGGGATCTCGGCGGAGAGGGTCGACGAATTCGATTTCCGATTGGTCGATAATCAGCACGCACTCCTTCTTTTCCGGATCGCCGATCGTGCAGAGTGCGGTCCCCGGTTCCAAGAACGTGCCCAGGTTTCGCTCGTCGAGCGGGTTGCCGTGCCAGCGGGGCAGGGCGTCATAGCGTTCCTGAAAGGGCTGTTCCGAGACGATCTCCGGCGGAAAGATCGTCCCGTCCGCCGGAGCACGAATGACCAAGTCCTCAATTTGTTTCTCGCGATTGGCTACCTGTTTTCGAGCGTCCTCGTACAATTCTTCGGCGCGGACCATGTGGCCGCGATATTCGCCGCCCAGGAGGCGAAATTCCTCGGCATCCCACTTTTGGTCCGTCATCAGCCGGTGCTGCGCGTTCATATCCAGCCGGTAGTCGTTGTTGGACAGAACGGCGATGATGTCACCTTTTTGAACTTGTTGTCCCGGTCGGACGTGGACGGTGGTGAGGGTTCCGCCCGCCTTGACGAAGACCGGTTGCGCGTCGCGGGGCTGGACGGTGAAGACCGTCGTGACCCGCTTGGGAACCGGGATCATCAAGAACGCTACAAACAGGCCAACAGCAATCATGGCGCTGACCGCCGCCCGAAACTTTTTGACCATCTCCCATCTCCCCGGCGTGAATATAAACTTCACCATCTTATACAGCGGCATCACGAACATCATAAACACGATGCCCGTGGCCATCATGGCGCTGATGGCGCCCAATTTATAGGGCTTTAAGAACGTGTACAAAAAGAGCAAGATTCCAAACGTCACAAACCAGCGATAGCACCAACTGGCGATCGCATAGGTGATGAACCAGCCTTTGCGGGACTTCGGCATGAAGGGGTCGGCGGGCATTTCGAGTCCGAGACAGACCTGCGCCGCCGTCCGCTGCAGAAGCTGATTGGCTTTGACCCGCAGGTTGGGGATCTCCAGCAAGTCGCTCATGACATAGTAGCCGTCAAACCGCATCAGCGGGTTGGCATTGAGCAACACGGTGTTCACCGAACAGACGAACATCGTGCTAAAGGCGATGTTGTGGATCAGACCGGGCGCGGAGTACCACCAGATAAACGTGGCGATCGAGGCCAATACAACCTCGACATAAATCCCCGCGACGCTGATCGCGATGCGGTGCCACTTGTTGGGCATGGTCCAGGAGTCAGACACATTGCAGTAGAGCGCCGGCGAAAGCACGAGAAACAGCATGCCCATTTCGTGGCATTCGCCGCCGAAATGGGTACAGGTCAGGCCATGGCCGAATTCGTGGATGATCTTGGTCATCCCCATCGCGATCCAGAGCCAAACGATGTTTTGCATGTTGAAGAAGGAGTGAAAGCTCTCCATCTCCGGACGGCCGCGAAACTCGTCGAAATTGATCAGCACGAGCGTCAATGCCGACAGGGCTAAGAGAATCACTCCCGTTAACGCCCAGGATGTGTAGATCCACTTCATTCTGGGGTGCAGCCAGCGCAGTGCCGGTTCGGGATCGAAACCAGGGAGCTTGATATAGAGCACATTTGAGAGCGTTGAGATGAGCTGCTTTTTGGCGCGGTCTTTGCGGCGTTTGAGCAGTTTCTCTCCCTGGCCCTCCGCTTCGCTGATGACCATTCCCGATTCGTGCAGACGGCCAATGAACTGCTGCAGTTCTTCGAGCGTGATCTTCTGCGGAATGAATTCCGCCTCGAAAACGTCCTTAATCTCCTTGAGGCTGCGTACGCCGTCCAAGAGTTCGAGGATTTTGTATTCTTCTTCCTGAAAGCGGTAATACTTCAGACCGACGGGGTCTTTGATCAGGAAATAGGTGCGGCCCTCGTAGCGCTGCTCGCTGACGACCAGATCGGGACGGCGGCGGAGAATCACCGGCCGTTCGATTGAGGCAGCCATCGAGGGATTGGGACGGGCCATGGGGCATTCCGCCTGGCGTTGACTTTGGACTGTCGGTCAGCGGTCGTGATGAGCCGATCGAATCAATAACCGAACCAGAACAGGACCTTGTAATAGAAAGCGTCGATGGCCGGGTGGAAAAAGACATATCCCAGCGGGCGCTGGCCGCAGATGATCCCTGCCTTGACCTCCGCACCGGGTCGCATCGTTTCCGGGTCGGGCATATCGTCCGGGTCGGGCGTCACCGTGATCAGCACGACGTTGCCTTCTTCCTCAACGACTTCGGTAATTCTGGAGATCTTTTTGACTTTGCCCTTGTAGCGCTGTTCGGGATCGGTCGCGAGCACGTAAGTCACGTCCAATTGTTGGTCATCTCCCAATTCTTCCTGCGCGCGGAGAATATGTCCCACACGATCCTCCGGCACTTTGATTTCCAACACCCAGGGGCCCTTGTCGTCGGCGACGGTTACGAGCAGACCTCCCTGTTGCACCGGCCGGTTTTCAAGCCGTTCCTCAATACCCCACGTCGTCACGACTCCGTCGATCGGAGCCCGCACGACGAGATTCTTGATTTTGCGTTTCAGAATGTCGACATCATCCTTATAGCTTTCGATGTTTGTCTTCAGCGCGGCCATGTCGCCTTCGAGCTGGATCTTTTGCTCACGCGTCGTCTCCGGCAATCCGAACTGCACGGTCTTGATGTCTAACTCACTCTCGGCGTTATTCAATTGCATGACCGCTTCAGTGAGTTGCTTCGGAATGTCGAGGTTCTCCAACTCGAAAATCACTTCATCCTTTTTGACGCGAGCCCCGTGATCCACGTTGATCTTGCTAATGACGCCGCCTTCGATGGCGAAGACCTCGCGGCGCAGTTGTGGCTGCAGTTTGCCGTCGCCTTCCAGGCGGAATTCTCCCGGCACCAGCGCCAGCACGCCGATAATGCCCACCAGCAGCATGACGACCGCCAAAAACTTGGCCAAACCGCGGCCCTTGAGTTTGGCAACCTGACTTCCCATCCATTGCCAGACCGGCAACAGGAACACCCGTTGATAACGCTGCGAATTGTAGAGTGCCGTTTCACTGTGCCGGACGACGATCTCAGCTAGCTCCCGCAATTGCGGTTCGGGCTGATTGTCTTCGATCTGCTCGACGACCAGCGCACCGTAGTACTTGCTCTCCGCCTCGGGGTCCTCTTGCGTTTCCTTTAGCGGCAGTACGAAGACCGCTTTGGAACTCCCTTCATCCACGTAGTCCCGCAGCGCTTCTTCGATGCGGGGCGGCAGATCGTCGGTCGATCCGGTATAGGTCAAGGGCTCACCGGCATAGACGACCGACTCCACGAGACGCGACATCAGTTGCGTCAGATTCGCGCGACGGTCAACCACGTCCTGTCCGCTGATCGCTTCGATCCGCATCTTGCGGCCGTGCCGCATGGCGACACTGACCCGGTCGCAGCCGATCAAGCGGCGGCCGTCGTTGGCGACCGTGTATGCAACCGCGTTGGTCTTGAGCGAGGTATGAACCTGGCGGGTAAAGGACTCCAACCGGGACCACAAATGCTGTCGGTCGACCAAGCCGCGCAGGCGGCGGTTTTTGAGGAATCCCGCCCCCAACTCGCACACCTGGTTGAGAAACCGCTCGTAACCTTGCTGTACGACCGGCGCCGCCGACGCGTTGTGAAAGACCTCGACGATTCCCTCAGGAGCACCGTCGACCGCGAGCGGGCTGGCGACAATCAGATAGTCGGTCGGATTGCCAGGGCTGTCTGCTTCCGACCCGCCGCTTTGGGCCGGAACGGACGTGCCGCGATTGTTGGTCAGAATCTGCCCCAACAGCCGGCCATGCCTCTGCTGAGCCGCTTCTCCCAGGCGATCAAATCCAACTTCTTGCAGGTTGATTTGGTAGACGAGTTCCAACACGCCGGCTTCGTTGCGCAGCCAGACCGCTCCGGCCGGCGCCGCCAGTGCGGCGAGCACCCGGCCCAGGTAGTTCGGGAAGAACTCCTCATCCGACACGTCCGTTTCGGAGAGCCGGGCGATTTCGCTGACCAGACGCCGGATCTGCTGCTTCGTCTTTTCGATTTGGCTCGCGCCGGGTCCGGGTGCTTCGGTTGTGGACATGAAGTTCCTGGTGGCCTGCTACATTGTGTTGAGATTGCGAGACTCACTGCCCCCGAGTCAGAATGCGCGATCCGCCAATCGGATGATTCGTCCTCGTTACATCGATTGTATCGACGTTCCGGACTCTGCAGACGCTCCATCGCTTCCGATCCGACCGGACCGGGTCTCGGCGTAATCCCCAAATTCCAGGTTTCGGCATGCTGTATTCTGTCAGATGAGTCTCAATTCGTCCAACGCGAATTCGCCGACGAGCGACGAATCAGCCAATGAGTTCAGTATTTATGGAGTCTCCGCAGGTTGTACCGGCGGTAAATGTTCTCCGTCTGGCTCCAAAACCGTCCGACGCGTGTCGCAGCCGCTTGTCGGTCAGCGTCTTGAACAGGCGCAACCGGGTTTTGAAACTAGAACTACTCAGCCGTGTTGAGGAACGGGTCGAGGCCCATGTTTTCCTGCATCTCCGTGCGCCGCTTTTCATATTTCATCAGCTGGGTCCGACCGCGCGAGTGTTTGCGTTCGATCTTCCGCTGGGCCTTGCGCAGCAGCCCCACAAGTCTATCTCTCTGAACTCCTCCGTTCGTCGACCCCGATCGGTACGACCTGCGTATCCGCTCCGCGCGGGCGTTTCCAAATCCTTCCAGCAACTGATCGTCGAGCGAGAGGAAGAACTGGCTCGACCCGGGAGCCCCGTGCCGTCCGGAGCGCCCGATCAGCTGGTTGTCGACGCGTTCCGAGTCGTGGCGCTCCGTGCCGATCACGTGCAGCCCGCCCATCGCATCGACATCCTCGGTGACCTTAATATCCGTGCCGCGACCGGCCATGTTTGTGGCGATTGTCACTGCGCCGAGTTCGCCCGCCTTTTCGACGATCTCCGCCTCTTTGGCGTGTTCCTTGGCGTTGAGCACCGTATGCGGCACACCCTGCTCACGGAGGAGATTGCTAAGGTGCTCCGACGCGTCGATCGACCGTGTGCCGATGAGCACGGGGCGTTTCATAGCGTGCATCTGGCGCGCTTCGTCGACGACCGCTTTCCACCGCGCGTCGGCCTGTGTGTACATCTTGTCGGGCATGCGGACCCGCTTCGACGGGTAGTGAGTGGGGATTTTTACCGACGTGAGTGAATAGATCCGTTTGACTTCCCAACGCGAGCTCCAGATCGTGCCGGTCATGCCGAGCAGGTTTTTGTATCGCAGAAAATAGCTTTGAATCGTCGTCCTTGCCGCCTGGCTCGTGCCGACGGTCACCGGCACGCGCTCTTTGGCTTCGATCGCCTGGTGCAACCCCCCGCGCAGTTTGCGGCCATGCATGATCCGCCCGGTCCCTTCGTCGACCAGTTGGACCTCGTCTTCGAGGATGACGTACTGCTGATCGCGCTGAAATTCAAGCAGGACTTTGATGGCCCGCTCCATGTATTCGTACAGTTCCTCCAGCGGCAATTGCCGGACGAGCTTGGACATCGGCAGCGCGCGAACCTTCCAGCGACCTTCGCGTTTCAGTTCAATCGTCTTCTTTTCCACGTCCCGGGTGAAGTCTTCGTCGACTTGAAACTCCACTGCGTGCCGGGCCGCCCATTCGTAGGCATCGACGACCTGCTGGTCCGGTTCGGAACTGGGAGCGGAAATAATCAGCGGCGTGCGCGCGTCGTCGATCAGCACACTATCGGCCTCGTCGATGATGGCGCAGAAGTGCCCCCGCTGCATGGGGGCTTCGGTTTTGCCCTTTTCTCCAAACAGCAGCGCCGCCGCACCGCCGCCTGTGGCCTCGCCGCCCATCGCCAAGCGATCCTGCAAAAAGTCGAAGCCGAATTGTGTCGCGGTGCCGTAGGTGATGTCGCAGAGATAGGCGTCGCGGCGGGTGTTCTTGTCGAAGTCCGGATTGGTGACGCCGACACGCATTCCCAGCAGGTTATAGACGGGCGACATCAATTTCGCATCCCGCTGCGCCAGGTAATCGTTGACCGTCATCACATGGACGCCTTCGCCGGCGAGCGCGTAGAGATAGACCGGCAATGTGGCCACGAGCGTTTTTCCTTCGCCCGGTTCCATTTCGATCACGCACCGCTTGGTCATCGCGGTCCCGCCCAGGATTTGCACATCGTGGTGCCGCATCCCGACCGTGCGCTGCGCGGCTTCTCGGACGAGTGCGTAGGCGCGGGGCATCACCTTTTCGAGTGATTCTCCCCCCTTGATACGCCAGCGGAGGTCGAGGCTCGCCTTGCGCAGTTCCGCGTCGGAGAGCGCTTTAATCTCCGGTTCCAGAGCGTTCACTCTGCGGACGTTGAGCGCCGATTGCGCAAAGACCCGGTCAGATCGTTTGCCGATCCGGGCTCTCAATCCGTTCCACCAGGCCGGTCCAAACCGCGACATCGGACTGAAATTGCTCCTTACGCCTGCAGTTCCCTTAAAACTGCTATAATGTTAACAAGGCACTTTGCCGCAAGCCACTACGGTTTGATCGGGATTTGGCGAGGCAAATGTCCACGTTCCGTGAAGTGGGCGGTACCACCTGCTTGCAAATAAATTGTTCCGCTGTAGTTTACAACGTTTTTCGATTCTGTGGCGGATCTCGACGCCTAGCCGTTTGCTCATGAATGACCGATGTTGACTCACTTGCGCCGACTGCTGGAAATGATTCGTTTCAGCCATACGCTGTTCGCGCTGCCGTTTGCGCTGCTGGCGGCGGGGATGGCGTGGTGGAAGAATCACCAGGAAGGCATTCCGTTTCGCTGGTTGGATTTGATCGGAATCTTACTGTGCATGGTCTTTGCACGCTCCGCGGCGATGGCGTTTAATCGACTGGCGGATCGCAAGATCGACGCTGAGAATCCCCGCACTTCGGGGCGCCATCTCCCGGCGGGTCTGCTGAGTCTGCAGTCGGTGGTCTGGTTTACGACCTTGTGCGCCGGCGGGTTCATTGCTTCCACGTTGCTGTTTTTGCCTAACCGCTGGCCGTTGTATCTGTCCGTCCCGGTGCTGTTGTTCTTGTGCGGCTATTCTTATGCCAAGCGGTTCACGGCTTGGTGTCATTATTGGCTGTCGGCGGCGCTAATGCTCTCGCCGATCGCCGCTTGGATTGCCATTCGCGGCGAAATTGCCTGGCCGCCGGTCTTACTGGGCGGCGTGGTGTTCTTCTGGGTCGGCGGATTCGACATCATCTATGCTTGCCAGGATGCCGAATTTGATCGCGACCGCAAGCTGCACAGCATTCCGGCGCGGCTGGGAATTCCCGTTGCGCTCAAGATCGCCCTCGCCAGCCATCTGCTGATGATCGGCTGCCTGTTTGCGTTGTGGAAAGTCGCCGCGCTGGGCCCGGTGTTTCTTGTAGGAACCATCGGCGTGGCCCTGCTCCTGGCCTATGAACACTGGCTGGTGCGCCCCAGCGATCTCACACGGGTCAACATCGCCTTTTTTCAAGTCAACGTGGTCATCAGCATGGGGCTGTTGGTGATCGGCCTGGCGGATCTGTGGTGGATTTCGCAGTAAGGCCGCCGGGAAGCTTGTGTGCACCCGGAAATCCTGAGTTTCACGGCGACGAGCTTAGAGTCCGTACAGTTCTGAATACTTGTCGCGCAGATGCTTCATCAGCGGTTGATATGACAGCTCTTCGCCGGTCACGACCTGCACCAGCCGATTTGCGCGATAGCGCTGGCCGGGCCGATGGATTTGTTCATTGAGCCAATTCTTGAGCGGGGCAAACTCTCCTTTGGAAAACTGGGCGTCGAGATCGCCCAGGTCACGGCGCGCGGCTTCAAAAAATTGAGCCGCATACATATTGCCCAGCGAGTATGTCGGAAAGTAGCCGATTCCACCGCCGCTCCAGTGAATGTCCTGCAGGCACCCCTGCGCATCGTCGGGCGGAGTCATGCCGAAATATTGCGTGAATTTCTCGTTCCACGCGGACGGCACATCGCTGGGAGACAATTCTCCGGTGACCAAGGGTTGCTCGAGCTCGAAGCGCAGCAGAATGTGAAGATTATAAGTTGCCTCATCCGCTTCGACACGAATGAATGACGGACGCACATCGTTCACACACGCGTAGAACGTCTCCTCTGTGACGTCTTGCAGAGATTCGGGAAACGCCTGCTGCGCTGCGGGAAAGTACCGCCTCCAAAATGCGCGGCTGCGGCCGACGAAGTTTTCCCACAAACGTGATTGCGATTCGTGAATCCCCAGCGAGACATAACTGCCCAATGGCGTGCCGAATGCGGCCGGGTCCAACCCCTGGTCGTAGATGCCGTGCCCCGCTTCGTGCAGCGTGCCGAAGAATGCGCCGGGGAAGTGATGTTCGTCGTAACGCGTTGTCAAACGCGTGTCGCCCGGCCCGAAACCGCTGCAAAACGGATGTGGCGCTTCGTCCAAGCGGCCGTTGTTGAAGTCAAACCCAATCTGTTGCGCCGCATCGAGGCTAAATTTCCGCTGCTGTTCGATCGGATAACGGCGTTCGAGAATGGAGATATCGGGCTGCCGCCCGGTCTCCACGATCTCGGCAATCAGCGGCACTAACTCGTCACGCAGGCCGGCGAATAGTCCGCTCACCTCTTCGGCGGTCATGCCTGGTTCGAACTCATCCAACAGCGCGTCGTACGGCACTCCGTCGCCGTAGCCGACAGCGTCCGCTTCCTCGCGCCGCAGGGCGACCACTTGTTCCAGCCACGGCAGAAAATGCGCGAAACTCGATTGTTTGCGGGCCTCGCCCCATGCTTGTTGCGAGAGCGTGCAAACCCGCGAGAGCTCTTCGACCAATCGTCGGGGAATTTTGGTCGACCGGTCATAGTTTCGCCGCGCTTCGCGGAGCGTGGCCGTCGTCGGCGCATCGGGATCCGACGAAGGATTCTCTTGCTCGGCGGCAACGATGAGTTCTCCCAGCAGGGGCGAGGTGGCGCGTTCGTGCACCATGCCCGCCAGCAATGACAATTGGGCGGCGCGGTGCTCCGCGCCGCCGGGCGGCATGTAGGTCTGCTCGTCCCATCCGAGGACGGAGCTGCAGGAGCCAAGGAGTGCGGTCGATCGCAGTTCGTTGAGGAGTTGTTCGTATGACGTCATGACCCTGCCAGTTGCGCAAATGGATCGGCCGGTAAGACCGAAAGGATTCGAGCGGCAATCAATGCTGACCGCGGTTAGTCGGCTTCGCTCTGCCGGTACATGGGGAGAAAACGATAATAGACTTCCAGGCAGAGGGTGCTCAACACCGTCGAATAGATCCGCCCGCCATAGTCGCCCCAGGGGGGACGGGGATCCCAACTGCCGGCGGCGTGGCCCGCAGTGCGCTGAGTCGCCACCAATGTCTCCCGCACGCGGCGATTCCAGTCCTCCCACGGCTGCCCGCCGTATTGGAACATGGCCAGCGTGCCGTAGTACCAGTAGTAGAGGTTCTGCTCCGCTTGCCTGGGGAGATTGTCTTGGAGGAAGGCGACGGCGGTCGTGCTCTGCTCGTTCTCGCGTTTGATCCCGAGGACCTGCTTGCAGAACAGGGCTTCGGCGGTCATGGCGGGCGTGACTTTTTCCCGGAGACGGTATGCGGCCAGTCCTTTGGAATCTCCCTTGGAGTTTGACACCAAAAAATCGATCGCCAGCAACCGCGTCTTTGGGGGAAACTCCAATCCGGCAGTTTCCGCGCTCTTGAGCGCCATCAATTGCCAGCCAAACATGCTCATGTCACCCTGCTTGCCGGGTGAATAACGCCAGCCTCCGTCCTTCGGGTTTTGGCGGGTGACAATGAAGTCGATCGCTTTTTGCAGCGGCTCGCGGAGTGTGGGATCTTGCGTCATGCCGTACGCTTCACCCAGCGCGATCGACGCCATGCCGTGGCAGTACATTTTGGCGTAATGCGTCGCATCGCCTCCCAGAAACCCGTCTTCGGTTTGCTGTCGGATCAGCCATCGAAGAGCACGATCAACTTGGTCGGCATAGACGCCCTCTTCGTGGGTGTAGCCGGCGCCGAGAAACGCCAGAATCGTCAATCCGGTCAGGCCGGCGTCTCCATGAACGCCGGATTTGGGAATTTCTCGACGGTCGGAACCTTGGTGAGGCTTGCGACCGGCCGGTCCCCAGCATGATTTGGCTCCGTCCGGACAGTGGGCCATGAAACCATCCGCATCCCAGAACCCCTCTACGTTTTGGTGGGCAGCCAGCCATTGCAGGCTGTTCTCCACGGCCTCTTCAGAGGCCTTGGTTGCCCCATGCCGGATGGCGACTTTCTGGCGATTGTCGGCGTCGCGGAGTTGGTATGTGGCCGGGAGCCGGGCAATACGGCGCGGCGAATCACCGGAGTCTGATCTATTCCGCGTCAGTCGCAAACGGGTGTCATCGGAATCGGGATCGGCGCCGCCATCACGGGCCGACAGCCTCGTCTCTTGATCAGAATCGTTCGTATCCGACTGTGGGTTTCGCTCGATCTCGCTCCGCAAACTGGGAGAGTCCGATTCAGATCCGCTCACTTTGCGTCGCGAAAACGCTCGTGATCGTGGAGTTCCTCGACCGACTTCGTCTCCGCGCTTGGCGGCGCGTGTGCCGGGGTCCTCTGCGGGAAGAGTCTCAGCTGCATCGGCGTCGCGACGGTTGGCCGCTTCGGAATTGGGACCCAGCGAAATCTCAGACGACGGATCTGCAGTCGCGTCGGCGACTTCCATGCGCCGACTTTCACGGAGATCGCTCGTCGGGTCGTCGGTCTTCCCGCGGCGGCTCTCACGCTCGATTTCCGACTTGGTCAAACCTTGCTCGTCAATGCGGCGACGACCGGCCCGGGAGGAGGGGTTCTCCTCATCCGGCCGCGATTCGACCGTCTCTTCGTTGTTGTCCAGGGACGTCTGGTCGGCAGTCCGCGGAGTTTGCGAGACTCGCGCGTCCCCCTGCGGCAGTTCCGGCGGGACTTCTTCAGCATCGGGAACATCGGCAAGTGCAGCCGGTTCGGGATCGTCCGGATCCCGTTCCGGGCGCTCTGTTTGCGGCAGGTCGTGCGACGTTTCTTCGTAGTCCCGTCGCTGATGTTCGGGAGGCGTCGTTTCGGTGAATTCGTCCCAGACTGGTCTCTCGTTTTCCAGAATCCGGCGTTCTTCGTCCAAGGCGTCGAAGACGATCTCTTCGATTTCAAACGTCGGCTCTGACCGCTCCGCCCGAATCTGGGAGGAGGGGAGGGGGATATTGTCTGAGAATAACGCCAGCCCGCAATGGGCCATGATCGAAATCATCAGCGAGGTTTTGATGTGCCGAGCGTTGCCGCGTCCAAAGACCAGCATGACGAGCAGAATCAGCGATGCGATTCCCAGTGCAAGCCAGGCCGTCACCAAGAGCAGCTCGCCGGGGGACGTGCCGATGTTCCAATCCTCAATTGCGGCGATGACGGCAGTTGTCATTGTGTCTCCTCGTTTTCCACGCGCGCGGCCAATGAGGAGGACTTGATGCCGGATTGTTCGCAGATGGTGAGGACATCCATGACTTGTTGATACTCGATACGACCATCGGCGCGAATCATGACCGTCTGCTCGGCGTATCGCGCATGCGCGGCCGTCAGCAGCGCCTTGAGCTCGTCGACAGTGAGGAATTTTCCGCCGACCTTAATGCGGCCGTTGCGAAAGATATTGACCTCGATCCGATCCGGCGGATCGCTCAGCGGACGCGGCTCGCTGACCGTCGGCAGGTTGATATCGAATTCCCGTTCCAATTCGGTAAATCGGGCGCCGACCATGAAAAAGATGATCAACAGGAACACGACATCGATCATCGGCGTGAGATTCAACGTCGGTTCTTCATGTTCACGAACCTTTAATGGCATGCCTTACTCCCTCGGCCGGCGCCGGGCGGATTCGTTCGCGGCTGGTTAGGCCGACTCCGCGGTGAGCTTGCTCTTTGTCTTTTTGCGCGGAGCCCGACTCGCATCCCGGCGTTCGGCAATCGCTTCCGCCGAGATCATGCCGACCACTTTCTGAGCCAAGGCGTCCATCTCCATCACCAGAGCATCGACGCGACCGGAGAGATACATGTACAGAATCAACGAGGGGATGGCGACGGTGAGTCCACCCGCCGTCGTCAGCAAGGCGACGCCGATTCCGCCGGCCAGTTGCTCCGCTTTGCCCATCGCGGTCCCGCCGGCGATTTGATTGAAGGCCAAGATCATGCCCACCACCGTCCCCAGCAGGCCCAATAGCGGGGCGACGGTCGCGACGCCGTTGAGCACTCGCAGGTGCCTTCTGAGATGCGAGACTTGGCGTTCACCGCCGTCGATGATCGCTTGTTCGATCTCCACGCTCGGCTTACCCCACTTGCGCACGCCGTGTGCGAACACATGTGCGACGGGGCTGCCGTTCTCATCGCACAACTTCACAGCCAGATGCTGATCAAGGCGGTCCTGCTCCAGGTGCTCCAGAAAACGTTTCACGAAAGCGTATGGGATGACGGCGCCGCGGCGTAGCACAATCAGCCGCTCGATGGCAAACCACAGCGAAATCACTGAAGCCAGGACGATCGGCAACATGAACCAGGAGAGACTTCCAGCGGTCAGCATCTCAAAAACGGTGGTCGGAATGCTGGTTGTGATCGAAGAGGACTCCTGAGGCTCATCTTCAGGGACCGCAGCCGCTGGACTGCCGTCACCAGCAGGAGTCGGCTCGGGCGGCTGTTGCGCGACGGCCGCGGCGGGCAATGACAGGACGAGAATACCGATGGCGAGGCGGTTCCAGAGGCTTCCCTGTAAGGAATGTCGTTTGAGTCTCGAATCACAGGACATAATCATTCCCAACAACGTCGCTTTCGCTGTGAACCGCAAAACTTGTGCCGTTGACTTGTATTAAAATTCATCGATTAACGCGATACCTTTTGCCGAACGCGGGCCAGTCTTTGTTTTGCCGTCTCCGCTTCGTCGCTGTCGGGGAACTTTTTTAAGAGCCGTTCATACGTCTCGACGGCGGCAGGCCAATTCTCCAACTCCTCCTCACACATTCCGGCGCCCAACATCGCGCCGGACTGAATTTTGGGATAATCATACAGGATTTCGACATTTAGATAGGCTTTGACCGCCTGTTTGTACTGTTTCTGGAAGAAATAGGTCTCGCCTATGTAAAACTGAGCTTTCGCAGCCGTTTCCGTTTGCTTGCCGGCTTTGCTGTCGACCACGCGCTGAAATTCTGCGCGGGCCTTTTCGAATTCCGCCTGGTTTTTCCAGCTGCGCCCCAGTACGAACTCCGCTTCGTACAAGTATTTTGAATCGGGATCCGCCTGGCGGAACTCTTCGACAATCTGGGAGACCTCGTCGTACTTTTTCTCGCGAAACCCGATCTCCGCCAGCATCACCCAGACCGACGGGAACCAGTCAAAATCTCCTACGGTCAAATCTTTGAGTGAATCTTTCTGGCTGCCCGAAGGCATTTCGCGGGCCGATTTCAATTCCAAGAGCGCCGGACGAGCCCGTTTGAAGTCCCGCAACTCATAGTCGGACAGCGCCGCGTAAAACCTGGCGTCCCACGCATGGTCTCCCTGTGGAAACTCTTTTTGGTATTGCTCCGCCAAGGTGCGCAAGGGGGACCACTCTTTTTCCTCAGTGTCGACGACAAACAACCGGTAGTACGCCTCTTGGCGAATGCTCGGTTTCGTTTGCTGGTCATTCAGCAGCGCCTGAAACAGCTCGCGGGCGGAGGCCATTTTTCCCGCCAATAAATCGCTGATTCCCAAATCCAATCGGGCATCCGCCGCGAATTGACTGTCGGGATACTGCTGCAGCAGCTGTCGATACAGGGCATCGCTCCGCTGATAGTTTTCCGCGTTGTAATGCATGACTGCCCATTCGCGGAGCAACTGATCACCATCCTCGCGGTTGGGATATTTCTTGATCACGGCCTGATACATGCTGTCGGCATCATCGATGCGATTGAGCGGCTTGGCGCGGAAGTGCCGGGCGGCCTCCAAGCCTGCGAGGAAACCCTTGTCGGAGGGACCGTAGTTCTGAAAGACCTCCTTAAAAAGGCGCACGGCATCTTCCAACTTGCCCTGTTCACTCAGGCAGATGCCTTGTTGAAAGCCGGCTTCGGCGACAAGCGCGTGTTTGGGGTAGTCGGCCGTAAAGGTCGCGTAGGCCTTGGCCGCCGCCTCGAATCCCTGCCGCATTTCCGTCTCGATCTGCTGTCGCTGCGGCGCGTCGCCAGCCAGTTGTTTCAATTCCGCCTGCAGCTTTTTGCCGTGCTTATAGTGCGACCAGCCGAGTTCGATGAGGCCATCGGCGCGGTAACGGGAGTCACTATCGAGTTGCGCAAGTTGTTCCGACAATTGGGCCGCCCATTGGAAATCTTCGTTGGCGTAGGCGATCTCCGCCAATTCCTTTGTGGCTCGGGCATAATCGTCCGTCTTCGGCCAGCGTGCTTGGAGTTCGGCTTGATCTGCGCTGGCCGCTTGCTTGTTTCCCAATTTCGCGGCGGATCGCGCGCGAATCGCCAACGCCTGCGCGGCGTATTCTCCGTTTTGCAAAGCCGCGAGATAAACGGACGCCGACTTGGCGGCTGATTCATAGTCCTCGAGCTTGAATTGGCAAAGCGCCTGCAGAACGTAGGCATCGAGATAGGTTTCGTCGGCACTTTCGCTCTGCGGGTCGAGAGCGGCCGTCAACTCCTGAATGACCGTCAGGGCGTCCTTGACGTTGCCGAGTTCGTGGGCGGCGTATGCAAGAAAGTAGCGAGCACGACGTTGCGTGGCCTCGATCGTGCTTTCCTGCATGACTTCGCGGAACTGTTGTGACGCCTGTTCAAATAGTGCTGCGGCGTCCTCGCCTTTTTTTTGTCGGGCTGTTGCCAGCCACAGGCGCCCCTGGAGCAGCTTTTGGCGATACCGGAGCCCGCTGGTGGCATACTCGCGAGAAAAACGTGCCATCAGTTCTTGCGCTGCATCCAGCCGCTGGGCTTTCAGCGCGGACAGGGCGGCAGCATGTAGGGCGTCATCTGCGAGCGTATGCTGCGGCCAACGGCGAACGAGTTCCAGGAAATGTACGCGAGCCTCTTCGTGTCGTCCCGCGCGCTGTTCGCTGTCGGCCCATTGGTAGAGGGTCCGCGGAGCCTTGGGAGACTCTCCCAGCCGCTCGTAGTTTGCTTTGAGCAGTTCAGCGGCCTGTTCGTACTTTCCGGCGGATTTGAGACTGGCACCATGCCAAAACTCGGCTTCTGCGATCTGGCGATCCTCACTGGGAATCTTTCCAAGTTGCTCTGCCGCTTCCAGAAACTTTCGAGTTCCAAATAGCGACATTCCGAGCTTGAGACGGGCCTCGCTGATGTCGGGGTTGTCCGGAAATTTTTCGACCAGTCGGCCATAGGCCACTGATGCAGCTTCGTAGTCCTGCCGGTCAAACAAAAGATCCGCCAACTGCATGCCGGCCGCAGCCGCCTCGGCACCTGTCAGTTCGCCGATCAATTCGTTGTAGAGTTGCTCGGCCTGCTGGTACTTTTTGGCTTGCGCGAAGGCTTTGGCCAGCCCCAATTTCGCTTGGCTGGCCAAGACTTGATCGGCGCCTGGTTTGAGCACCGACTGGTAAAGTTTGATCGCATCGTCCGGCTGTTCCAACGACAGTTTGGTTTCCGCCAGATTGTACGTGGCACGTGGGGCCAGCGGGTCGTCCGAAAACTTGTCGAGAAAAGCGGCTAATTCCTTCTCCGCAGAAGGATGGTCATCGAGCAAGAAACTGCACTCTCCCACGCGATACATCGCATGGCTTAGATAGCGGCTTTCGGGGTACTTGGAGATGAAGTCGCGGAACACCCGGCGCGCGTCGTCAAATTCCTTGAGGTTGACCAGCGACATGCCCAGAAAGACTTCGGCTTTCTCGGCCTTGGGATGCTTGGGAAGATCCTTGAGAAACGAACGGAATTCCTCCGCAGCCAGATCCCACTTCTTTCGCTGATAGTAGCCGGTCGCCAAGCGATAGCTCTCCAATCCGGCGGCATGAATCGCACCACCGGCGGAGACGCAAATCGACACTGCGGCGAGCACCAGGAGTTTCGCCGCGCGGCGCCAAGAATCGCCGAATTGTCTCAACACGGTTCGTCCCATCGATACTTCCTCGAAGCTGCTGCAAACCGACAGCCGGAAGGATTCCCGGTCACTCCCGTCGGTCTGCGCGGGCTCGCGCCTTATGTTAACGCCGTTAAGGTGGGATGGGCAAGCGGGATGTGCCGCGCGAGGAAGACCGGCGTGCTGGACGCACTTTGCGCGGCGGGAGCCATTTCTGTAGGGTCCGCTGTGCGGACCATTGAGTTGATGGGAAAACGGCCCAAATGACAGCTTGCTTTTTGAACAAGATCAAATCACATGGCTGTGAATTGTTCATTCGAGATGCGAATCTCTGGTCCTGGTCCGCACAGCGGACCCTACGCCAAATGAAATGTCAAACCGCGTCGTGCACCCGAAAGACCGGGACCTTAATCACAGTCACGGCAGGAGTCGCACATCTCATTGAGCGGCCGTGTTGGCGAGCACACACGCAAAAAAGCCGCGTCGGCCTGAAGACCAACGCGGCTTTTTAACTCACGATATTGCCGTTTACTTATCCAATCGCCCCGAAAGCATGGCTGAAGGCTCGATCATGGAAGCTTCTCATGATTTGAACCACTCACTCTGAGATGTAGAACTGTCCAACGGAGTCTTTCCTCGGACTTGGATTGTTGACCCCTGTTTTCGTTCCGCCCCGAAGGTCGCCCTCCGGAGCGGGTCAATGAAACGCCCAATGTCTCACGTGCACCGCCTAGAGAGCCGGAGACGCGTCTGATGGCGGTCCTGCACAGCGGATCAGGTAGTCGTGGTCGACATACACCACTTCCTTGGTTTCATCGTTGTACGTGAAGGGAATCGGCCAGTCCGAGCGTTTCACCTTGTCGTAGTAGATCGTGCATTTGTAGTGGCATTTGTGCAACTTGGCCGGCCCCACCATGGGATAGAAGCGGCACTCGCCGACATGGTCCACGATCGGCTCTTTGACGATCCGAACGTTGTTCCGCATGGTCTCGAAGAAGAAGGGGATGCCGCCGCTGACGTCATCGGGCAGGGCCCGCATGACTTCATCGTCCGACGGGGGATCCTGGCAGAACAGCGGTGCATTCTCGCCTTCGACAGGATCGAGAATCGGCACGCGTTCATAGCGCTCTTCTTCCCAGTGCGCGTCTTCAACCATTTGGCTGAAGTAGGGGCTGACCGGGATGAACGGCGTCGTCTTCCAGAATTTGGAATACAGCAGCGTTTGGTCCCAGAAGAAACCTCTTGCCAAGGTACAGCCGCTGGTCGTGCAAGTGACGAGGCACACAGCGGCCAGCAGTGTGACCCTACGCGTGAGCTTACTGAGCCTCTCCATGGAATTGTTCTCCGAAAGATCTGATCGGGCGATCTGGTTGGACGGGTTATGTCGGTTTTCCGTAGTGTTAGTATCGTGTCGCATTGGTGGGGAACTTGTGTGAAAATCTACCGATTTTGTCGATTCGGCGGGGTGAGCGGCCCAGGCCGGCGGGCGGACGTTAATTTGAGAGACTGCGATCACCGGCTCCATCTCGAACGGTGGAGGGCTGTCGCAACGGCGGATCATATGTCCGCATCAAACGACACAGGCCTTCGGAATCGTTTCCGAAGGCCTGCTGAGTTGCTTGTTGATACTTGGTCGGTGAGGACCAGTCGGCTTACCAGTTCTTGTAGTTCAAGAACCACCACCATTTTTCCGTGCGAGGACGGAAGTTCAGTTTCCAGTAGCCGTCATCCCACTCCAGTTGGGCTTTCCGCCATCCCAAGGGAACTTGGGGATAGGGGTAGAACGGCCCGATGTACGGCCAAGCAGCGGCGCTGTATTCGCGCGGATAGGTCACTTGGGAGTAGTTGGGATACGAGGCGTAAGCCGGCCAGGCGTGACTGGGCAAGTTCGGCATGTCGTACACCGTGTTCGATGCCGGGGTGGCCATGCCCCCAAACGAGGGGATTGGCTGGCCGACGGGCGGTTGGCCGGCGACCGGCGGAGCCGGAACTTGGCCTTGAACCTGGGTGATGGCCGATTTGGGCACCGAGGTCGGTACGCGGGTCACGCGACCGAAATTCGGCATTTCTTCGGCGGAGGCTTGTTGAATCCCGCCGCGGTGAACCGGCTTTGCGGCCGGTTTGGAGGCGGTGGCGCGAGGCGGAACGATCCGCAAGTGGTTCTCAACGCGTTTGACGTCTTTGGACGCCGCTTGGACGATCCGTGCCACAACCGCTTTATGCCGCGCGCTGGGGGCATAGCCGGTCAGCAGGGCGACACCGTTTTGGTATTTGACGGAAATGTCATGCCCTTTGAGGTTTTGGGATTTCAAAGCCGTGCCGATTTCTTCGGCGACTTGTTGATTGCTCTTCGCAGCTTTCTTGGTTTCCGCCGGCTTCTTTGACTTGCCGCCGAACCAACCAGCTTCGGTGACCGCGGGAGTCATCGCCATGAGTCCCAGCGCCAGCAACCAGAAGTGGTAACGTCGCATGAAATGCTCTCCTTGAAAGATTCTTTCTTTTAGCTTGGCATGGGGGCCAGCCAGTTCGTTCCATGAACACGACTCGTCGGCGGAAGTCCTGTGCTGCTCAGCCGCCTCGTCAACTCCTTGATCGAGACATTCATGTCTCTCAAAATCGCGACTGATTTCATCGCAGGATTCGTTCCGGCAGTCAGTCCACCGCAGTCCCATGTGATGGATTGATGCCTGACCGTTCGAATACGTAACCTTTGATGCCCAAGTCCGGCGCGATTCCACCTGAAGGATCGCATACCAGGCAAATGGCATCAAAACTGGAACCGGCGCAAGGCTGGTTCGGGACTCACTACCCCTATTGATCGGTCAATTCCGTCCGATTGGACAAATTATTCCGATTAAATCGCCGGAATTGGCGGTTTTTGAGGATCGGGGCCTTTGAGATAGAACAAGACCATTAACGCCTTTCCGACGTCGTCAGGCAGATATCGCTTGGTGTCAACTGCTCAATGAAATCGGTCGTCTGCCCCTGTGAGATGATTCATTCACAGCCACGCGCGGTTTCACAGAACCAGGTGCACGAATTTCATTTGGCGTAGGGTCCGCTGTGCGGACCAGGACCGAAGATTTGCATCTCGGATGAGTATCCACTGTCATGTGACTTGTTCGGAGAGCAAACTGTCAATTGGAGACGTCTTCCCATCAACGCAATGGTCCGCACAGCGGACCCTACAGAAATGGCTCCCGCCGCGCTAAGTGCGTCGTGCACCCCACAGGACCTTCCCCCCGACTATCAGTTGCCACCAATGTCACGATCCACAACAATGGAGTTCTGGGATGTGAAAATGGCTTTTCTGATGCGGACATGTGATTCTTAGGATTGCGCGGTGCGAAGCGACATATTGATACGCGTAAACAGTTTGCTTGGGAGTTGTGGCGGACGTTTCATACTCGCCCTGAACCTGCTTTGCGTTGGGGGCAATCTGGCTGTCGCCGACGAAAGCCCGCAAGAAACAGCCGTCGATTTTGGGCGGGATATCAGACCGATCCTCGCGAAGCGGTGTTTCTCGTGTCATGGACCCGACGCGTCAGAAGGGGGATTGCAGCTACATGATCGGGCATCGGCTGTCTCGGAATTAGATTCGGGAGAGCCGGGCATCGTCCCGGGCAAGCCGGAGCAGAGCGAGCTACTGCGGCGGATTTCAACCGATGACGAAGCGGAGCGGATGCCGCCCGAAGGGAAGCCGCTGAGTGAGTCTCGGATCGCGTTGATTCGCCGCTGGATCTCAGAAGGCGCCGCGTGGGAAAAGCATTGGGCCTTTCGCCCGCCGGAAGCCGCCGCTCCTCCGGCGAATTCCGCCAGCGACAAAGACCTGCATCCCATCGACGCGTTTATTCGCGCCAAATTGGAGCAAAATGGCCTCCAACCTGCACCGAGGGCCCGAAAGGCGGTTCTCTTGCGTCGGGCGTACTACGACCTCACCGGACTGCCGCCGACACCGGAAGAAGTCGCCGCATTCTTAGACGACGATGCCCCGAACGCATTCGAAAAGGTGGTCGACCGTTTATTGGAGTCGAAGCGGTACGGCGAGCGCTGGGCACGGCATTGGCTCGACTTGGTGCGTTATGCCGATACAAACAGTTTCGAACGAGACGGCAACAAGCCGAACGCTTGGCGGTATCGCGACTACGTGATCCGCAGTTTCAACGACGACAAGCCGTACGACCGGTTCCTGATTGAGCAACTTGCCGGCGATGAGTTGCCCGATGCGACGGCTGAAACCATCATTGCGACCGGCTACTACAGGCTGGGGCTGTGGGACGACGAACCGGTCGATCCGGTGAAAGCCCGCTACGATGAGTTGGACGACGTTCTGACCACGACCAGCCAGGCGATGTTGGGGCTGACGATTAATTGCGCACGCTGCCACGACCACAAAATTGATCCCATCCCGCAAGCGGACTATTACAGTCTGCTGGCGTTTTTTGAGGGCGTGCCCTCTTACGGAATTCGCTCTGACCAGACGTCGTTCAATCAGACCGACATCTCGCCACCGGAAGTGGCGACCCAGCATGCGGAGATGGACCGCCAGAAACGCGAACTCCAGGACAAGATGCGCCCGATTGAGCAAGCAGGCATCTCGAAAATGTCCGCCGAGGATCAACGAAAATCGGAGGGACGCGGGCGGGCAAAACTTCTTAAAGAAAAGCTGCGGGAATATCTGGATGACGGCGCGTGGGACGAGTATTCGCGACTCAAAACGAAACTGGAAGAACTCAAGGCGGTCAGGCTGCCGCCGCGTGAGTCCGCCTTGTCGGTCACGCGCTGCAATCCGCGGCCGCCACAGTCTCACGTTTTTATGCGCGGCAACCCGCACGTTAAAGGAGATGCGGTGACGCCGCGTTTTCCTGACATCTTCGGCAGCCCGGTCCCGGAGATCCCTGTGGCAGCGGCGAATGCCAAAACAAGCGGCCGACGGACGATTCTCGCCAAGTGGATCGCTTCGCCGGAGAATCTGCTTTCGGCGCGAGTGATGGCCAATCGGATTTGGCAACAGCACTTCGGCCGGGGGATCGTGCGGTCCGCGAACAACTTTGGACTGCTGGGGGACGCACCGACACATCCACGACTCTTGGATTGGCTGGCGGCCGAGTTTGTCCGCGGCGGCTGGAGTCTCAAGAAACTCCACAAGCGCATCATGCTGTCCGACACGTACCAAATGTCGTCGCGGGGCGACGCGCGCGGCCTTGAACGGGATCCTCGCAACGATCTGTTTTGGCGGTTCAACATGAGGCGTCTGAGTGCCGAAGAACTGCGAGATTCGATTCTGATGGTCAACGGGCGCCTGAATCTCAAAATGTATGGGCCGGGGTTTTACCCTTTGATCTCGAAGGAAGTGCTGGCCGGCCAATCCCGTCCGGGGCATGGCTGGGGAAAATCGTCCCCCGAGGAGCGAGCGCGACGGAGCATCTATATCCATGTGAAGCGGTCTCTGATCACCCCGCTATTGGCGAGCTTTGACTTTCCCGATACGGATTCCAGTTGCGAAGCGCGGTTCTCCACGACCCAACCGACTCAAGCCTTGGGCATGCTCAATGGGGAATTCATTAATCGTCAGGCGGCCGTATTTGCGAAGCGACTGCGAGAAGAGTGCGGCGACGGCGTTCGATCTCAAGTGGAACGAGGATTGACCCTCGCGCTCAGCCGACCGGTCGAAGCGGACCAAGTCGAGCTTGGGCTGAAACTGATCGCAAAACTGCGCGACGAACACGGATTGTCGGCGGAAAAGAGTCTCGACTATTTCTGTCTGTACGTGCTCAATCTCAACGAGTTTGTCTTCGTCGATTAGGCTTTGTCGGAAATCACAACCCGCCTGACGACGATTCAGAGCTCTTCGACGTCGGGGTCCTCGTCTTCAGCAGCGATTGAGCCCAGCAAGCGCCCCCAAATCAGATAGTGCAGCATCCCAAACAGAGCGCCGCCGAGAATGATGAGCGGCACCACGAAGAAGAGTCCTCCGCCGGTGGCGATTCCCATCAGCAGCAGAAACCCGGCCGCGATCATCAGCATAAAAAACAGGGCCAGGAATGTGCCGAAGTTGGTCTCCCGGCTGCCGCGGCGGGACGGTATTTGAGGGGGGCGTGGCTCATTCATGGATTCAGCGACTGCTCACGACCCGTTTCCGAAGATTTGTTGCAATTGTTCGTGGCGGTGCGAAAACCCGTCATCCAGGGATTCGAGAATCTTAGCCTCCGTCACCAGCAGCCCCAGCAGCCCGCTGGGTGGTTCAAACGAGATACGGTCGATGATGACCACTGACTCGCCGTCGGTTTCGAATCGGTGTTCGTGTTCCCACGACTTAAACGGCCCCTTAATTTGCCGTTCGGTGAACACGTCCGGGGATTCCAGCCGCGTAATTTCGTGAGAAATGTGCTGCACCTGCCCCCGCGCGAGGACCTTAAACTCCATTACGCTGCCCAAGGAGACGACTTCCGGCGCGCTGACGAAACTCAGCCCGATCTCAGGCGGGCTGATCGTAATGATGTTGGCCGGACGCAGGAGAAAATCGAAGGCCTCCTGGACAGGGGAGGAGACGGCCACACTTCGCTCAAATAGCGCCATCGCGATGGTTGAAGATTCACGGAACTAGGGAACTGCCGGCCGGTTTGACGGTTTTCCGGGCCACTTGATTGCATCATAGCTAATCGTAGTCACAGATGCGATCAAATCCAGTTTCCGTAGTCCGCAAACAGATAATCGTGGGCGGAGAGGCTCATGCGATCGACGCCGCCCTGGTTGGAGACGGCATCGATCCGCTCAAAGCCGCGCGTGAAGTTCATGAACGAACTTCCCCGCAGATAGCCGACGTCGCCGCCGCCGAAGTAGGTGTCGCTCCCACTGGAGTCGGTCAAGCGGGCCGTATCGTATCCGCCGTTGACGGCGTACGCGTCGACGCGTTCGAATCCGAACATGTAGTTGTAGAATCCGAAGCCCGACATCAAGGCATACGACGAAGCGCCCACGAAGCTATCGTTGCCGGCGGAATCATGCGCCACCGCTCGATCGGTGCCCCCTGCGGTGGCATAGGCATAAACGCGATCAAAGCCGCTGGTGAAGTTGTAATAGCCGCTGCCCTGCATGTAGGCACTGGACGAACGTCCGAGAAACGCGTCGTTGCCTGAGGTGTCGGTGAACGAGACGGCGTCGTATCCGCCGTAAATGGAATACGCATAGACTCGGTCAAAGCCTTTGGCGTAGTTGTAGAATCCGGGACCGTACATATAAGCGACCCCGCCGCGGCCGATAAAGATGTCGTTGCCCTGCGAATCGTACATCACGGAGCGGTCGATCCCGCCTGCGGTGGCATAGGCGATGACACGGTCAAATCCGGCCGCGTAGCTGATCAAATTCGTCCCTTGGATGTACGCGTCGGCCGACCGCCCGAAGAAGGTTTCATCGCCGCTGCCGTCAAACAGATAGGCCCTGTCGATGCCCCCTTGGGTGGCATAGGCGCGGACATCATTGAACGAGGAGACGTAGTTTTGGAATCCGTTGCCGCGGAGATAGCCGTAGCCGGGACGCGCGTAGAACGTGTTGTCACCGGAGGAATCGTAGAGCAACGCACGATCGTCGCCGCCGCTGGAATACGCGATATTTGTGCTGAATCCGGAGGACGTATTGCTAAATCCCGTGCCGGTCATCTGTGCCCAGAAGGGACGGGCGGTAAACGTGTCTTTGCCGGCGGTATCGTAGAAGTAGGCGACGTCAGCACCCGCTCCATAGGCCAGCACGTTTTCCACGTCTGTGGCGGTCAATAAGAAATCGAGTCCGTCGTAGGTGACGCTACCTGCGCGCAGGCGAACAATTTCTTGGGCCGCCGAGCCATTGAGCGTCACGGTGTCGTTGCCGCTGCCGCCATCGAAGTTGACCGTGTCGACATTGGCCGCGTTGAAGTAGTAATTGCTGCCGTTGATGCTGACCGTGTAGGTCGATCCGGCTGTGAACGCGAAAATGTCGTCCGCCCCGGTTCCGTAGACGGTCAACACGCCGCCCGTGAGGTCATAGTCAGGTCCACCGCCGCCGCCGCCCCCGGAGGGAGCAAGGATGTCGCCGGTGAAGCTGAATTGGCCGACAGAGCCGTAGACGCCTGTGCTGCGGACAACGACGTGATACGTTCCTTCTGCGACCGTTTCGGTAATCGTGGCGCCATAACTGTTACTGGGATTCGCGGTGGCGATCAGTGATCCGTTTGCCGAGCGCAGTTCCAGGATCGAGTCTAGATTCGCTCCGATTTGCGCCACGCTGAGGGTAATCGTGATCTGCCCCGCACCCGTCGTGAACGAGAAATAGTCGTCGTCGGACATCTGCTCGATGATGCCCGAGCCGCTGATCGTGGTGCCGCTTACCGCCGCAGCCGTTGCCGAGGAGTAGTTATCGCCGTGGTCGTCGGTGCGGTAACCAAAGCCATTGGTCCCACCTGCGAGAATGGACATATCGTCTTGAAACGTCGTCGACGATGTCGTTGTGCCGTCATGCCACGTAGTGCGGGAGGCGTAGTAGCCGACGCCCATAATCGGCGCGAAATCGCCGCTACCGTTGGAGTATTCGCGGATCAGATTTCCGCTGCCGTCGTAGTCGCTTTGGTGCTGCAAGCCGAAGGCGTGTCCCGCTTCGTGAGAAACGGCCTCGGCCGTGTACTTGGCGTTGCCGTTTCCGAGGTTATCGGTGAAGACGTAGGCGACATTCGGGACGGCATTGGTGAAGGAGTTGACGTAGGCGACTCCGCCGTACGGTCCGATCCAGTTTCCGTTGCCTCCGATGGAGATTCGCAGCGCCGTGCCGTTGGAAAAGTCACCCGGATTGACGGTCGTGACGTTGATGTCAAACGGCGCGAAGTCTTCGGCGACGCGCTGCCAAATCTCGGTGATGCGTGCTAGTTCGGTGTCGCTGAATGTGGTGTCGTCGCCGTCGATATCATAAACCGGCGTGGTGACGTTCGAATACGCGCCCCATTGCGAAATGAAGTGGCCGTCGAAGTCCAGGTAGATCGATGCGTCAGCGCCCGCATTGCTGTGCAGCACAGGGATGTCGGTCAGCGGATGCAGCCCGCCCGACGCCTGCACACCGCCGTCGTCGGAACCTTCGCTCGGGACGACGAACCCGTGAATTTGCAGTCCATCTTCGCCCGTCATGCAGCCGCAAGAACAACCGGAAGGATGATCGTGCCCGTCGTCGTGTGAGTGGCCCTCTCCGAGGTCGCAATTTCCGTGCAACATGAGCCGGTCTTCGAGCGTCTCGACCTTCAGCCAACGTCGCAACGCCGAGGAACTGCTCCCGGCTTTGCGCGCGCTGTGTTGATTGGTCGATCGACGATCCCAGAACTGGCGAAACTTCATCGCACCCTCTATCCTTTCGGTAACCTGGCGACCGCACGGTTGCGTCAGCGCAACGGGTGCGGCCCATGGCTTTGCGTCCCCATCTTGCGATGGGTTTGCCCTTTCGAGGATGAGTTGCCGCCGTTTGAGGGATTCGACGGCCGTCACTGGGAGGGTTCGTATCTCAAATATGGGGCGCGTTTTCCCCGAAGTCAAAATGTGCCGGTTCAATGCGGCGGTCGTAATCTGACGATGGCGGGAGTGTTGAGAGATTTGCAGATGCCGCGCAGTGAAGTAGTCACGTTGCCAAACCGCCACATTCAAATCGGCCCCGGCCCTGTTGCCGGCAGGGGACCCTCTACGAATCGCTGAGGCTCTGTTCCTGCATGCAGTTTCCTGATGATGTCCTTCGCCGCTGCTGGTTTCTGGCAGGACCGACCGCATGTGGTAAAACCGCAACATCGCTGTTGCTGGCGGAGCGGCTGGGCGGAGAAATTGTTTCCCTCGATTCGATGGCAATTTATCGGGGAATGGACATTGGAACGGCAAAACCGGGCCTGGCCGAGCGGGAGCGTATCCCACATCATGTGATCGACTTGATCAATCCCGATGAGGAATTCAGCGTCGCCGACTATGTCGCGGCGGCACTTGCTTCCAGCCGAGGAATTCTCGAGCGCGGGCGGATTCCGATCTTTGTCGGCGGCACCGGTCTCTATTTGCGGGGAGTCCTACGCGGTGTCTTTGAGGGCCCGGCCGCCGATCAGGGATTGCGGAAACAGCTTGAAGCACTGGAGCAAGCGGATTCGGGATCACTGTATCGCCGGCTGCAAGCGGTCGATGTACCCACGGCTGAGCGACTGCATCCCAACGATCTGCGGCGGATTGTCCGCGCTTTGGAAGTCTTCGAATTGACCGGCGAGCCGCTTTCAGCGCAGCAGTCGCAAGGTCCGCTCCCACCGGGGCTGCGGCCGCGAAACGTGTATTGGCTCGCTCCGCCGCGCGACTGGCTGCATGATCGAATCAATCGTCGCGTCGACGAGATGATTCAAAGCGGCCTTGTGGAGGAGGTCCGCGATCTCCTTGCGGCGGAACCCCCGCTGGGGAAAACGGCGCGGCAAGCGCTGGGATACAAGGAGATCATTGACCATCTAAAAGGTGAGTGCAGCCTCCTCGACGCCGTTGAGACGTTGAAGACTCGAACGCGGCAGTTTGCAAAACGGCAGCACACTTGGTTTCGGAATCTTGAGGAGTGCCGCGACGTGCCGATCACCGGCGGTGAGACCGCTGGTGAAGTCGCGGATCTGGTTTTGGAGCAACCAGAACTCCCCGGGTCAGATGAGTAGCAGCAGGCCCGCAGCGTATTCGTTCGCTGTTAATCGTCGTTGGCACCGATGAACAAGTTGAGATGTCGGACGACGGCGTCGGCATCGTGTGCGGCCACCGCGCTTTGTGCCTCATGCAGTAATTTGACTTGTCGCTTGGTGAACGGCACCGCCGCGTTTTGAGGCGGGACTTCCGGAACGAGTCGATCCCGAACGGCCGCGGCCAGCTCTTCAATGCCGTCCCCTGTCGCGGCGGAGAGCCCAAGGGAGTCCGCCGGCAACTCGTCTCCCCATTCGTCGGACAGGTCGGACTTATTGGCAGCGACAATTGCGTCAGGCCAGTTCAGTATCAGCGTACGGTCCTGTGGCGCGGGTTGCCGACTGCGATCCAATACCAGAATCCTGCAATCGGCGGCCGCGAATTGCGACTTGGCCAATTCGATTCCCGCGGCTTCGATATCATCTTCGCTGTTGTGCAAGCCGGCCGTGTCGGTGAACTGAATCGGCCAGCCGAACAGTGCCGTCTCCGTAGTGACGAGGTCGCGCGTCGTTCCGGGGCGATCGTGGACGACTGACCGCGAGAAACCGACAATCGCATTGATTAGACTCGACTTGCCGACGTTGGGCCGCCCGGCAAGCACGACGCGCCATGGATTGACCAAGTGCAGCCCAAGACCGCTCCAGTGCAGTAGCTCTTGCAGTCGCCGCTCCGCCGCCGACCAATCGGCGTCGTCGCTCACATCACGGTTAATCTCATCGACCGCATGGCGCAGTACGCCCGCCTGCTGATCAAATAGAATAGCGGCCGTCTTGAGCGTCGCGGCGCGCGTGACGGCGAGTGTGCACTCCTCTGCGAGCGACGTCGCATCCGGTCGAACCGCCGCCTCCCAGTCGCGCGTGTGACATCCGGCGGACCTCAAATCCGCCAGTATCCGCCTGACTGCAGCGTCTCCACCGTGGCAGTGCAATTCGCACGTGGACTCGTCGATCCGGCAGAGCACCACGGCTTCGGGGTGGACGCTTCCCCAGTGGCCGAAGATGATCCGCCCGATTTTTTGGTCCCGAGCGGGCCGATGGTTGGCCGCGCTAAACAGTGCCGCCTCGTCGAACACGCCAATATTGCCGGAAACTGAGACCGTCGCCACCGCTCCGCGGCCGCGCGGCGTGAGCACCTCAACAATCGTCTCCGCATCGGGCATCTTATTTACGTCGTGTCCGACTCCGGTAAGTCCGCCGGTTCTAACGCGGCGATGTAGGGCAAATTGCGATACTGGTCATCATAGTCAAGACCGTAGCCGACCACGAATTCATTGGGAATCTCGAATCCGAAATAATCGGGCGTGATGTCAACCGTCGTCCGTTCACGTTTCCACAATAGCACTGCCGTCCGCACTCGCCGCGGCTGCAAGCTTTCGACCCGCCGTATCAGCTGTTCGAGCGTCTTTCCGGTATCAAGAATATCGTCCAACAGCAATACGTCGCGGTCGGCGATGTCGGGAGTATAATCGGGATTGATTTCGAGACGCCCCGAGGTCGTCGATTCGCCGCGATAGCTGGATGCCTGCAGCAGCCCCACGCGAAGGGGAAGGTTGATGCCTCGAATGAGATCGGCTAGCAGAATCACACTGCCAGTCAGCACTCCCACCACCGTTAGTGGCCGTCCGCGGTAGTCGGCGTCGACTTGAGCTGCCAGCTGCTTGATCGCGGCTTGAATCTCCGTCTCAGTGATCAAGACTTTCACGGATGGCGGCTCGCGGCGGGGAGACGATTCTTGGAAGTCGGCAGTGTCTTGTTCAATCTGACGACTCGGCGTAGCAGAAGTCGTGGGAGTTCTGCACACTCAAGCGGCACTGGCACGTTTCCGAACTCTCACGAGTTCGGCTACCGGACAATCGAGGTTTTGACTGGGCACTAATCCAAAAAGATTCGATCGTAGCCGTCGAAGACTGCATCCAGGATGGCGCGTCCTTCTTCGGTGGCTCGGTAGCGCGCGAATTCATCGCTACCCGCCGCTTCGACGACGATTGCGGCGTTTTCGTCGGGCGTCAAGAACCAATCCTGGGCGATCAGCGGGGGCATGAAATCGAGCAATTCCGTTTCACCAACAGGGAGAAAGACTTCGCCGTCCAGAAAGAATTGATAGGCGTACTCTTCCAGCTTGGGCCACGGCAAATCCTCCTGTGTGCCACGATAGTACGGCTCGAGCACAGAATGCTCCGACGGTTTCACGTTGGGATTGTGCAGCATGTCGATCGCGTTCCAGGGGCAGATCTCAAGGTTGTAATGGTCGTTGCTGTCCGCCGGCACGCGATAGCACATCTGACAGCCGATGCATCGGGACGTGTCGATCTGGTGGTAGCTTTCCGACGGAACGCGGCTGACGACCTCATAAATGCAGTCGACAGGACACTGCGTCGCGCAGGAGTTGCACGAGGTGCAGGAATCCTTGTTGATCACCGCCAAATAACGGGTTTCCTTCTTGCGGTCCGCCTTTCGCGTTTTGAAATAATCGGTGACCGAGATCGTCATCGGCTTACTTTCCAGGAATCTCTTGAAGGAGTCGAACGATTGAGGCTGATGCGCGTTGGTACGAATTATACTCATCGTCATCGAGAGCATCCAATCGACGCTGTTCGAGAAAACCGGACTTCCGACTGAATTATCAAAAATGAGAATCGAACCGGCCGAGTGCGCAGTTTTTTGAGAAAACGAAATGAGATGGCGTCCTCGCGCAAGGAATTCCCGTTGGGGCATCTCAGCGACTTGGATATACTTCCGCTCCTTCCTGAGTAAACCTCACTCCCTTGGCTGACGCGTTCGCACCGAGTTGCGCGTGCGACGACGGCTCTATCGCGATTGCAATGCACCGAAACTTTACCGCGACGTCCATAATTCTGTTGTCTGTGGGAACGTGCTGCTGTCTGTCCGGCTGCGGCACGACGCTCAGCCGAGGAGCGACGGAGCAGTTGTTGGCTTCCGACGCAGTCGACCGTTCGGTTGCGGAAATCGATTTTCGCGATCTGAAGGGACAGGACGTCTACTTCGATACGACGTACATCAAAAACGTGCAATCGGTCGGCTTTGTAAATGCGGATTACATCATCAGCTCGCTCCGGCAGCAGATGCTGGCAGCGGACTGCCACATCAAGGAGGACAAAACGGACGCCAAGTACATCGTCGAGGCACGGGTGGGAGCACTGGGAGCCGACCGGCATGAGATTGTCTGGGGACTTCCGGCCAACAATCTGCTGGGAACGGTAGCGTCCGCGGTCCCCGAAGCGCCCGCCCCGCCGACGATTCCGGAGATCGCCTTCGCCAAAAAGAGCGATGAGCTCGCGGTGGCCAAAATCGGAGTCTTTGCTTATCACCGCGAATCGGGACGTCCGATCTGGCAGTCGGGGATCAATCAGTCGAAAAGCACGGCGCGAAATACAACGGTGCTTGGGGTCGGGCCGTTCCAATCCGGTACGATTCATAAGGGAACCGAATTTGCCGGCTCAAAAATTGAGATCCCTGGTCTGGGTGAAGAGCCCATCGAGCGCGAGCGCCCGGTTGTTCCATACAACAGCGAAGTGCACTTTGAGCGCCCCGGCGCGCACACCGTCATTGCGGCGGACGATGAAAAGGAAGCCAAGAGCGAGATTCGGCAGGTGGCCGGAGAATCAGACGGGGAGACGACAACGTCGACGCAGCCGGTCGACACTCCGCGGTTGATCGACCCGAGCAAGATTCCGCCGGCATTGCCGAGTGAAGACGACGCTGAGACCGCTAAGAAGTTGATGGAACGGGCACCCGATAGCGCTTTGTTGCGCAAACCGTCCAAGCGCAAAAAAAAGTGGTGATTCTTTTCGGATTAGCGGCGGACGGCGGCGTGGTGTCCAACGGCGCTTGCTCTATTCTTCTCGAATCCGCACGTTCCTGAAATCGATCGCCCAATCTTCTGCTTGAAACCCGATTGGCCCCTCGGTGAGCGGTCCGGGACGGCTCTCTGCGATTTTGACGCCGTTGAGGATCGAGACCAGCGCGCCCTCATTGGACTGGATTTCCAGGCTGTTCCATTGGCCGGCCGGTTTGCGATTGTCGATGCGAGCTTGCTCGTTGTCGGTGGCTTCAACCGCCTCGGCGCCGCCGATGGCCACAATCTTTGCCAGTTGCACGTGCTTGCCCTGCACTTCCACGCACGCGGGCCAGGGCGTGTTCTCGTCGCTGATATACATCAGATATCCGGTGTTGCCCTTGAACTTGTCGTCATCTTTGAGGTTCTTGGGACGCGCATAGCGGAAATCCAGGCGTAGCGTGAAATTGCGATAACTCTGTTTTGTTTTCAAATAGCCGCGCGGTCTGCCGCTGCACTTGATTGTATGACCGTCGATCGACCAAGTGGCCGCATCACCGACAGGGACGGTGAACTCACCCATGTCGGAGTCGTTGGCGAGAAACACGAAACCCTCTTCCAATTCGAACGCCGGGGCTTGTTGCTTCGATTCGTCGCTCTTCTTTTGCGGCGCGTCGGAATCGCCGGTCTGTTCTTCCTTTGGGCCAGCGGGTTCTGAGCGGCAGGAGAGAATCGCGGCGGAAACAAATAACGCGCAGATGCAGTAGAGCGGCAGATTTCGCGGGGACATGATCACTCCATCAGGTGTTGGCGGTCGGCGGCATGCTTGGGTTTAGGCCAATTGTACCGTGCGGTTGTCCATTGAACAGCATTTCCAGAGTAACACAGAAGATCACACTGCTCGGCGAATTGAACCAGGCCTCAAGACGGCGCCGTTAATTGCCGGCCGTTGTCTTCGGCAGTGATGTTTAAGATGAAGTCGGCAGCCGCGGCGCTCCATTGTTCGGCGTCGCTGTAATGGTTTGCCGACTGGCCGAAACAGCTCTGTAGCATGTCGGTGTTCACGATGCCGGGATTCAGCGGCACGGCCGCCATTCCGGCGGGCAATTCTTGGGCGAGGGCGAGCGTGAGACCCTCGATGGCCCACTTCGAGGCACAATAGGGGGCGACATCGGCGGAGGTCGCGCGGCCCCAACCGGAACTAAGATTGATGATCACTCCCGATCCGCGCTCGATCATTGCGGGAGCAAAACGCCGAATGACATTGGCGACACCGTTGATATTGATCGCCGTCAGCCTGTTGAATTCCTCGGCGGAGATTTCCCACAAGGGGGCGTTTTCATTGATGACTGCGGCGTTGTTGATGAGCAAATCGGGCGCGCCGTACTCGGCCAGGACTTGTTCCGCCCAGCCTTGGACGCTCTCGTCGCTGCCGACGTCCACGACGGAAAAGTGATGCGTCTCGTCGAACTGCGAGAGCAATTGGTCAATCGCCGCCGCCGTTCGGCCACAGCCGACGACGGTGTGTCCCCGCTCGGCAAAGCGGTCCGCGAGCGCACGCCCCAGCCCTTTGGTCACACCCGTCACGATGATCGTTCGCTTCGACTCCGCACCCATCTTCCTGGCTCCATCATCGGCCATTAATAGTCAGAGAATGGCGATGAGCTTAGCGGGGCGATGCACGCGCGGCAAGCGTCGGGAGCCACGAACCAGAATGGAGTGGTCCGGCCTCAAACCTAGAGATTTGCGTAGCAGAAGTCGTGAGACTTCTGCGTACTCGAACTGCGCGGGCCAGATCCCGAACTCTCACGAGTTCGGCTACGTTAGCATTGAAATCTGGCAAAACTGCAATCCGACGAAGCAGTTGCGGTGTCCGGTTTCCGGCCGGGGTGAGACTCCACTCTCAACCCCCAGCCGGAATTAAGACGCACTAGTGGTTCACTTCGGCAGAGTTGATGTCGGGACGATTGTCAGTCACCAGGCTGCTGTAGAACAGGTCGGTCGCGCTGCCTCCGAACAGGTCGTCGGTGTGGCCGTCGTCAATGACCGTGCCGTTTAGGGTGAATGCTCCATTGAGGCCGCCGCCGTTGATGATGTTGTCCACCCGGGCGTTGTAACTGCCGCCGGAGATCCATTCATTCAAGATCGCCCGCAGGGCGGCGTCATTGTCGTCATGGTCGGTCCTGCCGCCGATGAGAATGTCTTCGCCACCGTCGCCGAACAGGTCATCGGCACCGATGCCGCCGATTAGAATGTCGCTGCCGAGTTCGCCGAAGATCTTGTCATTGCCTTCTTCGCCCAGCAGGATGTCGTTCCCACCAAAGCCGAGGATCGTATCATTGCCCGTCCCGCCGCGGACCAAGTCGTTACCCAAACTGGCGTGCACATAATCGGCGTCGGCGCCGGAGTCGATCAGGTTATTGCCGGTGGTGTTGGTATCGATATAGTCGTTGCCGGCAAAGGTCATGATCATGTTGTGGCCGCCGTAATCGACGATCACGTCGCGATGGGCGCCGCCGTAGATCGTGTCATTGCCGTTTTGCGTAGTGACCGTATTGATTCCGTTTCCGGTCTCAATCCAGTTGTTTCCGCCGCGGGAAATGATCCGGTCGTTGCCGGAACCGGTGGTGATGATGTCGTTGCCGGTGTCGGTGAACACGTAGTTGTTGCCGTGGCCGACATGAATCACGTTGTTTCCGCCGGCATCGCGAACATTGTCGGCGCCGCCGCCGGCCACGATATGGTCGTCACCCGTATCAGTGCGGATCACGTTGTTGCCGTCGCCGGCGTTAACAAAGTTGTTTCCGCCGTAGGTGATGATCGTATCTTTGCCGCCTTTACCGTAGATGATGTCGTCGCCGTCGTGGGTGTAGGAGACGTCATTTCCTTCAGCACCATCCCAGAGAATGTTAAATCCGTTGGTCCCGAAAAACGTGTCGTTTCCTTTCAAGCCGAAGGCCTGTATCCGGCCGGTGACCGTATAGGTGCCGAGCGATTGGCCGTTGCGAATCACCTCGACCTGGTTCGGGCCGCTCTTCTTCTTCAGCTTGAAGACATCGTTGCCATCGGTTCCGCTGACCGCGAGGTCGTTGCCCTGCATCTCCAGCGTGCCGATCGTAATTTGGTGCATCGTGACCGTGCTGGTGCCGTTGTCCTTGTCGGTCGCCGTCACCTTGACCGAATAGGTGCCGGTTGCATGATAAATGTTGCCATAGGTCATGCCCGCAGGCCCAAACACGGTCCGCACCGGCCGCCCGTCGCCCCAGTCGATTTCGTACTTGAACTGGGCATTCTGGTCGGCAGTGGAGGGATCCATCGGATTGAGCGTAATTCGCCGCATCTGTCCAACGACACCGTTGGTGTCGCCGGTGATGTTCAGCACCGGTGCGGCGTTTTGGATAATGATGTAAGCCTTGTCGCCGTCGTAGAATCCTCCCGCATCGGTCACTTTCACGCGGACCAAGGCGCTCGTCCGTCCGTCGAAATCGGCAGCGGAGAAGAATGGCCGCGACCCAACCGCGTCGTCGAACTGGCCGTCGTTGTCAAAGTCCCACTCGTAGATCAGCGTGTCGGAAGCTTGTTCGGCATCGGTGCTGCCGCTGGCATCCAGGCGAATCACTCCGCCCTCGTCCATGAATAATGTAAACGGGCCGGCAATATCAGCGTCCGGCTTGGTGTTCTGCTCGGCAACTTCGATCGTGAAGGTTTGCTCAAACGTGTCTTGGTCCGGCGTGCCGCCGTCATCAACAGCGGTCACAGTGATCGTGACGGTTCCTTCCGCACCGGCGACCGGCGTGAACTTCAATGTGCGTGTGCTGCCGGTGCCTTCGACAACCACGTTGTCCACGATCGACGTGTCGCTGGAGACGGCCGTCAGCATCACGGTTTGTCCCGCTTCATCGGCGCCGCCGCCGGGACCGACGTTCGTAATCGAGATCGATTGCTCGCCGGAGTCGATCTGGACTGCCTGATCCGGAATCTGATCGAATTCTGGAGCGTCGTTAAGCGGGTTGACGGTGATCTCAAACGTTTGCACGCCCGTCAGGTCGTCGCCGCCATTGTCGGTGCCGCCGTCATCCATCAATTGGACGGAAACGATTGCCGTGCCGACCGCGTCGTCCGCCAGCGTATAAGTCAATGTCCCCGTCGTCGGGTCAATGGCCGGGCCGACGGCGAACAGGTCGTCGTTGTTGGTCGTGATCAGGAATGTGAGGTCTTGCCCCGACTCGTTGGCCGGACCGGCGGAGATATTAGTGGCGAAGTTGGCCACCATGTGCGTACCGGAGTCCTCGTCAACGTTCTGGTCGCCGCCGACGTTAAACGATGGTTCGTCGTTCACCGGCAGGTACTCGAGCGTAATCGTTCCATTGTCGGAGTTCAGCATGCCGGCGTCTTCGACGGAAAACTGGAATGTCGCGGCGCCGTTGAAATCGGCCGGAGGCGTAAACCGGGCGGTAAACCCGTCGCCCAACAATTGGACGTTGCCGTTGGTCGGATTGAACACCGAGTAAATCAGATTGTTCGGGTCGGTTTCAAAGTCATTAGCCAGCGGCCGCAGGTCGATGTCGATCGTTTGGCCTTCCAGGACCGGCAAGACCGCATCATCGACCGTCGGCGGTTCGTTGACGTCTGTCACGGTGATCGCGAGTGACGCGCTGTCGTCGGGCGTGGTCCCGACGGCGGTGTCGTCGACATTGACCGTCACATCCAACTGATCGTTGGTTTCAAAGTCCAGCACAACACCCGCTTTGATGAACAGCTCTGTGCCGTCGATTTCGAACAGCGCCGCGTCGGCTCCGGACAGTGACAGGTCGTTGGTCCCCAGCGCATCGTCCGTAACGACAATATCGGCCACTTTGACGCGCGATGTGGTGTCGGTATCTTCCGGCAGGCTGGTTGTGGTGTTGTTCAGCGCCACCATCGGGGGATCGTTCACATCGGCGATGGTGATGGCGAGCGAGGCGCTATCGTCCGGCGTGGTTCCGACCACCGTGTCGTCGACGTTAACCGTTACGTCCAGAACGGGATTGCCGTTCAGGTCGATCACGGTCCCCGCTTTGAGGAACAATTCCGTGCCGTCGATTTCGAACAGCGCCGCGTCGGCTCCGGTTAACGACAGGTCGTTGGTGCCGAGTGCATCGTCGGTGACGACAATATCGGCCACTTTAATTCTTGTGCTGGTGTCGGCATCTTCAGGCAGACCGGTGACCGTGTTGTTCAATGCGACCGTCGGAGGCTCGTTGACGTCGGTGACGCCAATGGAGAGCGCCGCACTGTCGTCGGGCGTGGTGCCGACCGTGGCGTCGTCGACGTTGACCGTCACGTCCAGTTGATTGTCAGTTTCGAAGTCCAACACGGTTCCCATTTTGAGGAACAATTCCGTACCGTCGATTTCAAATAGCGCGGCGTCCGCACCGCTCAGCGACAGCACGTTTGTACCCAACGGATCGTCGGTGATGACGATGTCCGCCACTTTCACGCGGGACGACGTATCGGCATCTTCCGGCAGGCTGGTGACGGTGTTATTCAGCGCCACCGTCGGCGGATCGTTGACTTCGGTGATGGTAATCGACAGCGCTGCGCTATCGTCGGGCGTCGTTCCCACGGCAGAATCGTCGACATTGACCGTCACGTCCAAAACCGGATTGCCGGTCAAGTCGATCACCGTACCCGCCTTGAGGAACAGCTCGGTGCCGTCGATCTCAAACAGTGCCGCGTCGGCGCCGGTCAGCGACAAATCGTTGGTGCCCAATGCATCGTCGGTGACGATGATATCGGCCACCTTCACACGGGAACTGGTATTTGTGTTTTCGGGCAGGCTGGTGACGGTGTTATTCAGCGCGACGGTCGGCGGCTCGTTCACGTCGGAGATGCTGATTGACAGCGACGCACTATCGTCGGGCGTGGTTCCGACAGCCGCGTCGTTGACGTCGACTGTCACGTCGAGCTGATTGTCGGTCTCGAAGTCGAGCGCCGTTCCCGCCTTGAGGAACAATTCCGTGCCGTCAATCTCAAACAGAGCCGCATCGGCACCCGACAAGGACAACACATTGCTGCCCAGGGCGTCATCGGTGACGACGATATCGGCCACCTTGATGCGAGACGTCGTATTGGCGTCTTCCAGAAGATTGGTCGTCACATTGTCCAACGAGACGGTGGGCGGTTCGTTCGCGTCCGTCACACCGATGGAAAGCGATGCGCTGTCGTCCGGTGTCGTTCCGACCAGAGCATCGTCGACGTTGACGGTTACGTCGAGCTGATTGTCGGTCTCAAAGTCCAGGACGGTGCCCGCCTTGAGAAACAGTTCATTTCCGTCGATCTCAAACAGTGCCGCGTCCGCTCCGGTGAGCGACAAGACGTTCGTGCCCAACGCATCGTCGGTGATCACAATGTCCGCGACTTTGACGCGGGAAGTGGTGTCGGTATCTTCCGACAAGCTGGTGGTCGTGTTGTTCAGGGCGACCGTCGGCGGATCGTTGACGTCAGTTATTGTGACCGACAACGCTGCGCTGTCGTCGGGAGTCGTGCCGATGGCTGAGTCGTCGACGTTGACCGTCACATCCAGAATCGGATTGCCGGTCAAATCGAGCACCGTGCCCGCCTTGAGGAACAGTTCAGTGCCGTCGATCTCAAATAGAGCCGCGTCCGCTCCGGTGAGCGACAAGTCGTTGGTCCCCAACGCGTCGTCGGTGATCACGATATCGGCGACCTTCACGCGGCTGCTCGTGTTCGTATTCTCCGGCAGGCTGGTCACGGTGTTTTGCAGCGCGACCGTCGGCGGTTCGTTGACGTCGGTGACGCCGATGGAAAGCGACGCACTGTCGTCGGGAGTCGTCCCCACAGCGGCATCGTCGACGTTGACCGTCACGTCCAGCTGGTTGTCGGTTTCAAAGTCGAGAACCGTGCCCGCTTTGAGGAATAGTTCGTTGCCGTCGATCTCAAACAGCGCGGCATCGGCACCGGTCAGCGAAAGCACGTTTGTGCCGGTGCCGTCATCGTTGACCACGATGTCGGCGACTTTGACGCGTGACGTCGTATCCGTGTCTTCCGGCAGACTGGTCGTCTGGTTGTTCAAAACCACCGTCGGCGGCGTGTTGACGTCGGTAATGGTGACAGCAAGTGATGCGCTGTCGTCGGGGTTGGTTCCGACGGCCGAGTCGTCGACGTTGACCGTCACGTCCAACACCGGATTGCCGTTCAAATCGATCACCGTGCCCGCCTTGAGGAACAGCTCGGTGCCGTCGATCTCAAACAGTGCAGCATCGGCGCCGGTGAGCGACAAATCGTTGGTCCCCAGCGCGTCGTCAGTGACGACGATATCGGCGACCTTGATACGGGAGGTCGTGTTGGTGTCTTCGGGAAGGCTCGTCGTCGTATTATTGAGCGCGACCGTCGGCGGTTCGTTAACGTCAGTGACGCCGATTGAAAGTGACGCGCTGTCGTCGGGAGTCGTCCCCACAGCGGCGTCGTCGACGTTGACGGTCACGTCCAGTTGGTTGTCGGATTCGAAATCGAGAACCGTGCCCGCTTTGAGGAACAGTTCCGTGCCGTCAATTTCGAACAGCGCGGCATCGGCGCCGGTCAGCGAGAGCACGTTTGTGCCGGTGCCGTCATCGTTGACGACGATATCGGCGACTTTGACGCGTGACGTTGTATTCGTGTCTTCCGGCAGGCTGGTCGTCTGGTTGTTCAAGATGACCGTCGGCGGCGTGTTGACGTCGGTAATGGTGACAGCAAGTGATGCGCTGTCGTCGGGAGTCGTCCCCACGGCGGTATCGTCGACGTTGACCGTCACATCCAGAATCGGATTGCCGGTCAAATCGAGCACCGTGCCCGCCTTGAGGAACAGCTCGGTGCCGTCGATCTCGAACAGTGCGGCGTCCGCACCG
>JANQPT010000025.1 GCA_028285345.1 Planctomycetales bacterium
CGGAGGAGTTCAGCGTGAGCGTGTACGCGCCGCCTTCGGCTGTGCTTCCCGATCCGCTGATGCTCAACTGCGGCGCTGCTTCCTGTACGTCAACATTCAAAGAGTTCGCTTGGTACGTCCCGTCCTCATCGCTCGCAGTGGCGCTGATCGTATATTGCCCGCTGCCGGCATAGATGTGTGTCACCGACGACGGATCGCCGTTGATCGTCTCCACAGTCCCGTCGCCCCAATCAATCGTCCAACCGCTGATCGTGTCGGCGCCTGGGTCGGATGACGAAAGGTCCAGCGTGTACGTCTCGCCTTCGACAACCGAATTGCTTCCGGAAATGCTCAAGGTTGCGTCAACGTTCGTGACGTTCACTGCCAGCGTATTCGCCGAGTGCGTCCCGGTGGAATTCGTCGCCGACGCTGCAATCGTGAAGTTGCTCGTGCCGTCAGCATACATGTGCGAGGCGGATGACGGATTACCACTGACCGTTTCGACCGTCCCGTCGCCCCAATCGATTGTCCAGCTGGTGATCGTGTCCGGTCCGGTGTCGCTCGCCGACAGCGATAACAGATAGGTTGCACCTTCCGCAACGAAAGATGAGCCGGAAATGTTGAGTGCAGGAATCGGGTCGTAGACGCCCACCACAAGCTCATTGGACTGATAGGTGCCTTGTGCATCGGTGGCGGAAGCGCTGATCGTGAAGTCGCCCGGACCGCCCGTATAGACGTGCGTAGCCGTGCTGGGATTGCCATTGATCGTCTCCACCGTGCCGTCGCCCCAGTCGATCGTCCAGCTACTGATCGTCGACGAACTGTTCGTCTCCGATAAATTCAATGTGTACTCGCTGCCGACCGCAACGAGCGAGGCGCCGCTAATTGAGATTTCGTTATTGCTTGTCGACTCGGCCAACGTGGCTGAAAGTGTGTATTGGCCGACCGAGCCATACTCTCCCGTACTGCGAACCACGAGCACGTAGTCACCTCCGGCAACGGTGGTAGAAATTGTCGCCCCATAACTGGTCGACGGGTTGGCGGTGGCGATCAAACTGCCGGAAAGCGTCCGAAGTTCCAGCACCGCGTCGAGATTGGCCCCGATTTCGGCCACATTGACCGTAACATCGATCTGTCCGCCGGTTGTGCTGAAAGAGAATCCGTCCTGATCAGTCATCTGCTCGATGATGCCCGAGCCGGTCGCCGTGTCGCCCACAAAGTTTAGCGCCGTCGCGGAGCCTTGTCCGCCGTGGTCGTCGGTGCGGTAGCCAAAGCCGTTGGTTGATCGGGCGATCACCGCCATGTCGTCTTGGTAGGTGTTGGCCGAAGTCGACGTGCCATTGTGCCACGTGGTCCGTGTCTTGTAGTACGACAGTCCCATGATCGGCGCCCAATCGCCGCTGCCGGGGTGATACTCATCTGTCTTGGTGCCGTTGACATATCGGCTTTGGTGCCGTAAGCCGAAACCATGTCCTGCTTCGTGCGAGGAGGCTTCGCCGATGTACCGCGCCGTCTTCGCCAAATTGTCGGAAAAGACATAGACGGTGTTCACGATCGAATTCGTAAACGAGTTGACATAAGCGACGCCGCCGGCGTTTCCATACCAACTGCCGTTGCCGCCGATCGAGACCCTGAGTGCCGACCCGTTACTGAAATCGCCGGGATCGATCGTCGTGACGTCGATATTAAAGGGTGCGAAATCCTCCGACACTCGCTGCCAGATCTCGGTCATCGCGTTGAGTTCCGCCGTACTAAACGACGTGAAGTCGTTATCGATACTGAACACCGGGGTGGTGACATTGTCCCACGATCCCCAGTCGGCTTCGAAGTGGCCGTCGAAGTCGAGATACAGCTTCACATCCGCATTTGGATTACTCGACAGCAGCGGCAAATTGGCCAAGGAAACCAGTTCGCCACCGGCCAACTCTTCTTCGCCGGTCGTGGTCGATTCGATCGGATCGAGTGCGTGAAAGTCCCCCCCGCAACCACACGTGCAACCTTCCGGATGGCACTGTTCATCGTTGGATCCATCATCAAGATCAACGCTGCCGTGCATCACCAGCCTCGGCTCCAGCGTTTGGAATCGAAGTGCGTCTTGCTGAGCTCGGCTGCGCCGGCTCTGTTTGTCCAGTAACGTGCAGCCCACCAGACGAGTTATCAACGAAGCCGTTTCGGCGGAAAAATATTGGGGAGTTCGGGTCGTATCGCGATCGCGGAATGACATTGCGGGATGCCTCCAGATTTGAGATTTCGCTCAGAAATGAGTTGACCTTTTCGGCAGCCTGGCGATCTCTGTGTCGAGACCCATGGCTTTGCGTCCCCGCCTCACGACGGGTTTGCCATTGTCGAAGGCCCTGGAGGAGAGCAGCAGCCCACGGCGGTTGAACGAGCCTGTCCGGCGGATACTGCGCCGACTCCACTCGCTACTAAAACTGTGTGTCAAGAATGACGATGTGTCAAAGCCTCGCCGCTGAATGCGTTGAGTTGCTCAGATCAAGCCGATTGATGCGTGAAAACGGATCCGCTTTCGCGTTGTCTGGCCCAACAACAACTCTGCAGCAGAACTTCGCTCCTCTGATTGAGAACCACGTCCTGGGGACGAACATGGTTCTGTTGCCAATCTCAATCAAGAATTGAGAACCGATACAGATCGACTTGTGCCGTCAAGCGGAAGGGCACCGCAGATCAATTCACCTTGCGTCGGATCCACCTGGTGACCAGGCGCTTTCCGAAAGGTTTGCCAATAAAACAAAATACGTCGATTAAGGCAATGGCGGTTATTTAAAATAGCGCTAATTGGATGTCTGGATAACCATCTCTCGCAAAACAAACAAAAAGCCCGAGCCGTTTCGGACTCGGGCGTTCGTCTGCATTGCTCACCGAAAGCTCTCAAAACATCACCAAGTCGACGCGCTCGCGGTCCAGCGTCATCGAGTTTGATAACACCGTGCCGTTCAGAAACGTCGGAATCAGCCAGCTGTTTTCCGCCACCGGCACGTCGATCGTGACGGTGACGCTCGTGGTATCGGAAGTAATCACACTCGGCTCGACCGTCAAATCAAAGTCGGTCAGCGAGACGGCGTTGAGTACGAATTCCGCGGCGTCTTCGACGTCGGCAGCCGTGGCGCCCGGGACAATGCCTACGCGTGTCCCTTCATAACAGGCGGTCTTAATCGCATGTCGAATCATGTTGGCGCGGGCGAATTCCAACTGCGCAAACACCAGCAAGAACAACACCGGGACCGTCAGCGCGAATTCCACCGTGACCGCACCCCCGCGGTCGGCCTGGGTATCAGCCGGTTTTCTTATTAAGTTACGCATCGTAGGAGCCCCCATATTGAAATCATCACGGAATCAACCGACGGCAAGTCGCCGATTGATTCCGGTTGTGTTTGTCACTCGGTGAACGTCACCGGTACTGTCAGTGCGATTTGGCGAAACACGTCCTGCAGGCCCTCGGCGTCGAGCGCGTGAAAGTGATGTCCTCCGCCGGCTGCCGCCACGTCTTGCATCAATGCTTGGTCGGCGCCCGCGCCAAAGGTCACGGTATGAATCGTCACATTCTGGGCCGCCGCGGCCTGTGCGGCGGTCATTACGTCGCCGCCGGTCGTCGGCACACCGTCGGTCATCAGCACCATGGTCTTGACCGCAAATTCTCGCGATGAGTCCGGGTCCATTAGCACCGCTACACCGGTATCGATGCCGGCGGCGATGTCGGTTGCACCGTTGAAGATTCGCGAAGTAATGTCGTCCATGGCGGTGCCGATCAGTGTGTGATCCGAGGTCATCTCTTGGTCAATTTCGACGCGCAGGTTGTTAACGCCGAACGCCGAGTAGTCGCTGGCATAGGAAACCAGTGACACCCATTCGACTTGCGGAGTCTGCCCCAGCGCGTCCGTAAACCCGTCGACCGCGTCGTCCAACGCGATCCAGCGGCTGTCGTACTGTGGCGGCATCTCAAACCGCCACATGTTTTCGCCCGTCCAGGCCACCGTATCATCCACTTCCCATTTCATTGAACCGGAGCGGTCAACCACGATGCAAATATCGCGGTCGAGCCGTACGACCGTTGAACTTCGCGTTGTTTCAAATTCTGTGAGATTGAAGATGCGGCCGAAGAACAAACCGACCGGTCCCGACGGGGAGTTTTGAGTCCGCCGGCCGAGAACACGAATGCTATTAATCGGCTCGCCGTTAGGCGTAAAGTCCCAGCCGCCGTTCTCCATCAGTTCCGACCGGCCCGGAATGATGTCCGCGTCGTCCAGCAGCAATGGGGCGGATGCCACCAAATTCGCTGCCGCCAGTGCCCGCGCCGCGTCCCGCGCCGCATCGAGGTCTTGGAGACGCGTCAGTGATTCGCCGGCCGCGCGGGCAGCCGCGTCGGTCGAGATTTGCAGTTCGGTCCGGGCCAACTGCATGTAGGCGACGTCGACAGAGAACGCAACCCCCGCCAACAGGACCACCAACATAGCCGCGACCAACACAACCATCGCCCCCCGCCGCTCCGGCGGCTGGGCACTGAAGAGTTCTCTGATTCGTCGTCGATTTTTCATGGTACACCTCGCCTTATTAATTCTGGGAATACATGACTATTCCCGAACCATGGTCGCCTGAAATGTCATTGTCTGCCCGGTCAAATACTCGAGCGGCAAGACGGAATTATCATCGCAAGGCGCTGAGACGGTAATTGTCACCAGCTCCCCTTTTTCTGCAGTGCTCACGTCGGCGGGATTGACGGTCACCGTCGGGTTTTTCACGTCCCGCACCGTTAGCAGATTCATTGTCGCCGCGATGACGTCGCTCGATTGCGAATCGTATTTGGCGCCGACGCGGGCGCCTTCGTAGCTGGCGGTCGCCAAGGATTCCCGCAGGAACACCATGTCGGCGATTTCAATCGCCCCCAGCACCAGCAACGTCACAATCGGCAATGTGACTGCGAATTCCACCGCCGCGACACCGTCCCGTTGCCGGGAACGACAAGCACGTCCGTTGCGCGTACCGCGAACGTTCTGTTCATCCTCTGCGGTGTGCGATGAGAACCGCGGGTTCTCGGCTGCGCAAGCACGACGGACGAAGCGATTAGCCCACATCGCTGCACCCCCTCAAAAAACTAGAACTTTCGGCGGCCCGGCTGACTCACGCCGAGTCCCGTGGCTTTGCGTCCCCGCCTCGCGACGGGTTTGCCCTTTTTACGAAGGTTCTGGAGGGGACAGTCACCTGCGTCCAGATGGCACTTAGTGAAAAATGCCTACTTAACTAGTAGGTCGAATCCACACGGTTGTCAAAGAAATAGCCGCGAGATTCCATTGAAATTATTCTCAACGGTCTACAGACGTGATAGCATGATTCGAAAGTTCAACATCGAGTCTACGTTCTAGAGCGCAGGGTGATCATGGCCTCAGACAACGAATCAGGCGCGGTCGTCGAGGGCGATAGTGGTTATCGCGTGGTGGTTTTCGCCACGGCGGACGATCCCCACGAATTCCGCGACCTGCTGACAGAGCGGCTCTCGATGCACCCCACAGACGCCATGATCCTCGTCCATGCCACGCCGGGGATTCTGCCGGAGCGACTGGATAAGAGCGGCGCCGAGCAGCTTGCGTCGGCGATCGAGGAATTGGGCCTGACCACAAAGGTAATTTCCGCCTCCGAAATCCCGGATTTTGTGCATGCCACGCAAGTCCATAACGTCAGTTTAGAAGACGAGGGGTTGGCGATTCTCAGTGACGGCGACCAACAGGTCAACCTGATTGCGTGGCCTGAAATCGAGCTGCTCAGTGTGGGCCAGATTCCGGGCACGATCAAGCGGCATTTCCACTTTGAGACCGATATCATCCTCACGCCGGCCCGACGGAGATATATTGCGCCCGACGAGCTTTCCGGAAAATCGACGACTGTGCTGTGGATTCTCTGCGAGAACTTGCGCAAGGGTTTTCGTATTGAAAAGACGCACATGAACTTCAGCAGTCTGGGAGACCGGCTTACTGAATCGGCGACCACAAACTTTCGACTGTTCGTTGAAGAAATTGCCTCACGTGCGACAACAGCATTTCAGACACCGGCCACGAGAAATTATTTGGGGCACGGAACACTCCGGCATATTCAATTCGCCGACGAAGAGGAATTGGAACGCTATACCGCATTTCACCTCATCGTGCGTGAGTGGCTCCAGAGCAATTGACGGCGCAATAGCTCGACGTTCAAGCGCGCGCATCGCTGACGAGTTGCCAGATCTCGTCGGCCACCTCGTCGATCGGACGAATCTCACCCCGCTCAAGCCCCTCAACCACCCGCCAAGAACGGTCGGTCTCCGCCTGCTGCAGGTAGACCTGGTGGACCTTCGCCAAGTAACCCGCGTCCGCTTCCTGCAGGTCGGCGGCGCGGGTGGTGTAGCTGCGCTGCGATTTGCGGGAAATTAATTCCTGTGCTTGACTCGGCGGGAGATTCAGCAGAATCGTCAAATCAGGTCGCGGCAGATTGTAGATTCCATACTCGATCTTGGTGATCCAGTCGATCAGTTCCCGCTGTTCGTCTCCGTCCGCCTTCGACGCCTGATGGGCAACGTTTGAGGCGACAAATCGATCGAGCACGACGTAGTCGTTTTCTGAAATGGCCGTTTGCAACAACTCCCGCGATTCAAAGCGGTCACCGGCATAGAGCAGCGCCGCGAGAAACGGGCTGACTTGGTCGAGACTACCAAAACGACCATTCAAAAAGTCGCCAATCGATTTCCCGAACAGAGTCTGTTCGTACCGGGGAAAGCTGAACAACTCCACGCTCGCCCCCGCCGCTGCCAACCGCTCGCAGAGGAGCCCCGCTTGAGTCCCCTTGCCGGACCCGTCGATCCCTTCAATGTTTACGACAAATGCCAAATTCTCACCCGCTCTGCTCTTTGATCACTTCCGCAGGAGTTACACCGGCAGCTGCGCCGCTTGAGCGACCTCGGCAATCACCCCGTCATCTTCGACGGACCGGCCGGTGACGGTAACGATTTCACCGATCGCCGTCGCACCATCGGGAATCTGAACCGGGGCGTAGCGGCATGCCGTGCCGGAGACCCAGCCGGGCCGGTCCCCGGATTCCCGTTCGACCAGCACGTCGAACTCACAGCCGACCAGTGACTTGTAATACTCGCGTGCCAGTTGCGTGCCCAGTTCCGAGAGCCGCTGCACGCGTTCTTTTTTGACCTCGGCGGGAATCTGGTCGGGATACGTCGCCGCCGGTGTCCCCTCCCGCGCACTAAACGGAAAGACATGAATCTTCATAAAACCCGCCCGGCGGCAGAGGTCGAGCGTCTCCTGGAAATCGGCCTCCGTCTCGCCGGGAAAGCCGACAATCACATCCGTGCTGAACGCCGGATTCTCGAGCCGCTCGCGGAGAATCTCCATCTTGCTCAAGAACATCTCCAAGCTATAGCGGCGTTTCATCCGCAACAGCACGCTCCGTGATCCGCTTTGCAGCGAGGGATGAAAATGCGGACAAAGCCGGGTCGCACCAGAGGCCGCCTCCACAAAGTCAGGCGAAACTTCCGCCGCTTCGATGCTCGATAGCCGCATTCGCCACTCGCCAGGAATTCGGTCCAATCGCTCGATCAGATGCGCCAAGCGAAACGGCGCTTTGCCGCTGCGCCCCCGCGTTGCCTCGACGCCATAGTGTCCGAGATGAATGCCACAAAGCACGATTTCTCGATGCCCGTTGTCGATCAGCCGGCGAACTTCCGCTTCGATCTCCTCCGGCGGTCGGCTCCGCAACCCGGGCCGGACTTGGGGAATAATGCAGTACGTGCAGTTGAGAATACAGCCGTCCTGCACTTTCACATATGCCCGCCGTCGCCCTTGAAATGTGCTGATTCCGGTCGGAAAATCGCTCACCCCGACTCGGCCCAAAACGTCGGGAAGTTCCCGCTTGTCTTCGACGACTTCGATAACGCCCGGCAGCCGGCTGAGCGTCTCCGGCTCGCGCGTGGCGTAGCAACCCATCACGATCGTCCGCGTGCCGGGGTTTTTGCGCTCCAATTGGCGGATCAGTTGCCGCCCCTTCGCGTCGCCGGTCGCAGTCACCGTGCAGGTATTCACCACGCATAGATCGGCGTTTTCCTGGTCGGCCGCTTCGCGATACCCGCCGCGCAGCAGCGCTTCCTTGACCAGTTCCGTTTCGTATTGATTGACCTTGCAGCCTAAAGTGACCAGGCGGCAAGTCGGTTGCGCGTTCATGAAACCAAGTCGACCAATTTCAACTCCGATAATTCAGGCTGCCGCCTGACGCCCAAATCCCAAACCAGCGTAGGGGCAGACGGAATCTCCGCCGGCACCACTACTTCTTCCGCACGTCGTAGCATAGCAAAACGTCCATGTCGCGGAGATACAGCTTGCCGCCGGCGATCACCGGGTGCGGCCACGCGCGATAGCTGCTGCGATCCGGCTGCTTGAACTGGCCGCGTTCCACGTAATCATTCGTGTTGGCCTCGATCAGCGCTACGGTGCCGTTTTCCCCCCGCAGGTAGATATGGCCGTCGGCGTAAACCACCGCCCCTTTGCCGATCGACCGTTTCTTCCATTTGACCTCGCCACTGAGTAGATCGATGCAGGTCCAGATGCCGTTGTTGGAACCGAACACGTGCCCGTCGACGATCACCATGCCGCCGTGTTGATTCTTCATCGAACCCGTGTGATAGACAAACTCTCCCGTCACTGAATCCCCGTCGGGAATCACCTTCACCAGAGCCCCGCCCGTGCCGTAGCCTGAGGCGGTGAACACGTACTCCCCGGAGACAAGCGGTGATGAGCAGTTGGCCGTTCCGTTGGCAGACCGATTGTTCCGCCACAAGAATTCTCCGTCGGCCGCACGCACACCGATCGTTCCCTTACTGGTAAATTGAATATATTGCGGAACGCCGGCGATGTTGACCGCAACCGCCGATGCGTAGCCGGCCCGGTCCTCTCCCTTGACCAGACATTTCCAGATTTCATCGCCGGTACGTTTGTCGAGAGCGACTATTGTCGCGTCGCTGCCGCCGGGCGTGCAGATCAGTCGGTCGCCGTCGATCAACACCGACTCGCTGATCCCCCAGCGGATATTGCGGGCTCCGTAGTCTTCCAGAATATTCCGCTGCCAGACAACTTTATGGCTCTTGCGGCTGATGCAAGCCAAATTCCCGGCGCCGCCCAAGACATAGACAAAGTCGCCGTCAATCGTCGGTGTGCCCCGCGGTCCGTCGCCCCGTCCTTGGTGATAGGCATCCCCGAACGGGACTTTCCACAGATGCTCGCCGGACTCTTCGCTGAGGACAACCAATTGTTCCTGATCGTCGAGGTTGCCCATGGTGTAAATCTCGCCGTCACTGAGCGAGACGGTCGAAAAGCCCTCGCCGACGCCCGTCACCTTCCACGCTAATTTCGGTCCCTCCTCCGGCCACTCGGTCAATAGGCTCGTTTCCGTCGAACGGTTCGCCCGGTTCGGGCCGCGGAATTGCGTCCAGCCTTGTTGTGCGTTGCCTGCCGACGTCGAGTTTGCTGAATCATCAGCGCAGGCTGACATTGCCAACAGACAGGCTAATCCACACATCACCGTCAATAGTCCGCATCTCATTGTCGCTCTCCAGTTGTGTTGCGCTGATGCCCAGCGGTGGTTGAACTTGAATTCCGTCGAATGTGAGTTCCCCGAGACCCGTCCCATCGGTAGCGACATCTTAGTGCATCGCACTCACAGGCTCAATTTAGCCGCCGATTCGCACTTTTCCCATCGATGGTGACAAACGGAGATTGAGAAATTTCGCTCGAATTTGAGCATTTGACGTGCTACCGGCCACCCGATACGATCGGCTTCCGCTGCTCAATTGATGGGTTTCCCCCCAAATCTCCGCTTCAGACCGCAGCATTTATTGTTGAAGGATTGTTCCCATGGCTGTTCCCCGCCGCGCCTTGGTCAGTGTCAGTGACAAAACCGGTTTGGTTCCATTCGTCAACGGCTTGGTCGAGTTGGGCTTTGAAATCGTCTCCACCGGTGGTACACGAAGGACCCTCCAGGAGCAGGGTGTGCAGGTGATCGACATCTCCGAGTACACCGGATTCCCGGAAATCATGAACGGCCGGGTCAAGACACTGCACCCCAAGGTGCACGGCGCAATTCTTGGGCGCCCTGACCTGACTGAAGATCAGTCCGCGATGCAGGAACACGGCATACTGCCGTTTGAACTGGTTGTGTGCAATTTGTATCCCTTCGAGGAGACAATTGCCCGCGAGGGCGTGACGATCCCCGAAGCAATCGAGCAGATCGACATCGGTGGACCGAGCATGATTCGCTCATCCGCCAAGAATCACGCCTATGTCGCCGTAGTGACCCGCCCCGATCAATTCGATCCAGTGCTTGACGCCCTGAAAGCAGGCCCGCTGGCTGAAGAGACCCGCCGCGAGCTTGCAGCGGCGGCGTTTGAAATGACCGCCCGCTATGACCGCGCGATCGCGAACTACATGGCAAGCGTCACCGCCACCCGGAACGATGCTGATTCCGCCTTTCCGGCGACGTTGACGCTCAATTACCAGCGGCGCACGCAACTTCGCTACGGCGAAAACCCGCATCAGCAAGCAGCGTTCTACGTCGAGCCGAGTTCCGAAGTGGCTACATTGGCCGCCGCCGAGCAACTCCACGGAAAAGAACTCTCCTACAACAATCTGCTCGATCTCGATGCGGCATTGGAGCTTGTCCGCGAATTCACTGCTCCGGCCGCGGTCGTGCTCAAACACAACAATCCCTGCGGTGCGGCGATCGGCGAGACGCCGGCGGAGGCCTTTGAGGCCGCCTACGCGGGGGATCCGGTGAGCGCCTTCGGTTCGATCATCGGGTTTAACCGACCCGTCGACTTGGCGACCGCCGAGTTGATGTGCGATCCCGGAAAGTTCGTCGAAGCGATTATTGCACCAGCCTACGACGATGATGCCTTCGAGGCCTTAACTACGCGGCCGAAATGGAAGGCAAACGTGCGTTTGATGCGGTGTCCGGCACTGGCGGACACCCGTGCGGAGACATTGGCAATTCGGACGGTCGGCGGCGGCGTGCTGGTGCAGTCCCGCGATGACCAGCCGGAGGCGGTCGCCGAATGGAAAGTGGTGACCGATCGAACACCAAGCGATGAGGAACGAACCACGCTTGAGTTTGCCTGGAAAGTCTGCAAGCACGTCAAATCAAACGCGATTGTCTTTGCCAAAAACGGAGCAGTCGTCGGCGTCGGCGCAGGGCAGATGAGCCGGCTCGACTCGGCGTTTATCGCCGCCCACAAGTCGGACGGCCGCGCCGCAGGGGGCGTGGTCGCCTCAGACGCGTTCTTTCCATTTCGCGACGGCGTCGACGAGGCCGCTAAAGCAGGCATTACGGCGGTGATCCAGCCTGGCGGGTCTCGGCGTGACGACGAAGTCATTGCCGCCTGTAACGAACATGGCATGGCGATGATTCTGACCGGACGGCGTCACTTTCGCCACTGAGGTCGTCAATCAGACGGAGGATTCGGCGATCAGCGGGAGAACAGACGCCGCAAAGTTTCCTCAACGACCTTCCCGAACATCTCCTTGCGGCCGGTAAACCCGATGTAGGCGGTGAATCCGATAATCGGAATCAGCAACACCAGCAAGAATGCCAGCGCGACTCGAATCGACCCACCGGGCAAGTACGCGCGAATGTTAAATGACGATGGGCCGTACATCGATGAGCCTTGTTCGTTTGCCGGTTCTTCCTTGATATAGCTGGGCAAACTCTCGCTCTCGACCAGCCCCTCTTTGACGGCGATTTCGAAGTCCGGGGCCTCCGTCTGGTCAAGATTCGTATACCGCCCTTTCTTCATTTTGGCCAACTGAAACAGCTTGCCGATTTCATCTCCCACAGCGAGCCGGCGAATAATGACGTCGCGAATGTTGTCCTCCAGCCTGACTGCAAAGTCCGACCGATAGACGGCACAGTCGGAGATTTCGATATTGGAAGCCGGCTTGAATCCGCGAAGGCGAAAGCAGATGTCGTTGTCGCGAAATACGCAATTCTGCACAGTCGCTGAAATGTGCTCCTTCAGATTGAGCGCGGCTTGGTCGTCGATTTGCCCGTCGCCCCATCCGTAAAACAAGCACCGCCGGATGGTGATCCGGCTGATGGGATTCTTGCCGCTCTGTTTGGTATCGACCGCGTTTTCTCCGGGGCGATCCCCCTTTAGAAACTCTCCGGCAGCATGTGGCAACGGCCCCGTCCAAAACGTGCAGTTCTCAATGATCACGTTGTCCCACGGATTGCGATCCGGATCGAATTGAACCGCATCACCAGAGACATAGTAGATCTCACAGTTGCGGATCGTCAGGTTCTTGGGATTTCCCGTGATTCCATGGGCATCGTCTTGTCTGAAAAAACTACCCGAGAGGCAATGATGGATTCGGCAGGACTCAATTAAGACGTCCTCCCCGCTCACAAAAATTCCGTTGCCCCGGCCGAAACGGATCTCTGAATTCCGAAGGATCACGTCGTTCGCCCGGATCTTGACGAGATTCCCCTGATTCCACTCACCGTCGATCAAATAGTTCTCGTAGGTACCCGCCTTATCAATGATGAGCCTTGTCTGTTTCGTGGGATTTTCTCGAAAGCCGACCGACTTCGTCGAACCGATCATCGCGCGCGACTGAGCAACCGCCGTGCGCGATGCGTTCAGGACGAGCGAGACGCTCAGTGCAGAAAAGAGCAGGAACTGTCGCAGAAGCATGTGTTACCCGTAGGCCCAAGGGGGTATCGCGGCAGCGACGCAAGAATTCCGGTGCGGACACTGCCGAATTGGTGTTTTCCCAGAGTAACATTCCGGTCCGCCAGCGTCAAAAACCGAAACGCGTTCGCCGGAAGATTTTTCCAAGTCTATCCAGCTTTGCGGAAAGCCTTGTCCCGCACCAATGCGGCAAACGCCGTTCCCCGTTCGCGAAAATCGCGATACCAGTCATAACTGGCGCAACCGGGCGATAGCAGAATGACATCCCCCGGCGCCGACTCGCACCAAGCCCACTCAAACGCCTGCTCCATGGTACTGCAGACTTGATGGTGCGGGGGCGTGTCTTGGCGTAGCAAGTGTTGCTGAATCGCCGGTCCGGTCTGCCCCAGCAGTGCTACGGCCTTGCAGCGTCGCCCGACTTGTTCCGCTAGACCGCTGAGATCGACTCCCTTGTCATAGCCGCCGGCCAGCAGAATCACCGGTGCAGACATCGACTCGAGAGCCGCCGTCACCGATTCGGGAGTGGTCGCGATCGAGTCATCAAAAAACCGCCTCCCGGCGATTTCGCCCAAGTCTTGCAGGCGATGCGGCAGCGGTTGAAACGATCTCAGTCCCGATTCGACTGCCGACAGCGGGATGCCCAACAACAGCACGCAACAAACCGCTGCCGACGCGTTCAAGGAATTGTGCGGACCCGGCAACGGCAACCAGTCGCCAAGTGGGAACTCCGATTCGGCTCCATCAATATCGCGAAAGACCGCGCGGTCTCCGTAACGAAAGACCCCAGGCTGTTCATGGTCGCTAACGCCAAACAGCAGCCTCCTCGCCCCTGTCGGCCAACTCTTCACTTCGTCGTCACCCGCATTCAAAACGGTGAAGTCAGTCTCTGTTTGCCACCGACAAATTGTTTGTTTGGCCGACCGGTAGGTATCCAATGTGCCGTGCCGGTCCAAATGATTTGCCGAGAAGTTGGTGACGACGGCAATCTCAGGAGCTGGCCGCAGTCGGTCCAGATCTTCCAATTGAAAGCTGCTCAGTTCGAGCACGACCCAGTCGCCAGCTGCGATCTCCCCGACGACCGGCAGCAGACTGCGGCCGATGTTGCCGCCAAGATGGCACCGCAGTCCGGCGGCGCCAAGCAGAGCGTGAATCAAGGCTGCTGTCGTTGATTTGCCGTTGGATCCGGTCACGGCAATCGTTCGACCGCGATTGTGCCGCCAGAACAGATTCATTTCACTGGTGAGTTCCGCGCCGCTGCGGCGAGCCAGTTGCACGAACTCGTTCTCCGGCGGGACGGACGGGTTGCGGACGAGGATCTCGGCCTCGCGGAAATCCTGTTCGCGATGCCCCCCCAAGTGCAGCGCGGCCAGCGGTACACCTTCCAATTCGCGCAACGAACCCGCCAGCTCCTCAGCAGAGCATAAATCGGTGACGGTTACTTCTGCACCTTGCGTCGCCAAAAACCGCGCAGCGCCGACGCCGCCGCCGAAGCGGCCCAATCCCATCACCGTCACACGCTTTCCACGATAGCGATCCATGAGTTCGCCGACACGCATTGACGTTCTGCAACAAAAAAACGATCAAGACCCGGCGACAACGTTCGTTGCCGCACCTGGGAACCGACATCTAGCAACTTCTTTCGCTCAGCAAAAGAGGAAAATCCACCAGGGCGTGTTTGCGGCGGTGAGGCGCTTGCGGTAGTCTGGGATGCACTGAGTTTCCCCCTAATTTGAGTTTTCAACTGCTGTTAAAGATTGCCGGATTATGTCCATTTTGTTTGCGGAGGCCGCGGCGGACGCGGGCCAACTTCTAGGACTGCACATTGCCGACTGGATCGTGCTGGCAATCTATCTCTTGGGAGTTACGGCAATCGGCGTCTGGTCGTACAAGAAAGTCCACAACATGTCGGACTTTTTCATGGGCGGCCGCCGGTTCGGCAAAATCTTCATGATGTTCTTCGCCTTCGGAGCCGGAACGAGCAGCGAGCAGGCGGTCAGTGTTGTCGCCGGCACTTGGCGGGCGGGATTGGCGGGGATTTGGTGGCAGTTTCTCTGGCTCTGGGCGACACCTTTTTATTGGATTGTCGCACCCGTGATGCGCCGCATGCGGGCCTTGACGACGAGCGATTTCTTTCAGGCCCGCTACGACACGAGTACAGCGACGCTGTATTCGATTTACGGCATCATCATGTCCATCGTGTTCATCGCCGGCGGCCTATACGGCAGCGGCAAGATGGTGAACGCTCTGACGGGAGGAGAATTGGATCGCGTCTCCGAGCGGATCAATGTCGAAGTCCCCGCGCTGAAATGGAACGTCGAGGAGACCAAGTTCGAGTGGGAGCAACGGCCGCTGCAGGGGTACGAATTGGCGATTCTCGCGATGACCGTGATGTTCGTCACCTACGGGATGGCGGGCGGATTGGGAGCCGCCATCATCACCGACTTCATCCAAGGCATCTTAACCATCACGTTCTCCTTTCTGCTGCTTCCGTTCGCTTTTCAACAGATCGGCGGGGCGCTCAACGGCCCCAACGGGGCCGAAGTGGCGGAGTTTAAGCAAGGAATGTTCGATCTGTTCGGCCGCGAAGGGGTCGCCGATTTGCTGGGCAAAGAGCCGATTACCGTTTTCTACGTCTGCATGCTTTCGCTCACCGCGCTGACCGGAATCGTCGTGCAGCCGCACATTATGGGTGTCTGCGGTGCCGGCAAGACCGAACTGGAGGGCCGGTTTGGATTCACGTTCGGTAACTTCCTCAAGCGTTTCTGTACGATTGCGTGGACATTCACCGGATTGGTCTGCATCGTCTGGTATCTCAGCCCGACGCTCAGTCCGCTCGACGAAGCGACGCGCCTGTCGCTCACACCGGGCAGCGCGACGTATGACGCTGCCGCGGACAGTAACTTTGCCGACGAACTCTTCGGCCGCGCCGCCTATGACATCCTGCCCACGATTGCGCCGGGTTTGGTCGGATTGCTGCTGGCGGCCTTGTTGGCAGCCATCATGAGCACCAGCGACGCACAAATGGTCGTCTCCAGCGGCCTGTTTACGGAAAACATCTACAAACGGTTTCTGGTACGCAACCAGTCGCAAAAACATTACCTGTGGGTGGGGCGAATTTCCGGCTTGGTCATTGTCGCACTGGCACTGATGCTGCAGGCCGGATTTACGGATGTAATCGACGCCTTGAAAGTCATCATCAAAACGCCTGCGGCCATCGGAATCAGCCTCTGGTTTGGGATCGTTTGGCGCGGTTGGACGCCGATCGCCGTTTGGGGATCAACGCTCACAACGGCCGGGACGTGGTACTTCGTTTCACACTATCCGGAGAAAATTAAGCAACTCGGGCTGGACTTCATGCTCAACGCGGATGGAACAAAGATGCTCGAGAAATGGCAGATGCTCAGTTTCATTTCTGCCGGCGTTCTTTCAGGCATCGTGATCAGCCTCATCACGCCGCGCGTCAAGAAAGAAAAGCTCGATCACTTCTTCCGCCTGATCCACACGCCGGTCCGTCCGGGCGAACATGTCGAGTCGCCCTGTACGCTGCCGGACGACCCGCTGCCGCCCGCCGAAAAGCTGTTCAACTTGGACGACGTTGAAATCCCCAAGCCAACCTTGCTGGGTTTTGGCGGATTCGTCGTCGCCTGGATCCTGGTGGGGCTGATCGTCTGGCTCACGCAGTGGCTGGCGTCATCGCTCTAGCTCAGTGAGCATAGCGTTTATCCGGCCCAGCGCGGCAGCAACGACAAGTACGGAAACGCCGTCGTCTTCGACACATCTTCCGATGAGGATGCTTGCCGCCCCAACCGGTCTGAATCGGGCAGCGCGGCGTAGAGCGACAACTCAAAATCGGTCAGGACGATCGAATGCGGCTGATACATGCGGAACACGATTCGGAACGCACTCGCCGGGTCGACGAGATAGGCCCACAGCCCAAACTCTCCGCTCTGTTTCGTCAATTTGAGTTGGCCGATTTCCTGAATCTGCGGGCGCTTGTCGTCGTCGTGCCAGCAATAGAGGTCGCAACCCAGTTTCGATAGCTGGCTGGCCTTGCCGCAGAAACGAAAATGCAGGAAATGCTCTGCCGGGAGCATTCCGGATTCCGGGGCGAAGTTGCGAAATCCCCCGCCGGTGTAAAAGACCATCCGGTCAAAAACACAGACACAATCCTCGTTCTGCAACTCATGCACCTCCTTGGAATGGCTCTGCACATAGCTCCACCCCTCGGCCATGCGGCTGGTGACATCGATCTTCGGCAGAGTGATTCCGACCAGCCGTTCCTGGGCCTGCTCTTCAACGCCAGGGTCCTGATACGGTATCCAGTTTCCCGGCCAGATTCCCGATCCGCCCGATTCTCGGGATGGGATCGAAGCCGCCAGCGTGCTCCGCTCGTTTGGAAACACCTTAAACGTCGAGTCGGCAGGCTGGCGAGGTCTTGGAACTTGCCGCTCCCAATTCCTGAAGTCGAACTGCACATCGCGTTCATCAGGCAACGGCAACAACGTGAAGATTGACGGAGACGGAAACTCCTCAACCGAGGGAAGGAAGAGTTCCCCCTGAAACTGCTTGCTGTGCCGATCGAAGCAAACCAGCCGAGGAGGAATCTGCGGCTGGTCAGCGGTTTCATTTCGCCACTGGGTTACGCCGCACAGCATGTAGTCGCCGGATACGTGAATCCCGCGAACCCACTGGAAGCTGTTCTCCCATTCCTTTTGGCGGATTTCGACAGGCAAAATATGATCGGGCCGCCTCGCGAGAAGGTCCATGTTCCCAGCGTTTTCATAGATCAGGACCTCGCTCGCACCGGTCGCCGAAATGTAGAAATCGCCGCCGTGCACGAAACCGTCATGCGGAAATGAAACATCCTCCAGCACAATCTCACCGGTATCGAAGCAAATGACTTTGCCCGTTCGCGTGCCGTTCCAGTTCCCGCAAGTGAGATAGATGCGTCCGTCGTGCTCGGTGATGTGATTGACATGCACCAAGTCGGTCGCATCGGGGTTTCGCTGACGCGCAACTTCCGCCACCGCAGGAGAGATATCCCACAGGTAGTGGTGCGCGATGAACTCCCCCTCCGGAGTCAGTTCATCGACTGAATCCATAAAGGAATTCGCAATGAACAGCCGATCGCGATGCGGGCTGTAATGCAAATGATGCAGATCGGCGGCGGCTCGTTCTCCGACCTCCCATTCCGGGCGGCGTGTGGTGTGCAGTAACTCAAACTGCGATGTTCCCGCAGCAACTTCGGCACGATAGATGTACAGCGCCGCGGAACTGAGGACGTACAGCCGGTCACCGACCAGCGTGCAGCCGCGAAAACCGCGCCGCTTGAACGGTTCGGCAATCGGCATGATCTCAAAATGCTCCCAGTCCGCCGCGTGCGGATCGAGAATCCCGATCGCGGCTTGGTTGCTGGGGCGTGAATCGAGTGCCAATAACAGTCTCATGGCGGGCAATGTCTACAATCAAACCATCTGGACGAAGTACGTGTTGCGCAGCCGGTCCCTTCGATGTTCGCTGACGCGAGAGATTTACCTCAGATGGCAAATTGACACAAGATCAATCGCCGAAGATGCTTGCGATGCCTTGCAGAGTACTGCCGTCGCGGCCTGCGGAGCGGACCCTGCAGCCTTGACCCCGTAAACTCTCACTCGGGAACGGGCAGGCCTTGTTGACGGAGAAACGTAAGCTGGTCCCAGTAACCACGTTGGAACTTGATCAGACCGTCGATGACGCGGAAGAATCCGCAACCGCGAAGTCCGAGCGGATCGCGCCACTCCAGGATTGCCCACTCGCCATCCTCAAACAGGTTTTCAACGATACAGGTCATCTCCGCTCGTGAAAACTCGCCGGCAAACATCGCCGCGATCGCCGCACGTCCCTTAACAGGCTCGAACATGACTTGGTGGTTGACGGCATCCACCGCATAGAGCTTCGCGAGCGAATCGGAATCCGCGCGATTGAAGGCTTCCACCCAAAGCCGTACGACGTCAGACGGTCGGGTCATTGCGCGTCATGCCTGTTTGCTGATGTGAAACGCGCCGATGGATATCGCGACTCGAACCGCCAAAGGGTTCGAACGACCAGTTCGCCGGAGCGTCTCAAACCGCGCGAAGAACTGCCGCGGCACTTTGGCCGACGTCGGTGCGGTTGACGGTCATTGCTGTCGGGAAATGCGGCCGCAGCAAGTTGTCATGAATGACGTTGAGCCGACAATTGGGATCGGGCGTCTCGTAGTTCAGCGTCATCGGGACCCGATCGTGCCGCAGCGAAAGTATCGCCCCGGCTAACTCGACCGCGCCGGATCCAGCGTCGAAATTGCCGAAATAGCTCTTGAGTGCGGTCACCGGCACTCGTTCGGCGGCGGTCCCGAGAGCGCGATGATAGGCACGTGCCTCGACAAGATCGTCGCGCTGTGTGCTCTTGCCGTGCGCGTTGATATGGCCCAGTTCATCGGGCCGCAACTGCGCGCGTTGTAGTGCTTTTTGAATAGCCCGTACCAGACCGGTCCCGCCGGCGCCGTTGGCATAGCCGGTGCCGTCGCAACCGGCGCCAAGGCCGATTACTTCTGCATAGATGTTAGCGCCGCGGGCGACTGCGTGCTCAAACCGCTCAATGACGAATGTCGCGGCACCTTCTCCGACAATGCAGCCGTCGCGGTTCATGTCAAACGGCCGGCAGACTCGTTTCGGATCGCCGCCCGTCTGCGACAGACTGTCGATCAAGTTCATACGGGCGATGTCGACCGGATCGACGTTAGAACTGCACGCCCCAACGATCATCACGTCGGCCGCCTCGCGCTCGATGGTGCGAGTCGCTTCCGACAGGGCCAAGAGCGCTGACGCATCGCGGCTGGTGATGGTGTTGTTCGGTCCCCGCGCATCAAATTCAATGGAAACGTGGCAGGCGGGCATGTTGGGAAGCTGCTTCAGCAGCCACAGCGGGGCGATTTTTCCCATTCCCCCTTCGCCCCAACGGGTGAATTCAAACGCCTCATCCGCGTCGGCACAAACGGCGGCGGCCTGAGCGAGTTCATCGGGGGTGGAGGAGATGCGGCTCGCGCCAAAGTTGACGCCCAATCGGTCAGGATCGACGTCACCGCGACGCAGCCCGGCATCCTCCATCGCCAGATTGGCGGATGAGACCCCCAACTGAATGTCGCGCGACATCACCTTGAGCATCTTTTTGCGACGCAGATAGCCCATCGCGTCAAAGTCTTGGACTTCTGCGGCAAATTTGCACGGCAAATCGGAGCGTACAAACGCATCAAAGAAGTCGATGCCCGAGATACCGTCGGAGAGGTTTTTCCAGAATGCGTCGTTGCCGATGCCGACCGGTGAAACCACACCCACACCCGTGACCACAACACGGGGAATCGTTCCAGCCATCATAGCTTGACCCACAATCGAATGGTGCTCGTCCGGTATTTTCCTTGCTTTGCGGACGCCGACCCAACAAGTCCTTCCTCTGATTGTCCCTTACAGAGGCCGTTTGCCGTATCTATGTCTATCGGAACACGGGCGGAGCGATGCTTAATCCCATCAGCAATCCACCGTCTTCCTGACTCAGTGTCGCCGTTGTATTCAGCTTACACCGTTAGCATGTCCACATGTTTCGCTCGACAAGTGTCCAGGACGAATCATGCAGCAGTCTATGAGTGTCACCCAGCAAGACACATCGGGGGACTCCGCAGAGTCCGCCCAGCGTTTTGCTCGTCTGTCTCAGCTTCGCTCTCTGGAGGGTCCCACACCAGCAGAGATCAAAACCGACCCAATGGAACAGACCGGTCCATTACACCCATCATTGCCCAAAAAGTCAAGAATATTCGGGTTTTCAGTGCTGCGGAACTGCCCTCTCGTGTCGTCAACGACGAGTTCGCACGTGATTGAGGGCGGCGCTCATGCAAAACGACGTCCTGGTCAACAGCCTGCCAGCCTGGATCGGCGTGTCTCATCTTGTGAGGCACCGGTAATTCTCTTACTATCCGCGCACTTTTCAGATGAAGAACTGAGTGCGCTGTCGCCCGGAATTTCGACGGCGCAGAGTCGCATCGAGAGACGGGGGGCAGGATGCCAAACGAAGGCTATCAGACCGCACCGGCTGCTGGTGTCAAAGGTTTCGAGCAAACTATCGACTATCAGCGGTTCAGCCTGCAACCGCTGCCACACTTGAAGGCGTGGATTGGGGGATTTGTCGCGCTCGGTGTTGCAGCACGTTGTCTGCGGTTTTTGATCTGCGCACCGCTTTGGCCCGATGAGGCATTCCTGGCCGCCAGCTACCTGGATCACGGCTACCTGCAAATGCTCACCGAGCCGCTTTCATATCACCAAGTGGCGCCGCCAGGCTATCTGTGGATCCAATTGACGATCGTGAAACTCTTCGGATTTCACGAGTATTCGCTGCGCATATTGTCGCTGATCGCGGGAATCGCAAGTTTGTTCGTGTTCCGGCGTCTGGCGGCCCAATTGACCGACGGGGCGGCGTATCTGTTCTGCGTGGCGGTCTTTTCCGTCGCCTATCCGGCAATCCGCTACTCCACGGAGGCGAAGCCGTACGGCATTGACCTGTTCGTAGGATTGGGGTTGGCCGCTCTGTATGTGGAATGGACGCTTCGCGGACAAACCCGCAGGTGGACGTGGCTTCTCGCCGCTGCGTGCGGCTTGTCACTCTGGTTTTCGCTGCCCGCGGTTTTCGTCGCCGGCGGACTGAGCCTCGCGGTCGGCTACAATTTGTTTCAACACCGCAAGAAGGAATTGCTGATTCCTTACCTCGGCCTCAATCTACTGCTGGTGGGAAGTTTCGTCGGATTGCAAGTTGCGCTGAGGACCATGACCTCTGCCGATCTTGAAGGAATGCGGAGTTGTTGGGAACAGGCTTTTCCCCCCTTGGACAATTCGCTGCAGACTGTGACCTGGTTCGTGGCGGCGCTGACGGGCGACGTTACGCCGTTTCCAATCGGCAGTGTCCGCGGCGGCAGTTCGGCGACTGTGGCCTGCTGCCTGATCGCGGTTCTCTGCTTGCGGAGCAATCGACGCATGGACTTGGCGATTCTGTTCTTGGCGCCGCTGGGATTGAATCTGATTGCAGCGGCTCTAAGGCGCTATCCGTTCGGCGGTGGGGTGCGATTCACTCTCTATTCCGGCGGCGGGATTTGCCTATTGGCCGGCTTAGGCGCCGCGTGCATCGCGGCGTGGTTAACGCAACGGTTCACCAGCCGCAAAGTCGTGCTGACAGCGATGGTGGCGCTGATTCTGCTCGGCAGCGGGTCGATTCTCCGTGACTTCTTGCGGCCGTACAAAGCGCAGGACATCCTCCGTGCGCGGAGTTTTGCGCAATGGTTCTGGTTCAACAAGGCATTCGATGCCGAGCTGGTTTGCTTGAAAGCGGATTGGGAGCTCGATTTCTCGCCGTTTACGTTTGAGGGGGGTGAGTCGTCGCTGTACGTCTGCAACCGGCGGATCTACTCGGCCCGGCATCGCACGGGAGACCCGCCCGATTTGACTCGCATCTCCGCGACGCGGCCGCTGCGCTGCGCGCTATTTCGCGATGAACGGTGGACATTCAATCAACCGGCATTCGACAAGTGGCTGCAATCAATGCAGGACGAATACGCGCTTGTCGCGCACGAGCAATATCCATTTCCGGTGTTCTATCGCGACAAGGATTACAAACACACCTGCTTCGTCGATTTGTACGAGTTCGTCCCGAAAGCCCAAGCAAAAGCCGGACGAAAGGTTCGCACCGCCTTCAACCGGCGCTCGATTCAGTAGCCTTCAACGCATGCCGCACCGCTAGGGTTGGAAAACTCGGAGAAGCACCCGTTACAATCAGATTGTTCCGGATTGGCACCCGCTATTTCTGAGATTCACAACCGTCGGCACAACAAATGACCACCGCCGTACAACTCATCGCACATGGCAGCCGCCGCGCCGCGGCGAACGACGACTTGGAGACCTTGGCGGGGCTGTTGCGAGATACGGGCCGCTATCCGTACGTCATAGCCAGTTTCTTGGAACTGGCGGAACCATCCATTCCGCAGGGGGGGCGGCTCTGTGTGGGAGCGGGCGCCGACGAGGTGCTGTTGCTGCCGTTCTTTCTCTCGCCCGGCCGGCATGTGGTCGAGGATCTCGCGAGGTATCAAAGCGAGTTGGCTGCTGAGTTTCCAGACGTGCGATTTCAACTCTGCCCGCACCTGGGCCTTCATCCGCTGATGATCGAAATTGTGCTGCAACGACTGCAGGAAGGACAGCAGGAAGGGCGATAGGCGGCCACGTCGACGCACCAGCCGGAGTGAACTCGTCAGTTCACGGATCCGTGACGAGCAGCGCATCACACCAATTGACGTGATCCAGCACGTCCGCCTGTTCACCGAACTTGACTAACAACGTGAGTTGCTGCGCGCCGGCGACGTCGATGGGACCGAGCGAAATCGAGGGCTCCCCGCCGATGAGTGGTTGACTTTGAAGCACCGTTTTTCCGTCGAGGGCAACCTCCACAATCGCGTGTCCGCCTCGGACGCGATCATCGATTCCGACGCGAGCCTGAAACGTGCGATAGCCGCCGTTGAGTTCGTATGTGATTTCCGATCGGCTGTGGGTGCCCAAGCCTTTGAAGAATTCGCGGCCATCCAAACGCAACAGGTCGCCGGCGACGTTGCGATCGGTCTGCAGCGGCCAACGCAGCGAAAGGTACGGAGTAAATGTGTACTGTCGCGGCTGCAAGTCTGAGAGATAGACCGCCCGCCCTCCAAGCACCTGCATGCTCACGATTCGATCCAATGCCAGCCGCACTGTCGCCCCGAACGCGGTGGTCAACTCCAACCCGACATCCGGCTTGAGTGCGAATTTCCGGGCGATAAACCGGCTGCCGTCGACTGTCGATACGATGAGCCGCAGACCCTGCGAGTCAGGGAAGTCGATCAATTCCGGATTGAATCGCAAGCTCCGCAGCGTTGTCTTCGAAAACGTCCTTTCACCCGTCGTCGATTGCCACTGGAGGGTGTTGTCCTCAAATCCGAGAAATTCGCCCGCCAGCGAGTTGCCGTTCCGCAGGATCAACAGGTCGGTGTTGTTGGAGTCTCGCCGCAATCCCTTGAGGATGCGTGATCGTCTGGTGCGGTCTTCCGGCAATTTCCAGGCAACCGCTTGGACCATTTCCAACGGAATGGCAAAGTCTTCTAGCCCGGAAAATGTTGTCCAGCGGGCCGTCAGGGCCTCTTCGTTACTCTGGATAATCTCAGCCACCAGTCGATCGCCGTTGGCAGGCAGAATGACGGTTTTGCCGCCCAGTTCGGCCGCGCTTCGCTGCGGCCAATCGATCCGAATCAGCTCGCGCGTGGGGACATCCAGGGGAGCCTTGCCGGAGATCTTAACCCGCTGCTCGGACAATTCCTCCAGCTTGCCGGTGCCGTGTTGTCCGTTGATCGCCTGATATGCCAACTGCGGTGTGGCCGTCGTCTGAGCAGAACATCGCCCACAATCAGCCCCAGCCGCTGCGAGGAGCAAACTCCAGCATAGGAATCGTATCAAGCCCCGGACATTGATCATGACTGTCGCAAGCGTTTCTGCGGATTAGCGTTGGAAAATTGGCAGGTAGTTGTTGGGCATTTGCAGAATCAGCAGCGCCATTGCGGTCCCGTACTCGGGCCCCTGGGCGTGATTGTCCCAACTGCCGCCGGGACCTTGTCGCGCGAGCAGGTCGTCCCGGATGGCGGGATACCATTGTTTCCAGTAGTCATCTCCCGCATGCCACATTGCTTGGACCGCGTAATAATGACCGTAATAGTAGTATTCGGTCCGATGCAGCCGGTCGGCTCGGGGCAAGTACCGGACCAAAAACCGCAGTCCCTTATCAATCTCCGCGCCCTCGTACTCCCCGGCGCTATACAGCGCGACGACTCCGGCGGCCGATCGGGGAAAGATACTCTCAGACTGCAGCTTCATTTGATATCGAAATCCCCCGTCATGGTTCTGGCATGCCTTGACGTACTTGATGCAGCGGTCAACGGTGTCCTTGGGAACCGAAATGCCGGAATTGCGGGCGGCGCGCAATGCCATAATTTGACAGACGGTCACAGAGACATCCGCATCCTTACTGTGCGGGAAATATCGCCAGCCGCCCTCGTCATTCTGCGAGTTGACGATCAACCGCACGGCGAGCGACAGTTTCTCGCGGATCTCTTTTTGCCGCGTCATGCCATACGCCTCGGCCAGAAACAGGGTCGCAAAACCGTGACCATACATCGGTCCGTGGGACTGGCCGTTCGGCACGTTGATAAACCCGGACGGACTCGTATTCTGCAGCAGGAACCCGATTGCCTGTTCGACCTGATCGCCGTACGGCCCGCGTCCGGGCACGTGTCCTGCTTCGAGAAACGCCATGCCGGAGAGCCCCGTAATGGCGACATTGTGCGGAAAATTTCGCCCTGATCCGAACGAACCGTCGGGGAATTGCTTGCGGGACAAGAACCTTAGGCCACGATTAATCGCACGTTGAGTCGAGGGCGTGATTAGCTCCAGGCCGCTGGTTTCCACCTGTTTCGGGACAGCGGGATAGTCGGGATTTGACCGCGTCCGTCGATCGGTCTGTGCCGTCGTCACGGTCGTCTGTCCGAGGACGGCCAGGGTCAATGCAGAGATCAACAGACGTAAAGTGGTCACCGAGAATTCTCCGTCGAGACAACCAGAGCACATCTCAGTTATTCTAGATGTTCCGAAAGCGATATCCAGCCCGTAACGGCGGCCGCGGCCCGCTGAGCCTGGTAGAGACCCTGTCGGCAAGCCGCCGCTGATCGGGACTCTAACCGCCGGCGCGACTACTGGTGAGCCCCGCTCATGCTGCAGAGATGGCTGGTCACGACGTGCACTGTGCGGGGGTGCGTCGGCGCGTCGAAGTGATTGTACGTGTCGATGTAGTAGACCGACGACCGCGGAATGCCCTCCGGAGGCGGATTGTCACGACGGTACACCAAGCTGGTCCAACCCACGTTGTTTGGATGCGGATCGCGGGCGAGATACCTCAGCGTAAAGCTGTCGATGTAACAGACGCCCTCGACGCAGACGCCGTCCTCCTCCAACTCGCACAGCGCATCGTGGATGATCTTGCAACCGGAACTGAAACCGGTGAGCATCACGCGCGCACAAGGATTGCAGCTCTTGATCTGCCGGACTCGCTCAGCCAAATCGCCCGAACCGCCGTGAAAGTACAACTGAAACAACTCGGCGTTGCAGCATCCGCAGTCGGCGTAATAGTAGTCGCGCAACTTGTCGATTCCGCCGATGTGCATGAAATCGACCGGCGAAGCGACGAAAATGGGGTAGACATTGTCGCGCGCACATTGCGGAGCAGCGCAAAGGTTGGCTTCCAACGGGGACTGGTGCACTGTGGCGCAGCCGCTTCCGCAACAAGCCAGCAGTGCCGCCAGGAACCAGGTTTGCCGAGTGCAGGAGGACTTCATCAGGCTCTTTCCGCGTCGCGGGGGGGCGATCTCAATTCGCTATCTCAAGATAGGACCTTTGTTCCCCTATCGGAATCGGTCGGTCTAGGATTGAATATGCACGGTGTAATCGATTTAATCGGACCTATCGGAGTTTTCCTCACGTTGCGAATGTGCGGAAAACTTGACCGTGTCTTAAATTTTGGCCGATAGGTCGGCCCTCAAATATCGAGATTGATTCGACAACACATCGCAATAGAACCAGAGGACGCATCGAATTATGAGTGCCGAGCAAAAAGCGGCGGAGTTGGGACTGAAATTCTCACCGGTCGAACCGGGATACCTGAATCTCTGTGCCCAGTCGGGGAATCTATTGATCACCTCAGGCCACACCAGCGACCTGGCAGGAAAGCTGGGAGACGGGTTGAGCGTCGAAGAAGGGTACGCCGCCGCCAGAGATTGTGCGGTCAAGATCCTGAATTCGGTCCGCAGCCGGCACGGTACGATTGACGGATTAAGAGTCATCAAGCTGCTGGGTTGTGTGAACTCCACACTGGAATTTACGGATCAGCATCTGGTCATCAACGGCGCTTCGGATTTACTGCACGAGTTGTACGGCAAGGAGGGCGATGGCTATCACGCCCGCAGCGCTCTCGGCTTCGCCGCGTTGCCGACCGGCGCTGCCGTCGAGATTGAAGCAATTTTTGAGATTCTGGACGCCTAGTATTGCCGACCGCCCGTTGGCTGCATGTGATCGCCACCAAAACGGTCGACGTCGATGAGAGTACTGTAACTTCCGAGGGCCGAGTTATGCCGACCACACGCCCTCCCGCGGTCGCTGGGAAATTCTATCCCGCCGACGGCGCTCAATTGCGAGCGGAGGTGACCCGCTTTCTCGCTGGGAAGGAACCGGGCGGATCGCGGCCAAAGGCGATTATCGTCCCTCATGCCGGCTATCGCTATTCAGGCCCAATCGCGGCGTCCGCCTATGCGCGGGTGGCGACACTCAGCGGGGTTATCGCACGTGTCCTGATGATTGGCCCAGCACATTACGTCAAGCTCAGTGGCCTGGCCGCGCCAAGCGTTGACACGTTCACTACAACTTTGGGCGAAGTCGCCGTTGACATTGAGTGTATTGATCGGCTGCTGCGGTATCCCCAGGTTTCGCTCAACGACGATGCCCACCAGCCGGAACATTGCTTGGAAGTCCAACTGCCGTTTTTACAGGTTGTCCTGGAGGATTTTCAGATCGTACCGCTGCTTGTTGGCCGGTCGACGGCGGACGACGTCGCGGAGATCATTGAGCAATTCTGGGACGCGCCAGATGCGCTGATTGTGATCAGTTCCGACCTTAGCCATTTCCACGACTACGAGACCGCCGGTCATCTCGATGCCGCGACGTCGGCTGCGATCGGTCGCCTTGAGGCGAGCGCAATTACCGGAGAGCGGGCGTGCGGCCATCAAGCCATCTGCGGACTGCTTGAGACGGCGAAGCGACACGGAGCCGCCGCCGAGATCCTCGACGTCCGCAATTCTGGCGACACGTCCGGTTCACCAGATCGCGTCGTGGGATACGGAGCCTATGCCATTGCCTAGCACTGCCCCGATCTACTCCGCCGATGAACGCAAGACCTTGATATACGTTGCGCGAAAATCGATTGCGCATGGTGTTCGGGCTCAAGAACCCCTGCCGCTGGAGCCGTCTGATTATCCCGACCCGCTGGGGGCCGTTCGCTGCAGTTTCGTAACGCTCAGGATCGCGGGGAAGCTGCGTGGTTGCATGGGATCGCTGACTCCTCAGCGGCCGTTGGTGCAGGACGTCGCCTACAATGCTTACTCATCGTCCGCCCGCGATCCTCGTTTCTCAGCGGTAACCGAACCTGAAGTCAACGAACTGCAAATCCACCTCTCGGTCCTCTCGGAGGCCGTCCCGCTGGAATTCGAATCGCGGGACGAGTTATTTGCGCTGATTCGACCCGGCATCGACGGGCTGATCCTCCGCAGTTCCGGCCGCAGCGGCACGCTATTGCCGGCGGTTTGGCAGAGCCTGCCCGAAGTGCAGCCGTTTTGGGATCAATTGCTGAAGAAAGCCGGCTTGCCGGAGGGATATTGGGACGACGATCTGGCGGTGCTGCGCTATACGACGGAATCGTTTGGAGAGTCCCGTTAAATGAACAAGACCGCCGCGTGAACATCGATTCACGCGGCGGTCTCAGCGTAGCTGAATGGTTGTCAGCAGCGCTACCGTTTGGCAACGTTGGCCGGTTCCGGAATCGCCTTCCATTCGCCCTTGGCATGTTTGGGCCGGCGGACGATGCGGGCAGTGCCATAGGTCGCGCGGCGGGTGAGCCGTTTGCGCTCGGTCGCGGGCCGCCAAGAGAACGACGCGTTGTCCAGATATTGCTTCAGCAAATCGGGACCGTCGCTGGATCCTTGTTCGGCCTCTCCTTTGTTGTCACTCTCGCCGGATTCCTCTCCCGATGCTTCACCGGCACCCCCGGCGTCTTCAATCGACGGAGTCTCCGCCGCACCGTTGCGTCCCGGCACTTTCTCGGGAGGCGGCTTAAATGCTTTCGTTTCTTCCGCGCCTGGTTCAGGGGGACCGCCTTGGCCGTTGGTTCCTTCCCAACCTTTCTCGGTGGTCGAGGCATCAGGATCTTCATACGTCTTAGCCCGTTCGGGAGGCGGTTCCTTGGTGCGCTCGGTCGTCGCGGGTGTGGAAATGCCGCAACCGCCGGTCGGACAGCCGCCGGGACCGCAGCCGCTGTAACATCCGCCGACCCCGCACAGCCCTGGTCCGCAGGGAGAACATGGCGAACAGCTGCTCGGTGCAAAGTAGGTGCTTTGAATGCCGCAACCGCCCGGACCGCAGGGGGAGGGGCTATACGCAGGCGGTGCGCAGCAGGGATCATACGGCTGCGGATAACAACGCTGCTTGGGACAGTGAGGCCCAAACAATCCGTTCCAGACCCACGGAATCAGTCCGGCATTTCCCACCGACGTGCTGAGCAAGAGCATTACCGCGGAACAGACCAGAGTTGCGCTCCATTTCAAACTCAAACGCTTCATCGTTTCACCTCAATCAGCTGAAAGATCCTTGCAGAAGTGCGTTGACTCGTCTTCTCCAATGTTAACCCTGGCTTCAGATTTGCCGTAGAAGATACCGCGGGTATCGCTTAGAGAAAACCTCCAGAAGCCTGCCCGATTTACGTAGGCCCCTTGTTTTGTTGTAATCATTTTTTATATCAAACCGATGCTGGCGATTCCACCAATTTCAAGCAAGGTGAACGTCGTACCATGAATTCGACAGGCGCTTGGAGCAAAAACTTCGCCCAGACAACGGGTTAAATACAACCGTCAAGGTTTATCGGAGGGCCAATCAGGGCTTGCAGCCGCTGCCCCACCCTCAGGGTCCTGGAGCACAAGTTCAAACTCTGTCAGCAGGTTACGGTGTCGACGACTCCACAGACGACTCTGGCGCCGGTGCGATTTCAGGCGCTATTCGCCGTCGGGCTGGGCGACGTCAAACGTCAATTCGACGGTTGCCGGCGGCTCCGCGCGTTCTGCGGGCTCCGAGAGGGCGACTTCAAAGGGCCGTCCGAGACTATTTCCCGAGCGATCTTCGAGCGTTGAGTCGGCGGTAATCGTATACCGTCCCGGCTTCCAAGGATTCTCCGGCAGAAACCGCCACAACGTCTCGCCACCGGCGACCTCGACTCGGCCGGCGATGATCTCGTCATCCGGTCCGGTGATGACAAAGACCCGCTGCAACATCGCGTGGTCGAGGGGCTCATCAAAGTGAACCTGTAGCGGGCCGCGCGAATTGGGCTCAGGGGGTTCGACTCGCCATGCTTTAATTCGCGGCTGCACTTCATCCGGCGGCCCGACTTCAAATTCCTTGCGAAACTCTTCTGCCAGCCGATTGCCGGCCGCGTCTTTCCAATCGGAGTCGATGACCAATTGATAGCGTTGATCGGGAAGCAGCGGCGGTCCGACCTCCTCGCGCGGCTGCAATTCCTGCTTGATGCGCCCCGGGTCGAACAGCACCGTCATGCGTGTTCCCGCCACATCCCACAATTCCTCCCCAAGTTCCAAAAACGGGTCCGGCACTTGCTCCCCCGCTGCGTTGAGCAACCGGATGTGCTTGTACGAATCTTCCTGGCTCATCGGGGCAGAAAAATGCAGGTAAATCTTAAGCAAGTTTTGCGGCAGTTGATCGCCGGTGGGATAAACTGCCGTCACGGTCGTTGTCGGCGACTCCGGTTTTCGAGGCAGCGTGAATACTTGGCGAACGCTTCCCGTATAGGAACGCGCAGCGTCGCGGAGCCCCAGCGGAGAAAAGATCGCCGTGTACGATTGGCCGGGCTGCAGTGGGAATTGCGGCGTGAAGACCAACATTCCGTCGACGACACTTCGCTCGCCCAACATCGCCGGCTGTTCGTTGTCGATCTCCGCCCCAGTGTAAACTTCGAAGGACGCCAACAGCCGTTCTCCTTCTTTGGCTCCCGACGTCAACAGAGACATTAACTCCGCCGGCAATCCCTTGAGCTCGAAGACTGCTTCAGGGACCGGTCCCGGATTCAGCGCGACTGTGATACGTTGTAGCGATGCGCCCTCCCGTGCGGCAGCCGCTGTCGAATCCTGATTCGCCGCACTCTCCGCACTACCAGTGCTGCGGATGTCTTCGCTGCATCCCACAAACGCGAGTGCCAGCGAACAGCCCAGCGCTATCGCGCCAACTTGTCGCATAGCGCCGCGAGGGCGCAGTTGTCGCTGTAAGCGAACGTATCGGGCCATCGCCTCGACTCCGGATTTCAACTTGTAGAACGCGTCAAAGAGAAACCCGGATGCACGTGACATCCGGGTTTCCGCCAACATGATAATCCCTGACTGGGGTCCGGGAGGCTACGGGAGGGGAATCGTCTGTAGGTTCAGATTATCCCGTTTGTCTTGAACCAAGACCAGGGCGGACGAGTCGTCCAAACGGTCGAGTTGCACGACACCGGTCAAGCCTTCGATGGTTTCGTAGGGATGGCCAGCTTTGTCCCGCACTCGTTCCTTGAGTCCTTCAGCTTTGTCGATGCCCTCGGTAGTAAACTTCATGACGCCGCGGTTGTTGTTGGCCATTAGCACATATCGCTTGCCATCCTGCTCGTAGACGATCATATCGAGCGGGCGGTTGCGATTCCCCAGTTCGGCGACGGTCGTTCCCGTGACTTTCGTATCGGGCGTCAGCCGCGAAATGGGGAACGTGACCAGCGGAGTGCAGGTGTATGCGGCCAGGAGGTGCGGCTCGCCGCCGACGACCAGGGGCACAAACGTCCGGACCGGCGAACGAGTTTCCAATTTGCCGTGCGATGCGTGATAGATCTCGACGCTGGTCCCCGCGTCGGCATCGGCAAACGGGAACGGAATGGAACGCAATTTGGACGCGAAATCTTCATTGGACAATCCGGCGATGTACAGTCGGCCGTCGAAAAACGCGAGGTCGGTGATCGAATCGCGGCGTTTGTTGCGAGCCCGGCGTCCCTTGCCGGTCACCTTATCGGCGGGAGGGTTGGGCAGTGCCGCTTTGGCGAACGGCACATCCTTTAACGAGACCGCCGAGATCTTGCCGTCGGAACTTACCTTGAGAATCGCCGGTTGAGCTTTGGGTCCCTTGCCGCGCGCAACGGAGAGGTACGCATTGCCGCTGAGTGGATTGACGGCGACGTCATTGACTTGGACTTGATCCGCGGACGTCCCCAGCAAGTTCGCGATTTTTTTATCGAGGCCCTTCACATTGATGTCCGCAGGCTCGCGTTTGTCCGGAGCGTCTCCTGTATCGACAGCAAAAACGGCCGCTGATTGCGAATCGCCGACAAACAGCACTCCACCGGGTCCGAACGCCAGCGGACCGGCCGCTTTGATGTCCGGGGTCCCTTTTTCCAAACCGGTAGCGGCACCGGCGATTCCCGTCATTAGTGACACACAGAGCAGCACGACTAACAGCCTGCAGATTCCGCTGAACATGATTCGACTCCCCTAAACAAAGAGCATGAAAGCTAACAAGCGGCCACCGTCTCCCGCATCCGCTGATTATCCAATCTGTGATCGGACATTCAATGCTGGAATGCCGGAATCCGTTGCGATCGGAAAAGATGGCGCACTTTATCAAGAGCAGGACAGCTCGCTGTTGCGCCGTTACCATTCCGGAAGCCGCCGGACGGTGGGACAATCGCAGCAGCGGTGTGGTGGATCATCTTGCCTGTGCCAATCCACACTGGTACGCTATGTGAATCGCGCAGGTGATGCTGGCCGGCGCCGAGACTCATTCATTTTTCAAGCAAACTTTCGGCAACAACAAACACGATTGACGAATCGCCGACGGCACTTGAATCTGTAATAAACAACCTGGAACAACCAATGTCTCAACCACAGACGCCTGACGGGCGGGATTTTTCGCGGCGGGACTTTCTGCAAGCCGGAGGCGCCGGTTTGGGCGCGGCCGGACTCACGATGTCGGTCTCACCTGCGCCGGCGGAGTCTTCGCCGCAGCCGAATCAACCGCGGCAGGCCATCTTGCTGTTTCTCAACGGCGGACCCAGCCATCTGGATACGTGGGATCCCAAGCCACACGCGCTGGCCGAGATACGGGGTCCGTTTTCGGCGATTTCCACGCGCGTCGCGGGAATTCAGTTCAGCGAGCACTTTCCGTTGATGGCGGCGCAGTCGAACCAGTTTGCGCTCTTGCGGAGTCTGTATCACGAAGAGTCTCCCATCCACGAGACGGGGCATCAATTGATCAACACCGGTTTTTTGTTCCGGCGGGGCATTGAGCGGCCCAGTCTGGGGTCGGTGGTAAGTTCGCTTTCCACAGATTCGGCGGCCAACGCGTACGCGGTGTTGGGGGGACGATTGGGAAACACCGGCGTTAACGTGAGCCATGGTCAGGATGCCGGCGCGCTCGGCCGCGCGCACGATCCGCAGTATCTCGACGCGGCGCCGATCGTTGGCGATGAGCCGCCTCAAATTCTGGAGCGCTACGGGAGAAACTCGTTCGGTCAGAATTGTCTGGCCGCGAGACGGCTGATTGAGACCGGTTACAAAGTTGTCACGGTGAATATGTTCGAGACGGTTTTCGGCCGTACCAGTTGGGACTGCCATGCCAACGGCGGTGATCTTGCGACAACTTTAACGGACTATGCTCATACTGTTTGCCCGATGTTCGATCGTGGGTTCACCGCGCTGTTGAGCGATCTGAAGCAGCGCGGCTTGCTGGAATCAACGCAGGTGTTGGCCGTGGGAGAGTTCGGCCGTACGCCGCGACTCAATCCCCGCGGCGGGCGCGACCACTGGCCCCGTGTTTGGACGGCTCTCGCAGCCGGAGGAGACGTCGCCGGTGGACAAGTCCTCGGGGCGAGCGACCGCCACGGCGCCGAGCCGCAAGAGCGGCCGATCCACCTGTCCGAACTGTCCGCAAGTCTCTATCACCATCTGGGAATCGACACCCGGCAACAGCTGTCCGTCGATGGACGGGAGTTGATGCCGTTGGTCCAGGCGGATCCGATCCGTGAACTGTGGTCCTAAACCCACGGCACAGAGGAGCGGTGCACGCAGACTGCGGCGATATCACATGCCTGCGAGGGCGTGCAAGCGGTCATCGGCATTGATCAGTGCGACGCCGGCCATGCCGTGGATACGGATCAGACCGTGGCCTGCAAGGCGAAGCTTCTGGACGAACTCGCCGGTCTCCGGATCGCAATACAGCACATGAAACGATTCCGGACCCAGGTGATGTCGCGGATAGACTGCTAGATACGGTCCCTGTTTCTCCACAACGCGGGGAGTCTCTTCGTCACCGAGATAGGTCTCCCATAATAACTTTCCATTGCTCGCCGAATACGCGCGTAGAATTCCATCATTGGCCGCGTAAACTGCTCGGTCGTCCAAGACAATTTGTGAGGCCGCATCGCGGATGAGGCTCCGCCCCAAACTCGCGCTCCAAATCCCCGCTCCGGTTGCCGCGTCGATACCCACGAGCGTGTCGCCGTCTTCGATCAGGAGCACGATGTGGCGATTGCGCCGAATCACCGGCGGGGCATTGGTTTGTGATATGGCGCGCCGATACCGCCAGAGGAACGCCGCATCCGGGCCGCGACGCACGAGCAGACTATCCGGGCCAGTCGTCAGCGATAGAAAATCGCCGTCGCCCGCCTTCAGAAGTGCAGCCCACTCAGTATCCGGCCCGAGTCGGCGGGACTCAACCGTTCCATCGGAACAATCCAAGATGACGATCCAATCGGGATCAAGCACCTGCAGCACAACTTGCTTCGTGGTGAGAAGCCATTGGCGCTGCAGCGTTCCATGAGCCGGCCGAAACCGCCAGCGGATTGTTCCTCCGTGGAGATCAATACAAGTGAGTTCGTTGGGATCTCGGATGAATAGGGACATCTCGCTCCCGGAATCGATTAACCTTGGTGACGAAATCCCAGGCCCGGCATTTGGCGAACGATGAAAATTCTCCAGCCGCCATACACGTTTGCCGGTTTGGACGTCGCGTGATTCGAGCGCCTGCGGGCCCCAAAGCAACAGGTTGGTTCCCGCGTAGGCCGCCCATTGATAATCATCGGCCGCGGGTTCTTGCCATCGAATTCGACCGTTGAGGGAGTTCACGCAACGCAGCTGTTCATCGAGAGTCACGACAGCCTGCTTTTCAATGGCCGAGGCCATGCCGTGCGGAATGAGCAGCTTGCTGCGACCCGACAAGAGCAGCTGCCACTGTCTGCGCAGCGGCAATACTGCACTGCCCGATTGGGACAACGCTGCCTGTCGTCGGTACTCGTCGCGCTGCAGCTGCTCGCTCACGTACTCGGCGACGGACTTGGATTCTGACGATGACTCGATGACCGCATCGGGAAACTCGTCCGCCAACTCCGTCAGACGCTGTTGTGACAAACGCCAGTCTCCACCCCGTTCGTAGATCCTTGCAAGCCGCAGCAATGCGGTCTTTCGTATCTCGGGGTCGCGACTATCAATGATGCACAAATACGCATTAATCGCCGACGCGTCATCCCCGGCAGTTTCATATTCTTCAGCGACCGAGAGCCAGGCCGCCTGAGAAGCTTGGGCGTGGGGAAACTTCTGCAACAACTCAACGAGTGAGGCCGGGTCGTCCGCTGCGGCGTGCGACGCGATTTCTTCCGCAGCCTGCTCTTCGACCGACTGATAGATGCTCTGTCCGAATTGCAGAATCAGTTCATTGAGCTTGGCGACGGCCAGGCGACGCGCGGTTTTTCCGCTGCCGTTGTCGTCTTCAATCCACAGCCGCGATAGTTCCGCATCGGCGATGATGTCTTGCAAGGCCGCGACGGCGTCCTGCCCACGCTCCGCCGCAAGCGAAGCAGCCGCCAAGCGAGATAGAATCCGCTGCCGCAGTGCCGGTGCGACGGGAAGCTTTGACGCTCGGCGTAAGTAGGTGCGGGCTTGAGAAACGTGATCCTCCTTCAATGACGATTCCGCCAGCATCAGGAGCAACTCTGCCTGTTTTGCGGCGGCGAACTCGCTGAGCGGCCGGCCTTGATACAACTGCTTCGGCTCGGCGCATTTGACGGCGGCCTGGAATTCGTCGAGCGCCGACTCCCACTGCTGCGCCGCCTCCTCCAGCAGTGCAAGTCGAAGATGCAACTGCGCGTCGCCGGGAGCGACGGAGAGCTGTTCCTGTAATTGTTTGCGGACGCGGCCCCATTGTGAGTAGGCGACCAACGCGTCCGCCTGCGAGACGATCAACAAACCGCCCGCCATGAGAAGATTTCCACCGGTTAGCACAGGCCCGCTCTCGGCCCGCCATGGCTGCAACTTCAACTCAGCGTGCGGTCGGCCAGTTGCAATTTCAAAGACCTCGATCGCTTCTTTTTTCGGCCAAAAGACAAGCCCTTTTCCGATCAACCCGCGTCCGTACCCGTGCGCAACAACGTCGTTTTGACCGCTGCGCCATTTGATCTGACCCGAATCGAGGTCGAGCGACCAGAGGATGTCGCCCGACACGATGACTTGCTGACCCTCCACTCCCAAAATGTGCCGGATACCGCCCTGCAGCCGTCGAGACCATTTCCGCACGCCTGTTTTGGCGTCCAGGGCAATGACCGTACCCTCGGCGGGCGACCGCCAATGTAGTTCGCCGCGAACGTCCTGAGAGGCGACGAGCTTCAAATCCGACGGCGCGGCAATCAGTGTCCCCTCGTGGTAGACGCATGGAACCAATCCACTTTTCAAGCGCGAGGTCCAATGATTCTGCTTGTTTGGTTCGTAGGTAACGACCCACGCCAGCGAGCCGTCGCGCGCATCAAGAGCAGCGATCGCTCCCTGATTGGTCGAATAAAACAAGCGTCCATCCGCAAGCGTCAGTAGTTGGTGGCTGACTTCTTCGACATTCACTTCCTGCGCGGGCAAAAACGTGCAGACTCTTCGTTTCCACAGCAATCGGCCGTTCTCCGCGTCCAGGCAGGCGACAAAGGCCTGCGGCTGGGGAGTGCTGTTGCGAAGCGCTACATACAAACTGCCGTCAGCGACGGCGGGGGTCCCCTCAAATTCCCAGTTGCCGTTGCTAAGTGGAAGGTCGCCCGCATTGACCGTCCAGAGCAACTTGCCTTGGCCGGTGGCGATGTCGAGACAGACCAGATGGCTCTCCGAGCGCGCTAGCGGATTGTCCGGCGAACGCCCCGTCACGGGCGAGCCCATGCGAGCGTACAATCGGCCCTGATCGGCCGTGAGTGTATAACGCGGGATCCCCGCCTGTTTCATCCGATTTTTGACGCCACGGCCGAACGCAGGAAGCGAGCGATAGATAACCGCATCGCCGCTGTCCCCCTCCGACCAGGCTGGCTTTCCCGTCGTCAGGTTGTATGCGGAGATCGTCGTTTCGTCGTTGCTGAACAGCAATTCGCCGACCGCCAGCGGAAAATGGCTTAGCGCGGTTTGTTGAGCGAATCTCAGTCGCCGCGGCATACGAGGCAATTCCGCAGGCTTGACCGGGATGATCCATTGCACCGCGCCAATGTCGTCGATGACGTCGCGTTGGTTCAGATTGCGCGCGGGGTTGCCGGCAAATGTCTGCTGGTCCGCCGGCCGCTTCAAACTGTGCCCGTTACGGAATTCATTCGCCAGAGTTTGCAGAATCGCGGCAAAACGTCCCTCACGACCCGCCAAGTGACCGGTCGCACGGGCGTGCTGCTGTGACAAAGCTGCCAACTCGCGCTCAAAGCGGTCTGAATTATTCTGCAGCAGGCTGCACAACGCCAATTTGGCCTTCACCTCGGCGCGATCCAAATCAGTATCGGGATAGGTCAACACCGGAAACGGTTCGCCGGCGCGGACTTCGGCGGGCAGCGGCAATACCAACTCCCAACAACTGCGCGCTTCACCCAACGCCCCGCGTTCGAAGGCCATCTCGGCCAATTGTGCTGCGGCATCATCTCCGTAACTGCTCAGGAACGCGTGCCGCAGAATGCGGCGCAAGGGGGCTGCGTCCCGGTTCTCAACTCCCTCTTGAAACCACTGTTCCGCGCGGGGGTCGACCTTTTGCCGCAACAGTTGCAGCCCCTCGACCGGCATGGTCGCCAACATCGCCTGGCAGCGGGCGGGAAGGCTCACATAGCGCCCGGGTGAAACCGGTACTAATTTGTCCGGATGATCCTCCAGAATCTGCGTGGCCAATTGAATGGCCTCGCTCCACTGTTCGGCACGCAAGTACTCTTGGAGTGCCGTCAGTTTCTTGACGGCGGCCTGATCGGTGTCCAAAAACACTGACTCGCGCAACCGCTCGCCCTCACGCTGGGCCACACAGATCCCGGCAACAGCCAACCACAACAAAGCGGCGAGTAGAATCAGACGACAATTGAAGAAATTGAGCATGTCAAAGAACCACGCCGGTTTCCAAAACAGGGAATCACCTTATCCTATCGAATTCAAATTCGTCGCGGGAACCCCGAATCGCGAAATCGGTTCTCGTGACCAATTGCGCTGTTTACGATTCTGTGTGGTGATTGTTGGGCAAATTCGCTGACGAGCGAATTGTCAGGTTTCACGTCGAGATTTCGCGACGGCGCGTGCTTTGGCAGAGTACGTCGCTCGCGACCGCAAGCGGTCGGCTTGGGATTCCCCAAATCCGTGTTTTATCCGTGTGCATCCGTGGCAAAATCATCGGTCGATTTTGGTTGCGGCGCCGCACCGGAAACTCCCTGGCCGACTCTTACTCAGGATCTTCGCGACGACTCGCCTGAGGTGGGAATTGCGTCTTGCGCAAATAATGCCCCAACGTGAACACGCCAATCGCGATCAGCAGCGAAACCGGCATCACGATCAGATATCCATACTGCAATTCAAAGATCATCACGACGGGCAAAAATATCAGGCAGCTAAATTGCAACAGCATTCCGATCGTTTGTTTCATGACTTGCACTTGACTTCAAACTGACTGAATTGTGATCGCGACGTTCAAACTTCGACTGTTGCCGACCGGTCAAAACCCGACCTGCAAATAACCGTCGCTAATCTTCTCGACGGACTTGACGTTTTCGAACCCAATCACGTGATCCCCTTCACCCACGCGAATCGTGTACACGCCTTCTTTAAACACTTTAGGTCGAATCGTATCGCCCTTGATGCGGACCGTGTACACAACTTCGTCCGACGCCTCGTCGACAATTTGCACGACCGGGTTCTCGCGGCCGGAAATCCGCAACTCCGGCAAATAATGCAGCGCCCGGCGTCCGTAGTTGTCTTCCTGCCGAACCGTGATCGGCCAGCCGGGATGCTGGCGGGCTTTAGGATCGGTCACGTCGACGTGCCGCGGCCAGCACTCGATGACGATCTGCCGCGACGGTTTGCGAAATCGGACCAACCCGTAGCCGGCGGCGTTGTGATTGGCGGTTGTTGGATTCGCGTAGGCGTGCATCGTCACTTTGTTGCCCAAGCCGTCATAGTAGCGGCCGGTGAAGGGCAGGGGGTTGTCCGCCGCGTGCTTGAGCGGCGCTTCCTCCGGCCACCACCAGCGGCCGTAGAAATTGACGATGGAAGGCACACAATACGACAGGCCGGAGTCCTCCCACGTATTGACGCCGTGATGAATCACCGTCGCCAAGTGTTGATCTCCGGCAATATGAAACGCGAAACAGCGCCGCAACTCCTCCAACGCCCGCGCCCGGCCCGCTTGCGGCCAACCATTGGAATCGAGATCGGCTTTCAGCCGGGCATTGTGCTTGCCGTGAATGTGAGCACCGCCCGCAAAGATCGTTTGCGACAGCGCCGCCTTCATCTCCACCCCGGACCAATCTTGCCCCCACTTGTGCAAAAACTTCAATTGCCGCTCTCCCAACAGCCGCGCTTCGGGAACGTCGACGCTCCGCGGATCGTAGTTCGGATCGGTGATGTGATCGGGACGCGGGCCTTGCGGCGGGATCAATCCAGCCGGTCCGGTCTTGAACTTGCGGTCCTCGATGATCGCGAAGTCGATCCCGCCCACATTGAGCGAGGTGTAATAGACGGTGATTCCCTGACCGATCGGCGTTGCGTCGTATGGATCGGGCAAATGGCTGGTTTGTGCCCGTTGCACCATGTTCACATAATCGGCCGGCATCGTGTAGCCGCCGTCCGCTCCGCCGCGCAGCTTCGAGACCTTGCCCCCTTCGCCCCACAGATTGCCCTGTCCCACGTCGTGGTCGTCGGGGATCGTAATCGTGGGCCGGTCCTTGATGATCTCCCCAAACTGCCGCCCGAATAACAGCCAGGCGGCAGTGTGCGCCTTGTGGTCGTAGCTTTGATCGCCGGAGAAGAACAACAGGTCGGGATCCTGCGCTTTGATGTTCGCCACGATATCGGCACGCGGACCGCGATCGGTATTGGAGTTCCCCGTAAAGGCAGCCACCACGATCTCGTCTTTGTGGCGGGGATCTTTGCGAATCCGCCCCGCGTACCTCGCCCCGCCGGGATGCGTCACACGGTACTGATGATCGCGTGAATGGTCCCAGTTTTCGACACGAAAGGTCGCCAGCCAGCCTCTTTCATCGGCTTGAGACTTGGCGACCGGTTTCCACTGATCGCCGTCGAGGATCTCTAGCGTGACGTCGCGCGACTCTCCCTGCCTCAGCGGATAGAGTTGCGCGCTCAGCTTGAGCGTCCCGTCCTGGACGGTATACAGCGCGAAGCAGATCACCTGATCGCGCGGCACGTCGGGAATCGTGGGCCGTCTCCCTTTGCGGTCGATGCGAATCGGATCGGGCTGCGGCAACGGAGCGGTCTGCGGCGCGTCGGCGGCCAACAGTGCCATTGCAGTTAAGGTGAAGACAAAACAGGTACAGGCGAGCGAAACTTGACGAATCATTTGAAGCAATCAATCGCAGTCTTGAGTGGCGTTAGCGATGCGTTGATTCTCCATTCTAAGCGGTCAGGACCGGATGTTCTATGGAGTGCCGTCGCCTTGGTTCATGCGGGATCATTTGCCGAAATCGTAGCAAAGATCGTGTTCACCAGCTCCGGCAGCCCCTTGCCCGTCACCGCCGAGACCTGCAGCACCGGTTTGGCCAACTCTTCGCTCATCAACTCCGCCAATTCCGCCGCGCCGGGCAGTTCGCACTTAGAGACGACGATAATCTCCGGCCGCGCGATCAAATCGGCGTCGTACAGACGCAGCTCTTCGTGGATCTGGCGGTAATTGTCGAACGGGTCCGTTTGGTCCTGCGGGTCCGGTTCGATCAGGTGCACGAGGATCTTCGTCCGCTCGACGTGCTTGAGAAACTCGTGTCCCAGACCGACGCCGCTATGTGCCCCTTCGATCAGACCGGGGATGTCGGCCATCACGAATTGCCGGTCGTAACCGACCCGGACCAAACCCAGATTGGGGTACTTCGTCGTGAAGGGATAATTGGCGATTTCCGGGTGCGCGCGGGAGAGCCGGCTGAGCAGCGTCGATTTGCCGGCGTTCGGCTTGCCGATCAAACCGACGTCCGCAATGACTTTCAGTTCCAGCACGACGTTCCGCTGTTCGCCGGGAGTTCCCGGTTCGAATTCGCGCGGTGCCTGGTGTACCGCCGTCGCGAAGTGTTTGTTCCCGCGTCCTCCTTTGCCCCCCTTGGCGATGACCACTTGCTCACCGACGTCCTTGAGGTCGCGGAGCAAATGCCCCCGCTCCAAGTCGCGAACCAGCGTACCGGGCGGGACGGAGATCACCGCGTCCTTGCCGCGCTTGCCGGTGCGGAGTTTGCCTTCACCATGTCCGCCCCGCTCGGCATTCCAATGCCGATGCCCGGCGATATTCGCCAGACTGTCGACGTTTTCCTCCGCCCGTACAATCACGCTGCCCCCATCGCCGCCGTCACCGCCGTCGGGGCCGCCGCGGGGCACGCGCGATTCGCGGCGAAAGCTCATACACCCGTCGCCCCCGTCGCCCGCTTTGGCATAGATAATGACTTCGTCGACGAACATAAGCGGGGTTTATCAGAGGCAACGCGGCGGATTTAGCAGTCAAACTGCATTATGACCGGGGTCGCTCCGTTTGGGAATCCACCGCCCCAGCAATCCCGCCACAACAAGCAGCCCGCAGGCCGACAAACAGGAACCTGCGAACCAATCGCCACCGGCCAAATACAGGCTGCGGCGGTTGTCCAGCGGCACGTCTTCGACGAGCAATGCTTCGACCTGTTTGGACTGTTTGGTTTGGGGATCAATCGCCCGGGCGCGGATGGCGCCGTCGCCGTCGATCACCGCGGAGATTCCGGTGTTGACCGACCGGACCATCGGCGTCCGAAGTTCCACACACCGGAATGCCGCGGTGATCAGATGCTGGTCCAACTCGCTGGAACCGTCAAACCAGCCGTCGTTGGTAAGATTGAGCAACACATCAACCGGTTTGCCCGTCACTCCCTGTCCGCCGGGCGTGCGGGCGACCTCACGGACGACGTGCGGCACGCTGTCCTCGAAACAAATCATGGGGGCGTAGCGGACACCTTGATGCTCAAAAGCGTGCGGAGTATTGCCGGGGTCGATTCCGAAATCGGCGGGATAGGGGGAGAAAACGGACAGCCAGGGCATCGAATCTCCCATCGGCAGATACTCCCCGAACGGCACGCGATGCATCTTGTCGTAGCGGCCTGCGTACCCTTTTTTGGGGCTGAAGAAAGCCGCTGAGTTATAGGTGCGCACGCCGTTTCGATCTGCCGACAGCGCTTCGATACCGACAACCAGGGCGGCGTTCGACATTTTGGCCAGATTGCTCAGTTGCTGTACATTGTGCGGGGAGCGTAGTGATGTCAGAACGTTGGGAGGAATGTGTTTATGGAGTTCCTCGTCAGAAACGTCGAGCGACGCTTCGAACAGAGGAAATCGAACCATCGTTTCGGGCCAGACAATCAGGTCCGGCTGCTGAGGCACGATGGCACCGGTCATCATATGCAGCGACCGATAGATTGACTCGGCTTGCTGTGAATCGTGTTTGACTCGGGTCGGGACATTCGTCTGGATAGCGGCGATTCGCGGAGCCGGATAGCCGTTGAAGTTCGCAGCGGATCGCCGCCAATAGCCGTACCCGACCACCGCGCAGAAAATCGCGGCACAAATTATCACGCCGCGAAAGCCGATCGTTGGCATTTGCCGCGGCACGGGCCACGCTTCGTTGGGCGGCAATAGCTGCAATTTGGCGATCCAGCGCGGCGGGACCAGTAGCGCCAACGCCGCCGACATCAACGCCACGACGAAACTGACTCCGTAGGCGCCGACGACGTCGCTGATTTGAATTAATTCCAGCCAGCGATACTGTGTGTGCCCCAGGTAATACCAGCTAAAGCCGGTCATGATGTACGCCCGGGCGAACTCCAGCCCGACCCAGATCACCGGAAAACAAATCGTCAGCGGAACGCGAAAACGATGAACCGCCAGCCGCGTCAATCCCAGGCAGACGGGGAAGTAAAACGCGACGTACAACGACATCGCGAACCACGCGGTATACATCGTGGCATCACCCAACCGCATCCATTGCAGCGTCGGCAGCCAATACGCCAGGCCACCCAAGTAGACCGCAAGGTACATCCGCCGCGTGGGGCGCTCGATCCGGGCGAGCAACAGGAACGGAACCAGGCAGATCCATCCTAGCGGACTGAAGTTAAGCGGCGTAAAGCTGGCCCATGTCAGCAGCGAGGTCAGTCCAACCGCCGCCAGTGCGCCGCGCATAGGCGCGGGCTGGGCACGTGCTGCGTCAATCAACTCACGCGTGCTCAAATCCGGTTCGTGAGCCGTACGGGTTGGTGTCTGTTGCGGGCTGGTTTGAGGCAGCGTCATCGTGTGGGGAGACATGCGAGGCTTTCCATCCTTGGAACCAAGCTTAGGGAAGTCGAGTAGGGTCCGCTGTGCGGACCGTGCGAGTCATGTCGTTAGTGGGACGAGTTTACGTTCGGCTTTTTTCAACTCTCAGCAGTTTCGGTCCGCACAGCGGACCCTACAGAGTGATCTTCTATAAATCATAAACTTTGACGGCACTCCCGGCGGGATAGGTTTGGTCTCCGGCGGGAAAATAGGCCAAACAATTCGCCGCCGTCGTCGCCCGCAAATCGGACGAACCCTGCCAGGGCACTGTCTGGACCGATCGTCCTTCCGGTCCGTCTTGGCAGCAAGCCGGGTGAAATGTCGGCCGATTTCCGCGCTGAGTGTGGTCGTGAGCTAATCGGGCAGGAACCGTACAGGGGCGTTCCGGTTGCTTGCCGAGTAGCCGATTGATTGCCGCTTTTACGAATAATTGGGTGCAAACCATACTACTGACCGGGTTTCCAGGCAACCCGAACACGTAACACCTTTGGCCGGATTTGCTTGTGTCGGTTGAGTCGTTTTGAGAGACACCGAACCAGAGCGGTTTGCCCGGTTTGATCTGTACCTTGTGAAACACCTTCCGGACACCGGCCTCCTCAAGAACAGAGGGCACAAGATCGAGATCGCCGGCAGAGACGCCGCCTGACAACAGTAGAACGTCACAACACAGACCAGCATCGACCCGCTCGCGGAGATGATTGCGATTGTCGCGGGCGATGCCGAGACTTTCGACCGCCGCGCCCGCACTGAGCATCTGCGCCGCGAGCATCGCCTCGTTGGAATTGCGAATCTGACCCGCCGCCGGTTTCGCGCCGATCGGCACCAATTCATCGCCGGTCGCCAAGATTCCCACGCGTGGTCGCGGGGAGACGGCGACGCGTTCCTGTCCCGCTTCGGCCAGCGCACCGATTTCCTGGGGACGCAGCAGCGTCCCCGCAGTGACGACGCGGTCGCCCACGCGGGTCGATGTGCCGCGATTCATGATGTTTTGACCGGCTACGACCGGCGCACCCGCAACAGTGACGATTCCCCCAATCTTGTCGCCGGTCGTCTGCGTGTCTTCAATGCGCACCACGGCGTCGGCTCCCTCGGGAATCGGGGCTCCGGTCATAATTCGCGTCGCGCAGCCCGATGAGAGATGCTGTTGCGGAACCTGCCCCGCCATCACCTCTTCGACGACTCGCAACTCGGCGCGTCCGTCGCTGAAATCGACAGCGCGAACGGCGAAACCGTCCATGAGAGCTTTGTCGAACGGCGGCGAATCGACGTCGCTGTCGACCGCTTGCGCTAAAATCCGGCCCAGCGCCTCCGAGAGCGGTACGTCCTCGGTTGCCGGCGATCGTACGACTTGAGTCAGAATCTCAGCAAGCGCTTCGTCAACAGTCAACATCGCGTCACGACTTCCCGCCGGGGACCGCTAAGAAATTTCGCAGGATCGGATCGCCGGCATAGGTCAAAAAACTTTCCGGGTGAAACTGCACGCCGTGCAATGGATACTCACGATGCCGTACGCCCATGATCTCGCGGGGGAAATCCTCATCCTCCGTCCAGGCGGTGACGATCAAATCCTCCGCCCCGTTTTGCGGCTCGCCGATCAGGCTGTGATAGCGTGTCGCCTGAAACGGATTGTCGAGTCCCTGAAACACGCCCTCGCCGTCGTGATGAATTTCCGACACTTTGCCGTGCATGAGCCGCTCGGCGCGGACGACATTCCAGCCGAAGACCTCGCACATGCACTGGTGGCCTAGACAGACACCCAGCATCGGCACCAGCGGCGCAAAGTGCTCGACAATGCTCTTTGACAGCCCCGCTTCATTCGGGGTGCACGGACCAGGCGAGATGATGATCCGGTCCGGTTTCAGCGTCTTGACTTCGTCAACCGACGTCTTGTCGTTGCGCGCGACGCGAATATCGAGCGACGCGTCGATCTCGCCCAACCGCTGCACGAGGTTGTACGTGAATGAGTCGTAGTTATCGAGAATGAAAATCATTGTAGACGCACGGCGGGCTACGCTAGGACATTGAGGCTCCCTGCATCGCAGAAGCCGAAATTCGATTCTAACAGCATTCTACGGATGATTGCCAAGCGCCGCACACAGAGGAGCCGGAAAGTGATTGTCTATTTCCGCTTCACGAACTTGATCTGCATAAACTTCGTGAACTCATCCTTCTTTGCGGCAGGCATATTCAATACGAGCACTCGTTCGTTGGCGTTTTTTTGGGTAATCACTGTCTTCTGCACCATCGGTTTCCCGTCCGGGGTCTTGGCCTTTGTCATCCAACTGACCGACTTCGATTTCGCGTCGTAATCGCCGGTCATAGTTGCGGCGTAGGGGCCGTGGTCAACAATCGTGCCGACCAATTTCTTCTTATCCAGATCGTAGCCGACGATGGAGTGGACTTTCATGGTTACACCGTCGATTTCAGAATCGAAGTCCGAAGCGACCCAATACTCGCCGTAGGGGCGTATTGTTTCCACACCCTTGAATTTGATCGACGGTGCATCCGGCCCCTCCGGCCAGACCTCAATTTCTGCGTCCCAAATTCCAATGGACGCTTTCAATACATCCAACTCAACCGGCTTCGATTCTTGTTTTTCTTGGCCAACGCAGCACAGGGCGAAACCAAATACAAGCCACGTAGTAAGACTGGATCTCATCAACATGTTCGTTCCCCGCGCGAGAAAAAGGATTTCGGAAGTGAGTTGGGCCGCTCGAGATGGTTAGAGAAACAATGCTCCAAGGCCTTCGATTTTGGCAGCGGGAAGTCAACGCCTCAGCAGTGGCGCGACATTCGACATCAAACTTCTTAGGTGTCCGTAACACTCAAACCGCGGGTCCCGGGAGTCATTCCTTGTAAGTTACCACGACTGACACGTCAATTGCTGGCGCCGTTCGCTGCGTAATCGTCGACCATCAAGGAAATCCATCGGTGAATTGGTTACACTGGCAGCACAGTCCATTGATGCAGCGATTTTCTCAGACAGGCAGGCGACGTACAGGCGGCTCTCATGGCGCGATTGGTCTCTTTGATCGTTCTCACGGTACTGATCGTCTTTCTGGGGATCACGTTCTTTCAGGTAATCTCGCCGTTTTTGCTGCCGCTATTTCTCGCCGGAGTCTTGGCGCTGTTGTGCCAGCCGATCTTTCGCTATTTCCTGTCAAAGACCAACAACCGGGCGCACTGGGCGGCAGGGATGACGACCGGGTCCATCCTGGCCATCATCCTGGTGCCGATGTCGGTGGGAACGTTTATCGCCACCGTCGAGTTGTACACGTTTGCGCAGGAGCGATTCGACCCGCAGCAGTGGAAACCGGCGTACACGAAATTTCGCGAGCGACTTGACGCCGATCATCTGATTGACCGGCTGTACGAGTCGTTCAGCCCGCCACCGGCCGAGGAAGAGCAACATGAGGATTGGGCATCGCGGCGGGATCGGTTTCACGAACAGGTCGAAACCAACCTCCGCGCCAACTCCAAAGCGGCGCTGGATCGTGTGGCGGAGCGGACGATGGGATTTGCCGCCTCGACGTTCGGAGTGCTGGGAAAACTTCTCGCGGGATTCATCGGGCTGATGATGTTTGTGGTTGCGCTGCACTACTTTCTGGCGGACGGCCCCACGTTGCTGAAGGCGGCGCGCGAATTGATCCCCGTCCATCAGGACTATCAACAGGAATTGATCACGAAATTCAACAAGGTGATCCGCGCGGTCGTCGTGGCGACTTTTGCGGCGGCACTGGGACAAGGGATCGCCACGGCGATTGCTCTCTATTTTTTCGTCGGTCATTTCTTCTTGCTGAGTGTGGTGTGCACGTTAACGGCATTGATTCCGTTGATCGGCACCTGGCTGGTCTGGGGGCCGGTCGCCATTTGGCTGGCGGTGGAGGGACACTGGTTTAGTGCCGCTTTCTTGACCGCATACGGGACCGTTGTCATTGGATTGATGGATAACGCAATTCGCACCTACGTATTGCATAGCGACGCGAAACTGCATCCGCTGCTGGCGTTTGTGAGTGTGTTGGGTGGACTGCAAACCATGGGTCTGTGGGGCATTTTCGTGGGGCCCATCGTCGCCTCGTGCTTGCACGCGCTGGTGCAGATTTTTAATTCGGAATTGAAGGCATTTTCCGAGGAAAAGTTTGCCGGTTCGACAACCGACCCCGCCGAAGAGAAAGCACCGCCCGATTCGGAAACGGCCGAGCCGGAATCTCAGGCGACAGGTAACGCTGAGGACGACGCAAAAACAAATACGCCTGAGAGCGGGTCGGACAAGACGGCGGAAGAGCGGACGCCTCGAAGCAAACCTCCGGCAACGCCGGACGCAAGTAAATGATGACGAAAGTTTTTTCAATGTGTGGCGCGACAATGGAGATTGCTATGACGGGACATCGAATTCGATGGATTTGGGCGTGTGCGGCTCTGCTGGCAATCGCCGGCACCAACCTAGCGGCTCGTGCTGACGAAGCGGACGGACGTTTGGATATTTACTTCATCGATGTGGAAGGAGGGGCCGCGACGCTCTTCGTCACGCCGGCGGGAGAGACCCTGCTCATCGATTCCGGCTATCCCGACAACAACGGCCGGGACCGGGACCGGATACTGAAGGTTCTCCGTCAAGAGGCGGGCAAATCACACTTGGACCATGCGGCGGTCACACATTGGCATCTGGACCACTTCGGAAATCACGCAGCCCTCGCCTCTGAAATTGAAATCAAAAACTTCTGGGATCGCGGGATTCCCGAAGTGCTCTCGGAAGACAAAAAGTTCGAGGAACGGATCGGTCCCTACCGGGCGGCGTCGCAAAATCAGTCGCGAAAACTCTCAGTGGGCGACATGCTGCCGTTGAAGTCGGACAAAACGCCGCTCTCCGTCAAGATCGTCACCGCCAGCCGGGATGTGATTCCCAACGACGGCCCGCCCAATCCTTTCGCGAAGGCGCATCAACCGCGCGAGCGCGACGCCAGCGACAACGCGGCCAGCTTGAGCTTTCTACTCGCGTTCGGCGAGTTTCGATTCCTCTGCTGCGGCGATTTGACTTGGAACGTCGAAGCAAAATTGATGACGCCCAACAATCCTCTCGGGCAGGTCGATCTGTTCATGGTGACGCATCACGGTCTGCCGACCAGCAATAATCCGGTGTTGGTCCATGCAATCGATCCGGTCGTAGCTGTGATGTGCAACGGTCCGGTCAAAGGGGGACATCCGGAGACTTTGAAGACCCTGCAGGGAGTGAAATCGCTGAAAGCGCTGTATCAGTTGCACCGCAACATCAAGGTCCGCCCGGAGGACCAGACGCCGCCGAAGTTTATTGCTAACACTGAAAGTTCCTCCGACACCTGCGCCGGGACGTTCGTGAAAGCGTCCGTGGCTCCGGACGGAAAGAGTTATACCGTTCAAATCGGCAAACGCGGAGAGCGCTCGACGTACCAAACGCGCCCGTGAATCTCAGCACGGACGAATCGCCAAGTGTGAGGGAGTGTTCTCGAGATGTCGTTTGCCGTCAAGAATCTGATCGGGGAAGCATGGACCGGCGCAAACGGTACGGAGTCCGCACCGGTCTGGAATCCTTCGTTGGGTGTTGAGCTCACGCGAACACCGCTACAAGATGCCAACGTCGTCGACCAAGCGTCAGAGTCGGCCGCAACGGCCTTCCCCGCATGGCGAGACACGCCGCCGCTGGAGCGGGCGCGCGTCTTCTTTCGGTTTCGCGATCTGCTGGAACGCGATTTCGAGAAACTGGCCCAACTGATCTCGCTGGAAAACGGCAAAACCCGCGACGAAGCTCGGGGCGAGATTCGCCGCGGAATTGAAGTCGTCGAATTCGCCGGTGGCGTGCCGTCTCTGGTGATGGGGCAATCGCTCGAAAACGTCGCCCGCGGGCTCGACGGGCGCACGATCCGCCAGCCGCTTGGTGTCTGCGCCGGGATCTCTCCCTTCAACTTTCCGGCAATGGTCCCCATGTGGATCTACCCGTTGGCAGTCGTCTGCGGGAATACGTTCATTCTAAAGCCCTCTGAGCGGGTCCCCCTCTCAGCGCAATTTCAAGCGGAGCTGCTCTTGGAAGCCGGTTTGCCGCCCGGCGTGTTTAATGTCGTTCACGGCGGTCGGGAGGTCGTCGACGCCTTGGCGACGCACCCCCGGATTGCCGCCGTCAGTTTCGTGGGATCTTCGCAGGTTGCCCGCCAGGTGTATCAATTGGCGACATCGCACGGCAAACGGTGCCAGGCCGGGGGCGGGGCGAAGAACTTTACGGTGCTGCTGCCCGACGCAAACCCGGAGGCGGTCGCCCGTGCGGTGATCGGGTCCTCGTTCGGCTGCGCCGGACAGCGCTGTATGGCAAGTTCGGTACTCGTGCCCGTCGGGGATCAAATTGCGCCCCATTTGGAATGCCTGCAGGAACTGACCGGGGCAATTGAAGTCGGCCGTACGGATCTCGACCCGGCGGCCGAAATGGGTCCCGTGATCGGACCGGAGGCCAAATCGCGAATCGAGGCGGCGATCGACCGCGCCGAAACGGAGGGCGGGGAAGTGGTCGTCGACGGACGAGGCCGACAGGTCAGTGACGCCCCCGATGGCTTTTATGTCGGGCCGACAATCATCGACCGCGTGCAGTACGAGTCGCCGCTGTTGCGCGAGGAAATCTTCGGTCCTGTACTGGCGGTCAAACGTGTCGATGATCTGGAAGAAGCCGTCAAGCTGGCGAACCAGAGCAACTACGGCAACGGGGCTGTGATCTTTACCTCCGACGGCGGGGCGGCTCGACAATTCGCGTCGGCAGTCAATTGCGGGATGGTGGGGATCAACGTGGGAGTCCCCGCGCCAACGGCGCTGTTTCCATTCAACGGCTGGAACGGCTCCTTCTTCGGCGACCTGCACATGCAGGGGACGGAGGGCGTGCAGTTCTTCACGCAGCAGAAGGTGATTCTGAGCCGCTGGGCAGAATTCGGCCAGCGGCGCCAGGGCTGGTAAGCGGTCCCGCTGCAGTGGATCAACCGGCGAGCTTTCGCTGTTCGGTGAACGACGCCGCCGGCCCCACGGCGCCGTGGGAATGTCCGTCCCATTGATGTGCCGCAGCCGACTCCAGGACTTGCTCCGCCACCTGCAGTGCATTGAGCGCGGCCTGGCCGTCTACTGTTGGCTGGTGACCGTGACGGACGCACTCGACAAAGCTGCTCAACTCGGCCGTCAGAGCGTCGAAGGGAGAGACCGTGGGGTGATCGACGCGCAGAAAGTTTCCGAACACGTCGGCTTTGAGTTGCTCTATATCAGCACCCGGCTGACGGGCGCGCTCGACGGGGGGCGTGCCGTAGAGCAACATTTCGCTCGGCGTGCAGCATGTGACTTCGCGCTCCTGGAAGTCAATTCCGACAAACCCTGCGGAGGACCAGACCTGCATCTTGCGGCTGACTTGCAGGCTCACCCGGTTGGCGGTCAGGTCGGCCAGAGCGCCGTTTTGGAAGCGCAGCCTGGCCTGCACCACGTCTTCATGGCTGCCAAGAATGTTCAGCCCGAACGCCTCGATCGAGTCGACAGGCGAACCGACAAAGTCGAGCACCAAATCGATATCATGAATCATCAAATCGTGCGTCACGCCGATGTCGGTCGAACGGAACGAAAACGGACTTAGGCGTTCGGCCCGGATGTACTTGGGGCGGCCGATGTGCGGGCGGGCGGCCTGAAAGGCAGGATTGAAACGCTCAATATGTCCCACCTGCAGCAGCGCGCCAGATTTTTCGGCTTGCTTGGTCAGCAGACGTCCCTGAGCGACGTTCTCCGCCAACGGTTTCTCTACCAGCGTAGGAATGCCGCGTGCCAGACATTCGCCGGCAACTGCCAAGTGTGCGAAGGTGGGGACGGCAACCGAAACGGCGTCGACCGTAGCGAGCAAATCGCGATAGTCAGAACTGTAATTGACTCCGCAGTTCTCGGCGACCCGTTTGCCGTTCTCTGGATCGGAATCAGCGACTCCGACCAAGTCGACATCCGGCAACCCGGCCAAGATTCTCGCGTGGTGTTGTCCCAGCGCCCCGACGCCGATGACTGCGATACGCAAAGGATTCATGCCGCTCTTCGGGCCTCCCGCCGCCGTCCCTGACGCCCCACGTTACGTTCGCTGAGGAAATCGATCAGCAACGCCAACTCCGGCGGCCACTCGCCGTCGACTCTGTGGTTCATCTCGGCGGCGACAAAATCGATCGGTTTGTGATCGCGGTATAGCAAACGCTGTACGTGCTTGATCAAGCGGATCGTTTCATGTCTGATGCCCCGACGCTGCATGCCGACCACATTGATGGTACGGACACGGCAATCGTCGGCTCCAACCCACATCATATACGGGGGCACATCGTGTGGGACGCGGCTGCCGCCTCCCACAAAACAGAGCGTACCCAGCGTCGAGAAGTGATGCACGACACTGTTTCCGGAGACAACGACGCCGTCCTGCACATGCACATGGCCACCGAGCAGAACGCCATTGACCAAAATCACTCCGTCGTGAATGTGACAGTTGTGAGCAACGTGACAGTTTGCCATCAGCATGTTCTTGTTGCCGATTCGGGTGACGCCGTCCTCTTTTTCGGCGCCGCGATTGACGGTGACGCCCTCGCGAAAGAGGTTGCCGTCGCCGATTTCCACGCGTGTCTCCCCGCCGGCGTAACTAATGTCCTGAGGCTCGCCGCCGATCACCGCGCCGGGATGAAACCGGTTGTCGCTCCCGACAGTCACGCGACCGTTGATGACCACGTGGCTATCCAAGCGGCTGCGGTCGCCGACTTGAACTTCAGGCCCAATGACGCAAAATGGGCCGATCTGTACGTCCTCGCCGAGTTGAGCTTGGGGATCGACCTGCGCGAGTGGAGAAATGTTGCATGCCATAGCCTGTGTTACCTATGTCGCTTCGAACTCCGGCCGTTTTTCCATTCAGTGTGCGACAAAAAAACTGCCTGCTGTTGCTGTCCTTGTAATGCGGTGAACCAAAATCCTGATATTTGATTGACTGTCAATGTCATCCGCTGACCGTCAGGCGGCACGACGCCCGCCGTTTGTCTCCCCGGTCGGCAGAAAATGATTGGGGTGCGCCGCTTGCAGCCTTCGGACGATCTCGGCATTCAGCCGATGCCCTGATCGGGTGGCGTCAATGCGTCCCCGCAAATCGCAACCGATCAGCGCCAAGTCGCCCAGGCAATCAAGCAGCTTATGCCGGGCACATTCGTCGTCCCAGCGCAATGTGTTTCCAATTGGACCATTCGGCCCAAAGATCAACAGGTCGGCGGTCGTCAGCCGTTTGCCGTATCCCAGCGCTTTCAGCGCTTCGGCCTCCGCTTCCAACACAAACGTCCGCGACCCGGCAAGCTGCTCCAAAAAAACCTCGGGCGTAATTTGCAGCGAAATCCGATGCGGCCGAATCGGAGAATCGGGACCGTAGTCCAATTCGTAGGAAATCTCCAATCCTGCGTGAGCGGCGGGATGCGCGCAGATTTCTGTACCGTCGGCCACTTCCGATGCTTGGACGCGGCGCTCGATGTCCAAAACCTTTCGCGGTTGATCTTGCGGCGCGATGCCGGCCTTGGCTATCGCTTCGGCGAAGAAAATGCTCGAACCGTCGCATCCCGGCGGTTCTGGAGCGTCGAGCTCGACGAGGCAATTATCGACTTGCAATCCCGCCAGCGCAGCCATCACGTGCTCGATCATTTCCACACGCGAATCCCCGCAGGCGATCGCCGTCCGGCGTTCGCGGGGAACGGTGTACTCCACCAGCGCGGGAATGGGTGCCGCATCGGCAAGATCGGTTCTTGAGAACCGGATGCCGTAATCCGGCGGAGCGGGCAGAAACTTCAACCGGATATCGGCTCCCCACAGAAACCCGACGCCAGTGACTTCGGCCGGCCGCGCGATCGTCTGCTGCGCCCGTTCTTCCACGAAAACTCCTCCCTGCGCTCAGTGGTTGGAATGAGCCGGCGACGTTTGGCAATGCGACAAATGCCGCCGGCGTTCCGATCGATCCCGGACTAATTCTGCCGCCGCCGCGGAGCGGCCGGTTGACGCGTGCGGGCAGGCGCCCGGCCGCCGGCCGGACGAACGTTCGAATCGCGCTTGGAGTCGGCATACACACGATTCAGGGCTTTGGCGATGACATCGGTAATGTCGTCGGCGTCGCGGTGATAAATCACGAGCGAGTTGAGATCCATCGCAACGGCACGAGGATCGTCCACGTCGAACTTCGGCCGCCGAAAACGAATGATCAGTGTATAGCCCTTCTTTTGTGCGAAGGCTTGCACCATTTCCTGCACTTCTTCGTGGACTGTCTTAAAGACCTTCGCACGGCTGCGCATGAAGTCCCGTTCTTTGTTTTTCACGTCCGCATCCAAGGCCGCCTTTTGCTTTACGAACGTGGCTTCCAGGTCGATGTACTCCGCACTTCCCTTTTTGAGCGTGGGCGACTTCAGCTTTTGCTCAGTTTGCTTCAATTGCTTGACCATGCGTTGCACGGTTTGACTGCTCTGTTCGGCTTCGACCTTGAGATCTTCCTGGAGGATTTTGAATTTCTCGTAGTTTGTGAAGACTTCCTCAATGTCAATCAATCCGACCTTGTGGGCGGGAGCCGGCGCGGCGGCGCCGCGTCCCTGCGTGAACGCTTCGCTGTAGACCAACCCCACTCCGAGGAGGGCCAGGGCAATTGTGTAAAAAAGCTTTGATTTCGTCACGGCGTGTGCACTCCTTTGCTGTGCCGGTCCGGACCGAGCATCCGGCGCGAGATGTTTTGATTACGTCAGCCGTCGGGATCTGCGGATTCCAGACCGCAGCCCCGTACCGTTCTTCTGCGAAACGGGTTGACGTAATCGTCGGAACACCGGTTCGCGACAGGCCTTCGTCCGTAGTGGATAAACTGAGGCGGGTATTTTGCACAACCCGAAGATCACGTCAATACGAGACTAACCATCGAACGTTCTAAGATGAAAGACCGCATGGTTTTGACATTTCCGCGGAAATGTCGAATAATGTGGGCCGTTCGATCAGTTTCGTTTCGATTGACGTGACAGACATGAGCGATCATCAGGCTATCCAAGGTGAGTGGGTTTCCATCGCACCCGGCCCTTCGGGGTACCGGTTTCCCATCGGACCGGAACTCATCGGCTCCAAGCTCCGCTATCAGCTCGATGAAGATGCGTCGCCTAAGCAAATCGACGTCGAACACCGCGATCCCGGTGCCCGTACGCGGACGGCGGTAACGGGGATATATGAGCTGGCCGGAGATTCGCTGAAGATTCAGTGGACGAACGGCGGAGATCGCCCGTCGCAATTTCCTCCCGACGCAGCCGGTGATTCGCGTGTGCTTTTCTTAAAACGCGTTCGCTAGCCTCACGACCGTCGGCCCGAATTCGCATTTGCGGCTTTACGCTCATCTTGAGGCAATCCCGGCAATCTGGGATATTCTCCGCGTTTCGTTCGCCGCGCGACCGTTTCATCTCGGTGATTGCGCGTCGATTCAAGAATTCCTGACGTCCGGCACCGCCGATTTTTGAGCCCTGGGAAATTCAGCCGTTGTTGGATCCCCCGTCAAAACCGCTGCTCGACCTGCTGTTCGAGTCAAACCTTTGCACTCCGCGCGACTTGCGGCGCTGCCGCAAGCGCGTGAAGCGTCTTGCGCATGATTTGCCGGCGTTCGACTCGGTTTGGATCGATGTTCTGCTGCAGACTCGACACCTGACGCCGTTTCAGGCACAGATTCTCGATTCGGGCGCGCCTGAGAAACTCATCATCGGCCCCTGCGTGTTGCTCAATCGTTTGGGCGGCGGAGACCGGGGAGAAACGTTTCTGGCCCGTCACAAGTCGAGCCGCAGAATCTGTGTACTGAAGTTGGTCAGTTCTCTCAACCAATTCTCGGAAGAGGAACTGACCGATCTCGAAAAAGTCACTGCGGATCTTGCCGGCTGGAACCATCCCGGCATCGCGGTCCCGCAAGTTTGTGATCGGTTGGAGACACAGCTTGTAATCGTTAGCCGTTACGTATCCGGACCCAAGCTCTCTGAATTGTTGGTCAGGCGCGGGCGTTTTCCCGCAGCGATTGTGGCAGAGATCGGGCGTCAATTATTGGATGGGCTGTGTGAGTTGCACGAACGCGGATTCGTTCATGGTGATATTCGACTGCACAACGTGCGGATTACCGACGTGGGCGTTCCAGTATTGATCGACGCCGCTTTGCGGCCGGTTCTCGAACGAGATCTGACGATTCATACCGCGGCAGCTCCGGAACGATTTGACGGCATCGCACCGGAACTCATCGGCACAGATCGCGCACATCGTCCGGAGTCCGATTTTTATGCGCTCGGCTGCCTGCTCTGGCAATTGCTGGCTGGCCGGCCGCCCTATCCAGGAGGCGACCCCCTGGCCAAACTCGCGGCTCATCAAACGCGCACTATCTGCGATGTCCGTGAATGGGCTCCTGACACGCCGCCGACATTGGCCGAAGGCATACGCGCCCTCACGCACCCTGATCCGCTGCAGCGGCCTCACAGCCGGGCCGATGTCATTCACGCGTTCGGCAGACCTAGCCGGCGCGGACGGGGCAAGATCGCACAGTTTGTCGCCGGGTTTCGATCTCCCGCCCGATTACCGGTTGAAAGGGCGTCTGTTTCCGCGGCAACGCGGTGGGCTCCGCTGTTTGTCTTGGTCTTCTGTCTCTCCGGGCTCGCGGCGTTTCTCTCCAATCAAGGCGCCCGCACAGTCGTGCTGGACATTGTGCACCGCTACGCCCCCGAACTGCCGGAGCTTACGACGCCGCGCGACAGCGAAGCGACGAGCGGCCAATCTGATGATCAGATAGCAGAGAATGACGCGACACAACAGTTGCGCGATCTGCCGCTGCCAACCGAGGGAGTGATCGAGTTGGATTCTCCCGGTCCGTACCGCGTCGCCGATCTCTCCGTCACCGGTTCGCTCATCATTCGCGGCACGGCAACTCCCCCTCCCACAATACTGGTGAGTGCTTCCCCCTTGGTTGTCAGTGCTGAACAAATTCACCTGGAAAACATTGAGTTGCGGTACCAATCCAGCGGTCGATCGCCACAGCCGGCGTCCGCATTGCTATTGGCCCAAAGTGATCGATTGACCCTGCACAACTGCACGTTTCGCACGCATGACCATTCGGCAGGTGATCGTTCCGGCAACTCACCGAGCGAGCGTCTCGCCGCGAAGCCGATTGCCGCCGGCTGGCGCAACCTGGGAATGGGGCCAGGTGGCACGGTTCAGATGGCCGATACGGTTTTTGTGGGACGTGGATCGGCGCTGCATATGTCGTCGGCCCCGGATCGGATCGACGCGAAAAACTGCCTGCGTCTGGGAACGGGGGCAATGTTCGTGATCGCCGACAAAACGACGCGAGGACGACCGCTTAAGATGAATTTGGATGCAATCACTTGTCGTAAATCCGGCCCGCTGCTGAACTGGCGGATCAAACCGGCTGCATCTACCGCAGGAAAGATCGATGTCACTGCCTCCAACTCCGTTTTTGAAACGGCAGACAGAAACGTACCGCTCATTGAGTTCCTGGGCGAAGAGTTGCATCCCCGGTGGGCGGAATTGGTCGAGTTGAGCGGGCTCGACACTTTGATTCCGCCGCAGACGAAACTCGCAGCTTGGGTCAATCAGCAGTCCGGCAAATCGCTCCCGTTGGATGAGCAGCAGCTACGGCTGGAAGGCGTGTTTGCAGTCCCATTCACATTTCAGGGCGACCTGAGCAACGACCCGGAGGATTCAGTGTTACGGGCCATTAACGCTCAGGTCTCGCGAAGGTCGGTTGAACTGCCCGGCTATCACATCCGCCGTGGCGATTAAACAGAGCGGGGCGATTGCGCAATTCGTGCTTACCCGGCGTTGAACCGGCCCGCTCCCGCTGTTAGGATCGTCACAGAGTTCTCCCCGGCGGCGGTCGCTTCCCCTTACGGATTTCATCTCAGTGTGAGCCTGCGCAGATGAGCACGGCAATACCAACCGATACGTCGATCAAACAGCGGTGGACGAAACGTCACTTGCTCGGATTGGAATACCTCTCCGCTGAAGAGATCACCATGATCTTGGACCAAGCGGCGGAGTTCAAACGCTTGGCGGAGCAGGGCGAAACCAAACTCGGCGTGCTCAGCGGAACCGTCGTGGCAAATCTGTTTTTTGAGCCGTCGACCCGGACGCGGACCAGTTTCGGCTTGGCCGCGAAACGGCTCAGCGCCGACACGGTGGAGTTCACCGCATCGGGCAGCAGTCTGGTGAAGGGAGAGACCTTCATCGACACGGCTCGCAATATTGAAGCAATGGGAGTCGACCAGGTCGTCGTCCGGCACAGCACGCCGGGAGCTCCCCATCTGTTGGCGCAACATTTAAACACCAGCGTCCTCAACGCCGGCGACGGCACGCACGAACATCCAACGCAAGCGCTGCTCGACATATTCACGATCCGCGAGCACCGCGGATCCTTGAAAGGGCTGACCGTCGCCCTGGTGGGTGACATCTCGCACAGCCGTGTGGCCCGCTCCAACATTTGGGGGCTGAAAAAACTCGGAGCCCGCGTGATCGTTTGCGGTCCGGCGACGTTGATCCCCAAACATGTGGAGCGGCTGGGCGTCGAAGTGGCGACAAATCTGGACAAAGTCCTGCCCGAGTTGGACTGTATCAATCTGTTGCGAATTCAATTTGAGCGGCAGCGCGGCGGATTGTTTCCTTCGATCGCCGAATATGCCCATTTGTTCGGGATGAACGGCGAACGAATGAAACGCGCCAAAGATGACGTCGTGATTCTCGCCCCGGGTCCGATCAATCGCGGTGTTGAAATCACCCCGGACGTTGCGGACGGCAAGCATTCTGTGATTCTCGACCAAGTCACCAACGGGCTGCTGATTCGGATGGCATGTTTGTACTTGTTGCACGTGGACAAGGCGTCCGGCGAAACCGGAACGTGATCGACAGCGGCGAAGATGGAACGGGAGGCCGTTTCAACTCCCGATTTCAAAAGCTGAAGGCGCGGCACGGATGCGGGAGTTGAAGTCGCGATTTGAAGCGGCTTGGAGAGAGACGAAGATATGACAGTCACAGTGATTCGTGGAGGGAGAGTGATCGACCCCAGTCGGGAGATCGACACCGTCACGGATCTGGTTCTGCAGGACGATAAAATCTTGGGCATCGACGTAACGGTCGCTGACCCCGATCATGTGATCGAAGCCGAAGGGAAGATCGTCAGTCCGGGCTTGATCGACATGCACGTCAGTCTCCGCGAACCGGGCTTCGAAGAAGATGAAATGATCGCCACCGGCGCATCGGCCGCCTTGGCGGGTGGGATTACGAGCGTCGCCTGTATGCCCGATACTCATCCGGTCGTCGACAACCGTGCCGCGGCGGAGTTCGTCATGTTGCAGGCGGCCCGCGCCGGGTTTGCCAATGTGTTCCCCGTCGGCGCTGTGACAAAAGATTGCGCGGGCGAGGAACTCGCGGAAATCGGCCAACTGGTCGAGGGAGGAGTCGTCGCCTTCTCAGACGCGACCAAGCCGGTCGCTAACGCCGAAACAATGCGCCGCGCGCTTGAGTACTGCGGGATGTTCGACCGCCCCATCTTCAGCCATCCGCAAGTCCCCGAGTTGGTCAAGGGGGGCGTGATGCACGAAGGGTTTGTGTCGACCGAACTCGGGCTGCGGGGGATGCCCTCCGCCGCCGAAGATATTTTCGTCGGCCGCGATATCGCGTTGGCGGAGGTCACCGGGGGCCGTGTCCACCTGCAAACAATTTCCAGCAAAGGGAGCATCGACCAAATTCGCCGCGCCAAACAGGCCGGCATTCACGTGACCGCCGAAGTCACGCCCCACCATTTCACGCTCCTCGATGAGCGTCTTCGTACGTTTCATCCGAACTACAAAGTCAATCCGCCGCTCAGAACCCAGGATCATGTCGCCGCCTGCATCAACGGTTTGCAGGATGGGACGATCGACGCCATCTGCTCCGATCATCAGCCGTACGCGCCGGAAAAAAAGATGCGAGAACTGGACCTCGTCCCGTTTGGGGTTTCAGGGCTGGAGACGTTGTTGCCGATCTGCGTGACGAGCTTGATCGAACCGGGCCATCTCGACTGGCCGCAACTGCTCTCGAAACTGACTCTTGGTCCAGCAGCCATTCTGGGGATCGACAAAGGGACGCTGGCAGAGGGCGCCGATGCCGACGTGACGGTCATCGACCCCACATCGCCCTGGACGATCGACGCCGCACAGTTTCGATCCCTCGGCCGCAATACGCCGTTTGACAGGTGGGAGGTGCGCGGCCGCGCGCAGGCCGTATTGGTGGGCGGCCGAATTGTGCATCAGCTCTAACCACGCAATGTCCCAGCAATACTTGATCATCGATGGTTACAATCTGCTGCACGGCGCCGGTTTGGCCCGCCCGCAGTACGGACCCGGCGATCTGGAGCGTTGTCGGCACAAACTGCTCAGGGCTCTCGCGTCTCGGCTGACAGCCGAAGAGCGGAAACTTACCACAATCGTGTTTGATGCTTGGGATCCGCCGCCGGAGCGCGAGCGAGTCTTTCACTTCGAAGAGATGCACGTGCAATTCGCCGAAGCGCCGGGAGAGGCGGACGCGGTGATTGAAGAGTTGATCGCCCTCCACAGTGCGCCCAAACAATTGACGGTCGTCTCCGGCGACCGCCGTCTACAAGTGGCCGCGAAACGGCGCAAAGCCCGTTTTCAGGACAGCGAAACGTGGTACCAGCAACTGGACCGCCGCGAGTTCGCTGACCAGCAAGTGAAATCTGAGCCAACAGCCCGCGAGCGGGAGTTGACCCAGCAAGAAACCGAATATTGGCTGGGTGTCTTTGGCGATGTCGACCAAATCGCTGATGACGACGCGTCGTCAGCGCGGCAGGGACTGCCGGAGGTCATCGACGATGACGAATTCGACTGACGACACGACTCGTGATTAGCAACGGCGTCGGCAATGATGCCAGAAGACCCACTTGCGCCGGCATTCCTGTACGGGAATCGGATTCAGCCGGAATTCTTCGATGATTTGGCTGGTCATCTCTGACAGTTGACCATGCTCCGCAACACTGATTTTGTCGCGGGCCAGGGCGAAATCGATCCGGAATTGGTAGACCTTGAGCAAGCGAATGACTGCCCGCGTCCGGCCGTTTTGTTTGCCGACCAGGTAGTCGGCAAAGTTGAGCGGCCGCGTCAGGAATCGCTCCCAGCGCCGCGAAAGACCGAGTTCTTTCGTCGCTTCTTTAAGGTCGGAAATCTCGAACTTTTCGTCGCTGACCGTACGCTCGAAGTCGGCTGTGAAGTCTCCGCCCGCAAGGTGATTGCCGGCCAAGTCCGTCACGCCGCCGCTGCCGTCCTGGCTCGCGTCATCTCCATCGATCACCAGCCGAAACAGACCGTCGGCCAGCACCGTCGAGGCAAGCACCGTAGCTTGGTTGGTCGACGGGTCAAATGTCACTGACTGAACTGCGACTTCAGTTTCATCACCGTCGTTAAACGGATCGCCGTCACCGTTGGCATCGCCGTTCGCTCTCAAGATGCGGTAGTTGGCGACGTCTTCCACCGTCGCGGGATCGAGATCGTCGTGTTCAAATTGCACGACAAATGTCTGATTGTCGGGCTGCAATTCGGCCGACTCGATCACCGGAGGTTCAGTATCGGTGACCACCGGAGGCGTTTCATACGACAAATCCAACGTCACGCTGCTTGGCCCGGTGTTACTCACCAGCGAAGAGGGCCGGAGTGTGAACGTGATCGTCCCATCGGCGGCCAGCGTTTCCAGCAACGACTGCGGCAAGACGATTGTGATCGTCGATTCGGCATGGTCGACGCCGCCGTTAATGAAGATGTGGTCGAGCAGTATGCCTTCGGCGCGTAGCTCCAAGTTCTCCAACGTGCTGCTGAGATCGCCCACCGCACGAATCGTGAGTGTGCCGTCGCCGCCCGGCGTCGGAACGTTGGTGAGATCGAACGTGAGCAAATTTGGAAAGAACAGCGTGTTCGTCTGCGTCTGACTGACGGAGAAGACCTCTCCTCCGGAACTCTCGACCGACCGGACTTCAATATCGTCGAGGAACCAATCGTCGAGATCAACGGCGTTGCTGTTGCCGGTTGCGCGAAATCGGAATTGGAAATTCTGGTGTAAGGCTTCTTGGGGCAGCAGAGTCGTCTGGTGGGCGAATTCATTCAGGTTCGGCCCGTTGCCGACCTTGCGGTCAAATTCGACCCAGTTCCCGGACGCGTCGCGAAACTCGACGACCAAATCGTTGCCCGATTCCGGCATGTTGCCGCCGCCGCCGCGCTGAAACAGATAGGTCAACGTCACGCGCGAATGGCCGCTCAAATCGATCACAGCCGATTCCAGTACATCGCCTGTACCGGTGTTGCCGTTGATCCGGGCGGCATAAGGAGCCGACGGTTCGCCGATGCCGACGTCGTCGATCGTGGCGTTTTGAACGCCGGCCCAGTTCGCAGCGTCAAAAGCGGTTTGGTCGAACGTGTCACTGAACAGCGTTGAGGACAAGACCACTCGAGATTCGAGCGATTCGACGTTCAATTCCCTGGGTTTGTTGCCCGTTCGTTTTTCTTTTGATGACGCCGACTGTCCTGCGGGTCGCGAGAACAATGTTGCAGCCGACCCGTTTCCTTGATTCCACACCAGCGACATGAGCCCCTCCACATTGATTATGCGGGTCTCACAGGGACTGGATCGTCCGAAACGGCCGAGGGAAGAGCATCTTCCGACGGTCCGTAACCCCGTGAACTTTATCGGAAAAGTAATACCGTCCGTGGACGTCTCGTTTCCGATGCGAGAGGCGGCATCGACAATCTTCGGCGTCTTCAAACACTAGCTTACGGAATTTTTTGTGGCAAACAGTTTCGCTTCTCAAATCGCAAAGAAAGTCAACTTTTCCCTGAGCAGATGACACGTGGGGCGGTTCGGCGGCGGGGACCGGCATTGGTTGTTTCCACAAAGCACGCCGCCGGAATCTTTGCCTCGACATCCCCTGATATGCTATCATCACGGAATCTTACTGATTGTGGTATTCGTGTCACTGCCGATTCGGCGCGTTCCCTTCCACGGCGCTCGATGACAAAATGATCTCATTCAAGTCTCAGACACCGGCATTCCGCACACGTCAATCGCTTTATTGCGCGATCGTGTCGGCAATCTGCTTGTTTGCTGCGGGCTGCGGCTCCGCAAAGTACGAGGAACGCCTCGGCGCAACCGCAAAAATGTTCAACCACCAACACGAGTTGGACGAGCATCTGCAAGACTGGTACGAAGACGAAATGTCCATCGTTCGTATCCGCCCGCCGCGCGGATTCGGCAACATCCCCGAGCCGAAGCCTGTCGAAGCGGACGACGGCACAATGGAGTATCCGCCGCTGGATGGACGGCAGCCTCCCTTCTTAAACGAAGAACTGCCCGGCATGGTGGCCGCCTGGAAATCGGAAGTGACCGCCGAAGATATGAGCGGCACCGCGTATTTGTACATCCTGAGCGATCTGGCAATGAGCGGCGACGAGGAGCTCGGTTTTCGCGATGCCGTGTTGGACGTTCTCGACCGTGATTTGGACACCGACCTCAGCGGATCCTCATTTAACCAGATGGCCTATCCACAAGACAGCAGCCAAGGATACGTCCGGCCGGTGGTTTATGAGGAGGAAACGGTCGTTCCCGAAGGGCTGGTCAACGAACTGCCGACTGAGTTCACGATCTACATGCACGAGACCGACGCCGCGCAGCTCTGTCTGATCTTTGTGATGCCCGAAAAAGCCAACTCGGCGCAAGCGATGCTGGATCGACTCCGATTCAGTCTTGAAACACTTGAGGTCGTTGGCGGGAGCGACTCGTCAGGTGACGGCGAGTCCGGCGAAAAGAGAGGCGGCGGCGGCTTTTAGTCGCGATCCAGCGAACGCGAATTTGCGATCGTCAGCTATGTTTGTCTGCGGCGAAATCGCCGGCCAGCTTGTCCGCCAATTCCGCATACGACTCCTCAACGAACTGTGCATAGATGTGCGTCACCATCGGGTGCGCGTGCCCCATCTGCCGCTGCAGGAACAGGAGGTTTCCGCCCGTCCGCAGGTAGCCCAGATAGCCGTAGGTATGTCTCAGTACCTGCACACTGGCCTTATCGCCCAATCCGGCGGCCGTGAGAATCCGCACGACGCGGCGATACAAGCCGGTCCGCTCATAGGCCCGGCCGCGCTCATGGACAATTAGCGGCAACGAGTCAGCCGCCTCCGATCGATCCGGCTTTAGCAAATTCGGGCGGACGTCGCTGACGAACTCCGCAACCAATTCGCTCAAAAATCTGGGGACGTATACGGTCCGGTTTTGCCGCGGCGTGCCGGAGACGACGAACACCGATTCCCCTTGCCCAACAGCCGTCTCGTCGATCGCCAGGCGGCAAAACTCGCTGTTGCGCAGCCCGGAATAGAGCAATCCCGCAATGATCAGCCGGTCCAACACGGCGGAATTCCGGTTCTGCTCGGTGGCTCGCGACACCTGCTGCTTCAGGAAATCGCTGAGCCGATCGACTTCCTCCAGCGAGAAAAAGTTGTCGCGTGTCAGGTCCCATGCGGCCCGAGCCATGATCTCCCTTTGCCGGTCGGTGATTGGTCGTCGTGAATTGGAGTTTAACAGATTTGACGGAAGAATCCCCAAGGTTCGAGGGTTGTGGTAAGCGGGAGAGTCGGCACCGACCAGCCCCTCGGCACGCGCTCGACCGACACAAACCCGCAAATCGACACAATTAAGGATGACACAATGGTCTAAACGTGATAAGAAGCGGTCTGTGACGGCATCTCAATAGCCACGCCGGGGCACCCCGGCGATGGTCACTTGTAATCTGTTTTCGCAGACATTGAGCGGCAACTCGGCAAGGAGGCGTGGATGGGTGTTCCCATTTCGCAAATGTGGACTGTGGCGTCATATGTGTTGGGTAAGAAACTCCGTCGCGTGGAGCGTTACCCGATCGTGTTGATGTTAGAGCCGCTGTTCCGCTGCAACCTCGCGTGTGCGGGGTGCGGGAAGATTCAATATCCTTCCGACATCCTCAAACAAAATATGCCGGTCGAAAAGGCACTGGCAGCCGTTGACGAGTGTGGCGCGCCGATCGTCTCCATTCCGGGAGGCGAGCCGCTGCTGCATCCACAAATCGAGGAGATCGTCAGCGGGATCATCGACCGCAAGAAGTACGTCTACCTGTGCACGAATGCGATCCTGCTGGAAAAACACCTGCATCGATTTACGCCGTCCAAGTACTTGAGTTTTTCGGTGCACATGGACGGGCTGCGCGAGGAGCACGACGAAGCGGTGTGCCGTGACGGCGTCTACGACGTCGCGGTTGCCGCGATCAAGACCGCAATCGAGCGCGGCTTTCGCGTCACGACGAATACTACACTGTTCGACAACGCCGACCCGCAGCGATACCGGGAATTCTTCGACAAAATGACGGAACTTGGCGTCGAGGGCATGATGCTCTCGCCCGGTTACAGCTACGAAAAAGCCCCGGACCAAGACCATTTTCTGAAGCGCGAGACGACCAAGAACCTGTTTCGGCGATTGCTCGACAATCCGCGTCGCGGCTGGCGGTTCAATCAATCGCCGCTGTTTTTAGAGTTTCTCAAGGGCGACTGGAATCTGGCCTGCACGCCGTGGGGCAATCCAACGTACAACGTTTTCGGCTGGCAAAAACCGTGCTATCTATTGCAGGAAGGCTACACGGAGACGTTTCAAGAGCTGTTGGAGACCACCGATTGGGAATCGTACGGAGTTGCCAGCGGCAATCAAGATTGCCAGGACTGCATGGTCCACTGCGGGCACGAGCCAACGGCTGTTGATCAGACATTCGGCAGCTTGAGCGGATTTCTGGCGACCGCGCGGCTGACTCTATTTGGCGCGCCCCAGCGGGATGCCGGCGGCGATGATGACCGTAGCGCACCGATTCCCGCGCCGCACGTTCCCCCGCGCGAATTGGTGGAGTTGGAATCGTCGGTGCGTTAACAATCGCCCCGCCGCGATTGACCTGACGGGGCAAGTTACGTTCTAAGACTCGTTGCCCAACAACCCCAGTAGGCCTAGCGCGTAAAACGTGTACTCCACGTCCGCCTGCTCGTCCCAACTCGCGCCACGAAAGCCGCCCGTGGGGAATTCCAGCGCATTGACGAATCGCTCCACCGCCTCCGGTTTGAGCAAGTCGTCGATTCCCAAATCTTGGCAGGTGAGCAGTCCCGTAAACGTCGAGAGTGAATCAGCGAAGGGGATCCGCGTGTTGGCCTGAAAGCCCCCTTCCGCACCGCGAACTTCTCGAAGAAACGCGCGGACATCGTCATGCAACTCGTCGTCGAAGGCGTCATAGATCCTCAGCACGGCGACGGCGGCCGCGGTCGGATTGGTCCCGCCCCGCTTCATGGGGCCGATTTCCACAAATCCGCCGTCCTCCCGCTGCCGGTCATAGATAAACTGCACCAGACGATTCACGTCCGGGACCGACCGGCCGATCAATTCATAGCACAACGTGATCAGGAAGGAGTGATAAGTGCTGCCGGCCGCCCCTTCGTGCGTCTTGGCATAGCCTCCGTCCTCGGTGCGGAAACTTTCCAAGTGCGCAGCGAGCGTTTCGGGCCATTGCGAATCGTGCTCTTCCAGCAGATCAATCCCCGCGTTCGCCTGCACAATCAGCGCGCAGTACAACCAACTGACGATATCGATCACCGACCCGCCAAACGGATCGATGGTTTTGAGATAACCGGCGATCCGCGTGCAATCATCCGGCGTGATCACATTGAGGACTGCCAGACTGCGAACGGCGAACGCCGTGTAGTACAAGTCCGACGCCTCCTCTTCAGTCGGATCGGGCTCCACCGAGTCTTCGTCGACGTCCCGGCCGCGAAATCCGCCGTCGGGATTCTGACGAGAGAGAATGAATCGCCGATGCCGTTCCCGCCGCTGAGGATCAAAATCGGCGAGTCCGCTGCTAAGTCGCTCACCGAGCTGGAGGAGATACGGTTCTGCGGGCATGATGAGAAGAACTCACGCGCCGGCGGGATTGAGGATCGGCAGCGGGTCCAGCACAACGGTAGGGATCGTTGGCGGAGCAGGTTCTTCGGCAAGGATCGTGTCGACCATGAAATATAGCAATTGCCGCAACCCGTCGGGATGGACTTCGTCGGCCAGCGCCTCCGCGCGAACGCGTGACTTTTCGACCAGCGCACGGGCTTTCTCGAACACGCCGCATGCGTCATAGATGCGTCGCAGCCGTCCCAGGCGGAAACTTTCGTCTCCCTCTCCTTCGAGAATCTCGGCGAGTTCTCGCTTTTGAGCGTCGTCGGACGATTCCAGAGCGAGTGCCAGCAGCAGCGTTGGCCGTAGTGACAAGGCGTCTTGGCCGGCCACGAGTTTATTGTCCTCGTCGCCCTGCCAGTCCTTCAAATCGTTCAGAATCTGAAAACCGACTCCCAGGTGCCGGCAAAACGCGGGGATCATCTCCTGGTAGTCGTCGATCGGTCCGCCCATCCGCAATCCGGCGAACAAGGCTGCTTCGAATGCCGGCGAGGTCTTGAGGGCGTAAATCTTGAGCGCGTCGATCGGTTTGAGGTCCAACTCGCCCTGTTCCTGCCAGCGCATCTCTGCACCTTGGCCGTCGCAGAGTTTGAGATGCGCCTGTGCCATGCTGTCCAGTACGTCGGCAACAACATCGCCGCCCAACTCTGCCGTCCCACGGCTGACCAGACGGTATCCCAGCCCGATCAAGTAATCGCCCACATTGATGGCGGTCCCGATGCCGTGACGGCGGTGCAGCGTCTCCTGCCCGTAACGGTAGAGATCATCGTCCTCGATATCGTCATGCGCCAGCGACGCTTTGTGAAAGGCCTCGATCGCCACAGCCGCCCGCCGCACGGCCAGCGGTTGCACAAAGCTCTCGTCGTTCATTTCGGCCGCCAGACCCTCTGCCCCGGTAACCGCATCGTAGGCCGCCAGCGTAATAAACGGCCGCAACCGCTTTCCGCCGTGCTTCAGCCAGTCGTAGGAGATCGCTTCGGTCGCCGCCAGCGGCGACTCGAAATCCTCCGGTCCACCCGTGCTGCGAACTTGCGGCACCAGTTCATCGAACTGTTGCTCAAACATCCGGTTGGACGCCCGCATCAGCGGGACATACCCCGTCGTTTGCGGTTCCGGCAACGGTTCATATTTGTCCAGACAATCCCAGACCCAGGACTCGTCGAGCTTCGTGTTTTTGCAATCGCCGGAATGCAGCGGGACCGCGTATGACGGAACGCCGGCAATGAGGACCTTATCGATGGCCTTTTCCAAGACGTTAAGACAGGCGACCCCCAAAATGCCGTCGACATGCCCTGAGACGATAATCTTCAGCACGATCGGCGAGCCTTCGGCAACCAGCACCTTGTATCCCAATTGTTCCGCTCGGACTTTGTAGTCGGCGATGGAACAGGCGCCGCACTTTTCGCAATCCAGCCCGAATTCATCGTAGTCGGCGGGACAGCCTTCCGCATGTTTGAGACAGTGCGGCAGCAGCAACAGACGGCGCTCAAACGGGAGCGCGAGAAATTGCCGCTTCCAGAAGAAATTGCCGATCAGCACCATTACAAAGCCGAGAAACTTCTCCGGCTGGCCCAATTCAGATAGCAGTTGGCGGCCGTGAGCCTCTAACTCCGATTTGGTAAATGGTTTGCTTCTGTCGAGGTTTTCGGCGTACACACGAGCCGCGTCGCGCAACGCCTCACGCTCCTGGAGCGTCTCCGGAACCGCCTTAAGGTGGCTGGTGCTGCGCCGCTTGGCCTTTTTGACAGGTTTCGCCGCTGCAGGAGGCGCGGTTCGGCTGTGGGAATCCGGGACGGCAGACGCTTGGCCGTTTCCATTGCTATCGCGAGAGGCGATCGTCAAAGTGAGACTCCTCGTTGTCGGTCAATCTGGCAGCGAATGAGAAACGGGACGTTCGGCCCGATTTCCGTGATCGCCGGGCGCACCGCAGACCAACTCTCGAGCATGACCGAGAGCCGCCACGGTAAATATTATGGGGTAAAGCCGTTCAAAATACCACAATTTGGCAAAATAGAAACCTATGGGTGTCGTTTCAGTAAACTGATCGCGTTCGACCGCGTCCAGCAACCAAGCAATTCCCCGCCAACCACCATCCGACCCCGGTGGCTGACCAAGCATGATTTCCGACGCCAGAGCGGTTTCCTCCACGCTTGAAGCAATACCGCGATCGCCGCCCCAGCCGCCGTCTCGATTCTGCACCGATTCCAGCCATTTCAACCCGCGCTTGGCTTCGGATGTGTCCATCATCCCCATGTCGCGGTAGGCCGCCAATACCCGCGCCGTGCCGTACACCGGATTCTCATCGTCCTGGGCAAACTGGTTGCCGAACCAGAGCGGAAGCCAGGAGCCGTTTTCGCGCTGCGTCGTTGCAAAGTATCGGAATCCACGCTCAATCGCCGACTTTGTTCGATCCAGTAACCTCGGTTCCGCGGGAACGCCGCGTTCGTAACAGGCACGACACGCGCGAATGCAGTGTGCCGTCAGGTCCGGGGCGCTGCGGTCGAAGGGGAGGGCGCCCCAGCCGCGGCAAAACGTCGGCCAACCGCCGTCACGGTTTTGCAGATCCAAGAGCCAGACGATGGCCGCGTTGAGCGATTCTGCTTCGGCGGCTGGGATCTCGTCATCGTCACCGCGCAGTTTCAGCAGCGCCAGAATGGCTCCCGGCGTGTCGTCGGCATCGGGCACGCCGCCGGGCAAGTCGGTCCAAGCCCAGCCACCGGGATCGGCGTTCGTGTAGGGGTGCACCTCGCGGTATTGCTGGCCTAGCAGCCAGGCGCGAATTTGCGCCCGCTCGGGTTCGGAAGGTTCATCGTCAAGCGCATTGACCGAGAGTGTTGTCGTCCAAGTGGCGAGGTTGGTGTCGATCGGCCAACTACCGTCAGGTTGTACCGAGTCGACCAGGAACTGCACCGCACGCTCCACAACCGGATGGCTTTCCAAACCACAACTCGCCAAGCTCATGGCCACGAAGCTGGTCAACGGCGCCGCTTCCAGAAATCCTCCACTCGTGGGTTGAATTCTCTCCAGCAGTTTCAAACTGCGGGAAATCGCCAATCGCCGCAACCCGCGCAGCGGCCAGAAGCGCGGCGGGCGATGATGAAATCGCGCCTGGCCGATGGCGATCAGAGCAGGGAGTGCGTAGCTCACGACGGGCAATCGGATCGTCTTGTAGAATTGCGGCGGGACGCATGCGAGTTCAAACGGCAGCGGCGCGACCTCCTCCCAGTCGACGATGCCCGCCAACGCGCAATGCGTGAGAATCGGCACGGAAAACGTCCTATCCTTGCCGTACCGCGCCTTGACAGCCGGCACTCCACCTGCCAAGTCAAGATAGTCCTGAGCAACTGCGACGACGGTCGAAAATCGTTCCACCGTCTCGGTCGCGTGAAAGACGGCATGAGCCAACATGGTTGTCGAGATATTGCTGAGGCTCTTGACCGTATCGCCCCAGCCCCCATCGGCGTTTTGATGGTCGGCCAGCCAATTCAATCCGCCGTCGATCAACGATTGAAATTCGGTCGAGTTGCCCGTCGGCCGGCTCTGCACCATATGCAGCGCCATCACCGCCGTTGCGGTCGACAAAGCGGACGTCGACAGTTCTCCTTCCCAGTGCCCCGCAGCGTTCCGCTCACTCAATAAGGTTTGCGCCGCTCGCGCGTAGCAGCGTTCGATCCGGTCGGCGGTCGGGGGGAGTCGATCAGTCACAACAACTTGGGGAATTCGGTGGGCAGTTCGGGCGATCTTGCCGGGATGTCAAACGTCGAGGTCGTCCAAACCATCGATCAAGTCATCAAGTTCGTCGCGCTCCTGCGGCCCCGCCGCTTGTCGTTTGGGAATCCCAACCGTCATGCCGACCGCTTCGCGGCCGTCGGCAACCAACTCGACGTCTCGTTCCTGCGCTGCAAGCTCCAATGCCGAGGGTGCCCCGAACAGCTTGGACAGGTCAATCTTGAGGTTCCCCACGCCGCCCTCATCCGAGCCGGCAATTCCCGGCGTTTTGTGGCCGGGGAAAATGATCGCGTTCTCCGGACAGACGCGGCTGCAAGCGGGACAGCCCTTCTTGCAGTTGTCTTGCTGCTCCACCAAAATCCGCTCGGAGTGATCGACCCCGTAAACGCCGAACAAGCAAAAGTCGATGCACTCCATGCAATTCGTGCAGCGGCTGTAGTCAATCACCGGATACCACCGCCGCTTGACCGGCGCCGAGTCCGTTCGAAGGTGTGCATCGGTCGTCGCCGCCCCGTTTCCATTTTGCGTTGGAGCAGTCCCGTTGACCTGATTGCCGTTGTCCGCGTGGAGATACCGCTCCAACTGCTCGGGCTGCGGATTGCCGCCGATCCAGTCCATCAGTGCGACCGTTTCAACCGTGGACTCTTGGCCGATGCGTCGGATTTCCGCAAGGAAGTCATCCACCTGATTTCGCACACGCAGATCGATGACATAAATCTTACGATTGGGTGGATTCAGGGAACCGATCGCATCCGCGGATGGTGCAGCGGACTCGTCGTCGAAATCCTCTTCGTCCTCGTCATCCGCTTTGAGCTCACTGACCCCTTCTTGTCCCTTGATTCCATTGCGGTCCAGGATCCAACGCGTCGCCCGCGGATAGAGCCAAGAAAGGACCACCAAGTCTCCGGGAACCGACTTGAGAAACAGCATGCCCGGATGATCGGCTGTGAGGTCGTACAGATGAGGGATCAATGAGACTTCTGTGTCGCCGGCCAGGATTAGCTGGGTCGCGATCTCCTCTTCCATTTGCCGTCCCGCAGGATTCTTGCTTTGGGACTGAGAAACCACGACTGTGAGCCGCTTGCCTGACATAAGTTGCCGCCTCGATTACAGAAATAATGACCGCATCCCTCACGAACCGGCCTTCGCCTATTATAGACAACGAGCGCGTGAACCTGTAGTCCTCTGGAGAAATAACAGGGAATAGGCTGTTCAGCGATTGGCTCACTAGACTGCACAAACGCATGTTTTCAGTGAATCATTCTTAACCTACCGGCCACGGGAGGGATCGCAATAACGGACGTCGCACAACCGTCAAACTAGACGCAGACCATGGATTCCGACTTGTCAGCAAGAAACTGCTGCCAAAGCGGCCTCCGATTGTTCGGATTTGTCATTGCCCTCGCGCTTTGCCAGGGCTTAGATATAGGGTTGAGTCCTCCAGGCCGCAGTGAGAACGGTCGCTGGATAAGATCAAATCTGGTCGTGGTTGGATTGCGAATCGATTCACGTCACTCACAAATGTTGTTGAAGCAGGTGAACAATGATATTAACGCGACGCGAATGGCTGGCCGCCGCCGCTGCGGGACTTACGGGATTGCACAGCGCTGCGGCGGACGAATCGGCAGCTCAACAACAGTCGTCATTGCTGGTCGACGACGTCATCGCCGACAAGTCACTCGCCGCTCAGCCATCGATGCAGTTTCTCGGTTCCAGTCCCGCCGAATATCACGAGTGGCAAAAACAGTTCCGGCGTCAATTGGACGACTTGCTGGGCGACCACGACCCACCGCAGCGTTGGCAGGTCATTGAAGAACACCGCTGGGAACTCGACGACCATACTCGTCTCGCCTTGATTCTTCGCGCCGGGGGTGTCGCCGATTTACCGCTCTATGTATTGCTTCCCAAAGGAGCGACCGCCGATCGGCCCGGACCTGCGGTGCTCTGTGTGCACGGGCATGGTCCCTACGGCCACGATGCGGTCGCCGGGCGGCATGATTTGCCTGGTGTGAGCGAGAATATCGGGCAGTTGAACTACGATTTCGGTTTGCAACTTGTCCGCCGCGGCTACGTCGTGGCCGCGCCCTGTATGATTCCGTTTGGCCGTCGCGTCGATCGCCAGAAATACGGCGGCAAAGATCCCTGTGCGGTCACTTTTGTGAGGATGCAGTCGCTGGGGCTATTGTCGATTTCGGCGAACCTGCGCGATCTACGCTGGTCCCTGAGCCTCTTAGCGAGCCGTCCGGAAGTCGACGAACACCGGCTCGGCTGCGCCGGCCTTTCCTACGGCGGTCGGATGACGATGATGGTTTCGGCGGTCGACGACCGGATCAAAACGGCTGCCGTCAGCGGCGCACTGAATCTGCTGCAAGAACGGATGACGCTGCGGCACAGTTGCGGGTCGCAAATCGTTCCAGGACTGCTCAAATACGGCGACTATTCCGAAATCGGCTCTCTGATTGCGCCGCGGCATTGTGTGTGGGAAGTCGGTTCGACCGATCCGCTGATCAAGGCCAAGTGGGCCGACATCTTCAAGCAGCGGCTGCAGCGGGCCTACGCGGCCTTGGGGGTTTCCGATCGGTTGAAGTTTGATCATTTTGAAGGCGGACATCGCTGGAACGGCGCGGTGGCATACCCGATGTTTGACTCAGTCTTGAAGGCTTAGGCATTGTCGGAGAACTGTCATCGACTCGTGACGAAACTAGCCGCATCGCGCTAGCGACCGGTTGTTGATTTGTGAAACCGCGGGCTAGCGCCCGGCGGCTGGCGCATTCCGACAAAGCCTTGTTTACCACCGTCACATCGACACAATTCCCAATCGCCGTACTCGGCCGATTCTCAACCTACGATGCGCATCTCCGTGATCATCCCGACGCTCAACGAAGAGAGCCAGATTCAAGAGACAATCAACAGCGCACAGCAGACGACTGACGTGGAGATCATTGTCGTCGACGGGGGCAGCGACGACGCCACTTTGAAATACTGCACGGCTGCCGATGTGGTGCTCAACGCACCGCGTGGCCGCGCCGCTCAACAAAACGCCGGCGCGAACGCCGCGACGGGCGACATCTTGCAGTTTTTGCATGCCGACTGCCGCCTGGAAACGGGCTGCCTCGACGCCGCCCGCGCCGCATGCGAAGCAGACGACTGCGTCGGCGGATGCTATCAGCAATTTATCGACGCCGAGGGTTCGAAATACCGCGCACTGGAGTGGGGCAACGCGCTCCGCGTCCGCTCTCGAAAACTGGCCTACGGCGACCAAGGGATCTTCGTCAAGGCGGAGGTCTTCCGACGTCTGGGCGGGTTTCCCGATTTACCATTGATGGAAGACTTGTTCTTCATGAAGCGGCTTCGCCGCGCAGGTCGATTTGTGTTATTGAATCAAAGAATCCGCGTCTCTGCGCGGCGCTGGCAGCAGCGCGGCGTCGTTCGGCAAACAGCCACAAATTGGACTCTGGCCGGATTAGCGCAATTGGGCGTCTCCATAAACTGGCTGGCCACCTTTTACGGCAACCAGCGCTAAGGGACAAATCACTCGACAACACGCGCTGGGTGCCATGGTCTCACGCCGACAGGCGGGTGACCATGCCGCGTGCGATTCCGCAATCGCATGCTCACTCGTCACTTCGTGCCGCGAGAGCATGGCACCCGACACGGTCTGAACTCGACAAGATTCATGAAAATCCGAAGTGATGGCCGTTGGATTAGCACCCACCGGCTGATGAGACATCCGGGGCAAGACCTGAATCACTCGACGACGCGCGCAGTCGCCCCGCAGTTCAGCGGCGCAACAACTTGTACGTCGCAGTCTGAAGTATTCGACGACTGTTTGAACTCGCTACAGAAATCCTCCGCGTGCGCGTCGTCGCGGCACAGTACGAACATTGTCGGCCCCCACGACGATTGGCCGACGCCGTGATACCCCATTGCGTGAATCTTCGCGGCGATCTCACGCATCAACGGCGAGGACAACACGCCCCCTTGCCAGGGTGAAAAATACTCACCGACAATGCGACCATACTCGCCAAGGCCCGCACTGCAGTTCTCAGAATCCGCCTCGGCGATCGATGGCAGTATCTGTAGCAATAACAAGCGGCAAAGCGCTTCGCTGGTTTTGACCGGCATCGGTGCCATCTGATCGAACGCTTCTCGTTCGGCGCTGCCGGACAATCCTTCCATATCGCGCGGCCAAACTAAAACGATCCGCCATGTGCCGGGAAACTCGATGCGGCTAATCAGCGGTGCGACGGTCGACGCCCGCTGTTTTCCGCCGTCGACCAGAAATCCGCCGACATCAAATCCATGCGTCCCCAATCCGGACCGCAATCCGCGTCCCACACACGACGCCAGTTGAACGGCGGGAACGTGCGTCTGACCTGCCATACCAGCAAGTCCCTTGGCAATTGCCAAGCCCAATTGCGTTCCTGAACCGAGGCCGATGTGGGGCGGAATCTCTTGTTCGATTTCCACGCGGCAGGGGACCGGTTGCCACTGATGAGCGGCGTGGTCACGATACGTTTGCAAATAGCGCCTCGCGCGTGACGCGGATTGGCAGACGCCGGCGACTTCATCCCGTTCAGCCGAGTGAAACTTCAGTCGAAACCCCACGCCACGGACCATCATCCCGGCCCCTCCGAATTGCCTCGGCAGTTCCGGATGATGCGCTAACAGGCCGAAATGGAGCCTCGCACCGGTTTCGACGAGGAATTCTTGATGCATCGGAATACAGATTTTCTTCACGGCGTCCAGCAAGGGTGGGACCGATGGCAAAGAATTTGCCGTCCCAGCAAGGCAATCCGAAATTCGACGGCTCTATGAACTGTCCGGTGTCAGATTAACCGATTTTTCACCGAGTTTCAAAAACCATGCTGCGAGCCTCGAAACAAACAAAAGACGGCGTCCAGGCGGCAGCTGCGAACTGAACGGTCGCCATCTCAAAACCGGCGGCGACGCAAACGGGATTGACTCAAAACGCGACGCACACGATGATTCCCGCCCCTCCGCTACAACGACTTTTCACATGCTGGCGCAATGGATTGCGACGGATAATGTCTGACGACTTGATACAAGTCCTGCAACAGTTGGGACGCCCGCGGGTCTTGGTCCTCGGGGACTTAATACTCGACCGCTACATTTGGGGTGACGCCGAACGGGTCAGCCAGGAAGCGCCGGTCATCCTCCTGCAAGCCGATCGCACCGAAACCCGTTTGGGAGGCGCTGCGAATGTCGCGCAATTGTTGCGGGGATTGGAAGCCAACGTCACGCTCGCCGGGGTAGTCGGCGACGACCGCGATGGACGGGAACTGATGGAAAAATTGGTCGGCCTGGACGTCGATTGCCGGACCATTCTCACCGATTCCTCGCGGCCGACGACGGTTAAAGAGCGCTATATCGGCCGTGCACAACACCGGCATCCGCATCAAATGTTGCGCGTCGACCGCGAGCAGCGCACAGCACTCGATGCACAGCAGAGCCGGCAACTCCTGCAGGATTTGCTGCCGATAATCCCGGACCATCAGGTTGTATTGATTTCGGACTATGCCAAGGGAGTTTGTACTCCCGAGATTGTGCAGCAAATCATCGCCGCCGCGCGGGACGCGGGCGTGCCGGTGATTGTCGATCCGCGTCCCGGCGAGGATTACACCCTGTACCAGGGTGCGTCCGCGATCACTCCCAACCGGTCGGAAACAACGCGGGCCACTGGGATCGATGTCCTCACAACCGAAGCGGCCTTCGCTGCCGGAAAGCAGCTTTGCACCGAACTTGGCCTCGAGCAAGCGTTCGTGACGCTCGACAGCGATGGGATCGCCGTCGTGCAAGCGGACGGGCAGGCGGAATTGCTCGGAACGCGCAAGCGTGAGGTCTATGACATCACCGGTGCCGGAGACATGGTGCTGGCGACAACCGGCGTCGCGGTTGCCAACGGCGTCTCGCCGAGAGACACCGCTCGTCTGGCGAACGTGGCCGGCGGACTGGAAGTAGAGCAAATTGGTGTCGTCACCATCAGTCGCGAAGAGATGCTGGCCGATCTGCTCAACGGACCGCGGAAAACCTATCAAAAGATTTGCAGCTTGGACGAACTTGCCCAGCACGTCGCCGCTCGGCGGCGGCTTGGCCAGCGAGTCGTGCTCACCAATGGCTGCTTTGACTTATTGCATGTCGGCCACGTCCACTATCTACAGCAAGCGGCCGACGAAGGGGACTGCCTGATTGTTGCCGTCAACAGCGACGACAGTGTGCGTCGGTTGAACAAAGCGCCGGATCGGCCGTTGTTCGACCAGCAGGACCGCGCAACGATGCTCGCGGCGCTCGACTCTGTCGACTACGTGCTGGTGTTCGACGAGTCGACACCGCACGCGCTGCTCGATCGGTTGCGTCCCGATTTGTTGGTCAAAGGGGGCACCTATCGCCGCGAGGAGATCGTCGGCTGGGAATTGGTCGAAGCTTACGGCGGCGAGGTCAAGCCGCTCTCGGTCATTCCCGGCGTCTCCACCACACAGATTGTCGAACGTTTGCGCAACACGCCCACTTTGACCACGCCGGCCCTGTCCACTCCTTCCACTCCACTGAAACGAAAAGCGGGATGAAGATCGCTCTATTCTGCCCGAACTGGGTTGGTGATTTGGTCATGGCGACTCCGGCGCTCCGCGCCGTGCGGCGCCGTTTTGCGAAAGCTGAGATCGTCGGCATCCTGCGGCCGCATCTGCTCGACGTGCTCGACGGCACGCGGCTCATCGATCGGACATTGATCCACGATCCGCGCGGTGCAAATCCGGCGCACCGCGGCTGGGCGCTGAGCCGGCAGTTACGCGCAGAGGAATTTGACATCGCACTGCTGCTGACCAATTCGTTTCGCACAGCGCTCATCGCCTGGGCCGGCGGCGCGAAGGAGCGCGTGGGCATGGCCCGGGATGCGCGGCGGTGGTTGTTGACCCAAGCCGTTGAGCCCAAGTCACGAAAACAGCCTCATCCAGTGATCGATGAATACTTGAGACTCGCATACGCGCTGGGGTGCCCGGTTCCAAAAACTTCGGCTGCCCAGCAAGATGCACGGCGGATGGAATTGGCGACCTCATTCGAAGACGAACAACGCTTCAGTCGTTTTGTCAGCAGAAACAGTGCTGATGGCGGGGCAGGGGGCATCGTCTGTTTAAACCCCGGCGGAGCCTTCGGCGCGGCCAAACATTGGCCGAGTTCCTCGTTTGCCGAATTGGGACGATTGATCGCCGACAAGTACGCAAAACAGGTCGTTGTACTTTGCGGTCCCGCCGAACGGGGACTGGCACGCGAGATCGTCCATGAAGCCAATCATCCCCAAGTCGTCAGCCTCGCGGCCGAGCAACTCAGCCTGGGATTGACCAAAGCCGCGATCCGCCGTGCGGATTTGTTGGTGACGACCGACTCCGGTCCGCGACATTTTGCCGCTCCGTTCGGCGTGCCGGTGGTGACCTTGTTCGGCCCCACACACATTGCCTGGAGCGAGACGTTTTACCCGAAGGCAATCCACCTTCAACTCGCCGTCGATTGCGGGCCTTGCCAACAACGGACCTGCCCGCTGGGACACCATCGGTGCATGCGGGAGCTGCGAGTCGATCGCGTCTTGCAGGCCGCCGGAAAAGTTCTGGAGCAGATTCCACGCCGCGTGGTGGCATGATTGCCGGCATTCAAGGTCATCTCTCGCCAGCCAGGCTTGTCAACGACGGTTCAGAGGAGTGACACCGACGGAGTGCACGATTCATGACGATCAGTACGCTCAGAAAACAGCGACCTTCCCAGGCTCGATACGATGCTTCGGAGCGCGAACCGCTCAAGATCGCAATTGCCCGGCGATACTACTCGTTGCGGCGGGGCGGGGCGGAGCGCTACTGTGTCAATCTCTCGCGACAATTGCGCAAACTCGGACACCAAGTCACCTTCGTCGGTGAACAGATTGACCGGGAGCTGCGCGACGAAATTCCGTTTCTCCCGGTTCGGGTGAAATCGACAACTTCGGCCGCGCGGAACGGCTCATTTGCCAGAAACTGCCAGCGCGCCGTTGCCGGAAAGCAGTTTGACATCGTCTACGGTCTCGGCCGGAGTTTGGGCGTCGACGTGTTTCGTGTGACTGAGCGTATTCAGGCGCACTGGCTGAATGTGCGTTATGGGAACCGGTTCACCTGTTTTCTACAGCACCTCAATCCACGACACCGGACTTTGATCGAGTTGGAGCGAACGATCTGCCAATCGCCGCAGACTCGGAAGATCGTCACGATTTCGTCCGTGGACGGCAAGCTACTGCAGCATTACTTCGGCATCTCCCCGGAGAAGATTCGTACGATTTACAACGGTGTCGATACCGAGCTTTTTCATCCACAGGTACAGCGTTTTTCGGATTACATCCGCTGGGAGTGGGGGATCGACCTCCACGCCCCGGTACTGGTGTTCGCGTCGATGGATTTTGCCGGTAAAGGTTTGTCGACGGTGTTGCAGGCGATGCAGGCATCACGGCACGGGAACTTGCATCTGATCGTACTTGGCAAAGGACCGGAACGAAGGTTTGCCCGGATCGCCGACAGTCTGGGGCTCGCCAACCGCGTCACGTTCGCGGGCCGGCAGGATCGGGTCGAACAATTCTACGGTGCCGCCGACCTGCTGGTATTGCCGACCTCCTACGAGCCGTTTCCAAACGTCGTGCTTGAAGGGCTCGCGTGTGGGTTACCTGCGATTACGACCGCGACAGCAGGAGGGGCGGACGTCATCGAAGAGGGGAAGACTGGATATGTGCTCTCTCACAGCGCCGCAGTTGGTGAATTGACGGGCGGATTGGACCGCCACTTCTCAAAGTCGGCCGCAGAACGCGAGGTTATGGCCGAAGCTTGCCGCGTCAAGTCCGCTGGAATGACCATTGAAAACAACGCGCGGCAGGTCGCCGAATTGTTCTATGAGGTGCGGCGTGACAAACTTGGCGTTTGAAGATTGGGACGATGGCCGTCTGCGCGTCAATCGCGCGTTCGCTCCAATTCTGCAAGACAACGGCCTCGCCAGTTTCTCCGCGCTGATGAATCACTCCGGCGGTACCGTTGCGAAGCAGTTGTTGGCCGAGCGGACGACGACTCGAATCACGCTCTCTGGATCGAAGTCGTTCTACCTTAAACGACATACGCCGCCGCCACTTAAAGAGTATGTCAAACCACTGCTACGGCTGACGTGGCCGATCCTCGGCGCCGCCAATGAATGGCGGGCCTTGCTGCAATTCCATGCCGCTGGGATCCCCAGCATGACGCCGGTCGCGTTGGGGCGGTCGGGGCGGCATTCGTTCGTGTTGACCGAAGCTCTCGAAGGCTACGTCAAGCTCTCACACTGGCTCGAAGGAGATCCGCCTCCGGAACAGCTCAGTCTGGTCGGCTCGAAGGTGGCTGAACTGGCCAAGCGGATGCACGCCGCCGGTTTGCATCATCAAGATTTCTACGCGGGCCATTTGCTGCTTAAGCCGGTCGACGGCAGCGTCGATCTTCGTGTGATCGACTTGGGACGCGCGCGGAGGTTTCGCTGGCTGGCTAAGCGCTGGATCATCAAGGATCTGGCTCAACTCGATTACTCCACGCGGCAGCTGACCGCGCGCCAAAAAGTGCGGTTCCTGCAGGCATACCTCGGCGGAACCGGCCGACTTGACGCTCCCCAAAAGGAACTCGCCGGCAGAGTGATCGCCAAATCGGGCCGGATTGCCCGCCATTCGCAGAAGAACCGACTGTAACGGCACGCCCGGCAAGAGTTTTCAGCGTTTGCGACTTGCCGCGGGTTTGCGTCGTAAACACCGCCGCAATCTGGTACCGTTGAGTCGTTTGGCTCGGGCGCATCCAGCCGACGTTGGCGAGTCTCCCTGTTTCGGAACGGTGATCATGAGCGACGCAGCCGCCGCCGCGGTCGTGGCGGTTTCGGCCTACTTAATCGGGTCGATTCCCTTTGGGTACCTCATCCCCAAACTCGTTAAGGGGATCGACATTCGCGACCACGGCAGCGGCAATCCGGGAGCGACGAACGTCCGCCGCACGATGGGAAACCGCTGGGGATTCCTGGTGCTGTTCCTCGATCTGGTCAAGGGGTTGCTGCCGGTTCAGTTCTTGCCCGCTTTGTGTTTGGCACCTGAGAGTTCCGCGCTTGTGAACGTCAGCGTCCTGGCGGGAGTGGCAGCTATTGTCGGCCACATGCTGCCCTGCTATTTGCAGTTCCGCGGAGGGAAAGGTGTCGCGACGGCGCTGGGAGTCGTCATTGTATTGAGCCCTTGGGGAGCGCTGGCCGGGCTCGTCGCGTTCGCAGTGTCGTTTGCGATTTGGCGAATGGTCTCACTGAGCTCGATATCAGCAGCGCTACTGTTCGCCGTCGCGCAACTAATTGTGCTGTATCCCTATTCGCCGTCCAATTGGAGTTTATTGGCCTTCAGCCTGGCCATTCCAGCCCTGATCATCTTCCGCCACCGCAGCAATATCGAGCGAATCCTGAGCGGAAAAGAAGAACGGACCGATTTTCGAAAGCGTCCCTCGATAGAAGATCAGCAGTCTCCCGGCAATGCCGGCGGCTGAGAGACAGACCACGGCCACAGCGGGGTGATCAGCCGACTTCGATATTGTTGGTCAATTCCAAGACGTCGTCGAGCACATTCATGGCAGCGTGTGAAGCCAATTGTTTGGCGTAATAGCTCGACGCACGTCCGGTAAGGACGACGTGTCCGGCAATTACACTGACTTGCAAGCCATGCACAAGCCCGTTCGTCTGAAGCTGCACTTCTCGCAGCACGTTTTGGTCGACAGAGGTGTCTGCCGAGACCGAGGGTGTATGAAGTCGCATTCGTCATTCCTCCCTGATGAATAGACCCGGTGCGATGCCGGAGTCGCGGTGCCAATTTGCAGGTTTCACTGCAGTCGCGTTACCTGATGCGACCGGTCATGACCGTGTGCCCATCTGAGACTTGAGCACGTCGCCCCGGCACAATTGGTGTCGAAGCCGGTTTTGGCCGCAAGAACCTACGCACTGCAGAATGAAGTCAATCGCGTGTCTCGTATCCTTGATTAGACGTCGACTGAAAAGTTAGCGCTTGATTTGTGCCCGCTGGCGGTTTCCGAGATCGGTAGAGGTACGTCTGAGAGGCGGCGGAAACGGCTGCCTCGGCTTCCTCAATGCGCCACAGAAGTCCAACACCGGACTGTAATTGATGATCTCATAAACGTCAAATGTTTTTTACGCCCAGCGTATCGCTTTAACGAAAAACTCATTCAAAATCGCGCCTTCGATCGTCGAGACCGTTTCCGAGTCTCAGCTATTCTGCGATGATGGTTGCCTAACTTCGCAAACCATTCACACGAACAACGGCCGGCTGCCGCATCGTCCGGCCTGCTACGATCAATCATCAGGGAGCACGCCGCCAATGGATCAGGAAGCACTGGATTTTCTGAAATCACTGCTTACCGCTCCCAGTCCGTCGGGATATGAGCAGCCGGTGCAGCAAGTAGTCCGCGACTACGCGGGTCGGTTTGCTGACGAGATCACCACCGACTGGCACGGAAACGTGATTGCGGCCGTCAATCCGCAAGGCACGCCCCGGATCATGCTCGCCGGGCATTGCGATCAAATTGGGCTGATGGTCAAACACATCGACGATAACGGATATTTGTGGGTCGATCCCATCGGCGGCTGGGACGTGCAAATGTTGATTGGTCAACATATGCGCGTGCACAACGCCGCCGGGCCGGTGTCGGGCGTGATTGCACGCAAGGCCATCCACTTGCTAACGCCTGACGAGCGAAAACAAGTGCCCGAAATGTCCGATCTGTGGATCGACATCGGTGCCCGCGACCGAGAGCAGGCACTCCAGCTTGTCGCAGTCGGCGACCCAGTGACGTTCGAGCTTGGGTTTCGTGAATTACAGAACGGCATGGCCGCCGCGCCGGGGATGGACAATAAAGTCGGTGCCTGGGTCGTGGTCAATGCGCTGAAGCAAGTCGCCGCAGCGCAACCGCAAGCTGCGGTGTTCGCCGTTTCGACCGTCCAGGAGGAAATCGGGTTGCGCGGTGCCAAGACCAGCGCCTATTCCCTTGAGCCGCAACTAGGCATCGCCGTCGACGTGACGCATGCCACCGATTGCCCCACCGTGGACAAGCAGAAATACGGCGACGTCAGTCTCGGCAAGGGGCCGGTTGTCTTTCGCGGGCCAAACGTCAACCCGGTGATGCATGAGCGTCTCAATGCCATTTCGAGCGAGCGGAAAATCCCCGCCCAGATTGCCGGCATTTCCCGCGCGGCCGGTAACGACGCCAACGCCATGCAGATTAATCAGGGTGGCATGGCGACCGCCATCGTCGCGATACCAAACCGATATATGCATAGTCCGGTGGAAGTGATCTCGCTCGACGACTTGGAAAACGCCGCACGCCTCATCGCCGAATTCTGTCTGTCGCTCAAACCGGAGAGCGACTTCACTCCGTAAACGACCTCTTTGCTTGTTATCGCCCCGCGACAAGAAGAGGCTGGTTCAAACACACGAATAACGATCCATGTTCATCTACGGTAGACGATACGACACCGGTGAATCGGTCAAGGTAACCGTCGCAGCGGGACGCATCGCCGCGATCGAAGCAGCGCGGCCAAAGGCGCCGATTGAAGAACAGCCATATGTCGCCCCGGCGTTCTTCGACCTGCAGATCAATGGCCACGGCGGCGTCTGGTATTCGCAGCCTGACCTAACTGCCGATGACATTATCCAGACTTTGCTGCCGCATTTTTCCCACGGCATCACCCGGATGTTCCCTACGCTGGTGACGAATTCCTTCGAAAACCTCGCCGCCGGATTCGCCGCGATTCGGGAAGCGTGCGAAAGCGAGACGTGGGTCTCGCAAATGGTACCTGGCTGCCATTTAGAAGGACCCTATATCTCTCCCGAAGACGGCCCTCGCGGGGCACATGGATTGCAATACGTCCGGGACGCCGACTGGGATGAGTTTTGCCGACTGCAAGAGGTCTCCGGAAACCGCATCAAGCTGTTGACGTTGGCCCCGGAAGTTCCCGGTGCGCTTGAACTCATCCGGCGCGCCGTTGAATCGGGCGTCACGGTCGCGATCGGCCATACCGCCGCTGCACCCGAGCAGATCCGCGCGGCGGCAGATGCGGGGGCGACGTTAAGCACTCACTTGGGCAACGGCGCCCACGGCATGTTGCGGCGCCATCCGAATTACATCTGGGAACAGTTGGCTGAAGACCGCCTGCAGGCGAGTATTATCTGTGACGGGCACCATTTGCCCGCCAGTGTGATCAAGACTGTGTTGCGCGTAAAATCGCCGCAGCGCACTATTCTCACCTGTGACGCGGCCGGGCTGGCAGGCTGCCCTCCGGGACGATACCGCAACGCAGCGGTCGATGTAGAAATCTTAGACGATGGCCGCATTGTCATCGCCGGACAAGACCAACTACTCGCAGGTTCAGCGCTCTGCACCGATCATTGCGTCGCCAATGTTCTGCGGTTTTCCGACGTAACACTAAAAGACGCCGTTGATATGGCGGGCCGCGTTCCCGCCCGATTGGTCGGTCTGGAAGAGGTCTCTCTCACCCCCGGCAGCCGGGCGGACTTGGTTTTGTTCCAACTCGGACCACAAGCAGGGATACTGGACATTCGTGCAACACTGATGTCCGGCGACATCCGATACGGAGCGATCGACCTTTAGTCCGCAACACTGTTGCGTTGGTCGGACAGAGACCGAATGCCACCTAGCAATCGAGGACTTTGTACGTTTTTGCAGGCGAGATGTGGGATACACTTGATCATGCATTTCGACTTGATATCATCAGACACGGCAGATTTTTGTGGCTAAGGTTTCGTAATCACCTTAAGATAATAGTGAAGAAATATTGCCTCAGTCTCGTAAAGTCCTACGGATCACTGAGAATCCGTTTCAACATCCGGCGGAAGTTTGATCGGCGACAAGATAGGCAGTCGGGAGGATCCCGCGGAATTGGAAATCCATTCTTGTAGTCGATTCGATTCAACCGTGAGAATGGGCAGGGGGCCGTTCGATCTCAATGTCTCGGTCAGGCTGAACACACTGACGAATCACGTTCGCGTATGCTGAAAACCTCTGTTGAAAGCATCGGCCACCAGTTGGTGCGCAAAGAGTTCCTCAAGCAGTCTCAATTGGAGAACTGCCTTGCGCAACTGCGCGATTCGTCCGCCAACATCGCCGATCTGTTACGGCTACTCGAGCGGAAGCAGTACTTGACCTCGTATCAGGCGGGCAAGATTCTTCGCGGTGATATGGACTTCCTGGTGCTTGGCCGCTACACGCTGATGTACCGAAACGGTGCAGGCAGCTTTGCTCGCGTTTTCCGCGCACGTGCGCGAGACACGGGGGAAATGGTCGGCATCAAACTGTTACGGCAACGCTATGCCCAGGATCCGTCGAGCGTCGCGGAATTTCATCGCGAGGCGGAACTCGGAAAGACGCTCAACCATCCCAACATTGTTCCGATCTACGAAGTAGGTCAGGAGGGTGACAACCACTACTTCTCGATGGAATTCATCGAGGGAGGCAATTTGCGGGAATTGATTCAGATCCGCAAGTCGCTATCAGTCAAAGACGCCACACGTTCGACATTGGACATGGCCAGCGGTCTAGAGTATGCGCTTAGCCGCGGATTCACTCACCGCGACCTCAAGATGACCAACGTGTTGCTGAGCAGCAAGGGCGTTGCCAAGTTGGTCGACTTTGGCCTTGCCGGCGGCGATCTACACATGCACCACGAACCGGGAGAAAGCTCGGCCCGGGCACTGGAGTATGCCACATTAGAAAAATCGACTGGAGTTCCCTCCAACGACCCGCGCAGCGACCTGTTTTTCCTGGGCGCCATCTATTACGAGTTGTTGACCGGCATCCAGGCTTTCGGCAAGGCGCGGGACCGATCAGAACGCGCACAGGTCAGCCGCTATCGGGACGTCAGGCCCGTCAACGAGGTGGACCCGGCGTTGCCTCGCGGTGTGACGGAAATCGTCAATCGATTGCTGCAGTACAACCCGAACCTGCGCTATCAAACTCCTACCGCCCTTGTCGCCGACCTGAAAGCCCTGCAACGCGAATTGGGAATCGCCAGGCCCGCACCTGCACCCGTAGATCTCGCTCCCAAAAAGCGTTCAAAGTCGACGCGCAATCTCAGGACTGTGATGTGCATCGAGAACCGCTCGAAGCAACAAAACGACCTTCGCAGCTACTTCTCCAAGCATGGCTACCGCGTGCTGGTGTTAAACGACCTGCAACGAGGACTGAACCGGCTGGGAACGAATCCCCCCGATTGCCTGGTCATCATGGCGGAATCAGTCGGTAACAGTGCCTTGGCCGGATTTCGGGAAGCGGCGCGCATTCGTAACGGGACCCCGATGGTGACCGTCCTGGTGCTCTCCGAGGATCAAGCGGAACACAAGGACGAGTTTGAAGAATCGCCCACCGAAAAAGTGCTCGTGCAGCCGGTGACCTTGCGGCAGCTGCGCAAGCGGATCCTGGAGGGCTTTCGAGCAGCCAACGGCCATTCCCGCCACGACTGACGCCCGTCTGCTTCACCGGCGCGATCGGATCACGAGAAGTCCATATCGCAGGACAGTCCGCCGCTGGCTCCGATGTACGTATGCAGGACGTAGTCCATGACCATCCGGTCAGCGTTGAACCGCCAACCGAGTGTACGCACCGCATGCTTCATGCGCTTGATCCACTCCTGCGGCAAATCATCGACGTCGCGGTCGTAGTACAAGGGGACGACTTCTTCAGTCAGCACGTTCAATAGGCTCTCAGCGTCACGCTGGTCTTGAATCTCCTGGTTGACGTGCGTGCGCCCGGTGCCGATGGCAAAACCGTTCGACCCGTCATACGCTTCGGCCCACCAGCCGTCGAGAATCGAGCAGTTCAAACCGCCGTTGAGCACGACCTTTTGTCCGCTGGTCCCCGACGCCTCCAACGGGCGGCGCGGATTGTTGAGCCAGACGTCGACCCCTTGCACGAGATGTCGGCCGAGGTTGATGTCGTAATTCTCCAATAGCACCACGCGCCCGCGGAACCGCTCGTCCTGCGCAAGCTGGTGGATCCGCTGGGCAATCGTTTTGCCGTTGTCATCGGCCGGATGAGCTTTGCCGGCGAAGATGAATTGGATCGGACGTTCGTCGTTGCCGATCAGGTCCGCCAAAACATCAAGATCTCGCATAAACAAGTCGGCCCGCTTATACGGCGCAAATCGCCGTGCAAAGCCGATCGTGAGGATTTGCGGATCGAGCGCATTGCGCAGTTGTTCGATGTTTTCCTGCGACTCGTTGCGCCGCTCCGCCTGCGCAACCAGCTTTCGTCGCGAATAGGCAATCAGCCGGGTCTTGAGCAGTTGGTGGGTCTCCCACAACTCGCCCGGTGAAACCGACTCGAACTCCGACCAGACCTCCGGCTGACCGGATTTCAGATACCACTTTTCAGGCAGAACCCGGTCGTAAAGCATTCGCATTTGCCCGGCCAACCACGTCGGCACGTGCACTCCGTTGGTGATGTGGCCGATCGGGATTTCTTCCTCGCTCCGCCACGGCCACAGGTTGGCCCACATGCGGCGGCTGACCACGCCGTGCAGACTGGAAACCGCATTCGCCTGGCGGCTCAGTTTGAACGCCAAAACGGTCATGCAAAACGTCTCTTGGCCGTTTTGCGGTTCCACACGGCCCAAGCCCAACAGCGCCTCGTTGCTCAATCCCAACTCATCGCGCAACGGACCGACGTGTTCTTCCACCAAATGGGCGTCAAAGCGGTCGTGGCCGGCGGCGACCGGCGTGTGCGTTGTAAAGACACACATCGAGGCCGTCTCGCGCAACGCTTCGTCAAAGCTCAGTTCGTCGTCGGTGATTCGTTTGCGGATCATCTCCAGCCCGGCAAAGGCGGAGTGCCCTTCGTTCATGTGAATCATGCCGGGCTGGATGCCGATCGCGTCGAGCGCCCGCACGCCCCCGATACCGAGCATGATTTCTTGGCGAATCCGTGTTCGCTGGTCGCCCCCGTACAACCGCGCGGTCAGTTCGCGGTCCTCATCCTTGTTCTGTTCAATATCCGTATCCAGCAGGAACAATCGGACTCTGCCGACATCAACCCGCCAGACTCGGGCAAAAATCTCGCCTCCCCGCGTGGCAACCGAAATCACGACCGGTTCGCCGGACGAATTCGTGGCGGGTTGCACAGGCAGATCCTGGACCTGCAGTTCCGTGTAGGATTCCTGCTGCCAGCCGCTCTCATCGATGTATTGATTGAAGTAGCCCTCGTCGTAAAACAACCCGACGCCGACTAGCGGAACGCCCAAGTCCGACGCACTCTTCAGATGGTCGCCCGACAACACCCCCAATCCGCCTGAGTAAATCGGCAGCGATTCGTGCAGTCCGAATTCCGCCGAAAAATAGGCAGCCGGACGTTGCCCCAACACACCGGCGTGCACGGCGCCCCACGTGTCGGTCGACTCCATGTATCCACGCCATCGGCGATACGCCCAATTGATTCGCGTGTTCAGCCCCATCTCCAGTGCCCGGCGCTCGAGCTTTTCCGGAGGAAAGTCCCGCAGCAATATGACCGGATTGTGAGCCAGTCGCGACCAATTGATCGGGTCGATACTGCGAAAGATTTCGCTGACTTCCGGTTGCCAGGACCACCAAAGATTGCTGATCAATTCGGTCAGCTTCTCGTGGAGTGTTTTTTGATTTCCCATAAACGTGCCGTCACCACAGGCGTCAAGAGGTTCGAATCGATTCGAACGAGTATAGCCGAAGTTCAGCGCAGCCCGAAGGCTAGTTGCGACTTTCGAGACTTGCTTGCTGCGAGGCCCTGGCGCAGCTTCACCAAACTGCCGAAATTAGCTTATTCAAGCGACTGAAATCGTCTGACGACATTAGACGACCTAACGGTCAATCTCACCCATCACAACATCGAGCGACCCGACGATTGAAGGAATATCGGCCAGTAAGCAGCCACGGCAAAGGTCGGCAGTGACGGAAAGATTGCAGAAGCATGAACTCTTGGCCCGCGCCCGCAGCGGCTCCGCTTTTCCGTCGCCAACCAGATAGAACCCCATCTGCCCGCGGGGACATTCGGTCTCTAGATAACACTCTGCGGAGGGTAGTTTCTGATTCAGCTTGTAGGGAACCCGGAAAGTCCCCTCGGCAGTCGGATACTTCGCGATCGCCTGCCGGACTAATCCGATCGACTGAACCACCTCCATCATCCGCACAAAAAACCGGCTCCAGTTGTCCCCTAAGACCGCTTCAGGCGGCGCCTTGGCAAATGGTGCCACCGGGATCTCAAAGTCGTAGCCGTCGTACATCCGCGTGTAAATCGGCTCGCCGTCCCGGCGCAGGTCGTGGTCCACACCGCTGCCCCGCAGTACGGGACCCGTGCAGCCGTAGCTAATGGCGTCTTCGCGAGACAAAATGCCGATTCCGGCTGTCCGCTTGATAAAGATCGAATTCTCCGTCAGCAGCGTATGGTATTCGCGGATACGCGGCTCCAGCCAATCGAGAAACAGCGTTGCCGCTTGCATCCAGGAAACGTGCCGGTTCTCGTCGTCCCCGGTCAGCGACGCCAATCCGGGCGGGATTGGAATTGATGCCGGCAAATCGTGTGTCGCACCGCCGACGGTCAGGTAACTGTACGTCAGGCGTGCGCCACACACCTCTTCGAACAGGTCTAGAATAATTTCTCGCTCGCGGAATGCGTACAGGAAGGGGCTAAAACTGCCCAAATCCAGGCCGTAGGCACCCATACCGACCAGGTGGCTGGCGATGCGGCCCATTTCGGCGATCATCACCCGCAACACCATCGCTTTTTCCGGCACTTCCATGCCGATCAGCTTTTCGGTGGCGAGCGCCATCCCCAAGTTCATATTCATGCCCGCCAGGTAATCCATCCGGTCGGTGTAGGGAATCCATTGCGGCGGAGAAAGATTCTCACCGATCTTCTCGGCACAGCGGTGCAGATACCCAATGTGCGGGGTCACTTCATGAACGACTTCGCCGTCTGTTCGTAACAACAGCCTCAACACCCCGTGCGTGCTGGGGTGTTGGGGCCCCATGTTGACCAACATCTCATCGGTGCGGACGTCAAACTCCACGACCCGTGGGTCTTCGACTTGAATACTCATCGCGTGCTCGCGGTCCGTTTCCGTAAAGTGAAATCTGAGATTTGTGGCAAGGATTTCGGTTTGGAGTGAGCGTCAACCTGCATCGATCTAGTTGCGGACGCCGTGATACTCCTGGGGAAAGTCATAGTCCTTCCGCAGTGCGTGGCCTTCCCAATCTTCGGGACAGAGGATCCGCCGCAGATTGGGATGCCCTGTAAACGTAATCCCCATCAGGTCGTAGGCCTCTCGTTCATGCCAGTCAGCGATGCCCCACACCCCGGTTACCGAAGGGATTTCAGGCAGAACGCCCGGCTCGTCATCTTGCCAGCGCGGCAGTTTGACTTTCAACGTCAAGAAATGTTTGTTGGCGTAGCTATACAGATGGTAGACGACTTCCAAATGAGGCTCGTGCGAAAACTTGGCAGCCTTCTTCTCATCCGGTTCGAAGTAATCGACGGCACTGAGATTGTTCAGCGCATCAAACCGCAGTTCCGGCTCGTCCCGCAAGTAGGTCGCGACCTCGACGATTGCGCTCGGAACGACCTCAATCCATGGATCGAGGGTTTCGGAATTGACGCCTGAAATCTTATCGCCGAACTCGTCGACGAGTCGTTTGTGAATGTCGGATACGTTCATCGATTCGATCCAATTGACAGCAAGCCGGCGCGACTCAGCGGACTCGTTACACGGAAACCGGCTCTTGTTGTTCCGCTGCGAGTGCTTTGGGGACTGGGGGACCGTCCTGCTTGGCCTTTTCCTGGACCTCTTCCGCAACGGCTCGCACCCAGTCGAGATCCCCCCGCTTCCAAACGTAGGCGAAGCCGACTAGCAAGACGGCAAAGAACACGAAGATGTCCCAGAATCCCAGCCATCCCAATTGGATCGCCGTTTCCTGAGGAATGACCTGGGCGGACGTTTGCGAGACTGCTTCCATCGGCGGCGCAAGCAATTTCTCGCTCAGTTGCGCTCGCCCCGCATCCGAGAGCTGTGAATCGGCCAATTGCGTGGCCCCGCCGAATATCATCGCCCACGGGAAGAAGAACGCCACTTCCACGTCGAAAATGATGAACAACAGCGCGACCACGTAAAAACGCAGGTCGAATTGAATGTAGCTTGTGCCGATTGTCGGCTCGCCGCATTCGTAAATCGAATCCTTCTCAGGGGTCGGCTGCTTGGGGCGGATCAACAGACCGATCAGCAGCGGCGCCAACAGAAACCCGATGCCGACCAGCGTGAATACCAAAAAATGTCCCACCAAGTCCGTCATAGTTTCACTGTCGCCTTATAGCTGATGCGTTCACTCGGCGGCCGTCGGCACGACGCTGGGCGTCGGCTTGAGCCAGCTTCAAAACCTGGCTGGATACGCCGCTTCAAGATTCTTGCATACCAAGAGTCTGCGAGTCGCGCCTGAGAGTTTTGAAACCAGTTCTACTTGTCATTCACATCCGTGACGAGCGGGTCGTCACCCGAGACTTGCTCGTCCCACAACGGCCTCCGCCCCGCAAATCCCGCGTCCAGCTCGTGCCAGAACCCCAAGTCTTCTTCACCCAATTGCCAACACAGATACACGACTCGCCCGTCCAACTCGTGAGGAAAGTCGATCAGCCCCCGCTCGAAGTCCTTAAGTTCAACGCCGAGCTGGCTTAACTCCTGGACATACTCTTGAAGCCGCTCTTCATCGCGCGCCAAATCTCGCTTAACTTCCTCCACTTCTTCCCGATAGGGATTCACCGAATCCTCATCGGATTTCTCGGTGCGCGACCGGAAACTGCGCAATCGCTCGTGGCGGTCCCGCAGATCGCTCGCCAACGTCACGATGTCGCCGACAATCGCGCTGACGAGCGGCAGTGTTTTGCGGGCCTCCTCCACCGTGAAGAGCTTCCCACTGTATAAGACGGAGTCCATATCAGTCCCCATGCTAACTCAAACTCGCAATGTCACGAGCCCGCCGCCGGTGCTGGAAATCCGTTGCACGACGGCAGCAAAACTCACTCCGATTCGATCGGTTCAAATGGACTGGGTTCTCCCTTCACCCACACCGGTTCCGATAACACTTTCGACTCTGCAACTGCCGACGGGTTCAACGTCGTCTGTCCCCAGGCGACCTCCAGGGGCAGCTTTGCGTAGTCAACGATACAGCCGTCGCGCCCGTAGCTGCTTAAGTCATAGTTCGAGCCCATGAAGATGCAATCCACCGGGCAAGGTTCGACGCACAGAGCGCAAAACATGCACTTTGTGTAGTCGATCGTAAACCCATCGATGCGAAATCCCTTTCCGACCGGGCTCTTGACTTTGTCAATGTAAATACAGTCGACCGGGCAGGCCACGGCGCATTTTTCGCAGCCGATGCAAGTGGTGAGGTCGAAACGATGAAATCCACGGTACCGGGCTTTGACCGGCACGGGAACTTCAGGGTACTCGTACACTTGCGTGAACGTACGGCGGCGATAGGTCTTGTACATGGTGTAGATCGTCACCCACATACCACGACCGACCGTCGAGACCGCCACCCACACATTTCGAAACCATTCACGCATTGCCAACCTCGATCGTAACCGGCTGAGTGTCCAAATCCGCGATTCGAACGCGCTCACATCGGTTGGCCGCTTCACAACGTCCGACCGCTCGTGAGACCTTCACGTCTAGAATTATATGGGCTGCCCGACCCGTCGCAAGTCTCCCGCACGGCTTCTCAAAAGCGGGAATCCTTACGGCCGAGCAAGAATGCCGATAGGGCACGGCTTCACAACGCTCCGAATGCTTCGCCCCCCGGCGACCAGTTACGCGCTAGTCAGTTTGACCAATTGGGCAAGCTTTGCCGACGCCTGACCAGAGTCAATGACACGTGCAGCTTCATCGGCCGCTTGCCTAGGATCGTCCCATTTGCCGACGGCCAGCAGCGCAGCAGCGGTGTTGGCGACGACGATATCGCGGTGCGGTCCCGGTTTGCCGGCGTAAACCTCGCGAATGACCTCAGCACTCTCTTCAGCCGAGTTGACCCGCAAATCCTCTGCTGAACATTCGTCCAAGCCGAACGATTCGGCCGTCCATTCATGTGCTGTCAGGCGATTCTCGCACACCTCCCACGCCGACGTTGTGCCCCACAGGCTGACTTCATCCAATTCGTCGTTTCCACAAACCACCAACGCTCGCTTTCGCCCAAGTTCGCACAGGGCATTGGCAAGCAGTTCCGCCGTGCGGTTTCTGCTGGCGCCCAGCAACTGGAAGTCCGCACGTGCAGGGTTCGTGAGCGGCCCCAACAGATTAAAGACAGTAGGAAAGCCCAATGCCCGCCGAATCGGAGCCGCATGCTTCATGGCGCCGTGCATGAGCGGAGCAAAGCAATAACCGATCCCGATTTCATCCAAGCAGCGCGTTACGACGTCCGCGGGAACATCGACTTTCACGTCGAGCCGCTCCAGGACGTCGGCAGATCCGCTGGAACTGGAAACGCTGCGGTTTCCATGCTTGGCGACAGGGATGCCCGCAGCCGCCGCGGTGATCGCTGTTGCCGTACTAATGTTAAAGGTATGCAACTGATCACCGCCGGTTCCGCAGGTGTCCAGCAGCCCGCCTTGAGAACTGTTCACCGAAACGGCACGTTCCTGCATGGCTTGCGCCGCGCCCACGAGTTCGACAGCCGCTTCTCCCTTCATCTTCAGCGCCGTCAATAACGCGGCAATCTCAGCATCCGACCATTGTCCGTCCATGATCCCGCCGACGCAGGCGCGCATTTCCTCCTTGGTGAGATCTTGTTCTAATAAGAGCTTGGAGATCGCTTCTGTAAACGGCGTCATGGGACTTCGATCCGAAAGGCGCGCACCTGATGTCAATGCCCGAATTGCATGATTTCCTTCATTCATAGCATGATTGAACCACCCGCGAAAGTGGTGGTTCGCCCGGATGTTCGCCGCGATGAACTCATCCTCATATTCGCCGATTGAGCAGATGATCTGTGCCGCGTCCCTTCTGCTCGAAGATGGGGCTTTGGTCGTGGTCGGCACCGGCGCGCCTTGCGCCGCGGCGATGCTGGCCCAACAGACAACATCGCCGAGGCTCACCTTGATGTTCGAAGCCGGCGGCATCGGGCCGCGGCTGCCCCAAATGCCGATCAGCGTCGGAGATTCGCGCACGTTCTACCAAGGACTGATGGCGACTAGCATGGCGGACATCATGGAGACCTGCCAGCGCGGCATGGTTGACTACACGTTTCTCGGCGGCGCACAGATTGACCACTACGGCAACCTGAACTCGACCGTCATCGGCGACCATCAGTCACCGCGGGTCCGCCTGCCGGGGAGTGGAGGGGCCAACGACCTCGGGGCGTTCTGCCGACGGACGTTGGTCATCACTCCGCATGACCCGCGGCGGTTCGTCGAGCGGGTCGATTTCATCACCACGTCGGGTTATTTGGAGGGACCCGGTGCACGCGAGAGAGCGGGACTTCCACCGGGCACCGGACCGTATAAGGTCATTACGGATCACGCCATACTCGGATTTCACCCGACGACATGCCGAATGCAAGTGGAATCGCTGCATTCCGGCGTGACGTTAAAAGAGGTCCAACAGCGTACCAGCTTTCCGATTGATGCCGCCGAAACCCTGGAGTCAACGGCACCTCCAACGGACGAGCAATTGCAGGCGCTGCGCGATGTGGTTGATCCGCACCGGTACATCATCGGCCGGGGAACGTGATCGCGAGAAAGAGGGCAGGGCGTGACGATTCCAATGAGACTGCCGCAAATCAAGAAACGGGAGCCGACTCGCACTGCAAGCCGGCTCCCGTGGATTTCCCGATCAGGAACGTGTGGGTGAACTCAGGCGGGTCACTTGCTGCTAAATGTCCGAACGTTCTTAGTCCGCTTCGGTGCCTTCTTGTCGCCGTCGGCGTTCTCTTCTTCGAGTTCTTTGGCTTTCGCCACCGCTGTCGAAACCAGCGCCTGGGCGGCCTGGAGTTGGCGGGCAGTGAAATACGGAGCGTCGGGGCGTCCGATGCGGTCGTATTTCTTTTGGGCCAAATCTTTCCAACTCATCTCATTCGATAGATGCCAGACGGCTGCTTGGACTGACTGAAAGTCCATCTTCTTCTTGCTTGACGCATACCCTTTGACCAACTCTTGCAAGGCGACGTTGCTGGTGAATTCTTCCAGCGGCTTGATCTGATAGGTCATCTTGGCACGCGGCTCTTTCTTGCCGTGCTCAAGACAGACCGACTTAATCTTGATTCGGGCCGTCTTCTCGGGAGGTACGGAGAAGAACCCTCCGCCACCACCACCGCCGAAGCCACCGCCGCCAAATCCTCCGCCGCCGATGCCGCCGCCAAGTGCCTGGCCGCCGCCGCCGCCTCCGCCAAAGTTATTGTTGTTGTTAAGTCCGCCGCCTCCGCCGGGTCCGCCAATCTGCTTCAGCACATGCACGGCAGCAAATGCTTTGGGCATATCGACCGTCAACGGGCTATCGGTCGTGTTCTTGATGAACAGGTTTCCCTCTTTGGAATCCTTGGCGATGAAGTTGACTTCCAGGCTCTTTTGCTCAATGCCGTCAAACAGCGATACGACTTCCGCATTTGGATCGTACTTCAGCTTGGTAATCGGCCGAGACTTCGCAGCCCCAGTCAGCAGAATCAAAGCGGTCAGGGAAAAACAGGACATCAACAATACGGTCCGTCCCCGAGATGGTTGAGTGCAGAAGTGCGACGTCATGAAACATGTCCTTTCAAAGGAACGCCGGCGAAAGTGTCATCGCCGAAAATGGAGGCTCAAACTTATTGACCGGATGGTCAAATTGGACACAACCGGCTATTTTTCCTGTTTTCCCTATGCTTACAGGATTGTATCTCAACTTCCAGGGGAACTTCAACAATAATCTTACGGGGAGAAAACGAATTCTTCCGTTTTGCCGGGGCGTTGCCGAACAAATTGAGCAAGGACTCTACCGTACGAGTTTGGGGATCTCGATTGCAGGATTGCAATTCGTTGGTATCTGTCAGCGAGTTGCGTTGAAATCGTCAGTTTCCAAGAATCCAAATTTCTTCGTCGGTGCAGGCGATATCGGCGATAATCCGCTCTGTTTTGTGACAATCCGCCAGACGATGCACAACTCGCCGTAGCCAGAGCGTTCACTTCGCCCGTGCGATTCCGATCATTCTGACTAATTAAACGTGAGAAGATCCGCTCAAATCACACAGATTCCTCGCTTATTTGCTTAATGGACAGCATTCTCGTTGTGCCGGAGAATTCTTGCAGCGCCATGTCCACAGCATCGAAACTGGTCGAACCGCCGACACTCTTCAAGCCCCGATGTCCCACAGTCGCTAATTCACGGATCCAAGTGAGTTATAGTCTCAACAATCGGTGAACCTGCTCGACTCCAATTCCTCGACGAATAGGGCATGCGTCGTATTGTTCGATGAGACTCGGCGTGGGAACCGTTGCCAACTGAGTAGATCCGTTGAAATCGACTCCATTGTCCGGAATTAATTCTAGCGATTTGAGCAAGAATTCCGCGTTTACACTTGACATTGATCTCAGAATTGAGAAATTGAAAAGATCGACCAATCGGTCGGTCGATTTCGGCGGTCTCCCTCCGTGGAGGACTCGGTGGCGAGTCGAATCCGAGCATTACAGCCGTCGCTCAACAAATCATTCGGGGTTTTCCGGACAGTTCGGCCATAGGGTGTCGCCCCCCCATGGTATCATTTCATTTTCGTTTCTTTTCTTGAAAGGTGTGTGTTATGAAGAGATCGCGTTTTCGTTTGGCTGACAGCCGCCGACGTGGGTTTACCCTCATCGAGCTGCTGGTAGTCATTGCCATCATTGCCATTCTTATCGCGTTATTGCTGCCTGCCGTTCAACAAGCGCGGGAAGCTGCCCGGCGCACCCACTGCCGCAACAATTTGAAACAGTTCGGCATTGCAATGCACAACTTCCATGACGTGTTCAATCACTTCCCCTATGCCGACCATCCCCGGACCGCTGGCAATGGCTTCAACTATCAAGAAGAAGTGATCACTATGGCGCTGTTCCCGTATTTCGATGCGGGGATTATCTACGACGCCGGCCTGGAAGTTCCTGGCGCCCTTCGCACCTACTATCAAACCAGTAACCCCGCAGGTTCGCACTACCAAGATCCGGCGTCCTGGCCGACCAATGTAGACGGACGGATTAACGAAATGGGCAATGAGTGGGCCTGTATTGTTGCTGCGTCTGAATTGGAAAAGGCAAACATCAGCGTCACCCAATGCCCGTCGGCGTTGAACTCTGGTGTCCAGACCCACGACGGCATCACGATTTTCGGTCCGCCCTATGCCGGTACCTTTGATTCTTATTGGCAAACACACTACGCCTTCTCCAAGGGCGTCAACGACAACTGGTGTATTGACTTCGACGATGAAGATGAAGGCAGCGGACTGTTTCGGGCACCTTACAACGGCTTCTCGTTCCAGCGCCGTGCCGACAACGCGCCCATCAAAGGGTACGCGTTCGGCCCCATTCCTGATTCGGAACGCGGGATGTTCAACAAAAACCACAAGACCGCCGTTAAAGACATCATCGACGGCACCAGCAACACGTTCGCCATGGGTGAAGTCGCCGGTGGCGATGCCTGGCCGGTCTGCCGCGGCGTCGGCTGCACCAACCCCGGTGCCAACCACGCATTCGCGCCGATGGAATTCCACGCCTACGTGGCTTGGGTTGCAGGCGATCCGCCCAACGGGTTTAGCCCCCGGTGTTTCGTGCCTTACGCGTGCTGCTTGGAGCCGCTCAACAAGAACCCAGTCACCGACAACTACTTTTACGGTGCTGGCGACGGCCCGGCCGGTTCGATTCAAGATGACCAGCGGGATTGCCGCAGCAGCCTGACGGCTCAGCAGCAAGGGATCAGCGGCCTGATCCATTCCACGCAAAACTTCCGCAGCCAACACACCGGCGGCGGCTTCTTCCTGCGTGGGGACGGTTCCGTCCAGTTCGTCAGCGAAAACGTCGGACTCGACCTGTATCGCAATTCGAGCACGGTAGCCGGCAGAGAGACCGATACGATTCCTGGCGGCATTGTTGACTAGTCAACGCCGCTCGTTGAATTCGACCTTGCTGCCCATTACGGGTTGCAGATCGAATCCTGCGACAACCTTCGATACCGCAGACTGGCCACAGGTGCTGGTCTGCGGTATTCGTTTTATAGATCGGTACGTTTCGTTGAGTTTGTCCCAAGCATCTATTCGCGGCGATTTTCCCTGTGAAACGTTTGCCGATTGAGTCAAAGACGAAAACTCCTACTGATTCTCTATTCTTTTCATTGCGATCAAGTGATTCGCGTAGATTCTGATGAGGTGTTGATTATGAACGTACGGCAATTCTACCAGTTGACAATGACTGGACTACTCGTGCTTGTTGTCGCAGGATGTAACAGCAAATCCGGCGTCGATGCTAAAGATGTGACCGCAGGGGGACCGCGACAAAAGACTCACAAGACAAACTCCGAGCGTGTCGAGCATGCCATAAAGGAACTAGAGAATGCGGAGATCGATAAACAAGGCAGCAGGAATTTCGGCATGAAGATCGGGGCGCTCGGTGCAATGGGCGCGGAAGCCGAACCTGCTCTGCCGGTGCTCGAGAAGATTCTCAGTGAGACGCAAGATGAAGACATCAAAATCGCAGCCGAGCACGCCATCAAGAGAATCCAAGAAGCTGTCGCTGCACAGGAGTGAAACCCGCAGAATTGCACCGCTTCGTTGACTGTTCTACGTCGCTGCACACGGGAGTTAGCCACATCAAATGACCGGTTATACCGTACATACAGGATCCACTGAGGCGTTCGCCGAAAACTTCGATCGGATTTTCGGCAACAAGAAGAAGGCCAAGAAGACCAGCGCCGGCGCCAGGAAATCGTCGAAGATTACCGCCAAGAAAACCCGCGCACGCAAGAAGAAGTAGACGCTAATCACAAGAGCCGCCCTTGACTCCCTAAACGGGTGTCATGAGCGGCCGGGCGTGAAACAGGCACGCTTGATCACTCATGCGCGTATCGCGTTTGATCTCTAACGCGTCCCAGAGATCGCCCTCGACACGTGTACCTCCGCGTCACAGGCTTTCCCGGCGATCAGTGCTCTCAACTGGGCGATCCTTCGTCGCGGGAGGTCATCTTGCACACTACGAACGCTTCACCGATCTTCCGGCTGCGACGTTAGCAATTCAACCGCCTCTGCAAGCCAGCCGCTGTTCCACGAGTGTTCCCGATTGCGCCCCTCGCGATAGGTGTGCGAAACTCGCAGCTGATCCATCAGACGGTGCGCTGCGTCATGTTCCTGCTTGAAGCCGCCGTGCCCGGTCAGTATCAGCCGCGGCTCGGCTGAGAAGTGTTTCGCTCTTTCCCGCAGAAGTTTCGTAATCCGATACTGCTGAAAGTTTTCATCGGTTCCGAAGATCGGCTCCATCCCATACTTCACGGGCTGTGCGGTCATCAAGGGAGCATCCCACGCGGCCGCCTTCGCAAACAATTTGGGGTGACGTAGCAACAAGCTATAAGCCCCGTAGCCTGATTTGCTAAACCCGACCAGCAAACGCCCCGCCTTCTCGCGCTTGGCGGGATAGGTCCGCTCCATGAACGGCAGCACAATCTTGATGAAGTAGGACTCCTGGCGAATCTCCGGATCGGTCGGATGATCCGCATACCAGGGCAGGGCCGAGAACGTGGGAAAAACGTAGATCATGCGATGCACGTTGTGCAAATCGTGCTTGACGACTTCGGCAATCGGGTCGCCCCATCGCGATGCCGCTTTCGCTTCGACCGGCAATACATACAACACCGGCAGTTTCTCATTGGGGCGCAGATCGTCCGGGAGCAGAACCCGGATCGTCGTCTCACCAGCCTGGTACGGAGAGGTCACCGCATGAGTGCGGACTTGATGTGCCTCGATGCGTGCGTCGGAGATTGTCGACTCATTTTGGGCAGGCAACCGCGCAGCCCCCACAAGCATGATCAATGCCGGCAGTCCAAACCGATAGCCGTTCCACCGAACCGGATCGTTAAGCCGCCCGGTCATTTCAAAACGATTGTGTCGCTGCATGCGGTCAGGATAGCTCGAGCGAACAAGTCGCGGCAAGCATAGTGCCGCCAAATCGCGAAACAGAGGCTTAAACGACAGAATCACGCTGAATGAGACTGCTAACGGAAGTCACCAGTGTCGCCGCATGACGTATCGACGCGATCCAATTCTACAAACGTTCAGTCGACGTTCCACGTAGTGTGTTGTTGAGGAGGGAGACGCGATCTCTCGGAAATCGTGGCGAAATTAACTATTGCGCGACAGGTAACGGTTGGAGGAATCGACCGGGGGGTGGCGCCGCGATTTGCTCAAGTCATGTTATAGCGGTTGAACGCAACTCCGCGAGTTTGCGGGGCCCCGGCCGCAAGAATTGTTGGGGAATCAGACCATTCGCCTGTTGGAGAAGTCTCGATTTCCACAGCAGCGAAAATCCAAGCTATAGTTTGCCTGGACTGACACCTTAGATTGACTTCGCACGTAATTAGAAGTGGACGGACGTAGGACGATGGAACGAGTCCGCCGCACTTCAATCTCCACATTGGGAGAGACCAGAGATGGCCCGCAAAGATGCACTTCTGAGACTTCATGAAAACTTGCTGTTAAAACGTGATGCCCTTCGAAAGAAACTGGCCGGCGACCTGAGTTCACTGGGGCCGTCCGGTTCGATGGGGGACATCTGCGACGAGGCAACCGAAGGCGCGAAGAAAGAAATCGACTCGCAGTTGGCCGCTTTGGAGAGTCGTGAGTTGACTCAGATCGAAACGGCGATCAAGTTGATTCGCGAAGGCCGCTACGGCTTGTGCGAAGACTGCCAGGTCAAGATTCCCATCGCCCGCCTCAAGGCACTGCCCTACACGCCGCTGTGTATTGATTGCCAGCGCAAACGGGAAGTGCTGGGCACCACCGATGAGGATTTCGATCCGAGTTGGGAAACCGCGTACGAATTCGAAGGCGCTTCCCGCGATCGAGATATCACGATCGGCGACCTGGATGTGGAATGACCAGCGGCAATACCGTCGTTGTTCTTGCCGTCCGGCACGTCATGGAATCTGCGGAATGCGCAGCGGAAGCCTAACAGCGCGGTTTTGATTTTCGCTGAAAGCTGTCGTTTTATCCGGAATTCGCCAATGATCGATATTGCGGCGGTGATACTAGGTTCCAGGTTGGAAGTCGATCTCCGACGGCCGAACTCACCGAAAACAGAGTAGCCGGTAGCCAATTCCTCTGTTAATCTCGTAATCCGAACGTCAAAATAGATAAGCTGGCCGCCGTGTTCACCCAGCCGCACGCTGTCCAGTCGGCCGCGGCGGCGACAGATGCATTTCCGCGATTCCGTAGTTCGGATGAGACGCCATGAAACGATCGACCTGTATCCTCTCTTGCCTGTTTTGTCTGCTTTGCGGCGCTCTGCTGGGCATGTCGTGGGACGGCTGGATGCTGCATTCCCCCGCCCAAGCCAATTCGCCGCTCATTATGACGGCGGAGGAAACCTATCAGAAGCTGAGCCACTCTGACTCGCCCATTCTGCGAGGGAGCGAGCGAATTGCAGACGTTTCCCGACTGACAACGCCAAGTGTTGTCCACATCCAGTGTGTGCGGCGATTCAACGGGCGCACCGTCGAGGAAACGGGCTCGGGGGTGATCATGCGCAGCGAGGCGACCAAAGCCAAAGGCATGTTCGTCATCACCAATCTGCACGTCATTCGCGGGACGCCTCGCAACGAGATTCATATTCGCATTGCCGATGGTCGCGAATTGCAGCCGGTCAAGGTCTGGAGCGACGAAGGCTCCGATATTGCCGTGATGAAAGTCGAGGCGCCGAACTTGCAGGCCGCACGCTGGGGCGACAGCGAGCGGATGGAAATCGGACACATGGTCCTTGCCCTCGGCAGCCCGTTCGGACTCAGCCAATCGGTCACTTTCGGCATCGTCAGCGCCAAGGCCAGACGATCGCTCAATCTGGGCAAAGACTCGCGCATCAAGAATCAGAACTTCCTGCAGACCGATGCCGCCATCAATCCCGGCAATAGCGGCGGACCGCTGGTTAATCTCCGCGGCGAGGTGGTTGGCATCAATACCGCGATCGCCTCCAGCAGCGGAGGCAATGAAGGCATCGGTTTTAGTATCCCCAGCAGCCTGGTCCGCCGAGTGATGACGCACCTGCTGGACTACGGCACGGTCCGGCGGGCGTACATCGGCGTTCGCCTCAATGAAGATTTCGATATCACGCGGGCCCGCCAACTGAAGCTCGATCGCCTGCGCGGCGCGCATGTGGCATGGGTCTATCCCAACACGCCCGCCGACGACGCCGATCTGAAAGCGGACGATGTGATCCTCAAAGTTGACGACGTCGAAGTCCACGACCTGAATCACCTGATCAATCTGATCAGTCTCAAGGAAATCGGCACGACGGTGAATCTGGTCGTCTTCCGGGGTGGAAAGCGGATTCGAGTGGAGATGAAGGTTGTTGATCTTGATCGATCGCGCAGGAACGCTTCGCTGCCGGCACCGGCACAACCCGGGATGGGCACCGCGGTGCAGCATCTGGGGCTCACACTGCATCAGCTGGACCGTTCGCTGGCCCGACAACTGGGATATGCCGACACCACGCGCGGGCTGATCGTGCTCAATGTCGACGAAGCGGGACCGTCAGCCGCAGATTTGCAGCTGTACGATGTGATCGAAGAGATCGCCCGCCAGCCCGTCGAAACCGTGCGGCAGTTTGAAAGCCGGCTCGGTCAATCCGGGAACGAGCCGGTCTTGCTCAAGGTCCGGCGCCGCCAAGAGGGGCAAGTTCAAAGCCACCTCGTGCTGATCAAACGCTAAAACGATCATCGTGACGGCGTAGTTCAAGATGGTCGAGCAGCGAAAGCCGTTGACCGTCGTTGGTCGTGCGGGGTTCCACATTTCCAGCCAAGCTCCTTGTACGGCCGCACGATCTTGCTTTCCGATCGATTGTCTCCGAGAATTCAAGGAGACCGTCGATCGGGTCCATCAGATACCGGCGGCGGGAATTGAGTGCAGACAATGCCGCCCAAGAATCCCGGTTGCACATGGTTACTTCCTGTCCGCATTGCGGTTCCAAACTGAAACTTCGCTCGACGCTGCCCAATGGCAAGCGGGTCAGTTGTCCGAAATGCGGTTCGCCGTTTGAACTGAATCGACCGGATTCGATCTCCCAGAGTAGCGGCATCCAAATTGCAATCCCTGCAGACGAGAGCGGTCTCGCCCGCGTGAAAGAGCGGCGAGACCGAGAACGGCGACGTGGGCGGCGGATCATGTGGTTCGTGGCCGCGATGTTGATTGCTGGTGCTGCCGGCGGATTGACGTTGCTAAGTTCAGGCAACATCCTGCGACAGGAAAACCGTGATCAGAAATCGGCTGCGACTCATCAAGCAACATCGCCGCCGGCAGCGGTAGCCCCGCCGTCACAGCTTCCCGACACCGCGACGCCGGTCGGTCCTCCGGTTGATTTGAAATACGTCCCTCACGGCGCCGCTATGCTCGTGACCCTGCACCCCCGCGACTGGCTGTCACCGGACATCGCGAAGTACCGACTCTCTGAATGTTTTGGTGAGGGATTCGTTGCGTGGTTCAATGCCGTTGTCCGTAAGCACTGCCTGTTTGATCCGCACGAAATCGCGGAGGCAAAGCTATGCCTATATCTTTCGGCCCCAGGTGAACCGTGCCGGGTGGCGGGTGTTGTAACGCTTGCCGTCGAGAAGAAACATTCCGAATTATTGAAGCGATTTCAGGGAACCCGCCGGGATGATTTCGGGCTACCCGCGTATCGGGGAACGACAACCTCGTACTTGATGATCGACGAGCGAACCTTTGCCTTCTGCCCAACTGCAATGGCCGAAGATTGGCAGGAGACAATCAACCGACCCGCCACCACGAAGGAGAGTCTCTTCCGCCTGCTACGGAGTAGTGATCGCCGGGATCTGCTGACGCTGGTTTTTGAGCCCTCCGATATCCAACTGCATAGTGAATCACTCGTGTCAAAACGCGTACTACCATTAGTGCACCGTTTGATGGATTGGTTCGCGGACGATGTCGAGACCGTTTTCTGGGGGATACGGATGGACACATCGTTGAGATCACGCCTGATCCTGCGTCCACGCACGAAGTTTGATCAGAGCCGCATGGAAAGTGTCACCCAGAATAACCTCCGCGAGACCCCCGGCCGGCTGTTGGCAACGGTCCGCGAATTAGCCCCCCGCCGGTTGGGCGTTAAACGTGTCTTGGGACGATTTCCGGCAATGAGCCTCGCCGTCGAGCGTGGCACGAGTCGCTGGCGACAAGACGGCAACAACGTATGGGAAACGACGTTGCCGGCCGTCGCCCTACCGAATCTAGTCCTGGCCAGCAGGCTCGTTTGGGAAGAAACCCAGCGACCGGCAAGTACACGTGTCGAACCCAAGCCTAAAGCCTCAATCAGCCCCAAGACCATTGCACAGAAACTGGCGACGCCGATCGATTGCGATTTTCGCCGCACCCCGCTGCATGAAGCCGTGGCATTCATCGGTTCGGAAGTCGGCGTCAAATTTGAACTGGCCAGGGACGATTTGAAACTGATCGGTGTCACGCAAAACATGCCTCAAGAATTTACTGCACAACAAACTCCGGCAACGGCGGTTTTGCACCGGATGCTCACCGGCATCGGGCTGGTGATCGTCATCCATGATGCCGAGCAGCGTGTGGTGGTCACGACCGCCGCTGCGGCCAAACAACGCGGTGAAACTCCGTATCCGCTCGACGCAGAAACGATTGCGGAGCCGAAGTAGCGCACAGATATCACCACAGACCTGAAGGTGACGGAAACGAGAATCCAGATGCAACACTTCACGTTTTGGTGCCCCTATTGCCATGCCCATCTGAAAGCCCAAGACCGCACGATGGTCGGCCGGAAGGTTCCCTGTCCCGACTGCAATCGGCCGTTTCAAGTCGCGTACGATGCACGCCACTCTAGACTGGTGGGATTGCCGTTTGAAGTTCCGGACTCGAGTGAAACGGCCGGGTCCACGCCAACACCGGAATCCCCTTCAGCGAAGGAATCGCCGACTGCGGCGCGAACCGGGGCGTCCGTCTCAGCCCACGACGTCGCGCCGCCGGAAGACTTCGAGCCGCCCTGGTGGAAACAACCTTACGTGTTTGCGTGGGCGGTCGCGGGTATCTTTGGAATCGGCGCGTTTATTGCGCTTTGGTCGAACCGGCCGCCCGATGAGCCACCCACTTCACCACACGAAGACGCAGGTCAGATCGCCGACATTGATATTCCGGAGCGGCCTCCCGCACGTGACCTCGTCGAACAACCCGAGGATCCTGACACACATCCGCAATTGAGTTGGTGGGAATCGCCGGGAAAGGATGCCGAGGCACAGTTGCAGCGGCTTTTCGGACAGGTTCATCAGCAGCGCCTCGAGCGCGGACACTTTCCGCCGGGAACCCGCGGGGGCGCCGCGGAGGATCGGTTTAGCTGGCTGGCCGATTTGCTGGCACAGTCGGAGGGCGGGATCGAGCAGCCCAATTGGGATCGAAGTTGGCACGACCCGGAAAACCAGCCGTTCTCCAAACGGCGGATTCCGGCGTTCTTGAACCCCGCTATCGCCGAGATCGATGCTGAGAACGGATTTCCCGCGACCCATTTTGTAGGCGTCGCCGGTGTGGGCGCCGACGCGGCGGAATTGGCGATCTCAGACCGGCGGGCCGGCGTTTTCGGTGCGAATAGGAAAACCACGCCGGACGACATCAAGGATGGAACGGCCCACACTATGCTCGTCGTGGGTCTCCAGAACCGACTCTCCGCGTGGGCGGACGGGGCATCGTCGTACCGTGGATTGGTCAACGAGCCGTACATTAACGGGCCCGACGGGTTCGGGACGGGACAACAGGCGGGTATGTGGGTCCTAATGGCCGACGGCAGCGTCTTATTTCGCGGGCGGGATACTGCCGCTGAAATCCTCCGCAGCGAAGCGGCCATGTCTGACCAGTTCTATGCGAAGCATCCTCCGCCGGTCTTCGCTCAAATCGAAGAACCGGATCAGCCCGATCCGCAGCCCCAGGCGGCGGACCCCGGCGCGGATGATGCGCAGCCACCCGTAGACGTCAAGGATCCGATCGGGGAGTTGACCGAAATCGTCGAAGGTCTTGTCCAGTCCGCCGAAAAGCAGACTTCGAAGAAATCGCCGCCAAAGCAGAAGCTGGCGCTCACGCGGAAACAGATTGAAGCACGGCTGAATCAGCCGCTGGCGCGGTATGCGCTGGCGCCGGGCGCCAAGTTCGGGCCGGTGTTCTTGGAGTTGGAAGAGTTAATCTCCGTGCCGCTGGAATACGACCAACAACAATTCCATGCCGAAGGGAAGCTCTGGAACCGGGCGGTGAAGTTCGAAGGGGAAGACGTGACTGTCGGTGAAGTCTTCAAACAGTTGCTCTCATCGGTTAACCTCGCGACGAAGATCAAAGAAGGCAAAATCGTGATCACCGCGAAGACTCCGGGCAAATCGTAACCGGGCGGTTGCGGGGCGCGATTGGCTCACGACCAACCCGGCCGCGGGGAGAGTGGAGGCGACTTTGGAACTTGACGACACGATCTGCTATTGCTTCCACGTCAGCAAGCGCAAGATTCTGAATTTCATCCGCATCCACCAACCGCGCCGCCCCAGCCAAGTCAGCCAGTGCGGCGGCGCGGGAACCGGCTGCGGGTGGTGCGTGGCATACCTCAAGCGCTACTTCGAGGAATCGCAGCAGGGGGTCGAGCCGACCGAGCAACTCTCGCCGGAAGAATACGCCCGCCAACGCGCCGCCTACATCGCCGCCGGCAAAGGCACCCCGGCCCCCGGCGCGATTCCGTTGCCGGAAACGAGCGACGGGGGGAATTCTTAGCCACAGATTCACACGGATTGAACACGGATTTTCATGACTCCCAAGCCGACCGCTCGCGGTCGTGCGCGACGCAAAATAACCGAATCCAGCCGCACGGTGCGCGAGGACCTGATTGCGAATCCATGCCGACACCTGATTCCGAAATCGCAGACCTGCACCGAAAGGGTAGCATCAACAGACGCGACGTCTGCCGACATCATTACAAAGCCCGGCACCCACGGCTTTTTCGACTTCACAAACGCTCTCGCCGATTGTCGGAACGCTTGACTCGTCATCGAATACAATTATTTGATGATTCGCACGGCATTACATTATCATTGATCGAAATTGTGCTGCCGGGGTCGCGTAGCCTGCCATTTCCGCGACTCGTCATGTTCATAGTGTCGCCGTTTATTGCTGTGGTCGGACTTTTATATGTTCTCGCATTGCTCGGAGTCACGTTGGCTTCTCTGCTCACAAGCATGGTGTATCACGTTCTTGATTTTCATTGGCTGCGGTTTTTCGCATCAACTCAACTTAGAGTTGACGACGGATAGCCAAAGCATGCACCCGAGTCATGAAATTGGGCGTTGAGGCAACTGCTGAATGTTTCCCACTGATGGATTCCTCCAATGGGCTCTGACGCACGAAATGCAATGTGAATCATTTGCACTGACCGCTTTCGCTCGCTCGACTTCTATTGTGGCGCGTTCGACGCTGAAGTCATAACCAGTGGAATCGCTGGCTGCCCCTGGATTCGTATTGGCGACCTTAACGTGACGTTCTTGGCAATCGCTGATGAAACAGCAGATATCGAAGATTCCAATACTGCCAAGGCAACGATGTCCTTGCAGGTTGACGACTTGCGTGCCACTTACGAGCGCGCCACGAAGCATAGGGCGCAGGTGATCGATGAATTAAAGCCGGCGGCGTTTGTTTCACCGTCGCCGATCCCGATGGTATCATCATTGAAGTCATGCAAGCCGAGTCGGAAAATGGGTAACCGTCGAACAATCTCGTCAACCAGTCGTATCAAGATTGTTCCACGTGCAACTCCCATGCCGCAATCCTCCCCAAGACCGCGAAAAGGACTCCACCGTGGCCACCGTCGATGCGAAAACGCTGTTTCAGCTCTCCGGCGTTAGCAAGATCTACCGCATGGGCGAGATCGACGTGCCGGTGCTGCACAACGTCGATCTGGAGATCTTTGCCGGTGAGATGCTGGTGATTGTCGGTCCGTCGGGATCGGGCAAGAGCACGCTGCTGAACATTATCGGCGGCATCGATACGCCCACTGCGGGCGATGTGTTCTTCGAGCAGACGAATCTGGCCCAGCTCTCCGAGCGCGAACTGACGCGGTATCGCCGCGAGCATGTCGGATTCGTCTTTCAGTTCTACAATCTGGTGCCCACGCTGACCGCCCGCGAAAATGTCGAAGTCTCCGCGGAAATCGCCCGTGACCCCATGGACGCCGATGAAGCCCTCACCATCGTCGGGCTGGCGGACCGGCTGGAGCACTTTCCCGCGCAACTCTCCGGGGGGGAGCAACAGCGTGTGGCGATCGCGCGGGCCATCGCTAAGAAACCGAAGCTGCTGCTGTGCGACGAACCGACCGGTGCGCTCGATTTGACCACGGGAAAACTGGTCCTGGAACTGTTGGACAATCTGTGCCGCGAGACGGGCACGACGATCGTGCTGATCACGCACAATCACCCCATTGCGGAATTGGCGCATCGCGTGATCAGCCTCGGCGAAGGGACGATCGCCGAAACGCGCGTCAACGGGCAGCGGCTCTCGCCGCACGACATCCGCTGGTGAAAGTCCGGTCTGATCTATGCAAAAAAGGGGGGCGGATATTCGACGCGCCCCCGCACGTTCTTCAGAGCACCCGGTGCGAGTTCAGCTGCCATGAAGGCGTCTCCGGAGAAAGGCGATGCGATCTGCTGTGCCAGTTTCGCACTAAAACCAAATCGCGGGTAATAGTCGACGTGTCCGAGGACGAGGACCGCGCAGAATCCTCGTCCTCGGCATATCTCCAATCCATGACGCACGAGCTGAGAACCGATCCCCTGGCGCTGAAACTGCGGCAGGACTGCCATCGGAGCGAGGGCGACGGTCGGCAGTGGACCGGATTCGGTATCGATCGGCAAATCGCTGAATAGAATGTGCCCGCGAACTTCGTCTTCCGCGGCCGCAACTAAAGAAAGCGTCGCGTGACCTTCGCGGCGCAAAGTGTCCACCAAATCCGCTTCGGCGGCCTGACCGAACGCCTCGGTATTGACTCGGCGGATTTGCTCAAGATCTGCGACAGTTTCTTCGCGGTACACAATCGACATCGGCGAAACGGACCTCCTAGACTGTTGAGCGCAACGTAAGACTTCACTTTCGACTCCCGTTCGCCCTATCCTACTGCAAAATCTGATCGAATTAATGTCACCTTCCTCTATTGGACCGCCGATGAGCGAATTCCTGGATACGGCCGTGACCAACACAGGCACGAGCCTCGCGCAATTGTCGCAAGAACGGCCGTTGTTGGTGGTCTTTCTACGGCATGCCGGTTGCCCGTTTTGCCGGGAGGCGCTCGCCGATATCGCTCGGGACCGGGCGGCAATTGAAAGTGCCGGAACCGGCATCGCGCTGGTGCACATGTTCAGTGAGCAGCAAGCGGCGGAGTATTTTGCCAAGTACAACTTGCAGGACGTGCCGCGGATCAGCGATCCGGACTGCCGGCTGTATCACGAATTCGGCATCCCTCGCGGCTCACACGCTCAAGTCGCCGGACCGAAAGTCTGGTGGCGGGGATTGCAGGCGACGATCTTCAAGCGTCACGGCGTGGGGCGGATCATCGGCGACGTGCGTCAAATGCCGGGTGCGTTTCTCATACATAAGGGCCAGATTGTGCAATCGTTTGACTACAAAACATCGGCCGACAAGCCGGACTATGCCGAGTTTGCGCAGTGCGAATTGCCATCAACGGCATCCGAGTAGTCTCGTGAACTACCGAGCTGCGTCAGACGTCTTGCGGACCAGCTTCCAAACGTCGCTCTCGAAGTTGTTGCCCGCCACCATCCAGAGCGCGTCACGAAAAACGAACACGCTCGCCGCATGCCGTGGTTTCCAGGGGGTATTCGGCAACTCCTGCCACGTCGCGCCATCGGTCGAGGCCCAGACGTCGTTGCGGTTGCTGCCGGCATATCCTTCCAGGACCCACATGCGGCCGTCAAAGGCGGCGACTTCGTGGTATTGCCGCGGCTTCCAAGGTGCGGCCTTGGTGTGCTCTGTCCAATTCACGCCGTCGGCGGAGCTCCAGACGTCGCTGTAGAAGTTTCGCTTAGGTGTCGTCGGCGTGTCGTAGGTCCCGCCGCCCAGGATCCAGATGCGGCCGCGCAGCACGACGCTGCCGCCAATCATCCCCCGCGGCGACCAATACGGTTCGCGCGGTTTGACCTCGGTCCAGGTTTTGCCGTCGGTGCTCGTCCAAATGTCGCGATAAAACTTTTCTTTCGCCGGCGCAAAAGCGGGGGCGGTTTGCCCGCCGATCACCCACAGTTTTCGATTGTGGGCGACGGTGTAGTGCAATGACCGCGGTCCCCAAACGCAGTTCTCGTTCACCAGCGTCCAGTTCTTGCCGTCGCTGGAGTTCCAGACGTCATTCTGATAATGCCCCTGCAGTGGATCGCCGCCGACAATCCACATTTTGCCGTCATGCACGGCGTACCCGGCCGTATGCCGGCCTTCCCAGTCGCTGGTAGCGTCGAAATTCTTGCCGAGGAACGTATTGGGCTTGATCTCGTTCCACGTGAAACCGTCGGCAGAACTCCAGACGTCGTTGCTGCACTTCAGTTTCAACTTGCCCGGATTCCAACCGCCGATGAGCCACATGCGGTTTTTGTAGGCGAGCGCCCCGGCCCCGTCGCGCGGCATGAAAGGGGCATGCGGGGTAACTTCAACCCACTCGTAGAGCTCTTCGAGCTTCTGCGAATCCGCATCCTCGGCACGTACCGAGCAGGACAGCAGAGTGGCAAAGACTATCGCGATGATGAAGTGTGGTGACGAGTTTCGATGCATTTGGAATCCCCTAGCGTATTAGTTCACCACGGAGACACGGAGAAGGAAATACGAAGCACGAAATTCGAAATCCTAAACAAATTCAAAATTCGAATCTCGAATGACAGAAAAATGCGAATCCATTCTGCAGCCGAGAATCGTCAACTGGTGCGTTTTGGTCATTTGTATTTCCGTCATTCCAATTTGTTTCGGATTTCGTGCTTCGGAATTCGGACTTAGAAGTTCTCCGTGGTGAATTCTCCATCATTCCCCCGGCGGTTTGCGGATCTGGATTTGCTTCTGGTCCCAGCCGAGGTTCTTAGCCGTATCGGCGGCGAATTGCCATCGCTCGGGTTGGGGGTCGTAGATTCTGATCCGGGTCCGTTCCCCCGCCAGGGCGACCGCTTGCGGCATGTCGAGATAGCGAAGCACGTTTAGAAAAATCGGCCCGTCGCGATGCGATGTGGGGAGGTTGTACAGGTCGAGCCGAGTGACGTCCGGCTCAAACAGGGAGGCATAGAGCGCCAGCCCGGCCGTTTCGCTGCTTGCTTGCAGCCAGCGGGGGATTTTGGACATTCCTTCGATCGCCGAAAGGGCCTGCAGCGCGCGGCGGACGTCCCAGACCCGCATGCCGTCGCGGGTTTGGCCCAGCAACATAAAGCGGCGGCGGATCTGGGTTTGTTTCTTTTTGTTTTGGTTCCAGCGCGTCCGCCCGATACCGCGGGGGGCGACATAGGCCATGCCCCACTTGAAACTCTGGAACATCCCTCGTTGTTCCAAAAAGGCATCTTTGTCTGCGCCGGGGAGCTGTTCGTCGCCGAGTTGCTCCGCAAACGCCGGCTGCATCGTCGCCAGAAAATCGCGCCATCCCTCTTCGTCCAGCACGTTGAGCACTACAAGATCGAGTTCGCTCGGCTTAAGCCCGGCACGATGCGCTAGATACAGCCGCAACTGAACGTGTTCTTGTGATGTAAAGTCATGGGCGCTGAGCTGAATGCCGTCGGCGGAAGCGGAGAAGACCGGTTTCAGTTGCAACGACTCTTTGGTGGCCGATTTTTCGGCGGGCCAGCCGCGAAACGATTTGGTCCGCAGCGCGTCCAGCCAGCGATCGCGCAGCGACGCCCACTCGGCAGCGCTTTGCGGCGGGTCGGGCGCAGCGGCTTTTTGCGTGAACGTTTCTTGGATCGTCGTGTTGCTTTCCTCGGTGGGATTCTCGTCGAACACGCGCAATTCTTCCGGCTTAAAGAACTTCGTCGCCGTCGTTTCAATCGTTTGCGGATCTTCCTTGAGGAAACGATTGAACCAATCGAACGCGTGAATTCGCAGCACCTGAGTATCCTTATGCGGGCCTTCGACGATCTGCAGTCCCAGTTTGTCCGCCGCACCGTAGAGGTCATAAATGTCCCGCAAGCGGCGATGCGTACGCACGACGCCGTCGAGCGGGAAAATGCGGTCTTTGTCGGTGTTGGATATCAACAGCGGCCGCGGCGCGATCAGCGTGGCGATTTGCGGATAATCCCAGCGATAGGTATTCACCATGAACATGCAGTCGCAGTGCCCTTCAACAACGCCGTCCACCACGTGATTGGTCAGGTCAGTGATTCCCGCGACCGGCACGGCAACTTTGATCCGCTCGTCGATTGCCGATATCCACCAACTATACGCCCCGCCGCCGGAGCGCCCTGTGGCGCCGATCCGTTCGGGATCGACCTCGTCGCGCGACTGCAAATAATCGAGCGCGCGGACGCAGTTCCACGCTTCGACGCCGGCGGGTGTGTATCCGCGGGCATTCCACCACCACATTCCCTCGCGATAAGTGCCGTGGTGCAGGCCTTCGATTTCACCCAGCTGCAGCGTATCGATCATCAGGCAGACGTAACCGTTGCGGGCGAACCAGGCGCCATGGTGTTGATAGTGCGTCTTGTTGCCGTAACTGACGCCGTCTTTCTTAACCTGGCCGTGGCCGCAGACGTAGAGAATCGTCGGCGCCGGCTTGTCGAGCTTGCGGGGGAGATAGAGATTGCCCGTGACATACAAACCGGGCCGCGATTGAAACTGCACCTTTTCGACTTTGAATTCGTCATGTTCGACCGTCCCGGTGACGACCGGATTGAGCGGGGTCTTTTCCGGCAGCGGATCGAGCCCGAGCATCTCCAGCAGTTGTTGCCGGTATTGTTCCCGTTTTGATTTCCAATCGTCGAGGGACTCGACGTCGGCAAGACAAGCGTCGGCCAGTTGCTTGGTTTCGCTGCGAAAGTAGTCCGCCAGCATCCGGTCGCCGTACGACGTGTCGACCGCCGCCTGGTCGTTCGCGAACGCTGCGGCGCTGCAAATGAAAAACAATCCCAAACATACGATGTTTCTGATCATGGTGCTCACTGTTGGTATGGTCTGGCGCGCGGAATCGATTTACGGCAAGCGTCGCCCGCGAGAAAAGGCGTGAAACTCAAGTGGTGCAAAAGCTCGATTATAGCCCAGTCGCGACAAGCGTGATATGGTCCGTCGATCGAAGTGCGCTAGGAATCGCCGGCTGCCGCGGCGCGGGCCGCGCGGCGGATGGCAGTTTGTTGTTTGACGCGCTGTCGCTTTCGCTGGCGAGTCTGTTTGTCATTGATGAAGTCCTCGAACTCGTGCCGCACCAGTTTCCGCACTTGCGGATCGGAATCCATCCCCCGCACTCTCAAGTACAGCCGCGGGCTCAGCGGCAAGCGGTACAACATCGAGCCGATCCGCGGCAGCCAGCGGTAGTCCACGACTTCGTCCAAGATTTGGAACGGATTCGACGTGCAATTGTTTGTGCCGCACACCCGGTACAAATAATATCGCTGCCCCATGCCTGCACGATGGCTGCGCAGGAGCGACTTCACCAACAATGCCCGTTTTTCTCGATCATTCAGCGGAAGCGGAGGCGACTCCGTGACGTACTGGTTTTCGACCACAATCCGTTCGAAGACCATCTCCTGCAGCGACATCACACGGTGAGCGCTGATCAGGTTGCCCGCCATGCCGTCGCGGATGCTGAAGGTGACGCCGGACGGACCAACCGCTTCGAGAGAGTAGACGATGGCGTCGACACGATGCGCGGGCGTCGATTGGTCGGGGCTCTCCTGCGGGTAGAGCTCGACGGGCTGATCTACCCGAAACGAAAAGCGGCATTGCAAGTGATTGAGAATCGGAATTGTGTGCCGAGGAATGCCGTGTTGATCGGTGACGATTTCGCGTCCCGATTTCGCTTTGCTCGTCTTGACTTTGGAAAAATTAAACACCTGCCCGAAGATTTCGCTGACGCCGTCCAGCGGAATCTTCGCCCGCCAGTAGCGGCCCTCATGGTAAAAGAAATCGACGCAGCAGTGGGCAGCGTCGGCCGTCAGTGTGAGATCGTCGCCCGCGTCGTGTTGAATCGAGATCGAACGTCGGCTGGAAACGTCGACTTCCTGTCCGGCATACCGCGACCCGGGCGGCAGTACATGCTTCGCTTCAGGGTTTACCGGTGCGTCGACGTCAGCCATGCCTCATGAGCCACATTAAGGAGCCAGCGCGGGTGTGATCTTGGATGCCGGGATGCGGAGGAAATCGATTTTGTGGTAATCCTCTGTTTCATAGAGGCAACCGACGTCCCCGTCGGGGAGTTGTGCGAGGCAACTATAGGCAAATCCCGCCGGATCGATGACCAGAATCGGTTTCCACGAAGCTCCGTCGTCACGGCTCACAAACAGTGTACCGTTAGCACGCTTGTCCTTGGTGTGGGGCAGGGAATGCAACAAGACAGCCGAACCCTGTTCACCCGGAGGAGCGTAGCGAATCAGACTCGACATGCACTGCGGCGTCATCAGATCGGCCGCCCGCCGATGTGTCGACCACGTTTCGCCGCCGTCGCGGCTCACTGACAGTTTGCGAGAAGTGCCGCCCGATTGGTCCCTGGCGGTCAGCAAAACAGCCCCATCCGACAGCTCCGCAATCTGAGCTTCATTTCCCGTCCCTTCTCCCTCAGGTTCGGAGATTGTGCCGGAGAGCTTCCACGTCTTGCCGCCGTCGTCGCTGTAGGAGATGCTGTTCGCCGAGTATCGATTGCCGCCTCCGACGTGGTAGACTTCGTAGTTGGGAAACAGAATCCGGCCGCGATGCGGTCCGCTGCCAATTACAAGCCCGACACCGGGACTCCCGACCGAAATCGCCGATTCGCGGCGCATGGCGCGCGTCACCTCCCGCGGCTTCGACCAAGTCACCCCGTCGTCGTCGGAATGTGTGAGATACAGCCGCACGTTCTTCGGTCCGCCATATCCGGAATCGGCAATGACCGTTCGGTTGCTGTTGCGGGCGTGGACACCTTTGGGAAACCGGGTATACCGCAGCAGAATCCGGCCGGAATCGAGAACGACCGCGCAGGGATCGTTGAGAGAATCGCCTCCCTCCTCCACAACTACCTGTTGCGGCTGCCAGGAACGTCCTCCATCGGTGCTGCGCCGCAGGACGATGTCGTTTTCCGCATGATCATGCAGACCAACACGCCGCTCGCAAAAGGCGAGCAATGTGCCTGATTCGGTCACCGTTAGTGCCGGTATGCGATAGCCGTATTGGCTCTGCTTACCTTCGTCCAACTCGAAGACCGTTACCGGCTTATTCGATTCAGCAAGAGCGGCTGAATCGGTGACCGATGGCAGAATGACCGTAATCGCCAGCAGCAACATGGCTTTATGAACTGGTTTTTGACCCATCGTCAGAATCCTATCGGCGGAAGTTTTTCGACTTGTAAACTCGGCGTCGGCCGCCGGTCAATGATGTGGAACTTACATTCTGATATAGACGCCCTGTTTCTCCAAGCCCCGCACCAAGACGTACACGATCACCAGATACAGTGCCAGTCCGCTCCAATAGAGCCATGCTGCGGAATCGGAGGGGATGACGTGAAACATCAAGTTGAGCAGCACCATTTTGTGCAGCACGTAAGCCGCGAGGGGATTCATGCCGAACGTCCGGAAGATGGGAATCTGGAAGTTGCCAATGTCGGCGGTCAATACAAACAGTGCCAATCCGACGAACGACAGACCGCAGACAAAAGTCACATACGGCAGCGAGGCGTACCGTTTTTGCATCATCCAGTAATTCACGAGCCGATTGTCCGGCCGGGCGACAAACGGCGGTTCCGCGAAGAAGGACGCGATCGGCCGATTCCGGGTGACCTCCCAGTCCGGCAGAACCGGCGATCGGGCGATCGAAAACTCTCGGCCCCCTTTGTCCTTGCCATGCGCCCGCTTGATCCGTTCATCGGCGGCGGCGGGACGATATTGCTCGACTTGACCCTCGTCAGCAGGCAGATCATACAGCCGCGACAGGCAAGACATGGCATACCCCAGAATCAAGAACGCAGCACCCCACCGCAGAAACGTTTTGATCGTCGTCCAGGGTGCGGATCGATCCATCAGATCGTAACACAGGGTGCCGGCCAGCATCGTGAACCCCCAGGTCAGAATGCCGAATAGCCCGCCGTCCCAACCCCGGTTGTTTCCGGTACCCCAAAGCTGCCCCATCCAGTTGTTGAGTCCGTTGTCGAGGTCGACGTAGTTGCCGTCGATCATGTAGCCGTAGAAGAATTGCCATGCAAACCACTGGCTGAGCCAGACGTGGGCCGCTCCCAGCACCACAAGTATCGCCACCCGCGACCAAAAACGGAGATGCACAAACGGCAAGACGAACAGTTGCGTCAGGCCGATCACCGCCAACGTTTCCCAAACGTAGGATTTGACGAACAGCTTTCCCAGCAGGAGCCATTGATCGGCAAAGTTAGGGGGAACGTCCGTCTCGGCATTCCCCTCCTGAAACTCGGCCCACTCTGCCTCGGCGGATTGATTCGTTTGGGGATCGGTGAAAAACTCCTGGTAGGTCTCAAAGTTCTGCCCGATTCCACTCAGGACCACCGAGATCAAGACCAACGCCAAGCTGCGGCGAAAATAGCCGGCGTAGGTTCGCAAATAACCGCTGGTCGCCAGCCGCTTTACGAGCGTAAAGCGGAAGGAGATACCGACCACGAACATGAACATGGGCATGATCGTGTCGGCATAACTCAAGAAGTAGTCGTTGTGATGGTAATTGAAGTGGCAGGGATAGTGCCCCAAATAGTTGACGACGAACATCCCGAGAACCGCATATCCGCGGAATTGATCGATGGAGTGAATGCGGTCTTGAGCGGGCAATGCGGGGGGATCTGAGCGGGTGGTCATACGGAGATGTCGTTGAAAGAGTCTACTGCACTAACCACGAAGCGCGCGGTTCTGATCGCGATTGTAGCAAACTCGTCGTCAATGTTCGCCCGGCGGGCTGATTCGTCCGCCCGATGAGAGACTCGTCGCAGCTTTCACTCTCAACGCAAGATGTCGGCGTGCCAATAGAGCGCCGCGGGATGCTCATCCAGCCGGTAATAGCGCATCAACCAGTAGGCGTAGAGGTAATCGATGTGCGACGTCGTCTGATTGTTGTGCGGGGCGGTCTGCTTCCACAGTTCTCGGGAATTGTTTTTCCAGAGAAAAGCGGAATTCGGTTTCGCCTCATCGGCCCAGATCGGGTAGTCGACCGGAATGGCGACACCCTCGCAACTGAAGCGTTCCAGCGGAAACCGCCGCAACTGCTCGATACCGGAATACAACAGATAATTCAACTGCTGAAACGTACGCTCTCGCTCGTTCGGCTTGATCATATTGTCGAACACCGCGCGATTGCTCAACAGGCCGCAATACATAAAGTTGCATAGGCTGTTGTTTTCTTGTTCGATTTTTTGCAGGCTGTGAAACATCGTGCGTCCCATGCGATACACAAACGTGCGGTCCATGGGCGTCTGATCCCGCGCGGATTGGTGCAGATCGAGCATCAGGCTGATGTAAGACGCGTTGGTGACGTGGTTGCGATCGTTCATTCCCTTGACCAGCGGACTCGCGCCGACGCGCTGCGGGTGAATCAAGCTCTTCAGCGGCGCCGAATAGTAGGCGTGGTGTTTGTTGCGGAGGCGATGAAACTCCTTTTCGATCTTTTTTCGTTGCGGATGATCGGCCGGCATGAAGTGCTGCGCGGTGGCGACGATTGTGTAGGCGACTTGCGCATTAAACGGCACGCCCTGCCGCCCAACGAGTGGCGTCAGATTTCCATACGGCGTCCGTTCGCCGTCTTTTTCGGTGAGGTGATAGTCGTGTTCCACCAAATGCCCAGCGAGCGCCGACAGATCGTTGACCGCCATTTTCTTGCTGAGCGGGGGCAAGTCATCGTACGCGAGCAACATCAGTGTGGCATACCCGGCCATGAGTTGGTTGTAGGTGCCTTTGGCCGGGTCGCTGCGATAGTAATAGACGGTGCCGTCGGGGGCGGTATATTTCAGTTTGTTGTTGACGACGGGCGTGTCCCGCCGCAACACCGAACGCGCGGCAAGGCCCGGGTATTCGGTCACTTGCTGAAAGAAATGCAGGCCGCGCAGCAGCCGCGTGATGAATTTCAGTGTGTGCGGATCTTGCGTGACCGCATATTTGTAGCTCAGCGCGGCCAGCAATGATCCGTTCCACGTGGAGGTATCGGCCCCCCACCCGTAAAAAGGCGGCTTGCCCGCGCGATCGGGAAGGGTCACTTTGAAATGCACCTGGTGGGTCGGCGCCGTGTGATACTTCTCGATCACCCAAAAGAAATGCTCCGCCTTTTCGCTGAGGGGCATTTGACGGTAATCGCCGCCGTGAGTTGCGAGGACCGCAGCTTGGTACTTGCGGAGCGAACCCGCCGAGTAATCATCATCGGCCGGAGGCGGCGGTTCCGAACGCGAGGCGGCCTGTAGTGGACTGGCGAGGATCAGTCCGATCCAGAGGACCAAGTACGCGCGGCGCACGATTTGACGGCACATTTCCCAGGCCTCCATGCGAGGGAAGCAGTTTTAAGATAACGCTTTGCGTCCGCCGGGCGGGTAGGCGGTCCAGACGGCGATCGCGCTGGCAACCGGCAGGATGATCAATACCATGTTGGCCAGTGAATAACTGCCCAGCTGATCTTTGGCAAGAGCAAACGGCAGCGGACCCAGTGCGCTGGCCACAATCTGCACCGTAAGTACAATCCCGCGAATCGCCCCCTGGTGCAGCCGGCCGTAGTAATTGACCCAGACCGCGTTTCCCGCGGTCCGCATGATTGATCCGTGCGTCCCGATCAACATGCCGTAGATGACCGCCAGAGCAAAATGATTGAGCACGGTCAGCAGCAACTGCGCCGACGCCAGTGCAACCATCGCCAACGCCAACAACCGCCGCTCGGGGAACCGGTCGGTCAAATACCCGAAGAACAACGCGCAGACGCTCGCGGTGGCGGCCTGCAGACTGAGAGTCGTCACAGCTGCCCACGTCGAAAGGCCGCGCTCGGAGAAGATCGAGACCTGATGGAAAATCAAACCCGTCCCAACCAGCGCGCCGGTACAGAGCGGCATCAGCAACTTCCAAAACGTCACCTGCCGATAAGCTTCGTCCGCCGTGAAGTCACTGAGCGGTTGTTCGGGTTCGACTGACCCGTCCGACGCTCCTCGATCAATGCGGAAGTCTGCGGCATGCTTGGAATCAGGAATGCGTCCATCGGGCAGCCAACCGATGTCTTCCGGACGATTGCGCACAAAGAGTATTGACGGTAAAACCAGGATCGCCCAGACGATGGCTGCTAATCCGATCCATGCGGCGCGCCAGTCAAATTCGATCGTCAGGTAATGATTGATCTGCGGAATCGTCATCACCGACAACGTTCCGCCCAGTCCCAGCAGCCCCATGGCGATTCCGCGCCGCTTTTCAAACCAATGGCCGACCAACCAGGTACTGACCAGCGTTAACGATCCTTGACCCAGCGGGCGAATCAGGCAAAACCCGAGAAATAGCCCCGCAAAACCGTGGACTGTCGACATGAACAGGCAGGCGCCGCCCAACGCTGTCGCGATGATCGGCAGCAGCAATCGTGCCCCGTAGCGGTCGGTCAGCCGGCCGACGAACGGCAAACAGGCTCCCGAAATCAACGTGGCGACCAAATAGGCGGCCGAAAACTTCGTATCGGAGACCGCCAAGGCCAGTTCCATCGGTTCCTTAAAGGTTGCGACCGAGAAGGACTGGCCGGGAGCGGAGGCAAACATCCCCAAAGCCGCAACTATGAGCACCAGCCATCCGGGAAAAAATCGCCCGAGGGGAGAAATCGGTGTCGGTTGATCAACGGGCCGCGCGGACTGGGAGAGCCGCACAGGGGATGGTTTCGTTTGCAGTTCGGGCATAAAGGGAGGAGTGCTAGAAGGTGGGTTGGCGAATCCATGCCGGTACGACAATCAGCCGAGGCCGCAGGTTCGTGTTGCTCGCGGACACAAACCGAGTGCAGTGGTGTCGTCATGTGATGTCAGTCTAAAACATTGCCGTGAACAACGTATTATCACCGCATTAAGAATCCGGCAAGAGGAACGGACGCAGGGAAACGGCGAAAAACCTCAATTCGCACGAATGCAGGGAACCTCGCACCCGGTTTGCGGCGGCCTGGACACTTTTGCGAACGGGCAATTACAAGTTATTGCCAACGATCACAAGTCCCTGCAGCGCTAGATAAGGCTGGTGGATCGCGCCGGGCAGATGAGGCACGATCAGGCGTCCCGCGCCGCCGGTCACCACGGTCGTTGCTTCGCGGGGCAGTGTATCGCGAAGATGCCGCGTCAATTCCCGTACCGCACCAAGTTGCCCCCAAAACAAGCCGCTCCGCAGCGCATCGCGGGTGTTCTTGCCCAAAGGTTGTGGAGGGTCGCCCGCGATTTCGTCATTGGAGATCCGCGGCAATAACGCCGTATATTGGTGCAAGGCCCGCGAACAAAGCTGGAATCCAGGCAGAATCGCGCCCCCCTCGAACGCTCCGTCCTCGGAAATGACATCCACGGTCGTCGCCGTTCCGCTGTCGATAATGATCAGCGGCGATCCGTCGGGTCGAATCACGTTGGCGGCAATTGCGTTGAGCAACCGGTCGACTCCCACGGTACGCGGCGAGTCAACACGGATCTCAATCGGCAGCACGAACGGGTTATCGATCACCACAGGTTGGGGCCACCCGGCATCCGGCCAGCCGTCAAGCACCTTGTCCCGCCCGCGCGGATTCACTCCTCCCAAGATCACCGAGACAACGTCGCCCGACACGTCGTCCGACCACTGTGCGAGTTCGTCCCAGGGAATCGGTTCATCCAACTCGACGGCCATCGACCGCAGGTAGTCCGGCAGGTGTCCGCCGGATTGCACGAGACCATCTTTCTGAAACAATCCCAACTTGATGCGGCTGTTGCCGACATCGATTGCGACCAGCAGTTCGTGATGAGATGGATTCAACGTCGTGAGATTCGCTAGCGACTAATAACCATGACACGTGTTCAACCAGTGAGAGACGGCTCCCTCACAGGCTCTCTGCCCATGATCATTATTGATTGCGGGTTGCCAATATACCACACGTTTTTGATTCTGAGCGGAATTCTCCGGCCCTGTCAACAAGTCACCAGTCTGTGTTCGCGCACCTGCCGGCACGCGGATTCGTCTCTCACGCCGCCAGCCCGCACGGCTTAACTGTCGGTCGACTCCGAATCGCCGTCTTCCGCCGTCTAGCCGCGCTCATAGATGATGCCGGAATCGACTTGTTCAAATCCGACCGCCTGAACCAGCGAAATCACCGTCTCATCCGAGTCGGTGACATGCACCTCAACCCTGGTGACCATTTCCTCACGCAGTCGGCGAATCGCTTCGATCACGACCGTCTTGGCATATCCTTTTTGCCGCTCGTCGTCCGGAACGACAATATGCGTAAAGCCAACCGCCCTCACTTGCCAAGTCATTGCGAAGAGATCCAGTCCCCAACAGGACAGCTCCGCGACGGTCGGTCCACCGTTATCCTTGGGGCGCAGTAGAAACCGAATCGAATCAAAACGTCCTTGCCGCGTCATCCACCACCAACTCGGCTGAGTCGGCTGCTCGGTGGTCACGACCATCTCCATTGCCCGGCGGATTCCGACCATCCGCACATCGAACGGGTCGTTCCGCTCGCTGATGTCCTTCTGATAAACCAAGATCCGATGCTGTGGCGCATATCCAACTCTCTCGAAAAACGGCGCCGCGTTGATGTCGGATTCCAGGAAGCCTGCGGAGTTACTGCCGCCGTACAATCCCAGATAAAACGGGTTTCGCTCAGGCGACTCGCCCCCTTGAATCTGCTCCGCCCCGAGGGAGCGTAGGTATTCCTCCGCCCGCGCGAGCAGTTCGCGGCCAATGCCCTGTCGGCGGTAATCGGGATGGACCATCAGCGCGCAGATGACCCCCACCGAATAGTCCAAAGCCGTCAATTCATCATTGGGACCGAATCCGGCGTGCACAAAGCCGACGGCCTCGCCGTCAGACGTGGCGACAATTAACCCTTGCCGGTCAAAATACGGCTCGGCAAAGACGAGCGCATCTAAGATGTCGCAGTTAACGCCTTGAACGGCACCGCGGCCCAATTCGCACGCATTCCACAGCTTGACCAGCTGAGGAGGATCGGAATTCCGAAAAGGCCGGTATTCGATCAACGAGCCTACCCCACTCAACAGATGCCGCTTCGCTTATGCTCCCAGACGTCGGGAGCGGGCGATTTCCAACCGGAGACACAGCGGGTTTCCTTGCTGCGGCCCGGCTTGCGGCTGTTCTGGAGATTCATGACGAATAGAAAATCCCGATGACGTCAGTTTGTGTGAACTTCCAAGGGTGTGAAATCCGTGACGGGACTTCCGGCGGTCGCTGTGAAGGATCGGGGATCGCTGTCGTACAACACGCCCACGGGCGGCGAAACGGTGGGACGCCTCGGGTCGAAGTCAGACTACGTGGGTTTTCACGCCAACATTATTATCGGAGAGACTTGACCGCGTCCACAATCGCCTGCGGCGTCAAGCCGTATTTTTGTAGTAATCCCATGGGGTCGCCGCTTTCAGCGTAGCGGTCCCCAACATTCACATATGCTATCGGGACAGGATGAAGTCGAGAGGCTGCCACGGCAACCGCCGAGCCCAACCCGCCATGGGCAAGGTGTTCTTCGGCCACCACGATTCTACCGGTCTCTTCAGCAGCCTTTGCAATAGCAGTTTCATCAATTGGCTTGACGGTGTGCATATCCAAGACGCGGGCAGAAATGCCTGCACCTTCAAGTTCGGTCGCCGCATCGAGTGCGGCGCCGACCATCAGGCCATTGGCAATGATCGTCACGTCCGTTCCGTCGCGCAACTGATTGGCCTGGCCAATCGTGAAGTCACAGCCGTCGCTATAAACCTCGGCGACCTTGCCGCGTCCCAGCCGCAAGTACGTGGGGCCGGACTCCTGCAGCATCGCCGCCGTCGCCGCATTGGTCGACGGGCCGTCGGCGGTCACGATCACCTTAACGCCGGCCAATGAGCAGGCCAGTGCGACGTCCTCCACGCCCATCTGAGATGGTCCGTCTTCACCAATCGAAATACCCGCATGCGAACCGACGAATTTGACGTTCAACTCGGGAAATGCAACGGACATCCGCATCTGGTCATGGGCGTTACTGAGCAGGAAACAGGCAAAACTCGCCACCACCGGCACCTTGCCGCAAGCAGCAAGTCCACCCGCAACGCTGACCATATTGCTTTCGGCGATTCCCACATTAAACGCGCGCTCCGGAAACGCCTTCGCGAACGGCTCGGTGCGAGTCGAATTGCCCACATCGCCGTCGACGACAACCACCTCAGGATGGTCCGCCCCCAACTCCTTCAAGGCAGCTCCAAAGGCATCGCGAGGTGCCGTACCCAATTTGTAACCGCTCGCCTCACCGAAATACATTTATTTACTCTTCTTCATATCAAAGTGATTGTGTGCACCACCGACTGACACGACCGATGTCTCGCCGCGAGATTGAATCGACAATCGGCTACTTGGCCAGAATCGCCAAGGCCTTTTCCGCCAACTCCTCGGATAGCGGCTTGCCGTGATAGTTCGGATCGCCTTCCTGTTCCAATAGCTGCAAGATACCGTACCCCTTTTTCGTGCGGGAGACGATCGCGGTCGGTTGGTCCGTCACAGCAACAGCAGCCGCCAGTGCGTCGCAAACCGCCTGCTGGTCGTGACCGTCGATCTCTTGGGTGTGCCAGCCAAACGCTGCAAACTTGTCCGCTACGGGCGTCATATCCAAGACACTGTTCGTCGCGCCTGTCTGCTGGAAACCATTCTGGTCGACGATCGCGGTCAAATTGCCCAACCGATACTTACAGGCCGATGCCGCCGCTTCCCAAACTTGGCCTTCGCCCAGTTCGCCGTCTCCCAACATGACGAATACCTTATAGTCGGCGCTGTCCATATTTCCCGCCAACGCGTGTCCGACGCCGATCGAGAGTCCCTGTCCCAATGACCCGGTCGAGGCTTCAATCCCGGCCAAGCGTTTCATATTCGGGTGCCCTTCGAGCGGGCTGCCGAGTTTCCGCAGAGTCAGCAACTCTTCGGTCGAAAAGTATCCGGACTCCGCCATGGCCGCATAAAGCACCGGCACCGCGTGCCCTTTGCTGAGAATAAACCGGTCGCGTCCCGGCCAACTTGGGTTCTGCGGGTCATATTTCATGAACCCGCCGAAGAATAATGCCGTTACCACTTCTACGGCGGAAAGACTGCTGGAGGGATGCCCGCTGCCGGCCGCAGTGGTCATCCGTATAATATGCTCTCGGAGCGTACGCCCCTTCTCCTTCAGTTCGTCGAGCGACAAGCTACTTGGTTCAACCGACACAAAAATGCCCTTCGTATGGAGAAACAACTTTCGGTCCGCGTGGAAAACTGATGGCGGAACGGCCGTATGAGGTGAGTCCGCCGCAGGATTCGGTGGCATTGCGGCGTTGCGCCAGGCGGAATGCCATACGCGAGTTTCCGCCGGATGTGGCCCGGAAATCAGAGCCACTGGTGGTGTCATATCCTAACCGTCCCGGTAGGCACTGGCAAGCACCCGCACTAGCGATTATCCTAAGTAACGGAGCACCGTCGTGCTCCCAAACCCTTGTTTCTAGAAGCCGTACACCCTGAACCATGTCGAACTCAGATCTTGCCGACGAGGACCTGCTGGGATACCTGGACGAATCTTTGCCGGTCGAACGCATGTCGGAGGTAGAAACGGCGTTACGGAAGTCGGACGTCCTGCGACAGAGGGCGGCGATGTTGTTGCGCCGTCGGGATGACGGATATCATTCCGTGGGAGAAATCTGGCGGCGGCATCGTCTCAGTTGCCCCTCGCGGCGGTTACTGGGCAGCTACTTACTCGATGCACTCGACGGGGCGGAGAAGGATTACGTCGACTTTCATCTCCGCACCGTTGGTTGTCGCTTTTGCGCAGCCAATCTGCATGATTTGGAGGAGTCGATGAACCAAACGCCGCAGGTCGAGCAGCGCCGCCGCAAATTCTTCCAATCATCCGCCGGGCACCTGCGTAGTCTCAGAAGTGAATAGCGGATTACCGGTGCTTGATTCAGGTTTGAATCGCCGCCGCGGGTCCATCGCAACCTGTTTTGTTTGAATGAATTAAGGACACCGGCCCATCTAGTGGCTCTCGGTTGATTCGTGGCGTCAATCGACCGACGAATGTCCGAAAACGGACTAATTGACTCCGATTTTGGGGAATTAAAATGCGTGTCGTCTGCCGGAGTATCCTCCTCGTCTGCTGTTGCTGGGGCATTTTAGGTTGCGGCGATTCCAAGCCCTCCAAGCAGGAGTTGACCGCCGTCGCACAAGTGCAACGCAGCGGAGCACATGTTGCTCAACTGGGCGGATGGTACAAGATCGACTACACGCATATGGGTATCAGCGAAGGTGGTCTGGAACCGCTGCAGCACGTCAAACATCTGCGCGAGTTGATCTTGGCGGGAACGAGCGTGACCGATGACGATTTGCAGTACCTCAGCGATCTGCCGTCACTGCGGAATATCTCGCTGAAGAATACGAAAATTGGCGACGAGGGCCTAAAGCACTTAAGCGGATTGCCGGGACTGATTGAGATTGATCTCGAAGAAACTCAGATCACCGACGAAGGACTCGTTCATCTCTCAGAGGTCAGCTCGCTGAAGAAGGTTTGGCTGCGGGACGCACCCAAGATTACGATCAAGGGCGTCAAGAAGCTGAAGAAGGCGCTCCCCAAGCTGGACATTCACGGGTTTGAATAGCAGGATGCGGCGCTGGCAGTCGGGAAACTGGTTTTCATCTCAGAACAGGCGACACGCACCAGTTCAGCCCATCTTGACAGCATCCCAGAACTCGCCGTATATTCCCGCGAATCGCTCGAATCGTCTTGCGAGCAGCAACTTGGAGCGAACTACTGCAGGTCTGCTGGACGGCGTTTTCCAGCTCCTACTGATCTGTTTCAAGGAAGGAACGATCGCTTGGAGACAAGCACGCGGGTCCAGGATCAGATTGAAACGACGTTGCCGCCCCGGCTTCGGCTGTTGTGCATCGGCGCCTTGGAACCCTCTTGGGTCAGCCTGACGTTGCAGCTCGACGCCGAAGGGTGCATGGAACCGATCTTTCAATGGGTTTCCACCGCCGGTGAGGCGTTGGCCTTATTGCGCAAGGAAAGTTTCGACTGCCTGCTGATCAACCACATGCTTCTTGACGGTCCAGAGAACGCGGGCAACAGTTCGCTGCATCTGGTCCGTGCAGTCCGGGCCAGCGGGTGCGACGATCCTGTCGTTGTCGTCGCGGCCTCAGCCGATGATGCAACCTGGAGCGAGGCCTGCCAACTACAGGTGGAAGTACTGCTCACCCCCAACGGCCTAGAGTCGATGGCCGTCGTACCGATGCTCAAGCGGGCGCTCCAGCGGGTCGAATTGGTACGGGAAAATCACCGCATGGCAATGTCGGAACGGCGGCGGTTGACCCGAGAACGCAACGAAGCGGGCCATTTGCTCAATGAACAACGACAGATCATCAGCGACTTAACGGAACTCACACGCCATTTGACTGAGCCGCAGGCAGCGGAACTGCCGGGGGAATTCAACGACTATTATCAAGAGCTGCTGCGAACCTACGTGATTATGGGTTCGGGCGGTTTGGGTGCTGAGATCGCTAAACTCGCCGAGCTGCTGGAGGTGGCCGGGTTGAGCC
>JANQPT010000026.1 GCA_028285345.1 Planctomycetales bacterium
AGACCGATGACATCTTGAAAAAATGCGAGCAGGAAGGTTGGGAGACGCGGAAACGGATCGCAGAAGATTTGGTACAGATACTACGTCTCATGGGTCACAAGATCGATAAGACAACTGACCTCATCCTCAAGGATAAGGACGGAAAAGTCGTGGCGATAAAGGATGTCGCTATGACGGAAAAAAATCGCATCAGCATGAGGAGCGCCGCAGCAAGGCAAGCGAACCGCTTTTCGTCGAGTCAACCCGGCTATCCCAACTGGTCGGCGTTCACGGGCGTGAAATGGGAAGGCAATCGTCCCCATGTTCAGATCAATGACCAATGGTACGAGTTGGTGAAGTTTCAGGGCGTGACCGTCGATGAAATCCGGAAAACCTGTGAAAAAAACGGTTGGCCGTTTCAGCAGCGGTTCACGGAGGATCTCGTGCAGATTGTGCGGTTGATGGGGCACAAGATCGACAAAACCGCCGATCTAGAACTACGCGATGAGTCGGGAAAGGTCATCTCGCTCAAGAACGTGAAGATGACTGCCGCGAACCTTCGCAAGGTTGTACGATCCAAAGATCGCAATGTGATCCTTTCCCGAGAGGATGTGCTCAGCGATCTGGAAACGTTTCAAAAGGTGCTTGAGGCTCAATTCGCCTATTTGAAGACTAACAATGTCGATTATGCGGCTGCGATCCGGGACATTGCTCAGAGGTGCGGAGAGGAAACCAATCGGGAGTGGTTGGCCGGCGAATTGCAGCGCGTGATTGCGCAGTTTATCGACGGGCACGCCGGCGTCAGCGGGGGGACCTCTCATTTTGCCTCTGGATTTCTGCCGTTCTTGATCGTCCCCTCAGGCGACCGTTATGCGGCGATTCGTAGCGATCGGAGTGGGTTTGTCGACAAGGATCATCCCTACATCCGCGCAATTGATGGGATCGAATTAGAGCGTTGGCTGAAGGCGACCGAAAAGTATGTTGCCAAGGGCTCTCGGCAATATCGGCGCCGGCACGGGCTGAGATTGCTCCGCAGCATTCAGCAGTTTCGTCGCGAATTGGGGCTGGACGAGAGCGACACCATTTCGATCGAACTTGCCGACCAAGACGACAAAGCTCACAAGTCAATGTCTCTGGCCGTCGCCGATACGCGTCCGCTGTACGGCACGTGGCCTCCGGTGCAGAATCCGCAGATTCTCGATGGGAACATCGGATACCTGCGGATCACATCGATGAACAGCAAGGCGGTGTCGCAGCTACAAACTTGGCTGCCGAAATTTCGCGAGACGGATGGTTTGATTATCGACGTCCGCGACAACGGGGGCGGGATCCGCACGCCGATCCTTGAACTTGCCGGGTACTTGCTCAGCAAAGATGACACGCCCCGGATCGGCAACGTGGCAAAATATCGCTTGGCGGAGCAATTCGGCGAGGACCACCTGAGTGCGGCGCGGTTCGTCTATCGAGACGACTCTGCAAAATTCAGCGACCACGAAAGGGCAGCGATTCGCGCTTTCAACCAAGGGTTTCAGCCGGAGTGGAATCCTCCGGAGCGACAGTTCAGCGATTGGCATTACCTGGTGCTATCGAAGGCGGCAGACGATCCGAGATTTGACTATCAAAAACCGGTGGTGATTCTGATGGATGAATGCTGTTTCAGCGCGACCGATATCTTTTTGGGTGCGTTTAAAGGTTGGCCGCGCGTGACACTGATCGGCCAGCCGAGCGGGGGCGGCAGTGCACGGTCTCAAAGCACTCGACTTCCCCGATCAGGCATCTCAATCCGCTGTGCTTCGATGGCGTCGTTTCAGCCCAACGGCAAGCTGTATGACACGCATGGAATTGAGCCGGACATCCGGGTCGAGCGTCCGCCGGAGTATTATCTGCAGGGGGGCCAAGATGTGATACTTGAAAAGGCGATTTCAGTTCTCAAGAGGCGTGACCCGCGACGCAAACCAGCCGAGTCGTCAAATCGGAAACGTGCGACAGCGGATTGAGCAGCATGTCGTCAATAGGCGACTGACAGGGTAGCACCAGGGCATTTACCGCCGGTGAGCTTCCAGGAATTCGTACGTGCATAAGTTAGCACATACAGCCCTTCCGGACGAACTTGCCCTGCCAGTAGCGAGGCAGCACACATTCTGTTTGGCAGCCGAGTTTTGGCAGGGCGTGAGCGGGGCCTCCTGACCCCTCCACGCGGCGCGCGGGTCCCCATGGCAAAGTTTTTGTTCATTTGGGCCTGTTTTTTGGAAGTACCTCGCCACCACGTTTTGCTGCGAAGCACTATAAAAAGGAATTTTGCAGAAGCTTGCTGACCGTTCTGTGTTGGAGTGGGCACGTGTGAACATGGCAGAATTAGACACGCTGATTGGACTCGGTGTCGTTCCTGACTTGCATCTCGACATCCGTGCGGAGAAGTGGAACGGTGTCATAACTGGCACTTGGGTGGGTTTCACAAGCTTCCTCTTATTAGACGACCGAATATCATGCCCAAGGACGAACCGTCCGGAAGACGATGTATCCGTGGTTCAGGTCACGCCCTCCTGACGCGCTTCGGGCTGGACAGGTCGAGGTGTCCGAATACAGACAGCCGTAAACGCGGAGGTCGTCAACATTGTTGGTCTCTAACGCCGCCGGCGATTGCTCCACTGTTCGATCCGTACCGACCGGCAGCGCAGGCCATGCGTTCTTCCGAGTCGAGAAGAGTCTTACACCCGTCGCCCCTCTGCTGGTGTGTGCCTCCAGGACATCCATGAACCAATTCGGTGCGCTGCTCACTCCAGCTCAGGACGGCGCCGGACACGTCCTCAGTTGTCACTAAGGTCGCGCTACCGTCGATCCCATAACGTGGTTGCGGGGGTTGATTTCACCGCATGCGAGAAAACCTCTACTTGTGCCGCGGCCTGAAATTGTCGTACAGGCTGACACAGACCAGCACGGCAGCTGTTGCCAACATGCCCGGCAGTCCTACCCAGACAAAACTGATGCGTTCCTCTTGTGGAGTTTCGATGTAGAGTTTCCAGGGAAGCACGATATTGAGAATCAGCCCCAGTGCCAGGGCAATTGCCGCTGCCCGTCCCGTGGCAAATTCGGTTAATGTGCCGGCAAGCATTACGATCAGGAGAACTCCCCAAACGGATCCCCAAACGGTGATCATTTCGATGATCAGGGTGTTTTTCCCCCGGCTGATCCACGTCAGGAACAGCGCCAGTGAAATGATCACAACCCCCCAAAGGCAGGTTAGCAGTTTCCCCGCGCTGATAACTGCCGATTCGCTCTTGCACATTCCCAGGAACCTTTGAAGAACGTCGATTGTGGTGACGGTTGAGAGCGAACCGACTACGGAATCGACGGTCGACATTAGCGCGGCAAGCAATCCAACAGCGATCAAACCTGGAATGGGCGAAGGCAGATGAGCCACGATGAAGTGCCCCATGATTTGATCCGACGGGACACCCACGGGCGGGACGCCAACCGCGGAATAGTAGTAGAACAGGATCAGTCCCGTGCCCCAGAAAAGTGCCATAATGAAGGGCGTCACGATCGTTTTGGCCCAAATGGCACGCTTTGCCGCCTCGTAACTTTTTGACGTCAGCAGGCGCTGGACAACCAGTTGATCGGTCCCGTAATTTTCCAAAGGCCTCATGATGGCGAGTGCCAGAAACACCCAGAATGTATAACGCACGGTGGGGTCGAACGAAAAGAAATTCGCTGTCATTATGTCGTTGAATCCGTGTTGTTGGTCAACTGCGAATTGCCACATCCGGCCATATTCGAAGTCGATGAGCATCGATGCTCTGACGAGAATTGCCAGAAGGCCCCCAACAATCACGATCGTCTGGAAGACATCGGTAATCATGATGGCTTTCATTCCTCCAATAGCGGAGTAAACGACCGCAATCATGCCGACCGCAATGATGATGGTCTCGCGTGGCCACCCGACGAGCATTTCGAAGACCTGGGCAGCCGCATAGAAGACCATGGCTCCGTACAAGCTACGGCCAACGAGGAAGATGAGACTCCCGAAGAAGCGAGTCGCGCCGTTGAACCGCTCTTCGAGATATTCATACGCCGTGAAACATTGCCCGGTGCGATAGAAGTAACCCAGAAACAGCCATATCGCCAATGGCGTGAACAGGGCGTATCCCAGCGAGTTCAGGCTGAGCAGCACACCGTGTTTGTAGGCTTCGCCCGGCACACCCACAAAACTGACCGTGCTGAACAGCGATGCGTACAGGCTTACTGCGATGACGACCCAGGGCATGGAACGCCCCGCCAGGAAATAGTCGGACGCGGTCCGCTGTCCGCGGCGGACATGTAGGGCGACACCGACTGTCATCACGACATAGCCGGCCACGACCAGCCAATCGATAGGACTCAGCGTCATTTGTGATGCCGACATCGTGTTGCATATCTATCAGGGTGCGGTTTGGTTCATGTCATACGACGAGGTGTTGGATTGCCGAACTGCGTCTTGTTGTGCCGGTCACTCGTCACCTGGCTTGACGCTCAAATGAGGAAGAAGGTCGATGTGTACTTTCGCCAGGTAGATTGCCGTTTTCTCCTCATGTGACGAATAGTAACTCACCCAAAGCTGGTCACCATGCCACACTAGACCGGGGTAACCCGTGTCCCCACCCGATGGTAGCTCAAGAAACTCGCTCAATGTTCCGTTCACGGGATCCAGCCAGCAGAGTGAGGTCCGCCTGACCTTTCCGTTGTAGAGGCGGCATCCGGCGAGCAGTCGACCATCGGGCATTACCAACAAGCCCGGCCCGCCAATTTTTTGACCGAGTGGCTTAAAATCCCATTTGCGGTAATCACCCTGTGCCGTTCCGACGAGCGCAATAGGTTCAGGTCCATCACGTCTGACGAGGGCGACAGCCGTGCCGTTTTTCAAGAAACGTATAACCGTTTCTCCCGTGTGAGGTTGTCTGGTAAACGTCTTGATGAGTGTTTCGAAGCGAATGCCGTCAGTACTTCGATACAAACGTGTACGGCGCGGCAGACGGGTGATTGGCCCGTAACCGACGCCGTATGCCTTTCCATCAGGCCCCCATTCAACTCGCCACAACCACCAGTCAAGCTCCCCAACCTCTGTCGGTGTGCTCCACGATTCGCCATCCTTGCTGAACCATACCAACGGCTGCCGCGTATCGGATTCCCCGTGCGTATGGGGCGCCGCCGCGGCAACCAGCATCAACCGGTTATCAGGGGTGACGCATAAATGTCCATCACGGATGTCCCGATCTTTCCCGTCATCCAATAATGCAACCGACTTCCATTCGATTCCATCCAAAGACCTCAGGACTCGCAGCTTCCCGCTCTCTTCACCTGGCTTTGGTATGAAGTGGGTTTTTGCTTCGCGAAAGGAAAGATACCAATGACCTTTAAAGCGAATCAGGTCGGTAAAAGCATTGTGCGGGGCCTTGTCCCACACACGACGCAGTTCTGTGATGGTCGCTTCGTTCGCGGCCTCGTCCGCACGACAGTCATTCACGACGCAGAGGAGCACGGCAACGCCGACGAGGGCACGGATTCCACTGTGACGGCCGTTCAGACACCTCGACAGTCGATGTGACTCTGTTCCCGAAGTCGTAGCAATTTCGTGTGACATGATAACCTTCAGATTCTGGGAACACTGGGGCTGTTGTCCCTTGGATTATCCACGCTTGGTCTTTGGGCGACTTCGTCGAAGCAAGTCAATATGAACGAATATCCGGACTCATTACGATCGTGGTGAACCATTGCGGACTACAGTTTCAACTGTGGTTGAAGCGTGAGTGAATACTGGTTTTGTGAATCAATCTTGAACAAGTCCGTAGACGCGGAGTAGCTTTTGACCTGCAAAGTTTTCCCGTCGGGGAGGAATTCCAGCAGCCGGAGATATCCTTCTCCCGCTTCCGGTTTGTGCTGGTAATTGACAAGCATTTGATGCACATGGTTGCCACTGTTGCCTTCGCTTGTCAGCAGACCGAGTCCGTCACCCACCACGTGACCGTTAATGGTCATGAAAATATTGGGGTGCCGAGAGACGAGTTTTTGCCACAATTCCTGACCATCGTTGGTTCCCCCCGGCAAATTGGCCGTCCCGTAGTGGTGGGGGTTGTAGCGCTGCTTTTCACCGTACTTCGGCCAGTCGTAGCGTTTGTCATCGTTGTAGAGATAGGCATGCGTGACAAGAAAGACTGCATGCTCGGGATGCTCTTCCACGACACGGTTTGCCCAGTCCACCACCGGGTCGCGGGGGCCCCATTCCAGTGAAAGGATCAGGAATTTCTGCCGCCCAGCCTGAAAAGTGTGATAGTTGTTCTCAATGTGACCCTTCTCAAAGATGGCTCCGAATGTGGGCTGCTTTTGAGCGGCGGCGACCGGGAAAAAAACATTCAGCGGAGTCTGCCGATCCGTCACGCGGCCCCCGAGTCCGCAATCATGATTGCCAGTCGTAACGGAATAGGGAACAACATCGTCCAGTGTCCTCATGGCCTTCCGAGCGACTTTCCACTCCTCCCGACTGTTTTGATTCGTAGTATCTCCGAGATGGACGACGAACCGAATGTTCCGTCTTTCCCTGTTCGCAACAATCCATTCGGTCTGCTTGTAAAAATGATGGGGCCACTTCTCCAGGTAATGCTGGGTATCGGGAAGGGCAACAATGGTGAACGACCCGTCAACGTAGGGCAGCGATTCCGCCGCGCTATAGTACCTGGGGTCATCCTTGCGCGGTTCGTCGCCAAAAGCTGGGTTGCTGCTCAGCAGAGTGACTGCAGCGCCCGCATATTTGTGAAACTGTCGTCGGGTAATGCGTATTTCGCTCATCTCTTTCCTAGCATCTCTTTGTTTACGGATGGAATAACGCCATGACGATTTGTTTTCTTTCGGGACCGGCCTCAGTGTGCAGTGATTTCGGTAATTGTCTCAAGTCGCGATTTCTGACGGTCCCCCAAATCCTCGCCAGAATGAAGTTTCCGCGAGAACCGGCCGGCCTCTGCAGAGAGAGAGTCACGGGATCGTGGGGTGCACCGTATCCTGTTGGATACAATGAGTCAATATACTGTGGAGAAATCTCAGGGAATCCTTCGAGAACGGATTCAGATCGCGATAGCCAATGGTGTGACATTAGTCATTGCATAATGCCTATATTGGGGTGGGGGCACACTGACTGGCAGAGCGGTTCCTGACCGGGTAGAATGGGATTTCATTGTATCCAATATGTGAATCGGCGTGTGACTCGTGGGAGCCCGGACTCCCATTTCGCCCCACATCGTACGCCTGCCTGGAGACAGAGAGGTGCTTTCCTGTAATGGCAACCAAACACTCAGCAGCAGCAACGACGTACGATCGCATCGTGGAGCATGTCTTCCAATCCGGGAAGGTCCCACCCGGTGCGCGCCTGGTGGAACAGGAACTTGCCGATCACCTGGGAGTCAGCCGCATGCCGGTTCGCGAGTCGCTCCGGAGACTCGTCGGGCAGGATCTGCTGGTCAGTGAACCCGATGGACGCGGCGTCCGGTTGCGCCAGTACTCGACCGAGGAAATCAGACAGCTCTATGAGCTGCGCGAGAGTCTGGAAGGGACTGCCGCGCGAGCGGCCGCCCGGGCGGCCAATGATTCCGATATCAGTCGGCTGAAAATCATCTGTCAGAAAATCGAATCGGAAGTGGGCAGGTATGGTTCGGAACGATGGGCACGGCTGGATCATGCATTTCACGACGAGTTGGCCCGGGCCAGCCATAACGACCGGGTTGCGCGTCTGCTGAAGCTGCTGTTGACTGAATGTCACTATCTTTTTTTTGGCTCTCGCAAGAGTCGCAGAAAACTATCCAAAGAGGTTGCCACCGCCCACATGCAGGCGGTACTTGATGAACATCATTCGCTCATCGATCTGATCTCGCGCGGAGACGGCGATGGAGCGGAGAAACTGGCACGAGATCATGTGCGGCATCAGGGTGTCCGGGTCTCCGATCTGCTGATCGAAATGGAATTCGTGGATTAAGCGGCATCGTTTTATGAAAGCTGGAAAACTGTGATTCCGATCCAGACGGATGTGCTGGTGGCGGGCGGAGGTCCGGCGGGACTGACGGCAGCGCTGGCAGCCGCACGCAACGGCGTCGAGGTGCTCCTTTGCCAGGACCGGTCGGTTCTGGGCGGCAATGCGTCTAGCGAGGTACGCATGCACATCGTGGGAGCAGACTGTAGTGGCGGACGCGGGGCCGAACTGGAAACGGAGGCGCGTGAAACCGGCATTATCGAGGAAATCCGGCTCGACGCATGCGTCCACAACCCCCAGCGTTCGTCCTCGATGTTCGATCTAATCCTGTATGACAAGTGCAGGCGAGAGAAGAATCTGACGCTCATGCTCAACACGGCGGTGGCAGGAGCGGAAGTGGATGAAGGTTTCATTACGCATGCCATTGCCAGCCGCAACTCGACGGAAGAGACATTTCGCATTGAGGCGAAATACTTCATTGACTGCACGGGTGATGGCGGTTTGGGAAAGGCGGCGGGTGCCCACTGGCGCGAAGGCCGGGAAGCAGCGTCGGAGTTTGGTGAATCACTGGCAGTGGGGATTGCAGACAACAAGCGGCTCGGCTCGACATTGATGTTTCAGGCCCGAAAGCATGATTGCCCCATGCCCTTTGTGCCGCCACCCTGGGCACGAAAGTTTTCCGAAGAACAATTACGGCTTCGTCCCCACGCCACGGCCGGATACGACCTGGGCCTGGAGTACGGGTTCTGGTGGGTCGAATGGGGCGGGACGCTGGATACGATCAGGGACAATGAACAGATTCGCGATGAACTGCTCGCCATTCTGCTCGGGGTTTGGGATCACATCAAAAATGATGGCGATCATGGAGCCGGCAACTGGGCGCTGCAGTGGTGCGGCTTCCTTCCGGGAAAGCGGGAGAGCAGACGGTTCGTTGGAGAATACACGTTAACACAGAATGACCTGCTGAATTCCACTCGCTTCGAAGATGCCATTGCTTACGGAGGCTGGCACATTGACACGCATCCCCCGGAAGGGGTGGACGCGATTGACAGCCCTCCGTGTACGCAGCATAACGTCCCGCACCTCTTTGATATACCACTACGGGCCTGTGTGAGCAGCGAGATTCAAAACCTGATGTTCGCCGGCCGGAATATCTCGGCCACCCACATCGCGTTTGCATCGACTCGCGTGATGGCGACCTGCTCAGTGGTGGGTCAGGGTGTTGGCACGGCGGCGGCAGTGGCCGTGAAACAGGGAATTCCGGCTGTAGGAATGCTGCAACAACCTGACCTGCTCAATCGCATACAACAACAACTCCTGCGTGATGGCGCGTTTTTGATTGGTGTCGCGAACAACGATACGGATGATCTGGCTCGACAGGCCTGCATCACTGCCAGCAGCGAGCAGGAAGGTGGAGAGGCAGCCCGCATTCTCAGTGGCCAGACAAGGAGCGTGCATGGTCCGGGCGGGGCAGCTGCCGGTCGCGTCCAGGCCGGGACTCACCGCTGGATGAGCGATCCCAGGGAACAATTGCCCGCCTGGATTGAACTGAGATGGCCGACGGTCATTCATCCGCGCCGGGTGCAATTGGTGTTTGATACGGGGCTGCACCGTGTGCTCACCTTCAGTCTGGCCGACGGTTATACGTCGCGCATGGTCTGGGGGCGGCCTCAGCCCGAAACAGTACGGAGCTATCGAATTGACTGTTGCAGCAACGGAAGCTGGCAAACGATGGTTGATGTGCAGGACAACCATCAACGTCGCAGATCTCACGATTTGGCCGGCGAAGCGACCGATGCACTGCGGGTTGTTGTGACCTCCATCCATGGTCTCGATCATGCCCGCATCTGCGAAATCCGCGTCTACGAGTCGACTTCATAGCAGGCCGTTCTTATGAATGTCCCACAGACTGCTCAACCACAACGCATCCTGCAGGACCTGCAGGTCCTCACGCGGGATATTGGCGTGCGTCTTGCCGGCACGCATGGCGAGCATGCTGCGGCCGAATTCATCGCCGGCCAGTTCCGTGCTGCCGGTGCCAACGTTTCGGTGGAAGAGTTCCCCATGATGGCGTATGAATTTCGGGATCACCGGCTTGGCGTCAACATCAACGGTAAATGGACTGAATTTGCATGCGTGCCATTCTGCCATTCGGCATCCACTGGTGGCCAAACCCTCGAAGCACCACTGGTTGTGTTCGAATCGCCGGCAGATCTGGGGCGTTCGGACCTTACATCGCTCGAAGGGGCAGCCGTTCTGCATTTGGGAGCGCACTTTCAGTCGCGCGGGCAATACCAGCGGTTGATCGACAGCAAACCGGCCATGTTGCTGCTTGTGGACGTGCGCTATCCGTGCACGGTGCCATTGGGAGACAGTCTGTTTCCCGCATTTTGCAATTCCGTTGGTGTCGTCCCCACCATCAATGTTGCCTATCAGGATGCGTGGCGCTGGGTCAACGGGAAAGCAAAGTCGGTGCGGTTGACGATCGATGGCGGGATGCGCGAGGCCCGGTCGGCAAACGTGATCGCGGACTTCCCCGGCGATCGGGCTGACCCGGAACTGATACTATGTGGTGCCCATCATGACACGCAGGCGGGATCGGTGGGTGCCGACGATAACGGCAGCGGAGTGGCCGGTCTGCTGGAACTGTCGCGACTTCTTTCCCATGGAAACCGGCAACGCACAATTCGGCTGATCAGCTTTGGCACGGAAGAACAACTGTCGGTGGGGAGTGCAGCATATTCCACAAAACACAGCCAGTTTCTAAAGGAACGCGGCCGGTTCATGTTTAACCTGGACAGTTACGGGTCATTCATGGGCTGGACACGAGTCAGCTGCAACGGCCCTGCGGCGATGCGCGATTACCTTGGGCGTCAGTTGGCCTCACAAGGTTTGTACGCCGAATACAGGGAGGAAGTGACGCCGTATGCCGATCATTATCCCTTCGCGAAACTGGGCATCCCGGCTGTGATGCTGCGTCGTCTGAATTGCACGTCAGGCCGTTTTTTCCATCACAGACCGGATGACGATTTGTCAAAAATCGACCCACTTCTCATCTCACGCTGGATCAACGGCGTCGCTCACGTTCTGAATGATTTGGGATCCGCCGGCAGGATGCCGTTTCCTGCCGAGATTCCGGAGAGCGAACAGACCACGATAGATTCTCTTTGGAAGGAACTGTTTGATTCAACAGCCCTTTGAGAAAACTCGTGGCACACGTCTTCCAGATCGAATCAATAATCGACACCGGTCCCATCGTTCGACGGCCGTTCAGTTCGAGATCGATGGGCCCAAAGTGCGGACCGGGCCGGAACTTCCGCTGCCCCATCAACGGCCGTAGCGAAGCCACAACTGTAGGTCCTCCAAAACGACTTCCGTCTCTTGCTCCGCTGTGAGCGTCAGCTCGAAACGGTTGAAGCCCTTCTTCACGCATTCGGGTGGCAGATGAAATTCCACAAGATCCAGCTCCGGATCAATTCTGCTTCTTGTGCACTCTCTTTCGTTGGCTTCAAGCGAGAGGTCGTCCGTCTTCAGGAGCGCGGAATGATACGCTCGTACCTTCGCTGCCGGCGCGCGTCCTATTGCCTTGGCCGCGGCCAGATCATTCCCAACAAAAATCGTGACGGATTTAGGTTGACCTTTGACAAGCTGGTGAGGGAGGTCGCGGATGCTTTTCTTCGTGACGTATTGCTCTGCTCCTCTCAACCAGTAGTCGCTGTTCTCTTGGCCTCTGGCGTCGGCCACGTGCGTTTTGGGTTGAAAAGTCATCGTCGCCGGATCCCCGATCTGCTGCGACAGTTCAAATTTCGGTTCGGGTGGTTTAGGGGAGAAGTTGAACAGATAGATCCCGTCCACCCCGGCGTTCCACATGTTCATCGCTCCGGCCCGGTACGCTGCCAGAGAGTTCGCGTTGGGCCCGTCGGTGCAAACTTCATCCAGCGATGTCCAAATCGGTACGTCGTATTTGTGCCCCAATCTTCCGATCTCCTCCCACTCCTGCAGCCGGAAGTAACCCGCGGACAGCACCGATTGCATCAGTCATTACTCGCATTCGCTGCAAGAGGGAAGTGATCTCTCCACTTCCTCGGCGCTGGCATGCTGACCCATGGCCGTGCTGCAAAAAAAGAGGGTCGGATGTCGGAAAAAATCGAGCATCAGACCATCAACGTCGTAGTTTTTGGCACACTTCCACCCAGGTGCGGAAGACCTGGGCGCGGACCTCCGTGTGCGTGTAATCGACCGACGGCCATGGCTGGCATTGATGTTCGTCGGCGTGCTGAGGTGAATGTGATGACGTAGATGCGGAGGTCTCCCACACGTCCGTCAGATTCCGCAAGTTCAGATTTTGGGAATTTTGTCCAACTCCACTACGAAGAACATGAACAAAACTGCTTCGGATGTGCCACCTCGACCCACGACGGTATCAACCAACCTGGCATGTTGATACGCTGGCCAACACACAAGGTTTCATATGTTTTTTGACGCACCAACCGGTTTCGCGATAAACTCCACTTGATTGACAAAGCATCGTTTCTTGAGAGGCAGCAGCATATGAAAACAGCTATTTCTCTGATTGCGGTTCTGCCAGCGCTGTGTGCAGCGTTAATCAGTTCGCAATGCGTTGCCGCAGAGCCGTCGGCTGCCCCTGCGGATTCGTTTAGCTTCGTCGTATTGCCCGATACCCAGGGATACGTCAGCGACAAGAACGCATTCTACTTCGAGTCTGAGGTCAATTGGATTCTCGACAATCGCGAAAAGCAGAAGATCGTCTTCGTCAGTCATGTGGGCGATATCGTTGACGAATATGAATCGAATGAGCAGTGGGAGGTCGCCCGGAGGAACATGCTGCGACTTCTCGGCAAGCTGCCCTTCGGATTTTCAGTGGGCAACCACGACATGCTGTCGGGGGGTGACTCGCGAAAGTTTCAAGAGACGTTCCCAGCATCCTTGTTCGAGAAGCAACCCTGGTACGGCGGGCAGATCAAGAACAACGCGGACAGTTACCAACTGATCACGGCCGGCGGAATGGACTTTCTTATTTTGCATCTGGAGTGCAACGCGCCGGATGACGTGCTGGAGTGGGCCGACAATGTTTTGGAGGAACATGCCGATCGGCGGGCGATGATCACCACGCACATGTATCTCGGCCCACGCGATCGACCCCGCGTATCTCGCGATTTCTACGATGCCCCAAAAGGCCGCATGCGCTGGCACAAGACCCAGGGAAAACAGGGCAACACCCCGCAACAAATGTGGGAGAAGTGCTTCCGCAAGCACCGCAATCTGTTTCTCATTTGCTGCGGCGATCAGAGCCGCACGCAGGCGATGCATCGTACCGTACGCGGGGACCACGGCAACCCGGTGCACGAATGTCTGAGCGATTACCGGGGCGGATTCCTGAGGATCTATCGTTTTGCGCCGAAAGACGATCGAATTTCAGTGATGACATACAGTCCACAGCAACAAAAGCTGTGCGACGGGACCAAGATCGTACCCGACATCGACCGCCATCAGTTCGTGCTGGATTATGAGATGGGTAAGCGATAGTCCGCTCGTAAAAACGACGAACTTGCCGCGTTACGGTTGTTTCGACGCTTTCCTTTGAAGTGACGCGTTGTCAAAAGAGACGGTGCCGGATTTCGTCGTGATTGTAATCATGCCGCTCCCGTGTTCTGACTTCATGAATGGCGAATCGTGCAACATGTCTACCGGGGGTTGGCGCAAGGCGCCGTTGATTGAAATCGCCATCGATGTAAGGTCGACCATAATTTCATCGCCATTTGTCGCGGTTGCGTGAACTGTGTTTCCGTCAACGGCGGGTATTGTCAACGCGGCGATGAACGACTCGGCATCTCGATAGTGGGCCAAGTCTGACACCTGAAAGACGCGCCAGCCCTCGGCAATTTCCACATGGGCGCAAAGTCCGTTCTCGACTTGAAACAGGTCCCAATTGCCAATTTTACGGGAGGTCAGCCCGTGACTGGCCGAAAGTTGGCCGGCGGCAATCAGCCAGTTACGGTGCTGGACGACCCGGTCGGCCGTGTAGTTGAAACTTTTAGGGCCCGCTTTTAGGTCCGCTTCGCTGAGCCTGGTTCGCAAGACCTGCGCCGGGCTTGCGGGAAACAGCACACTGAAAAATCGAGGGCGAGAATTGTATGAAACACTCATCTTTCCAGCGCGGGGAAGATACTGGAGCGATCCCATCGAGATGTGTGGCGTGTTGTAGTAGTAGAGCACTTGATGCGAGCGGGGATCATCCGGCGGCCCATTCTGAAATGGATGTCCCGCCGATGAGCGACGGCCGGTATAGATCAGTTCTTTTTGCGCTGCCACCTCGTCGACCAATTCGTGCAACACGGGATGGGGTACGATTTGATTCGTGGCAAGGAACATGGCTTCGTCCTGGTTGAGACGCGGATCACGTCCGTTGCCGTAACCGTCACCCGCAGGTTCCAGCCCGTCCGAATGTGCAAAATCGAACCGCGGCTCGCCGACTCCTAACGCCAACCAGACAGTTGGCAGGAATGAATCGTAGCGATTGTTGTCGAGATAATCGCAGCCGCGATTGCGGTCGTAAGAACGCATCCCGGGTCCGCCGAGATATCCCCCGACGCTCATCAACGCCCGCTCGGCCAACATCAAGTTAAACAAGTCTTCTGCGCCTCGGCGAACGTCCGGGTCGGGTGCATAGACGGCAAGAATCTGCAACGGGTTTGAGTAATGCAGTTGATAACGATGCGATCCCCATTCGTAGTATCCTCGCTCGAAGCGCCACGCCAACGATTTCTTCAACTCGTCCAGGTGATGCTGCACGTCGTGGCCCCGCAACTCCTCGGAGAACAGACCGATCGTCAAGTGCATCAAATCGTGGTTTTCGGTGAATGCGGGGGGCCAATAGGCCCGCCGGCTGATTGCGTGTTTTCGATCCATCGGCCAATGACGCAGAATCTCTTGGAGATGATCGCGTGCCTCAACCGACAGTCGTTGAGGTGCTGATTTTGATCCTCCAAAATCAAGAAAGGTTTTGAGCAGCCTGATTCCCATGAAATCCGGATCGGCCGTCAATTCGATCGTCGTGAAGTACTCGTTCGCCTTGTGCGTCTCCTTGTCGAGAAATAGCCGCGCTTGGTTGAGCGACCAGGCACGCCCGTCCAACCGTTTCATCGTTGGTTCCAGCTTGCTGAAATTGTCGAAAATCCATGTCAGATAGTCGCGGCGACGGCTGTCGAGCTCTTCTCGGTCGGCGGGCGCGCGATCAGCCGCCGGCAACAACGATGCGGTGGTCACGATCAGCACCACCATGCCGCTCAATCGATGCAATAATCGGTTCCGTGCCGTCCCCGTCATGCTGCTGTCCTGATTTGACCGGACTCTAAAATCAACGTCTCCTGCGTTTTACAATAACACATTCGGATGCTCTTACACATTGGCATTCGGTTTGTGTGCTCGCGACGATGTCAAATAGCGTTTTCCGTTGTCGCGGCAATTCGAAACTTCCGATATGTTGAGCACTCAGATAAGATGGATTTGCCCTCCGACTGGTGGAGCTCTCAATCGGTCATTGCTGTCATTCCCTAAACTGAGAAAGTTGTTGCAGATGCCGCATCGCCAGAAATCTTCAACCCGACACTACGGAATTGAACGCCGGGAATTCCTTCGTTACGTCGCAGCAGTCTCAGCAATCCCGTCAATTGCTTTGCGCGCCGAGGAACAAGTGGCGCAACGTGTTCACTTCAAGGGGAACCCATTCACATTGGGAGTGGCATCCGGGGATCCCGAGGCAGATGGCGTCGTGCTGTGGACACGGCTGGCTCCCAATCCGCTAGACGGTGGCGGCATGCCAAACGAACCGGTGCCGACGCGGTGGGAAGTCGCCGATGACGAGGGATTCGGCCGCGTGGTTCGGAGCGGAGTCGCCCGAGCAATGCCACAACTAGGACACTCGGTCCATGTCGAAGTGAACGGTTTGAAACCCAACCGCTGGTACTTCTACCGCTTTCACGCCGGCGACGAGACCAGTCCCGTGGGACGCACCCGTACGGCACCGGCGAATGAGGTGATGCCCGAACGTTTGAAGTTCGCGTTCACATCATGTCAACATTACGAAAGCGGCTACTTTAACGGCTATCCCCATATGCAAAACGAGGACCTCGACCTCGTTGTCCATCTGGGAGACTACATTTATGAATACGCCGGCAACGATAAGCGGCCGCGAAAACATATCGGCGGTGAAGTCAAAAGTCTGGACGACTATCGCACCCGTTACGCACAATATCGCCTCGACCAATCATTGCAGGAGACGCATCGCCTGTTTCCCTGGCTGGTCACCTGGGACGACCATGAGTTTGACAACAATTATGCGAACCTTGTCTCTGAGGAAGACGGCATTTCTCCAGAAGCGTTCCTGGCCCGACGCATGAACGCGTATCAAACCTATTATGAATTCATGCCGTTGCGGCGCCGGTCCTTTCCACAAGGGCCGCACATGAAGCTCTACCGCGGCTGCCAGTACGGCCGTCTGGCGAATTTCCATGTGCTCGACACGCGGCAATACCGCACGGATCAGCCCAATGGTGACCACGAAAAACCGATGACCGGTAAGGTGTTCGATCCCCAGGCCACCATGCTGGGCAATGAACAAGAGCACTGGCTGATGTCGAGCCTCCTGAAGTCATCGTCCACCTGGAACGTGCTGGCGCAACAGGTGATGATGGCTCCCCTGAATCGAGGCGAAGGTGACGATCACCGCTACAGTATGGACCAGTGGCCGGGCTATGAGGTCAGCCGCCGCCGATTGCTGCGTTATTTCCACGAACGCAAGATTCCCAATCCGGTCGTGCTCACCGGCGACATCCACCTCAACTGGGTCAATGATTTGCAGCTCGATTTCCAAGATCCGAAATCGCCGCTCGTCGGAACCGAGCTTGTGGGCACGTCGATGACTTCCGGCGGCAACGGCGGCAACCACATCCCCGAATACGAACGAGCTGCGGCTCAGAATGAGTTTGTCCGTTGGTACAATTCCAACCGAGGGTACGTTTCCTGCGAACTGACGCCGCAGACCTGGACCTCTCACTTTCGCGCGACTCCGTATGTTGACAAACCGGGAGCACCGATTCTCACAAAAGCCTCGTTTGTCATCGAAGAGGGCCGGCCCGGAGCAAGACAGGCGTCTTGACTAACTGGAACCATCAACCGCTGTTGGCGTCAAACCACTTTAATGGTATGCGCGAGGCAACCGCATCGGGTTGCTGACCAACACCGCCATACGATTTGTAACTCATGCTACGTTTCGGTTCGCCAAGTTCCAAAAGGTGATGATGTGCGATTGAATCTGATGCTTGGTTTCTTGCTGTGCAGTATGCTGATTGGCTTGTTGGCCGAAAGCTTGCCTGCGGACGAACCGAACTTACCGATCTCTGAATCCGAGGTCCTGAAACTGCTGATCAAGGAAACACCGAAACCAAACTACGGAGCGACAATACACGGGAAAGTCACAGGGCGCGTCGTGACTCACAAGCAGGGCACAGCATTGGGGCTGGCAGGCGTCTCGGTTACCGACGGATATTCGGTCGTCAAGACCGATGCTCAGGGCGCCTACACGCTCACTCCTCACAAGGACGCGGTGTTTATCTATATCACTCGTCCATCGGGATATGAGGTTCAGGGGGACTGGTACAAACCATTAGCTTCGCGGGCGGACTTTTCTCTCCATCCGGCAGCGCTCGATGAGAACGAGTACATCTTTGTGCATGTTACCGACACACACGTCTCCCAGAACCCCAGTTCCGTGGCTGGTCTGAGCCAATTTGTGCGAGAGGTCAACGCCCTCACGCCGAAACCGCGTTTTGTTGTCAACAGTGGCGATCTGTTGAATTTGAGCAAGGCCCTGCTGGGCTCACCTGAAAGGGGGCACGCCGATTTCCGCAACTATGTCGGCATCATGAACCATTTGACAATGCCTTACTACAACGTTGCCGGGGATCACACCGATTCCTCTTATCGACTCAAGGAGTTCCCACGCGGAGACCATCGCTGCGGTAAGGCGTTGTATTGGGAGTATCTCGGTCCCAATTTCTTTTCGTTTGAATACGGGAAGATTCACTTTGTGTCGGTCGACTATGGGTACCACCTCGGAAAGGTACAAAGAGTAGTCAACGGCAAGAAACTAGAGTACCCCACAAATAAGGTTCAGTCACTGCATGTGGAGTGGCTGAAGCAGGACATGGCGCAGCGGACGCCGGGCACGTTTGTTGTCACGACATCTGAATTCGATTTGATGAAGCACTGCCCCGGCTTTCTCGAATTGTCCGCACAGCACGATGTGCGGCTGCAACTCGTCGGGGACATTCATGTGGTCTCCGAGAAGACGCGTCCCGTCCCCTACCGCACTGGCGGGGCGCTGGCGGGCTGCTGGTGGAATCCCAAAGCCAACAAACTTTGTCCCGATCTGTCCCCACAAGGATATCTGATCTATCACGTCAGCGGTGAGAAATTGGAGTACTTCTACAAGGGGCTGGGACAGCGGGCGGCCATCGTTTCGCATCGCGTTGGCGCGCCGTGGCAGGGTCGTGTCACGGTTCAGGCTCATCTCGTGCAGCCGCGGCCTCATGAAGCGCTGGAATATTCGCTGGATGGCAAGACTTGGCACGCAATGCAAGAAATCGGCCGGCCTTTCTATCGTGCGCTGTATGCGGCAACCGTGGACTCAACATCATTACCCGAAGGCCTGCTAAAGTTCAGCGTGAGAAGTACGACAACCGGTGAGGTCCGCTCGCGCAAATTTGTCGTCGTCAACGGCGACGCTTCATCTATCTACAAGACCGACGCCTCCCTGAGTTTCTCGGTCGCACCGAATTCCAGTTGGACTCCCCCCAAAGCCCCTGTCGTCAAAGTTGATGTGCTGTTCAACGGCAAAAACGTCGGTGTTCTCGATGCGAGAGCCCGCAAACAGTATTCTTTTCGTATTCCCGCCTCCAGCCTGCGGGCGGCGAACGCTTTGACATTTCGTTTTGGCCACGCCGGCGACAGCATGAGTCTCAGCAGCCCCGTCCTAACCGTGCAAGGAAAATCAATCCGTGATCCGCGCGACGAAGCAATTCGACAAGTGCGGATTGGGCATTGGGGAAGTGAAGCGGCCGAGTGGGGCGGTTTCATCGCCGGAGAGGCAGCCCCGCCCGACGAAACCCCGTTCCATCGTAGACAGAACGTCTTTTGCTTTGTGTTAAGCAACGCGGAGTAAATTCGCTGCTGTCCGGATGAGGAAGCTTCGGAATTGTTGATCAATTTGTACCATTCGTATCGCCTTTCACGCGCCGCCATGATGTGTTTCTGGGAGTGCCAGCACACAATCGCTCCGAGTAACTCGCTGCGTCTTTCGGCAATTGAGCGTTCCGGCGTTATTTGCAACGGATGATCGTCGGCTGCGTGCTGGCGCATGCGGAATGCTTTTGGGATCTGAACCGGCAAGGGCCCCTTTCTTAAGAATTCCCCTTTTTTAAGAATTAAGGAACAAACGAGGCTATCAACGATGCGATGGCTAAACGAACCAAGAGAATGGAACGCCTTGGGTAACGGCCTCACTGCTCGGTCGGAACCCAAAACTGACTTTTGGAGGAAAACGCACGACGGGGGAATTCGCGATAGCGGCCATTTCTATTTCGATTCCGTCGTGGGTGATTTTTCAGCACGAGTCAAAATCAGGGGTGAATACAACTCGCAATACGACCAGGCCGGACTCATGGTGCGAATCGACGAGCGCACTTGGCTGAAATGTGGAATCGAGTATGTTGACGGGCAGCAATTTGCCAGTGCAGTCGTCACTCGCAACTACTCCGACTGGTCAATTGTGCCCCTGCAAAATCCGCCCGCGACCTGGATTCAGTGTGAGCGTCAAGGAACCACCTTCGCCGTGAGTTATTCGCTCGACGGCACCGAATTCGAAATGATTCGTCAATTGTTTCTGACTGACGAGACCGACCAGCAAGTGGGAATGATGTTGGCAGCCCCCAAGGGAAAAGGTTTTTCCGTTCGGTTCGAAGATTACCGTTTAATTCACGAGAGTTCGGACGCAGATTCACTTTGAAATTACAGGTTGTTTCAAGCTGCACAATGATTTGGTGCTTGTGCCACCAGTAAGAGAATTCGCCGATTCCAGTGTCGAAAGCAAAAAACAAGAGGACCTTCCACAGTGTTCAATTTCCTCGATCGCCGTCAATTTCTCGCTGCCGGTGCGGCAATGCTGAGTCAGCCGGTCCTGGGCCAGACCCGCAACGAGCTGGTTCGTTCCATCACGAAAGAGGCGCTGTGGCGCAATCGTGACGGCAAGAGAGTCACCTGGTTTCATCCCCGCGCCTGTATGCTGCCCTGCAAGTCGGGCGTTCCCATAGCGTTGATGACGCTACAAACGATTGGCGGCTCGGACTATTTCGGACCCGTCCACTGGTCGATGTCAGAGAATCTCGGTGGGAACTGGACCGACCCGCACCCGATTCCCGCATTGGGCCGGGTTCCGGTACCCGATCACGATGGTCTCCAAGCGGGCGTTTGCGACGTGGTGCCCCAGTACCATGCTCAGACAAACACAGTTTTGGCGATGGGACATGCCGTATTCTACCGAGGCCCGCATTTCGCTCGTGGCGACCAATTGGCAAGGTATCCCGTTTACGTCGTGAGGAAGCAAGACGGGTCGTGGTCGGAGCGAAAACGACTCAAATGGGATGATCCGCGCGGCTCGTTTATTTATACGAACAATTGCGGCCAACGTGTGATTCTGCCTGATGGCGACATTATGCTCGCGTTCACGTTCGGCGACAAACCGACACATCGCTCGGTAGCCGGAGTCCGCTGCGCCTTCGACGGCGAGACGCTGCGAATCAAGCAAGTCGGGCCGGCTCTGGAACATCCCCACAAACGTGGTCTCTTGGAACCGTCGCTGACACGATTCGGCGAACGCTTCTATCTGACGATGCGCGCCGAAGATAATCGAGGGTACGTGAGTGTCAGCGATGACGGTCTGCACTGGAACAACAAAATCCCTTGGGCCTGGGATGATGGAACACCATTGACAATGTCGTCCACGCAGCAGCATTGGCTCGCACATTCAGACGGATTGTTCCTCGTCTACACGCGGAAAGATTCGTCCAACTCAAATGTCATCCGCTGGCGTTCGCCGTTGTTCATGGCCCAGGTCAATCCCAAGACGTTACATCTGATCCGAGGGACGGAACGTGTCGTGCTGCCTCTGGCGGGGGATGGGGTGAATGATCCCGGCCATGTGGCATTGATGGGCAACTTCAACGTCACCAATGCCAGCCGGGATGAATCGTGGGTGACCGTGGGTGAATGGATGCCCCGAGACAATGCTCGCGGTGATGTGCTCCTATCGCGAATTCGCTGGGCCATGCCAAACCGTTTGCTTTAAAGCAGAACCAAGCAGTCACGGTACCATGCTGGGACGATCATTCTCATGTCAACTCTCACCCCAACACCGTCATTCCGGCACACGGGTTGCGCATCCGCTTTGGCCGTAATTTGTCGCGTCGGTCTGAATCACCGACTGCATTTCGCCACCAGTCAGCCTCGCGGCGATTGCATCGTCCGACCGCTGGATATGGGCGGACCGTCTGCCGGAGATCACACTCACCGATCGCAATTCGAAGTGGCCTTAAACGTTGTCGAAGTGATGACACTTGGCGAGTTGGGACGCACCGAGATCATGACCAAGGTTGAACCGTCATTTGTAGCTGGCGGCCGAGGTGCAACCTGCTTCGGTCACATCGTCCTGCGCGGATTCCTTCCGAATCAAGCTCGCCGGTGCGCATAGACCCCAGGTTGGCAGTGACCGCCTGCACATGCGAGTGCCGTTTTCGGCTGTGACTCCCGCTGCTCAAGAATGGGACGAGTCCCATTCTGGGGGTCCGTCTGGCGACGTTGAAACAGGGACATTGTCCCATTCCGACGGCCGGATCTGCCGTCTCGGAGACATTCCGCACGACTGGCCCGTACTGCCGGCGAATAAATCTCTGTCCACGGAGGTCGGGTTGCCGCCGGAGAACCAGAAATCGGACCGGCCCCCCTACGCGCCCATAAAGGTCCACGGAGTCACGCCTCACGGCGGCGGCCGACGATTGCACTTCGGTTTTTTTCACGCCAATCATCCCGATGGCGTCCGCAACAAAGCATATGAACTATCAATGTTTGAGCGAGGGCACACATTTTTACAGACCAGATCAGACCGGCACGATCCACCCAGCTACCTACAGATTTACGAAATCTCCGCCGACTGGCTCCGCCGACGTTTCCCAGGTGCGGCGGCCGCCGCTGACTCGAACCTCCAAACCTGGCTCGACCGCTGTCGTTGACAGCAGCCTTTTTCGCACCGTTCCAACGATCCGTTGCCCGCCCGCAAATCGGTAATCAGAGCATGTTGTCAAGGCCCCGCTTCATTGTGAGCCTGCGCCATAATCTCCTTGATCACTTCGGTATGGTTCTTCAAGTCCTCCGGTGTCAACCGAATTCGGTACCGACTCCAGCGGTCGTCATAATCCATCATTTCCAGCCCGGCATCTTCCAATTTTTCCAACGTCTGCTTCGATTTTTCCATGCGGGGCTCCAGACGCAGGAAGCTCTTTTCCGGGCGGAAGATTGTGAAGTTGTTCTGTGATAGATAGTGATTGCCATCAAACGCCCCCTTATGGAGTTGTGGTTACCGTCATCTCCAATAGGTGTCTGAATCGCTTCCAGGCCGATCGCAATCAGTGGTCCGAACCCACTGATAATCAACCGCAAAACTTACGATTGCAAGGTGGAGCGCGGACGGCTGACAAATTGTGCGATGACCTGAAGTCATCAATCGTAGGATTGCTCACCACACGGCACGCATTCGCCTGATCGAGCACCAGGTTCATTTGTCGTATGCTGAGTGTACAAGTTGCCGCGAATGGGGGGATCCTCAATTCCATCAGCTCCGTGAACTCGCATATTGATCTCGACCTTGTGTGTTCGTTTGAAATCAGATGGCTCTTCTATCGGAAGGACAGCTCATCAGAGGCACCTACGCCGTCGAGCGCTTTCTCGGCCGGCAGGAGATGAAGGTGCTCAACTCCCCGGCGCCGACCTCCAAGTGACCGAAACACTCCTCGAAGAGGCCTTGATGATCACCCGCATTGGCCATCCCAACAACATCCGTGTCTACGACGCAAACAGTCTTGAAATTGACGGCGCCCGTCATGGTTGCTTCACCAAGGAATACATCGCCGGTGGTAGCCGCGACCGCCTCCAGAAGTCCTACCGCACCACAATGATGGCGGTCCCCGAGGCTGTCGACATTATCAAGCAAGATTGCGGCGGGTTGACCGTTGCCCATTCCGAAACACCTCCCTTTGTGGACCGGGACATCAAGCCGCAAAACAATCTCATTGGTTTCGACGCGCTGGGGCTGCGGCAGGGTTGGCGGGCGCTAGGAACGGCAGCGTCAGCAATCGTCCGCGGTCGGCGTAAATCTCTCGAGACACTTGATTTGGTGAACGCTGACGGCCATCCTATGACCTACTCATATTCAAGAATAGGCTGATTGACGGACAACGTCTCTCCCACGGCTGCCAGGATTTTTGCGATCTTGCCGTCGCGCTCAGCACGCAGGACATTTTCCATTTTCATCGCTTCCACGACCGCCAAATCTTGGCCCGAACGGACCTCGCGGCCTTCCTCCGCATCCAATTGCGTCAGCAGGCCCGGCATCGGCGAAAGCAGGTATCGAGACACATCGGGCGGTTCTTTGACCGGCATGCAAGCCAATAACTCCGCAGCACGTGGGGTCAGGACCATCAGATCGACCTGCGATCCCCAGTGGAACAGGCGGTAAGTCATATTCCGCCGCTCGATCTGAAGACAGTACTGTCTGCCGTCAATTGTGCACACGAACAATGGCTGCCCGAACTGCCAATCGCTGACGATCTTGTGCGCCCGCCCCTCATGAATCACCTCATGGCCGCCGGCAATTGACCGGACTTCAACCGGGACGTGTGTGCCATTGATCACGACGACCCAGTGATCGCTGACCTTCCGTTCATATCCGGGAAGTTGCCCGCTGATTCCTGCAGCGCGGTCCATATACCGTCGGTGGATTGACGTTGCGACGACTATTAATTGCACCGGATCGCCGTGGACCTTGTCAGAGGGGTCAAAGCCATTAGGGAATTCTTCAGCGATCATGTTCGTGCTGAGTCGGCCTTCCTGAAAACGTGCCTGCTCAACCACTGCGGCCAAAAAACTAATGTTGTGCGAGACGCCGCGGACGTAGAATTCGTTCAGCGCCTCGCGCATCTGTGCGATCGCGTCGTCCCGCGTCGAGCCGTGCGTAATGACCTTGGCAATCATCGGATCGTAGTGCATCGAGACTTCGCCGCCTTCGTAGACGCCGGTGTCCACACGTACGGCGTCCGAAATCGGCGGCGGCAGATAGCGCACCAGCCGTCCGACTGAGGGAAGAAATCCGCGAGCGGGATCTTCCGCATACACGCGTGCCTCGATCGCCCAGCCGTCGAGTCTCACGTCTGGCTGCGACAATGGGAGGGCCTCTCCCGCGGCAATCCGAATCATCAGCTCCACGAGGTCCAGCCCGGTCACGAATTCCGTCACCGGATGTTCGACCTGCAGCCGGGTATTCATTTCCAAGAAATAGAAGTTACGGTCAGAATCAACAATGAACTCGACGGTCCCGGCTGACTCATAATCGACAGCGCGGGCGAGTGCCACCGCCTGTTCGCCCATTGCGGCGCGGGTTGCCGTATCGAGAAACGGTGATGGGGCTTCCTCGATCACCTTTTGGTGCCGCCGCTGGAGTGAACATTCACGTTCGCCCAAGTGAATCACGTTGCCGTGCTGATCCGCCAAAACCTGAATTTCAATGTGTCGCGGCTCTTCGATGAGCTTTTCCAGAAAGACCCGTTCATCTCCGAACGCCGAGCGGGCTTCGTTGGTCGCCCTTTGAAATCCGTCTCGGCACTCGTCGTCGTTCCGTGCAATTCGCATCCCCTTGCCGCCGCCGCCGGCGCTCGCCTTGAGCATCACGGGATAGCCGATCTCCCGCGCAATCTCAACGGCACGTTCCGGGGATTCGATGACGTCTGCATAGCCGGGAATCGTGTTGACGCCGGCGGCCTCCGCCAATTTCTTCGAAGTGATTTTGTCGCCCATGCTCCTGATCGCGTGGGGACTCGGACCGATAAAAGTGATACCCGCCTCTGACAATCGCTCGGCAAACACAGCATTTTCCGAGAGAAATCCGTATCCGGGATGCACCGCCTCGGCACCCGATTCCCGGCAGGCCTCAAGGACTTTTTCAATTGCAAGATAGCTTTGCACGGACGGGGCCGGCCCCAGGCAGACAGCATCGTCCGCCTGCAGCGTGTGCAGGGCGTCACGGTCGGCTTCCGAGTAGACAGCGACCGTCCGAATTCCCATCTGGCGGCAGGTCTTGATCACGCGGCAAGCAATCTCGCCGCGGTTAGCAATCAGAATTTTGTTGAACATCTTTCCTTTGCCGTTTAGAACGGTCAGAGCGGGATGTTGCCGTGCTTCCGCCACGGATTCTCCAGCTTCTTGTCTCGCAGCATCGCCAACGAACGACAGATGCGTTTGCGCGTCTGTCGCGGCTCAATGATGTCGTCGATAAAGCCGCGCCGCCCCGCGATGAACGGGTTGGCAAATTTCGCGCGGTATTCCTCAGTCAGCTCTTCAATTCGCTGCGGATCGTCGAGTTCCTTGCGGAAGATAATTTCAACAGCGCCTTTGGGGCCCATGACGGCGATTTCAGCACTTGGCCAGGCAATGTTGACATCGCCGCGCAGATGCTTCGACGCCATCACGTCGTACGCTCCGCCGTATGCCTTGCGGGTGATCAGCGTAATCTTCGGTACCGTTGCTTCGGCGTAGGCGTAGAGCAGTTTTGCGCCGTGCTTGATGATTCCGCCGTATTCTTGCGCTGTTCCCGGCAGGAAACCGGGCACGTCGACGAACGTCAAAATGGGGATGTTGAATGCGTCGCAAAATCGGACGAAACGCGCCGCTTTGATCGAGGACTTGATATCCAAACAGCCGGCCAAGACCAGCGGCTGGTTGGCGACGATCCCGACCGGATAGCCATCCATTCGCGCCATGCCGACAATAATATTCTTGGCATGTTCCGGTTGGATTTCAAAGAAGTCGGTATCGTCGACGATCTTGAGGATCAGTTCTTTGATATCGTACGGTTTCGTCGGCGACTCTGGCACGAGTGTATCCAGGGACGGCTCCTCCCGGTCCACCGGGTCGGGGGTCGGCCGGTGCGGCGGCGGGACGCGGTTGTTCGCCGGCAAATAATTGATGAACCGCCGCAGCATGGCCAACGCTTCGACGTCGTTTTCGAAGGCACGATCGGCGACTCCTGACGTCGTGGAGTGCGTTATCGCGCCTCCAAGTTCCTCGTGCGTGACTTCTTCGTGCGTGACGGTCTTTACGACGTCCGGGCCGGTCACGAACATGTACGACGTGTCTTTCACCATAAAGATGAAGTCGGTCATCGCCGGCGAGTAAACTGCGCCGCCCGCGCACGGACCCATGATTAGCGAAATCTGCGGCACCACGCCTGACGCGAGGACGTTTTTTTGAAACACGTCGGCGTAGCCGCCCAGCGAGGCGACTCCTTCCTGGATCCGCGCGCCGCCGGAATCGTTGATGCCGATCACCGGCGCGCCGACCTTGATGGCGTGATCCATGATTTTGCAAATCTTTTCCGCGTGTGCTTCCGACAACGAGCCGCCAAACACGGTGAAATCCTGGCTAAACACGAAGACCACGCGCCCGTTGACCGTCCCGTAGCCGGTCACCACGCCGTCGCCGGGAATGCTCTGCTTGTCCATTCCAAAATCGGTGCAGCGGTGCTCGACAAACATGTCCCACTCTTCGAACGTGCCGGGATCGAGTAACAATTCGATCCGCTCACGCGCCGTGAGCTTTCCCTTCTTGTGCTGCGTGTCGATTCGTTGCTGTCCGCCGCCCAACTCGGCGGCGGCGCGTTTTTCCTCCAATTGTCGAACGATGTTTTGCATGACGTTCCCGAGATTTCAACATTCAAAGTTCGGCCGGTCTGCGACCAGCGACAACGGCGGACAGGCGACTCGCTCCGACTTGACCGGCACTCAAGACAGCGACGATGCGCCGCTACCGGGCCGGTGTTGATTGAAGACCTGCGTCAAATAATGACGAATGTCTCACCGGCCACAGGCATACTATGGTTTGCCCATCGCTCCATGGCAAGGAAGTTGCCGACAAACGCCGCGTCGTACCGTGTCCCGGACAGCTTGAGAGTCTGCTTAGCAGGATTCTGCACCATGATCATCAATTGAAGTCCGAGTTGCCTCCTCTTCAAGAACGTGTCACGGTGCCTGCGAAGGAGCGCTCCAGCCCTTCGGTCCGCGGGACTGGGGAGGGATTGCAGCGATTGATTTTTGGTTTGCGTCGAATCATTTGATTGTCAAATCAGGCCGGCGGATGCCAACCTGCATCGGCCCACAGTTCGCCGCTAACCGCCGAGTTGGAGATCATGAAGCACACGGCATCTGCAATTTCTTCCGGACGAATCAGCCGGCGAAGTTGTGTATGCGGAAGCACATTCTTGTTCAAAAACTCATCGCCTAGAGCGCGGGCCATCGGCGTATCAGTGAAGCCAGGATGAATGAGGGCGCTGCGCACACCGTGAAACATCGCTTCCTTGGTGAGTGTTGCAGCCGCTCCCTCCAGCGCCGCCTTGGTGACGGCATAAGAGATTTGACCCTTGTTGCCTTGCGAGGAGATCGAGCCGAGGAATATCACGGCGCCCTGAATTCCTTCTTCCGGTTCCCAGCGCGTCAGTCCGCGTCGATGGCGATCCTCAGCAATGCGGGCCACCATTTCGAGACCCCAGTAGATCGGAGCGATCAGATTGATCTCCGTCACTTCGCGGAATGTCTCGACCGGATAAATTTCGGCCCGACCGGTCTCCTTGTCCACGCGAACCGACAACGCGTCACGTGTGATGCCCGCGGCGGGGACACAAATTGTCGCTAATCCGTGTTTTGGGGCCGCTTCATCAAACACACGCTCGCGAAACGCCGCATCGCATGTATCGCCTACGACCGCTTCCGCCACCGTGCGGTCCGACGATTGATTGATCGCGCTGGCGACATTTAGCACGTCGTCGCTGCGGTCGACGAGAATCACGGCCTTGGCACCCCGATTGGCCAGTTCCCGCGAAACGGCTGCGCCGATGCCTCGCGCCGCCCCGGTCACCACGGCGACCTTTTGTTGGATTTGTTCTGTCGGCCCCACCGCAATCTCCGATTCCTTAAAAAGACCCAACGAGGCGACGTTTCCATCAGTTCGCCGGCCAGCGTCCACTCGGTGGAGACAGTTGCTTGCCGGGCGTTGATTGTTGAGCCATGCCCCGTCGCATTCGACGCTGAAAACTGCTGCGACAAAACAAAACAGTGCGCTCGACATTTGCCGCCAGATCGGTCGTCGACGTCCTCATGGTTCACGGCTTGGTTGAGTCGCTACGTTTGTAGGAACCCAAATATAGCAAAAACGTGACCTTCTGCAGAGTATCGTGACCACCCAGTGTATCCATCGCACCGCCGCGTCATATCCGGGCGGCGTTCGAGTCGTGGGTGATTCGATCGCCGCACATATTGAACGCAAGTGTGCCAAGATGATAAGGTGCTGGGCGCCGGGTGGGCAGTTCTGCTCACTTGAGTACTCTCGGACCCGTCTCGATGGCAGTATCCCATCAAGAACTCCATTTCTGGAAATTGAGATCGTCGGGGCTCGTTTGGCGTTTTGAATCCGAGCGAATGAACCTCGCGCATAATTGAATTACCCAGCAGTGCGCTACAACGCTCGGCGATGGCGCGCCGCGTACAAATAACGCGCGCAATTGCGGCGCGTTCTTGAGGCATCTAATCGGAGAAACTGACATGACGCGTGAAGTGGTGGTGCTTAGCGGAGTACGAACTGCCATTGGAGGGTTCGGCGGAAGTCTGAAAGACACTCCGCCGTGCGCGATGGCGGCAAAGTGTGTGAGAGAGGCGGTCAAACGTTCCGGCATCGAGCCGCAGAGCATCGGTCATGTCGTGTTTGGCAACATTATTCATACGGACCCACACGATCACTATTTGGCGCGGGTTGCGGGGGTCAACGGCGGACTGCCTCATGAAGCTCCAGCACTCACACTCAACCGCCTTTGTGGAAGCGGATTGCAGGCGATTGTGACTGCCGCCCAGACCATCATGCTCGGTGATGCGGACGCGACTGTCGCAGGTGGGGCAGAGAATATGAGCCGCAGTCCCTATTGCTCGGCGGCCATGCGTTTTGGAACTCGGATGAACGACACGACCATGGTCGACATGATGGTCGGAGCGCTGAATGATCCCTTTGACGACTGTCACATGGGGCTTACCGCGGAAAACATTGCGAAGAAATACGACATTTCACGAACGGATCAGGACGAATTGGCCGTGGAAAGCCATCGCCGAGCCGGAGCTGCAATTGACCAGGGCTTTTTTAGCTCTCAGATTCTCCCGATCGAAGTCAAAGTTAAGCGAGACAAAGTCCCCTTCGAGGTCGACGAGACCGTGCGTTACGGCTCTACTGTGGAGAAACTGGCGCGTCTGCCCGCGGTTTTCGACTCCGAGGGGACCGTCACGGCTGGAAACGCGTCGAGTCTCAACGACGCGGCTGCTGCTCTCGTGCTGGCCGATCGAGAGTTTGCCGAGCAACGTGGTCTGAAGCCAATCGGCCGATTGATCGACTACAGCTACGCCGGCGTCGATCCGAAGTACATGGGGATCGGCCCGGTGCCTGCGGTGCAAAAGTTGCTGGACAAGACCGGATTAAGAATCGACGACATCGACCTCTTCGAGGTGAATGAGGCATTCGCCGCCCAGGCGTTAGCAGTCTGCCGTGAACTGAATTTGCCGATGGACCGCACGAATCCGAACGGCAGCGGGATTTCACTGGGACACCCGATCGGAGCGACGGGCGCGATATTGGTGATCAAGGCTTTGTACGAACTGCAGCGAACCGGTAAGCAGCGAGCGCTGGTGACGATGTGCATCGGCGGCGGTCAGGGAATCGCCGCAATATTTGAACAGGCGTGAGACGAATCGCCGGCTCGAATCCTCAAGATCCTCGAACAACATTCCGGTGTGGTGAGCGGCCGGGGCTGAGCGGGCTGAGCACGCGTGAGTGTGAGTCGGATGCCGTTTCGCGATTCGCAGCCTATAATTAAAGGGCTGGTCACAGAAGACTCATGGAACCACAAGCTGCCTGACCACAGGAATTACGATGCCTGTCAAGTCCTTGAATCATGTTGGAATTGCCGTCCATTCGATCGACGAACAACGGGCGTTCTATGAAGACGTGCTGGGGCTGGAATTTGAAGGATTTGAAGACGTGCCCAGCCAGAAAGTCCGCGTGGCCTTCTTTCGCGCAGGTGATGTGAGGATCGAGTTGCTCGAACCGACTGAAACAGACAGTAGCGTGGCCAAGTTTCTTGAAAAACGTGGTGAGGGATTGCACCATTTGGCATACACTGTGGACAACATCCAAGCCCGCATCGCCGAATTGAAAGAATCGGGTCTGCAAATGATTGACGAACAACCGCGCCAGGGATCGCACCAAATGCAAATTGCGTTTGTGCATCCCAAGAGTTCAAATGGAGTATTGACGGAATTGTGCGAACCTCCCGACGGTTCAGCGAAATGACTGCCGCCAACCGCCCCGCAAGGACAACGGGATGAATTTTCATCCTCAGTAATCCGCGGCGAGATCAATGACTCAGCCATTGCCCGAAGAATTCACGATCCAGGACGATTTTCCGCCGGTCAGTTATGAGCAATGGCGCGCGCTGGTGGAGAAATCCTTGCAGGGCGCACCGTTTGATCGCGAATTGGTGACTCACACCTACGACGGCATCGACATTCAGCCGCTGTATTCGCGCGGCGACCGTAACGAGGCAACTGATCCACTCGGCTTTCCCGGACTCGCGCCGTATGCCCGTGGATCACAGCCGCTGGGGAGTGCTGCGAGCGGCTGGGATCTCTGCCAGGAACATCGGCATCCCGACCTAACCGCCACGAATCGTGCCATACGGCAGGACTTGGACGGAGGGGCCTCGTCGCTGCTCTTGCGATTGGATTGCGCGGCACGTGGCGGCTTTGATCCAGACCACGATGCGACCGAACAACTTGCCGGGCGGGACGGCGTCATGGCGTACGGGCTTGCAGATTTGGAGAGCGTTCTCGCGGGAGTTGATCTGCAACGAGTGCCGGTCGTGACCGATGCGGGAGCATCGTTTCTACCGGCCGCGGCTGCGCTGATCGCCCTTTGGCAGCGGCTGGGTGTCCCACTACACGAGGCACGAGGCGCGTTTTGTGCCGATCCACTCGCCGTGCTGGCGCGAAATGGACGGCTGCCGGTTTCAGCGCAGTTTAGTTTGGAGCTCATGGCGGACTTGGCCGAATGGACCGCCGCCAACTTGCCCCACGTGCGCGCAGTGGGGGTCGACACGTCGCCTTACCACGACGCCGGCGCCAGCGCCGCACAGGAGATCGCGTGTGGATTGGCGACGGCGGTGGAGTACTTGCGGGCAATGACCGGCGCCGGGATGGATGTTGATCGCGCTGCTCAGCAAATCCAATTGCGGGTCAGTCTCGGCACACACCACTTTCGCGAGATTGCCAAACTCCGCGCCGCCCGCTGGGTCTGGTTTCGCGTGATCGAAGCGTGCGGGGGCACGCCCGAATCGGCCGCACTGCGAATTCACGCGAGAACGGGCAACCGTATGCTGACGCAGCGCGATCCGCATATCAACCTGTTGCGGAACACAACCGCGGTCTTCGCCGCCGGATTGGGCGGCGCCGACAGCATCACCTCGGTCCCGTTCGATTCTATGATCGGCCTGCCGGACGAATTCAGCCGGCGCGTGGCGCGCAATACGGCACTCGTGCTCCAGCAGGAAGCTCACTTGCACCGCGTGATTGACCCGGTCGGAGGAAGTTGGTTCCTGGATCAATTGACGACGCAGATGGCAGACGAGATCTGGGCGCAGTTTCAGGAGATCGAGAGCAACGGCGGAATGTTGTCGGTCCTACAGAGCGGATGGATCGCTTGCCGGATCAATACGGTCCAGGAATCGCGCGCCCGGGACATCGCCCGACGCAAGGTCGGCATTACCGGCGTCAGTGAGTTCCCCGATATCAACGAAGAACGTGACGTCCGTCCTGAGCCCGATATTGCGGCATTGAGGGTCGCAGCGAGCAAGCGCATTTCTGCGTCTCGCCGGAAAGCCGAAATCAACGCCGTCACTTCTGCCAATCGAGTCGACTCGCTGGTGCAGTTGGCCTCACGCGGCGCGTCGATCGGTCAAATGGCCGCTGCACTGGGATTCCATTCGGAAGAAGAGTCGGTGCCGGCGCTGCCATCGCACCGCATTGCCGAGCCGTTTGAGCAACTTCGCGACGCGAGCGACGCCTGGCTTGCATTGCAGGGGCAACGGCCGCGCATCTTCATGGCCAATTTTGGGCCGAGTTCGCATTACACGGCCCGTTTGACCTGGTCGAGGAATTTCTTCGAGGCGGGAGGTTTTGAAGTGCTCGACAACGGCGGGTTCGAGGATGCCGCACAGGCGGCGGAAGCACTTGCTGAGAGCGGTGCAAACATCGCGGTGATTTGTTCGTCGGACAAACTTTATCCCAACGTGGTTCCGCAAGCCGCGGCGCAGTTAAAAGGGGCCGGGGCCGATCAGGTGATATTGGCCGGGCGTCCCGGAGCCGACGAAGCGGCTTGGCGAAGCGCGGGCGTCGATCGCTTTATTTTTGTTGAGTGTGACGTGCTGGAGACATTGCGCGCGTTGTTGCGCGAGCAGGGCGTGCTGCAAAGCGAAACGCAGACATCATGAGCTTGATCCCCAACTTTGCCGAAATCGCGTTTAGGTCGGAGCAGTCGCGCGCCGCGCCAGAGAAAGATTGGCGACAGGTCGTTGGCGAGACTGAGGCGGATCTCACTTGGCAGACTCCCGAACAGATTCCGGTCCGGCCGCTTTACACCGCGGGCGACTTGGATGGACTTGATCACCTGGAAACGATGCCGGGCCTGCCGCCCTATCTGCGCGGGCCGTATGCCACGATGTACGTTCAGCGGCCCTGGACGGTGCGTCAGTATGCGGGATTCTCGACCGCGAAGGACTCCAACGCATTCTATCGCCGCAACTTGGCAGCCGGCCAAATGGGTCTCAGCATCGCGTTCGATTTGGCGACTCACCGCGGTTACGATTCGGACCACGAGCGGGTTGCCGGCGACGTCGGCATGGCGGGCGTCGCCATCGACAGCATCTACGACATGCGGACGCTGTTTGAAGGCATTCCGCTCGATCGGATGAGCGTCTCGATGACCATGAACGGGGCCGTGCTGCCGGTGATGGCGCTGTACATCGTCGCCGCGGAAGAACAGGGTGTAAAGCCGGAGCAGCTGACCGGCACGATTCAAAACGACATACTCAAGGAGTTCATGGTCCGCAACACATATATTTATCCGCCCGAGCCGAGCATGCGGATCGTCGCGGACATTTTCGACTATACCGGCCGGCGGATGCCCAAATTCAACTGCATCAGCATCAGCGGCTACCACATGCAGGAAGCCGGCGCGACCGCCGACCTCGAATTGGCGTACACGCTGGCCGATGGGCTGGAGTACGTGCGGACCGGACTCCGCGCGGGCCTGGATGTCGATACGTTTTGTCCGCGGCTCTCGTTCTTTTGGGCGGTCGGCATGAACTATTACATCGAAGTCGCTAAGCTCCGCGCCGCACGGATGATTTGGGCGAAGTTGATCAAGCAGTTCGCCCCGAAGGACCCCAAGAGCCTTTCACTGCGCACACATTGCCAGACGAGCGGCTGGAGCCTGACGGCGCAGGATGTATATAACAACGTGATTCGCACCTGTTTGGAGGCGATGGCGGCCACTCACGGGCACACTCAGTCGCTGCACACCAACGCGCTGGACGAAGCATTGGCGCTGCCGACCGACTCTTCGGCCCGGATCGCGCGGAATACGCAATTGTTCATTCAACAAGAGACCGACACATGTGACGTGGTTGATCCCTGGGGAGGAAGCTATTTTCTGGAGCGGCTGACGCACGATTTGGCGCAGCGTGCTTGGACCCACATTCGTGAGGTCGAGGAGTTGGGCGGCATGACCCAGGCGATCCAAGCCGGCATCCCCAAGATGCGGATCGAAGAGGCATCGGCCCGTGCGCAGGCTCGGATCGATTCGGGGGAGCAAACGGTAATCGGCGTCAACCGGTACCGCCTTGAGACGGAAGAACAGCTCAACGTGTTACACGTTGATAACACGGCGGTTCGAGAGGCACAAATTGCGAATCTGCAGCGTCTGCGCGCGGAGCGTGACCAGGCACAGGTCGACGAGACCTTGGCCGCATTGACTGCCGGAGCCCGTCATCAAAGTGGCAACCTTCTCGAATTGGCCGTCAACGCCTCGCGAGTGCGCGCGACGGTCGGCGAAATGAGCGGGGCCCTCGAAGACGCTTTCGGCCGGTTTTCGGCGCCGGTGCAGACCGTGCAGGGGGTCTACGGTTCTGCACTGAAAAACGACGATGTGACGGCCGCTGTGCAGACGCTTGTTGAGCAATTTGAACGCCTTGAAGGCCGCCGTCCAAGAATCCTAGTCGCTAAAATGGGACAAGACGGCCATGACCGCGGCCAAAAGGTGATCGCCGGCGCATTTGCCGATTTGGGATTCGACGTGGACATTGGCCCGTTATTCCAAACGCCCGCCGAGACCGCGCGGCAAGCGGTCGAAAACGACGTGCACATCGTCGGCGTCAGTTCCCTGGCGGCCGGACACTTGACGCTCGTTCCCCAGTTACGTGACGAACTGGCGGCGCTGGGACGCGGGGACATCATGATCGTCGCCGGCGGCGTCATTCCTCCGCAAGACCGCGCAGCCTTGTTCGATGCCGGCGCCGCTGCCGTCTTCGGCCCGGGAACTGTGATTGGGGAAGCAGCCGTCCAATTAATTCATGACCTGGCGGGACGTCTCGGATTTGACTTGGAGAGCACCGCGCAGCCTCCATCCCAGCCGAACGACGGCCGCTGATGAGATGATACATTGCTTGGTTGCGTCCGGAACCTCGAGCGCGACTTGAGCAGAGCCGTCGGACGCGTCAGAATGCGCTTGCCGTTGACAAACCATCGTGGTGGAATGGCATAAAGACTTATCCCGACGACAAGGTTCGACCTCATGAAACGAATCGGCTGTGCTCTCGCCATTTGCGGAGTGTTGTTATTGGTCGGAAGCATCTCATTGTTGGGTGTGTCCATAAAGAAAGCGGTCGATTCGAAAAAGGTCGCGGAAATCCCACTGGAAGTCGGTCAGGAGATTACGACCGAAGTCGTTGCGGTCGACACGTCGCAACTTTGCCAACTGACTTTGGATGCCATCATCAGCTCAGAGTCGGTTGAGGAAAAGGATCAGCCTGGCTTTGACAAAGATGAGCCCGAGTTTGAACTGCGGTACGATTTTCCGTTCCACTACACTGTTCTCGATGAGGACGACAATAAAGTCATGTCGGAACGCGATCATCTGAGGTGGGAGGGCACGGGAGTCGGGTGGAGCAGCGGCGGAGACGTGAATGCAGACGGGGGGACAATCAATGCCGGGCAGTCTTACGAGAAGTTCGAAGTCTCACCTCCGGGCCGTATCAAAATACGGATCGAAGTCGAGCCCGATACCACGTATGATGCCCAGGCAAAGGAGATCACGCTGACGGTCTACGATCACGTCTCCACACAGGGCACCGCTGTCGGCGGAGCAACTATGCTTTGTGTGGCGCCGATCGTCATTGCCTTGGGGATTGTCATCTTTGTGGTGGGATTGTTCACGCCATCCAAACCGGCCGAACCGCATCCCAGCGATTTCTAGCGGGCGCCAACATAGCCGGTTCACCACATTCCTTGTGCCGGCGCCGTCCGCCGTAGCCGCCGCCTGTAGATGAACGTAGAATTCACAATAGGACTGCACACAGATGGTTTGTGGCCCAGCGTGGATTCTGCGGCGGTAGGAGTAACTGCTAAGATCAAATACCGTCGCAAAGACTGCCTAAATGAATCTTCTTATCGACGCGCAAAATGCAGAGCGTTCCTTCAAAAGCACTAGAGCGGCTCTGGCGAGTGCTGGCCGCTCTGCTGATCTGCAAAGTGACGGTCAGCGTCTTGTGGAACTATCGCGATTATCTCCCGCCCGACTTCAGCGCGGCGTTTCTGATCGGCAGAGAAGGATATTTTTTCGGCAGCTACTCGTGGGCGTTTTATCCGCATATTCTGGCGGGCCCCTGCACACTCATCATCGGATTGCTGCTGCTCAGTGAACGATTCCGGCGGCGGTTTCCGAAGTGGCATCGGATTCTGGGACGGATTCAGGTTGCGTGCGTGCTGTTGCTGGTCGCTCCGAGCGGCCTGTGGATGGCCCGTTATGCCGAAACGGGGGCTGTCGCCGCTGTTGGATTTGCCACGCTGGCGATTCTAACGGGAGCTTCCGCTGTTTTGGGTTGGCGGTTGGCGGTGCAGCGGCGCTTCGCAGAGCACCGGCGCTGGATGTGGCGGTGCTACATTCTACTCTGCTCGGCGGTCGTGCTCAGACTGCTGGGCGGGCTGGCCACCGTCGCGGACGTTGGCGCCGACTGGCCGTATCAATTCGCCGCATGGATTAGCTGGATGGTGCCGCTTTCGATCTTCGAACTGACCGGCTTCCTCAAGCGGCGCGCCCGCCTCGAATAGGTTCAGGCCGAACGCAAGCCCGCTTCAGCGGGGGCAAGGTAAAATCCAGTTCATTCCAGGTCTTCAACGGTGCTGTCGTTGTCATTTCCGGCCACGGAAATGAGCGCTCGGCGTTCCGAGGCAGGCATTTTGGCTGACAGTTCCAGCACTCTGCCATCGACGAATGCCGCAAAGAACTCGCCTGGATGAGACAGGTCGGAATCAGATCCAATATCGAGCACCATCTGCTCGTCCGCGTCTTGCGGCGCCATCCAGGGGACGGCATGTTCCAGCGGAACTTCGATGACCATTAACGTCTGGCCGGGATGGTCTGTGACCTCGGAGAGGGGCCTGGGCCTTGCCGGGCGAAGACAACTGTTGGGAGTGACGACGGCCAAATAGGTCGTGTGATACTGGGGGATGTCGGCGGAAGGACAATGGAAGACAGACTCCATGTTCGCCAGCGCTTTGGCATTGGCCGGGTCATCCCATGGTTTCGTCGGGTCGATTTTGCAGTCGTGTAATTCGTCCGGAAGCCCCGTGTCAAAAAACGGCAAAATCAATGTCCGCCAACTGTGAAGGCGGTTTCCGTCCGCATCGACCGTGTACGCGGGAGGGAACGCGCCATAGGCATCGTGGTATTCATGGAGTGCGATACCAATCTGTCTGAGGTTAACCCGGCAGTGTGTTCTACGTGCGGCGGGTCCAGCCCTGCGGACGCTCGGCAAAAAGAACGCGACCAGCAGTGCAATGACGCTCACCACGACCAGCAACTCGATCAGTGAGAATCCGAAACTCTGCTGACGGTCTCGCGCGTTCACATCGGCCCGCGAACCTGAGCGTGTAGAGTGCTGCATGGGTCGACTCCTCAATCCAAGCTGGAGATCGTCGCACCTTGGACGCTTCTCAGCGCTGACTGCCAAAGTATACGAGCGCCGCCGGTCGAGGACAATTGCGGATCTGGCCGACAGACTGGTGTGCTGTCATTTTTGAGGTCTGGGGTTCAACATCTCTGGCGAGCACGCCAACGGGCGTGCGGACCAGTTATTGAGACCCCAGAATCAAAGCCTGACAAGGCACTAGACGCGGGACGAAATCTGCCGTGAATTACGAGCGCGATCGACGCCAGCGTGCGAACCATCGTGATCGTGGTGATGGCTGTGTGTCTGCTCGATCGCCCAAGCGACGGCAACGCCGATCAGTAGCGCCAGCGAGAGTCGAATGCGGTTGTGTGAGTGCAACTCTAGCTCCGGTAACAAGTCGCCCAGCGAGATGCATAGAAACACCCCGGCGGCGAACGCCAGCGCGCAGCCGATCACCAAGTGCTGCTGCTCGGTAAATTGGCTCACCCCAAAAACGAACAGCAGCGCTCCCAATGGACACATCATGGCGAAGCAGAAATTGACCGCGTTGCGGGACTTTGCCGACCAGCCGCCGGCCGCCATGAGCGACGTGATCGAAATCGCGTCGAGCGGTTTATGCAGCAAGACCGCCAAGAAGGTGCCGAATCCCAACAGCGAAAGCCAAACCGGTTCGCCGACGTCGGCAGTGACGCTGGCGCCCAGCGCGATCCCGTCGATCAGCGTATGCAGCGCCAGCCCCAACGCCACGCCCACCCAGTTGAGGTGATGCACCGACGGGGCTCCATGATGATGGTGATGGTGGCCGTGTCCGTCGTCATGGTCATGGTCGTGATGCGCAGCACCGCCTGACTCGTCGACAAGCTGCTCGGCCGGTCCATGGTGATGAAAGTGAAACGCGCGCACCAGAAAGAACATCACCAGCAGTCCGCCCATTAACCATTGGCTCGACTGAGTGACCGAGGCTGTGTACTCCAGCGAATGCGGCAGCAGATGAAATACTGCAATCCCCAGCATCAGCCCGCCCACCCCGCTGATGAGCGTTTGCATGCCGGTGTGCGTCAGTTTGACAAAACTCGGCAGCCAGCCGCCGACCAACGACGCCGCGACGATTAACGCGCAGTAAATAGAGATCAGCAAATAGACCTGACCCTGACTGACGGCATCGGATGAGCTGTTGGGCTTTGGGTCGTCTTTCGTAGTCGCATGGTTGTGCCCATGTCCATGGTGGTCATGGCCATTGTGAGCATGGGAATGCTGATGTTTGTGTGCACTTTCTTCCCCCGCTGCGAGCATTCGATTTGGTCCCGCGACGATCGTGAGACATAGAAAGCAGCAGAGGATCATCAGGGAACGCATGAACCGTACCTACACGAAAAGATGAACTCTGATAGTAATTACAAAAGGATCATTATAACAATTTGGCTCCGATTTCCGATCGACGCTCGCCGTTTCCGCTCAGCTTTCCGAAAAAGCTGAGTTTCAACAAACACGGGAATCGGGTATTGACCCGATTACAATTGCGACCTATTATTTTATTTGAACAGTTGATGAAATGAAGGAATTAGCGGATGGGGCAGTTTGATCCTGATTGTTCGGCGGCTGACCACCCCCGTCATCAAGCTTCACAGCTGGATGACGAATCTTGTTCACGCGCTGCTGCGATCTTTCGGGCGATGGGGGAGCCATCGAGGCTGCGGCTATTGGCCCTGCTTCAGGCGGGCGAAATGTGTGTGACCGAAATAGCCGAAGAGACCGCTGACCAAATCTCGACCGTGTCACAACGCCTGCGCTTGCTGCGTAGTGAACGCCTCGTGTCGCATCGCCGGCAGGGCAAGCACATCTATTATTCCCTGACCGACGAACATGTATCTCAGTTGATTTCGAATGCGCTGCAGCACGCAACGGAACCTCAGTTTGCGCAAATTTCATCTCGTTTTCTTGGAGAGGATGCTCAAATGACAGACGACGTTCACAAAGACCACGACCACCAACACGGGCCGGATTGCGGACACACAGCGATCGGGCATGGCGACCATGTCGACTACCTGCATGACGGACACCTGCATCACCAGGAGAGTGACGGCACCGTCGTGGAACACCAACTCGATGTGACGGCCGAGAACCCGTCACAGTGCACGCCGGACCATCAGTGCAATGGCCACGAGCCGGGTCACGTGCATGGTCCCGGCTGCGGCCATGAAGCTGTGCCCCACGGCGATCATGTCGACTATCTCGTTGACGGTCATCTGCACCACCCGCACGGGGACCATTGCGACGATCACGGTAAGGTGCAATTACCGTAGCTGCCGTATCGCTGACATAATTGCGGTCACCAGCGGTACGCGGGATTCGAGTTTTACGGCCTATCAGCGGACTTTCTGCCCGCTGATAGGCCGTTCGCGTTTAGGCGAGGTAGTGAACGCAACCTTATTCCGTCGCGATCCGTCGGTTCGGCATTATCCAGAAATGCCCAATAACCCCTATAGCCCCTAAGATGCGAGTGCCGATAACAGTGCAGTGCTCCGTGACAAAGTCTGCTGCTGCACGTTGTTGGCAGCAGTGTCCACGAAGCTCATTTTTGCGCCGTCACCCACTCAAACTGGTATCCGGCTATTCGCCGCGGTTTGCCGAAGTCGTTCGCATCAACAGGGGAGATCTGTCTTGAAATGGAATCAACTACAAGTGACTGTCCTGCTGTCGACCGCGTTGCTCATTGGGTGCAGCAGCGTTCCTTCCAGTTCTGAGGTGAAAGAAAAACAGGACGTCGTTCGGGCACAAAATGAATGGTGTCCCCAAGCTGGATACGACGTCCAGTACGCGGGCTCTTCCTGGGACGACGACTCCTACTGCCGCCGTCGGCGTACAGATCATTGCGGCGGCAAAGGCATCATCGGCGGCATCGCGTCGGAAACCTGGGCATTGCTGAACGTCCTCTGTGCGCAGCGCTGGGAAGGTGGCTATCCCGACGGTCCCCTGCACGGCTGGCGGGGATCCTGGTGCGGACCTTGTGGCGACGGAAGTCTGGACAATACCAAAGCGCCCTGCGTGCCGCCCCGGAGTTACTGATCGGGGTTTAGCGCTACGGCGGAATACCCTGAGGCTCACTGATCGCGGCTACGGAACAGGACGACGCACGTCGAGCGCTTGAAGGGCCATCGGTCCGGAGTCTAGAGCCCGGCAATCCGTCCGGTTAGAATGAATCGCCACTCAATTGGCCGGCGATCCATGAACTTTCCGGGCGGACCGCGATGAACTCCAGCAATCTTCCCGTCGCTTCACCGGAGGAATCGCGCGCAACGCATGTCCGCTGGCTGGTGTTTGCCCTGGGTGCGTCGACCTCGTGGTTGCTGTACCTGCATCGCTACACCTTTGCGCTGATCAAGCCGAAGTTGAGCGAGGAACTCAATATCAGCAATTCCGAGTTGGGATTGTTGGACAGCGCGTTTTCGACCGCGTACATGTTGTTCCAGGTTCCCACCGGGATGTTGGCAGACTTCGCGGGGACGCACTGGGTGCTGCCGCTGCTGGTCATCATCTGGTCGATCGCACTGGCGATGCACGCCTGGGCTCCCAACGTCTCAGCGCTCTGGTGGGCACGCGCGTTGTTTGGGGTCGGTCAATCAGGAGCGTATCCCTCGCTCAGTCGGCTCACCCGCAAGTGGTTCCCCGCGACGGTCCGCGGTTCAGCTCAAGGTTTCATCGGCGTGTTCGCTGGGCGAATCGGTGGGTTGAGCGCGTACCTGCTGATCGGCTACGTGATGATCGGTCTGCTCGAAATGTCCTGGCAGACTGCGGTCTACATCTTGGCAGGCGCCGGGCTGGTCCACGCCGTGTTCTTAATCGTCCTGTACCGCGATTCGCCACGGCAACACCGGTGGGCCAACAAAGCCGAAACCGACTATATCGAGGGCGTGCAGTCTGCGCCTGCCGACATTGTCGAAGTTACCGACGGGCCTGCACCGCCACAAAAAATGACCGCACGGAGGATGATTCGTCAGTCATCACCAAGATCGATTCTTAATCTGATTGCCCTCATCGTGCAATCCGTGCTGAGTGTGGTAGCGGACAACATTTACTCCAATTGGATTCCGCTATTTTTGTTTCAGGTCCACGGGCTTGAATTCAAGAAGATGGGCATCTATTCAGCGCTGCCGCTGCTTGGAGGCGCGCTGGGCGGTGTTGCCGGCGGCTGGCTCAACGACGCATTGATTGCCCGGACCGGTAACCGCCGCTGGAGCCGCAGCGGCGTGGCGATGTTCGGAAAAGGAGCTGCCGCGGTCATATTGGCCTTCGCTATATTCAATGCCTATGACGATCCCCAGCTGTTTTGTTGGCTGTTGTTTGCGGTCAAGTTTTTCGGCGATTGGAGTTTGTCGACATCGTGGGCGACCGTGACCGACATCAGTGGCCGTGCGACAGCATCGGTATTCGCGTTCAATAACAGCATCGCCAGTGTCGGCGCGATCTTCGCTCCGGCCATGTATGGGTACGTTGCCCAGCATTTCGACTGGAGGGTCGTATTCCTCATCGCCTGCGGCGTGTATGCCGCCTGTGCACTTTCCTGGCTGGCCATCGATTGCACGATTCCGGTGCTCAGGGACGACGAGACGCAGACCGGAACATAGGCAGAGTTTCTGCTATTCCGCCTCTTGGAACCAGTACGAATAGAACTCCGCATTGCTTAGCGTGAACCGCAAACTGACAGTTTGGTTGGTCAACCCGGACGGGTCGCCCTTGGCCCAACGAATTTCACCGCGCGGGCGATCGCCGCGAATTGAATCAGACGTCGCCTGTACGTTTCCGTTGCTGTCTAGTATCTCAGCACGTAACTCACCGTCACCCGCCGCGACGTTCACAAACAGCTTTCCGCCGGGCCAGCGGAAGGGGTGGGTGGTCAGCGTTCCGGGTTGCTCGCCGGCGTCGAGCGAGATGAATCCGTCGCGGCGGAGGGTCGCGAGGCAGATGGCGCCGGTATCACGGTCGAGTTCCGGATTCGGGACGAATTTTCCGCTCGGGAAGGTGCCGACGTAAGTCGCCCCGGCACGGTACTTGAGACCCGTGTAGTAGAACCACAGTTCGTCACCCCGGACGACCGGGTGCGACGGCGGCAGGATCTGCGTCAGATCGTACGCCCCGCCGCCGACAGGCGAAGGGCCGATGAAGGGCTGCCGGTCGCCCAGGCGGACCCACTTTCGCAGATTACGGCTGACGACCAGTTGAATCAAATGAAACCCGTCGGTATTCGGATAATTCGGCCGCGGACCGGTCGAATGAAACATGGCCGGCATACCTAAATAGACCCCTTCGTAGCGGAAGACGCCCATGTTGTAGATCTGCACGTTGTACGTTTCTGGATCGTTGTCAAACATCGGTTGCAACTTCGATTCGGCCAGCCGCGTCTCGATGTTCTTTCGCGCCAGCTCTTGATCGCGCTCATCAGGATGAAAAATCAACTCCGGCTTCGACCACGTCTCAAAATCACGGCTGGTCGACAGCCAAACAGTGCGGCCATATGGACCACGGTGCTTGACGGTTGCCAGAAACGTTCGCGTGGCTCGGTCGTAGCTCAAATTTGATTCGTCTTGCGACGGAATCTGAGGAACGTCCAATCGCTGCCAGTCGATTCCGTCAGGACTGACGACCGGCTCGCGCCCACCGCGGACCGACACCAGTCCCTTATAGCGGCGGCTTGGGTCGGGATCGTCCGGATCGATCACCGCGCTGATCACGGCAATCTTGGGTTGCGGTGTCGTCTTGGTCCAGTGCAGCCCGTCCCGGCTTTCATAACAGGCGGGCGAAATCAGCCACATTCGGAAAACCTGCCGCTCTTCATCCCACACAGGTCCGCTGCGGGTTTGAATGCTCGTTTCACCGGCGACAATATCGGGACGAATCACTGCGCCCAATTTTCGTGGGCGATGCATAGTTCGCTGCAGATTCTTGAGCTGCGCAATGCCGTGGTCATCGACAAACAGCTGACGCTGCCCGGGAGTGACTTCGAATTGAGCGGTCGCCGGCGGTTCCGCGACTGCGGCGCCAGTGCTGATCGCGATCAGCAAAGTAGTCGTAAAGTGAATGACTGTTTGCATGAGTCTATTTTGCACGACCCTGTCCTCCAGCAGAAATCTTTCGGATAGTTTCTGCGTCGAGCACACGCGGAAAGACGGCGATTTCATCCAGGCGGCCCTCCCAATTGGAGTCATTGTCACTACGGCCGCCGAAGAAATGCTCGGCAAATGGCGGTCCGCTTGATTCGGGCAATTGCGCTTCGATCTCAGGCTGTGGATTTCCGTCCAAATAGACCTTCACAGCTTGCCCGTCCCGGACGAGGGCCACATGATGCCAACTCCAGCGGGGAATACTCGTCCGACCGCTGAGGAGAGCGCCGCCCGATTCAGTTCCGATCTGCAGTATTAGTTTCCCCGGATGCTTCGTTCCACCAAGGCCCAAATGAACGCTTCCAGGCAGCAAGCCGTGATCTCGGCCGCGCGAGTAGAACCAGCCGGCAACCTCGCGGGCGTCTTGTGGCATGCCGTTCCAAATCCAAAGCGAAACTGTATACCGGTCGCCCAATTCGTCGATCCGCGACCGCAGCCGCCCGCCGGCAAAATGTGCCGCACGATTCGTTTCACTGCCCCCGCAGATCAAATCAGACCGCGGCCCTTCCAGAAAAAAGACGACGCCCTGCTCGTAAAACGAGTGTCGGTGATTTCCGGATGAATCGACCACCTGCGGGCCGGCGAACTCATCCAGCCGCCAATAAGCGGCCGGTTTGGCCTGCAATAATGCAGCCGTGGCGCTTCCCCGCGATTGGACATACTTGCGCCGAGGACGGTCGGCCACCTGTTCCAACAGCCCCAGCGCCGCCTCGGTGATTTTCGGCTCGGCCTGGATTTCCAGACCCGCCGAGCGCGCCGGCCAAGTGTTGTACCCGCCCAAGTGATGTTGTTCCGGCGGCGGTATATATCCGTCGCCGCCGTTGGCCAATTCAATGACCATCGTTTTTTGTAGCGGGCTTTGCAGTTTGAGCTTCAAACCGGTCAGCGCGTAGGTCTCATTCGGCGTGGTGGCGATGGCGATGTCGCCGATCCGCAGCGCCTGAACGACCACCTCGGTTGACTGCCGCTCGTGCAGGATGATCTGTTCCCGCGCGTAGACTTCCGTCGAGTTCTTCGGCGGCCGGTCTCCCATCGCGGCGACGGTCCGCTTGGCCCATTCCAACAACTGACCGTTAGGCACTCGGTACTTCAACGGCAGCCGCGCCTCGGCCATTGCCAGATCAACGTCGGACTGGTATTCGATCGACTCGTACGCCTTCAGTGCGACGTCCAGCAGCCCATTCGAATAGTCCGTGATGCTCGAAAAGTTTGCCGGCGGATCAGTAACTTTGTAATCGCGGCGCCAAATATCGCCGCTGCAACCGTGCGACATGATTCCCACGAACGGAGCATGAGAACCGTCGGTGCCGGCTGCCAAGCGCTGTTTCAAACCCTCGCTGAATAGGCCGAAGTAATCCGCGCTGAGCGGCCTGTCACTGAAATAGTGCATCGAAAAATTCGCCAGCACAGCGATCGGCCGACCGTCGAGTGCTTGAATGGAGATCAGCGACAGGTCCGGATCTTCCGGCCCCGATTCGCCGGTGACGTCGTCCCAGTTCCGTCCGGCGTGCATATTGGCGCGAACTGTCGGATTGCCAAACGGATCCTTGGCGATGCGGTCCGGACGCCGGATCCACCGCCGCAGTGCCGTAAACTCCGCCGCGTCCCCCACCGCCCAACCGACGCGGGCCGGCTCCAGGTTGGCCTCCGCAGCGGCAATCGCCTCGGCCAATTTCACGCGTAGGAACGGAACGTAGTTCGGGTCCGCATCGGTGCCCAAACAAGAGAGCGACGACGGCGCCGAGTGCGTGTGCGTTGCGGAGATCAACATCCGGTCGGGACGGATTTTCGTCCGCTGTGCGGCGAGTGCCTTCGCGTCGTCCAGCAGCGGGCGAGGCATCATGCAACTATCGACGACCACAATCGCAATCCGCTCACGGCCGTCGTCCATCACAATCGCCCGCGCGTTGACCGGCGTGTTCACTGATTCCACGCTGCGGCTGAGCATCCCGCCGTTGACCAGGACGGGGAATTGTGTCGGCGTCACGTCAACCACCGCCGCCCCGGCCCGCAATTCCGCCCAGGCGTCGTTGAATGCGACGAGAATGATCGTGACAGCCAGAAGGAATGAATAGACAAGTTTCATAGGTTCGGTCTCTCTTTATGAATGCGCGACGGCCAACAATCTATCAATGACTGAAACCGAACGTGCCGTCAACTCGCCGCCGCTATGATTTCAAAAAAGTAAATTGCCACAGAGAACACGGAGGACACTGAGACCAGGATTGGGGAGTGGTCTTGAATCAATGATTAGGGAAGCCGTCGACAGAATCGGTGCAATCTATCGAATAACAATGCTTCTCCAGACTTCCTGCAAGTTCCTCGGCGATCTCTGTGATCTCTGTGGCTGAAATAGTCACCAATTGCCGCGGGACGCGTAAAACCGATCCAGTGGAGTTGTCATTTCGTTGCTGAGGTTCCTAAACATGACAATGGCAGAGCCAATCGCTAATCTAAACTATGTGGATTGTCACGACTTCAACGCGGTACAAATAGGGAAAATGCAGATGAACATGTCGCGGCGAGACTACTTGATTTCAACGGCCGCCATGACCGCCTCGACCGTCAGCGGCGGGCTTGTGCAATCGGCGTTCGCCGAAGAAAGCCGACGTGTGAAGCCCAAGCCGGTAGCAGTTGTCGCGACCGTGCACCAAAAGGGCCGGCATGGGGAGCTGTTCATCGAAAAGATTCTCGAAGGCTGGAACCAGGACGGCGGCCCCGGTCCCGCATTGAAACTTGCCTCGCTGTACATCGATCAATTCCCCAGAGAGGACAAATCCCGCAAGTACGCCGCCAAGTACAACGTGCCGCTGTTTAAAACGATCGATGAAGCGGTCTCAATCGGCAGCGACACGATTCCTGTCGAGGGTGTGATCAGTGTCGGCGAGCATGGCAGCTATCCCTACAACGAAAAAGGGCAGCATCTCTATCCCCGCCGCCGTTTTTTTGAAGAGATTGCCGCGGCAATGGAGAAACGGGGCCGCGTGGTGCCGGTGTTCAACGACAAACATTTCGGCCCTGTTTGGGAGGATGCCAAGTGGATGTACGACCGTGCCCAGGAACTAAAGATGCCCCTCATGGCGGGTTCGTCACTCCCCGTCTCGTATCGCAAACCGGATCTGAGCATTCCGCTCGACAGCCCGATTGAAGCGGCGGTCGGCGTTGGCTATTCCGGTCTTGATATTTACGGCATCCACACGCTGGAGTGCTTTCAGGCACTCGTCGAGCGGCGCCGCGGCGGCGAAACCGGCATCAAGTGGGTGCAATGTCTGCAAGGGCCGGCGATGTGGAAAGCGCTCGATGACGGGCTGGTGCGGCAGGACCTGCTCGATGCGGCGCTCGCTGTCACACCGAAGGGGAGCGAGAAGGAGCTGCGGAAACTGAAGCATGCCTGGAATGCGCTGTTTCTATTCCAGTACAACGACGGCCTGCTCGGCGCGGTGTTCATGCTGCAAGGTTACGCGGCGGGCATTTCCGCAGCGGTCAAAATCACCGGCAAGCCGGAGCCACTGGCGACGCATTTCGAAGAACGGCTGCACCCCAAGCACCCGCACTTCACGTATTTGCTCAAAGCGATCGAGCAGTTCGTGCATCGTGGTAAGGCGGTCTATCCGGTCGAGCGAACGCTGTTGACGAGCGGGCTGCTGGACCGGCTGCTGACATCGCGTTACGAAGATTCTGCCAAACTCGAGACACCCGAGTTGGCGATCCGCTACGAACCGGTCGATTACCCACACGCGCCCCGCCCTGCACTAAACGCGGCGCCGGCCTGAACGCTTGGCTACTTAGAGGCGGGCTTTGACTTTTTGCGGATCTGTTTGACCTCAGCCTTCAGCAGCAGGACGTGGTTAACCTTAAAATCTGAGTCGCGGAGGTACTGTCCGAAGTCAGGCATGCCTGGTTTGGATTGCAGCTTGTAAACCTGGCTTCTCGTCCCCTTGGGCACGATCGAATTAAATTTCCAGAATGTGTGCCGAAACCAATGGCTGAGTTCCTCTTCTGTCCGTTTTCCGTCTCTCCACCCCACGTCGAAGTACCGCACCGTAAGAACCGCTCGCCAACCCGCTTTCACGTCGACGTTGTGGATCAGATGTGTTTCGGCCGAGGCGAGTCCGTCGCCGTACTCGTTCCACCAGTAGTATGTGCCGACGTGGACGTCCCCGTCATAAAGATCGATGCAATACTGTTGCAGTAGCAGTTGTTCGTTTTGGTTTTTGACGCTGTATTTGGTCTTGTAATCGATTCCGAATCGGGCCTCGCCACCATCGATCCACAAATCGACTTTGGCGTCGATCGACTGTTCGCGGCTTTTTTGTGCCGCGACCGCCGCGTCATTTGGGACTGCCTCGATTCCGATTGTCAGCAAGATGAGAGTTGCGAAGCGCATGGTTACTCTTTCTTGTCTATGTCATTGATAATACCGCGATTTCTTGTCGTTGACCGTTATTTCAGTAGCGGTCGTACCATCCACTCTTCACTGCCTCTTCTGCCTCCCACAGCCAACCATAGAGCCACTCGACGACGGAATCATGGCTCGTGTGAAACTCGAAGTCATTCGTGTCGACGTACCATACCGGCGAGTCTTCAGAATCATCACAGCGAATGATCCAATTGGCTTCGAGCAGCCTGCTGGCGATAATCAGGCCGCCCGGAAGGAGAAACTGGGGCGGCTCCGGATACTTCTCCGGCTGCTCCAGCGCGACTTCACGCGGCATCATCTCGGTCAGTGTCAGCACGTCACGATAAGTCGCCAATGTGTGATCGTGCTGAAAGAGTCGGCCCGGCAGTTTGCCCATCACCTCCAGAAAGACACGATACGTCCGAGGAAGTCGCACATCATATTTGGTTTCAAGAGCACGAATCTCACCCTCGCTGCAACCTTGCCTCAAGAAAGGGCCGGCAATCGCAGTCATTTCGCAGCGATCGATGAACTGCTCGATGGATCGGCCCATAGCTTTCCATCCAAGAATACGAACCGGTCCACGACTTGCACGCGCCGCGTCCGGCACTGGACTCGGCGCCGGCGCAAAACCTCCGTATCACTCCGGCCGTGGCGGGCGCAGCATGAGCGACTCTGTCGCGGCCAGCGGAGATTTTCCTTCAAACAGCAACTGGTAAACCTCGTTGGCAATCGGCATCTCCACGCCGTGTTGATCGGAGAGTTCATACACGCTGCGGGTCGTCCACACCCCTTCGGCGACGGCGTTCATATCGGCTTGGATCTGCTCCAGCGTCTCCCCCTGTCCGATTCGTGCGCCAACTTTTCGGTTGCGTCCATAAGGGCTGACGCAGGTCGTTACCAAATCGCCCAACCCGGCCAGTCCCGAAAATGTGGCCGCCTCCGCGCCGAGCGCGGTGCCGAAACGAGTCATCTCCACCAGCCCGCGGGCCAACAGCGCCGCTTTGGCGTTGTCGCCGAATCCGAGACCGTCACAAACGCCGGCGGCGATGGCGACAATGTTTTTCAGAGCGGCCGCCAGTTCGACGCCGATGATATCCACGTTCGTATAGACCCGAAAGCGGTCCGTTGTGAACATGGCCTGGACCTGTTTGGCCAACGATAGGTCGCCGCAAGCCGCGACGACACTGGCGGGTAGCCGCCGCGAGATCTCTTCAGCGTGGCTGGGCCCGCTCAGCGACACCACGGCGCGGTTACCCAGCACTTCTCCAATGATCTCGCTGGGCCGCAAAAACGTT
>JANQPT010000029.1 GCA_028285345.1 Planctomycetales bacterium
ACACACGGTCGATGAAAAACTCGATGTGGAGATGTTCCTCACCGCCTGCCGGGTTGGTCTGGCGGTGGCCACGGCGAAATAGCCGCCCACTGCGCTGCAACCGGCGCGAATTCAGCGCGGGGAGCGTTCCGCAATGTGACGCTGCATAGCTTTGATCGCCAGGTTGTAGACATCGAGCACACGTCCGCGCTCTATTCCGTCGGCAAAGTTCTTGTGCTCGGCGATGATCGCTCGGCTTTCCAGCATCTCCTCAAGCATGCCCCGCGCCACGTGTTCGTCAAACACACCTCGGCCTGCAACGTTGACATAGATCGCACTCGTGTGCGCAAACAGTTGGTTCTCCAACTCATTCAGCGGCGTCGGTTTCGTCAACTCCTCATCGCCGGGAATTGACTGCGGTGGGGTCCGCAGTGCCAACCAACAGGGGGTCGCGACATCGAGGTCAAATTCAATGGCGGCTGTGAAATGCTTGCCTTCGGGCCGCGCCTCAGCCGTTCGAATCACCTCGCCGTTGCGGATGACCTCAATCTTCTCAAAATCAACTCGGCCGACCGCACGGCCGGCGACTTTGACTTGGCCGGCTTGTGCCAAGTTGACCGTACTGCCCAGGCTGTTGCCGTCGACATGGAACTCAAGCAGCGGGCCGTTGGTGATGTAGGTCTTGCCGGCCGCCAAACCTTGGAGCCATTCTTGCGGCGTTACGTATTTGCCCGACTCGACATAGACCCGCGAAAAATCGTAGATAAACCAATCGGTGCCGGTGGAGAACGGCACGTGGAATCCGGCGTTCAAATAGCGGTAAAACGTATGCTTGTAGCTGCTCCGGAATGGGCCGTCGAAAATATTCTGCGCATCCATCCGTCCCGTGACCAAATTGGGGATGTCCTCCAGCCCTAAGTCGTTATGGCACCAGATGACCGTTGCGCCGTCGCCTCGGGCGGTGTCGATGCCCCGCTGCAGCGGAATTCCGTCAGTGCCGGTCTTCATGATTCCCGGACCGATGCTGACCGGCAGAATCAGTTTCTTCAAATTCAGCAGCATCACGTGGCCGTAACCCTGCCGGCCGATGAAGTTGTTCCGGTGCTCTTCACCGTTGGCAAAGCCCACTCCTGTCTGCTCTTCCAACCGGGCGAGATCGTCCGCAGTGTAATCGTTCGTAATGTACGTGCGGTCTTCAATTGCCCGCTCCAGATAGGAGACGAACACGATGTCCACCCCGTCCGCCCGGGGAACTTCCGCGAGGTAGCGGTCGCTCTTCTCTCGATCAATTCGCTGCAAATGCAAGTGCGTGTTTCCGGAGCGAAAGCTGCGGTCTGCCGCGTGATAGAAACGCCGCACCGGGATCGACAGCGTCTTGGAATCCGTGCCGGTCAAATTGACCGCGACGCGACTAATTTCGGTTTCAATGCCGGAAAACGCCTCGACAGTCAATTCTTGTCGGGGGACATCGACGGTTGCCGGCTTGGCCAACACGGACCAATCGCTGATCACGACCAGCTTTTTCTTACGGGTGCGGATGCCTCTGGCCAGCAGCCCTTTCAGCGGCACGTTCTCGCCGTCGGAACCGGCGACACGAATCACCCCCGCGATTGGCCCGCCGGTATCGGCATCGACCAATGAAATGGTCAGCGCGCACATCTGCTCACCACGATCGGCTGCCGCCAGCACTCCGACGACAATCGCAGCGGTGGCCACTGCGAGCACGGCGCGCATTTGACGAAACTTGGCAAATCGTCCCGCTTGCATCGGATTGACTTTTCAGGTGAACGAACCGAGTTGGTAGAACGCCGACTGGCCAAGACTCACAGCAGATCGACGAATTCAATCAGCTGTCACTAGAACCAGACGCCTCGACGGACGATGGCTAATCTGAAACGGTGTTCAACGGTATCCGTTAGCGAAAAACGACTGCTCCGCGTCCGCGCAACAGCCGTTTTTCGGTAATCAAATGGTCAATTGGCAGCGGCAAACGCTCACTTCGCGTCGATCCAACTCATCATGCTCCGCAATTGCTTGCCCACCACTTCGACTTCGGAGCTCTGATCTCGGCGGCGCATCGCCAGGAAGGTCGGGCAATTGGCCCGGTTCTCCAGAATCCATTCTTTGGCGAATTCGCCGTCTTGGATCTCTTTGAGAATCTTCTTCATTTCCGCCTTCGTCTCGTCGGTGACGATCCGCGGGCCGCGTGTGTAATCGCCGAACTCCGCGGTGTTTGAGATGCTGTACCGCATATAGCTCAATCCGCCTTGGTACATCAAATCGACAATCAGCTTCAATTCGTGCAGGCATTCGAAATATGCCATCTCCGGCTGATAACCCGCTTCGACCAGCGTGTCGAAACCGGCTTTCACCAGCGCGCTCACGCCGCCGCAGAGCACGACCTGCTCGCCGAACAGGTCGGTCTCGGTTTCTTCTTCAAAGGTCGTTTCGATGACTCCCGCACGCCCCCCGCCGATGCCCTTGGCATAGGCCAACGCCAATTGCCGTGAACTCTCGGCGGCGCCCTCGTTGAGGGCGATCAACGTCGGCACGCCGCCACCCTTCTCGTATTCGTATCGCACCAGATGCCCCGGCCCCTTGGGCGCGACCAGCGCGCTGTCCACACCTTCGGGCGGCACGACCTGTCCAAAGTGAATGTTAAACCCGTGCGAGCACATCAATAGATTTCCGGCGCTCAGATTCGGCTTGATCTCGTTGCGATACAGATCGCCCTGGACCTCATCCGGCAACAAAATATTGACCAAATCGCCTTGTTGCGTGGCGTCGGCAATCGGCACCGGTTCAAACCCGTGCTTGACCGCCAAGTCATAATTCGCGGAGCCTTTCCGCTGCCCGACGACGACATTCAGCCCGCTGTCCCGCAGGTTTTGCGCTTGCGCATGCCCTTGGCTGCCGTAGCCCAGAATGGCGATCGTCTTATCTTTGAGCAACGCCAAGTCCGCATCATCGTCATAGTAAATCTTCGCTGCCATGGTTTCTGTCTTTCGTTTTTGACAATCTCTCGACAAATTATTGTAACCACGGAGACACTGAGGACACGGAGAGAAACTCGAAGCACGAAATCCGAAACAAATTCAAATGACAGAAACAATTCAGCTTGTTCTTCATTTTCGGCGCGAGAACAAGAATGTTTCGGTTATTAGTATTTTTGGTAATTTGAATTTGTTTCGAATTTCGGATTTAGGATTTCAGATTTTTCAGCCTCTCCGTGTCCTCAGTGTCTCCGTGGTGAAATCAACAACTGCTTGTTATCGAACTCCGCGTCCGCTAGTCCTCTTCAATACCGCCCACCGCGCTCTCCGCCCCGCGGGTCAGCGCAATTCGACCTGTGCGGACCAGTTCGATGATGCCGTAGGGCCGCATGGTATCGACAAACGCTTCGAGCTTCTTTTCTTGGCCGGAAATCTCGATCATCACATGTTCGGGACCGACGCCGACGATACGGCCTCGAAAAATGTCGGTCAGTTCCTTCACGTCGGACCGGGCGCCGTCAGCGGTGCGGACTTTGATCAACATCAAATCGCGTTCGACATACTCCTCTTGCGACATGTCGAGCACCTTGACCACCGTCACGATTTTTTCGAGCTGTTTGCGCGCCTGGTCAAGGACACGATCGTCGCCCGCCACCACAAAGGTAATCCGCGAGAATTCGGGATTTTCGGTTTCGCCGACGGCCAAACTGTCGATGTTAAAGGCGCGGGACGCCAACATGCCCGAAATGTGGGCCAAGACCCCGGGCTGATTCATCACCAGCGCCGAGAGAACATGTCGCATGGAAGTAAAATCTCCTGAAGTTAGTGCGTAATTTGCCCGCAGACCGCTGTTTACGAGCCGAAGCGTGAATTCACGAGTGTAATTGCCTGCGGGACAGATCACAACCATTCACGGTTCGCTTTTGACGGTCGGTTTCATTCTTGAAATGGTGTTTTTCTCCAAGAAACGACGTGCGACGCGCTTGGGTGAGTACGGCCGTCCGGCAGCCGTGGTCGAAAATGCGAACGGATGTGGACTTAGCCCCGCAAACGACAATTTGTTTTCACCAAGAGGACTGCTAGAATTGGTGGCGGATTTGAGAAATATCGTGCCCAAGCATCTGCAGCGAGTTGGCGATGTGAGTCGTTGAACAGTGCAGCCCCTTGAAGAGTGAACGCGAAATCCTGCTTTGCCAGCCCCCAGTTGAGATCATGAGCGTTGACCCCACCGCTGAAAGTACACAGTTTCATGAATTGCGGGACCGTCTTGCGGAAGCCACCGGGAAGCTTGATCTGAAAGGGGCGTGGCCCGCGGAGCAACTCAGGTGGCTCGATGAGGCCGGCGTATTAGGCTGGACCGTTCCCCACGAATTCGGCGGCAGTGAGATCTCAACGTCAGATCTGGTGACCGGCTACGAACGGCTCGCCAGGGCATGCCTGACAACGACGTTCGTGCTCACCCAGCGCAACGGCGCGATCCAACGGATCGCCGGTTCTGAGAACCAATCAGTTAGGACAACGTTATTGCCCGACTTGGTGCATGCCGGCACCTTCGCCACGGTGGGGATATCACACCTCACGACATCGCGTCAGCACCTCGCGAAGCCGGTCGTGCAGGTTCGCGAATCAGATGACGGATACGTGTTCAACGGGACTATGCCCTGGGTGACGGGCGCCCGCCAGGCCGATCACATTGTCGGCGGCGGAACGCTGGCAGACGGTCGCCAAGTCTTGGCCGCGATTTCGACCGATCACCCCGGAGTTAACGCACAGGAACCGGTCTCGCTGATGGCGCTCTCGGCATCCCATACCGGAGCGGTGCATCTGCAGGACGTGGAGGTCTCGCGCGAGATGCTGATTGCCGGCCCGGTCGAGAAAGTGATGAAGCAGACCTCCGGCGGAGCCGGCTCGTTCACCACTTCGGCGCTCGCAGTTGGCGTCGCGAAGTCAGCAGTGTCCCAACTCGCGGCGGAAGCGGAACGGCGTCCTGATTTGGAGCAGGTCTATGCGCAGTTTTCCGATGACGTCGAACAGGTCTCGCAAGATCTCCGCGCGGCAACTGCCGGACGCGCCGACGACGGCGAGACTGCCGAATCGTTGCGAGAGCGGGCGAACTCGTTAGCACTGCGGAGCACGCAAGCGGTGCTCACCGCGACCAAAGGCGCAGGCTTCGTCGCGGGGCACCCCGCCGAACGGGCGGTGCGGGAAGCGATGTTTTTCCTGGTGTGGTCCTGCCCGCAACCAGTCGCCGCCGCAGCACTGCGAGAGTTTGCCTGCATCATTGACGGGTAACGCCCCGCTTCGTATGGCAAAACCTCGCGCCCACAGACGCGTGACTATGCTTCGTGCAGTCCGTCGGACGTAGTTGACGTATCGTGCCTATTCGAACTGAATGTCGATTGGCCCAAACGCGGGGATCGGCATGTCGTTGTCGTCAGTGATATTGACATATGGAGCCGAACCGGAACCGTAGATTAACGACGTCGCCGAGGTTGCGGGTTGCGAGAGATGCAGGATAACGCGGTGTGGGGCTTTGGAATCGAATTCCACACGGTAGATCCAATTCAGGTCTTTGCCGGTTTCTTGGTTCCTCAGACGAAAGCCGGTGGGTCTTCCCGCGCTGCGCAGCCGGCCGGTGACGCCATCGAATTCGACGGCCAATGCAGGCCGCCCGGTCTTTGAAAATCTTTTGACTGACTTGAGCCGAATTTCGCTGCGCTTCGGTACGTTCGACTTCACATAGGGAACGGCAACAAAAGCCATCCGCCGGCCGAGCCGTTTGTGTGATGCGTAGTCCAAATGGATCCCGTCCATCACCTCAAGGTCGATCGCCGGTACGCAATGAACGTGAGGGACTTGCTCAGGCAAGCGGCGCTGAATGTCGCGGACCATCTCCCAGGCTGAATCGCGCTGCCGATCTCCGCCATGGTGACGCGATATCTGCGCCAAAATGACCGGCATCTGCGGATTATCGAAGTCTTGTCTCATTGCTTTGACAAACTTTGCGAATTCCTCGCCATAGGTTGGATAGGGCTTGGTCTTCGCCGGTTTGTCGACGATCTCGGTCTCGTCACCAAAGATGGCGTCTTGCTCCCCTTGGTACCACAACATTCCTTTTACTTTTCCGCCGATGCTCTGCACATGTCTCAGCAAAAATCCGTAACGGTTCTGATCCCGCTCGCCAGGATCCCACAAGGCCAAAGAGCCCCCCATCGCGCAGGGAACCAACCCGATCGGCACACCCGTTTCTTTCACCATTTGGCGTGCAAAGAAATAGGAGCAATCGGTTCCACCGACCGGCTGTTTATCCTTGAGAATCTGCTGGATTTGTTCATCGGTAATACCGGGACGCTGTGATTTAAGAATTCCCGACGCGAACACGTCCGGAATGCGATGAATGGGTGGGATCGCCGCACACCAACGTCCTTTGGCATGGATGTGCTCAAAATCATAAAGATTGACGTTCGGCAGCGCGGGCAGGGCTTCTTCGAGTCGCGCCAGCCCATACATGTTTGACTGGCCTGCCAAAATCCAGATATCGCCGACGAGGACGTTGTGGAACGCCAGAGATTTCTTGTCATCTGTCGATGATTGCACGGTGATCTTGTATGGTCCGCCGACGGGAACTTTTTCAACGTAAATCAAATTTACGCCTTCTCCACTCCTAACGGATTTGATGCGAAGCGTTTTCTCTTTCTGATCACCCGTGCTGATGCGGACAACAAAATCGCCCGCCTGATCATCGATCTCGTCGACGTTGATGAAAAAACTGGCCGCGTTGGTTTTGTCGCGCTGAATCACCTGAAAGTCTTGCGTCAGCACGGCAGGGGCTGAAGCAGCCCATAGAGCACGCGGCGCAAGCACGGCAGACAGCACACAAATCGTTATCACTTGCATACGCATCGGTTCGCTCCGCAGTGACCTATTGAGCGGTCAGGCCATAACGATAATGGATGTAATCGATCAGGAATTTTTGGTACATCGGTCCACCAGGAGACGCTCCGTACTTCCTTCCGGTGACTGTGCTCCAGTTGTGCATCCCGAAGCGGCCGATTCCTGTCCCCAATACTTTCCCGGCATCACAAACCCGCGAAAGCAGCCACGGTTCGTCCGGCTTCCCGCGAAAACCGAGCCGCACGTGCTTGTCGTCGATACATTGAATCAGCATCGTGAGCGGTTTGTGGGCCATGATCGACTCGGGCAATTCTTGATCGAATTCGATCGGTAGCAGCGATTTGCGAAATAACGTGTGGCGGCCGGACTCCGGATGATTTTGCACGCCCGGAGTCCAACCCCCGCGTTGGCGGCCGGCGTCGTCGATCACGATGAAATTCATGAAAAAATTCCACGGAATCGAATCGTCCGGTGCGACAAAACGGGTTTCGATTTCCCACGGCGGAGGATAGTCGTTGAGATCCAGGTACGAACCGCCGGCGACACCAAAGCCGGTGCCCAAACCTGGCCCCAGCAGCTTCAACATTAAATGGCCGGGGTGCGAATGCGTGTCCATCAGCGTACACTGCTCCTGGACCTGCCACTTGCCGAGGTAGCCGAGAATGTTGAAGTCGTCGGAGAGCGCTTCAAACCTCCGCGGCGGCGCGTCGAAGAACACGCAATAGTCGACGTAGTACTCGTAGTCCGGATTCGGCGGCTCCGGGTCCGGGGCAAAGACATTGACCATCCGGTCCGGCTGCTCTTTCGCATTGCCGATCAACAGCGGATGCGGCCCTTTGCGTTGCGGCAACTGGCGACACAAGACATCGGGAATCCAACGGTCCGCGGAGATGATTGGCCCGATCTCCCAAACGACCGTGATTTCCCCAAATTTGGAGCAATCAATCCGCCTCATGTTCCATCCGTGTGACGCTTCAAACTTGATGCCCACTGAAATACTCGTCGGACTTTCAACCACGCAGCGGAAAAAGAGTTGTGGACTTGCCGGGCCGGCATACTTCGCACCGTCACCGATCCAGACATAGGGGATGTTCCAATTTCCCATGACTTTGTAGCCGAGATCTCCACGGCCCCAGACCAGATACGTCTCCGGATGCGGCTCCGACGAGTATTGCGGCAGACCGGTCCCCGCCTCCCCGGTCGACCCGAGGTGCACGACTAGCAGCTGGAATTCGTGCGTCTGCGGCGGCCGCTGCATTCGATCCTTGGGCCACTGCGACGGATCGGAGAAGGTCACGGCCAGATTTAATCCGACCGCCGTATTCACCTGCGTTTTGACCCCGACGCCTGCGGTCGCGTTGAAGCTTTGCACAAGCGACGTTTGAAACTCCCACGGCAATCGAAACTCATTAATGCCGATCGGTTTGTCTAACAAGGCCTTTACGTCGGAACCATTGCCCGCCTCGTAAATCGTTGCCAGCCCCGGATGGTATTCTGTGGAAAGCTCCTTAATGTTCTCCTTCGGCACGAACCGCCAAGGTGAGATGTCGCCGCCCGGTTCATTGAAATGCTGATTCAGCCGATCGATCCCGTTCGCAGAGGATCGTGACGCGGCAGCAGGACTGCCGGGTCGCTGGTTGGACTCCCTGGTCCTGGATTGGGCGACCTCCTCCTTGTCAGCTCCGGGATGGTGGGTTGCGCGCGTTCTAGCGAACATGCCAACAGCAAATACAACGAATGATGCTCCGAACACGATGCGAGCTGTGCGACGTGACATTTTTTCCGCCTCGAGAGAGGTGTGACGAAAGCTGTTCGACGGAGACAGTTAGCATAGCAGATTGAAGCAACTGCGCGACCCTTTGGCTTTCTGTTTTCCTGCATCGACTCCTGTGCAATGATCGAATGCGCTGTTGAGAACCTGACAGCTCTTACTTATCGACCCACTCTTCACCCATTTTCGATGACTCGCAACCGACAAACAGACGAATTCGCCCTCCGACCGCGATATTGACGAACCAAGTCAGGTTCTAGACTCGTTGCCGGTCCACCTCGATGGGTGTAACGACTTCATCTGCGCAAATGCATCGATGACGCGAGGGACAGGTTCTCGTCGTGGGGCAACCCGGAAGCAGAACAACCCCAAAGAAACACGGCCTACGATTCTCGCAAGCCGGCTTCGAACATTCGTCAGGCCTCGCCGGCCCAGTAGTTGTCGTCCGGCGTAACGTTCGTTTTGAAGATGAGGTAACGCCAAATGTCATCTGAGTCGTTGCGACCGTCGCGGAGCTTGAGCGTCTTCATCCCGGCCTCCAAGCATTAGCCAATTTCGGGTTCATCGTTCAGTCGCAAATGTGGTAGGTCAAGGTATGGTTCAAGCGGACTATTTGCCAAGCAGCTATCCAGCATGTCTGCCCGCATGAGTAATTCCTCGGTACAGCCCCACTCTTCGAGTTGATCAATGACCGATTCAATGCGGTCAACCACCGAGCTTTGTAGACGAGTACTCGCGTCACGTATTGCGCAATCGTAGTCCCAACCAAACGCTTCTTTCGTGTAGCGAGCGAGGTGAGTGACCAAGCGCAACTCGTACCCATCTGAATGCGGAATCACGTGTGCATAACGTCGCATTTCTGGATTAGGATGCGGAAGTAGCGCAGCGACTTCCGCGCCATGCGCGAGTTGCTCGAGAGGTGGTACTTCTGGAGGTGGATTATCTCGCCTGAATTGTTTGACAGCCCGCGCAACGTCGAAACCGACGGACGTCAAGCGAGTTTGAGCCTCGTCGCGTGAGACGCCAATCCGCGAAGCAAGGTCATCGACAAGTTTCAGCGTCACGATGTCGTGTGCTCGGCGCAAATCGCCATTCGCGGACACGATTGCGTCTCGGCACTCATGACAGGAGCGGGCAACTTATCGCGAAGTACAGCAACTAATTGCGCGGTAGTAGACACGTCTTGATTGTTAAAGCTGCGCTCAAACCACCGGCTCCCAGCCCGGTTCGTAGTCACGGGACCAGAGTTCCATCGCTTTTTCGTCGCCGACAATGTGGCCGTCGGCGCGGCGGCAGGTGAGGGCGCGGCCGGTGCGTTGGGCGATGTTGCCCAAATGGCAGAGCAGCGTGCTCTTGTGCCCTTCGGCGATTTCAGCGTTGAGCGCCAGCGGCGTGTCGTTACGGATCGCCGTCAGGAAGTTCAGAATGTGCTCGGCGTCGCCGCGATTGCTTTTGACGTCTTTGACAACTTTGTCTTTCACGTCGTACTGCGTGTAGCCGCCGCCGCTTTTGATCTCGAGCGATCCTTTGTCGCCGAAGAAGGTCACAAACGCGTTCTTGTTGTGCCGGCTGCAACTGAGACCGTCCCAGGTGATCAGTTTCTTGTCGTCGAATTCCAGTGCGACCGTCGAGGTGTCGGGCGTCTGCTGGTCGTCGTTGAACACGTAACGCCCGCCGGTGGACGTGACGCGGATCGGGTAATCGACGTCCATGCCCCAGCGGCAGACGTCCAGGTAGTGCACACCGTTGTTGCCCAACTCACCGTTGCCCCAATGCCAGAACCAGTGCCATTTGTAGTGCACGCGGTTGGTCGCGTATGGCACGCGCGGTGCGGGACCTTGCCACAATTCGTAATCGAGGCCGGCGGGGATCTCGGCTGGCATCGTACGGCCGGTTTCGCCACGCGCGCTGGAATAGCGGCTGCGGGCGCAATAGACGCGGCCGATGGCGCCCTCACGGACCTTTTCGATCCCTTCGACGATTCCGGGTGAACTGCGGCGCTGTGTGCCCATTTGCACGGCGCGATTGTGTTTGCGGGCCGCTTGCACCATTAACTCACCCTCGCGGGCATTGTGGCTGCACGGCTTTTCGACATACACATGCTTGCCCGCGGCACAGGCCATGATCGTAGCGGGCGCATGCCAGTGATTGGGGGCCGCACAGACGAGTGCGTCGACGCCTGGATCGTCGAGAATCTTCCGAAAATCACCGATCGCTTGCGCTTTTCCACCCGCTTTCTCAACCGCGTCGGCAGCGGTCCCCGCACGCTGGGGATCGACGTCGCAAACGTACTTTACCTCGCAGCCGGATTGCTGTGTGAATCCGGTCGCCAAACTGCGGCCGCGGCTCATGCCCATCACGCCGACGACGACTTTGTCACTTGCAGACTTCGCGGCCAGGGCGGGAGTCGCCGCAGCCAGCGCCCCGACCGCGGCGCCGGAAATCGCGGTTTGATTCAAAAACGTACGTCGGTTGACGGCGTCGGTCATCGTTGTACTCCTATCGAGCGATTGATTCGTTGGCTCTGGTTCCCAAACTCCAGTTTGGGAACCCACATTCTCGAAGCTTTGCTTCGCGTCAATTCTAAGTTAGCGTTGTCCTACCCCTTCAGGGTAGCGTTTCGTGGCATTCACTCATACCCGGGGTGCGATCACTTCGTTCGCGACCCTGGGCGAAACTATTCAACGACTTCGGCGTAAATGTCATTCGTATCCGGAACGCAGAGATTCGGCGACGCTGCTTACTCCGTGTCTCCGTGGTTATCCGTACCTGCGAACTCTTCAAGTTTCAGCCTAACCGGTCACGCGGTCTGCTGGCAACTGTTCCGGCTGGGCCGGCAAGCGTTCCAGTTCGCGGCCCAAACGGCCGGTGACGGCCAGTGCGAACATACGGTAGTCACCCATCAGCGACCAAAGCGGATAACCGAAACTGGCCGGGTTGTTGTGTTCCACAAAAAAATGCCCCACCCATGCCGGACCGTAACCGGCAAAGGGGATCGCTAATAGCCACCAGGGAGACACAAAGATCCCCAGCGCCAACACTCCCCAAGCGGCAATCGTTCCCACGTAGTGCAGTCCGCGGCAGACCGGATTGCGATGCTCGCCCAAGTAGTAGGGCCAAAACTCCGCAAAGGATGAAATTCGCTCACTCATCGTTAGGGACTTTCGTCGTTGGGCAGCGCGTCTTTATTTCGCCGCTTCTTTCGCTTCTGCTTCTTTCGTTTCTTCTTCTTCGGCTTCTTGTCCGACGACTTTTTCTTTTCATCTGCCGACTTTTTGATCGACCGGATCAAGTTGAGCACATCTTTGGTCGTCCGCTCGACGTCGAGCGGTTTGTCTTCGCCGTGTGGCTGTTCTTCCGCGAGACCGCCCACCAGTTCGATGACCGATGCGGCGACCGGTTTGGCCGGGCCCGGTTTCTCCTCTCCGTTGAGGCGGGCTGACAGCGAATCCAGAACATCCTGCCCGTCGGCCAAATCGACTTTCGGTTTGTCCACCGTGCCGCGCACTACGAGTTTCAACGGTTCTTGGGCCAGCTTGTCCAGCACAGGGATTCCCGCCGCCAGATCGGACGGCAGGCCGATTTCGAGGTTCAAATCCAATCGCTCGTCGATCGTCACGGTGCCGCTTGTGCGGATTTCAAGCTTCTCCGAGAGTTGTGGAAACACGAACGCGAACCCTTCGTGATAGACGCCGTCGCGGCGGATGACGACCTTTACCCGGCAATCGTCGGTCACCCGAATTGTTTCCGGCGGTTCCCGGTGAATCAGTCCGGCCACGAGCTTGGTGATTTCGTCTGCAAGCGGATTCGTAAACGTCGAAGTCACATCGTGCAGTGAGACCAGACCGGAGATATTCAAAGGATTCTCATCAGTTGAGTCGCCGCGATTACCGACCGGAAGGTGAAACTGCTGGATCTCCAGTGAAACCTCTCCCGAGATGGCTGTCGAATCGGCAAGCAGCGGAGCGACCAAATGCAAACCGCTGTTACAGAATTCCGGCGTCAGTTTTTGGTGGTTGAGGATCACCATTGGATCCATCACCAAGACGCGGCCGTCGCCATTGCGGATCATGTGCAGCTTCGCGTCCAGTCCGGACAGATCGACGGCCGGCTCCTTCGCATCCCCCGCGTGGATCACCACCGCCGCATCGTGAACGGTTGCTACAAAGGTGCTTTCGGAATCGGAACGCTTTTTGGAAAGCTTCAAATCATCGAGATCGGTCTCTCCAACCGGCTTGGGGAGGCGGAGCTCGAACTTCGGCCGGTCAATTTCGATCGGCCCAATATCGGGAGCAGAAACAAAAAGTGCCAGCCATGACCGCTCGATCAGCACGCGGTCGATTCCGATGTGCAGCTTCTGATCCGTGCGTTCGATGTCGAGCGTCCCGACCGACGTACTAGAAAACCAGCCAAAGGAGGCAGTTTCGGCGGTCGCCTGCAATTCCGGATCATCCAGCGCACGATTGACCACGGCATTCCGCAGCGAGGTATTGGCGATGATCGTCGGCAAGAACCCGATGAACAGTAACAACGCCGCAATGATTACAGCGGCGATCCGCACACCGCGCCGCTGCCAAAATGCTCTTCGCTCCGCCATCTCTCGCCCCCGGGTTGAGTCGCATCGTTGCCGTTTGCAATCGACTACGGCATCGTACCACGAATCCGGGGGACCGGGAATTCAAGAACGCTCACGCGCGAAGAAAACGCGGCAAAGTCTGAGTGAAATCTGGTGGGAGGCTGAAACACTGAATTGCGAGGGCCGCTACGGAACCAAGCGATACGCGCCGGAGGCTGCTTCAACCATTTCCGATTCCGGCTTAGTCCGAATCGAAATATAGCCCTCAATCTCTCCATCGACGAAGCATGGGAAAACGTTCGCCTTCACCCAATAGAGCCGTCCATTTCTTGACCGATTGGCGACATAACCTTGCCACAGTTTTCCAGTCTTGATGACCGCCCACAGGTCCGCAAACGCAGTCTTGGGCATATCGGGGTGACGAATGACGTTGTGCGGTTGGCCGACCAACTCGCCCGGTTCATACTCGGCGATTTCGTAGAAGCAATTGTTGGCGAAGGTAATCACGCCGCGTGTATCGGTTGCCGAGATGAGGATGTCATCCGGTTCAAGCACGTAGGTCGGCTCGGGCTGCGCAAATCGCTCCGGAGCGCGAAACGTGCTGCGTTCGACGACGGGCAATAACCGCTGCAGCGGATTGATCGCGTCGGAGGCCACACCTTGCATCACCATCAGTTCCAGAAGATACGAAAACGTCTTTCCGATGGTGTTGATCTCTTTGACTTCATTCTCAACGTCGGCCGAGGACTCGTCGAGCTTGTTAAAGCTCTCCAGCGACTGCTCGAGCTGCTGGGCAAAGCGAGCGGTCTCCACTCCGATTGTTGAGGCGCTCTCGCGCGTCGTTTCGACCGCGGCGACTGACTGCTGCATCTCCTGCATCGACTTTTCGACACTGTCCGAAAGGCTGAACACGGCTTCGGAAATACGGTCCAACGTCTCGCGGATCTCATGGTTGGCCGTCTTGGTGGTTCGGGCAAGCTCCTTGACTTCACTGGCCACAACCGCGAATCCGCGGCCGGCTTCACCGGCGCGGGCCGCCTCGATCGCCGCGTTCAGCGATAAAATATTCGTGCGGTCCGCAATGTCGTTCACCGTCTGCACAAGGCTGTCGATGGCCGTGAAGTGTTCTTGCACGATGTGCATCCGTTCGGTCACGCGCGCCAATTCATCTGAACTGGCTCCAGCCGCTGTGACCACGGTTCCGACGTTCGTGTTGATCTGTTCGACGTGCGATTGGACCAGATTCATCCGCTCAAGAATCGACCGAAAGTCGGCCACGCTCTGCCGGATCGACTGCGTCTGGTCGCCGATCGTGTGCGCCGAAGAATGCGCAACCATCGTGAGTTTATCGCCGGCGGCACGGATCATTGTGTTGCGCAGCGCATCTTCGTCGAAGTCGACAAGCAGTCCTTCGGCTTCTTCCTTAATTTGTTTCAAGTTCGTCCCGGCGGCGGGAGCTTGCAGAGTGGTCATTGACAGCCTCAACCCTATCTAAGGCCCGTGAACACGAAGTCAGAGGGATGTCGCGGCACAGGAGTGCGCGGTGAATTTCCGGCAGGAAATAAGGATTTCTCTATCCAATTAGCGCTAAGTGATAGATCGGCGATCTATCGCGCGGTCGACGACATTTTCGGAGAAAAAACGGACGCGACTTTTCCGGTCAGAGCGATTAGGCCACCTGTTACGATGATCCGGCATTCACTCCGCGTCATTCGACAATCCGGAGCGAGTCGTTTTCGCCACGCAAGATGCCGGCCGGAGCGAATTCGCGCTGAGACGCGTACCGAGGCGGTGAAAACCTGGTGACTCAGTGTCAAATCACCATCGTGGAGAGTGGCGAGCGGCGAGCGGCAAGCGTCAGCTTGCCGGTGAGGCGATATGTTTAAGAGACTGAAACGCGTTATTTGACCGTCGCTGGGTTTTCCACACCGATCAGCTTGACGGCCTTTTGGGCGGCTTTTTTGGTCTCTTCATCTGAGAATGCAAACCGCTTTTGCAGTTCCGGGAGGGCCGCCGCTGCTTTCGCACCGATCTGCCCAAGTGTTTCAATGATCTCCCGTTCGATTTCGTCCTGGTTATGGCTAACGGTAATCTGCCCCATTCCGCCGCCTCGCTCTGCAGCTGTGAAGTGTGTCTGATATTTCTTGAGCAGCTTAATCAACTTCGGCACCGCGAATGAAGCGTTCTCTCCAAGTTGACCCAACCCGTAGAGCGCCACGCGAAACGATTTGGACCCCCACAATTCGTCATCCTTGAGCTCCTCATCCACTTCTTTCTCAAAGCCCTTCGCCAACCGCTTGCGATCAGCGCCGATTCGAATGAGCAGAATCATGACGCCCGGTTGCAGATCAGCTTCGCCCGGAGAAGCCGTCTCAAAAAGTCTCTGTTCGACATAGTCTAGCTGCTTAAATTGCTCCAGTTTTTGCGAGTCAGGTTGAACCGCCAGTTGTTCGCGAAATGACGGGCGAGTGGAACCTTGATGTACATCGGGCAGCTGTTCGAGTTTCAAGAACTGATGGAGTAACTGGACCGCAAACGCTTGCACATCGTGGTCTTTGTCCGCTACTGCATCGAGATACAGCTGCACAGGAGTTTCCTCAGGCAAGTAATTGATCAAGCCCAGCGCGACGAACCGCACATATGCGTCATCATCGGAAAGACCCTTTCTCGCGTGTTGCAGGATTGCTTTCAACAATGTCTCATCCCCTTCTGCGGATTCAAAGAAAGAACCCCGGTTGGCATGATAGTAAGCAAATCGCCGACGTGCTTTCTTCGCATCGCTCAATGATTCAATGAGGCGATTGCGAATTCTGGTGTTCGACAGTTTCGCAATTGCATCAGACAGATCATAGAGAATCCTCTCCTCCGGGTCCTCAATTATATATGCTGATCCGTATTCAATTGCTGACGTAGTTTGATGCAGATGATCATATTCCTCCGCGACTTCTGCCAGCGTCGAAACGACGTCATCGGGCTGTACTTTTCCCAGCACAGTGATCGGTTTGAGCGTCTCCATGCGCTTCTCCGGATTCCGCTCCTTCCGCAACATCGTGATCCATTCGTCGAGCGTCTTGCCGTCGTAAACGGCGGACGATTTCCGTGTCCTGGAGCGGATGAGTTTAAGCGCCTCGATCGCCGCTGCGCGCAGTGCACTATCCTCAGATTCACTAACCTTTCTGAGCAGCGGAATCGCCACAGCCCCGTTCGTGCCGCCGTCGCGTAGTTGATTTATGATTTGATACTGCAGCTGGTGGTTCAAGTCGGGATAAACTTGCACGAGTGCCTCGGCAGCGGCTTTTCTTTGCTTCGCGAGCGATGCCAACTGGTAGACGTGAGTTGACTGCGAAGTTGATTTTCCGACGAGAATTGCCTGCGCGAGGAGCGGAATTAGCCGGTCCGGATCCGCTTCGATTTTTTCGAGCACCCTCAATACGTCATCGCGGACTTCGCGGTCTTTGTCTTTCCCCAGTGCGAAGAGCCTGTCGACGGCGCCTTCGGTGTCAACGATTCGCGCAGGAAAAGGTGAATTTTCGTCAATAAACCCTCGAAGCTCCCGCGAGGCAATCCGGCGAGTTTTCCGATCTGATTCCTTCTCCAAGATATCGAGCAGCGGCAGGAACAGCTCGCTAAAGTCGCCATCTACACGACCTATACGACTTACTTTGTCGGCCAATTCGGCGAGATTAGAGATCGCCCAGTGTTTCACGAGGGTGTTTTTGCTGTCGAGTAATCCGAGGACCTTCTCAACATAGTCATTGCTAGGCCACCAGGACTGCATCATGGAACCTGCCGCCAACCGAACACGTTCATCCGGATCGGAGAGAGCAGCACTAAACCCCTCAAAGCCACTTGACGGGTCTCCGAATTGTTGTAACGCAGTGGCGATGGCGATCGCGAGTTCGAATTGACTGGCTTGATATTTTCCGAGCTCCGTCGACGTGTCCGGTAAATCGAATTTGGCCTCCAATTCCTCATCAACTGCCAGTGTTATTGCGACCCCATAGACCGCGAGCGGCGTTTGCCTAAGCACATTCATGAGCGCCGCAACAGCCTCAGCCTCCCGACCAGGACTCCGCGCCCCGGTCGCCCCAACCGCCTTGATTGCCTCCATCTGCTTTTTCGGTTCGGTTTCGGTCTTTAGAATCGCCAGCCACTGGTCGAGCGTTTTGCCGTCGTAGAGAGCGGCCGACTTTTGCCTGATGGGGGAAGTTTCTTTGTCCGGGATGGTGATCGTCGACGTCCCCAGAATTCCCGCCTCTTCACACGCCTTGAGAACGACCGTGACATCTCCATGACTCGCCTGCGGACCAGGGATAATATTGACAATTACGCTTTTGCGCCCCAGTTTCGCCACTTTGACAGCCAGCTGCTTTTTCAGGCCGGCAAGGTCGAGCGATTCGCCGTCGAGAGCCAGTTTCCCACCGGCGGCGATTTTGATGACGAGCGTCGCCGGTTTTGCCGCCGTCTGTTTTTCGACGGCCGCCAATAACTTTTTCGCCAACCGCGCCAGCCCGTCGTCGTCGCTCTGAGCAGCTTGCCGCAAGAGTGGATGCACATCCTTATGGAGCAGGTCGATTTTTTCGTAAGCGTGCAGCAATGTGCGGTGACCTTGGTCATCGCTGGTTGCGTAGAGTTCGATCAACGCCGGTATTGCCGCTTTGGCCTGGGAACCATACTGTGCCAACAAGTCGACGATATACATTTTGTATTTGTACTTGTTGTCGTTCAGAGCAGCCAATAACGCCGGCAGCTTAGTTGCTCGATTCGCGTCTAGTTTCTCGAATGCTTGTCTCGCGGCATACCTCACGTGTTCATCCACATCCGCCAATCCGGCGAGGAGTGCCGGGATGGTCGCGGTTGAGGTCTTGTCAATGAGGCGGAACGGATCCAGAGAAATATTGTTTTGTACAATTGGAATGTCGTTTTTCACGAATCTGAGCAGCGCAGCATTGAGTAGCTTCTGGTCCGGTTTGATTTGCTGAAGCGCCGAGATTGCGGAGTCACGAAGTGAAAAATTCTCCGCCAGCAGGGCATTCAATAATGTTGGCACTGCGGGACGTGCCTTTTCCCCAAGAACCGACAAAGAATCGGCGGCGCGTGCCCGAATCGGGATCGTTGCATCCTGCTCAACCATCTTCGCCAGGCTGGCCACTCCCGGCTCGCCCAGGTTACGTAACAGACTTGTGCTGGCGTAACGCACCTGGTCATCCGCATCGTCGGCCAGTTTCAATATTACCGGGACCATCTCCTCAGCAACGGGATACTGATTAAGCGCCTCCGCCGCGAAACGCCGTTTGCTAACGTTGTCCGACTTGAGCGCGGCCAACAGCTGGGGCATCACGTGCTGTTTCCCAACTTCTGCCAGAATGAATTGTGCCGCTCCCGCGACGTCCGGATCGCTCTTGCCCGTCCAGATCCGCGAGTCATCAGCAGCAATCTTGATAATCGTCTCCACCACCAGCGGCGTATTCTCTTCACTGCGCAAAGCGGCCAGGGCCTTGATTCCTTCAAGTTGCCGCCGGGCGGATTTGTCGGTCTTCAGCAAGACGACCCACTGGTCAAACGTTCTCCCGTCGTAGAGAGCGCCGCTTTGGTTGCTGTTTGCCGGTGCGGAGATTGACGTCTCGCCTAACATCACACGATTGACACCCGCCTCACGGCAGGCGGACGTCACTGCCAATACCGCTTCCGCCTGCGCTTTGGGATCGGCACTGATACGCACCGTGACTCCGAGGTCACCGGTTTTCTTCACTTTCTCGGCGAGCATTCTCTTCAACTCAGCCATTTCAAGCGGTTCGCCTTTAATCGAGAGTTTCCCCTCGGCGTCGATTTTCAATGAAATGAACGCGTCGTTAACGGAAACGCGCTGGCGGCGGCCGAAGGGGCGGTCTCGCGGTACGCGTCGAGCTGGTGCCCGGCGGTTGTTCTTGTCCTCTTTGCTCTTATCAAAAAAACGCAGGACGGAGCGGGCAGTGACGGCGAGTTTGTGGTCTTGCCCCTCGGCAGCAGTGTCGAGCAACTGTTTAATTTCGGGAGTCAGGATGCCGATGGCCCGGAAGATTTTCAGCAAATCGGACCGCTCCGTGCTTTCGCTGGAATTGTAGAGCTTGATCAGTGCGGGCAGGGCAGGCCGCAGTTGTTCGTTGTCGGCAAACGGGTCGGACGAGAAGGAACTACGGAGCGACTCGCGAACACCGGGCAAATTGTTCGCTGCGTGTATTCGCACCCGCGGCGACTTGTCGTCTTCAATCATCGACACCAGTGCAGTAATACCCGCCTCTCCTACGCGTCTCAGCAAGGAGACGCCGTTGTAGCGGACGCGCTCGTCGGGATCCCCGGCCAATTTGACGACCTGGGGAATCGCCTCTGCCGGCAGTTCGACGCGACTCAATGCATCGGCCGCAAACCGCCGATTCCGCACGTCTTTCGAACCGAGTGCCGCCAGCAATTTCGGCACGGAGCGGACATATCCAATCCGCTCCAGCGCCGTTTTAGCGGCACGATTGACATTCTCGCTGGACTGCCCGCTGTCGTGGTCATCGTTTTCGCTACCGACATGGATGACCGTATCGATTGCTTGATCCGGATCTTCGTTGTACAGCCAAGCGATCGCCCGCATCCCGTGGAGCCGCGTCTCGGGGGATTTGTCCGTTGTGAGCGATTCAACCCACTCAGCAAACTTTTTTCCCCGGTAAACCGGGACGCCGGCATCGGTCAGCGACGGAGCCTCCGGCCATCCGGTCGATTTCAGCGTGCGGTACATGATCCGCGCACGCCTATTGATTTGGGAATCATCACTGCGGGCCGCTTCATCGAGCAGTCGCTGAACCTTCTCATCGAAAACGTTAATCGCCTGGATCACCCGCAGCAATTCATTTCGCTGTTGATTGTTGCTGGATTGATACAGCTCGATCAACGTCGGAAGTGCCGCGTAGGCAGCCTCATTATATCCTCTCAGTGCGCCGGCCGCGTGATGCCGCACACGCTCGGGTTGATCTTTTTGAATCAGCTTCAGCAATCCGGGCAAGCCCTCCTGTTTCGCTCTGCGGAGCAGGTCGACGACATCGTAGCGGACCCGTTCATCGGGATCGTCGGTTAACTTCAGCAGTTGCGGCGCCATCTCGCCGGTAATCGATGATCGCGGAAAGATTCTCGTCGCGAACTGCCGTCGTCCGACGTCCTCTGCCGCCAGCGCTTTGAGCAATTCCGGGACCACCCGCTCGTAGCCGATGCGGAATAACGGGCGGCGCGCTGCTTCGATGATGTCGCTGTCGTCTTTGCTGATCCCGTCGCGGGCAAGTTCGCTGCATATATCAAAGATCGTCGCAATCGCCGCAGCCGCGTTCTGGTCGGTGTGCAGCGCGGCGAGCGCCTTAAACCCATCGATCCTCCGCTGGACCGATTTGTCGTTGGTTCCCAACAGGGCGATCCACTCATCAAACGTGCGGCCTTCATAGACCGCGGCGCCGTCTGTGCGAGGCGGGGTGATTTTGGTCTTGCCCAGCGTGACGCTCTTCGCCCCGACGTCACCGCAGGCGCGAATGATCTTCAGCACTGTGTCGGCGGGCGTTTTTTCGTCGGCGATGAGGACGACATCCAACCCCCGCTCGCCGACGTTCGCAATGCTTTGGGCAAGCAGTGTCTTGAGATCGTCGTCGCTGAGCGGGATGCCGTCGATGGCAGGTTTGCCGGCGGCGCTAATGTGGAGCGTGAGGGTCGCGGCGTTAGTGGTCGCCGACTCGCTCTTCCGCGGAATCTGAGTGTGAGCTTTCTCTTGCGTGGTCATCAATTTCATATTTGCCCGACGACCAGCCTCGCGAACTAGCCCGTCCCGATCCTGCAGCGCCTTATTGATCAGCGGGGCGGCGTCTTTCAGCTCCGGGCCCATCACTGCAAACATGGACATTATTGCAGCTCGCTCCTGCGGATCAGCCGACTGATAACGCTTGATCATGATTGGAAACACCTGCTTGCGGCCAGCGTTCATTCCGAACCCTTTGAGATACATTGCTGCGTGCCCCATCTTTCGCTCCGGATGGTCTTGCAGCGTCTTCACGATCGCGGCAGCGATCACGTCGGGATTCCAATGCGGCTGCGAAATCGTAGAAAAACTTCCCTGTCTGGGACTCTCGTCTGCGTCTGTCAAACCGATCATCAGCGCCGGCAGTGTCTCTTCCGACGTACACAGCCCGACCAGACCGTTCCGCCCTGCAACGTCGCGGCGGACGTCAACGTTCTGATGGGCCAGCGCATCCAACATGATCTGCTTCAGTTCCTGTTGAGAGAGCTTTAGCGACCGCAAGGCCGCGATCGCCAAATCTCGGACCCTCTCGTTTTCAGATAAAGCCGCTTTATGCAGTTGAGGCAACGCCGGCCGCGCCACGTTGGCCAGGCTGGCCAGATTACCCGCCGCCAACTGGCGGATGTGCACATCTTCGTCTTCGCTCAGCATGCGCGCCAGTTCCATCACGCCCTGTTCACCGGTCTTCACCAAAACTGAGGCGATCGACTGGCGGACGGTCGAATCGGGGTCTTTGGCCGCCTTGACGATGGCGGGAAAGAACTCATCATGAAGCGGAAAATAGGACGACAGGTACGCGGCGTACCGTCGCTGTTGCACGTCATTCGACTGCAATAATTTATGCAAGGACGCGGCCACAAGCTTGGCGTCCATCCGGTGCAGTGCTTGAGCCGCTGTACGACTGACGCTCGGTTCAGCGTCCCCCAAATTGTAGTCTTGATGTCCGGAGGCGATTTCGAGAACCGTGTCGATCGCCTGCTGAGCGTTCTGCGGCGTGTGCAGCGCCACCAGCGCCTTAATCCCCTCCACCCGCCTCCGCCCGGACTTGTCGGTTTTGAGGAGTGTGATCCACTCGTCGAACGTCTTGCCGTCGTATACGGGACCGGCAACCGATGTCTTGTCGTGGGATTTCTTCGCCTGCTCCGGCAATTCAATCTCTTCTCCGGTGATCTGCTTGATGGCGGTTATGGCGCTTTGGCGCACGTTACTGTTTCCGTGCTCCAAAAACTCCTTGATCACAGGGACAGCGATTTCAGCTCCGGGGCCGATTTTCCCCAATGCCGAGATCATCTGCGCAGTGATCGGGAACGAATGAACCACTTCGCCTCCCCCGGGCAGCTTGATCGGTTCCACTTTCCTTCGATTCTGCTGTTTTAGTTTACCGAGCAAGTCGGGAACGGCCGGAGCTGCTTTGGAACCCATTCTTCCGAGAAACTCAATCGCCTCGTGCTGCATTTCCCGATCAGGATCGCCGATCGCCTTGGCCAGCAGTTTCACCCGCTCGGCCTGATCGTCCTCGAATGGCAAGAACGCGTTTAACGACGCCCGGCGTACATTCGCATCTGCATCTTCCAGCAGTTTCAGCAGCTTCGACTTGATCAGTCGGTCATCTTCACCAGTCGTCTTGCCATCAAGTTTGATCCGCCTCACTGCCCAGACCGCTTGGGAGCGGACGACAGCCTCCTGATCCTCAAACGCTTCGACCAAGTCGGGAATCGCTTTGTTCTTGAAGCGCGCCAGCCACTCCATGCTGATCGCTCGAATGTATTTGTCTGGATCGTTGGCCGCCTTTCTGGCAAGCGCAATGGGAGCGGGATCGAGATGTTTCCAGCGTTGAAATACCAGCAATGCTGCGCATCGCCGCGTCCTCAGGTCGGGATCATCCAACGCGTCGAGCACCACTTGCGGGATGCGTTCATACGACACCTGCTCGATGACCGTTGCCATTTTGTCGCGAAATTGTTGTCCGATTTCGTTGCCGGGGCCGACAAAGTCATACTCGCTCCCCGCCGACAACAGCGCTGCGATCGCCTTATCAGGTTCTTCCTTCCCCAAAACTTCAATCGCCGGAAGTGCTTTCAACCGCTCGGGGATGCTCCGTTCGTTTTTCAACAGCGCGATCGATTCGTCGAGCGTTTTGCCCTTGTAGACGGGAGCGGCCGGAGATGACTTGCTGCCCTGCTTTACATCCTGTTTAGGCGATGCTTTCACTTCGCCGATGATCCTTTCGAAGCCAAAGCGTGCCATTCGCCGCACCTGATCATTCTCATGCTGAAAGAATTCTTTGATGATTGGTACGGCGTCTTTTGCGGCAGAGCCGATCGAGCATAAAGTGCCGATCAACTCCTTGGGGATGATTCTTGAAGGTCCACTGATGCCATGTTGATAAAGGTCATCGGGTTCCAGCTTCTTCGGATCGTACCGCTTGAGAGCTTCGAGAAGGACGGGAACAGCGGCCTTCGCTTTGGGACCTAGTAACCCCAGCGACTGCTGGGCAGCCATTTGCACATTAATGTCAGAGTCACCGAATGTTCGGATTAATAGATCAACATATTCGTCCGTCTCCGGCGTCAGGTCCCGCAAGATGTATACAGCCTGCAGTCGGACCTCCGGATCTTTGTCGTCGAGCGCCGCGATGAGATCGGGCAAAGCCTCCTTCCCATATCGCGGAAGCCATCTCGCCACGTACTTGCGGACGTATGGATCAGAATCGTTTAGCGCTTTTCTCACCAAGGCCATTGGAAGAGAAGCCTTCAAGTCCTGCCAATAGGATGGAGTAAAAAACACTGCGAAGCGGCGTTTCCTCACGTCCCTATCCTGCAAAGCGTCTTGAATTCCTTGCGGGATTTGATCTGGCGAAAGTCTTTTTATCACCTGCATGGTGTGTACGCACAGATCTTGAATTTCTTCCGACTGTGAAACTGTGCGCTCATATTCGCTTGCAGCCTCAATTAGAGCCGCAATCGCCTCGTCAGGCGCCTCCGCGCCCAATGCGCCGACCGCCCGAATAGCCCGTGTGCGTTGCGATACGCTTTTTTCATTCTGTAGCAGTTTGATCCACTGATCGAGCGTCTTGCCCTCATACACTGGGCCGCTCGCGGCCAAATTCTGACTCCCGGCTGGCACGCGTTCAATTGTGACAACCTTCTCCCCACCGCGCGTCAGCTCAAACGTGCCGTCCTTCACGCGCAGGCCGTCGGTATCGCCGACGAGTTGCACTTCGTAGCTCCCGCTGCGGAAGCTCCAGCCGTTTTCGCCCTTGTCGACCTCCAGCGTGTCCAACGAGTCGCCCAGTTGGCCGGTCCGTTTGACGAGTACCTGCACGTCGTCGACGCTGCTGTTGATCACCAGTTTTCCCTGGTCAAGCTGCACAGTGACAGCGAATCCTGCGAGAACGAGACCGAACAGCAGCACGAATCCAAGCAGGAATTTGCCCACGCGGCCGCCGAACCGCTGTTGCGGCGGAGTGATTCGTGGAGCGTCCGAAGCGGCGGCGAGGGCGAGTTGTTTGAGATTGCTCTTCGCCGCAAACGGTTCCAAGGCCTTGGCCGCTTCGGCGGGCGTGTTGGGTCGCTGATCGGGGTTGGGGGCGAGCATTTTTTCCAGCACCGCCGCAACCGGTTTGGGAACGTCGGGACGAATCGTGCGGATGCCCGGCACCGGCGGAATCGATTCGCCCGGCAGGCGAAATCGCGATTGCGAGTCGGTCGCCGGCGCGGCGCCGCAGAGCAGCTTGTAGAGCGTTGCGCCCAAGCCGTAGACATCCGCGCGGATGTCGACGGCGTGCGTATTGTCGAGTTGTTCGGGGGCCATGTAGTCGAGCGTACCCATCACCTGCCCGGTGCCGGTCAGGTCGCTGGTGAGTGGCTCATCCGGCTGCAACAGCGCAATGCCCAAATCGAGCAGCTTGACCTGCCCGTCGCTGGTGAGCATCACGTTGGAGGGCTTGATGTCACGGTGCACGAGTTGGTGTTCGTGAGCGTGCTGCAGGGCGAGCGCCGCCTGCCGCACTAACTCACACGCTTCGGCGACCGGCAACGGCCCGCACCGCCGCGACAGCCGGGCGAGGTCAATGCCGTCGATGTATTCCATCACCAGATAGTGCCGCCCGTCCGCTTCGCCCGCGTCGAGCGCCCGGACGATGTTCGGATGCGCCAGCTTGCCGACCGCCTGCATCTCGCGCGAGAAACGGTCGACAGCGGCGGGGTCGTGCAGGCGGTGCTCCGCGAGCACCTTGAGCGCCACGATTCGCTTCAATCGCCCGTGCAGCGCCTTGTAAACGGTCCCCATGCCCCCCTGCCCGATCTTCTCCAGCAGGTCGTATTCCCGAACGCTGCCCAGCACACTGCACGATTCGGGCGGCTCAGGCTCGGCATAGGCAAACCGGACGGAGGAGATCGCCCGCTGCAGCTCCGGCTCCCATTCAAACTCGTCGCCGCCGTCGCCCGCTTGCCGCAACGCGAATTGCAGCGAATCGGGCTCGTTCTCCAGCGTGCTGACAGTAATGTCGCACACCGCACAGGTGGAGACATGCTCGGCAATCTCGTCCGATTCCGACGCCGAGAGCTTGCCGTGAAGGTAGTGAGAAAGTTGTTCCGCCGAGGGACAGGCCGTGAGCTGCATAAGATTTTCCCTGCGTTTGAGTGTCAACACGCGAATTCTAGCGAGATGCGAGCCGGGCGCGCAAGCGTCCGGGCGATTTCGCCGACGGAGTCGTAAACTCCGCGGGAAAAACCAGCACGCTTACGCATGCTGCTCGCCGCTATAGGGGTACAACGTGGGGGTGTGACAGTGGCGAGTCTAAAGGGCACTGATCGCAAGCCGCGTCGGTGCCACTCTCGACCTGTGCGATGTGGACAGCCGACTGCCACACACCAGACTACTGCTGGCAATACGTCGATCATGTCGATCAGACGCGGATCTGTTTTACGGTAACCAGACTTGGCGGCGACAGATTTTTCTGGTTCTGTTGACTCTGTCGTGATATAAGTCGTGATGCAATTCACGGTAACGGAGGTAGGTTTCTCTTCTGCAGTTCCGCGTACTTCTTAGTGAAGGGGTTGCCATGCGACTTTTAAGAACAGCACAAGCGATTGTTGCCGACAGCATCCAACAGATTAACGACCGCGCTCAAGCCGACTTGGTCGACGTGATCGTGCAACTCGAAAACCCTGCTTCAAAAAGCGCCAAATTGAAAGCCGCCGTCGGCGAGTCACTCTTACGACGGCGGATGTCACTAAGTCCGCGCGACGTGATCGATTCGAAGTCGCTCAAATCTCGCCGCGCGCGTGAAAAAAGGAAGACAAAATCCACGCGGTCATCGCAGATTTCCGCCTACAAAAAGAAGTCGATGACGGATCTCAAGAGCGCGATGAAGAATGCCTCCGTTAAAGAGTCGATGTCACGGTTGGAAAGTGAGCATGACTCCAAAAAGTCAGCGGCCACCAAATTCAAGCCAACCACGTATTGGACCAGCCAGTCGATGTTGTTGCGGCTGACCAAACAGGAATTGGAGTCGCTCCCACAGGAAATCCCGAGCATTCGCGATGTGCATATCAACCGGACGCTGTCGGTCCCGATCGTCAAGGTCAGCAAGCCGCTGGCAGTCGAAATGGAAGACCGGCTTTCCACAACTTGGGGCATTGAGCGCACAAATGCATTCGGAGCGTGGGGCGTGTATGGGGCGGAGGGTCAGGGAGTCACGGTGGCCGTGCTGGACACGGGGGTCGATCCTGAACATCCGGATTTAGAGGGCAAGATTTCTCATTGGGCCGAGTTCGACGACATGGGAAATATCGTCGACACGCAGAACCCGCGTGATTCCGACCAGCATGGAACGCATGTCGCTGGAACCATCGCCGGCGGAAACGCTTCTGGACGCTGGATTGGAATGGCTCCGCAAGCGACGATTGCCGCCGGGATGGTTCTCGATGGTGCAATCGGCGGCACCGACGCTCAGGTGCTCGCCGGGATGGACTGGGCCGTGGAGCAGGAAGTGGACGTGATCAATATGTCGCTGGGCGGGCTGATCTTGGATGCGGAAACGCCCCCCACGTATACCGAAGCGATCGTCTCGGCCATCTTGGCCGGGATCCCCGTTGTGTGCGCCATTGGCAATGAAGGCGAGCAAACCACCGGGCTTCCCGGCAACGACATCTTTGCACTCAGCGTCGGCGCAATCGACAATCGGAACCGCGCAGCCGGATTCTCCGGCGGACGGACGCATATTATCTTCGAAAGCGACTTTCTGTCCCAGGATGTACTGCCGTTGCCTTACATCAAGCCCGATTTGTCAGCGCCGGGCGTGTCGGTCCTCTCCAGCATCCCCGGCGACAACTGGAGTGCGTTCAGCGGCACGTCGATGGCCACGCCGCACGTGGCCGGCGCAATCGCCTTGTTGCTCTCGGCAACGACAATTCGCGAAAACTTGACCGCCGACGATCGAGTCTTCACCATTCACGACTTCGTTACAGCGTCGGTGGATGATGTTGGAGAAAGCGGGCAAGATAGTCGGTTCGGATTCGGATCATTGGACGTCTTGCGGGCGATTGATTTTGCCGTCCGCGATGGTTTCGGAATTGACGACTGAGGCGAAAGGTCTACACTTAATTGAGACCGCATTCTGAATTCTTCGGAGTGTCCCAATGCCGAGCAATGACGAGACACAGACTGGAAATGTTCAACAAAACTTGACGTCAATCGTTCCCGACAAACGATTGCGCGAGTTGATGGACAGCGACCCTGATGCGGTTTGCAGCCTGATCGTCGAGGCGCAACTCCCGCCGCGACAATTCTCCTTCGCTGACAAAGGCTCCAAGCGGCTTGTATCGAGCGAAAGCGGCGAGTCCCCCGCGGGACGTGATGAGGAATTGTCGAAACTCGCGGACGAACTCAAGCCGCTCTCGGAGAATGGCGAAGCCATCGTGATGTCATCGGCAGGCGCTGTCGTGATTAACGCCGCAGCAAAACAGCTTGCGAAAATATCAGTCCTGCCCGGCGTCAAAGCCGTTCGCGAAAACCGCAAACTGCCGCCGGTTCGTATTGTTAACCCGAATGGGTAACGCGGGGCTGTCGATCCATCGCGAGAGGCGAGCCGGACGCGTAAGCGTCCGGTCGGCGGTGGAGCGGCTAATTTCGCTGGAAGAAACCGGCACGCTTACGCATGCCGCTCGCCGCTGCTGGGGTGCAACGCGGGGGAGCGGAGGTGACAGCGTACGGCAGATTTCTTGTCCGTTATCGACTCGACAGCGAGCGGTCAGTTGAGAACACCATTCGGAATATCACTGCCAGCATACCGTTCATAGAACAACTGACCAACCTTTTCTGACAGAAAGCTCATCGACAAATTCTTAAATCGGTCTCGCGGGATATTTTCAGTCGATGCCGGTTGGCGTAGCGAGTACACGACCTTGAGTTCGTGCTTAAAGATCGCCTTCCCGTCTCCGACCCGGAGAACTTCGACGTCGACAGTCGACCGGAGGCGGTAGAGGTCTGTCGCGTCTTCCTCCATGAGCGAGTATTTCTTAATGCGCAGCGAGATCACGTAGTTGGTCTGTTCCGCTTTTCCCAGCGCGACCAGTTCTTTGGCGGATGTCACTACAGCAACCGGCGCATTCGTCTCACTAAGTGTGCTTGTCTGAATTTCGTGTGTCTGAAACCGAATTTGGACTGCCTTCTGTAGGCTGGCGGCGAGATCGGCGTGCAGTTTCGCAACGGCTGGTTCCGCCTGACAAATCAGCAGAATCTTCTGTGGACTATGTTTCAGTGAAAAATGGGTCGCCTTGTCGAATTCCGGCGTAATTGACGGCGGACCGCCGATCAGATAACCGAGGCCGACGAGCATGGAAGACGAGGGCATCGTCATCGACTGTAGTTGAGAATATGAAGCACCATACGCATGTGCAACGATTCGCTGGTAGGCTTCCTCAATAGTCAATCGCACGCGAACCTTTTCCCGTGCTGAAAGAATCTGAAACCACACTTTGTTATCACGTTGAGCGGATTTCTTGACAAGTGCCTGCACTTCCGGGGCGTCGCGCACCAGATCCAAGAAGTCGTCCAAGTAAGCATCCGTTGAAAAGCGGACGTTCATATTCGAATTCGGTGAGAACTGCTCGAATGCTTTGCCCGTAGGCGGCGAGAGCGTCAATTCCAGAACGTTGTTGCGGTCCTTTCGGGAAATTCGAAATCCGGCGAAGAGATTTGTTGTTTGCTGGATAATTTGCCGGGGAAGCTTTTGGTCGGGCAGCTTCGGCAAGTCCAGTATTCGCCGCCCCAAATCCGCATGGATCGCCTCAAAAGTCTCCAACAATTCGTCGCGGTATTGATCAACCTGCACTGACACAGATAGATCAAACAACTTCGCGCGCTCAGGGATGAAATCCGCCGGCGACGGGAATTGGACGGGAACAGCATTGGAATAGTAAATAAACGCGTGTCCCTGTTCGAAATGCACAACCAATTCATCGGTGGGCGGTTCTTCCTTTCCCCCGGCTCGAGTGACTCTGATATCGGGGAGATACACGCGGACAAGCTTCAAGAATTGTTCTTCGTCCGCGATTGGAACAAACCCAAACACCAAGTCGCCCGCCTGCGGCGCCAGCATGGCGCAGCCGAGCGGTTTGGCGGGATCGATGCCGGCGGCGCCGAAACCGGCGGTCATCAAATTCACCACCGCCTCAACGGTTCGCGCTTTTTCGGGAATGCCGGCGGACTCAAAGATGTAGTGCAGATCGTCCTGCACGTTGTTCAAACTGGTAATCGTCAACACGCCGAAAACCGGCGAACGGTCCTCCGCTTCAGCTGTGGACAACTCCGAAAGGCAAACAAAGCAGAGAACGGTGGCGAGCAGGCCGCGACAGAGAACGTGACGTGAACGCATGCGCGATTCCTCCATGAAGTGAGCGACGCGAAGCGGAACAGCCGCAGTCTCGTCAAATCAAGTTGTCGCGTCAAGATGTCCGCGGCACTAACCACTAGCGGATTCGAGTTCCAGCAGCTGGATCACGGAATCGGCCACAAGTTGATAGCTGACGCGCGTGTAGCCGCCGCTGAGGAGCATCACGGTGGGAATTCCGCGGGGACACGGGTGGCACCGATCGCGAAGCGCATCGGTGTGCCGCAGGCACAAGAGGCTGCAATTTCACCGCTCCCCAACAGACGACCCCGCCTGGCAAAAACATGCGCCGCGCCCGACCGCAAGCGGTCGGCTTGGGACCTGAATAGAAGCCGCGTATTATCTGTGGCGAACTGCGATCAACGACCACGCTCCGCCGCTGGCGGTTGCGGGCCGGTTTCGGCGGCGCGTTTGTGGCCGTCGAGCCGCCAGGTGCTTAGGCTCACGCCCTTGTCGTCTTCGAGCATTGTGATGAGGTAGCGCCCATTCGGCGAGACGGCGAGGTTGTAGGGCCGCTCGGCCGGGGTCGCCAGTTGGTGGATCAGCGAGCCGTCCGCCGTGTCCCAGAGATGGATGCGGTGTGGCACGTTGATCTCTTTCTCGTAAAGGGCGTTGTCGCAGGCAATCAGTACCCGGCCGCCCTGCACGTAGGCTAGTCGCGGGACATTCATCGACAGCTCAGTACCATTATTGAGCGTCTGTACTACTTTGCGCGTTTTGACGTCAAAAACGTTGATGTCCCTGCCCGGTGCCGGTCCGACGGCGAGAAACTTGCCGTCCGGCGAAAACGCCAGCGAGCCGATCTGGCTCTTCAGTTCGTTTGCGCTGAATGCCTTCTCTTCCCAATGCCAGAGCAGCAGCATGCTGCCGGCGCCGAGGGCCAGAAACTTGCCATCGGGCGAGAAGCAGGCGGCGCTGAAGTTTGTGTCGTCAAAGGGCATCGACGCGAGTGCTTTCGAGGCGGCGACGTCCCAGACTTCGAGCTGTTTTTTACGCACCACGGCGACGACTTTGCCGTCTGGGGCAATATCGAGCAATTGGCTGCAGGATGTGATCGCGGCAGATTGTTTCATCTCGCTGAAGTCCCAAACCGCGACCTCAAACTCTCCGGTGGGCGGCAGCAGGACATTGCGGGGGACGATCATCTGCTGCTGCATTGCCAGCCACCGGCGGTCGGCGGAGAGTTTCATGCCCGTGATCTTGAACTCGCCCATGGTAATTCGCGACTGAATATCTCCCGTCGCGATGCTGCGGAAATCAACGGCGCCGTTTTTGACCGCCGGCATGAGAATCGAGTGATTGTGGAGGACCACAAAGTTCGACGAACTGCCCTGGGGGACTTGCTTGGAGTACCAGAGATTTGGGGGCAATTGGGCCTTCGGCTCGGCGGCTAGTTCCCAGACACGAACCTTGCCTTTCACGCCTTCGGGATTGTCGAGCCACTTTTTGTTGATTGCACACCCGGCGAGTTGCTTGCCGTCGGGCGAGAACGACAAGCTGGCGTAAGTCTCAGGCCCAGTGAAGTCGCCCAGTTCGGTGTGGATCGGTTTGAGCATTTCGGGGGGAGCGGCCGTGTCCCAGACGAACACCCGGCCTTGCTTGCCTAATACGAACGCGGCGGTCTGTTTGCCGTCACTCGAAATGGCGAGCGCGGCGACGCGGCCGCCCAGTTCGAGCCGTCGTGTCACTTTCATCGTCTTCGCATCCCAGACAATCACGCGCCCGTCAGCGTCGCCGGTGACAGCGGTGTCGCCGTTTTTCGCCCACGCAGCCGAGACGACGGGAGCGACATGGCCGACCATCACGCGGTTTCCGGGGCTGCCTTCGGAGTAGTCGCCGCAAACGTACGCCCAGAGGACGTTCTTCCCCTTCACTCCGGCGACCTTCCCCGTCGCATCAATCGGGCCGGTCATGATCGCGCAGCGGCCGTTGGGGTCAACCGCCAACGGCACCGCCGCATTGTCGGCCGGCTGTGCTTCTTCCGCGACAGTGCTGGTCCGAATCGTACCGGCCGTATCTGGTCGATTAGCTGGAATCCACGTCTTGACATAATATCCGCGTGCATTTCCGAAGACGATTTGATGGTAGGTGTGCGGGCGGAAGGCGATTTGCTTAACGGGAAACACGCCGATCGCGGTTGGACTGCTGCTGTTTTCTTCGATACGTGCATCTTCCTTGCCCTCGAAGGCATCGAGGATACGGACGCCATCCTTGGTCGTCGCATAGACTCGCTCTTGGTCGGCGGAGAAGGCGACCGCTGCGTGCGAGCCGCCGACGTTTGCCTTCCAGCGCCAGCGAGGTTCGTCGCGGGTGAAGATCAGTGCCATCACCTCGCCGCCGGTGTCGCCGGTCAGCAGCGTCTCTCCGTCCGCTGAGAACGCCACGGAGACCGGCAGGCTGCCGGGGTACTCGACCGCGTAGTTCTCTTTCCAATAGGATCCAATCGCCGCCGCGGCGACAGTGGTCTCCGGCTCTTTGGGAGGCTCTGCAACCGCCGGCCGTGTCGACAACGTCACTCCGCCCAAGAGGCCGCTAAACAGGCCCAAACCGCAAAGCAACAACAGCGCGAATTTAATACCAACAGGATTTCGGCGTCGTTGAGGATCGAGGATCGCCAATACGCGCTGGTCGATCCGCGCGGAATGTGCCATCGCGACAGAGATTGCGGCGCGCGCCGGGCGATAGGCACGCAGGGTCTTCAGCAATTGCTCCGCGTAGGTGCTGGGTGTCTGGCCTGCCTGGAGCACGCAGTCGTCGGAGGCGAGTTCACGCTCCACGCGCAGTTGCCGGACGGCATACCAGAATAGCGGATTGAACCAATAGACGAGCAATGCGAGACGCCCCAGCAACTGAGCCAACACGTCGCGGCGCTTCACATGTGCCAACTCGTGCAGCACGATACATTGCCGCTGAGCTGTGCTCCACGTCCGCCAATCCCGGGGAATCACCAGTCGCGAATGGAAAACACCAACCACCGCCGGCACGCAGGCCTCATCAGACTGTAGTGTCGCAATCGACCGGCCGATCCCCAACGTCTTCGCCGCTGCCGCGACCATTTCGACCCACTCACCATCGTCGACCCTGCACAGTCGGCCGAGCCTCATAAATTGCCTTGTCACCGCTGCGACAAAGAGCACCGCGCCCATCGACATCCCCAGCACCCAGCCCCAGACCAGCATGGACTGCCGACTGGGACCGCTAGATGCTGGCGGCGTGAATTGCTCGGAAACCGAAACTGCAGGCTGAGCCGGTTCATGTGCTCCATTCTCCGTCTGACTGTCCGTTGCAGGCCGGGGAACGAAATTGCGCGCGGCGGGCCCCTCAGGAGCGGCGGTAGCGAACTCCGCGCCAGTCGCGACCGACTCCGCGAGCGGTGCGGCAGATGGCGACGTGCTCTCCGGCAACACGTCGAGCCTAAACTGCGGCGCGATCAGCGAGATCGCGGGGATTGCCAATGACGCCGCCAAGCCACAGACCCACACGCGATGCCGCACCGCCGCCGACTGCCGGCGGAGCAACAGACACACGATCGCCGCGAGTGCAATCGCCAACGTCGATTTGATCAGCACGCTCCCGAGTGGAGAGCTGATCACGTCCGACAGGACCGCGGAGAAACTTTGAAACATGTTCATTTATCGCCCTTCCTTTCGCGCTTGATCAATCAGGGCTTGCAGCTTGGCGAGTTCCTGTTCGCTCAGGTCGTCCGACTTCAAATCGAACGCCGTCGCCATCGTGTCGGCGACGGAGTCTGCAAAGAATGTGGCCATCAAATGCGACAACGCCGATTTGCTCGCCGCCGACTTCGATTGAGTCGGCCGGTAGACGTATTTCGTGCCGTCCTTGCGATGATTCACGAACCGTTTGCGTTCCAGCAGCCGCAGCATGGTCCTGACGGAATCGTAGGCGGGCGGATCGGCCATTTGCTCCATGACGTCGCCGACCGACGCTTCACCCAGGCGAAACACGATGTCCAATATCTCCCGTTCGCGCCGTCCCAGTTGCGTCGCGTCCTTTTTCCGTGCCATGAGTTGTTGATCCTCTCCAGCAGCAAACTGGTAATTGATTACCAATGGTAATACGTTACCGGACCGGAGTCAAGAGTCAAATCCAGCCCGCGTACCGTTGCGGAGTCGGTCGCCCATGGCGGCACTTTGTGGCAAGATCTAACTCGGGTGGCACCGATCGCGAAGCGCATCGGTGTGCCGCAGGCACAAGAAGCCCCGAATTCACCACTCCCCACCAATCGACACCGCCTTGCAGAATCACGGCAGGCGACGCCGTACCCGACCGCAAGCGGTCGGCTGGGGATCATGAAATAACCATTTTTAACCCACGACGAAATCACGAATCGCCATTGATTAAGACCGCTGTACTGAGAGACTTCGTACGGCGTACAGAGATTTTGGGACTCAATTCCCAAGCTTCGCAATGAAAAACTGCTCCACCGAGCGGTACTCCGACTTCGAGCCGGGGTAGTCCAGGTTGGCTTCGACGCCAAGTTTGTCCATCTGTTTTTTGAGTTCCAATCCGAACACCACATGATGTCCCTGGAAGCTGATCGCGGCACGAGGGTTGTCACGCGTGGGAACCGGAACGGGGGCGTCGGGGGTCATGGCGTAGTGCATATAGATCGGCGGATCATCCTTGCTGATCAATGACAGCGCAGATACGTCGGCCATCTTCTTGAGGAATTCTGCACGGGTCTTGACGCCGAACATGGCGTGGAAGTCGCGGTGTGGCTTGTCGTATTCGGGAATATGATCGACCCACCACTGGTAATCCCGACTGGTCTGTCCGTCGCGCGTCGCCACGCAGGTCAGCCGCGTCGATTGCCGATCGACCGGATCGTCGCTATGTGGGTCGGCCATTTCATTGTGAAAGGCGAGGTACATCGCGATCTGCGCCCCGGCGGAGCCGCCCCAGGCGGCAACACGTGAGCTGTCGATGTTCCATTCACCCGCCTTTGATCGCAGAAACTGCACCGCGCGGCGGCTGTCGTGAAATGCGGCGGGGAGCGGCTTGTGTTGGATCAGCCGATAGTTGGCGGCGGCGACGGAGATCTTCGCGTCCAGCAGCGCATTCACCGTCGCCGGCCATTTCTTGACGATCTTGCCCTTATCAAACACGCCAAAACCGCCGCCGTGAAAGTAAACCGCGAGCGGCGTCGGTGCGTCAGATTCCGCCTGCCAGAAGTCGAGCACATGTCGTTTGTGCGGGCCGTAGGAGATGTTCTGAAACGTCGGCGCTGGTATTGCGTCATCGGCGATACAGGGGGTGGATAACAATAGCAATATCACTACAAACCAGACGTTTCTCATTCCAGTTTCTCCCGTTAGTTCTCACGGCACTCTCGTCGAATGACTTCCGCTAACAGAATTCCTGAAATCCGGTATGACATCACCCCGCATCCCCCAACTCCGCCCGCAGCCGCCGGAAGACGCGCGACTTGGCCTGCCGGATTGCTTGCGGCGTGCTGCCAAGTTCCTCCGCTGCTTCAGTGGAATTGCGGCCTTCGAGCGCAGTGAGGCGGAAGGCGTGCCAGGTGCTCTCTTCGAATTCCGAGCGAATCAGTTCCAGCGCCCGCTGGTACAATCGTTTGATCGGCGGCGTGAGGTCCGTCCCATCGGTCGTCTCCGGTTCTTCGTCGGGAATCTCGATCATGCGTTCATAGGCGGCCGTTCCGCCTGCGGCGAGCGGCTTGCCTTTTTCGCTGCGGGCGAAGTCGCGGATCTTGTTGCGGGTGATCGTCCACAGCCAACCGCGAAACGTGTCGCCGGGACGATCCTGCCGGAAGCGCTCGATCGCCGACGCGACCGCGCGAAAGACCTCTTGCACAACGTCCGCCGCATCCTCGGCGCGCAATCCCGAGCGGCGGCACCAGTGATAGACCAGTGGCCCGTACAAATCTGATAACCGTGTCCAGGCGTCCGCATCGTGACGGCGGACGCGCGATATCAGGCTCGACGCGGTCGAGTTCGGTTCACTGCTGAGCGCGGAATGATGGGACACGATATTCGGGCAGCGGCTGAATAGCTCTGAGATGGATGGTGTATTAGGTAATGGGAAAGGAAAGTGTGGAAAGAAATCAGGAGTGAAATGTCCCAGGAAGCTTAGGTCGACTCACTCCTCTTCGCTCACGACTCATCTGCTACAGCATCTCACATCTTATGACCGTTGTGAAGCGGCGAAGGACGTGAAATTGATGCGGGTGGCACCGATCGCGAATGCGCATCGGTGTGCCGCAGGCACAAGAGGCCGCAATTTCACCGTTCCTCACCGGACGAAAACGCCAGTCACGATAGCGCACCGCACACGACCGCAAGCGGTCGGTTTGGGAATCACTAAAATCCTCGTTTCATCCGCGGGAAATCTTCTTTGTCGGCTTGCAGCGCCGCACCGCTGCGCTGATGGGTTTGATTGGCCACGATACCGCTCCCCAAATCTTCCTGGTACACTGCAGTCGACGCGTGTTGGCACCCACTTTCAGCAGCAGAGGAAACTCATCATGCGAGGATACAGTTGTCAAACGGCGGCCCGCAGTTGCGTGATCGCCGGAATGTTGGTGTTGTCGTTCTCCCTGCGGTTACATGCCGAATCGTACGTCTATATCTCCGTCGGCGGCGAAAAACGGATCGCGATCTACAAAATGAACGAACAGGACGGTTCGCTCTCGCATTATGCCAACCTCGAAGTGCCCGGCGGCGTGGGGGCGATGGATGTCGATCCCGCACGGAAGTTCTTGTTTACCAACATGGGCGCATCAAAGCAGTTGGGCAGTTTCGCGATCGACCAAGCAACCGGCAAGCTGACGCCGCTCAGCACGACCGACACCGGGCAATCCGCCGCGTACGTAAAGGTCGACCACACCGGCAAGTACTTGCTGACCGCCTATTACGGAGCGGGCCAAGTCGCGGTGCACAAAATCGGCCCAGATGGCAAGCTGGGGGCCGAGCCGCTGCAAATCGTGAAGACCGCGCCCAAGGCGCATGCCATTGTGCCGGATCCCTCCAACCGATTCGTGTTCGTCCCGCACACCGGGCCGAACTTGATCTATCAGTTCGCCTTCAATTCCCGCGTAGGGAAACTGACTCCCAATTCCGTCCCCACCGTCAAGACCCCCGTTGAAGACGAACCGCGGCATATCGCCTTTCATCCAAAACTCGATTTCGCCTACGTCGACAACGAAAAGGGCAACAGCGTCACCGCGTTTCGCTTCGACGCTTCGCGGGGAACATTAACCGCCACGCAAACTGTTTCCTCAGTTCCAGACGACTTCACGGAGACAAGTCACTGCGCTGACATCGAGGTCACGCCGTCGGGTAGATTCGTCTACACGTCCAATCGCGGCCACGACAGCATCGCCGGCTACGCGATCAATCCCGAAAACGGTTCGATCACGTCGATCGGGCAGACGCCGACCGAGGAGCGGCCGCGATCGTTCAATATCGATCCCTCCGGCCACTTTCTCTACGCCGCGGGACAGTCGAGCGGCAAGTTGGCCGCCTATCGGCTCGACGGCGCGACCGGCAGCCTGAGCCGCTTCGCCACTTATGAAGTCGGCCCCGGCCCCGGCTGGGTGCAGGTCGTGAAGATGCCGGAAAAACAAGCCAAGTTCACACCAAATTACGATGAATCCAAAGTCCCCGACTATGACCTGCCCGATCCGCTCAAGACCGCCGACGGCAAACGTGTGACCGACGCCAGAACCTGGTTCGAAACCCGACGGCCCGAAATTCTGCAGTTGTTCGAAGAACATGTCTACGGCCGCAGCCCCAGTCGGCCACCGGAAATGAGCTTCGAGGTCACGTCCATCGATAAGAACGCGATGCAGGGCAAGGCGACCCGCAAGGAAATCACGGTCCACTTCACCGGCGACAAGGACGGTCCGAGCATGACCATCTTGCTCTACGTTCCCAACAAGACAAAAGGTCCCGCGCCGACGTTCCTGGGACTCAACTTTTACGGCAACCACAGCGTTCAGGATGACCCCAAGATCACAATTTCCAAGGCGTGGATGCGGCCCAGCAAGGACGACGGCGTCGTCGAGAATCGGGCGACGGAGAAATCGCGCGGCACCAATTCCGGACGCTGGTCGGTCGACCGCGTGATATCCAACGGCTACGGCATTGCCACGATCTATTGCGGCGACCTCGATCCGGACTTTCACGACGGCTTTCAAAACGGCGTCCATCCGTTGTACTACAAGAAAGGCCAGACCACTCCCGAAGACAACGAGTGGGGAACAATCGGCGCCTGGGCCTGGGGGCTGAGCCGCGCGTTGGACTATTTCGAAACCGATGAAGACGTCGATCATCGCCGAGTCGCCGTGATGGGACATTCGCGGCTGGGCAAAACCGCCCTCTGGGCCGGCGCCCAGGATCAACGATTTGCGCTGGTGATCTCAAACAATTCAGGCTGCGGCGGAGCGGCACTCAGCCGGCGACGTTTTGGGGAAACAGTCCGGCGAATCAACACTGCGTTCCCGCACTGGTTCTGCGGCAATTTCAAGAAGTATAACGACAACGAAGACGCACTGCCGGTCGATCAACACTTGCTGGTAACGCTCATCGCGCCCCGCCCCGTCTACATCGCCAGCGCCGAGCGGGACCGCTGGGCGGACCCCCGCGGCGAATTTTTGACCGCCAAATATGCCGAACCGGTCTACCGTCTGTTGGGCGCCGAAGGGCTGGGCGCCACAGAAATGCCGGGAATCAACCAGCCCGTGATGGGCACCATCGGCTATCACATCCGCAGCGGCCGGCACGATGTGACCGATTACGACTGGGAGCAGTATGTGAAGTTTGCCGATCGGCATTTGCGGGGAAACAAATAACACTGCAATGCACCCGCTCCTCTCTGACGACGAAGTCCGCCAATTCATCGCCGCACAACTTCCAGACAGCGACTTTGCGGGCAAACGCGTACTGCTCATCGTCCCCGACGCCACGCGGACGGTACCGCTGCCGTTACTATTCGCGGCTGTTCACGAAAAACTGCGTAGTGTCGCTACAAAGGTCGACGTGCTCGTCGCTCTCGGCACGCACCCACCGATGCCCGAAGCGGACATCTGCAAATTGTTGGGGATCAGCGAAGACGACCTCACCGGGCGCTATGCCGACGTTGAGCTGTTCAATCACGAATGGGATCAGCCGGAACGTCTGATGACGTTGGGAACACTATCTGAAGAGGATACGAACGAAATCTCCGGCGGCCTGCTCACGGAGGCCGTTCCGGTCAGCATCAACCGCCGCATCACTGATTACGACGTGCTCCTCGTTTTGGGACCGGTATTTCCACACGAAGTCGTCGGCTTTTCCGGCGGGAACAAGTATTTCTTTCCCGGCATCGCCGGGCCGGAAATCTTGAATTTCTTTCATTGGCTCGGTGCGCTAATCACCAATGCGGAAATCATCGGCGTCAAACAGACACCGGTGCGGCAGGTGGTTGACCGGGCGGCGGCTATGATTCCCGTCGAGCGCCGCTGCTTGGCGTGTGTGGTTTCGCCGGGCGCCGGTTTGTATGGCCTCTCCTATGGGACTCCCGAAGTCGCCTGGAATGACGCGGCCGATCTCTCCGCTCAAGTGCATATCACGCGTGTGGCACGGCCGTTTCAAACGGTCCTCTCCTGCGCCCCGCCGATGTACGACGAATTGTGGGTCGCCGGCAAATGCATGTACAAACTCGAACCGGTCGTCGCCGACAGCGGAGAGTTGATCATCTACGCGCCGCACATGTCCGAGATTTCCATCACGCACGGCAATTTGATCGAGCAGGTCGGCTACCATGTCCGCGACTACTTTACCGCTCAGCCGGAGCGTTTTGCGGACATCCCCCGCGGAGTGTTGGCGCATTCCACGCACGTCCGCGGCGGCGGAAGCTACGTCGAAGGCGTCGAATCACCGCGTGTTCGCGTGACGCTCGCCAGCGGCATTCCGCGCGATACGTGCGAGCGAATCAATCTCGGCTACCGCGATCCGGCCGAGATCAATATCGAAGATTTCGCCGATCGCGAAGACGAGGGGGTGTTATTGGTTCGCAAAGCGGGCGAAATGTTGTACCGTCTGGAATAACCAAACCGACCGCTTGCGGCCGCAACCAACGTTTCCGGCCTGCCTATCGACCCCTCGCATTTAGCACACACCCATGACCGACGTACAAACTGAGACCACCCGGCGGCTCGACGCCGCGCTCGCTGCAACCGCCGCAGCCGCCGAGTTTATCATGCCCTACTTCCAGTCGCCCGAACTGGCCGTCGAGAGCAAGTCGGACGAAAGCCCAGTCACCGCCGCCGACAAAGGCGCGGAGGAACTGTTACGGAAGCAAATCCTGGACATGTTTCCCGACGACAGTTTTCTGGGCGAAGAATTCGACGATGTCGACGGCACGAGCGGCTTTCGCTGGATCGTCGATCCCATTGACGGGACCAAGTCATTCATTCACGGCGTGCCGCTGTTTGGTACGCTGGCAGGATTGGAATACGGCGACGAGTTGGTCGCCGGCATCAGCCGTTTTCCCGCATTGAACGAAGTCGTCTATGCCTCGCGCGGAAACGGCGCCTGGTGGCAACAGGGTGAGGGCGATCCGCGGCTCGCGAAGGTGAGCGACGTGGCCGATTTGTCGCAAGCCCTGTTCTGCACGACGACGATCACCGGCTGGGAAAAGATCGGCCGCGTGCAGGCCTTTCACGATCTGTGTGAAAGATCAAAACTCGTCCGCGGCTGGGGCGACTGTTACGGGCACATTCTGGTAGCGACCGGCCGTGCCGAAGTGATGGTCGACCCGCAACTGAGCGCCTGGGATTGTGCGGCGCTGATCCCCATCATGGTCGAAGCGGGGGGCGATTTTGTCGATTGGCAGGGCCGCCGAACGATGCACAGCAGCAACGGTTTTTCCGTGAACGGAATGCTCAAAGAGGATATATTGGAAATCTTGCGATAAGGAATTCCTCAGGCAACGACGATGGCGGTCGCGCGTAACCGTTGCGCCGCAATGCGTCTCATTGAAAAAGAAATATGTTGGCAACTCCCGCCCCACCCCATGACGGACTTGGATACCTCGACTTGACGGCGGTGGTCCTGTACCTGCTGGGGACGGTTGGCATCGCATTGTATTTTGCGCGGCGGCAGGCATCGACGGAGGAATTCTTCCTGGGCGGCCGCAGCGTCCCCTGGTTTGCGGTCGGCCTCAGCATTATGGCCACGCTGATGTCGACAATTTCCTACTTGTCGATGCCGGGCGAGCTGATCAGCAAGGGAATTACGATGCTGCTCGGCATTATCGCCTTTCCGCTCAACGTGCTGGTGATCTTTACGCTGTTCGTCCCGTTTTTTATGCGGCTGCGGCTGACCAGTGCGTATGAATACCTCGAGCTGCGCTTCAATTATGCGGCCCGTGCGATGGGCGCTTCACTGTTCATCTTCATGCGGCTGGGCTGGATGGGCGTCGTGGTCTACACGTCGTCATTGGCGCTGACGGAAATGACTCGTGGCCAGGTTCCTGAGCAGTATCAGACGTCGCTGATCTATTTCATGATTGCCGGCGTGGGGCTGTTCGCCACGTTGTACACCGTCATTGGCGGTCTCCGCGCCGTCATCTGGACTGACGTCGTGCAGTTTTTAGTGCTGCTGGGTGGAACACTGATCACGCTGGCTTACGTCGCCGTCTCAACCAATTCCGGACCGGCTCAGTGGTGGGAAACTGCCTCGGAGGTGACCGCCCAGCATACCCGCCCGCCGATCTTGCCTGCAGCCATCACCGAAGAGCGTACGATTCTCTGGGCGGTCAGCATGGTCTTTTTCTGGACGATTTGCACACACGTCTCCGATCAAGTGGTGCTGCAACGATACTTCGCCACGTCGTCGCTCAAATCCGCCCGCAGGAGCTATTTGCTGGCGGCCGGCGCGGACCTGCTCGTTCTAATTCTGCTTGCGCTGTGCGGATTGGCATTGCTGGCCTTTTATATCCAGCACCCGACGTATCTGCCGATTGATGCTGAGACCGGCGCCCATCACTTGCCGTCATCCACCAAGTTTTCCGACAAGGTCTTTCCCTACTTCATCGGCCACCAACTCCCCACCGGCGTCGGCGGCGTCATCTTGGCGGCGCTGATTGCCGCGGCAATGTCCAGTATCGACTCCGGCGTGAATTCCGTCTCCGCTGTAATCACCAAGGACTTTTTCGCCCGACTCTATCCTAAAGGGAGCGGGAAAATGAGCGAGTTGGCCTTAGCCAAAACACTCACATTTACGATCGGAGTCTGCTCGACGGGCGTCGCCTGCGGCGTGGCCTATGTCGTGATCTCACGCGGCATCAATATCTTCGAGGTGATGCAGCCCGCGTTCAACATGTTTCTGGGGCCGTTGGCCTCGCTGTTTGTGATTGGCATGTTTTTGCCACGCTGCACGGCCCATTCAACGTTGCCGGCGGTGCTGGCGGGCATTGCCCTGGCGATCATTTGGAGTTATTGGAAGCCGATCTTCGGCACCGACGTCGCCCCCTCGTTCGCCCTCGCCGTCGCTGCCCCGTTTTTGACTTCACTTTCCCTAGCAGCACTGCTGGGAGTCCTCCTGAATCCGGGCGGAACACATTCCGGATCGAGGTATACGTGGTACAACATCATCAAGCACGGCCAACCTGCATCGGACGTCACCGAGGCTTAAGCTAGTCCACGGTTTGCGTTGACGTTCCAATCAACTACGCCATCACCCAAGGAATTCGCAGAATATGCACCCTCAATCTGCCCGCGCCCGCCGGTTCATCGCCCGAAGTGCAGTCGTCGTCCTTTCCGCAGGCGTGATTCTCTCGGCCTTGATGCTGACGACTGGATCCCTCCGTGCAGAAGACCAGGAACCATTGAGAGTCAAGCTGGTCATTGATTACAATGACGGTGTCGAAAAACACTTTAAGGAAATCCCTTGGAAAAAAGGAATGACGGTGCTGGACGCGATGAAACATGCGCGCAAAAGTCCGCACGGGATTACCTTTGACTACACCGGCAGCGGATCGACCGCATTCTTGACCAAAATTGACGACCTGAAGAACCAAGGCGGCGGCAAGAACTCCAAGAACTGGATTCTTCGCGTAAATAAAAAGCTGTCGACCAAAGGTTTTGGGGTCTATGAATTAAACGCCAAGGATGTGGTCCGCTGGCGATTTGAGAAATTCAAGATATAAATCGTAATGGAAGGATGCGCAATGAATCGCGAAGTTGTCGCGAAAGTCGGAACGTTCTTCGTCCTGATCGGCCTCTGCGCCGCGGTGCGATTGATTCCCCACCCCCCGAATTTCACCCCGGTCGCATCCGCCGCCATCTTTGCGGGCTTCTATTATCGAAATCGGGTAATCGCCTGCCTGCTTCCATTACTCGCCGTGCTCGTCAGTGACGTCATTCTGGGCAGCTACTCGTTGACGGTCATGACGGCGGTCTACGCGTCGCACCTGCTGCCTGTCGTGCTGGGGATACTTCTGGCCCGACGCTTGACTGCCTGGCGAATCTTTGTCTGCGCGTTCGCGGCGGCCGTTTTGTTTTACTTGGGGACAAACCTCGCTGTTTGGTGCTCCGGCGTACTCTACGAACGCACCGCCGCAGGCCTGCTCGCCTGCTACACTGCGGGCCTGCCCTTTTTCCAGCATACGCTGATGGGAAACCTGTTTTTCTGCATCCTGATCTTCGGCGGCTATGCCGTCGCGCAGGCCGTCACGGACTACCTGGATCAACGCCGCATGATCCCGCACCCGGTCCGCAAACGATGACCGCCCGACTGCGGCTCGTCACAATCTGCGGGAATTTCGGTGGTCCCGATTCGCCCCCCGCACATGAGTGAAAATCAGAAAAACTCACAACCTGCGGCATTGAACGCGCGTTAGCCAATCGCTAGAATTCCAGTTCAAGCAAATCGAGTCAACGCTAATATCGCGCGGACGGATTTCGATTCAATTCTGAGACCGACTCCGCCGATATTGAAAAAGTTGTCCATTAGGGGCCGTAGCTCAATTGGTTAGAGTACCGGACTGTCGATCCGGGGGTTGCGGGTTCAAGTCCCGTCGGCCTCGCTACAAAAAGCCGTGACCACTATTTGGTCACGGTTCTTTTTTTGGACAGCATGCAAACTCGCGGCCGGACTTCGTGGCCTCCCATCGCAACGTTCGAGAAATCAAGACCGGATCCTGTATCGTACCGGGCTCCGCGATGGGCCGAATCCGTGCAGCGATTGATCAGGCACGCTTCCTGTTCTGGTTCCGGCGGCAGATCAACGTGGACGGTCGGTCCGCCGATGAGTATGCTGAACTGCGAACGCCTCGCGAACCCGTCTTGGGAGGGAACTGCGATGAAGATGATCGCTATGCTCGCGGTCGCCGGAGTATGCTGGCACTCGGCGTGTGGTGCGCAGGAGAGTCGATCGCCATCGGAGCAATCGCGGCCACAGGGCGAGTCGAAGCAAAAGCCCGGTGCGAACGACGGCCAAAGTGACACGACCTTGGCCGATCTCTCAGACGCAGAAAAGCTGTACATTTCGTATCGGCAACGGCATTCCAATAAACCGCTCCCGCTGGTCACTGGACCGACCCGCAAGGGCCAGTCGCCAATCGACAGTCTGAGGTCCGAAGACAGGCCCAAAAAATTGCCCAGTATGGTCCTGACTTACGGCGACCTGGCGAAACTCGCCAACAAGGGGTTCGCGGGAAAATTCGTTCGCGTCAAGCTCGACGTCAACAAAGTGATTGACGACGACGAAATGCTGGCCGGCCAAGAAAATTTGTGGATCGAAGGCGTCGACACGGGCGAGCATGAAGCAGGTTCTGCGGTCGACTTGCACGGCAAAACGTTCGTGATTGTCGGCAAGAAAAAAACGGACGCGAACCGCAAGGTGAAACATCTCGTCGTGGTGGACACCAAGAAATTGGACAACCTGGTCTATGTGATTCAACGAGCGGACAAGTTTCGCGAATGGCACGACACCGCTGGCAAAGTTCTTTTGGTCGCGACGTTTGTCGACTTCAACAAGAACAAAGTCCTGTTGAGAGACCGTGACGGTAAGGTCTCCAGATTCTCGCCGCATCAGTTGAGCGAAGAGGACCGGAAGTGGTTTCAGACTGAGCAGCGACGCCGCAGCGCACAGAAAAGACGCGCGGCCAGCCGCCGCAGTGCTCAGAGAAATGCTCTGCGGAACCCAGGCTCAAACGGCAAGCGCAGACAGATTCCCCGCAAGGGTACGATTCGCGTCCGCAAATAGACTCGTAACGTCGCCGAAACTCCGACTCGCTATCGGCAGAATCAACAGTGCTTGTGACACGTTTGGAGAGGCAGACAATGAGCGAGAACCAAGACGTATTGTGACCAGGGCCGCCAGCCTTCTTGACGCAGCGACCGTCGAGCATACAGTTCAAACGCAGTAGACCTCAATCGCAGTATACAAGAGTGTTGTTTCATTTCTCACTCTTTTCTCACGAGGTGATGCGATGAACGCGAGGTTGAAAACGGGGATGTTATTGTTTCTGGCAGTCTGCGTACTCTCGGGATGCCCGCCGGCAGCGCCGGGAGTTCCACCAGCCGGCGGTTTTGCCGCCAATCGGGCCAAACCGCGGCCCTCCGCCGACGTGATCAAGACTCACTGGGAGAGATTTGAACAAGCAGATGATGAGCGGGAACAAAGGCGGGCAATCACTGCAATTGGGCGGGTTGGTGCCGCTGCTCAAGACGAAATCCCCAAACTGCAGAAGATCGCTGACGGCGAAAACTATCAGGAAAAAGTTCGCCAGGCTGCCAAGTCGGCAATTGAGAGAATCGAGAACTCGGTGAACGAAGACCCGGACGAGTAATCAATGTGACACCGCTTGCTGCGATTCCACCTGCGATGCGTCGCGACGCCCCTTCCCCTTATGGGGAAGCGCGAATTGGAGAGAGCATAGTCAACGGCGAATATTGGAACGTCTCGCAGCAATTGCCAGGAGTGGCGTAACATCCAGTAACCAGCCCGTCGGAGCCGGCCACTCTGCTGACTTCCATCCGGCTCGCGGGCGTTCTTGCTGCACTATTCTCGCGATGCGCTTCGCGCCCGCCGGCGCGTTGTTCAATTCCACTCCGGATCTCGCTGGTAAAACCGACCTCGGACGAATTCTGCGCGCACACCACGCCAGTCGTTGACCTGGAGATCGCTGATTCAAATTACCACTTACGCTGCGAGCGAAGAATTCCAGGTCAACAGTGCCCGAAACAGTCAGCCGTTTCGCCTTTCAACTGCCCGACGATAGAAATCTCGAAAAAAATCTTTCACGGGTGTCACAACCCCATTTGCCGCACGTACGAGAGTTGTACGGTATCACGCCTCCAAACGATCAACACCACGGGAGAATTGCAAGTTCCGTTGAGACCAGCATTTGCGAAACTTGTAATGCAGTGGTTGTCTTAACGACGGGAGTGAGGGGCGGTCAGTTCGAATTCCAATATCGAGCAGGTGTGCTTTGCCAGAATCCGGATGAGAAATCACCGCAAGTGGAATTCTCCTAACATTGAATTATTGAAGGGGGGGGAGGGGCAGGCCCCCCCTTTTTAATGCGCCTCCCAAGCGCTCGATTCAATTCCACAGTGACCCCGTGCCACGCTGTGTAGCGTCTTCGTCGAATAGGACGGTTCGCGCTAAACATTTGTGAAAACTCGTGGCGACCTTCGTTCGCCGCGGAGAGGGGATCTGTTGCCCAGTTTGTAGGCTGAATTGAGACCGCGGCAAGACTGGGTCAGACGAACCGGCCGCTTTTGCATTCTCCGCACACGTCGGCCATACTAATTTCAGTAACGTGCGTTCGCTACCGGACTCAATAGCTGCCGAGCTAATCACCTCTTCACTCCCAATCGGGCGGTTCCGATGGCTTCCAAGATTAAGATTCCGGTCGATGCCCACATGCTGACTCTTCTTGTCAGCGAACACAAGATTGAAGAATACTTCATTAAGGCGGGCCCCGGGCAAGCACGCCGACGACGGCGCGTCAAGGTACAGATCGAGGTGCCGCCTGAAATCGATACCAAGCGGCTCCGGCAGGGGTTTAGCGTTGCGAATGAGATATGGAAACCGGCCGACATCAGCTTTCAACTGCGTCAAATCAAGCCGGCACAAATGACCGCCCCACTCAACAAGAAAACTCTCGACAAAGCCCAAGTCCACGACGTTGCGAGAAAGTTTCCCGCGAAGAAGGGCGTCAGCTTGGTCGTCATCGACAAATTTACAGAAAAGTCACTTGGCGGCCGATCTATCCAAGAGAAGGCGTTTTGCGTCGTTGACACGAGCGGCCATCCGGCGTTTGGAGGTCATTTGGCTCACGAATTTGGCCACTTGCTTTCGCTCGACCACCTGGAAAAAGGGCACAAGCTCAAGGGCTGGAAGAAGCTGATCAACTACAATCTGATGTATGAAGGCGCGCGGGCGGGGACCGAACTGGCTCCCGAGCAGATCATCCAGGCTCGTGCATCCAATCTCGCTCAGCGGCCATCCTGACCGAAGCGACCAATTGCGACAGATTCTCATTCGGCCGTGCAAATCATTGTGTGCTCAGGGACACGTGCGGCGGCCGACTCATGATAACAGGAAGAAACACCCGCTCATGCTGGACGTGGGAATTGTCGGACTCGGACCCGCTTGGGAGCCGCGATATCGTTCCGCTTTGCTCCGCCTCAACGATCGCATCCGAGTGCGCGCCATTTATGATCCGATTCGCGGCCGGGCCGAACAGGCCGCTGCTGAATTCCGGGCAGTCTGCTGCCAAGGCCTGCTTTCGACGATCTCGCTGTCGCGTGTTCAAGCGATTCTGCTGCTCGATCACGCCTGGTATCGCGATGCTGCGTTGTCGATTTTGATCAATAACAACAAGCCGGCGTTTGTCGCAGATTTCTCCACATTTGCGCCTCAGGCACGTTTCGCTGGAGATTCGCTGCGGTCAAATCATACACCGATGTTGATCCCGGCGCTCGAGCTTCGCTACGAACCCGCCATTTGCCGATTGAGAGAACTCATGGCGACGCGTCTGGGCGCCGTCACTGAAATCGAGATCGACTTGCCGAGTGACACCCGCGAACTTCAATCCAATCGCGCGTTAACGGCCGCGTGCGACCTGTGCGGATACTTGGTCGCGACCCCGCCCACTCATATTCGCCCAATCAAACCAGACTGTGTCGAGGTCAGATTCAAGCAATCGCGACGCGTTTCCGAAGCGGCGATTGTGCGGCTCAGACTTCTTGGAAGCGCCGACGGTTCATCGGTCGCACCCGCTGCCAAGCCGAATGCGGATGCTTTGACAATCCGCGTGAATTGCCAGCGCGGATCCGCCGTGCTCGCCGCCGACAACACAATCACCTGGACACATGCGGAGTCAACGCGAATCGAATGTCTTGACGAAGAGCGTTCGGAAACGGAAGTGCTGCTTGATCTATTCTGCCGTCGTATGCACGGTGGACTGATTCCCGTTCCCACGCCTGGGGACGCGGCACGAGCGGCCGCCACGGCCGCCGCCATCGAATCGTGCCGCCGGACGGGAGAACCGCATCGGCTCTGAAGTGTGGTCGCGTGCAACCGCGCCTTGCTATCTATTGCGGATCCGTCGCCGGGGTTGCTGTCGCACTCAACTCGATTCCGGATCGGGCAAAACAGACGCCGCGGGCCCCGGTCACGCCCACCATGACCGCTTCGACCAGCGGCTTTTGCGCCGCGGCGTCCGCGACCCAGTCGACGAGAAAATTCGCCCCCGACCCACCCCGGCTGTCGCGTTGCTCGACCAGAAAATCGATCGTCTGCAGCGGAGCCAGTTTGATCATACCATCGAGATAATTCTTAACCGGTTTTCCATCGGTATTGAAGTACTCGACAGACTTGATGTAAACGGGCCGCTCGCGATCGACGTTGCGGATGCTGAGCGTCGTCTCCAACAAACACGGAGACCCGCCGTTCAAGTAGATATGCGAATAGACCGGCACGTACACCGTATGCGTCGCGGCATCAGGTCCGAAGACGACGTCGTCGGCGCGATAGTCGTCCAAATTCGGCGGCTGGTAGATGCGCGGCGGCGCCGATTGCAACCGGTCTTCCATTTCGCCGATCCGGCCCTCCAAATAGATGGCGACACCGACCATCACCAATAGCAACAATATGAAAACTACCAGAAACCGGCGGAGCCCGTCTTGCCAAACCCACTGGAGCCAGTTCGGACGCCCCTCCTGACCATTCATACGAATCACTCTCCTGAAGACGCGGAGTCAATGTGATTGCTCTCGACGCCAACATCTCTTCGCCAAAGATCAATTCTCGGCATGGCCGTCGACAACCGAAATACTACATGCAAGGTTTCAACAGTACAATTCAACCCCAAATTCAGAAGAATCGATCGATCTTTGTAATGACGCAATGCTGTTCACTCCGGACTCCTTGACGCGCGAGTCGCCATATCGTTGCGAATTAACCAAACTCCGCCTGAAGTGTCAGCACCAGCCGCCGCGATGACGCGTGGTTTCGATGTTCACAGAGGTAGATCCCCTGCCAGGTTCCCAAAGCAAGCCGTCCGTCGCTAACGGGAATCGTAATTGAATTGCCCAGCAGCGACGCCTTGACATGTGCGGGCATGTCGTCAGGACCTTCGCATGTATGCACATACGGCCATGCTTCAGGGGCGATCCTGTTAAATGCCATCTCCAAGTCGACTGGCACATCCGGATCCGCGTTCTCATTGATCGAAATCGAGGCGGAGGTATGCTGAATGAAAATATGCAGTAAGCCGACCCGCGCCTCGGCCAAATTCTTGATTGCATTCACTACGTCCTGCGTAATCAAGTGAAATCCGCGGCGATGCGGCGGCAGGCTCAAGTGATACTGCTGGATTTCCATAACGGGATTCCTGAATCGAGACGAACATCCTCAGCGTGATTAGTCACGGACGTCGATCTTAGCGAATTCGGCGACGTCTGGCGCGTCGCAGCGGCGACACCGAGACGACTCACGAGACTCTCAGGAGATTGAGACATGAACGACGCCGACCGATGGATCGAAGCTTTACAGTTGCAGCCACACCCCGAGGGTGGGTGGTTTCGTGAGTCCTACCGCTCCTCGGAACTCATTTCCCGCGCGGCATTGCCCGCCCGATTCTCCGGAGATCGCTGCTTTTCGACGGCGATCTACTTTCTGCTGAAAGCTGGCGAGTTCTCGGCACTGCACCGGATTAAACAGGACGAAGTTTGGCACTTCTACGATGGCGACCTGTTGACCATCGAAGTCATCGATCCCGCAGGGAATCACTCTTCGATTCAGCTGGGGCAAGATTTCGCGGCCGGCCATACGCTACAGGCGGTCGTCGAGGGAGGCTGCCTTTTCGGTGCGTCGTTGGCCGGTGGCGGCTCATACGCGCTCGTCGGTTGCACCGTGGCGCCGGGGTTTGATTTTGCGGATTTTGAGTTGCCGAAACGCGCGGAACTGCTCGAACAGTTTCCCGAACAGCGCGAGATCATTGAAAAGCTGACCAATTGAGACGAAACGCCTGTGCGGATTTCAGAGGCGGCCCCACACGCATCCGGGCCTGATGGACTCACAACCGCTACGACCAGTACGCTTGTTGACGCGATCGGCGTTGAAACGATCAGCAAGTCCACCGAATGCGATGTTTCGGCCTAAATTTGATCTAACGTACTCCCTCGCGAATGAGGCGCAGTGACAAGAAGTGCTCGGAGGACGGCGCGCATTTGTGACGGCTTTGGTCGTCTCGTTACCTGCCGCTTACCGGGCGGCCCAACCTCCTTCGAGGTCTCGGACATGTCCCAGAAGAAACACAATCGCCGCAAACGCTACTTCGTCGATTCCGAAGTTCAGCCCGCACTGATGAGACAGTGCGCCATTCATTGGGGCTTGTTTGGGCTCGCCGCATTTATCCTTCTATTCTTAACGCAATGGTTGGTCACGCCCGAAAAGCATTCCTTTGCCTGGCACGTCACCGGACTATGGACCCGCTACGGAATGATTCTCATGATCTTGCTGGCTCTAATGCCGGTGTTTGTGTTTGACATGTTGAAGCTGACGAACCGTTTTTGCGGCCCGCTTGTCCAATTGCGGCGAGCGATGCGAGCACTCGCCCGCGGAGAAGACGTGAAACCCGTAAGGTTCCGTAAAGGCGATTACTGGACCGAGTTGGCCGATGAGTTCAACGCAATGCTCAAACAGATCCAGCAGCAACAGTCGTCGCCGTCGCACCGTTTGGAGGACGTATTGCCGCCTGAATGCGGTCAGGATCAAGCCGACGAGAATTCGCAGCCTGAGGAAAAGGAATTGGCCGCAGCCGACCACTGATAAACGGGGTACAGCGAATCCTGACCGCGCGTTCCCCCGACCACACATCGGTCTCGCGTTTCTGCGCTCTGTTTGGGAACGCACTCTTGCGAAGCTTTGCTTCGCCGTCGCTGCAGCAGAACGTCACAACTCTGATGATCGCTCCAGAACTGACTCGAAGCGCAGCTCTGGAATATTCGGCTCCCAAACAAGGTTCTGGGAACCAGGTAGCGATCATCGGGTCGTGAACGTCGACCGCTAATCGTATCCCTGCATATCCTGCATCCGCAGCAGAATCAGGCTGCTGATTCCGACGCTGAATTTGCGCGGGCCGATCGTGCGCAATTTGGGCGAGGCTCCGCGTCCTGCGAGTTTAAACGTATGCGTGCCTTGCTCGAGATCATGCAAATCAAAGACATACTCGCGCCAATCGGCCCCTTTGCTGTTCATATCGAGCACCGGGCCTAATGGCTTGGAATCCAAGAACGGCTGATAGCGGGATCCCAACACGGAATCGACCAATATCGCGGAAATCCGATAACGGCCAGGCTCGGTGATTTCAAAATCAAATTCGATTTCTCCGTCCGGAGTTTCGGGCTGAAACATGATTCCGGCCACGGATTTCTCGATCTTGTCCGGCTTGGCCCGATGAGTTAACGAGGGAGCAAGCAAGATCCGATAGGGAGCAATTCGCTTCTCATCTGCCGGCAACGGCTTATCCCACGTCGCAACCGGCGTTTGATACCAAAACGCAACCGAACTGATCCAATCCTCGCGCTCGCCCGAACTGGACAGACTTTTTCCAGTGGCTTCCGAATAAACGCTTCCGCGATGCTCGATCGACGCCTTGAGCGACTTTGAAAACCGGATGGGATCATTCAGGTGCCAACGGTACGCCGTGACACGATCCCCCGGCATCACGCCTTCGAAAAGGCTCACTCCGTGAAATGGGCCGGCAAATTCCCGAAATCCCCACGCATCACCGAAATAATCTTCAGTCCCCGTGCCTTGGATCGAGGGAATCTTTTCGCCGTCGATGAAGAACCGGTCATCCCCCTCACCGAACCAGCCCATCTTGACTTGATGAGCGGAATAGACGGTCCCGACATAGTGGCCACGGCCGGTCGTCTCCAGCAGCACGTGGTCGCCTGGCTTGGCGGGAAATTGTTGACGATAGCGCGCGTGGAAGTACAGTGTTGTTTCCGGTAACTCATCAAGTTGTTCCCAATCGAGATAATAATAAAATGCCACCGGTCCGAAGTTCATGTTCTCGTTGGTCACCGTAACTCTGGCATGTTTGCGAAACGGCATCCGCCAAAAACAATTGCGGGAACGCCCCAGGGAGGAAACGCCGACCGGGACCGATTGAAAATCTGCTGAGGCGCCATGTCCGACTCCGAAAAAATCACCCAGCGGTGATTCCACACTCGGATGTTTTGCTCCGTCCCAATAAATCCGCAACACGAGTGACCGTCCCGAAAACGGGTTCAGTGAGGCCATCGTGTTCCAAAAATGTGTGATGACTCCGGGACCATCCAGATCAGCCAACACCAGAGTTTGCCCTGGCAGAATCGTTTTCGAGTCGCCGTTTCCGTGAAGATCGGCATCTGTGCTGGAGACTCGCCGCGTGCGCCCGGATTGGCTTTGCGTCACTCGCACCAACAAATCCGATCGATGGCCGCTCGGCGGCTGACCCCATGCGATTGGGCTGCCTATGCTGAGGAAGATCAAAGTCAACACGCTGAATCGAATCATGAAACAAAACAATGCGCCGTAGCGAACTCCCATCTTCTCCACCTGCTCGAAAGAATTGTTATGAGGACCGTTGAGAGACACAGCAAATCTTTTTTGACTGCGACCTGCCAAATAGCCATTCTGAACGCATTTGCGACGACAAACCAGTGTTCCGAGGAATTTGGAAATTGTACGTTCGATGCATGCGCGGTCGAGATTTGCACCGAGACGTGCTAGAATCGAGCGGCCGCTGGTATCTAAAATCGGTGAGATGCCGACGACTTCTCCACTGCGAGGATTTGCTTCATGTATTTGCGGATGGCCAAGCGCGCCCTGCTGGAGACCGACAAACGACTGCTCTGGAAGCTCATGTACAACATGGGCTTCAAGGGCCTGCGGAGCGTCTACAAGTTCAAACAGCGGCTCAAACGCGGCGAGTATTTTCCGCCGTTTCTGTATATCTCGATCATCAACAGCTGCAACCTCCGCTGCCAAGGCTGCTGGGTCGATGTCGCGGCCAAACAGCAGACGATCGATTTGCCGGCGATGAACCGTTTGATCAACGGCGCCAAAGAAGTCGGCAACAGCTTTTTCGGCATCGTGGGCGGCGAGCCGTTTATGCATCCCGAGCTGTTTGAAATCCTCGAGCAGCACCCCGACTGCTACTTCCAGATTTTCACCAACGGGCAGTTCATCACCGACGAAAAAGCGAAGCGGCTCCGCAAATTGGGCAATGTGACGCCGCTGATCAGCGTCGAAGGGACGGAGATCGTCAGCGATGAACGCCGCGGCCGCAAAGACGTGCTCAACAAAACGATGGAGGGCATCCACAACTGCATCAACAACAAGCTGCTCACCGGCGTCTGCACCAGCGTCTGTCAGACGAATATTGACGATTTGGTCACAGAGGCGTGGGTCGACCGGCTGATTGAACTGGGTGTGATGTACATGTGGTATCACGTCTATCGCCCGATGGGCCCCGACCCGCAGCCGCACATGTCGCTCACACCAGAGCAGCAGATGCGGATCCGCAAGTTCGTCGTGGAAACGCGGGCCACCAAGCCGATCGGCGTGATCGACGCCTACTATGACGGCGAAGGCCGCGCTCTCTGCCCCGCGGCGACCGGCATCAGCCACCACATCAACCCCTGGGGTGACATCGAACCCTGCCCGATTGTGCAGTTTTCCAAAGAGTCGATCCACGACGAACGGCACATTCGCGACGTGTTTCGGGATTCGGAGTTCCTGCAAGATTTCCGCCAACTGGCCGCCTCAACGACCCGGGGCTGCATCGTCCTGGAACGCCCGGATTTACTGGAGGAATTGGTCGTCCTACACGGCGCCAAAGACGCCACGGTCCGCCAATCCGCCCGCGCCGAATTGCAGGCGATGGAAAACCGCACGTCGCAATTCAACCCGTCTGCAGAAATTCCTGAAAAGAGCTGGGCCTACCGGCTGGTCAAACGCTTCTGCTTCAACGATTTCGGCGCCTACGACAACCCAGTGAATCCGTTGTCGGCGAGAAAGGCAACGTCGGAGAATTTGGTGGCCGCCGATTAGCTGCCGACGTCACCGGCGAGCGGCACGCGTAAGCGTGCCGGTATCATCGCCCGAGAATTACGAGTCACCTTTGGGGAAGAAACCGGCAAACTGACGCATGCCGCTCGCCGGCAGATTCACGCACAAAGTTGTCTGCCAGGCTGCCGCCCAACGCAGAGAGGAGATTCGCGGCCAATATTCCGCCGACATCCAACCAACCCTAAAGCCTCACCCCTAACGCCTCAAGCCTAATCAATGTGGCCTGACTCGGAACAAACTCAAGAATTGCTCGCCGACGCCAAGCAAGGTGATTCCGCGGCTGTCGATCAATTGATGGAGCGGCATCGCGCAGCGCTCCGGCAGATGATTCGCCTGCGGCTCGATCAAAAGGTGGCCCAGCGGGTTGATGCCAGCGACGTTGTGCAGGAGGTCCTGCTGGAAGCACACAAGCGGCTCTCGCGATACCTGGACGACCCGCAAATGCCGTTTCATCTCTGGTTGCGCCATCTGGCCAAGGATCACATGATCGACGCGCATCGCAAACACCGCGTCGCGGAGCGGCGAAGTGTCGACCGTGAACAAGCGATGCATCGCCCGGGACGCAGCGGCCAATCGAGCCTCGATTTGGCGGCGCATCTAAAAGACCTGGAATTGACCCCCGCCGCAGCGGCGATCCGCCGCGAGTTTCAGGAGCGGTTTCTGCTTGCCCTCGACGAATTGGACGAGGACGATCGTGAAATCCTGCTGATGCGGCACATCGAACAGCTCACCAATAGCGAGGTCGCTCAAGCACTGGAAATCAGCCAGCCTGCGGCCGGGATGCGTTATTTGCGCTCGCTGCGCCGGCTGCGCGACGTACTGGGTGATCCTTCGGTTGCTGACGGGGATCAGAGTTAGTCGGTTGTTCGCGCCCGGGGGCCATATCGGTCACTACGGCCACCTGATCTGCCCCCCAATATCCGAGTCCGTCTGCAATGCATAGATTCTGCATTTTTTAGAGCTAAGAGCATCAAGGAGGCAGCTGCTCCCTGATCGGTGCACTTCTTCTCTCAAAAATGACCTCTTTTGAAACGTGGCCTTCGCCCGCGTTATAATCGCCCACTCAGCTCGCCTTGACTGTGGAGTGCCCTGACCGTACTTACGATGTTACTGGGCCCAATACGCAGTCGCTGACAAAGGATAAGTTCATGCACCGCTCGCTAATTCATACAGTGATCGCTGTTGTCATCATGGCCGCGTTCGTCGGCGAGTCGCAGGCCGAAGACGTGTACTTTGTCAAGGCGCTACGCGACCTGGATCTGACCGAGGGAGAACTTCCCAAAGATGACTCCTCAAGAGTTATCTTCTCCCGGGATCTGGGATTTCATAGGCATTTCATGCAAACTCGCGCAGTGTTGGATGGTCGCGGGGAAATCTACGTTTCAACGACCGAGGGTTACGTTGTGCGGTCGGATGCCGTCGAGAATGAAGACTCCATTTTCGTCGCCGTCAGAACCGAAAGCTCAAGAGACGTCACCGGCCGGCTATTTTTTGCCAAGCCCGGCGGCGAAACGGCCACAGTCAAGTTCAAGATTCCCGCCTCCGAAGGGAGTCCGGAGAACAAGCTACGATTTCTCAATGAGAAACGCCGCCACTATGAATACCTATTGAAGCGTGATCTGCCGGGAGCCGTTTGGTTCCGCCACCAGCTCCGTAAAACCGCGCACCAACTGGGACGATCCGTGGAGGATCAGCGCAGACGTCGCTTTTTCGGAGAGCGACGCGCCAACGACATGGAGAACACGTTCGCACTTGTCAGCGGCGGGCGCGCCGTGAGCGAAAATTTGCAGTTAGACCGGGCCTTGCCGCTGACGGAACCGTCCGCCGACACCAACGTCAAGCTTTCATCACTGAAGGGCATCACCGTCCGGGAATTCGATTGGCAATCATTGATCAAGGATGCTCAGCCGAAAACGGACCCACTCGCCGCTCGCATTCCCGACGATCAGCACGCTCTGTTTTTCCCCTCATTTCAGGCGATGCTCGCACTCGTCGACCATGCCGATCAGCAGGGGACGCCGATCCTGGAAATGGCCGAACCGCGCGCGGAGGACGCCATGACTCGTCGGCGGTATCAGCGGCAGTTGTGCCTGCCGCTGAGTCAAATCTCGCGGCTGCTCGGCCCGGAACTCATCTCCAGCGTGGCCGTCACCGGCGGCGACCCCTATTTCCGGACCGGTACCGACGTGGCCGTGCTGTTCCAGGCCAAGGACAAAGGGCCGGCATTGTTAAATCTCATCCAAACCCGCGTCGAACTGGCACGCAGTTCCGATCCGGTGCAATCACAGCGTCTGAATGGAGCCGTTGGTACTGTGAACTACACCGGCGCCAGATCGGACGGGCGCGAGATTTGTTCGTATGTGGCACAACTGGGTCACACCGTCGTGGTGACAAATTCCCTGGCACAGTTAACGCGGCTCGTTGAGGTGCACCAGGGCGAGCGGCCTCCTCTGGCTAAACTGCCGGAATACGCATTCTTCCGCGATCGCTATCGGCTCGGCGATGAAGAGGAGACGGCGCTGTTGATCATTTCCGACAAGACGATCCGGCGTTGGTGCAGCCCGCGTTGGCGGATTGCCACGTCGCGGCGCACACGGGCGGCCGCCCTGGCCGGCGAACTCCAGGCTAAACATCTGGATGAGCTTGTCAGCGGCGACGTCACCACAGAGAACCTGCAGACGAAGCGTTGGCTGCCTGAGGCGGGGAGCTTCTCAATTTCACCCGCCGGTGTCGCCAGTTCGACATATGGCGGCCTGGAGTTTCAGACGCCGATCATGGAACTGGAGATTGATTATGCCACATCCGAGGAGGCCCGTTTTTACGCGCGGTGGCGCAACGGCTACGAAAGAAACTGGAGCAATTTCTTCGATCCGATCGCTGTGCGGTTCCACACATCAGAGGACCGGCTCTCTGCCGATTTGACTGTGATGCCGCTGATCGACAACAGCGACTATAACGAGCTGGTCAACTTCTCTAAGGGAGCAAAGATCGGCGCTGCTGACGGCGATCCGCACAAACAGTCGTTGGTCCATTGGGCATTGGCGCTCAATTTGGACTCCCCGCTGCTGAAGCAGTATGCCGGAACCGCCGCCATGTTCGCTCCACAAATCAAGGTCAACCCGTTGAGCTGGGTCGGCAACGCCGTCGCTGTTTATGCCGACGACGACAAATTTTGGACGGACTTTGCGGAAGCAAGAAAAGGAGCCGCCGAAGCGAAAACTGAACGGGAAGCGGAGCAATTCATGGAACAGAATTGGCACCGTCTGCCTGTGGCCTTGCATGTGGAGGTGAGCAACGGACTGAAACTGACGGTGTTCCTCTCCGGCGTGCGGGCGTTCATCGAGCAAACCGCGCCCGGGATGACCGTCTGGGAAACGAAGCAGCACAATGACCAGCCCTACGTGAAGATTTCGCCGTCGCTGCGGGCAATATCGGATCACAAACAGCTCGAGAAATTCGCCCTGTACTACTCCGCCAGCGGAGACGCGCTGATTGTGACTCTCAACGAGCCGTTGCTCAAACGGGCCTTGGATCGACAGATAGCGCGTCGCGACGCGAAGCAAGCCGGCCAAGAGTTGCCTAAAACTGAACCGGGCTGGATTGGTGAAAACATGTGCCTGCAGATCGATCGGCGGTTTGCAGATGTATTTCAGGCACTGTTCGCGGAGAGCTTGCGTCAAATGATGCAGGCGCGAGCGTGGGACAACCTGCCGGTTCTCAATGAATGGAAGCGGCGGTATCCCGATCGAGACCCAGTGGAGGTGCACGAGAAACTCTGGAATCGACGTCTGATCTGTCCGGGGGGCGGAACGTACCGCTGGAATGCCGAGTGGCAGACGATGGAATCGACGGCTTTCGGACACCCTGCCGAGCCGAAGCCGGGCCCTGCATCGCCGGCCGCATTGCGCGACATTCAACGGGGCAACTTCGGCATCACGTTCGAAGAGAACGGATTACGGGCCCGCGTCGGTCTACAGAGAAAACCCAACAGCCCGCGTTGAACGTGCCCACACGCTTACAGCGCGGCAGGTTTGATTCGTAGGGCAGGCTCCCGCCTGCCGCAAGCTACCCTGGACGCACCAACATAACGGCGGCAGGCGGGAGCCTGCCCTACTTCTCTAGGATTGCTCTAGCACGCTGGCCGGGCGGAACGGTGAGGGGGATTCGCCGAGGTTGCGGTGGGCGATCCGTCGGTTGCTGACTCGGACCAGACCTGAGGACGCAACTTTCATCTCGTTTCACGTGAAACGAGATGACCTATCCCAGAGCACGCCCAGATCATGATCCGCGCGCCAGCACACGCCCCGGGAGGTGCCCCGTATGCCCGGCGGGTGTCACAACGGCTTGGCCGTTGATCAACACATGTTCGATGCCATCGGGGTATTGATGCGGATCGTCGAAAGTGGCCCGGTCGATCACGGTGTCGGGATTGAACACGACGACGTCTGCTTTGTAGCCGGCGGTGAGGCGGCCGCGATTCTTCAGACCCAGCCGGGCCGCCGGGGCGGCGGTCATTTTGTGGATTGCCAGTTCCAGCGGCAGCACTTGCTCTTCTCTGCAATAGCGGCCCAAGATTCGCGGATAACAGCCGTAAAACCTCGGATGCGGCTGAGATCTCAGCGCGACGCCACGCGGCGAGATCGACGAGCCGTCGGAGCCGATCATCCCCAGGGGATGTGACATAAAGTAACGGACGTCCTGTTCATCGCGGTTGAACATCACGCAGCGGACGTCGTTTTCGCACACATCGATCAAGTGCAGCATCGTGTCCAACGGATCTCGGCCGAGATCTTCCGCGACCGCGCCGATGGTTTGCCCGACGAAGCGGCTGTATTCCGGGAACGAGACTCGCGAGAGTTGGACTTGGTCCCACTGCCAGGGAATGCCGCGAAACCAGCCGCGGGCCGTTTCACGCGAAACTCGCCGCCGCTGGACCGGGTCGCGCAACCGCGACAGTAAAGCGGGAGTGCCCCCTTCGACCGACCAATCGGGCAAGAGTTGATCGAGTTGAGTTCCACCTGCCCGGTAGGGATACATATCGAACAGCACGTCGATATCGTCGTCGCGGGCCTGTTGGATCATGTCGACAATGTGCGCCGCGCGACCGTAGTAACGGGGGTCGACAATTGTCTGGTGGCTGATTTGGACGGGGATCGTGGCCGCGCGGCCGATTTCGATCGCCTCTTCGGCGGCACGGAAATGGTGGTCGGCCCACAGCCGGCTGTGCGTCGCGTAGAAGCCCCCCTTCTCCGCGACCGGTTTGCAGATTTCGATGATCTCGTCTGTCGCCGAGTAAGAACTCGGCACGAGCGTCAAGCCGGTGCTGAAACCAAACGCGCCCTGATCGATTGCCTCGGCCGCCAGATTCCGCATGTGCGAAAGTTCGTTGTCGTTCGGCGGGCGATTGGCCATGCCCATTGCGGCGACGCGAACGGATCCGTGCCCGACAAGCGGCGCAATGTTGAGGCCGATCCCTTGTTGCTCGAGAAACTCGCGGTAACCGGCGACGTCTTGCCAGGGCCACGGCTGATCGACATTTTGATCCGATAAGCGGGGGGAGATGAACTTGCGGACCGCTTCGGTCACGGGAAACGGAGAGTACGAACAATTGCCGACGACCTCAGTGGTGATCCCCTGCCGGACGCGGCTTTGGGCGTCGGGGTAGTTGAGAATCGATATGTCGGAGTGCGTGTGGATGTCGATAAACCCCGGCGCCACGCAGTGCCCGGCGGCGTCGATCGACTCCACATCCTCAACGTTGGAGAGATCATCGACGACCGCGATTTCATCGTCGCGGATTCCAACGTCGGCCCGGACTCCCGGACCGCCCGAACCGTCGTGAACCGTGCCGCCGCGGATGATGAGGTCGAGTTGCATTTGGACAGTCCGTTGAAGTAGACCGGTCAACTGGGAAGAGTTTTGTCTGATGCTATCCTGTTCGTCGCCTAGTCGACACAGGACATTCGACAGTTATAATAACTGTCGTCCGAGTGACACAGTCATGTTCCCATCAGCCGCTGGCGCGGCCGCCGAGCACTCGATTGGTTTTGTCGAAGTGGCAGCATATTATGACGCACGACCCGCGAGATGAACTTTGGAACTCTGTTTTCGAAACCTATTACGACTCGTATTTCCAAGAAATTGTTGCCGATAACCTCATCAATCGGTGGTTGAAGTTTGATGACATAACGAAGGTACTTGTCGCTGTAACCGCGTCGGGCTCGGCGGTTGCTGGATGGGCTGCATGGAATAGACCCGAATACCAAGGAGTCTGGGGGGCGATCGCTGGTCTCGCTGCTCTTATCTCCATCGTACATGCCGCTTTGGGCGTTCCGAATCGACTCAAGGATCACGGAGAAACGAAACGCCTTTTTTCTGCGCTGCGGATCGATTTGACGACGTTCCGACACCGAATGCGAATTGATCCAAAATTCTCGCTTGACGAGTTTTCCGCAGAGTACTTTGAATTTCGACAACGCTTCAAAGATGCAATTCACAGCATCATACCGGACGTCGCCAGGACAAAAAGAGTACTTAGTAATTCACAAGTAGAGTTGGATCAACTAATTGGTGACACAGCGCCTTCGAGTTGAGAGGAGCAGAAATGATTGACAGACAGAGCATATTACCGAAGCCTCGCCCCAAGCCGCCTCCCCGCCCGAAGTAGCTGGCTCGATGTGACTTCAGGTTGAAATGTGTTTAGGATTGCTCCAGCACGCTCGCCGGACGGAACCGTGAGGGGGATTCGCCGAGGTTGCGGTGGGCGATCAGTTCCGCCACGATGCTGACGGCGATCTCCGGGACGGTTTGTGAACCGATGTCGAAACCGAGCGGCGCGTGCACGCGCTGCAGTGCTTCGCGTGAGATACCTTCGGCCAGCAGGTCGTCGAAGATCAGCTTGATTTTGCGGCGGCTGCCGATCATGCCCACGTAACAGGCGGGCGTCTCCGCCAAATGATACAGCGCCTCTTCGTCGTGGTTGTGGCCGCGGGTGACGATGATGCAATACGTCTGCGGGTCGATTTCCAGGCCGCTGAGCGAGGTGTCGATGTCGCCGACGATCAATCGTTTGGCCTGCGGGAAGCGTTCTTGATTGCAATACTCTTCGCGGTCGTCGACGATCCAGACGTCGAAATCAACGTCGGCGGCCAGTTCCGCCACGCGCTGTCCGACGTGCCCGCCGCCGACGACGATCAGCCGGCAGCGCTCCAGAAACGGCAGAAATGAGATGCCGCCTGAAACATACGGACGCGGCCGCTGCTGCACTGGCCTGAGATTCTCAGAGAGACCGGCCGGAGGAGCCTGCAACGACCCGCGCCCCGCGGCCGCTTCACCGTCGGCATTGAGCAAGAATCGATCGCCTTCTTGACCGCCGCCCGCCTTTTCGGGATCGATGATCACGGCTTCCGTACACGCCATCCCGGAGTTTTGGAATTTCTCCAGCTCCGCGAAATAACTGAGATCCCCATCAGGGCGGATCGGGTCGACCAGCATTTTCATCCGACCGCCGCAAATCAGCCCGTCGTCCCAGCCGTAATTGTCGTCGAGTTGGAAGGTGAGCAATTCGACATCACCCTCATCCAGCAGCCGCAAGGCCCGTCGCTTGACCTCCGCTTCGACACATCCCCCGCCGAGCGTGCCGGTTTGCGAACCATCGGGATAGACCAGCATCCGCGCCCCTGATTTCTGCGGCGTTGAGCCGCGCGTCTCAACCAGTGCGGTATAGGCCACCGGTCGCTGGTTTTGGACGTCCTCATGCAACTGCCGCAGCACATATTCCATCTGACCGTCTCTCTAAAAATGTCGTTGTCGAACGTTTCTATTCTACGAGCCGCACGCCCTGTGAACAACGTTTCGCGACCCGTTTTGAGATGGGCGATCGGGCGTGCGCCCCGTCTTGTGCCGTTTTGAGTTTTGGGGTACCATCCGCCGCCCTTCGAGAGCGAGACCGGGCCAGACTTGGACGGTCTTTTCTTCGTCCCGCAACGGTTCGTTTCCCATGGACTACCAAGTCAAACCGATCGGCAAAAAGTGTGCCGCGACCGGTGACGAATTGGTTCCCGGGTCGACCTGCTTCAGCGTACTGGTCGACCAGAAGGGCGAATTGGTCCGACTCGATTTCTCCGCGGATGGATGGCAGAGCTGGGAAGGTGCGCCGGTTGCATCCTGGCAATGCACCGTTCCTGAACCAGCGACGGCCAAAAAGCAGACGATCGATGCCGACGGTCTGATGGCGTATTTTGAACAAATGACGGAAGACGCCAATCCCGCCCAGGAAAAACTGCGGTATGTTCTAGCGCTATTGCTGTTGCAGAAGCGGCGTCTGCGGCTGGAGGGATCACACAACGACGGCAACGGCGAGTTTATCCAATTCAGCGGCAGCGGCGGCGAAGGGATGTACGAAGTTCAGGACTTTCAACTGGACGAAGACGAAATGCACGAATTGCAGGCAAGTCTCAACACACACTTGATGCAGGAGTGGTCCTCATAGCGGGACGCGCGGCCGAATCAGAATCCGATCCGCTTCAAACCGACGAAGGAAACAAGGATGTTTCAGCAGTCCAGTCGAACGCAGCGCCGTACCTCCCATTCCGGCCTTAAGCCAATCACAGGGTTTGCCTGCTGGTTGTGTCTGGGATTGATGCTGATGAGCTGCGTGGGTTGCAAGTTCTTCGCCCGACTCAGGCCGGATCCGTTTGGGCCGCATTCGAGCTGCCAATTCGATCCGTCCATGACGCCCCAATCGCTGATTGCCCAGATTAATGCCAACGCTGCTCTCCTGCAGGGATGGAAATCGTCGTCGGTCACGATTTCGATGGCAGGTTCGCCGATCGAATTGAAGGGTGCAAACATCGCGGTCGAGTCGCCGCGAAACTTCCGGCTGTTGGCGAGCAAACCACTCTTCAGCGGTCCGGCAGCGGATCTCGGTTCCAACGATCGCGAGTTTTGGTTCTGGTTTGACGACGAACGACAGCCGGATGTGATCATGTGCCGCCACGAAGATGTCCACGAGGCGGGCCGCGTGATGCCGATCCCCTTCGAGCCGGATTGGTTGATGGAAGTGCTTGGCGTCCGCCAGATTGACAGGGGCGAAGAATTCACCATGGAACAACAGGACGGCAAATACGTCCAACTGTATAGCCATCGCATCACACCGGAGGGGCGCCCGGTTACAAAACGCATGACGGTGCACTGCAGTGGCGTTGTGGTCGAGCACGCACTGCTTGACGAAGAAGGCGGGCTCATCGCGCAGGCCAAGCTGTCGGGACATGTCCAAGATCAAGCCAGCGGCGCGATCCTGCCGACGCGAATCGAGTTGAATTGGCCCAAAACCGGAATGCATTTGACGCTCAAGATCGACAAGCCGCACATAAATCCTGCATCGAATCCGGCCCAATTCCAGATCCCTGCAAATGTACGCGTCCGCCAAATTGGACGAAGCCGCGGCGTTGAGCAGGCGGGGAACCGCTTCGACTAAAGCGGCGGCCGACCCGATGCCGCCCAGTTCGGCGAACCACAGCAAGGATCATTCGACGGACGTTGAGCGGCTTTCGAGAAGTTCCTCAACTCGCATGTCGACCGACTTTCGCGAAAGCGTGTCCTGGGGCCGTTTCTTGACGAGATGAATCCTGATGATCTCATAGGGCGTTAGGTCCTGGTGTTGTTGGACCAACTCGACCACACGACCGATTGCCGCGTTGGCATCAGGTTCGTATTGCTCGTCAGCGGGATTGAATTCGACATTGACCACGATTCGCAGCGTCATCGGCGAGTCTTGGTGCCGCCCCCCCTCGACCTTGGGAACTGACTGAGGGAACTCGGCCGCCAGTGCTTTGGTCAATTCGTGATAGGGCGAGTTCCTCCAGACGGCATACGATACACAGAGAGTCCCCCCAGCGATGCCCAACAAGAACATCGCGGTCACGACCTTGCGGCCTGAGATTGTTCGGGGAGATGTCACGACGTTCGCACTTCCTCAAGTCTGATTATCGATGGCCGTTGCGGAGCGAAAATGCTCAACGCGATGCCGATCGCACTGAGTCAATCGCCCAAGCAGGTTCCGACTAATCGGGCGGACTGGACCCACGGATGGTCGCTGGGGACCAATTTGGTCTGTCCCGCGACGTCCTCCAACGGGACCGGCATTGAGGAATCGCCTCGGGCGGCAACCATCACGCCGAAGACTCCTTGATCGAGCAACTGGGCGCAGGCCGTTCCCAGCCGAGTTGCCAGCAAACGATCGGCGGCTGAAGGCGTGCCGCCGCGCTGCAGATGACCGAGAATCGTCAGCCGCGACTCGATACCGGTCAACTCCTCCAACCGCTGCGTCAGGTGCAAAGTGTGGTCGACATGCTGTTCGTGAAACAGGTCTAGTTCCGCCGACGCTTCCTTTTTCTCGGCCTTGGTTTGGGCATTGTCCTTCTTCTCGACAAGTTCAGCGACGGTTTTGGCTTGATCAGTCGTCATTGCGCCTTCGGCGACAGTCACGATGCTGAACCGTTTTCCTTTCCGCGCCCGGTCTTTGATCGCTTCAGCCACGTTGTCGATCGTGTAGGGAATCTCTGGAATGAGAATCACATCGGCTCCGCCGGCAATTCCCGCGCCGAGTCCCAGCCAGCCGGCGCGATGGCCCATGACTTCAACCACGATAATCCGGTGGTGGCTGGTCGCAGTGGAATGCAATCGATCAACCGCCTCGGTGGCGATCTCCAGCGCTGTGTCAAACCCGAATGTGACGTCGGTTCCAACCACGTCGTTGTCAATGGTCTTAGGGAGCGTCACGACATTGAGGCCGGCGTCTTTGAGCCGGATCGCGTTTTTCTGGGTGCCGCCCCCGCCGAGACAAACGACGGCGTCCAAATGATGGCGCTGGTACGTATCGACAATGGCCTCAGTCATGTCCTGAGTCTTGTTGCCGATCATCATCTTGTGGGGCTTGTCGCGGCTGGTGCCCAGGATTGTTCCGCCGTCGGTCAGAATCCCGGAGAGGAGAGTGCTGTCGATCCTCTGGGTGCGATCCTGCGCAAGTCCCCGAAATCCGTCCCGGAACCCGATGATCTGCATATCAAAGTGATCAAACCCGGCCTTGCCCACGCCTCGCAGCGCGGCGTTGAGTCCCGGACAGTCGCCCCCGCTGGTCAATATCCCAATATGTTTCGACATTCCTCTTGTTCCGTCCGTAGAATAACCCGTCTCGTTCCTCGTCAGTTTAATTACCTAGATCGGTTTTACTGCAACGATCTGCAGTTGACGAGGGCCAGACGCCAATATTTTCCGCGCAGCGGGAACCTACTATGCGCACTAGTCGCCTGCGGCAAATCGCCGCCTAAAGTCATCTGCGACTTTTCGCCCCGAACAGTCGAGCCTACTGGAGTGTGAAGTCCGGCAACTTGACGATGGTGCCCCCCTGCTCTGCGGATTGGTGGGCACAAATGCCGACGCACGTCCAGTTGGCGCTGGTCACGGCATTCGGCCAGGGGTCGCGATCTTCGACGAGCGCGCTGACGAATTCGTGAACTAAGTGTGGATGCGATCCGCCGTGGCCGCCCCCCTGAATAAACGACAGATGCTCCGCGTCGTGAATCTCCTGCGGTAATGTAAATCGTTGAATCGGTTCCGGCAGCAGGTGCGCGTAATCGGGCACCTCGACTTTTTCGGGGATCTCCGGCTCCGGCTTCTTGGCGGTGTGGATCACGTGCGGTTCGTTTTCGATCAGCGTCCACTCGAAGCTCTTCTTCGTGCCGTAAACGTCAAAGCTTTCCCGGTATTGGCGGGCGACGTCATACAGGAACCTCCAAATGTGCGCCGCGACGTCGCTGTCTTTGATTTTGATGTGGCAAGATTCAACGGCAAATTTATTGCCGGATTTCTTTGCGATGTCGTCCCGGACGGTTCCGGAACCGAAGCAGCTGACATACTCCGCCAGACCGTCCAGCAGCCCCAGACAAGGACTGACGACGTGCGTGGCATAGTGCATCGGGATCATTTCTTCCCAATAGGCGGGCCAACCATCCATGTCCTGCGGGTGTGACGCCGCCAAGTGCTGAATCTTGCCCAATTCCCCTTTCTGGTACAGCTCTTTGATGAACAGGAATTCGCGGCTGTAGACGACGGTCTCCGCCATCATGTACTTCAACCCGGTCTCACGGACCTTCTCGACAATCTGCCCGCATTCCTCAATGGTGGTCGCCATGGGAACCGTGCACATGACGTGTTTGCCCGCATCAAGTGCCGCCAGCGACATCCAGGCATGGTCGGGAATCGGGCTGTTAATGTGCACGTAATCGATGTCGGGATCGGCCAAGACGTCGTCGTAATTCGTATACCGCTTTTCGATCCCGAATTGGTCGCCCGACTTGTTCAATTCCTCTTCGTTCCGCCGACAAATGGCATGCACGTTGGCCTGCGGATGGCTTTCGTAGATCGGAATAAACTCCGCCCCGAATCCCAACCCAATCATCGCCACATTCACCGTCGCCTGAGCCATTGTTTATCCTTTCCCAGTGTATTCACTTCAAAATGATTCAAAATCGAGATCACGCTTTGCATATCAACTTTACGAAAAATCTAAAACCACGGAGACACGGAGATCACGGAGTCTTCAAATACGAAATTCGAAGCACGAAATCCGAAACAAATTCGAATGACTGAAATTCCAATGATCAAAACTGTCGGCCGCTCTGTACGACTTAGAAACAGGTCGGACAGTTTTGGACATTTGAATTTTGCATTTTGAATCTGTTTAGGATTTCGAATTTCGTGCTTCGAATTTTGTCTCCGTGGTTTCCGACCGTTTTGTATCGTTGTGGTCGCCGCTCCGCTATTTTGACACCTTCGCGTGCTCCGGAAAGTCCTTGCGATACCGCCGCAGAAGTTCATCGACGTCCGCAGGCAAGATGTACAATTTGCCGCGAATTTTCTTCGATTCACCCGGTTTCAAGCCGCCGATGCGAAAGTCGGAGTGCACGCAGACGATCACTCCTTGGAACAGTTCTTGATAGGGTTCCCACGCCGACGCCAGTACCATTGACTCATCCGCGGAAAAACAGCCGATGAGCCCATTGCTGGGAACGACTTTGCTGAGCGGACGCGGATTGACGTCGTTGCGGTCGACGTGCCGCGGCGCCCAGACTTGTCCGGGGATATAGCGAGCCGTAGTCGCCCAGTCGCGGGTGGGCATGCGTGTCAGCTCGCCGTCATAGAAGACGAACGACTTCTCAAGATAGGTCTGTTGATTGCGCTTGGTGAAACGATCAACACGAACGCAGGGCTGCGCCCACTGGGCCTGCGACGCCTTTTTGGTCGGGTTGGTGGCGGTGACTTGAAAGTCGATATTGTCTGCCATCGCCCGAATGTCGTGAACGACGACAACACCGTCCTCCAATTCACAGCGCAACTTCAACCGGCGGCCATCCTCGTCCGCCGAGATGAGTTTCGTTTTGTGCTTGATCACGGTCTCACCCCAGTCTCGATCGGTTGAACCGGGGCGGCAATACGCTTCCATGTACATGATTTCGATCGTGTCACCGGGAATCTCCTTCCCGGCGACGGTGAGGATGTTCTTGTCCCAAGACAATGTCAGCTTCGACGGCTTCTCAGCGCCCACAGTGACTGCAGACGAAAGAAACAACGTCAGTATGCACACAATCCCCAATGCAATCAGCCAAACTCGCATGCCTCGCCCCGCTTCTCGGAGGTGGTAAAAATTCACGATTCACGACAAAACAGCAATGCGCGACGCCCTGTCGCAAGTGATCTATCAGCCATTGTCCCGGAAAATCTCGGCATCACAAGGCAATCGGACCTCCCAAATCGGGCCAGCGGTCGGATCAATAACTGTGGTTGTTCGTAAAACTGCGCCGACTTAGAATAGGCAGCCGGAATTGTGCCAGCCGTTAAACCACTTCGCGCCGAAGTCAATCACGTATGAATCCCGACGAAATCGATCTCCGGCTGAGTCAGATCGAAACCGATTGGAAAATGATTCTTGACGCCAGCGGTGGGGCAGAAATCGCGCACCGGCGGGCGGTTCAAACCTTCTTCGATCAGTATTCGCGCGCGGTGTACCGCTATTTGCTCGGCGCGCTCCGCGATCCGGATGCAGCGGACGAACTGTTCCAGGATTTCGCGCTGCGGATCTCAAAGGGTTCGTTCCGCAACGCTGACCAGTCGCGGGGTCGGTTTCGCTCCTATTTGAAGTCGGCCTTGATCAACCAGGTGATCGAATACCGCCGCAAGTTGTTCAAAAAACCGGGGACGATCCCCTTCGAACCGAGCGATTTGCAGAACCCCGAAGCGGAATTGGACGCGCGATTTACCAACACGTGGCGCGACGAATTGTTATCCCGGACTTGGAACAACTTGCTCGCGGCGGACGAAGAAAAGGGGCGTCATTATTATCTGGTGCTCAGGTTTCAAACAGAAAATCCCCAAGTTAATTCCGCCGATGCGGCTGAGCAGTTGAACGAGAATCATGACTTCGACCGACCATTGACCGCAGCCGGTTTGCGAAAAACGCTGCAGCGTTCCCGCGAAACGTTCGCCCAAATGCTGTTGGACGAAGTGTCGGCATCAATGCACGATCCCAGTCTCGAAGAACTGGAAAATGAGCTGATCGAATTGGAACTTGTTCCGTATTGCCGTTCGGCGCTCCGCAAACGGCGCGAGGCGATTAGCCAGAGTGAATAAGTCCCGAATATTCGGTTCTTCCTTTCGAGCTTCTGCCAATGCGGAACCGTGAATCGCTGCGGCACTTGCCTTGCTTCACGATTGTCGTTCGGTGTCGGCTCCTGACAACGGCGTCGGCTGGCCGAGATTCAGCTTGAACTCATCTTCTGCTGCGATCGTCTCTGAAAAACCACGGATTCGTTCCAGCCAACTCATGAGCGCCGGGTCGACCTTTGATTTCCTCTGCTGAAGCATGATCCAGGCGATCGCCCCGATCAGGGAAAAGACGCCGACCAGCGAAGCAATCACGCTCGCGTAATGGTAACACAGCCAGAGAAACGCGCCGAAGATGATCGCATAGATCAACAGGTGCGCGTTTCGCCGCTCACGTGCGCGTCTCATCGCGTGGTCAAATTGGTCGTAGCACGTCTCACAGAGCAATAGCGGAAACACGACGCCTGTCCACGTTTCCGTCGCCTCAGAAGACCTGAGCACGAAACCACCAAGGGATGGCTGAATCGCACCTTCGCGCTGAACGGCTCGTTCCGTCATCATTTGCAGCGAAACAGGGACTTTGACAACCGCCGTGGATGATCCGCATCTGTGGCAAGTGCCGTCAAAGGGCGGCTCCGTTTGCTCAATTGCCTTAAGAAATCGATCGCGCGGCGAAAGAAGGGGATACTTCTCCCCACACTGTTCCTGCAGCGTGATCGAGTCCGGCACGCGGACAGTGCATTGGCACTTCGGACATGTGGTTGTCAGTCCACAAAGCCGGAGTTCGACGGGAAGGTCGTGACCACACTGACATGTTACGTGATAGGTCATCGTGACTTCCCGCCGATGACTGCGTAATACATCAAGCTCGACACTTGACTTCGGCAACTGACTTGATTCGCCTGTGAATCAAGGCGCCACCACACCCTTCTTCAAGATCAAATTCGCGTACAACGCCGTTTCACTCGTCGCGACGATGGCGTATGCTTCTCGCGCCCGCTCGTAAAACGCGAAGCGCTCGATCGGCGTCAGATCGACTCTTCGTCCCTCCGCCCGCTCGAGCGCCCGGCGGAAGCCGTCCCAGATCGGGGGCTCCGGTGTATTCGCGTCGACCGGCTGCATGACGACCGCCACGTCTTTGACGAACGTATCGATCGGCAGGAACTTCAGAATCCCCTCGATCACCGGCAGCCCCCCCAACCCATCGGCGCGGACCAACCGCTCGGCGTGCGAATCAGCCGGAAAATTGCCGTCGGCAATCACGATCTCGTCACCGTGCCCCATGCTCATCAACACGTTCATCAATTCCGGCGAGATTGTTGTGGGGACACCTTTTAACATGGCTCGGCCTCTGTTGCGGTCCTAGAAATTCGAGAGTTGATGGTCTCGTATTCTATCGCGTCCGTCCAACCTTGCACACTGTCTCTTTCTGTCGCGGAGAATCGCGGCAAGTGTCAGCTTGCTGTTGACGCCAATCATCGATAAGGGTGGCCCCGATTGAAAATCGGGGTGCCGCCGGCACAAGAGGCCGCAATTTCACCGCCCCTGGTCTGGCGGACCGACAAAGTTATCTTACGCGGCAAATGCGGCCTCTTGCAGGCTTCGCCTGCCCCGATTGCTGCGCCATCGCGGCCACCCTCTTTTGCTTCGGCAACTTGGATTGTTTTGCGGTCCGCACAGCGGACCAAGCGGGTTTCTTCCCATATTGCGAAGTCCACTCTACCCCAGCGCGCACCATCACCGGAAACGTGCCCGGCGACTAGAAACCCGCCGTAACCCCCGCTATGATGGCCGCAAATCTAACCGATGGCGATGCGGGAACCGATGATTCTTCCCTGTAATTACAAAGTCGATCACGATGAAAATTCATGAATATCAAGGCAAACAACTGCTCTCCGGCGCGGGTGTCCGCGTGCCGCGGGGCGTGGTCTGTAAGAGTCCCGACGAGGTGGCCGCCGCGTTTAAGGAATTGGGCGGGCCGCTGGCCGTCGTCAAATCGCAAATCCACGCCGGCGGGCGTGGCAAAGGCCGGTTCAAAGAGTATCCGGACCAGCCGGGAGTGGTATTGGTCAGATCGGCTGACGAAGCCCGCGACAACGCCGAGCGCATGCTGGGCAATACGCTGGTGACGATCCAAACCGGCGAAGCGGGCAAGCAGGTTCATACGCTGTTCGTCGAAGAAGGGCTGGACATTGCCCGCGAGTTGTATCTGGGCATTGTCGTCGACCGCGAATCGGGCGGGCCGGTATTGATGATGTCCTCCGAAGGGGGCATGGAGATCGAAGAGGTCGCCGCCAAGACGCCCGAAAAGATCTTTCGCGAGGAGTTCGACGCCGACTACGGGCTGATGCCGTATCAAGCCCGCAACCTGAGCTTCAAGCTGGGACTCAATGCCGCGCAGATGAAACACGCCGGTAAGTTTCTCCCGCAAATCTGCCGCTTCTTTGTCGACAACGATTGCAGCATGGCGGAGGTCAATCCGCTGGTCGTGACGGCGCAGGACGAATTGATTGTGCTCGATTCCAAGGTCTCCTTCGACGACAACGCGCTGTTCCGTCACAAGGACCTGTTGGAGTTGCGGGATCTGTCGGAAGAGGATCCGGATGAGGTGCAAGCCGGAGAAACGGGATTGAGTTACGTCAGTTTGGACGGCAACATCGGCTGCCTGGTGAACGGGGCAGGCCTGGCCATGAGCACGATGGACCTGATCAAGCTGCACGGGGGCGAACCGGCCAACTTCTTGGACGTTGGCGGCGGAGCGAACGTGCATCAAGTGACGGTCGCCTTCAAGATTCTGTTGGCGGATCCCAATGTCAAGGCGGTGTTGGTGAACATCTTCGGCGGCATTATGAAATGCGACACGATTGTGGAGGCCCTGCTCGACTCATACGAAAAAGTCGGCTTCAACGTGCCGTTGGTGGTTCGCTTGGAAGGGACCAACGTGGAAAAAGCCCGCGAGATGCTGGCGGCGAGCGGCCGCGACATTATCAGCGCCACCGACCTCACCGATGCGGCCAAGAAAGTTGTCGGAACATTGAGCGCGTAGAGTCCGATGTAGACCTCGTTCCCAAACTCCAGTTGGGGAACGCAATTCCTCGAAGCTCTGCTTCGCTAGCAAACAGTTGAAATATAACACTTGCGTGCAGCAATAAATCGAAGGCGGCCAACCCATGAGCATATTAGTCAATTCCGACACGAAGGTGATTTGCCAAGGCATCACCGGGCGCGCTGGGCTGTTTCACAGCCAGATGTGCCGTGAGTACGGCACGCAGATCGTCGGCGGCGTGACGCCCGGCAAAGGGGGGACCGAAGTCGACGGTTTTCCGGTCTTCGATACCGTCGAAGAGGCGGTCGTCAAGACCGGCGCGAATTGCTCGATGGTGTTCGTCCCGCCCCCGTTTTGCGGCGACGCGATCATGGAAGCCGCCGATGCGGGGATTCCGCTGATCATCGGAATCACCGAGGGTGTTCCCGTGCTGGACATGGTGCGGGTCGCCAAAATGCTGGAGCGGACCGGCAGCCGGCTAATCGGCCCGAACTGCCCCGGCATCATTACGCCGGGCGAGGCCAAGATCGGCATCATGCCTGGTTATATTCACAACCCGGGCACGGTCGGTTTGATTAGCCGTAGCGGCACATTGACTTATGAAGCCGTCTGGCAATTGAGCAACGTCGGGCTCGGGCAGTCGACGTGCGTCGGAATCGGCGGCGATCCGATCATCGGGACCAACTTCATCGATCTGTTGGAGATGTTTCAGAACGACCCGGGGACCGAAGCGATTCTAATGATCGGCGAAATCGGCGGCAACGCCGAAGAGCAGGCAGCGGCGTTCATCAAAGAACATGTCACCAAGCCGGTCGGTTCGTTCATCGCCGGCCGGACCGCTCCCAAGGGAAAACGGATGGGACACGCCGGAGCGATCATTTCCGGCGGCAGCGGCACAGCGGCTGAAAAGATTGCGGCGCTGGAAGCCGCCGGCGCAGTGGTGGCCGAAAGCCCCGCCGACATGGGCGACGCCGTGCAGCGCGCCATTGCCAAGGCGGGGTAACTCAGGCCCACGACTTCTCGTCGCGTTGGGCGTGACCGGTGTATCGTCGCGGATTGCGACCGCAATCAGTCGGCTGAGTTGGCGGTCTTAACGCTCGTCGTCGGCGCAGACCCAATCGCCCAGCGTCGTCTCGTACTCCACCAGCTCTTCCGGGTTGAAATAAATCGGGATCTCGCGCTCGGCTGCGTCCGGTCCGTCGCTACCGTGGATTAAGTTCATTTGCCGCGACAGGCCAAAATCGCCGCGTATGGTGCCCGGGGCCGATTCCCGCCCGTTGGTTGACCCCATCATGCCCCGCATCACGCTGATCGCTTCAGGACCCTCAACGACCAGTGCCACGACTGGGCCGGACGTGATGAATTCCTCGAGCAGCGGATAAAACGGCTTTTCCACATGCTCGGCATAGTGCTGGGCGGAAAGTTCCTTGGTGATCTTGAGCATCTTCAAGCCCACGATCTTCAGGCCGCGGTTTTCAATCCGCGAGAGGAGTTCGCCGCACAACCGCCGCTGAACCGCGTCCGGTTTGAATAAGATTAAGCTGCGTTCGGTTGCCATATTTGCTGTTCCTTGTTGTTCATTGGGCCGCGAGGGCGTTTTCGATTGCCGGAAATGGGAGTTAGGTGCTATGTCGAACTACGATTATGGAGTAGCAGAAGTCGTGAGACTTCTGAAACCTCAATCGGTGCAGGCAAGTTCCCGAACTCTCACGAGTTCGGCTACGCTAAAACGAAAATCTGCCAAAGCGCTAGCCCACGGCTATTGTGACGAAAACCGACTGCTAGCGCCGCAGCTCGTTCAAAAACCCTGAGATTGCGCTAGTTGGCCGTGAGTTGTAGCGAACGACCTGGGTCGAGTGCAACTCCGCGCGCAACAGAATTGACGTCGATGCTTGAGAAGTTGATCCCGGCTGAAATCACCGTTGAGGCGCGGTTTGCAGGCTCCGCGCGAGCATTTGTTCACAGAGCTCGCCGAGACTAATGCCGATTCGCGCCGCCGCTTTGGGGACCAAACTGTGCTCCGTCAGTCCGGGGACGCTATTCGCTTCCAACACCCAGGGGCGATGGTACTTGTCGAGCATCAAGTCGATCCGGGCCAGACCGCGCAACTGCAGCGCGCTATAGGCAATTCGGGCGGCCTGGTTGATTGCGCTGACGACGTCACTGGGCAAATCAAACTCGAACAGATACTCCGTCGTCTCGTCGGTGTACTTGGCTTGGTAGTCGAAAAACTGGCGGCCGGTTTTGACCTGGATCACCGGCAGGGTCATTTCGTCGATGATCCCGACTGTCCATTCTGTTCCCACGATCGCAGCTTCCAGCAGCCCGAAGGGCTCGAGATGAAAACAGCGGGGCAGCGCCGCCGTGAGTTCTTCGGGAGTATGGACGATGCTAACCCCCAGCGACGAACCCTGGGCATCCGGTTTGACAACCAATGGGAAGCCGAGACTGCGGGCTTTGTGCAAGATCCGTCCGGCGGTGTCACCCTCATGAATGAGCACATAGGGCGGCGTCGGCACGTAGTTCTGGAAGAAACGCTCTTTGGCCGCTGATTTCTGAAAGGAGAGTTGTGAAGCGGCCGCATCGCTGCCTGTGAACGGGACGCCCAGATCTTCGAGAATCCGCTGGACATGACCGTCTTCACCGTATGTGCCGTGAAGCGCGATGAAGACGACGTCGATGCCGTTAAAATCCCACGTCGAGATGTCGATTTCTTCCGGGTCGAGCATTACGACGTTGTGCCCGCGTTCCGACAGTGCACGATTGACGGCCGCGCCGCTTTGGAGACTGATGGACCGCTCTGCTGATTCACCACCGGCAAGCAGTGCGATTTTCAGGGTCCCAAGACTTTGAGTTTGATCCGCCGTCATGATGTGCCTCCGTGCCTAAAACCGCACTGCCAGACAAAGCTGACCAGTGACGTTCCGCTGTCGCTCCAGTTGATCGGCCGGATCGGCAGACGGCTGCCTGTACTGCGGCACGATCGGGGACGCGGCGTTCTACCAGATTTCGATTTCCAGCTCTAGATCGACTCCGAACTGCTCGCTGACCTTGGAACGGGCCAGATCGATCAGCCGCAACACGTCGCTCGAGCTTGCGCCTTCATGGGCGATGATGAAATTGGCGTGGCGATCGCTGATTTCGGCATTGCCGATCCGCGTCGATTTGAGACCCGCCTGATCAATGAGCAGTCCGGCGCTCATCCCCCGCGGGTTTTTGAAGATACACCCCGCAGATTGCACGGTGAGCGGCTGGGTCGCCTTCTTCATGATCCACAACTTCCGCAGGCGACGCGTCATTTCCTCGATGTCGCCCTGCTGCAATTCGAAGACCGCTTCGACAATCAGCAGGTCGCGGAGATTGCTCTCTCGATATCCAAACGAGAGCTCGTCGTCGCGGCGGGTGACTTGCTCGCCGGACGCGGTCAAACCGGTCACCGACGCCACAAATTGTCCAATATCTCCGCCGCTGCCGCCGGCGTTCCCACGGAGTGCTCCCCCGACGGTTCCGGGAATTCCGACCAATACCTCGAGACCTTGCAGCCCCGCTTTGATCGAATTTGAGATGAGATGGGACAGCGTTGCGGCGGCCCCGACGGTCACCTGTGTACCGTCGATTTCAATCTGCGAGAGCGCGTCCCCTTCCAGATGGATGACAACGCCGCTGACGCCCTGGTCACCGACTAACAGATTGCATCCGCCCCCGAGGACGAGATACGGAATCTCGGTCTCCCGGCAGGTTTGAATCACCTGCCCGAGCTCTTCGCGACTCCTGGGGGTCACGAAGTACTGGGCCGGCCCCCCGACCTTCATATATGTGTATGGAGCCAGCGGCTCGTTGCGGCGGGTGATGTCGCTGAAGTCGTCGAGTGAAGGCATTATGGACCCGATAAATATCGCCGGCACCCATCGTGATGAGTACGTCTCCTGGTTGTGCCTCATCGTCTATTGTTGCCACGGTTTGGTCAAGAGAACCGCAGAAACGGACATGTTGACCCTGGCGGGCAATATCGTGGGCCAAATCTTGACCCATATGGCGAGCGCGGTCGCTGCTCCCCTCTCGGGCGGAGAAAACTGGCACAATCAAGACGCGGTCGGCGTCCGAAAAGCTTCGAGAAAACTCCGCGAACAGGTGCTCGGTTCGGGAGATTTGATGCGGCTGAAAGACGCAGAACACCCGGCGGCCCGCGAATTCTTCGCGCGCCGTTCGCAACGTCTCCCGCACGGCGGTCGGGTGGTGGGCGTAGTCATCAACCAGCGTCACTCCCCGCCAGGAGCCGATCAGCTCGAAACGGCGCCGAATTCCGCGGAATTCGGACAACGCCTCGTGAATCTGCGCAGGCGACAAACCCAAGCCGGCACACATGGCGGTCGCGGCTAATGCATTGATTACGTTGTGCCGGCCGGGCAGCTGCAATAATAGTTCCGCAAGAAATTCGCCGCGATAAAACACGCGAAATCGAGTGCCCATCCAACTGCGGCGAAGATCCGCCGCCCACCAGTCGGCATTTGATTCCAGGGAGAACGTCTCAAGGTCCGCCTGGGAGTGAAGGCAGGCTTGGCGCGTCGACTCACAGTCGCCTCGAATCAGCAACCGTCCGCCGGCGGGCATGCGCTCGGCAAATTGGCGATAAGCGGAAACGGCTTGGTCGAATTCGGGGTAACAGTCAAAATGGTCCGGTTCGATACCGAGGATGGCCGCCTGCCGGGGAGCGAGGTCCAGGAAACTTTGGCGGTACTCGCAACTCTCCGCGACGAATAGTTCGCCGCGTCCCGCCCAGCCGCCGATTCCGTGGGGAAGCAGTTCCGCCCCGAACACGGCCGACGGCTCGCGTCCGGCATGTTGAAGGATGTGCGCCGTCATCGCGGTGGTCGTGCTTTTGCCGTGCGTCCCGGCAATCGAAACGCCGACCTTTTCCGACATCAACCGGCCCAGCATTTCACTGTAGGCATACTCCGGAATTCCCAATTTGCGGGCGAGGGCGCGTTCCGGGTTTTCAGGATCCACCGCCGGGCTATAGACGACAAAATCGACAGATTGCGGGAGGAAGTCAGCGTGGTGGCCTTGGTGGATGCGCAGCCCGCGTTTCTGAAACTGACTCTGGCCGGTGACCGCCGGTTGCAGGTCGGAACCGGTCACGACGTATCCCAGACCGGAGAGTAGCTGGGCGAGCGATTGCATTCCTGATCCGCAGATGCCGATCAGGTGGGCCGATCCCCCTGAAGCCGAACCTGGCTGGTCGCTGACTATCTCACAAGGGACTCGGTGTTCCCTGCGCAAATAGTGATGAATGGCGGAGGGCGAGATCATGTGCCGAATGCAGCTGGGTCGGGGATTGTGGCTTCGGCGAGCGCGCGACGACTGAGTGCGGTCAGCGCGGGCTCATCCCAAAATCATAAGATCGTCAATGGCATACTTATCGGTAGGACGGTCAAAATGACTTCAAGAGTTATTCCGAGAAGCCCGGCGTGCGGAGAGGTTGGGGGACGGGTCGGGGCAGTCATGCGGGGCGTGATGATAGGCCGGATTGCAACACCTGTCAACGACGGTGCGGAGGCCGGTTTATGACCGTGGACACCCGATCATTGGACCGTTAGGCGTGGTCGGCTGCGGCGGCTTTGCCGGCAATGTCGCCGTTCCCTGCATACTGGGCGATCATCGTGATCAGCCGCTGGCGATCAATCGGCTTGGTGGCAAAATCATCGCATCCCGCTTCGAGACACTTTTCGCGGTCGCCGGTCATTGCGTGCGCAGTCAGGGCGATGATGGGGCGCCGATAGCCTTGCTCGCGCAGTCGTCGCGTTGCCTGATATCCATCCAGCACCGGCATCTGCATATCCATCAGAACCACGTCGAAGGGTTCCTGGATGCTATTTGAGGAATCATTCGCACGCGCGGCCAATTCGAGCGCTTCTTGCCCGTTGTTGGCGATCTTGACGTCCATCCCTGCTTTTTTCAGGACGAACGATATCAGCCGCTGATTGTCGGGACCGTCTTCCGCCAACAGCACCCGGCAATTGACTTCCGGGAGAGCTGCTTTTTGCGTCGGCTTTGCCTTTTGGCACCTGTGCAGGCCGTCAGAAGATACCAATTCCGTCTGAGACACCATTTCGACTCCGCCCAGGTCACCGGTGGCGACTGTTACGCTAAAGGTCGTCCCCTCGCCCGACCGGCTGCCGACTTCGATGGTACCGCCGAGGATCTCGGCCAGTCGTTTACTGATCGTCAGCCCAAGTCCGGTGCCGCCGAATCTTCGTGTCGTTGACGTGTCCGCCTGAGTGAAGGGCTGGAACAAGCGATTCATCTGCTCCGCCGTCATGCCGATGCCGGTGTCGATGACGTCGAAGCGAAGATTGGAAGTCTCGTCGCTTGAGCTCTGATGCGAGACTTCGACTCGCACACCACCGTTTTCCGTAAACTTCAACGCGTTTCCGACCAGATTCAGCAGAATCTGCCGCAGCCGTGTCGGATCGGAGTTGATGGTTGCCGGGATGATCCCGCTGCAGGCAATCGAGAGTTTCAAGTTCTTTGCGTCGGCCCGGACTTGCATCAGCGAATGAACTTCCCGCAACAGATCGAGGGGAGCACATTCGATCTTCTCAACATCCAGCTTGCCGGATTCAATCTTGGAGAGGTCGAGAATGCTGTTGATCAAGGACAACAGATGTTCGCCGTTGCGCGTGATGGTGTTGATGGCGTCGATCCGCTCCGGCGGCGCGTTTTCGAGATCACCGTTGTTTTTTAGGATGTCGGCAAAACCCAAGATGGCCGTCATCGGCGTACGAATCTCGTGACTCATGTTCGCCAGGAATTCGCTCTTGGCCTGATTGGCTCGTTCCGCTTTCTCATTAGCTTGCCGAAGCTGTTCGGTTTGAATCGCCAGTTCGCGTGCCTGCAACTCGATGCGTCTGCGGGCGAGTGCAGCTTGTTCTTCGGCGCGTTTGCGATCGGTAATATCGCGGGCGATCAACGACATCCCGTTAATGATTCCGTCGGAGTCCCGCAGCGGCGAGACATTCAGCGAGACATCGACCAGTCGACCGTCGCTGCAGAGATGCTGCGTGTCGAAATGATCGGTGCTCTCGCCGTTTCGGGCGCGCTGCAAGACCTCGTTGAAGCCTTTGAAGCAGCGTTCGGGAACCAGTAGCGAGATCGGCTGCCCCACAGCTTGGTCGACGGTGTATCCGTAGCAGCGCTGTGACGCGTCATTCCAGGTCTCAATCTTGCCGGCCAGTGAAACGCTGACAATCGTATCTTCCGACGATTCGACAATCGAGGAAAGATGCGCAAGAGTATCGCGTTCGTGGTTTAATCCGTTGATAATTCGCTTTTGCCGCAAGCAAAGATACGCGGTAATCCAGACGGCGGATGCCGCCAAGAGCCGATTGGCAATCACAATCCACCAGGCACCTTCGTGGGGCGACAGGAACCCTCCGATCGCGCCGAGGAGCGTCGCGAGACCGGCAGCAACGTACGTCGCGGACGGCCTGGATGAGGAGAGGCTGAGCAGAACGATGACGAGATAAGAAACCTCAGCCGCAACCGCAAGCGGCGTCGTCACGTCCAAGAAGAATACCGCTGCAGCAGCCAGCGGCAACCCAATCGACGCGATTCTCATTTCCGTTAACCGACTGTTCCGCATAGATCGTGCCCGCTTGCTCCGTGCTGCAAAATCTTGGTCCAATAAACGACTGTCGCATTGCGATACCCGGCCGAGCGCGGCAACCATCGGCGGTTCTCGCCCACTGTCACCCCGGCGTGTGGCAAAACGTGAACGTTGTGGAATGTTCCAACCTTACAACAACTTCACACGGCAGGAGGCAGTGACGCACTTATCACACGGGAAATAGTACAAACCCCACGCCAGCGGGCAGGGACGAGTCTCGTTCTCTGAGATATGCCGGTTGTCGCGATTTCTCGGCCATTCCCGCAATCAACGTTTGTGGTTGCCGGTACGCTGTATCGAGAGCATCGGCGATTCCTAGATTTAACGGACTTGAACGTGCGTACGTCCGGACATGAGTTACAATGCCGGTTGAATGACCTATAGGAATTGTCCGTTTTTTGGGAGATCCCTCATGAGACAGTACGGTCGCACAATTCACGTCATGGTGATCGTCTGGGCCGGTGTCTGCTCGCAACTTCTCTTGGCCGCCGACAATCTGCCGACATCCACCAAACCCTCGCAACTGCAACAGTTGTTTGATGGTGAGATGGAAATCCTGGACCTGACCTATCCGCTGAACGACACAAGCCCCTACTGGCCGGTCGAGAACTACGTCCCGTTCTCACTGAAGACCATCGCCACGCTCAAGGAAGACGGCGTGCTCTCGAAATCGTTCACCACGCCGGAGCATTTGGGAACGCATATTGACGCCCCCAACCACTTTGAACCCAATCAACCGTCGGTCGATCAGATTCCGGTGAAACAGTTGTTTGCACCGGGAGTGGTCATCGACATCGCCCCGCAATCAGAAGTCAATGCGGACTATCGAATGACCACCGAAGACATCAAAGAGTGGGAAAAGGAGCATGGACGGATACCGAAAAACGCGGTGGTTATGCTGCACACCGGTTGGGGGCGATTCTGGAAGAACTTCGACCGCTACAAGAACCAGGATGTACGGGGAAAGCTGCACTTTCCCGGATACTCGGCCGAAGCGGCCAAGTTTCTAGTCGAGCATCGAAAGGTCCGCGGAATCGGAATCGACACGCTGAGCATTGACTACGGAATGTCTCAAGATTTCATTGTGCACCACATTGTCAATGGAGCCGGCAAGTATGGGCTGGAGAACGTCGCCCATTTAGACCGGCTGCCGCCGCGCGGGTTTTATCTGGTGATTGCTCCGATCAAGATCGAGACCGGCAGCGGAGGGCCGGCTCGGATATTCGCGGTTTTGCCTTCCCAGCAACCGAAGAAACAGTAAAAACCGCCGTCGCCCGGAAGATCGTAGTTGTCTCTGGTTCGTGATCGGTTTAAGCTGCCCTACAGGCAACCGCGCCGAACCAATTCCCCAAACACGGAGTCACCTGACCGTGTCGACTGCTCGCCGTACTCAATTTCCCTGGCTTCGTTATTTGCTGCGAACGTGCGTGGTCTTCTGTTTGTGCCTGCTGCTGTATGTGCTGTCGATCGGCCCGATGTACTGGAAATGGGAAGAAGCCAGGTTGACCGGCGACAACGACGCACTCATCGTATTTTATCTTCCATTGATGACGGCGGCCGAAATCTCGCCTAAGTTTCGCAGCGCGATCAATACCTACATCGACATGTGGGCCTATTCATAGCGCCGAAGCAATTGCAGTCAACGTCTTGCCGATCGAGTCGTGGATGACTGCGGCGGCGATCCCATCCTGCGGCGTGGGGTCGCGATTGATGATTACCAGCTTGGCACCGGTTTCGTGCGCCAAACGGGGCAAGCTGGCCGCCGGTTCGACGACCAACGACGAGCCAATTGCGAAGAACAGGTCGGCTCTTAGAGCCAGTTCTTGAGATTTCTCCAGAACCTCCGTCGGCAACTGTTGGCCGAACGAGATCGTGGCATGTTTCAGCCGCCCCTCACACTCCGGGCAGGGCGGGACTTGGTCATTCTCGACGAAGTGTTCCACCAGCGGGTCAACTTCGAAACGGCCGTCACAATCGATGCAGGCGATGGCTCGCGCCGTGCCGTGCAATTCCCACACCTGTCTGCTGCCCGCCTCTTGATGCAAACCGTCAATGTTCTGCGTGATGACGCCTTCCAGCCGCCCGGCCGACTCCCAGTCGGCGAGCACTTGGTGGCCGGCGTTCGGTTTGGCTGCGGCGAACTCGCGGTGCGCGACGGATTTTTGTCGCCAATATTCATATCTGGCCGCTGCGGAACGGAGAAACTGGTCGTAATAAACAGGCGTGGATTGCGACCAAATCCCGCCGGGCGAGCGAAAATCGGGAATCCCGCTCTCGGTGCTGATCCCCGCGCCGGTAAACGCCACGACGCAATCCGCTGAGGTCACCCAATCGGCGATGGTTGAGAGGTCGGTCACGAGAAGACTCCGGCTGTAGGTTCCTCCCAACATACCGACATTCCGGCCGCGAGCCAACATTCTCCCGCCCACCGTGGGAACTGTCGTTCGACCGACTCCGCCACACCGTCACCGGAGGGCGAGAATCGGTGGTCGCTACGCGGCGGCACGCCCACCGACGTCCAACATGTCGATGGTCGAGGCGGCGCGCAATTGTTCGACGTAAGCGCCCAGTTCGCGCTCGAACCGCGATGCCGAAAACTGCATGGCTTGCGCCCACGCCAACGGTGCGGAGAACTTTTGAGGACGGCGCTCCAACTCCGCCATTGCGGCCGCAAGTCCATCCGGAGTCCGTTCGTAGAAGTAGAGGCCGGTCCCAGGACCGTCCTCTTCGGCGTCCGCTACCAGTTCCGACACACCGCTTTGGGACGATACAATTACAGGCGTGCCGCACGCCTGGGCTCTGATGACGTCCGCGTCGAAGTCCGTATCAGCGCAGCAGAGGAAAGCACGGCACTCGCAGAGAGCGCGGCGTGTTTCCTCGTCCGTCGTAGCCGCAATAATCTGCACGTGTGATTCATGACAGGTCGGTTCGTTTCCGCCGGAATGACCATCTACGAGGACCAACAATCGTCGCCGAGCAATGCGAGCGGCGCGGACCGCCAGATCCAATTCCTGCTCTTGTCCCGGCAGAATCGATGTGACGTAATAGTCCGATCGACGAGCGCGATTGGGACGAAACTGACTGGTCTCAACCGGCGGATAGATGACTTTGGTCGGACGCCCGGTCTCGCGCCTGAGCCCGTCTGCAATTCGATGGTTGCCAGCAAGAAAGTGCGAGACATTCGACATCCCCGCTTGCTGATCCCTCGGCGCAAACTTCGTGCTGACCGGCGAGTTGTCGCGAAGGTTGAATATCCTCGCGGTCTGCACAGATGGCGATTCGTCGACTCGCGGCAAAGACTCGTCAGCCGTTGCAAACCGTTGGTAGCAAAGATGAAGCTGACCCGGGATTTGTCGAACACGCTGAGCAGCGCGGCGGCTGGTACTGATCACCAGCTCAGCATCCTCCGGGCGAACCGTCGACGAAAACATATTCGCCAAAGAGTCTTTGAGGCACTGGTCGGCGCTGGTGTTGGTTGAAGCGTCGTGGACGATTGCGGTTCGCATACTTCCTCCTTGAAGTATTGCGCGGAACGGCTGCCGACGATTTCGTCGCGGCAGCTTGGTCGTGGAAGTGATCCTCACCCCTTCTAAGATGGGAGCGGGCAGTTTGTCAAAAAGCCGAAATTGGGTCAACTTCAATCTGTTGAATTTCAGAACGACTGAACGGCCGCTTTTTGTGTCGCTCAATAACGTTTACACCGCGCGGGCGTTATACTGTGAAATTCGACTGTGATCCCGACAACTGGTTTGTGTGAGTCAGAGGAGTGTGTGGATGAGCCGGGTATTGGTGGCGGGGATGGTGTCGATTGTTTTGTCCGGGGCCACAATGCTCTGCGCAGCCGAAGTCTCTCCGCTGAAACGGATCGACGGCGCGAAACCGCTGAACATCGTGTTCATCCTCTCCGACGACCACCGTTACGACGTGATGAGCTTTCTGGGGCATCCGTTTGTCGAGACACCCGCCATGGACGCGATGGCCCGCGACGGGGTCTATTTCAAGAACGCAATGGTGACGACCTCGCTCTGTTCGCCCAGCCGCGCGTCGATTCTGACCGGCCAATATATGCACAATCACGGCGTCGTCGATAACAACGTGCTCACGAAACCCGGAACCATCTTCTTCCCGCAATATCTCAAACAGGCCGGCTATCACACGGGTTACTTCGGCAAGTGGCACATGGGGGGACATTCCGACGCACCTCGGCCGGGATTTGACCGCTGGGTCAGCTTCCGCGGGCAGGGACACTATTATCCGCCCAAGAATCGGCCCCGCTGGCGGCTCAACGTCGACGGCAAACCGGTCCCCCAACAGGGATACATCACCGACGAGATCACGGATTACGCAGTTGAGTGGCTCGATGAGGTTAAGTCCGACGGCAAGCCGTTCTTTATGTATCTGTCGCACAAAGGCGTCCACGGGATGTTTTATCCCGCCCAGCGGCACGCAGGGCGTTACAAAGACAAGCCGCTGCCCGAGCCGAAGACAATGGCCAATAGCGAGGAGAACTACAAAGGCAAACCGCTGTGGCTGAAGAATCAGCGTAATAGCTGGCACGGCGTTGATTTCGCTTACCACCAAGACACAAACATCGCCGAGCATTACCGCTTATACTGCGAGGCCCTGTTAAGCGTCGATGAATCGATCGCCCGCGTGCGTAAATGGCTGGCGGACAATGGATTGGCCGAAAACACCCTGGTGCTGTACATGGGGGACAACGGATTTCAGTGGGGCGAACATGGGTTGATCGATAAGCGGACCGCGTACGAGGCGTCGATGCGCGTGCCGCTGTTGGGGGTCTGCCCCAAACTGTGGAAGCCAGGCACGGTGCTCGAAGAGGTGGTGGCCAATATCGATATCGGACCGACCTGTTTGGAGGCGGCCGGACTGGTCACGCCGTCGAATATGGACGGCCGCAGTTTCCTCGATCTGGCCGCCGGCAAGCTGGATCCGCAAAAGTGGCGCAAGAATCTGCTGTATGAGTACTATTGGGAGTACAACTTTCCACAAACGCCGACGACCTTCGCGCTCCGCACACAGCGGTACAAGTTCATCCAATACCACGGCATTTGGGATATCGACGAGCTCTACGATCTACAAACCGACCCGCTGGAAGAGCACAATTTGATCTTTGACCAGTCGCAACAAGATCGCATCCGCCAGATGCGGGCGGACTTGCATCAGATTCTGGTCGACTCCGGCGCCGATCGCGTGCCGTTTAGCCACAAGCGCCGCATGGGACAGAATTTGCGGCGGCGGAGCGGGTCGAAGCCTGCAGATTTCCCGCCTGAATTGCTGCGGAACAAGAACGCCAAAGACTAACGGTCACGCGTTTACATCCCCAGCGAATCTTACGTCTGAAGCCGCCAGAACATCGCATTGAGCTGGCTGCGATTTTTTTGCGATTTTCTACGCAACAAATCTCCGGCCACGCCGAGAATCTTTTCGGCGAGCGGCAGTTTCCGTGACGACATACACACAGTCGAATCGAGCTGCCAGTACCTTGGTTTCAAAATAACCCTCATCAGCTCCCAACCATGGTTGAGCGTCATTGAGGCAGATATAGACAGGGGACGGTCGGCCGTGAGAGGCCCCATTTGCCGGGAAACGAATCCAACATTTGTGCGCACACCGGGGCCGTTGGGGTGCAGCGATGCGTTCGACCGGAATCATCCGATTCGCACGCTGAAGACCCCCATGCCACTGATGGTCGGCGGCGGCGATGATGCAAAGAACAAGAGCGGCACCCAAGCGACCAAAGCACAGAAACAGAGCGACGTCGACGCAGTTGCCAAGCTGAAGAAGCCGAATGCGCGGAAGATCAAACTGCTTGCCGCGGCATTGGATCGGGTCCGCAAACTGAACAAGACATACGAGACCAAAAACAAGCAAAAGGACGAGTCGCTGCGGCTGAAAAAGCAACAAGTCGTTAAAGACATCGCCGGCACGTACAAGGTCGGCTTGCAGTACGTCACCGGAATGGAATTCAGCAACCGCAGTTCATCGGGCCCGGCGGTGACGAAGGGGACGTTCATCATCGTGTATGATGACATCCTTCAGACGCCCGCCTATGTCGCCAGCGTGATCCTGCACGAATCCTCTCACGCGCAGCGGAACGCGGAACTGGCCGCCAGAGGGGTGAATCGCAATGAGTTCGGATTGAAAACCGAAGAGATTTGGAAAGCGATCATCGAAATCGAAGGCTATCAACTCGAACTCGACCACGCCTCGAAGACCGGAATTTCGTCCAAGGAGCAGAAGGGAATCATCACGTTACGTGATCAGTACCTGGCAGATCTCGCGACCTTTATGGGCAAAGAGGCGCGCGAAGAGGTCGAAAACGGCGGCCTGGAGAAAGTCCGCGAGCGGTTTATTCAGAAGCAGAAAAAGGCGCAACAACCTTAAGGTCTGTTCGAAGTTTTAGGCTGGAGCCTTTAGGCGTTAGGGATCGCTATCGAGAGTCTCCTGCGATCAACAGCCTAATTAGCAACCAATATCAAGCAACTTGCGGGTCAAATTCGCCGGCGGCGTCTACTCTTCCACCGGCACAGTCGAACTCCCGCGTCCTCCTTTGGTGAACGCCCGCAGCTTAATCTTGCTGTCGTACTTCGGCGGGTTGTCCGCGTCGTACAGCGTCGATTCGGCAGTCGGGTCGCTCCCGTCGGTTGTGTAGCGGATCTCTAGACCCTCATACGGAACGATCGCGCGGAGGTAGCCGTCTTCGTTGATCGCTCCCGGCTTGGGAATCCGAAAGCGGAATTGTTCCCGTTCCAGTTTGGGGAGAGCATACTTGCCAAGATAGGCGGCGAAGCCGGGCCATTTTTCGGCAAGATCATGCTGGCTGACGTCCGGATTCCAGGCCCGCTCCGCGAACGGCAACATGCGGGGCATCATGTACCACTTGAGCATGTCGGGCGTATTAATCGTCTCCGTCCAAATCTGCGCCTGCACGCCGATGATCAGATCGCGTTCTTTTTGCGGCAACGGTTCATCCCGCAGCGCCAGCGGGCGGTATTCGTAGACCTCCTTGGTATCGGTGAATCCCGACCAGAAGTGGCCCCGTTCGGTCGGATTGTTTTCGTAGGCCATATCCCAATAACTTTGGCGGGGATTGCTCAGCACGGTCGGCTGACCGGTCTTGAGCCGTTCATAAGTCGCGTTGCCGTCGAAATCCCACTCGGTGATGTACGCTTTGCCGTTCGCCAAGCGCTCAGTGATATAAGGGGAATTCTCGTGCCAGGAACCGATTTGCACCGTGCCGGAAGCGGCTTTGTCGATGATCTCGTACACCTTTTGCGAAAAGTCGTCGCGGATTTTACTGTGCACGGCTTTCGCCCGCTCCGGATCAACCTTCGGATCGACGTTTTTGTACCCCTTTTTCTCCGCAGCGGGTGAAAGAGTCCACGCCTCTTGCGGCGCCTCATCTCCACCGATGTGCAAGTGTTTCAGCGGAACGCCAGCCGCATCATGCATTTCGTTGATCGCGACAAACACATTGTTCAAGAACGGGTAGACCCCCTCCATGGCCGGGTTGAGAATATTGTCCCGGAATCCCTGCGGGCTGACGTGTTCCGACTTATCGTCCGGATCGATCAATTGATAGCCCGGCTTATCCTTGAGCGCTTGAATCGCCGAACGGCAGTGCCCCGGCACGTCGATCTCCGGAATCACTTCAATGTGCCGCTGCTGCGCGTACTTGAGCAGGTCGATGTAGTCTTCGCGGCTGAGATACCCGGACGGTCCGGTCCCGCCGTCATTGAGAACGACCGGCAATTGCACAACTTTGCCGTCTTCATCGTGTGTGACGTGCCCCCGCTTGGAACCGATCTCGGTCAATTCCGGCAAGGTCTGGATTTCAATTCTCCACGCCTCGTCGTCGTTGAGGTGCAATTGCAGCACGTTCATTTTGTAGTGCGCCATTTGGTCGATCACTTGTTTGAGCGTCTTTGGCCCGAAGAAATGGCGGCAGATATCGACCATCAGACCGCGATAGGAGAACTGCGGCTCATCGTCGATCGTGAGAAACGGCAATTTCTCAGGATAGCGATTGAACAGTTGATCGAGCGTTTGAATGCCGTAGAAGACACCGGCCGCGGACCCGCCCACGATGCTCACGCCATCGCCGCTGACCGTCAGTTGATACTGCTCGCGTCCCAAATCGCCGTTGATGGACAGATTCACCTTCGCCGCATCCGCGTCACTGTTCGCATTGCGACGGCTGTCGAGCAGTTTGGTCAATGTCTCAGCTTCAAACGTGAGGTCATCTCCAGCAGAGACTGCGCCCAGCTTGGAAACTTCAACTTCACCGCTGTCGTCAATCTTGACGTTGCGCGGAGTCGGCAGCGCTAATTGAGGTTCAGCGGCGGGGGAATGATATTGGGAGTGCCGCGCGTGACGCGACTTGGCATCGGCTCGTGCGCCGATCGGATCGGGGGAAGGTGTAAAGCCCTTGATCGGGCCGTAAGTGACGTCGATGTCGCCGATCAACTCTTCTTTGCCGTTGGCCGCGACCTTCACCAGATAGAATCCGACCGGCGGATCGCTGTTGAGCATGATTTGGCGCTTGCCGACGATCGGAATCGTCAGCGTCTCGCCCGATTTGAGGGGCTTGAAACCCTTGTCCGGCTCAATCTTGTAACGGCCTTCGATGCCGACGAAGCTGACTTTGACGGTCTCGTTTGCTTCGGCGAATGCTTCCTCGTCGAGGTACATGAACGGCCCGATGCGGAAATAGATGGCCCAACCATCGACCGGCAGCGCCGACTTCGAGTTGTTGGTCAACAACAGCCGCGATTTGTTCTTGGATTTGGCTAAATACTCGTGGTGGTGTTCGTACGTCTCGGGACCGTCGACGTTCTCATCATGAATCCATTCGATGGAAAGTTCGTCCGCCTTGGGAAGCGGCGGCCTGCCGTCACTTGCCGGCATGGTGCAACCGAGGCAGACCAGCCCCAATAACATGACTAATGTTGCGCGATTACGCGGAGAGCTCCAGGAATTCATCAGCGGCCTCAACTTCCGTCGATCTAGGCAAAGATAAATGCATCCAATCACATCTGTCCGCCATGGTGAGCAGTTGGCTAGACGCGGTCAAGGCAGTGGAGGCGGAAGCCGAGAATTCACAGTTGCGGGTCGTATCGCAAGAGAGCGTGATCGTACGTCTGGAACGCAGATCTGCCTTGGCGCAACGTGGCTGAGGACTTAGGCTACAGAATAAACAGATGTTGATATGTTAGTGCCTCATCCGGTGACTTGGCAGCGCTCGGGGTTCATACAAACGGTGGAACACATTCTCTTGCCTGAAGTTCAGCGAACTATCTATCGATTGTTGAGTTTGGCGGCGGGGCTGCTCGTGTCTCTGGTGCTCTGTGCCGGCGTTCCGGCCGGAGAGCTTGGGTCTGATCAAATCCAGAAGCTTGCGGTTGTGCCGCCACACGTCGAACTTGATGGCTTGCAGGATCAGTCTCGACTTTTGGTCGACGGCAACTCTCAGGATGGACGCAGATTTGATTTCACTCGTCGGGCCCGCTTTACCAGCGAGGATGAGCAAATCGCCACAGTCTCGCCGGATGGTGTCGTACGCGGAGTTGCCGACGGTGAGACGACGGTTGTAGCAACAGTCGACGATCACATGGTGCGGGTCCCCGTCAAAATTCGCGGGACGCAAACTCCCCGCGAGTTTCACTTTGAGAACGACATCATTCCCTTGTTGACCCGCTACGGCTGTAATACCTCCGGCTGCCACGGCAAAGCGGAGGGTCAGAACGGGTTTAAGTTGTCGGTGTTCGGATTTCAGCCTGAGGCGGATCACGCCGCTCTCACCAAGGAGCAGCGCGGCCGGCGCCTCAGCCAGTCGATCCCCGAGCAGAGCCTGTTGCTGACAAAGGCCAGCGGCGGTGTCGCCCATGGCGGCGGAATTCGCTTAAAACGGGGTTCTGGTGACTACCGGACGCTGCGGGATTGGATCGTCGCCGGCGCGCCGCTGGGGTCCGCCGATGCGCCTAAAGTCACCAAAATTGAAGTCACGCCCCACGAGCGGCTGATGGGAATGCAGGCCCAACAACAACTGCGCGTCGTCGCCACGTATTCCGACGGGCGGCAGTGCGACGTAACGGCACATGCGAAATTTCAGTCCAACAACGATGCGCTCGGCAACGTGAATGAGTTTGGATTGGTGACGACCGGGGAACTACCGGGCGAAGTCGCCATCATGGCCAGCTACATGGGAGCAGTCGACATTTTTCTCGCACTGATTCCCCGTCCCGACAAGATACAGGACTATCCCGAAGTCGAGGAGCGGAATTTCATCGATCCGCTGGTACACGCAAAGCTTCGCAAGCTGAACATCGTGCCCTCCGCTCAGGCGGACGATGCCACGTTCATGCGGCGGGTTTACTTGGATATCATCGGGACGCTGCCGACCGCAGCAGAAGCGAGGGAGTTTCTCTCTGACGATCGGCCGGATCGCCGATCGCTGCTGGTCGAACGATTGCTCCAGCGGCCGGAATATGCGGACTACCAGGCGCTGAAATGGGCCGACTTGTTGCGGGTCGATCGCCTCGCATTGGGGCACAAGGGAGCCTACCAGTACTACCAGTGGATTCGTAACGGATTTCAAAAGAACAAGCCGTTCGACGAGTTGGCCACGGAGTTGCTGACAGCGGCAGGACCGGTTCAGGATGCTCCGGCAGCGCAGTTCTACAAAGTGGCCGGCGATGCGCACAAACGGGCGGCGACGTTCTCGCAGGTGTTTCTCGGCGTGCGGATCGAGTGTGCCCAATGTCACCATCACCCCACCGACCGCTGGAGCCAGACCGACTACTTCGGCATGCACGCGTTTTTCACCCAGGTCGGCTTTCAGAAGTCGAAGTGGGGAGAAGCCTTGACCGTTCAAGGAACCGAAAAGTCGGTGCATCCCCGGACGGGCACCGAAGTCTTCGCTCATCCGCTGGCGACGAAGAACCCGACCACGCAGCCGTCAGGCGATCGGCGGGAGATTCTGGCGCGTTGGCTGACGGCGAACTCCAATCCGTGGTTCGCCCGCAACATTGCCAATCGTGCTTGGGCCCATTTTATGGGCCGGGGACTGGTGGAGCCGATTGACGACTTTCGGCTGACGAATCCGCCGTCCAATCCACAACTTCTCGACGCGCTGGCCGCCGATTTTGTCGATAATGGTTATGACTACCGGAATTTGACCCGCACAATTGTGGCTTCGGCCGCCTATCAGCGATCGACAGACGTCAATTCGACCAACCAGCGCGACGAACAGAATTATTCCCGATTCCTGTTGAAGCGACTGGATGCGGAGGTGCTGTTTGACGCGATCGTGCAAACTACCGGCGTCCCGGAAAAGTTTGCGGGTGTTGCCGACGGTTATCGCGCGATTCAATTGTGGGACAGCCAGGTTCCGCACTATTTTCTCAAAACGTTCGGCCGTCCGCTCAGGGTCACGGCGTGTAGTTGCGAGCGGTCCTTCTCGCCGACTGTCGGTCAGGTCCTGCACGTGTTGAATTCGCCGGAGATTCAGGAGAAACTGTCGCACGAAGGTGGACGCGTCGCGCGGCTGGTGCGAACAATTGACGATGATGCGGCTTTGGTTGAGGAACTGACACTGACCTGCTTCGGCCGCTATCCCAGCGGAGCGGAAAAAGAAAAATTGGCTGCGCATTTGCAAGGCAAGTCGGGTCAGCAGCGACGCAAAGCGGCTGAGGACGTTGTCTGGAGCTTGATGAACTCGATGGAATTCTTGTTCAATCATTAGTAGAGAGTCTGCCGGAGGCGGGAGCGACAATGGGAAACCGAAAATATTGCGACGGCATGCGGCGGAGGGATCTGCTGACCATTGGAGCCGCTGGACTGTTCAGCGCCGGTCTGAATCTGCCGATGCAGTTACCCCAGCAGGCGCTGGCCTCCGAGCAGGGCCGGTCCGCCGACGAAATCTCGCTGATCATTCTGTTTCTGCAAGGAGGGATCAGCACGATTGATACTTGGGATATGAAACCCAACGCTCCCAGCGAATTCCGCGGCGAGTTCAACCCCATCGCGACCAACGTGTCGGGCATTCAGCTCTGTGAGCATCTGCCGAGGCTGGCCCGGCAGATGGATAAGTTCTCGCTGCTGAGAAGCTTCACGCACCGCAACTCCAGCCACAGCCACGCCGACCATTACATTCTGACCGGCTATCATCCGACCCCGGCGTTTGATCCCAACCTGCGGCCGAATAACGAAAAGCCCTCGCACGGCGCCGTGATCTCCAAGAAACTCGGGCCGCGCGGTTCCGTTCCCGCGTATGTCGCCCTGCCCAAACTCCACAAGAGCGGCGGTTCGTCCTATCTGGGCACCGACGCAGCGCCGTTTACCGTTGAGGCGGATCCGAATACGCCGAACTTCGCGGTCCGTGATTTGGCGCCTCCGATCACCGTCCCTGCCGACCGGCTGGGAAATCGCCGCGATTTGTTGTCGACGGTCGACCGCTTTCAGAAGTCGTCCGAGGTGGAGGCCAATACATCGGCGCGCGCGCTGAGTTCGTTCCAGCAACGGGCTTTCGAGTTGATGACATCCGTCGAAACGAAGCGTGCATTCGATATCGGCCAGGAGCCGGAAAAACTCCGCGACGAATACGGGCGGCACACCTTGGGGCAGTCGTGCCTCATGGCGCGGCGACTGGTTGAGGCGGGCGTCCGCAGCGTGTTGATACACCACAGCGATTGGGACACGCACAACGACAATTTCCACATGCTGAAGAATCGGCTGCTCCCGAAACTCGACGCCGGCATGTCGACCATGTTTCGCGATCTGTCCGACCGGGGCTTGCTGGACAAGACGCTTGTCCTCGTCACGGGCGAATTCGGACGCACGCCGCGGATCAACAACGCCGCAGGCCGAGACCACTGGGGTCCGAGCACGGCAATCGCGCTGGGCGGCGGCGGTGTGACCAACGGCATCGCGGTGGGCGACTCCGGCCCTCGTGCCGAACGACCTTCCAGCGATCCGCGCGGCCCGGAGGACCTGGCAGCGACGATTTACCGCTGTATGGGCGTCGCTCCGGACACAATCTTCTACACAGCCGAAGGCCGCCCGATGCCGATCGTGCCGCACGGCGGCAAGGTGATCAACGAATTGTTCGCGTAATTGAACCGCCAAGTGACATTTCCGGCAGTTTTCCCGTTCTGGGAATTGCCGGGAACCAACTTCGGCCGATCACCGTCTCAGGAGTCGGCGGGACTCCCCAGTCGCCAATTTGTGGAGAATGATGCGCCGAAGGTCGGCGAAGAATCTTGCGATCCTGGTCAATATTTCCTGACCCCTTGCGAATTCTTTGCTAAGCGTGTAAATTGAATAGACAAATTACATCTGTACGCCGTCTCTGTAGAAGAGCACCCGTTTTTACCTCGTTCATCCCTTAGAATCACCAGCTGAGGAGCACGTATGCCGGAATCTGTAGCGCCGCCGGAAGTGAGGCTTACGGATAACGACGTTCAGGCCATTGACAAGTTGCAGGACTTGTATTCCCGGCTTCGCCAGGAACTGGGCCGTGTGATCGTCGGTCAAGAAGAAACGATCGAACGCCTGTCGATTTGCCTGTTCGCTCGCGGGCACGCGCTGCTGATGGGCGTGCCCGGCTTGGCCAAGACGCTTTTGGTCAGCAAACTGGCTGAAACGATGTCGCTGAGATTCAGCCGCATCCAGTTCACACCGGACTTGATGCCGATGGATATCACCGGGACCGATATCCTGCAGGACAGCGAGCATGGGGGCAGGGAATTCCAATTCGTGAAGGGTCCCGTGTTCGCCAATATGGTGCTGGCCGATGAGATTAACCGTGCTCCTCCTAAGACCCAGGCAGCGATGCTGGAGGCGATGCAGGAACACAAAGTCACCGCGGTCGGCAAGACCTTCCCACTGGATGAACCGTTCTTGGTTCTGGCCACGCAGAATCCGGTGGAACAGGAGGGAACCTATCCATTGCCGGAGGCGCAGTTGGACCGCTTCATGTTCCTGATCGAACTCGATTATCCTTCAGAAGCTGAAGAGGTCATGATCGCCCGCACGACGACCGGCGATGCGCTCCCGGGATTGGAGCATCTCGTCCATGCGGAGGACATTATTGCCCACCAAGATCTCGTACGGCGCGTGCCGGTACCTGATCACATCTATACGTACGCCGCTCGTTTGGTGCGACAAACGCGGCCGGGCGGGTCGACGGCACCGGATTGGCTGAAGCCGCTGGTTGCCTGGGGCGCCGGACCTCGGGCGGTGCAATACCTAATCTTGGGCGCCAAATCGCGGGCTGCCTTAATGGGCAGTTATATGGTGCGTTTGGAGGACGTCCAAGAGGTCGCTGCGCCGGTGTTAACGCACCGGGTGATCACAACCTTTGCTGCACAAGCCGAGAACATCGGCGCGAAGGAAATTGTTCATCGACTGATCGAAGAAACGGAAGCGGAAGAATAAGCTGTCGAGTCAACTCGCAGAGGCCGACGGCGGCAACTATGACAGTTGCCGTCGGCGGCCCCGCGAGTCTCTAACGTTGTTCAGGACAAATGCGCTCCCGCCGACCGCTGCGGAGGTGAGAGCGCGCTCGTGGGGGGAGGCAAATGTTTCCTGATCGCCGCAGCCGGGATTTCTTAGATCCCCAGGCGTTATCTCGCTTGGCAGGGCTGCCGCTGTTCTCGCGCCGGCCGATGATGGGCAGTGTGTCGGGACGGCATCCCAGCCCGCATCGCGGCGCCAGCGTCGAGTTTGCGGAATACCGCAAATACGTGCCGGGCGACGATCTTCGCCGGTTGGATTGGCGGGCCTACGGCCGCACCGACCGGTTCTATGTCAAGGAGTTCGAGGCCGACACCAATCTGCGCTGTTGCCTGGTGTTGGACACAAGCGGCTCGATGGATTTCGGATCCACCGGAATCACGAAACTGCAATACGCCCGCAAAATTGCCGGTGCGCTCAGCTATTTAGCCGTACAGCAGGGAGATGCGATCGGACTTTCCTGCGTGGCGGAGGGGATGGTTCAGAATATCCCGCCGCGTCGAAATCCAGCCCACTTGCTGCACGTCTTTGACACACTTGAAAAAACTGAGCCCAAAGACGGCACACATTTGGTCACGGTGCTGCATGAACTGGCGGAAACAATTCGGCAGCGGGCATTGATCGTGATCATTTCCGACTTCTTCGTGGAACCTGAAGAACTGCGAAGTTGTTTCGAGCACCTGCAATTCCGCAAGCACGACGTAACGGCGTTTCAATTGCTGGATCCGCAGGAACTGAATTTCGACTTTCGTCGTCCGATGCGGTTTTTGGACATGGAGGGCGGCACGCCGGTCTTTGCAGAGCCGAACGAAATCGCCGATCGGTACCACAAGGCGATTACGCAATATTTGGAGGACTTGAAACAGGTCGTGTTGGCGACGGGGATCGACTATCACCGGACCTCAATCGATGAAGATTACGAGCAGGTCTTGACCCGCTTTTTGGCAGGACGAACCCGAGGACGAGGGGTAAGATGAGTTTCTTGCAGCCGATGCTCTTGGTAGCGCTGCCACTCATCAGCCTGCCAATCATCATCCATCTGATCAACCAGCGGCGGTATCAGTCGGTCCGCTGGGGGGCGATGATGTTTCTGCTGGCCGCCAATCGAATGTCGCGGGGTTACGCGCGGATTTGGCAATGGCTGATTCTGCTGTTTCGTGCACTGGCGATTGCCGGGCTCATTTTCGTATTGAGCCGTCCGCTGGCCAGCGGCTGGTTGGGAATGACCGGAGGCGGCAAGCCGGATACGACAATCATTATTCTCGACCGCTCGGCAAGCATGCAGCAACTCGGCCCGGGCGCGGTCGTGTCGAAGTTGGAAACCGCCCGCCAACAACTGGCACAGTCGCTGAGCACGCTCGGCTCGTCACGGTGGGTGTTGATCGAGAGCACCAAAAACGTTCCACAGGAGTTGGAGTCGCCCGAGGAACTGCTGGAACTTGCCAATGCGGATCCGACCAGCAGTTCCGCCGACCTGCCGGCAATGCTGCAAGCGGCTCACGACTATATTCAGACGAATCAATCGGGACGCACTGAGATCTGGATCTGCTCAGACCTCCGCGAGAACGACTGGGACTCCGAGAGCGGCCGCTGGCAGGCGCTGCGGGACAGTTTTCTGGAATTCGCCCAGGGCGTCCGATTTAACCTACTCGCTTACCCGAGACCGGCGCCCGACAATCTCTCTGTCCGCGTCACTGACATTCGCCGCACTCAAACCAGCGACGGCGTCGATTTGTTGCTATCGCTCACCGTACGGCGCGACGGCGAGGCGGACGACCGCATCGAAGTCCCCGTGCAGTTCGAAATCGGCGGCGCCCGCTCGGAGCTCAACGTAGAAATGGTCGGCCCGAAGTACGACCTCAAAGACCATCGAATCGCATTGGAAAGTTCTCAGCAGCGAGGCTGGGGACGCGTGTCGCTCCCGGCAGATGCCAATCCGGCTGACAACGACTTCTACTTCGCGTTTGATCAACAGCCTCCGCTGAAGACGGTCATCGTCGCCGACGACCCGGCCGCTGCCCGCCCGCTGGAACTCGCAGCTTCAATCTCCCGCGATCCGCTACTGACGTGTACAGCCGAGGTGCTCAGCACTGATCAACTGACGGCTGTCGAGTGGGAGCAGATCGCCCTGTTGATGTGGCAGGCGCCGCTGCCGACCGGATCCGCCGCCAAAATGGTTGAAGACTTCGTTCGCCGCGGCGGCCAAGTCATCTTCTTCCCACCACGGTCCCCAAGCAGCGCCGAGTTCTACGGTGTCAGCTGGCAAAAGTGGATCGAACCGGAATCGGAAGCCCCCATCGTCTCTTGGGTCGGCGACCAAGATCTGTTGCAGAACACGCTGAGCGGGACTTCGTTGCCTGTGGGCGAGTTGAGGATTCGCCAGTATTGCGAATTGAGCGGCGAGGTGATTCCATTGGCCCGCTTGAAAGGGGATGTGCCGCTGCTCGCGCGGGCTCCCACCGACCAAGGCGGTGTCTACTTTTGCGCGACGACACCCGCCGGCCAGGACTCGTCGCTGGCAGTCGACGGCGTTGTCCTTTATGTCGCTGTGCAGCGCGCGCTGGCGGCCGGTGCGGACGTGCTGGGGAATGCGCGGCAATTAATCGCCGGCCAAGCCGCCAACGTCAGCGACGTCACTTGGGAACGATTGTCCGGCGACGAGGAATCGCTTTCGACGGAGTATCCGTATCACCGCGGAGTGTATGCCGAAGGAGAACGTTTGCTGGCGGTGAACAGCTCCGAGGCGGAGCAAGCGGCGACGCCGTTGGAAGCCGACAAGGTTGCCGGTTTGTTCCGCGGCCTTGACTTTGCCCGCGTTGATGACGAAGCGGGGAACGTCACGTCGCTCATCCAGGAGATTTGGCGGTTGTTCCTGGTGGCGACGATGATTTCGATGATCGTTGAAGCGGTGCTCTGCCTGCCCAAAATCCGCCCGCTGGGAGGCTCGCCCGCATGAACGCCACCCGAACATTGACCTTTTTGTGGACCCCCTGGACGCTGATTGTGTCGGTGCTGGTGGTATTGGTTACCGCTGGACTCTGCTTTGCGGCTTGGCGGCGAAGCGGCTATCGCAAGTCCTTTGGATTGTTGGAACTCTTACGGCTCGTGTTGGTCATTTTCGCCGCGTTGATGTTCAACCAGCCCGAATACATTGAGGAATATCGTCCCGAGGACAAGCCGACGGTCGCGGTCCTCTGGGATGCCTCGCCAAGCATGAATACCAGGGACGTTCGCGCACCAGGTCAACCGGGCGCAAGCGCTGTCACCCGCAGTGAAAAGATCGCGCCGTTGACGGAATCTGAATCGTGGAACACGCTCAGCGAGCGCGTCAATGTTGTCATTCAGCCCTTTGCAGAAGCCAAACAGGGGCATGGCAGCAATCTCTACCAGCCGTTGGCCGACGCGTTGGAACAGCAATCCCAGTTGCTGGGAATCGTGTTTATTTCCGACGGTGATTGGAACGAAGGTTTGCCGCCCGTCCAGGCGGCGTCTCGATTGCGTTTGAAGAACATTCCTGTATTCGCGATCCCGGTCGGCAGTCCCGAGCCGCTGCCCGACGTCGAGTTGCTCAGCCTCGACGCGCCGACCTTCGGAGTGATCGGCAAGTCAGTCCGCATCCCGTTTACGGTCAACAGTTCGTTGCCGCGAGATCAAGTAGCGACCGTCACTTTGAAAACGTCTGGGGGCGATGAGGTCACAAGAGAGATCAACATCACGGCGATGGGACGGACGAGCGAATCAATCCTCTGGAAGCCAGAGGAAATCGGTGACTATGAATTAACGCTCAATGTGCCGGTCCACCCGGATGAGTCGCTGGTCGACAACAACGAGCTGACCGCGCCGATTCAAATCCGCGAAGAAAAGCTACAGGTGCTGGTCGTGGAATCGTTCCCGCGCTGGGAATACCGCTACTTGCGAAATGCGCTCTCGCGGGATCCGGGCGTGGAAGTTTCCTGTCTGCTGTTTCATCCCGGGCTGAGCAAAGTCGGCGGCGGCAATAAGGATTACATCAAAGAGTTTCCCGCAGGCCTTGATGAACTGCAGAAGTTTGACGTGGTGTTTCTGGGAGACGTTGGATTGGACGACGGGCAACTGACCGTCGAGCAATGCCGGCTGCTGAAAGGGCTGGTGGAACATCAAGCCAGCGGCCTGGTATTCATGCCGGGTCTCTACGGACGGCAAAACTCCCTGGCGGAAACCGAGTTGGACGAACTCTATCCCGTGGTCTTAGACGAGACACAACCGGGGGGTTGGGGCTCGCGGACGCCACACCATTTCGAATTGACCGAATCAGGCCGGCGGAGCCTGCTCACCAAGCTGGCCGATACCCGTGACGAGAATATCGAAGTTTGGTCCAGTCTGCCCGGTTTTCAGTGGTACGCTCCGGTCTTGCGTGCCCGCGCCGGCAGCGACGTGCTGTGCGTTCATGAATCGGAGTCGAACAAATACGGCCGGCTGCCGCTGCTGGTCACGCGAACCTTCGGCACCGGAAAAGTGCTGTTTATGGGGACCGATGGGGCATGGCGCTGGCGCAAAGGTGTCGAAGACAAATACCACTATCGGTTTTGGGGACAGGTGGTCCGCTGGATGGCTTATCAGCGAAACATGAACGAAGGGGAAACGATGCGGCTGTACTATTCCCCCGAGCAGCCCCAAATTGACCAGACGATGACACTCAACGCCAACGTGATGGACAAATCAGGTGAACCGCTCTCAGGCGGAGATGTGATCGCACGGATCACCGCCCCGTCGGGACAGACGGAAACGGTCCGGTTCTCGTCCACCGGCAACGAATGGGGCGCGTTCTCAGGCCGGTTCACAACGACCGAACCGGGCGATCATCAATTAGTGCTCACCTGCAAACAGACCGGAGAAGTACTGGAAACGAAGTTTTTCGTGCAGGGTGCCGCGACCGAACGTTTGGGTAGTCCGGCACGGCCGGAAGTCTTGGAAGAAATCGCCAAAGTCACACGGGGCAAATTCCTCGATCCTGAGGATTTGGACGGGGTCGTCAATTCGCTGGCGAGCTTGCCCGATCCGCCGCCATCAGTCCGGCGGGTCCAGCTGTGGAGCAATCCGATTGTGGCTGGGATCATGGTGACTCTTTTTGGCATCTTTTGGGTAGGCCGAAAGGTCGTGGGACTGATATGATACATGAGAAGGACTCTACATTGGTTTCAAAACCGTCTAACGCGTCTCGCCGACTCTCGTATGTTGGAATCTCCAACAGGCGCAACTGGGTTTGGAAACCAGCCATCGGCAATTCCTCCAGCGCAAAAAGGATATGACCATGAGTAGCGCTTCGAATTCGCGTCATCAATTGCAGCTGCCTGCCTCTTTAGAGAGTCAGTTGCACGATTTTCGCCGCCGGGTCTGGGCGATCAAGATGATCGAGGCGGTATGCATCGCCTTGTTTGCGTTGATCGTGGCGTTCCTGTGCGTCTTTATGCTGGATCGAATTTGGGATACGCCGTCCACGGTCCGCCTGGGAGTGTTCGTCGCCACATTGGCAATCTGTATGATCGTCCCCTGGTCGATCCACCGCTGGATTTGGCGACACCGGCGTCTCGATCAAGTCGCGCGTCTGTTGGCCAAGAAGTCCTTGCTGGGCGACCACCTGCTAGGCATCATCGAATTGGTGCACAGCGAATCTGAACAGGCACGATCGTTGGCGTTGTGTGAAGCTGCTGTTGAACAAGTGGCTGAGGACGCACAGGACCGGAACTTTAACGAAGCGGCACCCGACTCGCATCATCACCGTTGGGGATGGCTCGCAGGCGCGGGAATTGTTGCCGTGCTGGCGTTGATCTTGCTGGCTCCGGGAGCTACAGGAAACGCCTGGGCGCGGCTGCTGGCCCCTTGGGAGGACATTCCGAGATATACGTTTGCCGCGGTGCAGAACCAGCCGCGCGAACTGGTTGTTCCGCACGGCGAACCGTTTTCCGTGAAGATGGTCCTCAACGACGACTCTGTGTGGCGGCCGACCGCCGGAGAGATTCGCTTGGGTAGCCAACGTCCGGTTCACGCCGATTTGACCGACGGTGTGTACGAATTCGAGATGCCGCCGCAAATCGACGATGGTCGGATGCAGATTCGCATCGGCGATTTCGCCCAAACGGTGACAGTCAGACCGACGTTGCGTCCGGAGCTGACAGCGCTCATGGCCGACGTACAGCTGCCCGACTATTTGCAGCGTCCCGAGCCGCTCAAGAAAGACGTCCGTGGCGGTTCGATCACGCTCGTGAAAGGGAGCCGCGCCAAGTTCTCCGCAACGGCCAGTCGCGAACTCGCGTCCGCTGACGTTGACGGAACGGAGACCGCGCCGGACGGCACGACGATTACCGGCCCGGAAATCGAAATCTCCGAGTCGCTCGAAATGCAGTTTCAATGGCAGGACCAACTCGGACTAGCCAGCAAGGAACCATTTACGCTGAGAATCACGGGGCGCGACGACGAAGCGCCGACGTTGACCTGCGAAAATCTGCCCCGCAAAAAAGTCGTCTTGGTATCGGAACAGCTGTCATTTCGAGTGAAGGCGCACGATGACTTTGGCGTGAAACTCGTCGGCATCGAATGGAAAGGTTTGGATGAGACTCTCGTCAAAAACGTCGCCAATGGCGAGCGGATCCTGGCCGCCGGCGGAAGCGAACAGGAGTCGATGGACGTCGCTGGAACGTTCTCCGCAAAGTCGTCGGGGATTGAGCCGCAGCCGATTGAAGTTCGCGTGTTTGTCGAAGACTATCTGCCCGGCCGCGAGCGGGTCTATTCGCCCCCGTATATTCTCTATGTGCTGACCGCTGAGCAGCACGCGATTTGGGTCACGGAACAACTCAGCAAATGGCACCGCGCCGCACTGGAAGTCCGCGACCGGGAGTTGCGGCTCTTCGAAAACAACAAGGAGTTGCGCGACCTGCCGGTTGCCGAACTCGATAAAGAGGAGACGCGGGAGCGGATTCAACGGCAGTCCGCCGCAGAGCGTGCCAATGGACGCCGCCTGACGGGGTTGACGGATGTCGGCACCGAACTGATTCGCGAAGCATCGCGCAACCCGGAATTCGGTGTGGGACATCTGGAACGTTGGGCGGAGATGCTGCAGATTCTGGAGGACATCTCAGACAATCGCATGCCGAATGTCGCCGATCTGCTCAAGAATGCATCGGAAGCGAAGACTCAGCTCGCCCAAGCGAAATCGCAGAACCAGGCCCCCACCGTTGGGGAGAACCGTTCGCCGTCCGGCGGACAGCCCTCAGAGAGTGACGAGGACGATGAGTCCAAACAAAAACCATCGATCCCGGGCATTGTCGATGGGGAGTCGTCGCAGCAACCGGACGACCCGGACGCGAAACCACAAGAGCCGGGTCAATCTCCGCCGTCGAATCCCTCGTTTGGCCTGCCGGTCACAACGCTGAAAGGCAAGCCGGGCGAGGGCGAAGCGTGCCCGGCCGGTGAAAAGATGGAAGAGGCAGTCCAAAAGCAAGAAGAGTTGCTTGCGGAATTCGAACGAATCGCCGACGAGTTGAACAAGATTCTGGGCAACCTGGAAGGCAGCACGCTCGTCAAACGGCTGAAGGCTGCCTCGCGCGAGCAATATCAGGTCGCCGGCAAAATCAGCGATCAATTGGGCGGGACCTTTGGTCTGGCTGCCGCCCGCATTCCCCAAAAAGAACGGCAGGCTCTCAAAGATCTGTCCGGGGTTGAGGTCAAGAGCAGCGAAAAAGTCTCCCTGATCATGGATGACATGCAGGCCTACTTCCAGCGGCGGCGGCTGATGCCGTTCAAAACGGTGTTGGAAGACATGCGAGAACAGGACGTCATCGGCGGCCTGAGAGACTTGAGCGACGACATTCCCAAAGAGCACGGCCTGTCGATCGCTCAGGCGGAGTATTGGTCCGATTCGCTGGATCGTTGGGCAGAAGACTTGGTGGATCCCGCCTCCGGCGGCACATGACCGGGCGGCAAATCGCGCGGCAGTTTGCCGCCTTCGATCGTGTTGGAAGTTTTGCAGGTTTTGGAAGCGGAAATCAATTTGCGTGAAGAAACGCGCGTGGCCGAGCAGGCCAAACCCGCGCTGAAGAAGGAGGAATACAAAGAGGAAGCCGGCAAACTCTCGAAGACTCAGAAAGAGCTGCAGGACCGGATCGAAAAAGTCACGCAGCGGATTCGCGAGTTGCCTGAGGGCGAATTGATGTTTGGCAAGGAGATCGCACTGCTGACGCGGGTCACCGAAGTGATGGACGAAACGGTCGGCATATTGGCACGTCCGGAAACCGGTGCGCCAGCGATCGCGGCCGAGACGGAGATCATCGAATTGCTGCTGCAATCGAAGCGGATCAATCCCAAGGGCGGCGGTGGCGGCGGTGGAAACACACCCGGCGGCGGTGGCGGCGGAGATACGCAGGACGCTGCGCTGGCCTTAATCGGCAGCGGCGTCAATGACAAAGAGCACCGCGTAGATCCCGGCACGACGCAATCGGTCGGGGAAACGGGCCGCGGCTTGCCGGAGGAATTTCGCGCCGGATTGGACGAGTATTTTCACCGGCTGGAACGGCCGCAAAATTGATGGGACCCGCGATGATGAGAGTTTTCGCTCGCTGCATTTTCGCCTGTTTGATGGTGTGCTGTCTCGCTGAGGGCGCCGCCGCGCAGCAAGCTGCGCCGGCGGCGAAGCCGAAGAAGAAGCCGGCGGCCGACGTCCAAGCTGACCAGGCGAAGAAGAAGGCCGCTCAAGCGAAGAAGAGAAAAGCACGAGCCGCTGCCAGAAAGAAAGCGGCAGAGATGGCTGAGGAGGCGGCACAAGCGGCGATAAAATTACAGCAGGCGAACTTAGTGAACCAATTCCATCCGCAGTATGAGCGGCTGTTTAAGGTGGAATTGGCGTTCGTCAAACGGATCTGCAAACTCAGTGATGAGCAGCAAAAGCAGCTCTCCGAGTTAGCGGGACCGGCATTGATAAACATCGCGGGCGGCAACGTCGCGGGAGACGCGGCAAAGCTGAGGGTCGTCCAACAACAGGTGGCGGTCCGTCGCCGGGGGATTCCTGCAAATCCTCGAAAAAACGTTCAAAAGGCGATCGCGAATTTGCTGGAGGAGCACTTTTCCGAGAACTTCGCGGCAACTTATCAGAATGAAATTGACGCCCGCAACGAAAGTCATAAACGCGCTTCGGCGCTGTTTCTGGTCGGGTTCCTTGATGAGCGGTTGGTGCTGACCGAAGAGCAGCGGACGAAATTGACCGACGTGCTGATGCGGACGTGGCAGGACGATTGGTTCCGGGCAATTCGGTACATGCGCAGCAACAACCACTATTTCCCCACGGTCCCCGACCGGTCCGTCTCCAAACATCTCACGCCCCGGCAGAAACTGATTTGGCGCGGAATTCAAAAGGTGAACTTCGGCCGCAACCATAATGAAGGCTTTGACGTCGGTAACGTCGTTGTGGACGACTTTGAAATTGTGGCCCCCAAACCCGACCAGGAAGACCCTGTCGACGCGGACGCTGAGGCGGCCGATTCCGAGTAAGATCGATCATGATTCAGATTCGGCAATTATTGCTCTACGGATTGACGGCGTGCTTGGTCTGCGCCGCAATGGGGCAATTGTTTGCCAAGGACGACGAATTTAAGGCGCTGATCAAAGAAGACGATCAGGCGCCGGAAGAAGTCAACGACATCAATCAGGCCCGTCTGATTCAGCAGAACCAGATTAATGAGCAGCAATTCGAGCGCTGGGTCTTTCAAAATGTACAATCAGCCCGCGAAGGCCGCAAACGGCTGGTCAGCACAATGGAACTGCAGATTGAGGCCGTTGACGAGTTGTGCGGTCTGAGCGACTTGCAGCGCCAAAAACTCGACTTGGCCGCCCGGGGCGATATCGCCCGGTTTTTCGACGAGTTTGAAATTGTCCGCGAAAAGTTTCGCTCCTTCAAAAAAGAAAACGACGACCCCAACCAATTCAATCAAGTCTGGAATCGCCTCTGGCAGGACATCGGTCCGCTGCAAAGAAAGTTGAACGCAGGCCTGTTTAGCTCAGACTCCCTGTTCCGCAAGGTCATTCGTCACACGCTGAACGCCGAACAGTTATCCAAGTATGAAGAGGATCAACTCCAGCGACGGCAGTTTCAGTATCACGCGCGTCTGGAGTTGCTGGTCGACGAGATGGAGCGGGGGATGCCGCTAACCGCCGAGCAGCGAACGAAATTCCTGAAAATCTTAAAGGACCAGACGGAACCGCCGCTGATATTCGGTCAGAACGACTTTCGCGTGATGATGCTGGGTGCGGCGAAGATTCCTTCGGAGACGCTCAAACCGATTTTTGACGACGTGCAATGGAAGGCGCTGACGGCGCAGTTTATGGTCGCCCGGCAACAAGAACGCTGGCTCCGGCAGCAAAAGGTTATCAACTAACTGAGGCGCAAACGTTTCCACTTAGTCGCGACACGTGGCTTCAAAGCCCTCCGGTGCATCTCGCAGACACTGGTATTGCAGTATCTCGAACAAGCGCAACCCGGTTTTGGAACTGGCTCAACAGAAAGCGTGAAATAATGGTTCAGCAAGTCAGAACGGGTGAATCTCGCCAGACGGCGATCGGCGTGCGGTTCGCAGCGACGACAGTGGCCGCAATTTGCGTGACGATCATCAGCTGGCTGCCCGGCGAAGCGTCCGCGCAATTACCGTCGATCCGCCACGGCGAAGTCGTTCCGCGCGACGTCCGGGAAATGTACGACCGCGGGCTGCAATACCTTGCCAAAGCGCAGTCGGACAAGGGCGACTGGAAGGACGGCCAGAGCGGACCGGGGGTGACCGGCCTGGCGATCATGGTCTTCATGGCGTCCGGAGAGGATCCCAACTACGGGATTTACAGCACCAACATCCGCCGCGCTTTGCGGAGCATTATTACCAAGCAAGATGCTGGAACCGGATATCTCGGCAACAGTATGTATCACCACGGCTTTGGAATGCTCGGTTTGGCCGAGGCCTACGGAGCCGTCGACGAACGAAATCTCTGGCCGGACGGCGGAGCGAAGGGCCGCTCCATCGGAGAAGCCCTGGAATTAGCCGTCCGCAGCGCAGTGACCTCGCAAAAGAAGAACAGTGTTGGGGCTTGGCGATACTCTCCCCAATCCAACGACGCCGACACATCGGTCAGCGGCGCGGTCCTCGTGGGATTGCTTGCGGCACGAAACGCGGGAATTGAAGTTCCCGACTCTTCGATCGACAAGGCGATCGCGTATTACACCAGTTGTACGTCGACGAGCGGATACGTCTCCTATTCGGGCGGTCTGGGTCATTCCGGGGAATCGACAGCCCGAACGTCGATCGCCACGCTGGTCTACGCGATCGCCCACCGAAAGGATCTGCCGCAATACAAGAACGCCCTCAAGAAATTGGTGGGCACTGTAGGAATGAGTTCCGGCGGACATTATGCGGAGTACACCCGCTACTACCAGGCCCAGGCGCTGTTTCAGGGCGATGCGGAAGCGTGGAAAAAGTGGAATAAATTGCTGATCCGCCAATTGAAATCAACGCAGCGTCCCGACGGCAGCTTTCAGGGCCAGTTCGGAACATCGCTCGCCACCACGATGAATCTGCTGGCCCTGGCACTGAATTACCGATTCCTTCCCATTTACGAGCGATAACTCCTCATGCGCATCACTCATTGGATCGCCGGCTGCGTCACGTTCGCGACCTTGGCTTGCTGCGGATTTTTCGCGGTGGGTGAGGACAATCCCGCACCGCAGGATCTGGAATTGACGCTGCATCTGGCCGACGGAGATTACTTGACCGGGACGTTGGAAGACCACGACCAACCGGACCAAATTCGTTTTCGCTCTCCCGGGTTTGATACTCCGTTCATCTTCCCGATCGAACGGGTGAGCAGCGTACAGTTTCCCCGCAGCACCCAGCGGCCCAAACCGACGGGCAAGTATTGCTTCGAATTGGCCGGGGGAGATTTGGTGTATGGGGATTTGAAACGTCTTTCCAAAACAGAAGCGGAGTTGGATCTCGAACGGTTTGGCAGCGTGACGGTTGACCGTAAGGTGTTGCGGCGGATCCTGCGCTGGGGAGACTCGGACAGTCTCGTCTACCTCGGTCCCAACGGCCTGGAGGGCTGGCGGCACTCGGGTGGAAAGAAACGTTGGAAAGACGAAAACGGGCATCTCGCCACCGACGCGCCGGGCGCTTATCTGCACGGCGACTTCGACATTCCTGCGCAGTCCGCCATCGAATTCGAGTTGTCCTGGAAGAAGAAACCGGACTTTGTGTTCGCATTCGGCGTGGATCAAGACAAGAAGAATATCGACCAGTCCTTTCACATTGAGGTCTGGGAACAGGATGTCGTGCTCATGCGCGAGACCGAGGATGAAGTCGATGTCGTCTCGCTGATGAAATTGAAGAACGGTCCCGGCCGCATCCATTTTCAAGGATTTCTCGATCAAGAAGAGAACCGTATGGCCGTTTATTCGTCCGCCGGAAAGCAACTCGCCGATTTGCAGCTCACGGGGGGAGATTCGCCGCTGTTTACTTTTGGCGGCGTGCGGCTGATGAACAAAAACGGGGATGTCCGGCTGGAACGTCTTCGCATCGGCGACTGGGACGGCGAAACGCCGCGGGAGGTCCAAGCCACCAAATCGCGCGTGCACCACACTGACGGCACGATCACCTACGGCAGCGTCACTGAATTCGATCCGGAGACCAAACAGTTTGTCGTCGCCGGCGACGACGGAGAGGTACGGATCGACCAGCAGAATGTGGAAAGCCTGTATGTTTCGCCGCCGGAGACGACGGAACCCCGCAAGCTGCGAATTGTCTTTCGCGACGGCTCCAGGGCCAGCGGTTCACTCTCCAAGATTGAACAAGGCCGCATCTGGCTCAACTCACCGGGCGTGAAGACGCCGCTGGTGTTTGAATTTTCTCAGATTTACGCGCTCACGGGATTGGGCCAGTCGAAGCGAAGTGAGCCGGCACTAGGACGAGTTGGACGCCTGGAGATGGAGGGCGTGCGGCTGCACGGCTTCTTGGACAAGGGCCAAGAACTCGACAAGGTCGGCGCATTGGTCTGGAAACCGGTGGACGGTGTTTCCTCCAGCCCAGCGCGGAAGGGGAGTTCGGGAAAAATCATTTATCGCAATCCGCCGCCGCCGAAACCGAAGCGGCAAGATCCGCGCCGAAACGCCCGCGCACGCGGGCGGCGACCCGCGGGTTTTTGGGGTGGCGTGATCAATAAGATCTCCGGCGCTGATCCCGTCGACCAGCGGCCGGGAACGGGCGGATCGGGGCGGGCACTGCATCTGCGCACCGGCGATGCGATTCCTTGTACCGTCAGCAAGATCGACGAAAAGGGAGTCACCCTGCGTTCGTCGGTGACGGCGGCCACGTTTGTGCCCCACGAGAAGATCAAAGCCTTGGAATTGGCGAGCGCCTATAGCACGATTCGTTTCAGCCCATCGAAACTGAAGCGATTGCTGACGCTTCCGCGGATGCAGCGTGACAATCCGCCCACACACCTGATTCGCTCCATCAAGGGCGACTATCTTCGCGGGCGCATTGAGTACATGGACGAACAGAGACTTGTTGTCGAAGTGCACTTGGAGTCCAAACAGATCCGGCGCGAGTACATCTCGCGGATCATCTGGCTGCACCCCGACGAGCTGGAAGCAGACGAAGACAAGGTAGCGGACGAGAATTTGCCTGAACGCACGCGAATCCAAACCCTCCGCAGCGACGGCACCCGATTGACGTTCTTTCCGGAGACGATCAAGGACGGGTTGCTCATGGGTGAGAGTGACGTGTTGGGCGCCTGCCGCGTCGACGTCAAGAATGTGGACCAACTCTATTTTGGCAAGGGGATCGAAGAAGCCGCAGCGCAATTGACCTATCACCGTTGGAAGATGCAGCATGCCGTGGAGCCCCGCTATCTGACTGCCGAGGATGGCGACGGCGGACCACGTTTCACCGGCCTCGAATCGCCGCTGGTGGGGATGGAGGCTCCCGATTTTGAACTGGACTTGCTCGATGGAAAGCGGTTCCGCCTCAGCAATCAAAAAGGACGCATTCTCGTGCTCGATTTTTGGGCGACCTGGTGCGGGCCTTGTATTCAGGCCATGCCGCAGATTGACGGTGTGGTCAGTGAATTCGCCGATCACGACGTGAGTCTGATTGCCGTCAATCTCGAAGAAGCACCCGAGCAGATCAAGTCAAAGCTGGAACGGCTGAAACTGGATGTCACGGTTGCCTTGGACCGGCACGGCGTCGTCGCGGACCGTTATTCTGCAACGGCGATCCCGCAAACAGTGATCATCGATCGTGACGGAAAAATCGCGCGGGTCTTCGTCGGTGGAGGTCCGAATCTCGCCGAGCAGTTTCGCAAGTCGTTACAGGAAGTGGTCGACGGAAAAGCGGACAAGGGCGGCGAAGTCGAAGGGGGTCAAGGCGAAAGCCGGCCGGTAAGGTCGTCACCGCGGGCTGTGGAGCAGTTGCCCTAGAGCATTGTCAAATCTCAGATTTTGGGTCGCCGAACTCGTGAGAGTTTGGAAACTTGCCTGTACCGGCTGAGTTTTCAGAAGTCTCACGACTTTTTGCTACCGCAGTTCTTAGGTTGGACATTGCACGAGCCCCCACCGGACTCTTCCTCAGTTCCAGTCTGCGGCGCTTCTCTTGGCTCAATTGGCCAGTTCTGCTATCGTTTGCTGCGCGATGCAGGCGACGTTTGGGACGTGTGTCCGCCGGAAACGTCTTTCTGCTTGGATCACGGATTCTCGCATCTCCCACAGGTGTTGCATGTCGGAAGGATTCTTGGGGAATCACGCCTCGCTGATGCTCGACTTCGTCGTTTGTGCCCTGGCGTTAGTCGTCCCGTTGTTGGTGTTTAGCCTTTATCAAGTGAAGCTTCGCAGGAACTTCTTGCTGCACCGAAACCTGCAACTGCTATTGGGTGGAACGCTTCTCGCGGCGGTGGCCGCGTTTGAAATCGACATGCGACTGCAGGGCGGTATCGATGAAATTCTCAAGAATCGAATCTCTCCGCTTTCCCCGGATCAGTACAAATTCTTTTGGAACGTGCTTTATGTGCACTTGTTCTTCGCTGTGACCACAGTGCCTCTTTGGGCGGCGACGACGTTTCTAGCGCTGAAACGATTTCCCTCGCCACCCGCCCCGTCAGAACACAGTTCGCTGCACAAGCCGCTGGCTTGGCTATCAACTGCCGACATTACTCTCACTTCGGTCACCGGGTTGGCCGTGTATTACTACGGGTTCATGGTCTGACGTCGGCGGGCACTGCTAACCCTTGCCGTCAACCGCCGCGCCAATGAGTCCTAGCAGCCTACGGGGATCGCACGGCTTGGTGAGAAACGAGACGTCTTGAACGTCCAAACCCAGGCCGACTTCGTCGCAGTCCGCGTGGCCGGTCATCAGAATGACTGGTAGACGCATGCCTCGCTCATTCAGCCGTTTGAGCAGTTCACCGCCACTCATCCCGGGTAGGCGAAAGTCAACAATCAACACGTCGACCTGAGTTGCATCCGCCCCAGCAACAAACTCTTCGGCCGACGCGTAGGACAGCACACGATAGCCGTCTGATTCAACCAGTTCGGCCAGTGCGTCGCGGACAGCGTCGTCATCTTCCACAATACAAACGTTCTGCATTTCCAGGCCCGACTCAGACTTACAATCCATGTGGTAGCGTCAAACAGAATACTGCACCTCGGCCGGAAGCATTCGCGGCCGTTAATCGTCCGTCATGCGCTTCGGCGATCGCGCGACAGATCGTCAACCCCATTCCCATTCCTTCTTGTTTGGTGGTGTGGAACGCGTCGAACACGGCTTCCAATCCCTCCTCCGGCAGCCCCTCGCCGGTATCCGAGACGCAAATCTCGATTTCCTGAGATGCGGTGAGTGCTGTGGCAATCGTGAGACAGCGCTCGGCCCGCGGCAGTTGCAGCATCGCTTCGACGGAGTTTCGGATTAGATTAACCAGCACTTGCTGGATTTGCACACTGTCGACCTGCAACGTCGGCAGTTCGGCCTCCAACTGCTTGTCAATCGTGACGGCGTGTTGCCGCAATTCCGGTTCGAGCAACACAAGCGACTCGCAAACGACGTCGTTCAAATTGGCAGCAGTCCGCGTCGGTGCCGACTTCTTGACGAGCTTGCGAACGGTAGCCACGATGTCCCCTGCACGGTCCGCCTGTTGGCGGATTTTGCGGGCACGCATTTGAATTCCCGGCAGATCCGGAGGCTCTTCCTGAGTTTCCTGTTCTAACAAATAAGCATAGCTGACGAGCGCTGCGAGCGGCTGGTTGAGTTCATGACCAATACTGCTTGCCAGTTCTCCGATTGTGCAAAGCCGGCTCACGTGAGCGAGTTCTTCGTGCGCCGACCGCAGCTGCCGTTCAGATCGTTTGCGGCAGATGGCCAGACTCGCCAGATGAGAAGCGGTCTCGAGAATCTGTGATTGAAACGCGGTGGGTGCGCACGTTCGGTGATGAGAGACCGCGAATGTTCCCAGTGCTTGGTCATGATCATCCAGAATCGGCAACGACCAACAGGCAAGCAAGTTGAGTTCCTCGACAATGTGCTGCAAGTTTCGCCAATGAGGGCTTATGCGGGTGTCCTCCACAATCACCGGCCGTTTCAGAAACGCAGCCCCTCCACACGACCCGGATTCCAGACCCGGTTGAAGCGGCTCGAACATGCCGCATATTGAGGCGGTCAATTGCGGGCCCGCCTCAAATCGCAGATTTCCGTCTGATTCGTCGATCAGCATGACCGTCGCCATGGAATCGGGGACCAGTGCTTCGACCAACTGGCATAACTCGTTTAGTGTCTCGGTCAGCACGGCCGGCGCAGACGCGATCTTTGCCAGAACATTCTGCTGCAGGTGCAAAATCCGCTCCGTCTGCTTCCGAACAGTAACGTCTCGCACAGACGAACAAAAAAACTCCGCTCCCTCGAAATTGATGTATGCGACCGACACTTCGACTTCGAGGATGCGCCCGCTCTTGGTGATATGTTGTGTATCCAATATCATCTTACGGTTGCGGCGGATTTCTTCGAGAAAGCCTGGCCAGACTTCGACCGGATAGTGCGGATCGATGTCGGCGACGTTCATGCGGGTCAGTTCGTCCTGCGTGTACTCGAGCCGTTCGCAGGCGGTTTCATTGGCACTGAGAATTCGGCCATCCGGCGCCACGGTAAACATGGCCTCCGCCGCGACCTGCACCGAGAACCGGGTCAACTGCAGAGCGTGCTCAGGTTGCTTCAGTTCAGCGACGCCACTTGACTCAGTCATCGTTCGATGTCCATTGGAGGCTGATTGGCGCCGCTATTAGACCCGACGAATTCTCGATCGTAAAGGGAAATCAGCCCATGATTGCTGCTCAGTTCGAAGATCAACGGCCATCTTGACCATCATGCGAGGCCGCTGCACTGATCCGCGCACAAAGAAAAGTCTTCACGAGATTGCAGCGGGAGAAATCCGACGCCGTGATAATCGACAGCCATCCCTCTCCAAACGAAAGCCAGTCGACCAGATCGCGACGGTCGAATACCTTGCGGGTCAGCTCTTGAATTGTTTGAGTGCCAGTTGCAAAACGATCGACGCGGTCTCTGATCGCCGTCAGAAAACCGAGTTTGCGCCGCAGATGCCGTTCGACTCGCTCCGCTCCGGAAAATATGCTGCCGTGGGCGTCGAACATCCACTCCGGGTTCAAACGGAGCGCGGATTCCAAGCTTGATATCCACTGCGGCCCGTCGGCATCGCGTAGTTGGCTGTCGAGGTCAGCCGCTACATAGAGGTCACCACTAAACAACCATTTCTGTTCGGGTTCAAACAGACAAATATGGCCGGGACAGTGACCGGGCGTTTCCACGACTTCAAACCGGAAACGTTCGGTGTCGATTTTCGTCCCGATCGGCGACGCTTCCGCGAGACGAGCCGGTCCGAACAAGAAGCTGCGATACCACGGCAGTTCGATCGGGAAGCGAATCTCAGGAACTGCCACTGCGTGTGCAAGGACTTGCGCCTGGCAAACATCCACAATCAGATCATTGTTTCCCGTATGATCCTCATGATAGTGGGTGTTGACGACGGTCGAGACCGTTTGGTCAAGACCGAGTTCCAGCAACGTCTGCTTCAGCCGCCGCCGTGCCCAGGGAAATCCCGTGTCGACCATTAGGGTACGATCGACTACGTAGCACACAGCATAGTCGTAACCGCCGCTAAACCGGCTCAATAGCCGGGTGAGCAGGTTATCGATCTTGATGCACATGACCCCGTCCACGGGTTCAGTCACAACTGCCCGGAACGGCCACAAAGGGAACCGTCGGCACATCAACGCAAACGGTTGCCAGAGGAGAAAACGTAACCATTTTGTGAACATGCCGGCCCTGCGGAGGACGGAAGGGAACTCCGCCAAATTGTTATTCGTTTTCAGTTACCCCAGTCGCACAGGTCGAATTCCCAATTGTTCAAACCAGGGATCCAATCGTTGCGCGAGTTTCGGCCAATTCTGGTGGGGAACCGCTGGGTAAAGATGATGTTCCAAATGGTAAAGATGTTCGAAGGCACAAATTCGTGCAAGCCAGCCGCGAAAGAGACGTGTCTGGTGCAGCGGGTTCGTGGCATGCGGATCATGGGGCAGATAAGAGGTGATCAACGGAATCGTCCAACTTCCCGCAATCATCAATCCCACGTAGACCACCGGCAGCAGCGTATACGGCGCCAGCAAGATTGCCCCGATGACAGTTATTGCTATGATGCCCCCCTCCGCCACAATCCAATTGCGCCACCCCCTCGCATTTTTCAGTGCCCAGCAATAGACACGCATCTGGAAGATCAGACCTTCCAGCAAGGCTCTTGTTAACTTCATCCGAGCGGCTGCGGCTTCGACGTCGTCGACATGCGGAAACCGCGCGTGGTGGTGCAAATGGGCAGCTTGATAGGCATGCCCGCTACGAATCGCAACAAGTTCGAGAATCGATAAGAGAATGTCATTGACCAGCCGAGGCAGACGGAGGTTGCCATGGACGAGGTCGTGCGATGTCGATCCGTATGTGACGAAACTGAGCACGACGAGCGAGAAAACCGCTGGAATCCAGAACCCCCGACTTGCCAGGACCCAGTATGCCGCAAATGACGCCGCTGGCAGCGTGATTAAGCGAGTGATTTGCCATTTGCTTAGCAGCAGCAGGTCGAGCCCCAATTCACTGAGTGAGGGTTGCGACGGCGGGTTCACTAAATCGGTCATGGGAGTGTTTCCGATCTCACAGCGCAACGAAAACTTCAGTGCTCGTCACGGTCAACCGGAGAAACTTTGCATCGTTAACAGGACGAGCGACCGAAACCGTCACTGCCAACGATCCCCTGAGCGAACACTTATCGCTGCCGCCAGAGCACATCTTCCGCAATCCCCAGTTCCCGCTGTTTGTCAGCAATCTCTGACTGGAAACGACGGGCGTCGACGGGATAACCCTTGGTCGGCTTCAGGCCGGGAAGTTGCTTTTGCCAAAACCTGTTGAACAGTTCCATCACGCCTTCTCTGATGTATTTACAGACCAGCGACGAAGCCGCGACGGGGAGATGTGATTCGGCGCGGGTCTGGAAGCGGATCCGCGTCGAACCGATACTGTAGCAACTCGCGGCACGTCCCTCGATTTCACGGACGATGAAGCGGTCGCCCGCAATCTCCTCCAAGAGGTGATCGTACCGATTGCGTCCGCCATGTTTGTCGGCGATTACCAATGTCGGTTGCGGACTTTCAAATTCAACGACTTCTCCCAGTAACTGCATGCTGAGCTTTGAGAGCACTACTCCTTTGCTGCCGTGCTCTGCCAGCAAACAATTAAACCGTTGCGGCACGACGATGTCGGAAACGACGGCCCTCAACCGAACCTCGTTTCTCAGGCAACACTCGCTCCACCGGCGGCTGAGGTGGGACACAGCGGACGGTTCCGCCTCAAGCGGCAGTTCTAAATCCCGTTGGTGTAGCCAGGGCCCAAGCTGCTGGTCGTCGAACCGCTCGCGAGTCAGATAGTGGCATAGGCTCTGTAGACTCAGCGGCGAATAATCGGACAGGGCCAATAAACTATGCACTGACGATTCCAGTGCGCGCAGTCCCCTGCCCGGCTGATAGACGACTTTGGAATCGGCGACATGTAATTTGCCGTCACAGGGAACCTGATCGACGACCTCTGAAAAGGCTGACCAAAAATCGAATTGGTGTGGCGAACCGGGAACTTCCCAAACGGTTGCGCTGATCACCAGCGGGCCCAGGTTGGGGCCGTAACCCGCTTCATCCATGCCGACCACGATTCCCACGCCGCCCTCCCTGCCGTCCGGTGCTCTGCAGCGGATTCAATCCGTTGCCGGTTCAATCAAACCGCACCAATCCGAACGTCTCTGGACGCGGCTCGTCGGACGTGGGATGTGTCCACGCGTGACGTCCCACCGCGGGGATGGTGCGAACGATGCCGATGTTCCACACATCATCACGTTTGGGAGGCACGGAGACAAGCTCGGACCAAGGAATCGCCGCCTCAACGCGCCAGCTTTTTGAATCGCCGTGGGCTTGGACGTAGTACTTCGCGTTCCATGTGCCGTCTTCCCAGCAGGCGTCACGGCAGTGGCCCCGCTGGTCGAACGTGAAGGAGTAATAAGTCGCATAGTCTCGATCGACGTCCAATAACAATTCGACGCGATCGAAGTGCGAAAGGTCCGAGTCATGTTTTCGTCCGTTGTTGTCCGGCAGATCTTGGGGCGTCTGTGGGACACGGGGAAAACTGGCGCCGAAATACAAGAATTGATCGTCGTAGGCCAACAGTGCAAACGGACGGCTCGCCTTGCGCTGGGGCTGCGGCTGACCGTCGGTCAGCGGGATTTCCTGCGCGTTCTGCCAACACGCGTCTGCCAGAACGCCGTCCAGTTTCGGACGTTCGTTTGTGTAGACTGCCAAGCTGAGCGGTTTAGGCGGATGAGTCCGCGGAACTGAAAACCAGATCTCACATCCGCCACTGAGCGACCATGGATCGCTGGACGTCAGTCGGCGGAAAAGCCGGTAGATTTGGTCCGCCTCGCCCGGCAACTGCCGTTTGCGAAGGAGCACAGCCATGGGAAACTGTGTTTTCGGATCATTGAATAGCTCGGCGTTGGCTTGACTCAACAGTTCGGCCATGCGGGTCGCCCGTTGATGCCACTCCATCACCTGTTCTTTCATGCGAAGCGGTGAGACTTTGGACTCCGCATGGCGGACTTGGCGAACCGAATCAAATCCCGGACCTGTCGTACCGCTGGAGAGTTGTAACTGAGGCGTGTCATCGGCGACTTGGTCCAACTCCGCGAATCGCGTTTTCAACAGCGAGACGCTCTGCGGAAACTCTGTTTGGTCTCCCGTCACTTTTCGCGAAACACCGCTGCCTGGAAGCACGGGATGACGGTGCCGATGGACGTTGGTGGCATCCAAGACGAAACGGAGATCGGATAGGACCTGCTGTTGCGACGCGGGATTGAGCTGCGAGAAGCGGGCCCGCTGGCGGCTGTGGCGCGGAAGTTGCAACTGTGCGACCACCTGCTGAGGATCGCTGGCAATTCGCTGATGTCCGGTCGCGGACTGCCGCATGCGGCGCCACGTCGTCTCGGAACTAATCCACAGGTGCATCAGCCATTGCATCGCGTCATGTGCCGGCGGCTCATTGGGAAATTTCTCCACCAGCACGGTGGCGACCGCCTCGGCCAAATCCCAATCTCCGATCCCGCGATAGACGTCGATCAACTCCGCAAGCTGCACGGCCATCTCGGCATCGGTCAATCCATTGACAAAATCGTTCAACTGCCCGGTGATTTGTGCCGACATCCGCGGGTCGTCGATAAACTGACCGAGGTAGGCCCGTGACTGGTTTTGCCGGCGGGCGACTTTGCGCTGCAACTCCAGGTCGTCGTCGATTGGCATTGTCATGCGTCTGGCGTCACCGCCGGCTGATAGTGGAATGCCCTCAAAGAATTCGCCGCGCGGATAGTCGGCCGACTCTGCAGCGGGATCGAAATCGTGGATCAAACGATACGCTTCACGCCGAATCGATCGATGTCGATCGGTCGACAGACGCCCGAACGCCCACGCGGCGGCCATATGAGTCGATTGCCGGAACTGGGGAAGGAATTGATGTGGATCGACTTGGGCGTCGCCGGTACTGCCGTCGGGCAGGCGGGTGTAAACCTTCATGACTTGCCAGGGGGCCAAGGCGTTCACTTCCCGGTGATGGTTGAACCGAGTCGGATCGGCGGCCGTTTCTACGGCGCGGGTGACCGCTTTGAGCAGCAATTCCCCGAGCGCGTCATCCGGCTCCGGCTGATCGATGATCAGTACGCTGGGCCGCCACATCCGCAGATCGGCCACCAAGCGGCCCACGACGACTTCCGCCAATTTGCCGTCAGTCTTGCGCTTCCAGTCTTCCCACAACCGTGGTCCGTTTTTTTCTAATCCCGGAATCGACAGAGGCAGCCGCCAATAGGAATCTCCCGCCGAGCCGCCGGCCTTGGCCGTCGCTTCGTGAATTCTGAGGTCGAGATCGGCCGACTGGTCGCCGCTCGGTCCGTCGTCGGCGCGCGGCAACAGTGAGACGACGCTACGGTATCCCTGTTCGCCACCCAGCTGCGCCTGCAGATTGACTGAGATTTGTTCAGGGCGGGTATGCAGGGACAAAATTGCCGCACGGCGGCCGCCTCCGCGCGCCGGTTGCCAAGTCCGCCCACCGTCAGCCGTGGTCAGGATCATTCCCAGAGCGCCGACGGCACAGCCGTGCGTTTCGGAGCTAAATGAAAGGCCGCTGATGGGAACGGTTTGACCGGTGAGCTGGCGCTCCCAGTTTTCGCCGCCGTCGCCAGAATGCCAGATTACACTTCCAGGACGTCCGGCGATCCAAATGTGCTGTTTGTGAATTGCGATTGCCCGGAAGTCAAACGTGTCGCGGACGTCGGGCGGGAACGGCTTTGCAGGAAGCTGCCATGACACCCCGCCATTTTTCGAAAACCGCACTAACCCACCGTCGCCGGCGGCCCAGGCGCGTCCTGAGCGATCGAACTTCACCGCGTAGATGCCGGGAAGACCCCAGTCGGTCATCAAGGCGCGGTTCAGGTTACCTTCTGAGACGACGGCGACTTTCCCCATGGGACCGGCCACCAATCCGCGATCGGCTGAGCGAAAATCGGCCGCCCGCCAGCCGCGGACCTTTAACCCGGTGGCAGCTTTCCATGTCGCTCCCTCGTCGTCGGTGGTGAACAACCCGTTCGGCATCGCCGGACTGGAATCTCCCGCAATAACCCCCTGTTTGAGTCCGAAGAACTTCACGGTATGAATCCGCGGAACTTTGCCCTGCGACACGGCGTTCCACGATTGGCCACCGTCTTTGGTCTGCAGGACCACGCCCCAACTCTGGTGTGTAAACGGCACCGTGCCTCCTCCCGCCACCCAGCCGATCTGGTCTGTGAGAAAGCAGACGGAATGCAGGGCCGCCGACACCCCGCTGCTCTGCAGATTCCAGTTCCGCCCGCCGTCGCGCGTTTGCCAGATCACGCCATGTTCACCGACCGCCCAGCCGAGTTGGTTGGTCAGGAACTGAACGTCATAAAGTTGGGCGTCGTCTTCGACAGGAGACGGCTTGCGAAACTGCCGTGGAGTAGAATCAAATTGATCCGCCGAGAGGGCACTCGTCGAAATCAGCAGCCAACCTGCAAACGAAACCACGAAAGTTTGAGAACGCAACATTGTGCCGCTCCGCTGTTCGGCTGATGATGAGCAGATCGGGCGAACGCCGCTGGTTCACCGCGAAAACGGGCGGGATTGTAGCAGAAGCGTTGCTGGGCAGAAGGGCGGATTCCCGCAGGAGAAGCTGATCTCAAAACGGGTCGGTTCCCAGAACGACGACGACCGCGCAAGTGTTTGGCTGCAGTCATCGATTGGGAGTGCGGTTCGCAGCCCAGTAGCGGTGTGGTGCGCGGGGAATCGTTAGTCGACCGCCGCTTCGCGCGGCATGGGAAACGTGTCGGGCGGATCGAATTGAAAGTTTCGAGATTGGCTGAAGAACTCCAGCGGATTCTCGTAGACGACTTTCATGATCTTGGAATCCGGCACGCCGCGCCGGCGCATCTCTTGAATGAAGTCCGGCACGGCCAGCGGCTGCGACGGCCCCCAATCGCCGGCTGAATTGACCATGATCCGGTCGTCGCCGTAGATCTCAATGATATCTGCTGCGCGGGCCGGCGTACATTTGGTGACGGGATAGAGCGTCATCGCACACCAAAAGCCCTCTTCCTTGGCGAGGCGCACGGTATGTTCCTCGACATGGTCGATCAAGACTCGCTCTGGTTCGACGCGGTCGTCCTCCAGCAACATGTCGACGATCATCCGCGTCCCTTTGTATTTGTCCTCAAGGTGCGGCGTGTGGATCAGGATCAATTCCCGCGTTTTCATGGCCAAGTCGACATGTTCGCGAAAAATGGTCGCTTCGTTCTGCGTATTCTTGTTCAGACCGATCTCGCCGATGCCCAGGACGCCGGGACGATTCAGAAATTCAGGAATCATGGCGATCACTTCGCGCGACAGCGAGACGTTTTCCGCCTCTTTGGCGTTAATGCACAGCCAGGTGTAGTGCTGAATCCCCGACCAGGACGCCCGCGTCGGCTCAAATTCGGTCAACTGCCGGAAGTAGTCGCGAAAGCCGTCGACACTGCCGCGATCAAATCCCGCCCAAAATGCGGGCTCACTAACTGCCACGCAGCCCATCCGTGCCATCCGCTCATAGTCATCCGTGACCCGAGAAATCATGTGGACATGAGGGTCGATGTAGTACATGTTCCAAAACACCCTTTGAATCTCAAAACCGCAAACTTCCAAGGCGCGACGGCGAACGAGGCGACGGCACAAATCTAGTCCGGCCGGTTCCAGCCCGCTTGATACGGGTCGCTGAAGATCATTTGAACCTGTTCCGCGCGGTCGTAACGGCCGCTGTTTACGATGTCGTTGGCCCGGCGCAATTGACTGGGCCGCGGGTCCTCTCCTAGATGATCGTCAGAATCAGCACGGTCGATTCGATCAAAACTCGCCGCCAATTCCAAGATCCGCGCGCGCATTTCCAAAAACAGGCGATCCAGGATTTCATTCGCGGTCATTGCACCGGCCATGACGTCCACTCCTCAAATTCGTCACAAACTTGATCAATTGTTCACTTCCAGGGTTTGAGAGCGATTTTGGCGGCTCCGCCCGTTGTTTCCCTTTCTCTACTAGTCTCGGCTGCCGGCAGGAGGAAATCAAGCGGTACTACGGATCATAACTACGGACCGGCCCTGGATGTTTCGATTTGAGTTTCGTCCAGCCGCGGACCGATGCGATTTGTGTGAGAATCCGTTTTGAGACGGCGGCGCCCGTCGTGTGGCCGACGACCTTGGGCCTTCCGCCTCCCGTTAGCGCCGGCAACGGAGCCGGCTGGGAAATTTGCCCGAAACTTCATTGGGCAAAACGCAGGTGAGACGATCAGTCATGCCGGACCCAATCGCAGCCACGTTTGACACGTTATCGCGTTCCGGAAACGTGCATGCGCAGGAAGTTCTCACACTTGCTCTGGATGTGCCCAGCGACCAGATCCGGCTCGCGGCTGTCAAATCAACGCTGAAGCGCCGCAGTAGCCGGGGACACATGGAGCTGATCCGCCGCTATCACCTGCTGACCCCCGAAATGCGCGACTTGTTCGAGCCGCATGCGGTGATGATGAACAAGTCGCTGCGGCAGTCACTGCTCTCCGAAGACGAACAGTGTCAGACGAATGCCCTGGAGTTGATTCATACCCTGTCCGTCTATGATCTGTTGCCGGTTGTTATCGAGTTGCTGTCGGACGAAGCCCACGCCCAGCATCACCGCTACTGCCTGGAAATCGTCAACGAATTGGTGACCAAGATCTATGAGCACGCGCACCAGACCTCCAAGGAAAAACGATATCTCCGCGATGCTCAAAAAATTCAATTAAAAGTCGTCGCCGCGCTGGAGAAGGCGTGCCGCGATACGAATCGGCCGGGATACGATCAACTTCTGGAAAACCTGCTCGTCGTCGGAGACTTAGAGGTCAACGAAATCCGCAAACTGCTCCGCCAGGAAGGACACCCCCGCCGACAACAGGCGGAAGAATTGCTCCTCAACAATGATCATCCGGGCATCATGCAGCTAATTGTCGACTTTATGGGATTGAGTCATTGCAGCCGACTCGCCTACTACTGCGTCTCCCGCCGCGACGACCCGCAGTTCATCTTGCATCTGCTCCGACAATGGCCGAGAAGTCTGTCGATCTCACAACGCAAAAACTTTAAACAGATCGACTCGGTCAACTGGCTCGAGATCGAGCCGCTGCAGCTGGAGAACATACCGTCGGCGCTGCACGTGAAACTGATGAACTTCGTCAAAGCCACCTCGCTGCCACGAAAGATCAAGCTTCGCGCCGCTGAATGGGTGGTGAGCCATGGCTGCGACGAAGCTCGACGCGTCGCAAGCGAATTCCTGGAAGATGTCGACAACGGCCGAATGCATTCGCTCATCGAGGAAGGATTGGAGTCGCATGACGAAGACGTGCAAGCTTGGGCCACCAGCCAGTTGCGGGCACGCCGGATCCCGGAAGCATTTACGAAACTGATCGAACGCCTCGACAGCCCAATGGCCCAGGTCCAAGAAGCTGCGCGTCACGAATTGGAGGATTTCAACCTTAAGCGGATCCTTTCCTTGTTCGACCTGCTTGATCCGAGAACGTGTCGGTTGGCCGGAGCACTGATTCTGAAAATCGATCTGCAGGCCCTGGAAAAACTCTCTGCGGAGATGACGGGCCCTATGCGGAGCAAACGAATGCGGGCCGTTCAAGCGGCGGTCGCCATGGGCCTCGAAGAACAGCTCTCTGAGACATTCATCAGGCTGCTGGAAGATGAAGATGTCTTGATCCGACGGATGGCGGTGGAAGTTGTCGCGCGGATTCCCTGCCCGGAATCGCTGCGCGCGCTGCAACCGCTGGTCAACGACTCGAATCCCCGCGTTCGCGAACTCGCCAGGAAAGGGATCGAAGCTCTGCAGACCGGCGCAACTGAAACGCCCTAGCTTGCGCGGAGCCTCGTGACGGGGTTGATTCCGTTTTGAGAGAAGGAGTTGTAATGAAGTGCCTTCTGATCGTCCAAGCGAGCACGTTTGAATCCATTGCGCGATCCAGCCAAAGACGGAGTACGCTCAGCGACAACCTGTTTTTGATCACGTGGATGGGTCTAATCGTGGCGTTTTGGATTGGACTGTATTACTTCGACAAATGGAGAAAGCGCTATATTGGGACCGGTGGAAACGCACGAAGCCTCTTCTACGAACTCTGTTCGGCGCACCAGCTCACGCGTCATGAACGCTCGATGTTGATGAAAGCCGTCAATGCTCAACCAGAGACCGATTTGCCGGCCGTGTTTGTGGATCCGAGGATTCTGGAGAACTGCTTCACCGCTCCGGCATTTGACACGGCCAGCTATCGTGCTCTTTCAAAGAAGATTTTTGGCAGCGTCCACGCCAAATAGGCGGCAACCGACCGTGATGTTTTGAGACAGAACGCCGCCGATTCCCCTCTTGTCCGATCACCGCAATTTTGAGAAGATTCGCCCCCTGAACGGGGAGTCCGCCGCCACAATGTGCGCGCGGCGTCAACCCTCATGAACTCTGGTCTTCACAGTTGGTGCGACAGATGCGGCGCTTGATCGCGATCATGACCGGCATGCTCTTGGGCGGCGTCTTAGTGTACGTCGCTTTCGAGTATCACGTTGTCCGCACAGACAAGACCGTCTATTTGATTCCGAAGCGCAGCGCCGGCCTGACCGATGCCTACGTGGACATTCGGGATTGGACGGCCTCGCAGTGGAAAGATCATCCCGTTTTGGTGGAAAACATGATTGCCGACGGCCACGGCGAGTTGGTCGGCGGTTCGTTTGCCGGGGGCCTGCTGAACGAGTTCGTCGCACCCTTCACGCAAGACGGGCAATCGACTAAACGACCGTGGTGGAGATCAAACGACGACTAACGCGTTGTCCCTCCCAAACAAGCCGCACTCCCGCAACGACTCAGATTTCCAGTCTCCAGGGCCATTCACCGGTGAGTAATCTGCCCGCCTCTATTCCCGCCTCCCCCGCCCAGAGGCCGACGTCTCAGCATGAAATGGTTCCGCTCGACTGTCGCGACACGCGCTGGTTTGTCAGGCGGGACGTCAAGCATCTGCTGCTCGGGCCGCAGGGTCTCAAGCGTGACGAGTGGAACCAACGCGGCGACCTCCAAGTCGTCAAGAGCGGCCCTCACCGCGAAGTGATCCGCATCGAAGTCCAAGGCCGGGCGTATTACGTCAAGCACAACAAGATCGGATCGATCAAGCCGCTGCTGCAAAACTTGATTAGGCCTTCGAAAGCGGCCCATGAAGATCGCATCGCGCAGCGCGTGCGGGCGCTCGGGATTCCCACGTTCGAAACGGTCGCACGCGGCGAGACGCGCCGGCAAGGGCTGTTGCAGGATAGCTACCTCATCAGCCCGGAAATCCCGGACACGGAACCTCTGGACCGCTTTTTGAAGGAAACGTTTCGATCGCTTCCCGCGTCCGACCAGACGCGGCGACGGCACGAACTCGCCAGGACGCTCGGCAGATTCACCGCGCAGTTGCACCGAGCCGGAATCACGCACCGTGATTTCCATGCGGGCAATATTCTCATCCGATGTCGCCACGATGAACCGTTGCGGCTCTGGTTGATCGACTTGCACGGCGTGCATCTCGGTGAACCGCTTAGCTATCGATCTGCCAGACAAAACCTGGCGCTGCTGCACCAGTTTTTTGCCACCAACTCGACCCGGTCAGACCGCCTCCGGTTCTTTCGAGCATACTACGAGGCGACGGAGACAGATTCTCCGTTCAAAGCCGCGGCTGCGGACGTGCAGGCTTACTGTTGGCGGCGAGCACATCGTCACTGGGCCCGCAAGGACCGCAAATGGAAGTCCGGAACGCGTCATCTCCGGAAGCTGCGGGCCGGCGATAACCAAGGGCGGGGTTTGACTGAGTTGGGTGCGGAATTCCTCAATGCCGCATGCCGTGATCCCGACCAGCTGTTTGAGTCCGCCGATGCATGGTACAAACGGTCTGCGAAGCGTCGCGTCGCGGCAATTACACTGAACGCCTTGCCGGGACGGCGGCGGGCATATCTGAAGCGAATCGAACTACGGAACTTCTCCGCCCGCATCTCGCAGCGGTTGGGGCGCTCCAGCGTCCGTCGTGCATGGGAAAACGGACATGCGCTGCTGCGGCGATCGATCGCCACGCCATGTCCGCTGCTGTTTGCGGAATCAGCCGCCGGTGCCACGGTGCGGCAGTATCTCTTAACGGAGGCGATCCCGGACTCGCTAACGCTGTTTGCATGGCATCAGCAACGGCCAGCGGATGGCTCCTCCATCGAGCGACGCCGCTGGATGAGAAGGATCAGCGACCGTTTGGCACGGCAAATCCGATGGCTGCATGAGTGCGGCTTCGAGCACCGTGATCTCAAATCAAAAAACATTCTCGTATCGAGCAAGCCGGACGATGTCCAAACCTGGCTGCTCGACCTGGAAGCAGTGAGGCGATGGCGAATCGTGCCAGATCTTCGCAGGATTCAAAACCTCTCGCGGCTGAATGCGTCGTCGCTGTCGGTGCCGGAGATTCGCCTCAGCGATCGATTGAGATTTCTCAAAACCTATCTGGGATCGGCGTATTCAGGTGAATGGAAGCGGAGTTGGCGAAAGATTGAGGCCCGTACGAGACGAAAAATTGTTAAGAACCGAAAAAACAGTCGTCCGCTGAGCTGAATTGACGCGGACATGACCATGAGATTGCACATCGGCAAGGATGCCATTGTTGACTGAAAGTCCCCACTACCGGTCCCCGTCCCGCACACGGGCCGCATTGAAGCAGTTGATTTGCCCATTGATTTCGCGATGGGTCTACATCTGCGTCTGCGCGCTTGTTGGTTTGATCTCGGCAGGTTGCCACACCCCTGGAAACGGGGGCGGAATCGCCGGGTTTCTCAGTGGCGGGAAAAAAGATGACGGCCTGCCGACTCGACACTCAGTCACTGCTGATCAACTTGTGGTGATGAGCGATTTGAGGCTGGGAGGGCACCACCCTCTGGTCGAAGAGCTCAAGCTACTGCGGGATCAAGTCCACGAAACGCTGCAGTTGCCGCCGGACGAAGATGCGGAGCAAGTCACCGTCTACTTGTTTTCAGACGAGATGGCGTACCGAAAGTACATCGGGGAAACCTATCCCGGTCTGCCGTTTCGACGCGCCTATTTCATCGGCACGCCGGAAAAACTCGCCGTGTATACGTTCTGGGGCGAGCGGATTCGGGAAGACCTGCGGCACGAGTATACGCACGGGCTGCTACACGCTTCGCTGAGGACGGTCCCGCTCTGGTTGGATGAAGGACTGGCCGAATACTTCGAAGTTCCCGGCCCCGAACCGGGATCCGTCAACAATGAATATGCCGTCCGGCTCGCGCGAGCCGTGCAGAGCGGATGGCGGCCCGATATTCGCCGTCTCGAACAATTGGAGAAAGTAGAGCAGATGCACCGCGCGGACTACCGCGAGTCCTGGGCCTGGGTGCATTTCATGCTGCAAAACAACCCCGACGGCAAGGCGGTCTTGCTCGACTATTTGCAGGAACTGCACCAGACCGACGAGCCGAGCAAGCTCAGCGACGCGTTGGTCGCGGTTTTGCCTGAGGCGGACGCGCGGTTCTTGAACTACGTCGCCTCGCTCAATACGTACCGCCGCTGGCTCTCGACACCCGAGGGGCAAATCACCAATCACAAGCGCCGCGGCACGATCTCTCGCGCCAACGCTCCGTGAGACGTTGTAGCGACGTCGAGCTTTCTCGTTCCCAAGCTCCAGCTTAGGAAAGCTCGTGTGCGAAGCTCAGCTTCGCTCCCTCCTCGTTTGCCGGCCGAAGCATACGATTGAACGCGGGCTAGTGTTCCATCAATGCGAAACCTTCGTGTGCCACTGGCTCTGCCAGTGCTTTTAAGTCTTTCAGCAAGCGGACCCTGCACTGGCGAAGCCAGTGGCACACAGCCCGAAAACTACCACCTGACAGACTACTAGCCACAACGAAGCAAAGCTTTGCAACTTCGGCCTGGGAGCCAGAAGTATCTGCTCAATCTCTTGCCCGAGGCTTCGGCACACGCTTGCCGCCACTCCGACGGCGTCCGCGTGACTTCTTCGTTTGTGGTTTGACCATTTCCCCCGCACGTTGTTCGTCATCGGTTAGCGGCTGTCCGAGTTGTTGTTTGAGCTGCAACACACGGTCGCGCAGTTCGGCAGCACGCTCGAATTGCAGATCTTCGGCGGCGGTCAGCATTTCCGCCTCGAGTTCGTTGACGAATTCCTGCGTCACGTATTGCTGCTCGTCGGCAATTCCCGCTGCGGCCTGCTCCACATGCCGCGCCTCGATTTCCTCTTCAATCCCGCGATGAATTGCCTTGCGAATCGTTTCCGGCGTGATGCCGTGCTGCTCGTTATAAGCGAGCTGCAATTCGCGGCGGCGCTCGGTTTCGTCGATTGCCCGCTGCATGCTCTCTGTGACCTGATCCGCATAGAGGATCACTTCGGCATTGACGTTCCGCGCGGTCCGGCCAATGGTTTGGATCAAACTCGTTTCGCTGCGCAAAAACCCCTCCTTGTCCGCGTCGAGAATCGTCACCAACGAGACCTCCGGAAGATCGAGTCCTTCGCGGAGCAGATTGACCCCGATGAGCGCGTCGAACTTGTGCTCGCGCAATTCGCGAAGAATCTCCACTCGCTCAATGGCATCCAGTTCCGAGTGCAGCCACTTGCAGCGAATTCCTTCTTCCGACAAGTAGCGTGTCAGCTGTTCGGCGAGCCGCTTGGTGAGCGTCGTCACCAGTACACGTTCCTGTTTGTCGGCCCGCGCGCGGATTTGTTCCATCAAGTGCGGAACCTGACCGCGGGCAGGCTCGATGTGAATGACCGGATCGACCAGTCCGGTCGGACGGATCACTTGCTCCACAAATTCGCCTTCGGTCTGCTCCAATTCCCAATCGCTCGGGGTGGCGGAGACATACACGATCTGATTCAACCGCTGCCGCCATTCGTCGAATTTCAGCGGGCGATTATCGAGTGCCGACGGCAAACGAAAGCCGTGCTCAACCAGCGTCGTTTTCCGGGAGTGGTCTCCGGCAAACATCGCGCGGACTTGCGGGCAGGTGACATGTGACTCGTCGATGAATGCCAGAAAATCGTCCGGGAAAAAGTCCATGAGCGTATCCGGCGGCTCGCCCGGATTGCGGCCCGATAGAGGCCGGCTGTAGTTCTCGATGCCGGGACAATAGCCGACCTCTTGCAGCATCTCCATGTCGAACCGCGTCCGGGCAGACAATCGCTGCGCTTCGAGGAGCTTTCCGGACTCACGCAGTTCCCGGACTCGCTGTCCCAGTTCGTCCTCGATCGCGGAGATCGCCTGCGTGATCCGCTCTTGCGGCATCACAAAATGCTTGGCGGGAAAGATATAGACCTCGTCGAGAACTCGGGCCTCTTGGCCGGTGAGAGGGTTCACGATCGAGAGCTTCTCGATCTCGTCACCCCACAGCTCGATGCGGTAGGCGAATTCTTCATACGCCGGCCAGCACTCGACGACATCGCCTCTCACGCGGACAATGCCGCGCTGAAAGCTCACGTCATTGCGGTCGTATTGGATGTCGATCAGTTTGAGCAGCATCTCGTCCCGGTCGATCTCATCGCCGACGCGGAGCGGCAACATCATTTCCAGGTAGTCCTTGGGCGACCCCAGCCCGTAGATGCAGCTGACGCTGGCGACTACGATCACGTCCCGGCGGCTGACGAGTGAACTCGTCGCCTGCAGCCGCAGACGGTCGATCTCTTCGTTGATCGACGCGTCCTTCTCGATGTAAATGTCCCGCTGCGGGATGTAGGCCTCCGGCTGGTAGTAGTCGTAATAGCTGACGAAATAGGAAACGGCGTTGTGCGGAAAGAATCCCTTGAACTCCGCATACAACTGCGCGGCGAGCGTCTTGTTGTGCGAGAGGACGAGTGTCGGCCGTTGTAATTGCTGAATGACGTTGGCCATGGTGAACGTCTTGCCCGAACCGGTCACGCCGAGCAGCACTTGCTCCTTGCGCTGCCCTTGGATTCCCTTCACGAGCGCATCGATGGCACCCGGTTGATCGCCTGCGGGTTGAAAGTCACTGCACAATTGGAATTGCGGCATCGATTATTTGGATTCCTCCGCCTATTCGCTTGTCGACCTTTGTAACGAGGTTCGGCCACCGCCGGGTGCCCATCGCCGTATCATATTGAGATAGGGAACCCGTCAACGTGAGATTCCGCCGATAACCCATTGTATCGTAACCAGTTATCACGTCACTCGACAGTTGAAATACTCACCTTGCGAGCGTCTGTTTTGACTTGATTTGACAGGTGAGATAGATTTGATAGAATACGGCAGTGCTATTGAGACTCATTCTCAACTCGATTATTGCTGGAGTTGTCATCCATGGCCGACTGGGCTGCACGAGTAACCGCCAATGTCGTTCAAGCGGTTTCCGTCATGGAACGAACGTCCCCAGGACAATGTGACGCAGAGGTCGTGTGTCGCTGCCTGGGAGTCACGTCGACGGAGCTCAATGATGCGCTCCAGCTCTACAACGCTGATTCCATCGAAGAACTGCGCGATCAAACCGGCGCCGGCGGGGGGTGCACCGCGTGCCACCGCGTTCTTAGGCAGGTGCTCTGCGCGCGCCGCGAGCAAGTCGTCGAGTCTCGCTGAACTTTGGCGGCTCGCCACTTTGACATTTGTGCATTTGCTCTCTTTTCGCTCGATCTGATAATCTGCCGATAGGCTTGTGCGACCAATTTCGGGTTCAGAGTGCGCGGTGAAATCAATGAGAGCGGTCTCTACAGTGATTGCCTTAGCCGCCGCCGGTTGCTTCTGCTGTCACTCAGTTGGAGCAGAGCCGCGAATTCGCGTGCCGCAGCGTTTCAAGCAACTGTACCGCAAGGGCAACATGAAGGTCGAATTCTACGATCCTGAAACCGACCCCATGGAATACGAAGGGCACGCTTCATTCCAGTTAGAAGCTCGCACCCGATTCAATTACAAATACCGCTTCGTCACGCGCGGCGGGAAGCGCTATATTCGCATCACGCCGCAGGTCGTCGCTTTTGATTGGGAGATCCGACATGTCGTCAAGATTCCCAAATCACACAACAACGACGGTCTGTGGGACGGCAAGTTGATGCTGCACGAATTGGACCATGTCGCCACCAGCACGGACCCCCGGGCGAAAATGCTGCTGGAACACCTCCTGCGTTCGATCAAGACTGTCGAAAAGCCGTTTAAGCGGCGCGGCAAGGTCGAGCCCGCTGAAATCGAAAAGCTCGTCGACGAGGAACTCAACGCCCGCCGGGATGCATTGGTCGAACTGATCAAACACGTCAATCGAGATCTCGATCGCAAGACAGTGCATGGAGTCAAACCACTCAGCGATCGGGACGCCTTTTTCAAGAGCCTCTACACCAAGGAGGGGCTGGATCACTACGGATTTCCATACATTGGCGAAGCGTTGGAGCTTTTCGAGCGAAAAGACTATCGGAACGCGAAGCTGCTTCATCACTCCGGTGCCAAGAATCAGCGCTCTCCAATCGAGGACTCCAATCCCCCACAGCGCGCCACCTCTACGCGAAATCTCGTTCCAGGAAAGACCGCCCAATGAGGCTTCAACATTCGTTGCCGTTCGTCATTATCTGTTTGCTGTTCCTGAACGCGCAGGTGAAGGCTGCAGACGGGCTCTTACTGGAGTTGCAAGCCGGAGAAGTGGACCGAACGGAGACGCCGATCTATCTGACTCTCCCCAAGGCACTGCGAAGTGCTAAGGGCTTTTCGCTGACCTGTGAAGCGACTGGTCAGGAGGTCCCAGTGCAAAAGGTTGCGGATACTCACCCGCGCATTGTTTGGATGCTGGAAAAACCGCTGAAGGCAGGCCAAAGCCGCAGGTACCGCCTCCGGGCCAATGACCAGCCGGAATTCAAGCACAACGTGACCTGCACCGACAATGGACGCCAGTTCGTCGTAAGCGTCGCAGAAAAACCGGTTCTCACGTACAACCATGCGGTTGTTGAGTCCAACGATCCCAAAACGCCCTACTACGCGCGCAGCGGCTATTTGCATCCGGTCTTCGCTCCGGATGGAACTGTGGTGACCGACGATTTTGCGCCCGATCATCCACATCAGCACGGCATCATGTTCGCGTGGACAAATACGACATTCGAAGGCCGCAAGCTCAATTTCTGGGATCAGAAGGCGCAAACCGGACGAGTTGAACACGCCGCCGTTAAAGATCGCTACGACGGTCCGGTCTGCGGCGGATTTCGAGTGGAATTGAGGCATCTCGACCTCACCGCTCCGGGCGGACCCAAGCCGGTCTTGGACGAGACTTGGAATGTACGGGTCTACAACCGCAGCGACCGCTTTCTGTTCGACTTGGAGTCGATCCAGCGCGCCGCGGGAGAGAGTCCGCTACAGGTCAACAAGTACCACTACGGGGGAATGGCGATTCGCGGCCACCGCGATTGGCTGGATCTCGAAAAGGGAGATTTCTTGACCAGCGAAGGCAAGACCCGCCAAAACGGAAACCACAGTCGCCCCAATTGGGTCTCGATTCATGGCCGGCTCAAAGGTGCTGATGACTACAGCGTGACAATCTTTAGTGACCCGCGCAACTTCCGCGCGCCGCAACCAGTGCGGCTGCATCCGAACAAGCCGTACTTCGTTTTCGCACCGCTTGTGCTCGGCCCATTTGAGATCGGTGCAACACAGCCGTATCTGTCGCGATATCGCTACTTGATTGAAGCGCAGACTCCCAACGCAAACCTTAATCAGCAGGTGTGGAGCGACGTTGCAGACCCTCCAAAGGTCCTGATTCTGCCTGAATCCTAGCTCCAGCTCTGAGAAAGTCGCGACCTGCCGCGGTTCAGAAAAGGTTAACAATTGCAGCAAGCTGGACGTGAGCGCGGCACTTCCCGAAATAGTTGCTTAACCCAAAGGCTTAAATAGAGTTGCGAAGCAGGGGCAGCATTTAGCCATTGCTGAGTCATTTACAAGTTATTAACAGACGTACGCAGCCGCAGCGGCTTTGAGATGACTGCGATACCTACGGTTAACAGAAAGTTAACGCGTTTTAGGGACTTTGCGCGGTTTGATCGTCGATGAGCAACAGGCTAAACAGTGACTTCATCGTCAATTATGCGGCTGAAGAAGCGCAACTCAGCGCGATCGATGCAGAGAGCGACCTGTGGTGATTTCGCGGGATTGGCCAATTCGCCGGGTGAGGTCTTTTCGACAACAATCGCCACGCCCAGGCCGCGGCCAATGGAGAAGTTAACACCAGGCGCGGGGCTGTCGAGGCGGCTGGTCTGTTGAAACTCGGTGAAGGCGAGCTTCCCGTTACCGCCGTATTGAGGAACGAACTCAAGAGTTGCCAACTCGTGCCGCTTGGTGGGATTCTTGTCGCCGTCGGCGAAGCGAAACATGACCATGCGGCAAGTGAAATGATCCGCAAAATGCTCTTGGTAGAGTTCTTCCGAGGGGGCCGAGACACAGGCGCGGATCGTCAGGCGAAAGGTGCCTGCGCGGGGATTGCGCATTTCCTGTGCCAGCAGCGCTTTTGCTCCCTGAGGAATGCTCGCTCCCGAGTTCTCCCCGCCGAAACCCAATGCGATGTAGTGGTCTTGTTGGTCTTTGGGGATTAGGCGAACGGCCAATTCCGTTGAAGCATCTCCTGCAGGGAGCGGACCGGCGCGCCAACCCTTGGGACGAGAACCGGTCGTAACCGGCGAGAGCGGTCCGGGATTTGAGAAATCTTGATTGAGCAACAGATCCGTCGTGTAGGGGGGGAGCCTGGCGACATCGCCTCCGGCGATCGCCGGTGTAGACAGTTTCGGTTTGTCTCCGAGCAGCGGATAGACCGGCTGACCGGCTGTCAGCGAATGCTCGCGGCCCTCGGCATCGAGGAATCGCGCCGTGTGGTCGATTCCCAGCAAGTGAAATATGGTTGCCGTCAAATCGGCGGTGCTCACGCGGTCTCGCGCAGGATGACCGCCAATCTTGTCGCTGGCTCCGTAAACTTGTCCCTCAGCAATCCCGGCGCCCGCCATCGCAAAACTGAAGACCGGTCCCCAATGGTCTCGGCCCCCGGAGGGATTAATTTTCGGCGTGCGGCCGAATTCCCCAATGGCGATCACGAGTGTTTCATCCAACAGGCCCCGCTGGTCGAGATCCTCCATCAGTGCCGTAAAGCCGACATCGAACATGGGGCAGAGGACATCCTCAACGCGATCGGCGTTTTGAGCATGCGTGTCCCACATCGGATTATCGACGGCGGAATCGCCCGGTTCGCGGGTCCAATTCACATGCACGAGGCGGACGCCGACCTCGACCATTCGCCGGGCAAGCAAAAGGCACTGCCCCCATTTGGTCCGGCCGTAGCGCTCGCGGACCTCCGGCGACTCGTTCTGTATCTGAAACGCGTCGCGAACGCGCCGGCTGGTGAGCAGATCAAGAGCTTGACCTTGAAATGTGTCATACACGCCGGCCGCACGGTCATGCTCGACAGTCTCGAACCGCTGCTCGAACTGCTTCAGCAACGAGATGCGGCTGTTGAGCCGCAACGGCTCAATGCCGGTGAGGTTCAGGCCTTCGACTTTGAAGTCTGGGTGGTTCGGGTCGCCCTTGAACCGATCGGGATCCCATTGGCGACCCAAAAAGCCAGCGGTTTGGCCGGCGGGAGTCACGTTTTCGTTCAGCCGCATCAATTCGGGCAGCCAGATCGCCGACAGTGCCGGAATCCGTTCGCTCGGTTTAAGCTTTTTGACCAACGAACCAAAATAGGGCCAATCGGTGGGGGAGATAGTCCGCGCGTTGGGTCCGCGGTATTTGTAGCCGGTAAGAACCTCGTACGCGCTGGCGGAGTGGATGTTGTTGTCGGTGGCCAGCGAACGAACGATCGCCAGCTTGTGAGCGATCCGCGCGGTGCGGGGCAGCAACTCACAAAAATGCTCCCCAGGGATCGACGTCTGAATCGGTTGAAACGGCCCGCGAATCTCGGCGGGAGCGTGCGGCTTGGGATCAAACGTCTCGTGCTGCGGCGGACCGCCTTGCAGCCAGACGTAGATGATGTTCTTGGCCCGTCCGAACATCGGATCGTCCGTGACAATCGATCGGCTCTCTGTCGCACGGAGCAGCCCCGGCAACGTCAACCCGAGCGTGCTCAGACCGCCGATCCTGAGAACTTCGCGCCGCGAAACGCGGTCACAAAGTGTATGAGGAATGTCGTTTATGGAGAACATCCCGGCGAAAGCCCCATTGGCTGTGACAAAGGCGTGCTGAACACTTCAACGTTTACTAATATATCGGCTCATCGTAGTGGCGGCAATATTTGTCGACGATCAGACACCCCAATTTCACAGAGACGGTGAACTGGTTGATTGACGATTGAACTGCTAAATTGGCGATGTTGATGTGACAGAGTTCTCAATTCCGCGGCTCAGCCGGGGCTATCGAACAATCTTGCTATCTTAGACGACGAGAAGGAAAGTTTGAAAATGTTAGGTGCGACTCTCAATCCACAGGAATACCTGAATCGCTGCAGCGAAGTCTTCGCGACGCTGGAACTCAGCCAAATCGAGGGACTAAGTAACGATATTTATGACGCATACGAAAATGATCGTTTTGTGTTCATCATCGGCAACGGGGGGAGCGGATCGAATTCATCGCACTTTTGCGAGGACTTGGGCAAAAGCACGCTCAATCGTGAGGACTTTTTGAACGACGACAAAAAGCGTTTGAAGGTACTGAGCCTGACCGACAACACCCCCTACATTCTGGCATGGGGGAATGATGAAGGGTTCGACCGGGTGTTCGTGGAGCAACTTAAGAACTTCGCGTCGCCGCAGGATGTGCTCGTCGCGATCAGCGGCAGCGGGAACAGCCCCAATATTCTCAACGCGGTCGAATGGGCGAACAAACATGAGCTGACCACTTGGGGGGTCACCGGTTACGACGGCGGAAAGCTGCAGGGGCTGGCACAGAAAAACCTGCATGTACCGCTGGACGACATGGGGATGGTGGAATGCGTGCACTTGGTGGCATTTCACTGGATTCTCAACGACTGTTACGCACGGATCAACAGTTGTGGCCGTTATGAAGGCGTCGCCGGCTAAGCTTGCTTCAGCGGCGCAGGTCCCTCGATATTAGACATCAATCACGGAGGTATTGGAGCCCGACATGAACGGCGAGACGTCAGCGGCGGCGTTTGTGGAGGACGTGTCCATCGAGGGGCACATTGTCGACAGCCTGATACTGCCGAAGATTCTGGACGAGATCACCGCTTTGGGCGGCAAATTTGAGATCTCTGAGATCCATGTCGGGCAGCGGCGCAACGATCCCAGTTCGGCCCGATTGCAGGTTTCCGCGGCAACGGCGGAGTTGCTTGAAACGATTTTGACCTCAATCGGCCAGCACGGTGCCGTTCCGGTTCATCAACAAGATTGTACGATCGTCACCGCCGACATGGACGGTGCGTTTCCCGAAGGGTTCTATTGCACGACGAATCAAGATACTGAGGTCCGGTTGGGGGGAAATTGGATCGCGGTAGACCTCCAAGAGATGGATTGCGGCATACGGATCGGCGAGGGAGACCAGTCAGCGGAGTGCCTGCCGATGTCGCAAGTCCATCAGGGCGACCGGATCGTTGTCGGCCGACTGGGCGTACGTGTGATTCCACAAGGGCGCGAACTGAGCGAACATGGTACGTTCGCCTTCATGAACAGCGCGGTGTCGAGCGAAAAACCCAAGGGAGTGCTCGTGCGCGACGTCGCCGCCGAAATGCACAAGGCCCGCAATGGCAATGGCCGGATCTTAGTCGTCGGCGGCCCGGCAATCGTGCACACCGGCAGCAGCGAACACTTCAGTTGGCTGATTCGCGAAGGATATGTCGACGTGCTTTTTGCCGGCAATGCGCTGGCGACGCACGATATCGAGCAATCACGCTTCGGCACGAGCCTGGGCATATCGATGGAACAGGGGAACGTGATCGAGGAAGGACACGAGCACCATCTGCGGTCGATCAACGCCATCCGCCGCGCCGGCGGGATCAAAGCGGCCGTGGAAAACGGCGAATTGACGAGCGGGATCATGTACGAATGTGTGCGGCACAATGTTCCGTTTGTTTTGGCAGGAAGCATCCGTGATGACGGTCCGTTGCCGGAAGTGATCACCGACGCATTGGAAGCGCAACAACGGATGCGGGAGCTGATCCGCGACGTCACATTTTGCCTGATGATCGCGACGACGCTGCATTCGATCGCCGTCGGAAATCTATTGCCGGCCCGCGTAAAGGTCGTGTGCGTCGATATTAATCCCGCGACAGTGACGAAGTTGTCGGACCGAGGATCGTTCCAGACCGTGGGACTGGTCACGGACGTGGAACCTTTTCTGCGTTCGCTGCTCAATGAACTGCAGGGAAGCTGAGGCAAGCCGCCCTTTAATCCGTTGCCCAAACCGCCTTCACACGTGGCTCAGGAATCAGCCTGGCCCAATTCTCGTCGCAGCGCATTCAGCTCGTCTTCGATTTCAGGATCGTGGGCGGTCGTCTCCGGCTCGTCCGTCGCTTCATCGTCATTGAGGACTTGCGTGTCGGAGAGTGCATTGTGCACCGTGTCATCGGTGAGTGTCGAAGACTGCTGGTTATGCAGGTGCTCTTGTAGCCGACGGGCCTCCGCCAACCGGGCTTCCAATGCGCGGCGGGTGGTCTCCATCTGCTCCCGCGTCGAGACAGCGGCGGAGTGCTGCTGTTCCAACCCGGCGATTAGGTCTTCGACCTCTCGTTTCCTCATCAGAGCCCGGCGCGCTGCTTCTTCGCGGCCTGCGGCGAGTTCCTCGCGGGCCTTTTCCTGCCAAGTCAGGATTTGCCGACGGTGTTCATCGATTTCTGAGGCGATCCGTTCTTCGTTGGAGATGGCCGTGGCCACGCTGCGATTGGCCCCCGCCACACCCGCTTCCATTTCACGCAAGATACTCAAAATGGCCGCCCGCGGATCGGATTCCTTCGCCAACAGGTCGTTTAAGTTACACGTGACGATATCGCTCAACCGGCTGAAGTAGGTCATTGCCGCCGCTCCGTTTCAGCTCCATGGAATTGGTTTTGGTTTTCGAGATGAGGGGCAGGCCACAGGAATGTTCGTTGACAACGAGGCCTTGCCGCCTCTGGATCACGGATTCTCTCTGAATTTCGTCCATTGCGGACAAGCTCGATGTCGCCTGACCGGTCGTTCGAATTATACGGTTTTGAATACCTTCTGGTGTCGTTTGCTGGCGACTTTTCGCTTAGCCGTCTGGTTCTGATTGTCCGTGGGCTGTGCCGGTGACGCCCCGTTCTCGTAGTTTTTCCCGCAGTTTTTCCCGTGCCAGCCGCAAACGACTCTTGGCGGTCGACGTCGTTGTCTCGGTCGCATCGGCGACTTCCGAAAGTGTCAAACCGGCGTAGTGATGCATCACAAAGGTCGTCCGCTGCAGTTCCGGCAGTTGCTGCAGCAACTCGTCGACTGTCTGCGCCAATTCCCGCATCTGGGCCCGATCTTCGGGCGAAGTGACCTCACCCACTAGGCGTGCCAAGGCATTGTCGTCCTCGTCACGTGACTGGACCGCGCGGATTAACGCATCGTGTGACTGCCGGCGGATGCTGTCGATCATCAAATTGCGGGCGATTCGATACATCCAGCCCCGAAAACGGCCCAGCGGCAGATAGTCCCAAGCTTGGTTGTAGACGCGGAGGAGCGTTTCCTGCGTGAGGTCCTCAGACATCTGACGGTCGCGCGTATTTCGGAAAAAGAAGCCGATGAGCGGCGCTTGATATCGCTCGACGAGCTCCTCAAAGGCGCGGGAATTCCCGGCCTGCAGTTCGATCATCAACTGATCGTCGTCGCAGGTTGTCTCTGCCAAATCGCTCACGAAGAGATCCGTTTCGCCGCTGCCACACTCGGACTCGCTGGTTGACGCCGTGTTTTTCCCTACTATAGTGGCGCCAGAGACCCTTGTCACGATACTCTGCGAAACGAGTCGACGGCTGCGGCCAACTGGGTTGGTCAATTATTCTGACAGGTCGCCTGCCGCGCGAAACGGGCAGCTTTCGCGGCCGAGTAAACACGCAATTCGCGGAAAACTCAGGGTTCTTGAGACGGTCAATTCATGCTGAGTTGGTGCAGTGTCCATTCGTTTAAAATACGGCCAAAGGCAGCTTGCGGAGTTCGGAGCCGATCCCAGCCGGACGGTTGCCCACCACCCAGCGCCCTCTGCCCCTGCCGACTTTGCCGCAGAGTTGGCAACGGCCTTGAATTGCCCGGTCGATTTTCCCCCGCTCGCGAAGTGCGTCGTTCCGGGAGATAAGGTGGTACTGGCCGTCGACCGCGGGACTCCCCGATCGCCAGAGATTGTGTCGGCGGTGTGGAACATACTCAGTGAACAGGGAATTGAGGCGGCCGATGTGACAATCCTGCAGCCCGCTTCGGCTGGCAACGGCGTGCACGTCGATCCCCGCAGCGCCTTGCCGGAAGCGGTGCGGGCCCATATGGAATGGGAGATTCACGATCCGGCGGACGACCGGCAACGTGCGTATCTCGCGACGACGGCGGGAGGCGAGCGGATCTATTTGGCGCGGGAACTCGTTGAAGCCGATTTTGTGCTGTCAATCGGCCGAATCGCGTTTGACCCTGTGTTGGGTTATCGGGGGACGAGCAGTGTCTTTTATCCCGGATTGTCCTCGATTGACGCCTGGAAACGAGCGCAGGGCGAGGGACACAGCGAGCTCAGCCCCGACGATGAACGGCCCTTCCGACAGTTGGTGGACGAAGTGGCGTGGCTGCTCGGCACGCAATTCTGCGTCCAGGTCATTGCCGCGGGCGGCGACCAAGTCCTGTCGGTGCTATCGGGCGCGCTGGACTCGGTGTTTCGCCGCGGAAAGCAACTCCTGCAGGAGTCCTGGCGGTTTGATGTGCCGCAACGGGTGGAATTGGTCATCGCGGCGGTTGAGAGCGATTCGGGCGGGCATGGCTGGGAACAAGTCGGTGCGGCTCTGGCTAATGCCCGGAGATTGGTCGAATCGCGCGGCACGATTGTCATACTTTCAGAGTTGGCGGCCGAACCGGGTGAAGGACTGGAGTTGATCAGACACAGCCCCGATCCTGGAGATGTTTCGCGGCAACTTCGCGAGCTTTGCCCGGCAGATCTGGTGCCGGCGCTTCAGGTGTCCAATACGGTCGATTGGGCCGACGTGTACCTACTGAGCCGCCTGCCGGAGGATGTGGTTGAGGATCTGCACATGATTCCGCTGGATGACGAGCAACGAATCGCGCGGCTGATTGAAGACGCGAATTCGTTCATCTTCGTCGAAGGCGCTCAACATGTTTACGGGTCGCTCAACTGCTAAACTTCGCGCCTCACCGGGCGGATACTTGCCCCCAAATTGAGTGCATTGATGACAAGTTCCGAGACGCCACTGGACCTGCTTGTAGTCGCTCCGCATCCCGATGACGCGGAAATCGGTACGGGCGGGACACTGTTGCGGTCTCAGCGCCAAGGGATGCGAGTAGGAGTCGTCGACTTAACGTCGGGAGAGCCGACACCACACGGCAGCCCGGAAATCAGGCAACGCGAAACTGCGGCGGCGACGGAAATCCTCAACCTTGATTTCCGCGAGAATTTGGGCCTTCCCAATCGATCGTTGGAACACACGCTCGAGGCTCGGCGGGCACTGGCAGGTGTTTTCCGCCGCACACGACCGAAAACGATTCTCGCCCCCTATTGGGAGGATGCCCACCCGGATCATGTCACCGCAAGCAGCTTGACTGACGCGGCGAGATTTTGGGCAAAATTGTCGCGGACCGATCTACCGGCTGAACCGTTCTGGCCGCCGCGAATTCTGTACTACTTTAGCATCCACCTGAGAATTCACCCGCAGCCGTCGATCGTGATCGATATCAGCGGGGAGATCGACGATAAAATGTCCGCAATACGGAGTTATGAAAGCCAGTTTGTCGCGGGCCGCTCCGACGAATTTCCGACGATGTTGGACGACATTCGTGATCGTGCACGCTATTGGGGTTGGAGCATCGGCCGGGCATACGGAGAGCCGTTTGCCAGCCGCGAAGAGATTGGACTGAGCGGGCTGGACGGGCTGGTTTAAACACTCAGAGCGGAAGCGGACGGCCCATGTTTTCAGCGCGGGCCAACTCCAACAGCTTGGCCCCCAGCGCCACGTCCTCAATGGCCAGGCCTGTCGACTTGAAGAGAGTGACGCTCTCGTTTTGGGGGCGTCCCGTCTCGTGCCCGGTGACGACTGCCGAGAGTTCGTGCATGAGCGGCCAATCGGTCGCGTGCTCCGTGAGGGCTTCGCAGAAGTCCCCCGCTTCGATGCGGCACTGCTCGATGCTGTCGCAGGCGATCACATCCGCGCGGCGGACAGTGGTCACGTCGATTTCCGCCTTCTGCAGGAAATTTGAACCGATTACGTTCAAATGCGTACCCTCATCCAGCACGCGCCCGTCGAAGACCGGCGTTTTGCTCGTGGTGGCCGTGACGACGATGTCTTTTTCCGTCGCCGCCGTATCGGGCGCGTGAACGGGGACGACTTCGGTGTTGCACAGCTCTGACATTTCCTCGGCAAACCGGCTGCGACGCTCGTCGTTTCGGCTGTAGACCTCAACATACTGGATGTCGCGGACCTGACAGATTGCTTTGAGCTGTGTCCGCGCTTGCTTTCCGGATCCAAAAACGCCCGCAACTTTCGACTCCGGCCGGGCCATATAGGCGGTCGCGACGCCGCTGGCGGCGCCGGTTCGCAGTTGTCCGAAATAATCGGCTTCGATCAACGCCAGCAATTCGCCGGATTCGATTGATGAGATCCCGACCAGGAAGTGGGCGCCTTGCGGAGTCGTGCAATAGTTTTTCCAGCCCGCGACACCCAGGTACTCGGCTGAGGCGGACATCGTGTGCAAAAAGAACGGGCCGGGCGCGGGGGCCCGGGCACGGGAGATGTTTTCAGCACGCCCTGCCGCGAGTTCCTGGAACGCCCGTTCCACGACCTCGATCGCGATTTCCATATCGAGCAGATCACGAACCTCATCTTCCGAGATGAATAGTGCAGGCATCAATCAACTCTCTTTGCAGTGTGGGGGCGTCGCCGCCTCTGTAGAATGGTCGTCGTGAACCGTCGGCCGGAGTCATGCTGGGCTGAGAATAACGGCAATGCCGTTTTCGATACAAGACCACAGCGGGATGCGACAGTGGGAAATGCCCGCTCCAGAGAGTACCATAGCTCTAACGCTGCTCGCGGGGACGAATCGCTTTTTTCGATGAATTAGAAGATGAATGGGGAACGGAACCGATGCCTGCAACTCGAATGGTGAAAGCGGCGCTGATGCTGAGCGTCACAGTGACAATCTGTCCGACGTTGTGCTTTGCTCAGAGTAAGGACTTTCTCAAACAGCCGGCGATCACCGAGTATGACGTTGATCCCGATTGGCCACAACGGCCGGATCACATTAGCGGGTCGGGATGGGTTTCCGGTCTGGCGGTCGATGATCAGGACCAGGTTTGGTTCTTCCGCAAGGGGCCTGATCCGGTGCAGGTCTACACCGCCGACGGCAAGTTTGTGCGCTCGTGGGGCCGGGATCAATTCCTGAACCCCCACCATTTGCGGATCGGCCCCGACGGCAATATCTGGGTTGCTGATTTCGGGCTGCATGTCGTACAGAAGTTTTCACCCGAGGGGAAACTTCTGCAGACGCTGGGCGTCCGAGGCGAAATGGGAGAGGACGAAACACACTTCAATAAGCCAACCGACATGGCGATCACACCCCAGGGAGATATTTTCGTGACTGACGGTTACGGCAATCGCCGGATCGTGCATCTGGATAAGAATGGAAACTTCGTCAAGTCGTGGGGCCGTCGCGGAAACCAGCCGGGGAACTTCGTGCTGCCGCACGCAATTGCTCTCGACTCGAAGGGACTGCTGTATGTGGCGGACCGGAACAGCGGACGGATACAGATTTTTACTCAAGACGGCGAATTGGTGGACCTGTGGTCGAATCAAATCATGCCTTGGGGGCTTTCGATCAATGCCCGCGATGAGATTTGGGTCTGCGGGTCCTCTCCGCACTGGTGGACGCGAGACGGCCACTCCCCCGAGTACAAGGACCAGGTCTTTCTGCGATATTCACCCGACGGGCGTGTGCGGCAGATGTGGTCGATTCCGCTGGGAGATATCGGCTCCGACAAGAACAATCCCGACGTCTCTCGTCTCAAACCAGGCGAAGCCGTCGGGGTGCATTGCATCGCCCAAGATTCAAAAGGGAACCTGTACGTGGGCGATATCTACGGGGAGCGGGCACAGAAGTTTGTGCCGGTTCGAACCCCGGCGGATGCGGCGAGGCAAGCCGAAAAAGCGGCGAAAGATGCAAAATGACCCCCACGTAGGGGCCGATTGACGCGCGTTGCGGCTTTGAATCGGTCGAGGATTCACGTCAACGACTTTGGATACGAACGATTGGTCGAAATTATTTTGAAAATGCACGCTCAATGCTCCTAGAATACGATCGGCAGCGCTGACAGATCGAACTGCAATGGGAGCAACGAACAATGGGCATCATTTCTTGGATCGTTTTCGGATTGATTGCCGGCGTGTTGGCGCGTTGGATTATGCCGGGGCGAGATCCCGCCGGGATCATCATGACAATCCTCATTGGAATCGCCGGAGCTTTCGTGGGTGGATATCTGGCGACTCTGCTTGATCTCGGTACCGTAGATGGGTTTGACATCCGCAGCTTTTGCATCGCGGTCGCCGGTGCTGTGCTGTTGCTGTACATCTACCGTAGACTGCAAAAGGCATAACACTCTGCCGGCATTGGCGCTGGCACGTCACCGGTAGTGACACGCAACCATGCTCCGCACGGGCCCGAACGGTCGATCGGACGAGACAGCAGGCCTCGCCGATCCCGTGCTCGATCGACCGGTCCGAGAAAGAGTGGTGGAATTTTATGCGCACCGCGCGGATCGAGACGCAGCGACCGATTTCTCACAATACCGCACCGCCGCGGTAAGATGAGATTTCATTTCTTCCAGCGTCACTGATTCCAACTCGACGCCGCGACGCACGATGTCGCCGACGATGGCATTGGCAATTCGAGTGAGATAGCCGTTTCGGCAATCTGACACCTGCAACCTCCGGCGACAGTCGACGACGGTTTTTCTCCGACGAGTCGTACGATTCATACTCAGGCTCCCCCCTGAAATGGTGGTAAAAAATTCGTCTTGAAAACAATCGAGACGAAGCTTGGCCCGCAACGAACGCTCATTGCAAACGAAGTGCCAATTGTCGGCCGATTCAGGAGCTGCCGCCGGCACATCGTCGTAACCGCGACTTGGGCGGCGGCTTGCGAAGACGCGAGGGGATGCGTGTTTCTGCAAGGACGCGCTCACGGGCATCTCGATTCGGCAACTTTGTGGCAAGAAGTACAAGACGGATTTGCAGATTCTGCGTCCACAATCCAGTGCCGGTTGCGCAGATCACGACGTGTTCTATGAGCGATCGTGGTGTCGGATTGTTCCGGACTTACGGACTGAATTGGTTTTGCGTGTAAGGAGGAATTGTCGTGGACACTTCCTTTTTGACTAGGTCCAAAAACAGACCTAGGTTTTTACTTAGATTGGTCTCCGTGCGCGAGGTGCGCGGAGCCTCTCTCCGTTGCAACTTGTCTGCAATTGATCACGTATGCGGCAAGCATCAGATCGAGGTTCGAGGTTTTTACTGTGCCAGCGGTCATCACCGACAATTCGTCTCCGGAACAAGACGCACAAGCTGTCGCGGTCGAAGACCGTACGATGGCGGTCGCCGTTGAGACGCGTCCGATGCTGGAGGTCGCGCTGGCCAAGCAAAGGCTGTTGGAACTCAGGCTGGTCACCAGCGAGGAGTGGGACCGAGCCGCTGCGGCGGTCGGGACTCAGGATCAACTCGTGCCGATCTTGACTGAATTGCAGCGCATGAAAGCAAGCTGGGATTGCGGCTGCGACGAGCAATTTCCAGTGCTGACCGGATTTCAAGCGCAGAAGATTCTCGCGGGCAAGCCTGAGGAATTGTGGTTGGACCATTATCTGCTGCTAGAGAAACTGGGCAGCGGCGGGATGGGCGATGTCTATAAGGCGCGCAACACCCGCTTGCCGCGGCTGGAAGCCATCAAGACCATTCACACCGTTGCGGGCGGCGAGAACGGCAACGCCGAAATCTCGCTCGGAGTTGAACGATTTCAGCGCGAAGCGCAGTTGCTGGCGCAGCTTCAGCATCCGCATCTGACGACGATCTTTCACGCCGGGCACGACCGGGATGTTCAGTTTATCGCGATTGAATATGTTCGCGGCCGTAATCTCAAGGAGTTCATGGAAGATCGCCGGCAACGCGGTGAACAAATCTCGGTGGGCACGGCGGTCGACTATGTGATTACCGTTGCTGAAGTGATCGCACACGCCCACGAGCAGGGTGTGGTCCACCGGGACGTCAAGCCGGCCAATGTGATGATCACTGAGGAGGGCGGCTTGAAAGTCCTCGACTTGGGAATCGCGCAACTGCGCGGCCCCAAGAAGTCGGACACGCGCTCCAGAGAGCAACTGACACAAGGCGCCGTTTCGTTGGGAACGCCGGAAGTGATGGCGCCTGAACAGTGGGCCGACGCACAAAGTGTGACGCCCGCTTCGGACATCTATAGTCTCGGCTGCACACTGTTTTATCTGCTGACCGGGCAGATGCCGTTTGGCGGTGAGTCTCGCGAGGAATTGCTGTGTGCCGTCGTTAGTGCACCACGGCCGAGCGCATCAGATCTTCGGTCGGACATACCTGCCGAATTGTCCGTCGTCATTCGCAAGATGCTCGCGCATTACCCGCAGGATCGCTACCAGACCTGCGCTCAAGTGATCGAGGAGCTGCAGCCGTTTGCCGACCGGATCGCCGAGCGACCCGCGACCGATTCGGGCCGACTGAAACGAAAAATCCATGCTTGGGCATTGGCTGCAGGCGCGCTGGGCGCGCTTGCCGCTATTGCGGTCGTCGGTTGGCGAAATTCGACGGTCGGACCGAGAATCGATCGAAATACCATTGAGGAATTCAAGCGCGTCGACGCGGAGATGGGGCGGCCGTTCGCCAAGGTGGCCCCCCCTGCGCCGCTGCGAACCGCCGACCAGAAGGCCATGGTGCTGGAATCGTATGCCAACGAGAACTATTTGAATCTCGCGGAATGGCTATTGCGACTGCAATTGTCTCCGGAGTTGCGCAACGACAATCTGCTTGAGGTGCAAACACTTCTGAACGGCACTACCGCTTCAGAGATTCCAGTCGATCAGATGGCGACAATTCGCGTGCAGGCGGCACGGAGCGGATACCTCACGATGCTCGTCTTCGCCGACGACGGTAGTCAATTGCTGTTTCAATGGACGAAACCAGTCGTTGCCGGAAAGTGGCTAACGGTGGCTGAACCGAGCGCGTCGACTGCCGGTAACGACGAGTTTGTCATTTTCTTGACGGAAACCGATCCGCTCGCAAGCGGGCCGCAACGGCCGCTGATTGCAGATCCGCCGCTACTCGATCTGGACTCCAGCTACGCGCAGGGTCTGATCGGAACCGAGTACAGCGTTCACCAACTTCGAAATCTCGAGACCGCCTTCCCCGCATCGGCGGTGTTCAAGAACGTAATTGATCATTTGAAGTCGGGCCGCCCCTACCCGTTTGACGCACAACCTAGTCCGCCCGCCACCTGGTGGGCTCGGCAGTCCGCCACGCTGCATGTGGTGGAGGGCCTATCTGCGAAGTGAACGGGAGATTTCACCATGAAACGCCAACTTATTGCTTTCGCCGCCGTCGTGTTGATGGGCGGACAGGTCGCCGCTGAAGAAAAAGTGAATGCCGCCGCAAAAGAACGCGGTCAGGTTGATTCCGAGGGTGTTGTCCGCAGTGAAGGACTTGCCAAATCGGGCCTGAAGCGCGTGACATCGCTGCGGTATTCAATCCTGGTCCGCAATCCAGACGGCAGCGAATCAGCGGTGGACGAAGCCAATCACACATTTAACCGGGGCGATGAGTTTCGTCTGGTGGTCGAAGCCGACACCGAACTGTATCTGTACGTGTTCCACGAATCCGTGGACGGCCTGCGGAGCTTTTTGGTTCCGGATCGGCACGATCCGGCGGGATACGTCCCGCGATTGGAACGAGGCAAGCCGCTGACGATACCGCAGGACGGTTATTTTGAGGTGACGCCTCCGGTGGGGATCGAACGGTTGATGGTGTTCGCCTCTCCTGTCAAACGGACCGAGCTGACCAGCAGCGAAGCATTCAGCGAGCCGGAAGAACTCTCGCCGCAAAAGCGCGACGAATTGAAGCGGCAGCAAGACCGCGTCTTCAATACGGCGATGAACGTCGATCCGGCCAAAGCAAAACCACAGCGCAAACGGGCGAGCGGACCGCGCATCCGCCTGCGGGGCATGTCCTGGCGACCGAAAGCCCGCCAGGGAGAGACCGGCAAGACGATCGTGGTCGGTTCATACGACGAGAACGACCGGCCCGACTTGTTCTTGGCCATTCCACTCTCGAGTCAGAATTGAGGCGTCACAAAAACACAGGTTCCCAACTTCATTCAGGTGACCTTCGTCAATAAGTGGAACATGTTCCGGTACCCGACTGGAAATTGAATTCTCCGCCCAGAAACAGAGTCATCATGATCGGACAAATCAGCGAACATCTCATCAGCAAGCTCGAGCGGATCATCGGTCTGCCCGCCGCCGCCAACACGCCGCGGCTGCGGCAACTGATCGGCCTCGGCCCCGATCGCTGCGATATTGCACTGTTTCGGCAGCTCGACTTCGAGAGCCTCGAACGCCGGACGATGTTTTCGGCCGATTTAGGATTCGCGTTCGACTCCGGATCAACCGGTGACGATATCGGCTATGAAATTGCGTCTGACAACGCGGGCAATATTTATATTACCGGGGAATTTGAAGGGACGGTCGACTTTGACCCAGGAGCCGGCGTCACCAACCTCGTCAGCAACGGCGGGAGCGACGTCTTTGTCGCCAAATATAACGACAGCGGGGAATTGTTGTGGGCGCAGAGTCTCGGCGGGGCCGGCAATGATGCTGGTCTGGGCATCACTGTCGATAGCGCAGGGAAGGTGTACGTCTCAGGGAATTACAGCGGAGCTATCGATTTCGATCCGACTGCCGACACGGATATCAAGGCCGGAGGAACTCAAGACGCGTTCGTGCTGGCGTTGGACGCAGACGGAAGTTACTCGTGGAGTGCGACATTCAACAGCACCAACGAAGTTTTTGGATATGACCTGGAGGTCAATGCGGCTGGAGACGTGTATGTGGCCGGTGGGTTCACCGGTACAACGGATTTTGATCCGTTGTTTGGGGTGGTCGCGCCGGTCGTCTCTAATGGCGACAGCGACGGGTACTTAACGAAGCTTGACTCGACCGGCAGAGTGCAGTGGGTAAAAACCTTCGGCAATTTCCGGGATGACGCGATACTCGCGATTGATTTGGATTCGTCCAGCAATGTCGTCATGACCGGATTCTTCGAAACGATCATCGACATGGATCCGGGGGCAGGTACCACGAACCTGATCGGGGGCGGCCTGGGCGACACGTTTGTGACCAAGCTCGACGATGAAGGCAATCTTTTGTGGACCTTCGCCGCAAATGGGACCAATGACAATATCGGCCGCGACATTGTCGTCGACAGCAACGACGACATCATCTTCACCGGCAGCTTCGAGCAAATGATCACCATCGATCCCGGCGGAGCAGCGGTCAATCTGACGAGCTTTGGGGGCAGCGATGTCTTTGTCACGAAGGTCTCGTCGGCCGGGGCGGTCGTCTGGGCGAAGCAATTAGGCGGAGCCGCTGATGATATCGCCTGGGGCGTCGCCGTCGATTCGGCGAACAATGTATTTATCGCCGGCGAGTTTCGGGGAACCGCGGATTTCGATCCGGATGCAGTCTCGGTCTTTAACCTGACGGCGACCGGCAGCTATGGGGCGTTCGTGGTCAAACTGACCGTGACCGGAGCTTTCGACTGGGCAGCAGCGGCGGACGGTGCCGGTGACGTTGTCCACTTCGCAATCACGGTCGACATCAACGATCGCGCGGTGACCACCGGAGCGTTATACAACTCGGCCGACTTCGATCCCACGGCGGGGACACACGTTCTGACCTCTTCCGGAAATGCGGACTTCTATGTCGCCACTTTGGCGAGCAATACCACGCCGACCACCTCCGGCATCGGCGACGTCAACGTGACCGAGGATGATCCCGACGCGGTTGTCGACCTCTTCGCCGCGTTTAATGACTCCGAAGATAGCGACGCAAACCTGACCTATTCGGTCGTGGGCAATACGAATCCCGCACTCTTCGCGTCACTGGCGATCGACGGAGTGGCCGGCACCTTGACGTTAAGTCTCGCCGGCAATGCCTACGGCACGGCGGTGATTACCGTCCGGGCCACTGATTCCGGCGGTGAGTACGTTGAGACGTCGTTTACCGTCAACGTTGCTGCATACAACGACACGCCGACAACTTCGGGCATTGCCGACGTTGCAGTCGTAGAAGATGCCGGCAACAGCGTGATCGACCTGTTCGACGCCTTCGCCGACGTCGAAGACACCGACGCAGCGCTGACCTACACGATCACCGGTAATAGCAATCCGGCCCTGTTCTCAGCGGTCATTATCGACGGCGCGGCGGGAACGCTGACATTGGCGTACGCGGCGAATGCCTACGGCAGCAGCCAAATTCGCGTGCGGGCTACCGATCAAAACGGCGCGTTCGTTGAAGCGGTCTTCGATGTGGTTGTGTCGGCGAGCAACGACCAGCCCACGACTGTCGGCATTAACAATATTACGGTAGCCGAAGATACGACCAGCAGCTACATCAACTTGTATAGCGCGTTTGCGGACGTAGAGGACGGCGTCGCGCCACTCGTTTACTCGGTGACAGGAAACACCAACACGAGTCTGTTCAGCGTCGTCAGCATCGACGGGTCGACGGGAACGCTGATACTGAACTATGCCGCCAATCAAAACGGAACCGCCAATATCACTGTGCGGGCCCGAGACTTGAGCGGACTGTTCGTAGAGACGACGTTTACCGTCACGATCACTCCCAAAAACGACGCGCCGGTTGCCCAGGCCGACGCGTTTCGCCTGTGGCAGAACAGCCGCCTGACCTCCCAAGTCAGTGTTTTGGACAATGATTCGGACCTCGATGGAGATTCCGTCGTCGCCGCGCTGGTCAGCGGCCCGGCCCATGGAAATCTCTATTTGAATGGGGACGGAACGTTTACGTATGTTCCCGACGCCGGGTTCTATGGCGTCGACCAATTCACGTACGCGGCTTACGACGGGAACGCACTTTCGGCGACCACGACAGTTTCGCTGTCGGTCGCGCGCCTGCCTTCCGCTGTCGAAGACCGCTATGTGGCGATCGCCGACACGCCGCTGGAAATCACCTCGGGCGGAGTGCTGAAGAATGACACGCTGGCCAATTCGGGCGCAGCCGCCGCAGTTTTGGTCGAGGCGCCCGAACATGGAACGGTGGAACTGAAGTCGGACGGCTCGTTCTTGTACATCCCGGACGCTGAGTATATTGGAGTCGACAGCTTCTCATATCGGCTGGAAACGTCCGAAGCTGCAAGCGAACCGGCGGTTGTGACGATCGAGGTACTCCCGCTACCAGCCGTCTTCAACGACAACGGGGAGACCGGTCTCGACGATCTCTTTGACTCAGTAGATGACCTTCTCAATGAGTCGACGTTGAACGTCGTGATTTCGAGTTCGGAGCTGACTCAAAGCGATCAAAAAGATCCGTACTCCTACTACGCGGACGAGACCACAACCGCGGCGCTTCGTTTTGGAGCATCGGACAGTTCCGCCGCCGATTACGAGTACTATTCCCGCGCCGGCGGAGGCAGCGCTGCCGCAACCGCGAACGTCGACTACCAGTCAGACGGATTTGCGGAGAACGGGCTGCGGGATGCGGAATCGGGAGGCGGCGGCGAGGATTTGGCCGCCGAGACCGGCCCAATGCAACTGCAAGTGAGCTCTTTGGCCCTCCCGGTCGATGACGACTTGCTGCTCAATTCTGCCTATCTGGATGGAGACGAAAGCGCCTTTGTCTTTGACCGCATTCTTCAGAAGAGCTCCACTGCTCAGACAGACGGCGAACCACAACCGGATCAGACCGACCGAGAAGCCATCGCCGCCAACAGCTCCGATTCTGAGTCGACGGACAATGCGGAGGCGCCTTGGCGGACGTCCGAAGCTGAATTGGCGGCGCATGCCGTCGATGAAGTCTGGGCCAATGTCGGCGATTTCATGATTCAAACCGACGATGAACTGTTCGCAAGCGGGTCCTCCGATGAGGCGGACAATTCCGAGCTCGACCACGGCATGCTGACCGTGATCGCCTCGACAGTCGCGGCTGGGCAACTGTCGCTACGGTCGAAAGCGGTTCGCAGGAATGCGAAACCGGTCGTCAACTACTCCCCTCCCCCGACAAGGGATCCACAAACATGAGATCCTATCGTAACTGCTATCGTCACCTCTCAATTCGAGTCTTGGCTTGCGCTGTAATTGGCCTCGCCGCATGCGGAGCGGCCGCGTCTGCTGCGGAAGAATCGGATCAGCGCACTCTGTTGCTGCGCGCACACGCGAAGCGTGACGCTGGACACTTCCTGCAAGCGGAACAGTTGTATCAGCAAGTCCTCAAGACCGCGACCACGGACAGCGAGCAGGACATCGCCGTCAAGAGCGTGTGTACCGAGCAGCTGTTCGACATTTACCGCCGCCTCGGCCATGAGGACAAGGCGATTCTGTATGGACTCGAGTTTCGTGCGGATCTGAAGAAGCGCGGTGATCAACTGCGGCTGCGCAACGTCGATTTCATTCTGGGCGAATGCTACTTCGCACTGGCACACTACGCTGAAGCGGATCGCTATTTGCAGCGTGCCAACTCGTACGAAGGCGACCGTCCGATCAATCCGACCAAGAAAATGAGATTGCTGATTCGCCGGGCGGTGATCGCTGAGCGGCGCGGCAAGTTGGAGGAACAACGTCGGCATTGGATCGCCGCTGTGAAGTTCGGACGCCGCATACTCGACGAACATCGCGACGTTTTGCCGCTTCGCGACCAAATTGAATTGAGCCGCAACCTGGCGCACGCCTTGCGCGTCGCCGGTAAACCTGATGAGGCAATTGAGCAGCTCCAAGTACTGTTGGAGCGACTTACAGACCACCAATATGATCGGGGGCGGCGCGAGCTGCTCGCCGAATTGGCGACACACTATGACAGTGCCGGCAAGCTGCCGGAGGCGGAGGATGCACTCCGCCGGGCCCTCAAGATGTATGAAGGCGAAGGCCGTTCAGCAGATATGTCACGGGCTGACTTGTTGGGCCGACTTTCGGCCGTTTTGAATCGTCGCGACCGTTCCGCGGAGGCACGGACGGCAGCCGACCAGGCTGCTCAAATCTATCGGCGAATCATTAGCGAGTCGGCGGTCAAGCAGCATGATTCCCTGGAATCTCTCAACGCGTTCTTCAGGTTGAAAGATTTACTGCGTTACACGCATCAATACCGGCAAGCGGTCGAACTAGTCTCCGAGCAGCCGTGGGTTTGGACTGAGGAGAGTCTGCTCTCGTTGCGACTGAGCAGCGAGCGCGGTGCGCTGCACGCCGCCGAGGGTTCCTATGAGCAAGCACGAATCTATCTGAGACGGGCGTTGGAGTATCGCCGCGGACAGAATCCTCTGAACTTGAGCCAGCTTCCGCGTACCATCAATAACCTCGCGCTCGTTGAGCAAGCGATGGGGAACTTGAAGCAGGCGAATCAGCTCTGCCAAGAGTGCCTTGAACTCTACGATCGATTCGGACTGCCGGACGATCGTGATCTGGCGGAAACTTACAACCTTCTGGCAACCGGTGCAGCGCTGGAAGCCCGGTACGGGCAAGCCGTTCAGTTGTACCGCCGGGGAATTGAAATCTGCGGCAAATTGGGTCCTGAAGCGGACGGGCATCGCGGCAATCTGCTGCTCAATTTGGCGAAGACCTACAAATCCCAGGGACAGTACGACGCGGCAATCGAACAATGTGAGGACGCACTGGCGATCATTTCGGCGTCACGCGGGAGAGACTCTGAATCAGCGAGCATTCCTGCCGTCTATTGTGCGCTGGCAACAATGTACGTGGCGCAGGAACGATTTGAGGAAGCCCGCTCGTATGCGGAGAAGACATTGTCGGCTTGTGAGCGGCTCAATCTGCAAGACGGCCCGGTCGTCAGCACGGCGCAGCACTGCCTGGCGATTGTCTCACTTGTGGATCAAGATTATCAGCGGGCCGAAGAGCTCTGGCAAGCTGTGCTCAGCGAACAGGAGCGGACCGGCAGGTCTGCGCTCAAGGCGCGGACATATAATTACTTGGGCGCGACTGCAGCACTGCAGGGTCACTTAAAGGACGCGGAACAACATTACCGATCGGCTCTCAATTCGCTGGCTGACGATTCAAACGCGTATCCAGTCACACGGTTTGTAAGCCTCTGGAAACTGGCCAGAATCCGTCACCTGCATGGTGATGAAGTCGAGTCGCGCGATCTGCTGAAGCAGGCTGTCAAGATTGCTGAGGCGACGCGTGTCGAGACCTATGGGGCCGAGCAGCATCGAGCGGACTTTTTCGCGCAATTCGCGCCGGCATTTGATGCTCTGTTTCATCTGAGTCTGCGCGACGGCGATTTTGCAGCCGCACTGGCGTACGCCGAGAGGGGCCGCAGTCGGACATTTCTCGACCAATTGCAATTGGCCGGCGTCGACCCGCGCGTTGGACTGAAGGGGACGTCGCATGAGCCGCTGCTCCACCAGGAGGCAGAACTCAAGCGCAAGATTAACCTGATCCGCTCGAAGGGTCAACAACTTACGGCGGCAACGACTCACGATACCAAGTCTCTGCAAACTGAGCTGCAGAGTGCCCAACGTGAATATGCACAACTTTGGCATCGTATTCTCAATGCCAGTCCGCACTACCGAAACCTGCTGGTCCAAAACCTGTCGGAATGGAATGACCTGCAGAAGTCGATTGTCGAGCCTGGAACGATGATGCTCTACTACTATCTCGGGCGCAGCCGCGGATATTTGCTGCTCGTTGGTAGTTCGCTGGAGCAACCCGAAGTGTTCATGCTCGACGTTCCGGCAGGTTTCCGGATCCCGACGGCGGCCGGCGAGACTCGCCGCGTCGCAGGAAAGGGGCTAAACACGCGGGGATTGAAACGCCAGCGGGCAGACGTCGAGTCCGAATCAGGGTCCTTTGAGACGACTAAAAAACCGCTCCCATTGACTCGCCAACGAGCGGACCACTTGGTCAGCGCCTACCTTCAAGCGTTGATGGTGGACGGAGTCGCTTCCGTGCGGGGCGTTCAACGCCGTCGGACGACCGATCCCTCTGAGAAGTGGAATCTGAAATCGACCGCAATGGCCGACGTGCTCCTGCCCGCCAGAGCGCGCAAGCTCATCCTGCGTGCCCGCCCGCAGCGGCTGATTGTAATCCCCGACGGCGCACTACACAGGCTGCCGTTAGAGGCACTAGTGCTGAAATCAGGACCTGAGTTACGCTACGTGCTCGACGAAATGCCACCGATCACCTACGTGCCGTCTGCAGGAGTATTGGCGGCACTGCAGAAACAATCCAAACCGCGTGCACGCGGACCGGCCACCGTACTGACATTGGGGGATCCCGCGTATCCGCAGGGGGACCAGCCGGCGACGATGCACATTGCGGCTCTGCGAAATTCTCATGAATTCCTCGGCCTGCGGGGCCAAGTTAACCGATTGCCGAAGACGGCTGAGGAGAGCCGGCGCGTGGCGAAGCTATTTGACGACAAGTACGTCACGTCGCTGCAAGGTCCACAGGCAACCGAAGAGAACCTGATGGCCGCGTTGTCGGAACAACGTTACTTGCACCTCGCCGCACATGCATTCGTCGATCGGCAGCATGGCAATTTGATGGGAGGAATTCTGCTGACTCCGCCCAATCAGGATTCTTCCGTACAGGATTACGACGGCGTTTTGTCGCTGAGCGAAATCTACACGCTTCCACTGGGCAATTGCGAGCTCGCTGTGCTGAGCGCTTGCGAGACGAACGTCGGTCCCCACCAAACATTGGAAGCAGGGTTCAGCTTGGCACGGGCCTTCTTTAAGGCGGGGGCACGACGCGTCGTCGCCAGCCACTGGACCGTGGAGGATGAATCGACCTCCGAACTTGTCGGGGAATTCTTCGAAGAGGTTTCAGAGAGTTTGAAAGCCACAAAACCTCTCGATTATGCACAGGCGCTCCAGACAGCACGATTGCGCGTGCGAAACCACCCCCGCTGGTCGCATCCATTTTTCTGGGCTCCCTTTGTGCTGATTGGCCCGGCAATGGATCGACCGAATCCCGAGCAGCTTTCGTCAGGGCGGGTGAGTAAGGCGTCGACTAACTGATGATTTCGTCGGCAGCGGCAGTAGTAGGGTAAACGTCCCATGCGGGTAAAGTTTTGGAGTACTTACAACCCGCACATGCGCTAAACTTGTCGTCTGTTCGTCCGGAATCATCCGTTGAAGATTTGCCTCGTTAGACACTTCAAGCCAGACTTATAGAGGCCGTTTTCACTTGAAAACCCCCTGCGCGGGAGGTTTCAGGTCTCGAAAGTGCTGATGGAGAGGAGATTCTCAATACGAGACGGCCAGATTGATGAGTTTCCAACACTCACGCGTCTACCCGGTTGTGACCGGTCTTGATGCCGCATCCCTCGAAAATGAACTGTCATGACGACTCAAATCCTACCTGCTGCCAGCCATGAGCTCTGGTTTCTGGAAGGGCTGATCGAACAGCGCGACCACGTGCAGCATGTGCCGATCAATTCCACTCCATTCCGCATCGGCCGCTCATCGGAACTGGGACTTTGCCTCCCCTATCCCGCGATCTCAAAGTCACATGCGGAAATCGTCGCCGCCGGCGACAAACTGTTTCTGAGTGACTTGGACAGCACAAACGGCACGTTTGTCAACGGACACCGCGTGTCGGGGACGGTGCCGATCGGCGAAGGCGATCTGATTCAATTCGCGACGATCGACTTCCGCGTCAAACGCCAAGCGGCTGAGAGTTTTGGCAATACGATCGAGCAATCCACGTGCGATGCAACCGGTGTTTTGTCGAGGTTTCACTACCTCATGTCAAACCGGGCGGTCGTGCCGCTGTTTCAGTCAATTATCTCGCTTGCTGACGACCGACCTGTGGGATACGAGATTCTGTCTCGGAGCCGGTTCGAGGGCTTGGAAACGCCGCGCGACATGTTTTTGGTCGCCGAAAGGCTGGGAGTCGCGGCGGAACTCAGCACAATGATGCGTCGCCAAGGGATCCGCACTGGAGATGTGTTGCCGGAGTCTCTCAATCTCTTTGTGAATACGCACCCCTGTGAAAAACCAACTCAGGGCCTGTTGGACAACTTGCGCGAGTTGCGGGAGACCTATCCCAACCGACCGCTGACGATCGAGATTCACGAAGCAGCGGTCACCGATCCCGTAGAAATGCACAGTTTTCGCGCGGCGATCTCGGAATTGGACATCTCTCTCGCTTACGATGACTTCGGCGCCGGTCAAGCGCGGTTGATGGACTTGGTCGAGGTTCCGCCGGACTATTTGAAGTTTGACATCAAGCTCGTCCGCGACATTCACCGCAATATCGTGCAGCAGCAGATGGTCGAATCGCTGGTCTGCATGGTCCAGGAATTCGGCATTGCCGCCATTGCCGAGGGCGTCGAGTCCCCAGAAGAGGCCGAAGTCTGCCGCAAGATCGGCTTCGACTATGCTCAGGGCTTCTTGTTTGGCCGTCCGGTCTCCGTCGAAGCGATCATTCGCGACTAGACCGGGCACTGCAACGGCAGTCGGGTGAGATCGATGGGCGACGACGCAGCCGCGGAGCGCCGGCTGCGAATTGCAAATTGCCGAATGTTCTGCCATCCTGAAGACCGATTTGGCGACGACGGCACCAGAAGTGCCACCACGTGCGCATTTCGTTGAAACGGCCCCGCATGACGTTTGAGATTGAGATCCCCGATCTACAATCGGAACTGAGAAACCTGATCAAGCAGATTCCGCACGGTCGGGTGACGACGTATGCGGCGTTGGCCGAGGCCTTGGGCAGCGACAGTGCCACTCGCTGGGTGGGCGGATTTGTTCTCGAACCTCATTCCGTCGCTGATCTGCCGGTGCACCGCATCGTCCGTTCCGGCGGCGAAGTCGGGCTGTATTACACCGCCAACGCGCAGGACAAGATCCGCCTGCTGGAATCCGAAGAGGTCGAAGTCGCAGGAGGATGCGTCGATCTTGGACGATGTCTCTTTGAAGAGTTCGACACCGTATTCCCGCTGCACGCATTGCGCACGATGCAGCAGGAGCTAGCCCTGCAGTCGCGATTCTCCGCTCCAAGCCATCCACCTAAGACCATCGCCGGCGTCGACGTCTCATATTTGTCTGAAGGCGAAGCGGTCGGCGGCTACGCATTGATCGACGCCGGGACAGCGGAGTTGGCCTGGTCGACGACGGTGCGAGCGCCAATCAGGTTCCCATATATCCCCACATTTCTGGCGTTTCGTGAATTGCCGGTGCTGCTCGACTTGTTGCAGGCAGCCGAGCAGGCGGGACACTCCGCGGACGTGGTCTTCGTCGACGGCAGCGGCCTGCTGCACAACCGCCGCATGGGGATCGCCTGCATGCTGGGAATTCTGGCCGGGGTACCGTCAGTCGGCGTCAGCAAGAAGCTGTTGTGCGGAAAGGTTGATCTTGACGGTATGCAGGCGGACGAGTCGCGCGAGATCGTCCATGAAGGAGAGTTGCTTGGCAGGGCGGTCAAGTCTCGCGCGACGTCGAAACCAATCTACGTTTCGCCCGGCCATTTGATCGATGTGGAAACATCCACCGAACTTGTACAGCAATTGTTTCACGGACACCGGTTGCCGGAACCGACGTTCTGGGCTGATAAACTCAGCCGCGAAGCGGTTAAAGCGCACAAGCAACCAGCCGGATAGCTGCGGCCTCTCATTCGACGACGAGTTCGCCGTTCATCACCATCCAGTGGCCCGGGAATGTGCAGAGGTAGGGATAGCGTCCCGGTTTTTTGGGCGCGCGGAAGTAGATCGTGAACTTCGATTTCGGCGCGACGATGTCGGTGTAACACAGCACGTCGTCGGTCCGCGGAATGTAGTGCCGCGCGACCGCTTCCGGGTCGGCGACCAGCCGATTGGCCATCTCGCCCACGCGTTTGAGTGTGCCCGGTTTGAGCAGCGCCCAGTTGTGCGGGACGACGTCCGGGTTTTCGAGCGTGAACTGAATCGGCTCGCCCGGCTTGGCAATGATCTCCCGCGTCTTGTACGTCAAGTTCTTGCCAGTTTCCATGCGAATCGGCCTGGCCTTGGGGATGCGCTTCATGTAGGGGTTTCTGATGCGGATCGTGGCCAGCGCCAAGTCCGCAAGCATGGGATGCGGCAGCACGGATTTCTGGACCGGCCGATATCCCGGAAACTCGCTGAATGGGCGGTCCAGTCGATGGACGGTCATGAACAGGTCGCGGCCGCTCCCCGGTTCAACCTGCAATCGCAGATGCAACTGGCTGACCGGCTGCAATTCGGGAATCTCCAGAAACAGCGTCCGCCCATCCGGCAAGACGCGCGCCGACTTGATCGGCAGATGATCGTGTCCACGCATGCCGTGGTGCCGCGTAGAGAATTCCGGCGAGCCATAAGCGCCGCTGTAACGGTAATTCCAACACTGCGCGAACTGACGTGCAGCGTCGCCGGCAATCGCGCCGTCGACCGGCTCAGTGAACGTTACCGAGACGCCGTTCTCATAGATGTGAAACCCGACCGGCAGTTGCACGCGATCGTCCGTATAGCGGACACGTTGAAAGCAACCGCCTTCGGTGGTATACGTCCCCCAGCCCGCCATGCCGCCGACATAGAGTTGGCCATCGCCCGGATGAAAACGACCGCGATGCGCGCCGGAAAGAAACTCGCCCGGCAGCGGGACCACGGCGCCCTGCACTTGTCCGGCGACCTCGTCGCGCAACAGCAGAAAACTGGAACCGGTGCCGAATGAAAGGTGGATCGCCTGACCGGCCAGCGGTCCCCAAAGCTCGCTGTCGACGGCGACTTGTCCGCCGCTAGAGTTGTCGAGCCCGCGCGGCAGGTAAACAAGCGGCAGTTCCGGCAGCTTCTTGTCGCGCGGGCCACCATGTCCGAAGTGCGCCGGGACAGTCGCTCCTTGATGAGCCTCCGTCACCGCACAGATTTGTGACGCGGGCGTCCAATCGCCTTCCGAGCAGGGAATCGTCAACGTTCCGTCCGGCAGCAGTCCAAGTCCGTCGGGATTGCGAAATCCCGTAGCGATCACATCGGCATGTTTGCCGTCGGATGAAATCCGCAGCAGACCTTGATTGCCGGAGACGGTGTAGAAGTTGCCGGCCGCGTCAGACTCGAGGCCGCAGATGAAATCGTGTCCTGCAGGCGAGGTTTCAAATGCGTTGCTAAAGCACTCGTAGAAATCGGCTTCGCCGTCGCCGTTGAGATCGTGCAGCCGTGTCAATTGGTCCCGTCCTTGTACAAAGATTCCCGCATCGGTGATCACCAATCCCAACGCTTGCGACAGGCCGGACGCAAAGCGCCGCCAACGCGCGGTCTGCGGGTATTCTCCATCCTTGCCGGCAAATCCGCTCACCTGCCAGATATCGCCCTGCATCGTGCAGACGAGCGCGCTGCCGTCTGGTAGAAAATCATGTCCGCCGCAGAACAGCAGCGCCCTCCATGGATTCGCTATCGGCAGCTCGATTGTATCGATCGCGTAGGGACGGCCCTTGCCCGGCACGATCCGTGTGTTGAACGACTGCGGCCACTGTGGCTTGCCGGGCTGCAACAAGTTTCGATCGGGATGTTTGTCTGCTGGTGCGACGACCCGTTGAAACCGCCCGTCTTGCACCCAGGGCGCATCAAGGTACTCGGTCTCTCCGATTCGATAGGCGAACACCACCCGCTTGCCGTGCCGATAGAAGCCATGATACTGAAACGGTTGCTTTGGCTTGCGTGACTTCTCATAGGCGACCGGTTTACCCTCCATCAGCAGACCGTGGAGAAACCCGTAGCGGACGTCTGAGAACTTCAAGAATCCGTCGGTCCAGACGGCGTCGTAGGTTAGCGTGTCGGGGTTGAAACAAGCGGACATCTCCCCTTGCTCTCCCAAACGCAGACAGACCGCGCGCGGCACAGTGATCCCGCGGGCGTGAAAAATGCCGCACTGTACGCTGCCAAGTTTGGTTTCATTCCATTGCGCGTTTCGCCACGCCTCTTCCGATTGATTGCCCCAATGTCCCAGTTCGCCGCCGTCCAGTCCCGGATATTCCGGCAGCAGCGGCGGAATCGGTTTCTGACGGCGAAAGTACTCGGCTTGCTTGGCGTAGAAATCATAGATGCGGTCGCGATTGACATTCGCCCGCCAGGAGGGCCAATCATCGGGATGCAGCGGTTTTCGGTCGTACTCAAACGGTGCCGGTTGATGCATATGCGCATGGCCGAGCATGCGATTGAGGGCGTCGCCGGAAAGTTCATCGTCACGGCCCAATCCGCTCAGAAATCGAATCAAGTCCCACTGCTGCTGCTGTGTCATGGCGGCGGTCAGACCGTCCGGCATCAGCGAACCGGCCGGTACGATTTCCTCGATCTGCTTGCGGCTCAACAGCGTCTCAGTTCCCGCGGCAGGATCGCGCAGCAGCACTTCCTTTTTGTCGGAACGAACAACATAACCCCTGACCGCTTTGCCCTTGGTCGTGTGAATCACCTGCGCAAGGAATTCCGGTTTGACTTCGCGCTGCGGCCAAAACAGCGATTCCGCAATCTGCTCCGGCGTGCGTTGTTTGGCAATGGCAGTCAGTTCGGGACCGACCGTTCCACCGTGATGGCCCACTTTGTGGCAAGAGATGCAAGCGAACTTAGGATCGGCAAACAATCGCGCCCCGCGATGTGCCGATCCTCGGTCGCGCGACGCGGCGGTGGTCTCGCGGACAAAGTCCGCGCTGTACGGGACCGACGATGATTGAGATGGCGGCTGAGTGACGGGTTTGGGAAATCTCCAGAGTGCGAGAGTCTGTGCGTCTCTCGTGACGGTCGCAGGAGGTTCGTCGGGGATCTCTCTGATACCTGATGAGATGCGAACCCACTCAATCTCGCCGCTGTGCGTTAGACCGCCTTCAACGAGCTGGCCCACCGCAAGCCCGCCCGGCACCGGCGGTTTGGTCGAAGATTTCACGGTTTGGTCGGCGACCTGTTTGCCGTCGAGATAGAGCCGCACACGATCCGGTTCGTAGATCATCGCAATATGGTGCGCGCGGTCGTCGCAAATCATCGCTTTTGAGCGAACGTGATCCGGCCGCATGCCGGGCAGATAGGCGGTCAATCGCCCACTGCGGGCCATCGAGAACACCTCCCAGTGTGCCGGCGATTTCTTGGTGTCGCTGGCGACCAGAATGTTGTACGTGTCTTTCCGCCGCAAGCGCGCGCGGCACTCGACCGTGAGGGGCGGCTGGCGAAATTCCTCGCGGCCGGCAAAGACTTTCCCGGACTTGAGCCCGGATGATTCCTGCGGCCGCCAACTGCGATAGACCGGCCGGGCGCTGGGCGGATCTCCTTGCAGCCGGCCTTTGAGCCAATTCAGCCCGTCCAAGTTGTCTTGGAGCCGCGCTTCGGCGTCCTCCTGCGTATGGTTCAAGATCCCGATCGGCCCGGAGTAGCCGCTGTCGCGGATCATTTTGAGCAGACCCAACTCCAAATCGCCCGCTCCGAGCGGCAAGATCTTTCGCCCCTGCTGATCGCCGCCTGCAACCATGCCATTGAGATTGACCGCATACAGGTACGGTTTCATCAGCTTGAGCAATTCCGGAAAGCGATCGACGTGGCCGTGCCCGTGGTGCAGGTTATAGACGATGCCCACGCCCGGCAGATTGAGTTCCTTGATGATCGCGATCTGGTTTTGCGGCTCGCCGAACCAGCCGCCATGATTGTACAGTCCGACCCGACAGCCGATCTTCGCAGCCGCCTGCGCGATCGGGCGAATCCGGTCCGCTTCGCGTTCGACGGCGGCGCGTTGTCCGCCGGGGAGATTGGGGTCGCCGCGACCGGTGATCCACAGTTGGGTCTTGATGCCGTGGCGTTTGAGCACATCGAGTATGCCGCGGGCCTCGTCGTTCAACGTGCCGGGAAACCACCAAGCGGTCAGTTCAATGCCATGCTTCTTGAGAGCACGCATTTCGTCGTCGAAGGTTGGAATGTGTTCCCGGCGATAATCGTAGGCGAGTTTGGTGATTCCCAACCGGGCCAGCATCTTGGCCCGCTCCTCCGGCCCCCGTTTCTTGCCGTCGAAGGGCACAATACACCAAGCAACGAGATTCTCTTTGGCATAGATATCCTGCGGCGGAGCCGAGTCGTCCGCCGAAATTGACCGCGGGCCACAGATCAAGATCGCCGTCATTGCCAGTAACCATCGACGCATCGGTTGCCGTCTCCTCAGAAATGAATGCCGCTAGTGGTGCCGTTCGGATTGCGAATCATGAATTACGACGCTTCCGCACCCTGATCATAAACGTCGCTGAGGACGTCCGCGAGCCGAGCCTGGATGTGCGCGGACATCGCTTTTCGCGCGGTCGCCGGACGGCGTGTTTCCAGAGCGGCGAGAATGTCCAGGTGTTCGCGCAACGCCTGCAAGAGAGTTGTGTCGCGACCCGTCAACCGGCAGAAGCTTCTCACCAACAGCCGATACCGGGCGATTTCCTTGCGGAGCCGCTCGTTGCCACAAGCAGCGGCGATGACGTCGTGAAAGCGAATGTCGTAGTCAATTGCGCGGGCCGCCCAGTCAACGTCGCGGCGCGCGGACAAGAGATCATCCGCTTCGCCGCGGAGTTGGGCGAGCAACTCTGCATTGATCAGCTTGGCGGCGCGCTGGGCGGCGGCGGATTCAAGCTGGTCGCGGATTTCGTAGATCTCAACGACGTCCTGCCGCGAAAACTGTGCGACGCGGGCTTTGTGGTCTTTGACGTGCTCGACCAGTCCGTCGTGGGCCAAGATCCGCAGCGCCTCCTTGACCGGCGTGCGGCTGACGTCGAGTTGCTCCGCCAATGAAACCGAGTTCATTTCGGTTCCCGGCGGAAGTTGCCCGGAGACGATCGCCTCCAGCAACGATTCGTAAACGGCATCGACGAGCGACTGCCGTTTGATCGGATACTTGAGTTGCGGCGGGGACATGCCCTGCTCCGTCGAAAAATGCGCAGTTGGTTTGACAGTGAGCCTGCTGGCGTTAAAATCGGATTCTGGATCCAGAATGTAGAATACCCGATTGCCACTAAAAAGCAAGCTCTCGCCAGACACTCAAATGTTCGATGAATCACTACGGGAATTGGGGGCGCTGACGCTCAACACCGCCATTGGTCGGGAGCCAGGTCCGCCGCTCTTAATGCTGCACGGGTTTTCCCGACAGTGGCGATCGTTTCTGCCATTGGTCCCTGCGCTACAATCGCACTGGCAGTTGCACGCAATTGATTTTCGTGGACACGGCCGCTCCGAACCGGCAGCAGAGGGATACCGTGTTATCGATTACGTCGAAGACGCGCTGCAGGCGGTAGACCAAATTGACGATCAAGTTGTGCTCTACGGGCATTCGCTGGGATCGATGGTCGCCGCCGCCGTCGCCGCACAACGTACCGACCAGGTCCATGCGATTGTGTTGGAGGACCCGCCGCTGGAAACGATGGGACGGCGAATCTCGCTGACGCCGCTGCACGGCTTCTTTCGTGACTTGAAAGGATTTGCCGGCGACACACGAAACGTGCAGGAAATTGCTCTCGATCTGGCCGAGATCGAGTTGCTCGATCCGCAATCTGGAACAAGAACCCGTCTCGGCGACGTGCGCGACTCGGCAGCGTTGAGATTCACCGCTGGGTGCCTGAAGTGTGTCGATCCGCACGCGTTTGCACCGATTCTCCTGGAGCGCTGGCTGGAGGGTTACGAGATTGACGCAATGTTCGAGAACATTCGCTGCCCGATTTTGCTGATTCAGGCGGATTTTGCCGCGGGCGGGATGTTGATCGACGAAGACGTACTGCACCTTAAGTCGCTTTGCCGGGAACTGACACACATCAAGCTCGACGGCGTGGGGCATTTAGTGCATTGGACCCACACCCAGCAACTCGCCAATTTGATGCTCGCGTTTTTGGCCGACGTCTCTTAGGCCTCTCGTTTGGAGCCCCGATTATGAAGACCGCAACCGGCAAGACAGTCATCAAGAATGGGCAGATCATTATCGGGACGGGCGAGCCTCCAATTGCCGACGGCGGCCTGTTGATCGAGGACGGGCTGATTTGCTTTGTGGGCGACGTCGCTCAACTTCCTGCGTTTGACGATGACGCGCAAGTGATCGATGCCCGCGGCGGGACGATTATGCCGGGGCTGGTCGAAGCGCATTTTCATCCGACATATTTCAACGTGGCGGCGCTCGAAGACTTGGATATTAAATACCCGGTCGAATATGTGACGCTGCTTGCCGCCTGCAACGCGAAGTTGGCGCTGGAGTGCGGCTACACGGCTGCGCGGAGCGGGGGCAGCCTGTTCAATATCGACGTCTGGCTCAAAATGGCCATCGAGAACGACCTGGTTCTCGGGCCGCGGATGGCAGCCAGCGGGCGGGAGATTTGCGGAGTGGGCGGGCTGATGGATTGGAATCCGGACTTTCGCAAGATCGGCATGGAAGGGCTGGTACTGCTGGTCAATGGACCCGATGAGGCGCGCAGCGCTGTGCGGAAACTGGTCAAGGATGGCGTCGAATGGGTCAAAACCTATCCGACCGGGGACGCCGCCTCGCCCGACATCAACGACCACCATACGCTCTGCATGACCTTTGACGAAATGCACGCGGTGGTGCAGACGGCGCACAACCACGGGCTGAAGGTGACCGGCCACTGCCGCGCGACCGAAGGGATCAAGAACGCCCTGCGGGCCGGATATGACACGCTGGAACATGGTACGTTTATGGATGACGAAGCGCTCGACATGCTGCTCGAGCGGGATATTGCGGTCGTGCCTGCCCTCTATTTCGAGCAAGCGAGCGTCGTCAACGGGCCGGAACTGGGGATGCCGCAAGCGGTCATTGACGGGCACCAGGAAACTCTCGAAGGAGGCGCGGAGAGCGCTCGGCGGATCCTCGCCGCCGGGGGCGGTTTGGGAATGGGGGGCGACTACGGCTTCGCGTGGAACCCGCACGGAGACTACGCCAAGGAACTGGAGTTCTTCGTCAAGTACGTCGGCTTCACTCCGCTGGAGGTGATCCGCTGCGCGACAAAGACCGGGGCGGAGATTATGGGTCGCGCCGATGAGATTGGCACGCTGGAGGCCGGCAAGCTGGCCGACGTGCTGGTCGTCGACGGCGACGTGCCGGCGGACATTGGCGTGCTGCAAGACCGCGCGCGGTTTATCACCGTGATGCAAGGGGGAGTCTGCAAGGCAGGACAGATTACGTAAACAGCTCCGCAACCGGCCGTCCTTGGTCGGTGATCGGCACGGGCCGGTCGCCCGGCGCGTAGAGTTCTTGATGCGGGTCGATCCCCAGCGCGTTGTGGATCGTGGCGTGCATGTCGGGGAGCGATATCGGCGTTGATTCGATCTTCATCCCCAATTCGTCGGTCACGCCGATCGTTTTGCCGTTGTTGAGTCCGCCACCGGCGAGGACGACACTGAATGCTTTGGAATAATGTCCGCGGCCGCCGCCGGCGTCGAACTTTGCCGGACGGCCGAACTCGGTCGCCACGACGATTAACGTCTTGTCCAGCATCTTGTTGCGCTCGAGATCCAGAACAAGCGACGAGAGCGCCTGGTCCAGTTCTTGAATCAACACGTGCTGCTTGAGTTGTCCGTCGTTGTGCGTGTCCCAGCCGGTGCCGTTGACGAAGTTGAGATTATGCGAAATCTCGATGAACCGGACACCCGCTTGCAGCAGCCGCCGCGAGAGCAAGCACCGCTGGCCAAATTCGCCGCCGTAGGACTCCCGTAGCGATGCCGGCTCCTGGTCCAAGCGAAACACGCCGGCGAACTGTGGTCCGGAGAGCCGCAGCGCCTCGGCCACCGTCGTGTCGTACTCCCGCGCCGCGGAGCCTGGAGAGGTTTTCTCACGGTAGATTCCGCGAACTTTGGCCAAGAGGCGTTCTCTCCGTGCTTGCCGAGACTCGCCGATTCCATGCTCGCGCGTAAAACCGGCGGGGCCCGACTTGGTATCGGTCAGGTAGATGTATCCCGCCTTCGCTCCCAGAAAACCGGGCCCGCGCGTCAGATTGGGATAGCCAATTAACACGTAGCCCGGAGCGTGGTTGTTCACCGGACCGCGGACGTGCGACACGATCGAACCAATGGAAGGATAGACGATCGTCCCGCTGGTGGGACGGCCGGTGTGCACTTGATTGACAGCCGCGGCATGCTCGTCAATCACATCGTGGTGCACGGTCCGCAAGATATTGAAACGGTCGAGAATCTTCGCGCACTGCGGAAGATGCTCACAGACCTGTGTGCCGGAGATCGCCGTGTCGATCGCCGCGTAATAAGACCCGGCTTTCTTCATCTTAGGATCGCCCATCCGTTTGGGATCCCAGGTGTCGATATGACAGGCTCCGCCGCCCAGCCAGATCATCACACAATGCTCAGCTTTGCCGCGCGGGATTGCGGGCGTTGACTCCGCTTCGTCGGAGAATACCGATTCGCTCGAAGACAACGATGCCATACCAACCGTGGCAGCGGCACTCGTGGTGAGAAAACTTCGACGGTTTTGTAGATTGACATCCATCATTTGAACTTCTGTCCGGTTGCGTACAAATTGTCTCGAAGTCCGTAGGTCAGGCACGCTCTGAAGCGTCGACTGTTATTTCGTATCGCTAAACAAATTTCCCAAGGCAAACCATGCCATGAACCATGCCTGACGTCCCCAATGATTACGCACACGACATCGCGTCAGGCAGGAGCCTGACCTACTGTCGGTTCAATACTACGGTAAATAGACGAACTCCGGCGAGTTGATCAGCGCCCAGAGCATGTCTTCCAGGCGCTCGCGCCAGTCCGAATCCAAACCCGCCGTGGGCGGATCGCCCTGCTCCACCGCGCGTTGCAATTCGATTTTGATCGCGTTGGCCCGTTCGCTGAGATGATTCGACCAGGAGACCAATCCGAGCGGCAGGCGTTTTGGTTTTTCCGTTGATTGTGGCGGCTCCGTGATTCGACGATCGTAGCCCTCTTTGAGGAGTTCAACGAATGTTTCTCGTTCATCGGCGCTTGGCCGGCGGGAGAGCAGGCGGAGATAGACCCGGTCGACCAACCGCGGCAACGGCTGCTCCTCAAGTGCCAGAGCGGTGAAGCCGCTGTCGTCTGACAGCCGGGTGACACGTCTGCTCAAGATACCGTTGGCAATTACGGCCGGCTGGCGGACAGTCGGTTCCACGTCACGGTCGGTTAGCGGATTCTGGCGCGAGCTGCGCCAGCCGAATGTTTCCAGTGTCGTCACGAACGGCTGCGCAAATGGTAGCGCGAGGCTGGGACGGTCACGTTCGTTGGAGAGCGAGGAGAATTCCCACGCCCGGGTCGGCACTCCCAGATTGATGGCCGTATCGAGCTTCATCGCTCCGTCGGGATCGAGACAGAGCTGTCCCGCGTTGAACTGTTTTCCGGCAGCGGCAAACATCGAATCCACGACTTGCTCGGCGGTCATTCGTCGCACGTGAGATGCGGCAAACAATTCCTGGTGCCGTTCATCAGATTCACCGGCCGGCTGCCCGCGCTGATACGTGTGCGAGTTGAGAATCAATCGTGCGAGGTGCTTCAGATCATAGCCGTGAAGAACAAATTCACGCGCCAAGTATTGCAGCAATCCGGGATGGGAGGGCTCCGCCTGGTGCCAGTCATCGACTGGTTCGACCAGTCCGCGGCCCAAGTACCGTTTCCACATCCGGTTGACAATGACCTCCGCGAATCGTGAATTGTGCGGCGATGTGAGCAGCGACGCCAGTCGTTCGCGGGAGTCGGCCGCCGTCGCGGTTTCGCGGGCCAGGACCTTGGTGGAGACGACATCCGAGAATGTCCAGCGCGGCGCCACCAGCGAACCAGGCTTGAGCGTCACTTCGACGATCATCGAAGAAACAACCTCGTCGCCGCCGGGGATGCTGCTCGTCTTGGGAACCCGCAGCGGTTGTCGCCTGAGCATCGCCGCCAGCGAAAACAAATCCTTCTGCTGATAATCATGAAAAGGTGCATCGTGGCAGCGGGCACAGGTCATGTTCAGGCCCAAAAAAGCGCGGCCCAAGATTTGTGCCTTGGCCGCCATGGGGACGTCGTTTTGAGTGGCAACGGCAAAACCGGCCGGTCCGCCGTAGCGGCGGCTGCCCTCCATACGGATTAACTCCGTGGCGAAGCGGTCAAACGGCTTGTTGTCCAGGAATGACTCGTATAGCCACCAGCGAAACGGGCCGCTGTTGTTCAGTTTTGGTTTGACGAGTGCGGGATTCTCGGCAAGCACATCCTGCCAATAGCCCATCCAGTTGTCGGCCCAACCAGGATCATTCAGCAAGCGATCGATCGCACGAGACCGCCGGCCGGGCTGTTGATCGGCTTGGAATTCAGCGATCTGTGCCTCAGTGGGAATCGTGCCGATCAGATCCAGCGTGACCCGCCGCAGAAATGCTTCGTCGTCGACCAATTCGGCCGGTTTGATTCCTTCGCCCGCCAAGCGGGCGTTGATAAAGCGGTCCACTGAATTCCGGACAGCCGATTCATCAGCAACTGCGGGAATCTTCGGCGGTTCTGATTGTTTAACAACCTCGGCGGCCGCGGCGTGCCGTTGTTTCCAGTGCTCCGCTTCCTTCGCGCCGGCTTCACGGCGCCGCACTGAATTCAGCGAGATCAATTCAGCTCGTTGTCGATGGGCGAATGCCGTCCAGCCCGCATCGGTCAATAGATACTCCTGCGATTCGCTCATTAGCCGGAAGTCCTCTCCCGGCGCCGCGACGCTGACCGAAGTTTCTCCCATTTCCGGCCGGTGCCGCTGTCCGCCGACGATCATTTCGAAGTGGAACTGATGCCGCTCGCCGTCTCCTTGAACCTGGGCGACCGCTTCGGTTTCGCCGCGGTGCCGCGGGCGAATGTTCGGCGCCAAATCAGTGTCGACGTCAACGACTCGTCCGTGCCCGCTACTGGGAATGCTATGAAAATCGGTCTCGGCGATTTTCTCGCCGTCCAGATACAAACGTGCGGCGTTTCGCGCCCGCAGTAGGATTTGTTGCGAGCCTTCCGGCAAATGAATCGTCCCCGCCGCGCGAATCAAAAATGGATTGGAGCGGTCGATCTGAATGCCCCGCTGATTGTACTTGTTGGGAACGGCGACGAAGGCGAGCGTGTCGGTCGCGTAGGACTCGATGTACCTGGGCGGGCGAAAATCCCATGAGCGGCGGTCAGGCAGGCCCTCAAAGATCTCGACTTGGAACTGGCCGTCTGGAATTTCGTCCCAATTTATGGGCCGCAGGCCTGGGGAATCATATTCGTAGCGCGCACCGATTCGTTCGGGAGGCAGGATCTTGCGGTAGACCGCGACTTCATCTAATTCACCGCCGAACGCCGCTGCGCCGTGATAGGTCGAACCGATGCGGATCTCGTCGTTGTCGACAATCGGCGCGCGATCGGTGGCGCCGGCCTTGTCCCAGACGCCCTTGACCGGTTTGCCGTCGATGTAGCCGACCAGGCTGTCCTTTTTGCCGAATGTATAGCTGACCGCAACGTGATGCCAGCCGTCTTCACCGCCAATGCCTGCGCGCGACGTCCAGCGGTGCCAGTCGCCCCCTTCGCCCCGGCTGCGGAAGAGGAAACTGAGTTGACCGGCGGGAGATTTCAGTCGCAGCGCCCAGTTCTGATTGTCGGCGGCAAATCCGCTGTTTTGCGTACGGCCCTTGCCGATGATGTAGTGGTAATCGTGTCCGCCGGTCAATCTCGGATTCACCCAAGCCTCGATGGTGATCGAGTCGCCCACATCAAAATCGAGCAGGCTCTCCTCACCGGTATCCTCGATGCGGATATAACTGTTCTTCGCCGAGAATCCGACCGCGCGGTTGTGTTCGCCGAAAAGTGGAAATGACGGCGATTCCGGACCCAAACGCTCCGTCAGAACGCGACCGACCACTGTGCCGTCAAAGCGAAATTCATTGGCGGCCAACTCGGCCCGATTGACAATCTTTGACTCCGCCGACTCGTTAAACCGCCAATACACGACGGGTTCATCCGCGAGGACAAGTTCTGGGTAATTCCCCGCCTCGCCTGCGAAGAGATCGGCCGACGCGCAGCACAATGTGAATGTGAGACAAGTCGTTAGAGCGATGCGGCACAGGAAAGCCATCCAGGAGATCCTTTGTTTCAACTCACGAGTCAATCAATCCCTGCAAGTTCAGTATACATGATTGGAGGGCTTGGGGACATGGCTGGTCGGCGGAGCGGACCCGGCGGTTCAACTGGCCAGAATCTCGCCCAACTCGACGACGCGGTTCTCTTTTGCGGCCGCGAAAGTTGCCTCGACCAATGCCATTGTGTGCAGGTTGTCGCGCCCGGATATCGTCGGTTCACTCTGATGCTTGAGCGCGGTGAGCAGTTCGCCCATCGTGCCGCGAAAAGCGTCCGGAAACCAGACTCGGTCCCAGCGGGGGCTGATCCATTCGTTGCCGGCGCTCGTCGTGAAGTCGAGCGTGCTGGGAGTCCGCTCGGGATAACTTGGCCAGCCGATCGTGCCCCGTGCAAGTCCGTCTGTCCCCTCGACCCGCCAACGAATGCCGATATCGGCGGCGCTTCCTTCGCGGGCCGGACCGGTCCAAACATCGTCCCAAGCGGAGGCGCGGCAACCTGACTCGAACTCCAAAATGTAGAGGTTGATCCCGTCTCTGTGCGAAAACGTCGTACGAGGATCGGGCCGCGTGCTGGCCATGACCCTGACAGGATCGCCGAACCAATAGCGAAATGTGTCCAGATGGTGAATCGACATCACATACGTCGACAGCGAGTGCAATTCTTCGCTCCACGGCATCCAGTGGGGAATTGCGCGCATTTCGATCGTGCCCAACACCGGCTCGCCCAGCAGCCCCCGAGTGAGCAAATCTTTGCAGGCCCGGACCGATTGATCGTGCCGCATGTTTTGATTGACCGCCAGGGTGATGCCGGCATCGTCGCAGAGTCGGACAATCTCGCAGGCCTCCGCGTAACTCATCGCGAGCGGCTTTTGCGCCAGAATCCCCCGCACATGGTCCGCATGCCGAACGACCTCCTTGATGATCGGCAACTGGTGTTGAGGAGGGACGGCGATGTCAACCACCGCAATCTGCGGATCCTGTAACAGCGCTTGGTAATCGGGATACACACAGTCGATCCCGCACAGTTCCGCAACTTCACGCGCGCGGGATTCGGAACGTGAGGCGATTCCCGCAACGTGGAAGCCGGCTTCCTGGTAGGCGGGCAAATGGCAGTCCCGCACGATAAACCCCGCCCCAATGATGCCGATCGGCCATTCGTCGAGGCCGCTCTGAAGTGGGTATTCGTATTCTAAAGGGGGCTGCAGGTTCATTTTAGCGTCATGGTTCTTTGCACTGGTGCGCGAAGCTCGACTTCGCGTGACAGGGGCTTTCCGCTCCGATCGCGGTGCCGCCGCAAATTCACTCGAAGCGGAGCTTCGAGAAACTGCGCTCCCATCAAGTCGATTCGTCCGGTTTTCTGAGGAACACGCGGTCGTAGCCGGGTACGGGAATCGTGAAGCCCAGCCGTGAGATTCGCAGCATGTCAGCCAGGCGAATCAGCGGCCTGAACTGCAAATAGCCGAAGAACTTGTCGAAGGTCATGTATTGGACGTCGCGTTTCGCTTGCGCGAGCGCGAATCCCTGTTTGAGGTGGTAATCGATGAATGCCTGTCGCGGGAATAGCCCCAAGATTGGCGGCCGATAAATCCAATACCGCTGCCCCATGAGCCGCTCCGGAAAACTGTTGAGCCAGACGTGGTTCACGACGTACAGACCGCCGGGATTGAGCAGCGAGAAGGCGCGACGGGCGACGTCCAACGGGCGGAGGAAATTGTTGATCGCGCCGTACAGCAAGATGACGTCGAACGTCTCGTCGCCGAAATCGTGCGTCAAGAAGTCATCATGAATCAAATCAATCCCGTACCGTTGTTTGGCGCCCTCGACCATCGTCTCTGAGAAATCGATGCCTTGTGCGTCATGCCCTTTTGTCTGCGCCAAGTTGACCAGCGTGCCGTACCCGCAGGCGACTTTCAGCAGACGTAACTTCTTTCCCTTGGGAAACAACGCCTCGATTTCCTTGAGTCGCTTGCGAGCGTTAGCTTGCCGCGTCGCCTCTTCCGCATCGTAGTCACGGTAGCCCGTCAGCTCATCGCCGGTCGACGTGCAGTTGAAGAAATTCTGCGAATGATAAAAGGCCTGCATCGACGCCTGATCCGGCATCGGATTTTGATAGGCGGTCCCACAATTGTCGCAGGTCACATAGTGCAATTCGCCCTGTTTAAACTTGGAAATCGTGTAGCGTTCCTTGCTCTTTGTTTCGCCGCACAGGTTGCACTCGGTGGGGACAAAATGGAACGTATTGACTTCAATTTGAGCCGTCATAGACGCGATCGGAATTCTTTAAAGCCAGAAATGGTCGGTCGTGACAAAACCGGGATTTTACGATAAGCTGACGCTAATGTACATCATTTCAGGAATGCATCGATCGGGGACTTCCCTGGTGGCGCAGTTGTTTCATCAAGCGGGCGCCGACATGGGAGATCCCGGCACGTTCTACCGTGCCGACCGCCACAATCCGGACGGTTATTTCGAGCAACCCGACATTCACGACATCAATTTCCCGCTGATTCACGGTCCCTGGGGCCGCTTGGCTTATTTTTGGCTGCCGAACGAGTCAACGATCCGGCGGCGGGGACGACGGATGCAATCCCAGATTCAACACGTGGCCGCCAAATATCGCGACAAAGTAGTTAAAGAGACCCGTTTCTGCCTCACGCTGCCTGCATGGCTTGAGGCGGGTACCGCAGTGGAGGGCATTCTGGTCTGCCTCCGCGAACCGCAGGCGGTCGCGCAGTCGTTGCGAAAGCGCAACAAAGCAACGCTGCGACACGGATTGAACCTGTGGCAGACTCACAATCAGCGACTGCTGGCCTCTGCCGGCCAAATTCCGCTCCGATTCATCTCTTTTGCCCGGTTGTTGGATCCGAGGTACTTCGAGGAGGAAGTCAGATCGGCGTTCAACTTTTTCCAGATCGAAGTTCCGCCTGAGCAGATTCGCGAGCTGGGCGAGAACGTCGTGAAGCCCGACTGGAATCACGCGCGCGCGGAAACTCCCAACTACCCGCCGGCAGTCGCTGCCTTGTGGGACGAATTGTCGCGACGCCACGCAGCACAGTCCTCGTCGGATCGTCCAACTGTTGATCGTCAGCCCTGCTCATGAATGCTTCACCGTCACCCGTACCAGCCGCCGCTGACGAACCACGTGCCGCGATTGAGCGTGTGAGCGTGTTGGTGCCGGTTTATAACAGCCAAACGACGATCGGGCGGTTGGTCGACGTTGTTGCCGAGACGCTGACTCCACACTATCCGGAAGTAGAAGTCGTATTAGTGAACGACGGCAGCCCGGACGACAGCCATAGCGTGATCTTGCAGGCCATCGAGCGGCATCCCGGCTTGATTACCTATGTACGGCTAGCGCGGAATTTCGGCGAACATAACGCCGTGATGTGCGGCCTGCGGCACGTCACGGGTGACTGCGTGGTCATCATCGACGACGATTTTCAGAATCCGCCCGATCAAATCCTGGTGCTCGTTGAGAAGCTTCGCGAGGGCTACGACGTCGTCTTCAGTTATTATGAGAATAAACGGCATTCCTGGTTCCGCAATCTGGGGAGTTCGTTCAACGATTTGGTGGCGACTTGGATGTTGCGCAAGCCGCGCGGCTTATATCTCTCCAGTTTCAAGGCACTCAATCGTTTTTTGATCGACGCGGTGACAGTCTACGACGGACCGTATCCCTACCTGGACGGGTTGGTGCTGCGATCGACATCGTCGATCGGACAGGTCCTTTGCGACCACCGCGAGCGTGAGGAAGGCGAATCGAACTACACGTTGGCGAGGCTGCTGCGGTTGTGGCTCAACATGTTTACGGGGTTTTCAATTCTGCCCCTGCGTGTGGCATCGTTCCTGGGATTTGTGATGTCGGCGGTTGGGTTTGCGATGGCCCTGTTCTTCATCATTTCCTGGGCGGTGGGGGGAATCCTCAAGTCGGACGCGATTCCTCCCGGCTGGGCGTCGCTGATTGTATCGATTACGATCTTCGCCGGACTTCAATTGTCCGTGTTGGGCGTGCTGGGCGAGTATCTGGGCCGCGTGTTTCAAGTACTCAACCGCGCGCCGCAATTTGTCGTCCGCGAGGTCTACTCCACCCGAGAATCCGCTGCTGAACCTTCGACCGAGAACGTAATTGAGCATGCCCACCATGACTGAACCGGCGGAAGATTTTCGCGAACATTTTCAGGGCCGGCGGGTTTTAGTCACCGGCGGCCTGGGCTTCATCGGCTCGAACCTGGCGCAGCGGCTGGTCGATTGCGGCGCCGAGGTGACGCTGGTCGATTCGCTGATCCCCGAGTACGGCGGGAACACGTTTAATGTCAAAGGCTTCGAAGACGGGGTCTCGGTGAACATCGCCGACGTCCGCGACCCGCACAGCATGCGATACTTGATTCAGGATAAGGACTACCTGTTCAATCTCGCCGGGCAGACCAGCCATATGGACTCCATGTCCGATCCGTTTACCGATTTGGAGATCAACTGCCGCGCCCAATTGTCGATTCTGGAAGCGTGCCGCAATTACAATTCCGACGTGCGGCTGGTCTTCGCCAGTACCCGTCAGTTGTACGGCAAGCCGGAACGGCTGCCGGTCGATGAACATCACCTGCTACGGCCGGTCGACGTCAACGGCATCAATAAGATGGCGGGCGAGTGGTACCACATTCTGTACAACAATGTGTACGGTATTCCGGCGACATCGCTGAGGCTGACGAATACCTATGGCCCGCGGATGCGGATCAAGGATGCCCGGCAGACGTTTTTGGGGATTTGGCTGAGACTGGTGCTGGAAGGCCGGCCGTTCGAAGTCTGGGGCGGTGAACAGCTGCGTGACTTCACTTACGTCGACGATGCGGTGGACGCGTTTTTGCTGGCGGCGATTCGGCCCCGCGCGGTGGGCGGGATATTCAACGTCGGCGGTGATGCGGTGGTCAGCCTTGAAGAACTGGCTGCGCTGTTGGTGGAAGCCAACGACGGCAACGGTGAATTCACCGTCCGCGAGTTCCCGGGCGACCGCAAGCGTATCGATATCGGTGACTATTACGCCGATGACGGCTTGATCCGCAAAATGCTCTCCTGGCAGCCGCGCGTTTCGCTGGTCGAGGGCTTGCGCCGCTCGCTCGCGTTCTATCGAGAACATCTGCCGAACTACCTGTAACTGTCCCGCATAAGTCAGTCGTTGCTTTTCACTCATCGAGTTGCCGAAACTGTGATTCCCCAATCAAATCCCCTTGCTGGTTACCAAGAACGACAAGCGGAACTGGATGCCGCGCTGCTGCAGGTGATGCAGAGCGGCTGGTATATACTGGGTCGCGAGGTTGAGGAATTTGAGCGAGAATTTGCGGAGTTCACTGACCGGCGACAGGGGGTTGGGACCGCTTCGGGGACGGACGCCATCGAACTCGCGCTGCGAGCCTGCGGCGTCGGCGCGGGCGATCTGGTGTTTACCGTTTCGCACACCGCGGTCGCGACGGTTGTCGGTATCGAGCGGAGCGGCGCGGAGGTTGCGGTCGTCGACATTGATCCGGAAACCTACACCATGTCGCCGACCTGCTTGGAGGAAACCATTGAGGCGGCCGCGCAGCAGGGCCATCGCGCTGCGGCGATTGTGCCGGTGCATCTGTACGGTCATCCGGCCGACATGCCGGAATTGCTGAAGATCGCCCGCAAACATCAATTAGTTGTCGTCGAAGACTGCGCTCAAGCTCATGGGGCGAGACTTGACGGGAAACTGGTCGGCACATGGGGCGACGCGGCCGTGTTCAGCTTTTATCCTACAAAGAATCTGGGGGCATTCGGCGACGGGGGACTCGTGGCGACTGACGACGATGCAATTGCCGAGCGCGCCCGTGAACTGCGGCAATACGGCTGGCGGGAGCGATTCATCAGCGCCGAAACCGGGATGAACACTCGACTCGACGAGATCCAAGCTGCCCTGCTTCGGGTCCGTTTACGACATTTGGACAACGACAATCAGCGCCGCCGGCAGATTGCGGGGCGCTATGCAGCCGGTTTGGCCGAGAGTGAAGTTCAACTTCCCTCAGTGCGCCCCGGTGCCGAGCATGTCTACCACCAATTTGTCGTGCAGACGGAGCGGCGCGAGGAATTGCGTGAATTTCTCAAGTCTCGCGGGGTGGGGACGGCGCTCCACTACCCCTGCCCGGTCCACCAGCAGCCCGCTTATGCCGATCGGCTGTTCGGCTGTGAACGACTTCCGGTCACTGAGGCGATTCGCCCGCGGATCCTGAGCCTACCGATGTTTCCGCAGCTCTCCGACACCGAAGTTGCCACGGTCGTTGAAGCGATTCAGCAGTGGCCGCGGAACTGATCCACAATCGCGCGCACAATGCGATCGCTGTGGACTTGTTTGAAAATCGCACTGTGTCGGATTACGGTGTTAGAACGAAGTGGCGCACCGGGTTTTGCTTTTAGCCGGGTTTCTTGTAACGACGTGCACAGTACGGAGCCGGAAATGGGTCTTTTTGAGCGCAAGCGGTTTGTCTGGAATGAGCCTTGGTTTTTTCAACAGCGAATTCGAACAGCCACTGAATGGCTGAGAATCGCCCTGTTTTTGCTGCTCGCAGCGGCGGCAATCTTCGCAATCTTCTTCTGGGCGGCTCCCGCTGGCGGACCGTTGGACTGGCTAAGAAATCTCGGCATCAGCCTGGCCGCCCCGTTGGTTTTGTGGGTGTACATGGATGGAGTCATCGCCCGGCGCCAGGCGGCCCTGTGGGATGACAAGCTCATCGTGAACACCGACAACGGCCGCTTCTCCTCATCTGATTCTTACAAACTGTTAGAAATTGCCGGCGCAAGGATCGTTTTGCCGGAGGAGAGTGAATGGCCCAGCGCCGTGTTATTCTTCTTCTACCAGAACGAACCACACGCAATCGGTATTGAACGTGAGGTCAATCTGAAGCGGATGGCGAAGGCCTTGCATCAGGCCGGCGTGGAAGTCGATCTGGATGGCTGGCACCCCGATCATGAAAGCGCGATCGAGAAGGAGTTTCGCTGGCAAGCCGACCCGGAATCGGTCTTGGACCGGGCGAGTCTCGACCCGCTTCCGCCCGGTACGCCGGGATTATTCTCAGTCGACGCAATGGTGTTGTCCCTGTTTTACCAGCTTACGGCGCTGGTGCTCGCACTCGCGGCAATTGTCGGTTCCGTATACTACTGTTATCAGAACTGGAACATCCTCGATCCCGTCAACTTGATGGTAGCAATCGTGGTTTCGATCGGATCCCTGTATGTCGCGGGCTACATCACAGACCGGTTCGGCTTGGCGGCAGGTTCCAAAGTCTTAGTCCGCAGTGCGAAACGCCAAATCCTCAAGCGCGATGGACTAGAAATCGATCCGGGAGCCAACGAAATGGTGCCGGTCGCCATCATCGCCCGCAACCAATTCGGCAAGACCATCATGAAAATCCGCGAACAGGGATTCTTGCAGGCCGACACCGTCGGCCAACGAATGCTCTTCGAAGGTAAAAAGGAACGCTGGTGTATTCCCCTGCACGCGATCCGTTCGGTGGCGATTGAGGAGGTACACACCGGAACGCCAGGACAATCGACCACCGGGCAGATGAACTACTTCGTGATCGTCAAATTCGACGCTGACGAAGACCAGGAGTTCGGCTTCCGCTACGACGACCGCGAATACGGCAAACACAACGAAATCACACGCGCCCAAGGGGCGATTCGACTTTACGAAGTGTTTGAGAGTGCGCTGACGCATGCGGAGACGACCAGCACTTCAATTCGTTAAGTGCGAGCGTGCGCCGCCGTCGAGTCAGCCGCTTGATTCGGGATGATCTTACGATACCGTTTGTCGGGCAATCAGACCCGCCAGATAACCCCCTTTGAATCCGGCGTCGATATTGACCGCCGTAACGTTGGCGGCACAACTATTGAGCATGCCCAGCAGTGCGGCGAGTCCGCCGAAGCTTGCGCCATAGCCGATGCTGGTGGGAACGGCAATCACCGGGCATGAAACGTGTCCTCCCACGACCGACGGCAAGGCGCCCTCCATCCCGGCGGCAACGACGATGGCATCGGCATCGACGAAATTCGGCTTTTCCCGTAGCAAACGATGCGGACCGGCGACTCCCACATCCACGATCAGTTTGACGTGACAGCCCATCCACTTCGCCGTTTCCAACGCCTCTTCGGCAACCGGCCGATCTCCTGTTCCCGCCGTGATGACCACGACGTTACCGGCAGGTTCAATCGGCTGCGGTCCGGGAATGTGAATCGTGCGCGCGGTCGGGTTATAGTGCGCGGCGGTAAAGCGATTCAATAACGTCTCTGCCTTGTCGGGCGACAATCGCGTTCCAAAGCAGTCTTGCTGCTGCTCGATCAAGACATGAAAAACATCGGCAATCGCCTCAGCGGTTTTTCCCTCGCAGAAGACCACTTCGGGATACCCGCAACGATGGGCCCGATCGATGTCGACCTGTGCATCGGGCGTCTCAACGGTTCGCGCCGCTTCCAGCTGCTCGACCACGTCCTCCGGTCGCAGATCACCCCGGGAGAGTGCGTGCAACAATTGCAGAATGTCGTGCTTATCCACTTCCACAGTTCTGTGCGTTCAATATCTCAGTAACCGACGGCCGCGCCGTCTTTTCGCGGCTCAGTCGCGCCATGTAATGTACCATGAGCGGGATCGATCATGATCGCCTGGTATCCCCCGAAAGAGCCCACCGCCCGTTTCACCCGATGCCCCTTGGCTTCGAGGGCATCGACAGTGGCTTGAGGAACTCCCGATTCGACATGCACCAGACCTCCATCGGCATCCATCGGCACGCTGGTCGGCGTTTGCGACCCGAAGTGGCGGATGCGCGCCGCATCACCAGCCTCCTGCACGTTCATCCCAAAGTCAATCATATTGATCAACACCTGCACATGCCCTTGGGGCTGCATGTCCCCTCCCATCACGCCGAAGCAGAGCCACGGCTTGCCCTCCTTGGTCGCAAACGCAGGAATGATCGTGTGAAAGGGACGTTTGTGGGGTTCGAGGCGGTTGAGATGATCTTCCTCCAGCGAAAACAGCGCACCCCGATTCTGCAGTGCGAATCCTAAATCACCCGGCACGACCTGCGACCCGAAGCCGTAATAGTTGCTTTGGATGAGCGAACAGCAGTTGCGGTCCTTGTCGACGACTGTGAGATAGATCGTATCGCCGTGTTGCAGAATCGGATCGCCTGCCGGCACATTGGTTGCCGCACGTCGGCGGTCAATCAGCGCCCGCCGTTTTTCGGCGTATGGCTTCGAGATCAGCTCGGCAGTCGGCAGTTTTCCAAACGCCGGATCCGCGTAAAACTTGGCTCGGTCCGCGAAGGCGAGTTTCTTGGCCTCCACGAACAAGTGGGCGAAGTCGGGACTATTATGCCCCATGCCGCGAATATCGTACGGCTCCAGTAGATTGAGGATTTGCAGTGCCGCGATCCCCTGCCCGTTCGGCGGCAGTTCCCAAATCTCGTAGCCGCGATAGTTCGTGGAAACCGGTTCGACCCAGTCGGACGTGTGCTCTTCAAAATCCTTGAGGTTGAAGTAGCCGCCGTTTTGTTCGCTGAAGGCAACGATTTTTTGCGCAATCTCGCCGCGATAAAAGGCATCCCGTCCCTGCTCGGCAATCAGCCGATAAGTACCGGCGAGGTTGGGGTTTTTGAAGATCGAGCCGACCGCAGGGGCCTGTCCACCGGGAAGATATGTCTTCGCGGAATCGGGCCACTGCCTGAGGCTTTCTTCCGCTGCTTTCCAGCCGCGCCCGATGATTTCACTCACCGGAAATCCCTGCTCGGCGTACTGAATCGCGGGGTCGAGCAGCTCGTTCCACGGCTTGTGACCGAAGCGCTGATGTAACACGGCCCAGCCGTCGACACAACCCGGGACCGACCACGCCTGCGGGCCCTTGACGGGAATCTGCGACAGACCTTGTTTCCTAAATACCTCGCGATTGAGTTGAAACGGGCTGCGGCCGCTGGCGTTGAGCCCGTACAGTTTCTGAGACTTGGCGTTCCAATAAATCACAAATAGATCGCCGCCGATTCCGCAGCTCATCGGCTCGACGAGACCAATAACGGCGTTGGCGGCAATCGCCGCATCCGCCGCGTTGCCTCCCGCCTTGAGCACATCGAGCCCGGCCTGCGCCGCCAGCGGCTGGCTGGTCGCAACGACTCCGTTTGCGGCAATGACCACCGAGCGGCTCTGGTGACGATTGGGCGCCGGCCGGTCATATCCCCCGGCGGCGACAGCGGACTCTGCGTCGTCAAACGGTACGTAGTCGGTAATCATGCAGGCTCCGCAAATGAGATACGCAGCGATACCAATCGTTATCAGCCGATTCCGCTTGATGCCAGATTGCATTGCTCAAAGTTCTCCCATGGCGACGCTTACCGTCTCAAATTGAATCTGAAGGCTGGTACGACCGCTAACGTGTTTACGACCGCTAACGTGTTGTCCTCATGCAGTTTGTCGTTTTGAGGAGCTGGTTGCAACCACAGACGAGGATCGGCATGCTCCGCACAACCCGCAAAATCGTCAAATCTTGCCAAGCCCTTTCAAGTCGTGCAGTCGGAATAACCGATACCACAGACAATGGATGATTTGTGTGTGGGCGGCTGCCCCAAGACCAAAACAAAAGGCCGCACCACAGGGCTGCGACAGCCGCTGAACTGCTCACGAATGTCAATCGTGGCAGCCAGCAGCACGGGATCTCCTGAAGCCACGAAACGGGCCACGGACCGGTCGGCGAGAGCCAACACTTCGTTCCGGTTCTTGGGAACCTTGTCGCGATTGACCGGTCACTACTAAGAAATCAAGAGGTATTAGGATGCGAAGCGGGATTTGGATACTCGCGATGTCCTCCATCGTGGGACTCACAGGCGCGGTCAATGCCGCGGACACCGACAGTGACAAGGAAGCGCGCGTCTCGCGTTACCGGGCACTGTTTGAATCGAAAAAGGCCTCTGAATCAAAGGCGGTTCGCCGCTACAGCCGCGATCGAGCGGCCGCGGTCAAGAACTATCGCAAGTTCTTTGAGGATGATGACGCCGCAAAAAGTAAGACAGCAGCGGAATCCAAAGAGGACGAAGTGCGGCACGCCGATCACAAACGTTCCAGCGAGTCGGGACGTGACACAAAGGTTCGCCAGGTGCGTGGCAACCGCAAGGCGGCTCCGAAGCCGCCGGTCTATCGCGCCGAACATCGCTCGCGCTCCGGCCGCCGGAACAATGTCCGCCAAGTCCGCAGCCTGAAGTCAGATGCTCCGCTTCCCTCAGTTGACGTGTCGACCGCTCCGGCGGCGCCCGTCAAATCAGCCGCTCCGAAGCGGACTTTGACCGGGAAATCCACCGGAACGCCGGTTGTCAAACTGCAATGGCAGATGCACGGCGACATCAACGTCGGGCAAGAATGCGAGTGCAGCCTGCTGGTGTCGAACAGCGGCCGTGCGGCGGCCAACGACGTCATTGTAGAAGCAACGTTTCCGGTCTCTGTGCGTCTGCTCAGCGCCCAGCCCAAACCGACGGACAGCATCGAGCGTCTTGTTTGGGAAATTCCGCGCATCGAAGCGGGCGAGTCAATCGACATTCGCATTCGAATGGTTCCGAGCATCCCCGGTGAATTGGCGACCTCGGCGAACGTCCGCTTTTCCAGCAACTCGATCGCCTCCTTTAACGTCGAAGAACCGCGATTGCTCGTCAAACTCAAGGGTCCGGAGCAAGCGGTCGTCGGCGACCCCGCGACGCATATGGTCACGGTCTCCAACCCCGGCACCGGCGTGGCACAGAATGTTGTGCTGGAAGCGTCAATTCCCGCGGGCTTGGAACACTCCAAAGGAAGCAACCTGTCGATCGGCGTTGGGTCACTTGGACCGGGTGAAAGTCGTTCGGTCCGGTTGGCGATGGCGGCTGTCAGCGGCGGCGAACACATCGTGCTTGTGCAAGCTCAAGCCGACGCCGGCCTCAAACAACGGGCTGCGTCAAGCATCAAAGTCATCGCGCCCAGCCTGGACGTGAAAATCGACGGTCCGTCGCTGCGATACATCAACCGTCGCGGCAGTTACAAGCTGACCGTGATCAACGACGGCGGCGCCGCGAGCAACAACGTTCGGGTTTACCACGAAATCCCCGAAGGATTCGAGTTCGTCAAAGCCAGCAATGGCGGAAAAACCGACTCCTCGGGCAAAGGCATTACCTGGTACGTCGGCCACTTGGACTCCGGCCAGTCGGTTGATCTGAGCGTCGAATTGTTGGCCAAGACGATCGGCGACTTTGAACACCACGTCCGCGTGACCGCCGACGAGGGTAGCCACAAGGAAGTCAAGTTGGCAACCAGCGTCGAGGGTAGTGCTGCTCTGGTCATGGTGGTCGACGACCGCGACGATCCGATCGAGATCGGAACCGAAACCTGGATCGAAGCCCGGGTTGAAAACCGCGGCTCCAAAGCAGCCGCCAATATGGGAATCTCCATCGAATTGCCGACTGGTGTGGAACTGATCGACGCCGAAGGCCCGTCCACCCATATCGCGGAGAACGGTTTGTTAGTCTTCAAGTCCATCGACGAGTTGCAACCCGCCGAAACGGTGACGTACCGTCTCCGGGTCATTGGACAGGACCCCGGCAACATGCGATTCCGGGCCCGTCTGACCAGCGACTCGATTCAACAACCGCTGATCGTCGAAGAACTGACCAAGTTCTACGGCGAATAGCAGCAAACGTGATCCGCGGCGACGAGCCCCAGATCATCCAGAAGCGTCAGCCCAGGCCGTTTCACCTCGCGTGAACGGCCTTGGTTGATTCTTTGCTGGTTTTAAAGGGGTTTCGCGCTCGGCAAATCCAAAGAGTCAGAAGAATAGTCAGAAGAAACGGCCTCAAATGCCGCCTGAGCGACGCTTTCAGCATCTTGGGTCGCGTAGTAGTTCATGGTCGTTTCCATCCGCTTATGCCGCATTAGACGCATCAATACGGCGGGCATGACCCGCTTCGCCCAACGGCTACCAAATGCTCGACGAAAGTCGTGCGGGGTTGCCCATTTTACCTTGCCGTTCTTGTCGGCGACCTTGACGTTCGCTGCTTTTGCTAAGCTCCTGACAGCTCTCGTGATACCGTGTGCGAAAGTTCGTCCAGGCTTTCCGTTCTCGTTCGGTAAGCCGAATACATGGCCGGTCCTTTGATCCTCTGGGACACCTTGAAGCATCTCGCAGAATTCCGGCGCCAACGGCAATAGCTCCGCCTTCTTGTTTTTCTGAGAACCCTTGCGAATTCTCAGCATGGGATACTTGCCGTCCATGTCGATTGAAAACTCGGCGTCAGCGTCCCAGCTGAGCCTCACGGACTCATCCAACCGAAGTCCTGAAAACCACAGGCCTCTGAGGTAGAAGTTCCAGCTGGCAGCCGTTCTCGGGCGTTTCTTGTCGACCTGGTTGATGATTCGGTCGTATTCCTCGGCAGTGATCGGACGACATCTCGCCTCATCTCCGCCTTGTGGCATCTCGAAGTGTGGTACCTCGTGAATCAGCTTCCGTTTTTTGGCCCAGTACAAGGCCGATCGGAGGTACTTTAGATACCCCTTGATGGAATCAACAGCCGCTCCCTCATCCAGTAGCGTAGCTGTGAGTCGGTCGATTTTGTTTGTGTCGATCGTTGCCAGCCTTTTGGGCCGGATTATTCGCTCGACGTGCCGCGCTGTCGCCAGCCACGACTTGAACGTGTTATCGGACTGCCAGTCCTTCTCTTCCTCATACCGAGTCCGGAAGTCTGCCCACGACAACCGCGACGATTCTTTGTAGCGTCCCTCTTCAAGCTCCGCTCTTAGTTTGCCTGCCCACCGTTCAGCCTCCCGTCTTTTGTCACATCCCGTTGAACGTGTTTCGGTGGCCCCAGTAACGGGATCATCCCATTGGCAATAGTAATTCTTGCGGCCCGATTTCTTGAAAACATAAACCTTGATTTCAGTCATTCATACGTCCTCTCATGTCCTGATGACTCTCCCGGCTCAAAGTCCCGAGAGTTATTTGCTTGGCGTGACGCGCCTTTTCCAAATCGATGGGCGCATAAAGAAAGTGCCGCCAGCTAATGGTCTCGCAACGCGGGTATCAGCCGCGCGGGGTCGTTGCCGGTCCCCCAGACCTTCAGATGGCAGCACTTGATTCTGATACTTTCGTTTTGCATTACGGATCAACCGTTCTCGTTGATGACATTTTCGCATTGGATTGAACTCGGACAAGTGCCTTAGAGTGTGATTCTCATCATGGCTCAGCGATTGGCCCGGCAGGTTGCGCAGGACCCGCCGGGCCGCTTTCACGTTCAGACAGCCGCTGCCGCCAACTCCTCAGCCGTATCGAGTATCAGCGCCACCGCATCACACATCCGCTTCAGAACTTTCTGGCAGGCGGCAATCGGTTCAATCTCGGCATCCCGCGCGTAGTGCTGGATGTAGTCCCAGCAGCCGCCCAGGTCCGCTTCGAGGTCGTAGCCCAGCACTTTCAGCAAGACCGCGCCGCCGAGTTCGGCGACGGTCTCACTCTTCCAGTGCTGGCCCTTCTCGGTCAGTGTCCCTAATCGGCAGTCGGCCGCGTGGATCATCTCGTGCGCCCAGGTCGAAAGATTCTCAACGCCAAGAGCGATCGCCCGACCGTCGCCGTTGACGGTATGCGAGAACCAGCCGTACGCCTTGCCCTGTTGTCGTGTGAACGCCTCAACGCTCAGGCCCCAGGAATCGGCCACATCGCGAAACGGCAGATTCTGCAGCCAGTTATCAAGCTCCCCCTCGCCTTCCAATGGTTCGCCGTCCGTCTGCGAGTAACCGAAAACTGCCGTTCCCTTGAAGCCAATGACCGCGATTTTCTCCTCGCCAGTCTTCGGGTCTGTGATTTTCTTCGTGACCGGCGATAGGATCGTGAAGGACTTCTCGCCCTTGCGGGCGTGTCGATTGACCGATTGCCATTGGCGAAACCCTCGCGCGTCACTGTGGCCCATCAGGGCAGTGATGAGTTGATTGTTCCAGGACCACTTCCGGCAGGGGATGTCGTCGTTCCGCTCGATGAAGATCGGCGCCAATGCTGCCGGCAGTTGGTCGGGATGCTTGAATGCATCCAAAATGACATTCGCCGCGGATTCTGCTTTTCCGTAAAACTTCATTGCTGCAATCCCTCCAGATGGTTGAAACGGGGAGTAAATGGCGGCCGAAACCGCGCACGATAGCGGGCAGGGAGCGCAGGTCTGCCCGGTGATGGTGCGCGGTCTCAATCCAGCATTTCGCCCGCCTCAATGGCCTGCAGCATGGCCCGCAGATTGTTCCGATGCACCTTTGCAAGCTTCACGTAGGCATCAATCGGCTTCCCGTCGAGTCCTTCGGCCCGTGCAATCATCAACGCTCGTTCAGCAAACGGCTTCGCCAAATCCCGCCGGCTCAAATCGAGCCGTAAACAACGGGACAACAGGGGTGATGTGTCCTCGCTGTCCTCAAACAGCAGCGCTTGACCCTCGCAAGTCGTCGTGAAAATCCAGACCACATGAGCCGGCAGCCGTTCCAGCATCACGAGCAATTGCCGGATGGCCTTTTTGCTCAGTCCGTGCGCCTCATTCACAATGAACGCATGACCGCGCTTCTCGCCCATCGCGGTAAAGCTCATCGCCTTTTCAATCTCAGCCAGTCGATTCGGCGTGAGCGATTCGGCATCGACTTCAATCGTGTTGAAATCGTCCGCGACTTCTGCAGCGAGTAGCCGGGCAATCGTGGTTTTGCCCGTTCCGCTTTGACCACTGATCCAAAACGCTCGGCCGGATAAGCCGCGATTGCGTAGAACCTCAATGCGTTTGAGAATCTTCGTCTGCCCAACCACGTCCGCCCATTGTGTCGGCCTGTACTGCTCGTACAATGACTGAAGCATCTTGTAACCTCCCGATTAGGTTCAAGGTGTTAGGCCATGCCGGACGTTGGCGCGTCTGTCATGGCCGTTTTGTTTCGGCTTCAAGCGACAATCGCGAAGCCTCTGCAATGCTAAGCGTAATCATGTTACAGATTCGGCCATGCGTTTCCCGACTTACGTCGACGCTCTGAAAAAAGTGGGCGACGCAACATCCAATCGCTGAGAGCAGTTGCAAAAACTTTTCGAAAAATCACCGCCTCGCGCGCCTGCTTGCGTGTGCACGCGCGTACGCGCATGACGCGCGCCCCCCTAGTGAGCACTTGCAGATCCGCGATTCGCTTTGCCGCTTCCCGCATCCGCGAAGCTTGTTTGTGCGTTGTTTCGCGGCTGTTGCTGGGCGTGCATGCGTCAGGTGAGACGCGCGGGCGCGGGCGCGATGTGTGGCGAAACTTTGCGATTGGCCAGAGGGGGGTGGGGGGAACCCCAATTGGCTCCGAGTGGTAGAACAGTAACCTCCCCCGGCCAGCTATTTTTTGCGCTGAAGTAGATGAAGTTAATTAAGCGCGGCGGTTACAGTGCGTGATTGTGTTTTGCAATCGGCGTGAATCGGTTGCTTTCTTGCCACACCACGCGCGGGAAGTGCCGTATTGTTCGTGCGTCATTTTCGCGAGTTCTTGGCATTATGATTATGAGATGGGAATTTGGCACTGTGCTTGCACAACCTTGGCGTGATCGTGCGAGTCGCTAGGAGATGTGGCGGAAAAGGAACCATTGCTGAGATTTACCTAATCTCTTCCAATGAGCTTAGTCGGGTGAAGAAACACAGCCACAGTGATCTCGTTGTTGACAGTCTAAATATCTTTGGTCATCCTGGTCGGGGGAGGATTACGGAACGCCTCTCATTCTTTGCCACACAGATGTTGTGCTTCGGAAAACGAAGAGTCAACGGCGAACTCCACGCGACGAGTATTCAACCCGAGATCGCACCTTCTACGAATACGTGAATGATGATCATGCACTTTCCCTTAAGTTGTCATTTTCTGTGGTTTGTGAAGCCGTCTATCACACTGTTTGCCATCGCCAGTCTCTCAGTGCTGCCCGGCTGCGGTGGTGAAAGCAAGAATCTTCCTGTGACTTCGGAGGCGTCTGAGCAGGCAGAGATCAGTGTCCACGAAGAACACGACTATCATATTGTTGGTCCGCACGGCGGGCACCTGATTGAACTGGGCAAGCGCCAGTACCACGCAGAAGTTGTCTTTGAACCGAATAATCAACGGCTCGCTGTCTATTTGCTCGGTCCGCGTGCGGAGAATTCATTCGTCACTGCCCAGGAAACGGTCGAATTGGCCGTCGTGGGAGGAAAGACGATCATATTGACCGCCGATGACGTGGATCTTGAGGGAGAGGCGACGCAATTTGTCGCCATGGGGGACTCCTTAGCTGGACTCAAACGAATTGCGGACCTGCGTGGGAGCATAAGTCTGGAGATCAATGGTGAAACCTACACGGGCGCCATAGATCACGATAA
>JANQPT010000039.1 GCA_028285345.1 Planctomycetales bacterium
CCTCCTTTCTAAGGAATGATTATCCAACTCGCCCACCCGTCTGCCAGGACGGGACCAGCGAGTCAAAACTTAACCCCAACAAAGCACCGCCACCAAACAGGCAACACCGGCACTGACCGGCTCTCCAACCATGCACATAACGGCCTCCCGGCGATCATGCGATCGCCGGGAGGTTTTTTTGTTGGGCAGCAAACCATCAAACCCCCGGCAGAGCCGGGGGCTGATGCGAAGAACTTACCTTAACCACAAGATCTACGCGGTAGGATGCTTGCGGTATCGCTGCCACACCCAGGAGACGCCCAGCGAGATGACAACAACGGCAAGCAAAAGTATACGGCGCGGCGTCCACCAAGTTCTCGTCGACGTGTCGCCTGACTGATGGGCTGTCTTTTTCTTTCCGCGATTCAATTGCTGGTTTAATTCCTGCAACTCTGTCAAACCCTGATCAACGGGTGACTCGCCTTGAACATACTTGATCGAAATCCCGTTGGCACCGATATGTTCCGTGACCTCGACGCCGTCGGGAATTTCAATGGAAAAGAAACTTTCGGGATAGCGTGGACTCAACACGACCTTTTCGACAGCGACTTCACTTCGCCACTGTAACACCTGCCGCCGCTCGTCCCCCACAATCTGCTTGTTGAACGATTCGGCTTTCGCGCTGAAGGGAAACCACACACCAGGAGCAATTTCCTTCAAATCTTCCAAAGCACCTTCAAATGTGGGTATCTCTGCCGATTTGCTAAGATCGAAACACAACAGTCGAACCGGCAAGTGGTTCCGCGCTTCAGCTATCCAAAACTCCCAAACATGATGCCAGCGATTATTGTTCCTTTTGACCCCCCAGACGCGGACCTTTTTGCACTTCAAACCGGTGAATTGCTCTTCGCCCTCGTAAGTGACTTCATATGCGCCAATCTCCCGATCCCCGTCAGGATGTTTTCGGGCTGCATCGTGGCCACTCAAATAAGTGGACAGTGGGTATTTCGTTGAGCTGCTACCCATCTTGCGCAAGATCATGTACGGGTCGAAATGCTGAGCAGGGAGAACACGCCCTTCAAAAATGGATGCTCTCCGAGCGTTATCAACGACACGTGTCGTTTCGCCGTCGAACGCACTGACATAATCACGCGAAACCTGTTGGCTGTCCCGCAATCGAAGCCCATTCTCCCGAAGCAAGAACCGTTCTCCGGTATTCACATAATGCAGCGTGGATCGCGACGCCGTGATTAGCTTCTCGGCTTCCGAAGCCTGATCCGGAATTTGGTAAATGAATTTCCAGCGCACTTCGATGTTCGAGTAGAGCGATTCGTTTTGCCGGACTTGCCGGATGATTTCCGCAAGGGGACCTGAAGAATTGGACGAGCGTTCGCCTTTCGACGAGCCGTCTGCTGATGTTGCAATTGCAAAACAGCCGACTAGCAACCACACCACAAAGTGCGCGCGTGTTACGAGGATTCTGAAATGAAGAAACATGGAAAATTGCCCGATCAGCAGCAGGCGACGCGATACATGCTCGATACTAAAAACGAAATAGTGGTAAGTCAAATTTTCCCCTCGCGCGTTCTGCAAGAGAGCAGCCGCAATAAGTGACGCCGCTGAGAAAACCAGCTATGCTGACCATAGCAGACGGGTTTCAGTCACCCTGTAACGGGAGGAACTGCACAGAATGAACAAGCAATCGACTCACGTGAAGCGAATCGTTACCGCCGGCGTTCTGTTGACGATCGCCGCATTCTCGCTCGGATTCTCCATTGGCGTCTCCGCCGACCAGCCGGCGAAGTCAAGCAGGACTGCTAAGTCAGAGCAGCCCGCAAAAACCAGGGTCTACCACAACCAACTCACGCCGCTCGAAAACCCAGAGCCGCTCTTAGCCGACCACCCCAGATACGTACAACCGGTGATCGAAAACCGCCGCTTCGAGGCGCCGCGATTGCTCGACGAAGCGGGCGCCGACCTCTCTGTGCGCGCGTGGCGGTTTTCGTATAACGCGCGGGGGATCGTCGAAGTCCCCAATCGCATCCGCGGCGACCGGACGGCGGTGATTATGGTGCATCCATGGGGGATCGACGATGGGCAGGGCTGGACAACACCAGAGCCGGCGGGCGTCGCCGATTTTTGTACGGTTGAGAAGAACCAACTCGCGGGACGGCATACCGCTGAGGTGATTAATCCACTGCTCGAGCGGTTGCGGGAGCGGGTCAATCTGGTGCTGTATAGCATGCGGGGCGGCGAGCATCCGGCGCACAAAGCGGTTTATCGCAGCGTACGCTATCGCCCGACGGCGGAGGAGCGCAAAGCGGGCATGCGGGAGCTACGGCGGATCCTGGCCGACTTCGACTACCGCGGGCAGCCGCTGCCGAAGACGTTGACGATCTCCGAAGATCAACCGTTCAAAGACTACTTCCGGCAGTTTCCGGCAGTCGATGCGAGCGCCAAATATAACAATGCCGGATTTTGGGACCTGCCGATCCCGGTTTGCAGCGCCGTCGAAGTCCATCCGGACGACGTGGTCTATTACGACAAAGATGGTTACGCCGGTCTGCGGGACTTTCTCAAAAAACAAGGTGTACGGCACGTGATCCTGACCGGCTACGCGACCGACATGTGTTTCTGTTCCACGACCGCCGGCTATGAGAACCTGTCCCGCGACTTCAATGTCTTCTTGGTGGGCGACGCCACGTTGGCAACCTTTCCGGCAAACAACACACCCCGCTACGCGACCAATGCGCACATTTCGTATGCCTCGCTCAATCAATTCATCACACAGTGTTCCTGGATCAAACTCGACGCCCCGACGCGCGGCAAGTGATCGCCAGCGGTTGCCGAATTGCGGCCGCGCATGCAGCAGTCTACTGAATTGGCGCCATCAGCCGCGACAACTTCACGGCGACCGGAAACCACCAGGGGCGATCTTGCATTTCGTCGGCGCTGGTCAGCCGGCTGTGGGAGAAGTCGGCCTCCAGCATCTTTTTCACCTCTGCCGCAAAGGGTTGATCGAGCGCCGCAATCGTGATTTCAAAGTTAAGCCGGAAGGACCGATTGTCGAGGTTGGCGGTCCCGACGGCTGCAAAGTCCTCGTCGATGAGCATCACTTTTTGATGCAGGAAACCCGGTCCGTACCGATAAAACTGGACGCCGGCCGGCTCGGTTTCTTCGATGAATGAGAATCCGGAAAGGTAAACCAGCACGTGGTCCGGCTTCTCGGGCAGCAAGATGCGGACGTCGACACCTCGCAGTGCGGCGAGTTGCAGCGCACAGATGACTTGAGCGTCCGGGACGAAGTAAGGACTGGTGATCCACACACGATGCCGGGCGCTATGGATGGCGTGGACAAAAAACATACCGCAGGTCTCTAGTTCGTCCGCCGGTCCGGAGGGGACGACCAGAATATCCTTGTCGCCCTGCTCCGCCGCTTGTGGAGTCCAGTTTAATGTCGGCGCTTCGTGCGTCGCCCAATACCAATCCTCGACGAACGACAACTGCGCACATTGCACTGAAGGTCCGGCCAGTTTGACGTGCGTATCCCGCCAATGGCCGAACCTTTCATCACGCCCCAGATACTCATCACCCACGTTGTGCCCGCCGACGTACGCCGTATGGCCGTCGATAATCACGATCTTGCGGTGATTGCGGAAGTTCAATTGAAACCGCGCTCGGAAGCCGCCTGTGGTCCGAAACGAACTGACTTCCGCCCCCGCATCAGTCAGTTTCCTCAGGTACTCGTTCGGCAATTTGTAGCAGCCGATGCCGTCGTACAATAGATAGACCCGCACACCGTCTCGCAGTTTGGCCAACAGCCGCTCCTGCAGCTTGCGGCCGATCTGGTCGTCATGGATGATGAAGAACTGCACCAAGACATAATCGCGGGCCGAATCGATGCCCGCAAAGATTGCGTCAAACGTCGCTTCACCGTCGATCAGCAGTTCAGCGTGATTGTGCTTCGTAAAGGGGAGCTTGGCGAGCTGCTCTAAGACACGCAAGTCGTCCGCACTGTGGCTCAACGTCGAGATGAACTGCTCACTGTAACTAGACAACTCGTCGACGATATGCCGCAGATTCAGATCTTCTTCCCGGCGGGCACTGACGTAGCCCTCAAATTTGCTGCGACCGAAGACCCAATACAACGGCAACGCCAGCCAGGGAAACAGGATCAGCGGAAACACCCAGGCAATCGCGCCTTGCGACGTCCGCGTGTACAGGACCGCATGGTAAGCTGAATAAACCCCAAGCAGCTCAACAAAAATAATCACCATGCCATACAGCGTGATGTGCAGCGTATCCATGAATTCTCCTGCCGCCTGAGAACAATGCCGTCGGCTCCCTCAGAATGCGGTAACGTGCGGTGAAATGCAATTTCCAATCCGGTGAAAACCGCGAACTGCTATTGATTCAGGACCGGAACACTTGTTTGGGAGCCAGCGTCGTCCCTTTGACGGTCGCTATCGCCAGCAATTCGCCGGACTGATCGAGCAGTGCGATCGAATCGTCAGCAAGGTGATCAACTCCGCGTCGCGGGCGAATCGCCCGGCCATGTTGGATATGCTCCGTTTCCGCCGAGTCGCACACATAACTCGGCAAATGTCCGACCGCCGTCACCGGACTCTGTATGTGTGCGGCCAAGTTCTCCGGGGTCAGATCCTTAAGCTCAACGGCATCCTCGAGCGCAGAAGTACCAACGCGGGTGCGCACCAATCCGCTCATCGCGGCTCCACAGCCGAGCGCCTCACCGAGGTCGCGTCCCACAGAGCGGATGTAGGTTCCCGATCCGCAGGTGATATCCAGCACGAGGCGCGGGTAATCGAATTCAACAACGTCGATCCGTTCAATCCGCACCGTCCGCGGCTCAAGTTTGACCTCATTGCCGGCGCGGGCCATTTTGTATGCCCGCTCGCCGCCCACGTGAACGGCCGAGAATTGTGGCGGGACTTGTGATACGTCGCCGAGGAATGTGGGCAGCGCTGCTGTGATGTCCTGCAACGTCGGCTGTCGCGCGTCTTGGACGACTGAAACCTCGCCGGTCAAATCGTCCGTGTTGCTGCGGCAACCGAGTTGGAACTCTCCTCGATACTCCTTTTCACCGGCCTGGACATAGGGAATCAAACGCGTGGCGTAGCCCACGCAAACGACCAGCACGCCTGTTGCCAGCGGGTCGAGCGTGCCCGCGTGTCCGGCCTTGGCGGGACGGACCAGACGTTGCACGGCATCAACGACGCGGCGCGACGTCATGTCCGGCGGTTTGTTAATGTTCAGGATTCCGCAATGTGTCGCAGCGGCCATCATCACATCGATCAGTGGCAAATCGAACCCGGTCTGAAGCGCAACACCAATTTTGTGTTCCGCGAGCTTCCGTCTTCAACAGATTACCGCATTTCGCGGGCCTTGCCACTGAGACGGTAGACGTATGCCAGGATTTCGGCGACGGTTTCGTAGAGCTCGGCGGGAATCGGCATGCCGGGTTTGACGTTTTTGTAGAGCACCTGCGCGAGCGGCTTCTTCTCCACAATCGGAACGCCATGTTCGGCGGCAATTTGACGGATGCGCGCCGCCAGATGCCCGGCTCCCTTGGCGACGACGACCGGTGCGTTCATGGTCTCCGCATCGTACTTGATGGCGACGGCCAGTTCGGTCGGGTTGGTGACAACCACGTCCGCGTCTTGGACCTGACGCATCTGTTGCGCTGTCGCCAACTTGCGGTGCGCATCCCGGCGTCGTTGCCGAATCAGCGGGTCCCCCTCCATGTTCTTCATCTCATCCCGAACTTCCTGTTTGGTCATCATGATGTCTTTGTTGAACTTCCAAAGCTGAAATCCGTAGTCCAACAGCGCCAAGATCACCAGTGCCGCCGCGAGCTGAAACGCGAGCGTCACCATCGATGACCCCAGATCGGCAAAGAAGACGGCCGTGTCGTAGTTGACCGTCGCGAGCAAGTGCCCCAACTCCACCGAAGTGAACCAGACGGCGATCGTCGTAACGATGGCGATTTTTCCGATGCTGACTGCCAGCTTCATCAGACCCGCGATCGAGAAGATCCGCTTGATCCCCTCGAGAGGATTGAGCCGCGAGAACTTCGGCACCAGCGGTTCCGTCGTCGCGAAAAACCCGACTTGAACCAAGTTCAAGGCGAGCGCCGCGGCCGCCATGGCGATCATGAACGGCAGGGTGCCCGCTGCCAGCGAGCCGGCGATGTCCCAGAAGATTTCAGAGACCATCGGACCGCTGAGGTCGCTCCAGTCGCGCGGAGTGAGATACGTCTTGAGCAGTGTCTGCAGTGTCTCGACGACTCCTGGACCTAAAAACCGCATCGCCGCGGCCGCAGCCAGCAGTACACCGGCCGCGTTCAGATCCTGGCTGCGGGCGACGTTCCCCTTCTCGCGGGTCTCTTTCCGCCGCCGCTCAGTCGGCTCTTCTGTCTTGTCACCAAGATCATCCGCCATGCTTGACGCCTATTCAAACCCTTCCGGCGGCAGACCGACAATCGCGTATTCCAGTTGCTCGAGCGTCGACTCAATCGCGTCAACCAGTACGTCTCCGGCACCGATTAATGTGAGCGCCACAATCAACAGGCTCACCGTCGCTCGAATCGGAAACCCGACAACCAGCACGTTGATCTGTGGGACGGACAGGCCCAAGAATCCCATCGTCACCGCCACCAAGGCCATCGTGGCCAGCACCGGCGCCGCGATCTGAAGTGACAAACCCAAGGAACGCATGAATAAATGGTGCAACAGCTCAATCGCCGTCTTGTCGACGAACCCCTCCCCGACGGGAAACGCCTGGTAGGTGTCCAACAGTGCCGAGACCATCTTGAGATGGCCGCCCACAATCAAAAACAATGTCAAACCCAACCAATACAACAATTGCGCGGTGATCGTCTCCGATGTGTCGAGTGCGGGATTGAAGACCTCCCCCACCGCGGTGCCGCTTTGTTGGTCGATCATGTGTCCGGCAAATTGCAGACTGGAAAGGATGATCGTCACGCCGATTCCCAGGACCAAGCCGAGCGAGAGTTCGCCGACGGCCGTCCAGACGTAGTCCGCCAGCGAGTTCGGCATCGCCAGCGAAATCGCAAGTTGCCGCGAGGAGAGCGGATCTCCGATCGACTCGGGGGACGCTTCCCAGATGCGAATCAGCCGCGGTTGCATCTTCTCGGGAACTTCGTCGATGTCGAGCCTGCTGTCGCCATCAACGTCGTACTTGGCGACGGTTCGAGAGGGTGTCTCGGCAAAGATGATCGGCGTCATCAACAGTGAAAGTGCAACCACCAATAAGACGCGGACGTTCATCGGCAGACTGGCATGTCCAAACACCGGGCCGATGACCATGAGCCCGGCCATGCGGAACATCACCAACGTGAAGGCGTAGAAATACCCAATTGCCACACCGGTCAACAGGCCCGCGCCGCCGGTTCCAACCGTCTGTTGCAGCAGATTGAAAAGAAAGTCGCTCAAATCCGTTCATCCGTGAAAGACACCAACGGCTGATTCGCAATGTGCGTCAGGCCGGTCACATCAAGATTCGACGTGCCAATTCCAAGGAGATCGTGTTGGCGAACAGCACAACTGCAATCGCCAAGAGCAGCGTGGAGAACGCGGCGGTCAGATATGCATTCATAGCGGGCTTCCGTGCCTACGATATGAGTCATCAATTCGACATTTGACCGGCTGTTGAAGTGGTCACAACAGTCCGGGTATCTCGAGATACAAGTTCTCCGTATATTCCACCAAAATACTGATTGACCAGGGCAGCAAAACGAGCGCTGTCACGATCATCAAAATGATTTTGGGGACGAAGCTGAGCGTCTGATCCTGAATTTGTGTCACCGCCTGTGCGATGCTGATTAGCAAGCCGGCCAACGTCGCCACCGCCAGAACCGGCACGCTGAGCATGAGCGTGACGATCACTGCGCCGCGGGCGAGTTCAACGGCTTGTTCGATATCCATGACGCGCGGTCTCCAACGCAGTAGATCCATCAGGCCGGAATCACTTGCCGACAGTCGACGTCAAGCGACTGGCGCTTGCCGCTGACAGGCAAGGGAGGTCCAGCCCGTCACACAAACGGCGGGGCGGATTGCAAGAAAGCTGTCACCGATTCGCCGACAGACACGCTTTCCAACAACACGCCGACGGTCAGTGTCCAGCCGTCAATCAACACAAACAACAACAGTTTGAAGGGCAGCGATATCAACACCGGGGGCAACATCATCATCCCCATGCTGATCAGTACCGAAGCGATGACCATGTCGATAATCACGAAGGGCAGATAGATCATAAAACCGATCGTAAACGCCGTCTTGAGTTCGCTCAGCATGAACGCCGGCAGTAGAGCCCAAATGGAGGCATCGTCGTAGACTTCCGGCTCCACAAATCCGGGTTGTCCCCGCTGGTAATCGATAAACAGCGCCAACGCGTCGGCGTTGCCGGTGCTCTCGATTTGCTGGCTCATGAATCGCCGAAGGGGCCGGACCGTGTTGACCAACGTCTGCGTCAGCCGGTCATTCCCCTGCGCCAAGGGAATCTCTTCGTTCTGGGTGTAAGGCCGAATGCCGTCACGGTAGCTTTCGTGCCAGACTGGCGCCATTACCGTAAATGTCAAAAACAGCGACAGCGCAACGAGGACTTGATTGGGGGGCAGCTGCTGCGTGCCCAGCGCCTGACGTAACAGGCCCAGCACAACAATGAAGCGAATGAAACAGGTCGTCATGATAAATATCGACGGCGCCAACGTCAGAACTGTCAGCGTGAGCATCAAATTCATCGACGACGTCATCCCTTCTGGCGACAGCATCCGCTCGGGGGTAAAGTCCCCGAAGCCGGGCAATCCGCCGTCGCCCGCCGCGTCGTCATCTTGGTCGGCCGGCGCCTCACGAGGTTGTTCGACCTGCAAACCACGATTCGGCGCCACATCTCGTGTCCCCCTCTCGCGACCTCGGCCCTGCGCCCACGACTTCGCCGGGATCAACATCAGCCCGATCAATACCAGAATCCCGAACAGCACCGCCAGTTGCCGGGCGCGGGTCAATGCCGATCGCAAAGACCGGCCGGAGCGGTGGGCTCTCGCTCGACGATGTTTATCCATGTGTCTGCTCCCCCGCGATCTGTGCCGGCTCCTGCGACGGCCCCAACCGGCCCAGCCTTGCCTTGAGCGAATCTTCCGGGGAGGCGGTTGCGCTTGTCTTGTCAATCGGCCTGCTTGGTGCGCCGCTCGCTGAAGTCTCCTCTGACCGGGACCAGCCGAGTCGTTCGCCGAGCGCGCGAAGCGGGCTAACGGCCGGCTTCGATTCGTCCGAGGCCTCGCGGTAGTTTTGAAATAACTGGGCGAATGCCGACGTGACTGAATTAGCCTGCTCCTTGCGGCACAACCCGGCCAAATAGTCCACCTCCACCGGATCAGTCACCTCCGAGAGCGTCGTCAGGCCTTGGGGCGTCGAACCGACGATCAGTATCCGAGACCCGCAGCGGATCAACTGAATCAACTGCCGCCCGCCAAGTGACCGCTGTCCCAGAAGTTGCACTGCTTCAGACGGCAGGTTGCGGTTCGCTTGCGGAAAGTACTTCCTCAGCCATGCGGCCCCCACCAGAATCAAGCACAACACAAACGCCAACGCGAGCGCGCTTCGGACCAGCGTGCTGCCGGACTGCGATTTTCGTGAATCTGACTGTTTGCTGTCGGCATCATCCGTTTTCGGACGTGGCGACACGATCCGTCTTTTGAGAGGATCCGTGTGTTGACGGCCAGTCTGCTGCGCGGCTGACTGCGGGGTCGATCGGATCGGTTGTTGCGCCACTGCACCGCGCGGAATTGCCAGCAACGGCAAAAGACACAATCCGGTGAGGACGAAAAGGTTGAAACGCATGCAGAGGTCCCAGGCACCGCCGCCTGTCTGTTAGAATTGTCGAGCCGGCAATGCACCGCCCGAACTCGCTGATCAGCGACGCCTAAAAATGCGGGGGGAGGATTTCGGTAATTCGGACGCAAAAATTGTCGTTGAGCACAAGCACTTCGCCACGGGCGATGAGCCTTTCGTTGACGATGACATCGACCGGATCGCCGGCGAGCTTGTCCAGCGGCACGACCGAACCGTCACGGAGTTGCAGAACTTCGTCGATCAGCAATTCGGTCCGTCCCAATTCGATCCGGATGTCGAGCTCGACGTCGTGCAAAGTCTTGATTGCGACACTTTCCGAACCGCCGCCTGACTTGCTGAACTCTTCGAAGGAGAACGGCTGCGCGTTGCCGGCGGGCACACCCATTCCGCCGCCCTCGGACGAAATCGCCGCTGCCAAGCCTTCTTCAGCCTGCTGGAGAAGTTGTTCGGTCGCCGTCCCGCTCGATGCTGGGGCGGCCGTAGGGCGAGACTCTGCCGGCGCTGCGGCAGAGTCACCGGTATCGCGCGCATTAAGCAGTTTTTCAATTTCACCCGGATCAAGGAGATCGCCAGGGTCATCGGACTGATCCGATGTCGACGCAGCCGGTTCCGTTGGTTTCTCTTCCAGCGGCGCCGTCCCCTGCTTTGCTTCGTTCATCAGACGATCGAGCTCGTCCTGAGAAAGCTGCTCGCTCTCATCGCCACCTGTGCCGGAATCCGCCGTTGAGTCGGCGGGGGGCGTGCCGCCCGCGTTTTCGGACGATTCCTTCGCAGGTGTTGGCGACGGATCGCCGGCGCCCGCTTCGTTCAGCAGCGCCTCGATCTCCTCCGGGTTCAGTAGATCGTCGTTCTCGTCGGCCACTCGTCACTTCCGTTGTTGGACTGCCTCAGGTGACACTTCGCCTCGAAACCATCCGGCTGCGCGATCGATTTGGCGACGCCGCAGATTTCGACGACGATCGCTGCCGGGTTGGCTTACGTCACCGCTCCATCGTCTGCCAGTCGGGAATCACAATCTCGATGATGTAGTGTTCGTGAATAATGCGGTTGATTTCTTCACGGATGGACCGCTTAATCGTATTCAAATGGGGGTCATTCAAGTCGTCGCGGCTCGCGCTGCGAGCCACCGTGTTTACCGCGTCGCGGATACGGGCTTGATATTTGTCTTTGGCCTCTTTCAGCGCCTGTTTGTTCTTGGCCAGCACACTCGCTGAGAGAGTGAAATTGATATGGATGTTAACGTCCGGCCCCACCTTGGAATTCGTACAATTGAATTGCCCGATTTCCAGTTCTTCAATGTCGCGATTAACGACGCCGCCCGCCTCGGCGTCGGCCGTCATTTCCGGATCCTCTTGCTGTTTCGATTCCGGCATGAAGAAATAGCCGACGGCCATCATCACCAGTGACAAACCCACCACGAGCCCGGCCGCCTTGATTTTTTTCATCCGGCTGGCCGCCGCCTGCGCTGCAGCTTGCGCCTCGGCATCCGACGGCTCGGCTACATCTTCGGCAGCATCAGTTGAGGTGTCGTCGGGCGCGGCCGTTGCCATCAAACCATCCTCCATGACGGTTACGGCGTATGAATGATAAGATCAACAACACACATGCGCCGCGAGACGAGATGTCAACCCGTAGCGCCCCAGCAAGTCGCGCAATCGCAGCCGACCTCAGTGGTGTAATCTCAAAACCGGCGTCAACGGGATTTTGAAGTCTGCCCTATATAGGAATCTATCAAATACACGTCAACCCGACGATTGAGCGCCTGATGGTCATCGCCCCGCTGCAGCGTGCGCGGCTCGTTGTCGCCCGCCGCGCTCACCAACAGCCGTTCCGGCCGGATGCCTTTTGAGATGAGATACTTGGCGACTGCATCGGCTCGCGCAAAAGAGAGATCCCACGCATCGCGAAATTTCGAGTCCGCCGGCAGCGGCGTCGGAGCGGCGTGGCCTCGGACCTCGATTCGTTGCGACCGTTTTCGAAGCACGTCGGCGATGCGGTCCAACGTCTGGTGCAATTTGTCGGAGAGATTCGCCTTTGCCGGGGGGAACATGGCAGGCCCTCCCAGCGTGACGACGGTTCCCTCTCGAATCTTCTGCACGGGAAGATGCTTTCCCGCCGCTCCCTTGGATTTGAGAGCGAATTCCTGTTTGCCCCCCAATGAGAGCTTGCCCATCGAACTGAGTTTGTTCAGTACGCTGGTCGTCTGCATCGACTGGCCTGGAGCGCCCAAGATCGACTGCTCATTTCCAAATGCCTCGCGGATCGCGTCCATGGCGGCCCGCATCTTTCCCTCGTCCTTCATCTCGCTCATGGAGACCAACATGATGAAGAACGTCAGCAGCAGCGACATCATGTCACCATAGGTGACCACCCATTCCGGCACCCCAGGCGGTGGTTCTTCTTCAACCGGCATGGTTCCGCCTTCCTCTTCAGTGCGAACTCGACTTTGTTGCGAGGCCGATCATCTCTCAAGCGGCATCGGACATTTCGTCGGAGCCCCGCTCGTTCGCAGGCAAGCAGGTCTTTAGCTTCTGTTCAACGACACGCGGATTGTCCCCCTGCTGAATTGAGAGGATGCCCCGCACAATGATTTCGCGGACCTCGATCTCGCGCTTGCTGTAATACGCCAGCTTGTCTGCCAGCGGCAGGCAGACCAAGTTGGAAACGATCGCGCCGTACAGGGTGGTAATCAGAGCGACCGCCATACCAGGACCGATTGCATCGGGATCGTCCATGTTGCCCAACATGATGATCAGCCCCATCAGAGTCCCAATCATGCCGAACGCCGGTGCATACCGACCGAGCGTGTCCAGCAATCCTTTACCAGTCTTGTGCCGGGTCGCAACAGCGTCGACTTCGGTCCTCAGCAGATCCTCCATCAGCTCCGAATCGATCCCGTCGACCGCCATCTGGATACCCAGCAGGATGAACGGATCTTGGATCTCCTCAGTCTTTTGCTCCAGTGCCAAAATCCCGTCTTTACGGGCAATCTCCGCCAAGCCCACCAACTCGGTGATCACCGGTCCCGCTTCGAGAGCTTCGGGCTGCAGGGTCTTTTTCATGACCTTCGGCAGTTTTAACAGCGCGATGACCGGAAACGCGATCGCCGTCGCTGCAATGGCTCCCCCGATGACCACCGCCGCCGAAGCAGTGTCCCAAAACGCCGAAAACTTCGCGCCAGGTGCGATGAGCACCGAGATGACCAGCAGGGCGACGCCGCTGGCAAATCCGCCGATCGTTGCTTTATCCATGGGACTGATTCCGTCCTCGACCGCCCTGCCTGCTCGAAGTCGTCTCCGCTGTTCTCGGCACTCTTCTTCGCGGTCACGCCGTCAGCCCGCGGCGGATCCGGCGCGAATACTCGATGCTCCGCTCGACGACTTCTTCTAGACTTTCTTGAACCACCAAGCGGTCGTCGGTCGTCAAGGTGATGTACGTATCGGGACGGCGTTCCACGAAGCGAATCAGCTCCGCATTGAGTACAAATTGATCGCCGTTGAGCCGTGTTAATTTGATCATGTCTGCGGACAGTGCCCGCATACGTGCGGCACGCCTCAAATGGGTCCTGTTCGATGACACTGAGGTCTGCGATCTAGCGACCCAACAACAGCAACTCATCAACCAACTGGTTCGTGGAATCGATCACCCGTGCGTTGCCCCGGTAGTTGGTCGAGGCCACAATCAGTTCGACGAGGTTTCGGCCGATGTCGGTATTCGACAACTCAATCGCACCGGCCCGGATTGTACCGACGCCGAAAGTGCCCGGCGTACTGAGTTGTGGTTCACCGGAACTGACGCCTTCGCGAAACGTGTCGCCGCCGTTTTGCAGCAGGCCGCCCGGGTTGGTGAACCGAGCCAACACGACCTGTCCCAACGAGCGGATGATGCCGTTGTCAAAAACTCCGTTGATCACTCCCTGTTCGTCGATGACGAAACTGGTCAGCACGCCCGGACTGGAACCGTCCTGCAACTTGAGGTTGAGATTACTGCCCGCCGACGTGATTCCGGAAATCGACGACAAGTCGACTTCGAAAACCATAGGGCTGACCGCCGCACTCCCGTTCCGGTCGATGGCAAACGTATTGTTCGGTTGGTCGGATACTTGACCCTCGCTGTCGAACACGAGCGTGCTATTGCCGATCTCGATTTCCACATCACCGGGAATGCCCGATTCGTTGTCGTCACTTTCCAGCAAGTAGCGGAAGGTCGTCGTGTTGGTGGTCGACGATTCTTTGTAGGCACTCATGCGGACGTTCAACGCCTGGCCCAGCGAATCGAACACGACAAACGTCGTGAACGTGCTTTCCCCATCCGCCGGCTGGCCGGTTCTGGGAAAATCGAGACCGATCACGCCACCATTCATCACCTGTGAGCCGACGGGAATCGAAATGTCGTTCACCGTGCCTCGATTGCCTTTCACGCGAATCATGCCCGCGCTGATGTCGACGCCAACCGCAATCGTGTCCGCATCGACCGGAACACCGGTGGTTTGCAGACCCATGGCTTGGTCCAAAAAGTCCATATAGTCCTGCACCGTTGTCGTGGCGGTGATCGTCAAAGTTTGCGTCTCCAGAGTCCGGCCGCCCTTGCTCGCTGTCAACTCCAGATCCTGCGGCAAGCCCGTGAACAATTGCGTCGTCGGATCGGACGCCAATCGCAAGGCTGAAAGCAGCGTTGTGCCCGCCGTCAACGCGGTTCCGCCCGCGTCGATCACGAGCGGGGCCGTCTCGAGCAGCGTCCCGTGTGTCGCCGTGTCACCCTGCGGAGAAAGGGCGCCGGTCATCTCAACGTTTTCCGTCGCTTCGGCGATGCTCAACTCGCCCAGCGGAATCTGAACGTTCGTGAGCTGGGTGTTGACCACGTTGAAATCATCGTCGACACCATAAGCTTGGACGCGAAGCCCTTGGCTGTTGGTCAACACGTTTTCACTGTTGAGCCGGAACGTACCATTTCGCGTGTAAACGTTGCCGTCCTGGCTTTCGACGATGAAGAATCCGTCACCTTGAATCGCCAAGTCGGAAGGCGACGTGGTGTTCGTGATGCTGCCCTGGCTGAAGTCGGGAATGATCGCCGCCACGGTCGCACCCAAACCGATCTGCCGGGCGTTGGTGCCGCCGTTCGTCGCGGTGGGACGCGAACCGAAACTGAGCGTCCGGGCCAACTGGGTCGAAAACTGAACCTGCGAAGCCTTAAAGGCGTTGGTGCCCGCGTTGGCGATGTTGTTACTGAGAACGTCGATCGCCGTTTCGTTCAGCGACAGTCCGTTGAGCGAGGTATTCAGCGCAGAAGTCAGACCCATAGTGACCCCCCCAGGCCGTTATTAAAAAACGCGTTCGAAATAGATTGAGTTCCGTTCGGTCGAGTGAAGGCCAACCGCGCAGCAGCCGTACCACGCGCGCCGCGTTACTCTCCCATCATGCCCTATATCGGACTCCTTGCCTCAAATCGGTACAAATGATCCCGCAATACGGGTTCGGCAATTCCGGGAAGCTGCCGAATCGGCCGAGGCTGCGCAAGAATCTCAAAACAAGCTCGGCAGCGGATTGGCACATCAGAATAGAGCATGGGCCGCATCGCCGACTGTGAAGGACGCGGTCTTAGGAACTCGCTATGCCGACTCGCCGTCCGTCGAAGAATCCGTCTCGGATCCGTCCGTTGTCGTTGAATCGGTTTCCGATTCGCCCGAGCCGGCGTCGGTTCCATCGGTCTGCTCGGTGAGGAACAAGTAGTTCACTTCGGTCACATTGCGCACCGGGACCTCTTGCAGCCCGATGCCCAAATAGGCCGTGCCCTCGCGCATAACGACCCGATCGGCAACGCCCGACACTTGAACGCCGTCGTCGGTGTCGCCGGTGACCAGCGAGCCGAGAAAATTCGCGCCGTCGGTCAACTGTTGATTTGAGACGATCCCTTCCAGCGTGTCGCTCAACTCGATGCTGGAGGCCAGGCTCTGCATGGACGAGAGCTGATTGAGCAGCTCCTCGTTGCTGGTCGGCTCCGTCGGATCCTGATTCTGCAACTGTGTCAGCAGCAACGTCATGAAGTCCTCAGACGTCAGGGCGGCGAAACCCGTCCGATCCGAGTCCACGATATTGACCGAGGTGTTCGCCGCATTCAAGATCGCATCTGTATCCATTTTCGGTTCCTTCCGAATCGACGTACCGCCAGGACCTCTCCGCCCGGCAGCGATATCACGCTTATGTTTCCATCTAACGGCAATATCGCTGCTGCAACTGAAACCCGATCAAATTTTGCGGCGACTCCACGGCTCGTCCGTTCGTCGTTGCGACGGGAATCGGCGGCACTCGCACATGATCGAATCAGATGGTGATGTCCAGTTGTCCCGTTCCTATCTTGGAATTAGTCTGTGACTCAGCCTGTTCGACCTGCTCCGCGGCATCTCCGCTCTCGGATTCCTGGTCGTGACCTGGAGTTTCGGAGCTTGCCGTATCGCGGCGGTCCTGCTCTTGCGTGAAGCTCTGCCCGAGCTGTTCACCGCGACCTTCAGAAGAATTATCGGCCAAGAACACCTCGACCCGTTCGACGCTGCTACCGTTTTGCGACAGCGCCTCCCTGAGTTGCGAGATATTCTCCAGCAACAGATTCCTTGCTCCGGCGGTCTGAGCGTCGATCCGCGCCGAAACGGCTCCATTCTCCACAACGACTTCGATTTGTAGCGTACCCAACTCCGGAGGAGTCAGCCGCAACATAACCTGTTGGCGGTTGTCCGCGGCATGAGTGATGACCTGGGAGAGGTGATGCAGAAACTCGGGCTGTTGCGCGTCCAGCACCGTCGTTTCCGGCACCGTCACAGTCGTCGAGAAGGGAGTCAATCGGGGCTCGACCGATGGTTGGGCCGCGGCAGATCCGCTCGTCTCCTGCGCTTCACTGCCGTCACCAGCCGGCGACGTTTCGCCGGTTCGCGTTCCATCACCAAGCGGCGCCGGTGTGTCGTCGACAACAATTTCGCCCGACAGAACCGGTCCATGACGGCCGATTCCACTGTCGTCCTCTGTTGTTGATTCCGATGATTGCGAAACGACGGCCGATTCGGTTTCGACCAAATTGTCTCGGCCGCCGGGCAACTCGGCCCGGTCGCTGTTCTGAAGTGGAGTTGATTCTAAAGAGACCTTCGCGGTAACCGAGTCCAACGGCTTGTGTACGGGTGCGTCAACGGACTCGCTCTCGACAATCGGCTCCGCGGAATTGGCTGTCTGACGCTTCACCGCAACCGGTGCGGCCAGTTCGGCGCCCGAATTCGAATCGGTCCGCTGCGCTTGCTCCGGAATCGACGTCGACGGCTCCAAATCAATGTCGACATCCTGGGAAGTTGCATCAACAAGCGCTGAGTCGGCCGCCACAGGCGTTGTCGGCGCAGATTTATCCGCTGTGGACGAACGCTGACTGCTCGATGCGGGATCCTCCTCCACAACGGGCGGCGTAACTTCGGAGTCGGCAGTCGGGAAGGGCAACGTCACCACTTCCGATTCAGTGGATGCGTCCGTTGTCGCTGGAACGGGAGACTGCAGAGCGATAGGCTTTTCGGTTTCCAAATTGGAGGCGGCATTCTCAGTCGGCGAGACCGTCGATCCCACGTTCTCGATCCCATCATTCAATGGAATCGACACCTCCGGCGCGTTCGTGAGATTGTCGATTGTCGGCTCAGTCGGCGATACGGCGTTCGTTGTAACTTGACCGGTTTGGTCAATCACCGTATCCACTGTAGTAATGCTCTCGCCGACGTTCAGCGCTGCGACAAGCCCGCCCGGAGGCGAACTCTCAACAGTCACGCTCGTCGCCACAGGTGTCTCGATCTCGACCCCGTCCAGATCAAGCAGCGGCTGCGTGTTGTCCACCGTCAGCAACACCGGCGGAGGGACATCGTTTGCAGGATTGGCTGCGGCGAGCGCCGTGACGAACTCCGCGGGCGGCGCCCCTTCCTGAGGTTGCGCCTCCGGCAACGCCTCGTTTTCAAGATCGTCCGTTTCAACGCTCGACTTCGGCGCCGGTTTGGAATCCGCGGCCGGCTTCTGCACCGGTGGATCCAGCGGAACTTCCGACTTTGCCGCACGCTCTGTTTCCGGGCGAGCCTGAGGGGGATCTCGATCTGTGCGAGTCTCATCCAGCGAATCGGTCAGCAGTTCCCGAAATCCGCTCCGACCGCCTTCGCGCGACGAGTGCTCGTTTTGATCCGCGGGCGTGACCAGCGGCGTTGCGGTGAGTGAATCAACCGCGTGATTGATAAAGTCCGTTGACATGCGTCCGTTCCCCCTTTTACGGAATCAGCCGGCCGGTCCTTGTGCCGCGGGCTGCGGTTGATTGAGCTGTTGATCCACCACCGATCTGGCCGGTTCGCCCCGGTAAAGTGATTCGTAAATGTGCCGCGCGCGCTTCACACGTTCCTGGTTCTGACCCGCTTTGAATTCCTTGAGTATCTTGGCGATGTTTTCTTCCGGCATCCCCCGCATCAATATCACGTCTTCCTCGAGCTTGAGATCCATCAACCGGTCGACTGCGTCCTTCGGTTTTGACTGCAATAGCACTCCGCGCGCCAACTCCGTCGATTCGGCCGTGATCTTCTCGTTCACTTTCTGCAATTCAGCCTCGAAAACCGCGCGATCCTTGCGGAGATCTTCCTGTTGCTGCGTCACTTCCGCTCGAATATTCATCACATCTTCGAAGAGCTGTTTGGCCAAGCCTTCCCGCTCTTCGAAATCCAAGATGGCCATAACTCGCTGATTGTCGATGTCTCCCATTGAAGTCTGTTGGCCGTCCTGCTCCTGATCGTCGTCACCAACTCCCATGAACTCTTCGCCGGTCAGAATGACTTCGATTTCGCGAAACGTACGGCTGTTCAATTGTCCGCGCGACCAGAGCAACCCCAGTCCCACCGTTTCGGTGATCACGGTTGCAATGCAAAAGCAGGCGAAGATGACGATTCCGGTTTTCAGCACGACGAATCCTCCTGCGAGCGAGCGGCAGACCAGCACTCTTCCAACTCGAGTTGCCCGGCCCTTGCCAGCGTGAATTCATGTTCCGCCTGCTGTTTTTCCGACAATCGTTCCAACACCTGGACGTCCCGATCCGCCTCGACCAAAGTCTGCCGGCACAGGTCAATCTCCGCCGCGACCATTTCGCGTTGACGGCCGAGTTGAGAGAGTGCTGCGGTAATCTGCCCCACGTAAAACCGGCGGGCGGCTGCGGCGTCGATGTTGAGTTCGGCGGCGTTGTTCAATTCGCGCAGATGTTGAAGCTGGTCGATCCGCAGTTGCGTCATCCGCTCCTGCTCCGCTTCTAATTCCGCTGCGCGCATTAGTACCTTGGCCAACGCCTCCCGGCACTCGTCGCGGCGGCGGCAGCGGTAATTCAACAGCGTCTGGAGTCGAAACTTGAATTGAGACACGATCTATCAACCAACGGCGGCAATGCCGATGCAATTTGAAGGCCCGGCTGGGCTGAACGAATCTTCGTTTACTTAAGTGCTGAAACAACAGACGACCGGAAGTCTTAGCCGGTTATCACTGTGCCGTCGCGCCGGCGACGGCAACGGGCTCCTCAGCACCCTCTGTCGAATCGGTCTTGGCCAGTGAAACACGATCCGTTTCCAAGCCAATCAGCCGTTCAATGCTGCTCTCCAATGCGGCCGATTCATTCATCCCTTGCTGCAAATACTGCTGAATCTGCTCTCGCATCTTCAGGCTGACGTCGACCAAGTGATTCGAGCCGGTTTGGTATGCCCCAATTGAGATCAGATCCTCAGAGTCCCGATAGGCCGCCAACATTTGCCGCATCCCAGCGGCGGCGGCACGGTGTTCTTCCGTCGTAATATCGGGCATCGACCGGCTGATACTGGCCAACACATCGACCGCCGGCCAATGCGCCTGATGGGCCAGCTTTCGAGATAACATGATGTGTCCGTCCAAGATGCCGCGTACTGTATCTGAAATCGGCTCATTGGCATCGTCGGCTTCAACCAAGACGGTGTAAAAACCGGTAATACTCCCCCGATCGTTACGCCCGCTACGCTCCAGCAGCCGCGGCAGTAACGAAAACACGCTCGGAGGATAGCCCCGCGTCGCCGGCGGCTCCCCAGCCGCAAGCCCGATTTCACGCTGAGCCAGTGCGAAACGGGTCACGCTGTCCATCATCAACAGCACGTCCCGGCCCTGATCTCGAAAGAATTCGGCCACCGCCGTCCCTACGAACGCCGCACGTAGCCGTTGCAGTGCCGGCGCATCGCTCGTCGCGACGATCAATACGCTTCGCGCCAGACCCTCGGGACCGAGATCTTTTTCAATAAACTCACGCACTTCCCGGCCCCGCTCGCCAACTAATACGACGACATTCACGTCCGCCGTGCTGCCGCGGGCCATCTGTCCCATCAGCACGCTCTTGCCGACGCCGCTGCCGGCAAAGATTCCCAGCCGCTGCCCCCGACCGCAGGTAAGCAAACCGTCAATCGCGCGAATTCCCGTCCCCAACGGAGCGTCAATTCGCGGACGGCTCAATGGTGACGTCGGTTCCGCATGCAATGGGACCCGATGAGGCAGCGCGACGGGAACGCCGCCGTCGATCAATTGGCCCCGACCGTCCAGCACTCGCCCCAGCAATTGATCGCCGACCCGTATCCCCGGAACGCTCTGCACCAGTTTCACACGGTTCCCGCGGCGAATGCCGGTTAGTTCGTCGTACGGCAGCAACAACGTGTGCTCACCCTGAAAACCGATGACCTCCGCTTCGACGGAATGGCCGTTCTCGGCTTCGATTTCACAGACCGATCCCAATGGCGCCGGAAAATCGCTCACAGCCACCGTTAAGCCCACGATCTTCGTCACACTGCCTGTGAGTCCAACTGGAAGAATTTTCTGAATGTGTTCTTTAAAAGCCAGCATCGTCTCGTATTCAAATGGTGAATTAAATCGCTCGCAGTTTTTGTCGTGTGCGTCGTTGTATTTGGATCGTCGACGAGTCACTCTCGTCTACGTACTTCAGTCCATGAGTTCTTCAGCGATCCGTGACAGTTTTGTCTCAAGCTGCGCATCGATTGTTCCCTGTTGGGTCTGCACGACACAGCCGCCCGCTGAGACGTTGGGATCCGCAACAATTTCTGTGCTCCCCGCCGGCGACAACGACGCCAGCACTTTGTTAATCCACTCACCGAGATTCTCGACGTCAATGGGATGCATGCGGAGTTGAATCTGCGGGCTCGCCGCCGCCAGCTCCAATGCTTCCAAGACAGAATCGCGCACGAGCTCGGGACGTTGTTGCAATTCGCGCCGCAGTATCTTCTCCGCAATCGCCACGCTGAGTTGGATCGCCGCATCTTGCCATTCGGCCAGCCAGCGATTCCGCTCCTCATCCAAAGCCCGCGCAGCTGCTTCCAGTGCGGGCAAGGTCGTACTCAACTGGGCGGCAGACTTACGGGCCGCCGATTCGTCGATCAGGGCTTGTTGCTCTTTGAGTGCTTCTTCCCGCCCCTCACGCACGCCGACGTCCCACCCGAGGCCGTGAGCCGTGCTCCGCATTTGGTCGGCTTCCGACTGCGCGTCGAGCAGGATCTGCCGTGCTTGGTCACGAATCTGCTCGATGTAGCCGTCGCACCGCCGCTGCAAATCTTCATAGTTGAACGCCACTTTGGAGCCCAAGCTCCGCAAATCGTTGGCTTTCAACAGTCGAGTCGATTCTGTTGCCGTCATGCTGCGTTCACCATTTCCTTGCTCAAACTTCGGTGCGTCTCGCGTACTGATTCCGGCACAGATTGCGTAATGTCCCGCAGTCGCATCGAGCAAATCCTCGCGCTGGGCGCTGTCGGACCGGTGACATCACCACCCAGATTGAGTTGGACGATGCGTGGGTCCTGTTGGTTATGTAATCAGTTGCTCCGTTTCTCCGCCGGTACTCACTGTGATCTCTCCGCTGTCCTCCAATCGGCGAATCGTATCGACGATTTGCTGCTGCATCGCCTCCACGTCGCTGAGTTTGACCGGCCCCAAGTAGTCCATTTCTTCCTGCAACATCGCGGCCGCGCGCTGTGAGAGATTGCCGGAAATCTTGCCTTTGAGATCCTCCGACGCCCCTTTGAGCGCCAATGCCCATTGGCTGTTGTCGACCTCTTTGAGCAACGCTTGGATCGACTTGTCGTCAAGTTTGAGAATATCGTCGAACACGAACATCAATCTCTTGATCTCGTCGACGAGGTCCGGATTGTCTTGTTCCAAGTTTTCCAAGATTCCCTTGTTCGTCATGCGGTCGGTCACGTTGAGGATTTGCGCCACTGAGCCGACGCCGCCCGCTTTCTCCATCGATTGGCTAAACATCGTCCGCATCCGCGTATGCAAGCTGCTCTCGACGTCGCGAATGACTTCGGGACTGGTCTGTTCCATCGTGGCGACCCGGCGCACCACGTCCATCTGTTTGTCTGACGGCAACCCAGCTAAAACCTCCGCGGCCAGGCTGGAGGGCAGGTGCGACATGATCAGCGCGATCGTCTGCGGATGTTCTTCAATGATAAACGTGATCACGTTCTCCGCCGAAACTTTGTGCAGAAACCCGAACGGCACCGAGCTCATCGACTGCCGCAGCGAATCGATGATCTCCGCCGCCTGCTCTTTGCCCATCGACTGCTCAAGCAGAGCGTAGGCGTGTTCGACGCCGCCCGATTCAATGTGCCGCCGCGCGCGACCCTGGAGATAGAATTCCTCCAGGACTGCTTCCTGTTCTTCCTGGGTGACGTCGTCGAGGCGGGCGATCTCCAATGCGACTTGTTCGATTGCGTCTTTGTTGAGCTGGCTGAGAATCTCGGCCGACGTCGCTCTGTCCAAGCTGAGCAACAACACAGCCGACTTGCGGATGTTCTTCATCCGAGCTTGACTCGTTGATTGCATCGACGCCGGAGTTGCAGAGGGTGGGGAAGTCACGGGATGTGTCTACCAGTTTTGTTTTAATGAGAGTGTTATCTAAATAATTTGCCGCTGATCAGCCGGACAGCCATTTATGACAGCCATTTATTAAGGACGGCGGCAGCCATCTCAGGATTGTCTTGCACCAAGAATTGCACGTCGTCACGTCGCGACGGCGGCGGCGGATCCGGCTCGCGCACCGGTTCGGTCGGCTCTTCCGGCTGCGGCGGGTTTAAGATCGCATCAATGTCCGGTTCGGGAACCGGAGCGGTACCCTTCAGGCTGCGGTTGAGCAAAAACAACGCGGCGAGTGCAAACAAGCCGAGTCCAACGGCCCGGCCGTAGGACTGAACCGCGCCGCTCGCCTGTTCCATGATTCCCGGCCCTTCCTCCGGATCCGGTTCCAAAAAGGGAGGGGAGAAGATCGTAACCCGCGTGAGCGGATCCACGCCGGTCGGCGCGGTGATGAATTGCGCGATTGCCTGCGTGACTTTCGGTTTGAATTCGGTTTCTTTGGCCAGGATCAGGTTCTGGTACGACGCCTTCTCTTCGTCCGGGGCATCCGTTGCCGGCTTGGTCACGCCTTCCTGCTCAAGCAGTTCCTCGTAATAACTTCTGGGGATCGTAATCGTCGCTGACGAACTGACCACGCGCAGACCTTGAGTAACACCCACCGACTCAGTACCACCGGTGACACTTCGTTGTTCGGACTGGTCGGACGCGCTGTCCCGCTCAGCTCTAGGCGCTGCCGCGGCCCGCACTTGCTGAGGTTGGTTGGCGGTGTTACCCGGCTCGGCCCGCCGTTCGTTTTCACGCACCGTCTCGGTTTGGCTTTTCGTCGACCGTTCGAGGGCGACTGCCTTGGGATCAAATTTTACGGTTCGCGTGCGCGTCCTTTCGTCCTTCTCCAATTCCACATTCACCGTCACGACCACGCCGCGGATGTGGGTCAGCGCATTTTCGATTTGCCGCTGGAGGGTCGCCTCTTGTTCGCTGCGCACACGAAAATAGAGTTCGTTGGGATCGTCTTTCTTGAGCATGTGTGACCGCCCCGTCGCCAGATTGATCACTGCCACATTCTGCGGGTCGAGTCCACCGACGGCGTAGGCGACCGACGTCGCCATTGCTTCGACCTCATTCGGCCGCAGCTCCCGCTTTCCCTTCATTAGCACCGAAACGATGCCGGTCAGCTTCGAGCGCGTTGCGAATCCGCGGCGGCGGGGCGCCGGCGTCCATTCCACGGTCGCAAAGCGGACATCCTCCATTTTGAGGATCTCTTTCGCCTTTTTCTTCATCTTCAACTGGCCAAGAAGTTCACGCGTTTCCGTCGGCGAATCCATCATGCCGATTTTCTGCAATCCCTCGGAAACAATGTCCTCGATTTCCGGAGAAATCACGTCGCTGCCGGCCAGCGCCTTGGCATATTCATCCTTCTGGCCCTTGGGAACCAGAATGCTCGCACCCTGACGCCGAAAATCGTTGAGCCCCGCATTGATCAGCGCATCTTCGACGTCGCGTATCTGATATTCCTCGCGCAAACTGCCCCCCAGCAACGGCACGTAATCCGAGCCGCTCCCCTTGTACGAATAGATCAGAGGCGCCGCCACCAGCAGCGCTATGATCACCGTGTACGTGCCCTTTTGGCTGGGACTGAACGAATTCCACAGCTGGCCGAGCTGTTTTAGTGAGTTTTGAATGCCTTCCATGGCGCGGATTTGTCGTTATTGAAGAGTTGATGAAGTATTGAAGTTGAAACTAGTTGTAGGGTCCGCTGTGCGGACCGAAGCGTTTGATTCGTAGCGTCAATAGATTTTCTGAAGGTTCGATGATGGCAGAGATAACGGTCCGCACAGCGGACCCTACGGAAGTTGTGTTGACGGCACTTCCCGTGTCGGCAGGTTAGAACCGCATGTCCTTGATTTCGTTATAGGCGTCGATCAGTTTGTTGCGAATTTGCAGCATCGTGCGAAAGGCCAATTCCGACTTTTTCAGGGCAATCATCGCCTGCACCTGTGTCTCCCCCTCCCCGAGCAACGACGCCTCGATCGCCGCGTTCGCCTGCATCTGTTGTGCGCCGATCTTGCTCATCGAATCCAGCAACATCTGTTGAAAGTCCACCGGCGAGTCGTCGCCCACGCCGGTGCCAATCGGCGTAAACATCTGCTGCGGCATTGCCGGAAAAATGTTCGGACCAGGGCTGTTGAATGAAACTGGCATGGCAAATCCCTATTTCAGTTCCCTTTCTTGATTCGCATCAAGCCAAAATCTCCAGCGACTTGTTGAACATCGTCTTGGACATCTCCACGGCGGAGACATTCGCCTCATAAGCCCGGCTGGCGGCGATCGCATTTACAAATTCGGTCACGATGTCAAAACTGGGGTACGCCACCATTCCCGTCTTCGGGTTGGCGTCGGGATGACCCGGTTCGTATTCCAGGCGCGGAGGTGAATTGTCGATGTGAACTTCATACTGCACCGGCACGCCTTCGGTCATTCCGTCGCTTGCGGCAGTGTCGGCGGAAAAGGTGATATACCGCCGCTGATACGCACCGCCGTCGGCATCCCGCGTCGTATCGACATTGGCGATATTGCCGGCAATGGTGTTCATCCACTGCCGCTGGGCCGCCAATCCCGATGCGCTAATATCAAGTGCTTTGAACATGGTATTTCTTCAAATTTAATCTGTATTAGAAGTCAGTTGGTTGCTTCGCCGGCAGCATCAGACGCGCTCGGTAATCACGTGCTCCAGCAGCGACATTTGGGAATTGATGATTTGAACTGCGTAACTTTGCAGCATGGCGTTTTTGGTTACTTCCATGATTTGCTGCTCAATGCTGCGGTTGTTTCCGTCTTGAAACGTCAAGTTTTCAGGTGGAGCTTCGATCGCCTCGAACAGTTTCGGCGTAAATATCTCTGACAGATCCTTGGGGCCGGAGCCTCCGGCGGCCGGCGGCGAAACTCCCGGCGACGCGAACGGATATGAGGGATACGCACTTTGAGTTTGTCTCGGCTGATGCAGCCTCTCCACCGCCGTTCGCAGTGCGGCCTGGAACTTGTTCACATCCAAGTCCCGCATGCGGTAATCGTCGGTATTGATGTTGGCGATATTCCCGGCGAGCACTTCCTGCCGCCGCTCGGTGAACGTCGCCACCTGCTCCAGCAAGGGAATCGTTGTCGATTGAAATAGCGACTCAATCATGGCAATTTGACCGTACGAGTTTGCGTCAGGTCGAGGTTTCCGTGTGTACTCTGTTTTGACAAAAATCGTTCAACATCAAGGACTAAGCCGCCCGATTGCCAGATCGATTCGATCCCGGACCCCCGCGCGGCGGATAGCCGTATTCGCGAAGTTTCCCTGACAGCGTGCGTATGCCGATCCCCAGCGCCTGCGCCGTTTTATCGCGGTTTCCCGCACACTGCGCGAAGACCGACTCGATGAGTTTGCGCTCCATTTCCCGCAACGTCATTCCCGAAACCGTCGCCTCGGTTGTCAGCGGCGACAGGAACCACGGTCGAATCATTTCGCAGGTCAGCATCGGGCCGCCGTCGATCGCACAAGCCCGTTGCAGCAGGTTTTCCAATTCGCGGATGTTCCCGGGCCAATGATAGCGCGTCAGCATCTCCATGCTGGAATTGGAGATTCGTTTAGCAGGCTGTCCATGCTTGAGCGAGATGTTGCGGAGAAAATGCTCCGTCAAGGGAGCGATGTCTTCGCAGCGATCGCGCAATGGAGGGACGGTCAACCGTGCACCCGAAATCGCATCGTACAATTCCGGGCAAAAAAGACCCTGACGCGACTGCAACGATAAATCGTAACTGGTCGTGACGATCAACTGAGCGTCGAGCGGTCGATAGTCTTGCGCACCCAAGCGGCCATAGCGGCCCTCTTTGATGACCCGCGCGAAGTTGGTTTGCAGCATCAATGCCATCTCGTCGATGTTGAGCAGCAGGCAGGTTCCTCCGGCGGCCCGGTCGAGGCAGCCTGGGCTCCCGCCGCCGGCATCAAACATGGACCCGCCATGTTCGCCGTACAGTTCGCGTTCGAGACAAGCCGCAGTCAGCAGCGAGCAATCGAGAATCAGGAACGGACGATGTGCCCGGCCACTCCCGTCATGTATGGCTCGCGCCGTGGCCTGTTTCCCCGTCCCCGATTCGCCCTGAATCAGCACTGCCGGCCCGGATTCGGCCAATTGCTGAATTTGCTCTCTAAGCCTCACCGCCGCCGGGCTATGACCGACAATCTCACGGGAACTTTGAAACGCGAGTTGTCGCAACTGTCTCTGGTTCTCGGTTTGCAGAGCCGCGAAGTCGATCGCGCGGCGCACGGCGGTCTGCAGTAAGCGATCAGACACAGGTGCGTTGAAACTGAAAAACGGCTCCTCAACCTCGCAGGCCGACATTGGTAGCGGCGACCCCGCATCCACAATCACAATTTGTGGGATGTGCTGCCCGGCCGGCAGCGCGGGTTCGTTCTGATCGTACCGGCGGTACACAATCAGATCTGGCGCATATTGCTGCGTATGGGAATCGACGGAATGCACGGTGCGGGAGTGAATCACAACACAACCGGACTTCTCCAAGGCCGCCGCGTATCCTGTTCCGCTCTCCTGCTCACGATCGATCAACAGTACCGTCGCGTACGCGGCGACGTCATCCGCGGCAGTCTCTGCGGAAATCCGCAACCCATGATCGGAGGCAATTGTCGGCGCTGAAGTGTTCATATCAATCGTTGATTTGATGTTAGGTTGATGATCGATTTGTCGTTGGCCCCTGCCGTGTAACTGCTATTGCCCGACGTCCAGTCGTCGGTGAGTGACGGGGGCCAGGCTGTCGCGATACGCGGCCTGCACGCGCTCTCCCTGGTCGAGGTTGCGTAGTTCCTGCTGTGTGCCGGCACGGCGGCGTTCGATCTCCCGGCTGCTGCGATGTTCCTGGCGGACAAGTTCTTCCAAGTCGGCGGCGGTTTCGTCCAACAACGACTCGCAGCGGCCCCGTAACGTGTCGTCAAGCTGGCCGCGAAGCGACTTCCACATCGACTTGATCCGGGGGCGATGTTCTTCAAACTTGGCAATCTGGTCGAGCACCTGTTGTTTCTTTCCCAACACGGCCAACAACTCGTCGTAGTCATTCTCCTCGATCAAACGGTCCTGGCTGCGGGAGAGATCCAGCAGTCGGCGGCAGCACTCGCGGTGCACCGTGAAGATCCTGAGGAAATCGGGGGTAGGAGTTCCGGTCATACTTGCACAGGAGGGTGTAGGTGACGTCGGTTGGTTCAGACGTTGATTCAACGGGAGGCGGACTGGTTGTGCAGCTCAACGGCCCACTGCAGCCAGCTCCGCCACTGCTCTTTGCTCATGGCTTCATCTTTTTGGAGAAACTTTTCATCAGGAATCCGATCCAGAATGAATTTGGCTTGCGCCAGTGCGCCGCGGGCGTCCAACGGCCGGTCAAGGCGGTCATAGCAATTCGCTTCCTGGACCATGGCCCGCAGCGCAACAGGATGGTCCTGATAGCGTCCAGCGGCCTCCCGGTATCGAATCACCGCACCGTTGTAGTCCTCGAAGGTGAAGTGATTATTCGGGATTTCGAAATAGCAATTGCGAAGAAACTCCAGACCAAGGTCGTCGATCTGTCCCCGGTCGGACAGTAACAACAGCTCCGTTTTGAGCCGGTGGAAATTGTCGTTGGATTGGTCCAACAACTGTTTCATCTGCTGGAAGAATTGAATCCGCGCGTTGTCCGTTTCCGCCTCTTTCATTTTCCGCCGCGGCAACTCGGCACTGCGTTGGCACGCTTTGGCCAAGTAATAGCGTGCTTCTATCAACATCCTCACGCGGCTTCGGTTGTCCGGCTGCGCGGCCTCCTTTTCGCTCAGATCAAACCGGTTGATGTACTCCTCCAGGCGGACGATCGCTTCATCCCAGCGCCGATAGGCCTCATTCAGCTTCTGCTGGGCTGATACCGGATCCGCCTCTTTGATGGCCTCGGCTTCAAGCGACGTTTGTACGGACGTCAAGTGCAGCAACTTTCCCAAACCGAATAGGGCGCCCTGCCATTCCGCCGCAGCAGGCGTCAGATCATCCGAGATCAACATTTCCCGCCATGTTTGCTCCGCCAGGTCTTGCCGGTCGGTTTCAAAGTAGCACTTGCCGATCAGATACTGCGCCTCGAAAACCACCGGATCGGTCGAGTGGCTCTCGACGATTCGCTGAAACCGCTCCAATGCGTCGTCAAAGTAATTCAGATTCATCAACACGCGACCCTGGCGAACCAGCGCGATCGGCAGACGCCGCGTAGGATCGGTCTCGATGAAGAGTTTCAGTTGGTTGTTGGCCTTGATGAAATCCTTGCCCTTGATGAAATGCTCGGCGCTGGTCCACAGATCATCGGGATAGTCTGCCGTCGTGCGGCGTTCATTCGCCAATTTCGCAAACGCCTGCCCGCTGCGGACCCATCTCGATCGCAGTTCGCCGGAGAGCTTCCGCCGACGGCTGAAATCGGCCTCGGCCAGTTGATCGTCCAAATATTGTGCCGCCTTCTGATTCGCAAGCGCCGCATATTCGCTGGCAAGTGCGACTGGGAACAAGGGAGCCATGTGATCCGCCAACGCGATTGAATGCTGGTACAAGTGCATAGCATTCCAAGAGTTCCAGGCTTCCAGAATCACTCCACGAAAGATTTTGACGTCGATCCATTTGTTGCTGAACTCGCGCGGATCGTGGACCTGTCTCAGCACGTCGTTGTAGGTCTCCAGCGCTTTCTCGTGAAAATACTGCCTGCGGAGAATGTCCGCCGCCCACAGTTGCGCGGCGACCGCTTCGTGAGACCCTTGGAATTGTTTATAGGTCCGCTCGTAGTAGTTTCGTGCGGCTTCCAAATGAACCGTGCGATTGGCCGGATCGGACTGCGCCAGTTTTTGTTCACATAGTCCCATCAAATACCGCGCTTGCCGGGGAAATCTCTGCCGCAAGCCCTCGCTGGCCTCGACCGGCCTGAGTTTTTCCAAGGCCTCACGGTACTTTTGGGCCTTCATCAGCACTTCTGCCCGCAGGATTGTGATGCCGTCGGTCTTCGTTTGCACCTTCGCCAAGGCCGCTTCCGCCTCAGTGGTCTTGTCCAGCGCATAAAGAATCTGCGCCTGTTGCAGGAACGCCCGGTCGAGTTGCTGCTCGTCGAGTTGCGACGTCGCCAGCAAATCGGCATTCAGTGCCTTGGCCCGTGCTAAATCCTCGGCGGTCTTGGAGTAGATGTAGGTGTCGGTCAGCAGCAGCGACGATTCAATCTTCCCGGGCGCGTATGATTTGACCGCCTTTTCCAAATAGGATTGTGCCGCCTTGGCCCGCCCGATCCGATACAGGCTGATCCCCAGAGCATAGGACCATTGCGGTTCGTACTCGTGCGTGAGCGCCCGCTCGCTCGCCTCCTCAAGAAAGCTCTTGGCGACAATATACTTCTGTTCGCGGCCGCCGTCCTCGGAAAGTTTCTCCGCCTGACGAAAGGCGACAATTCCCAGCACGAATTGGTCTCCCCCCGGAAAATCGGAATCTTGGTAGCCTTGCTGCTGAAGCTCTTGCGCAAGCCGGATTGCGGCGCCGTTGTTGCCTTCTTTCAACATGGCTAGCGCTTCGCGAAGTTTGTCGCTATTGGACGGGGCCTCCTCGAGATTGAGGTAGTAGATCAGCCCAAACAGCAGCAAGAATCCAAACGTCGCCCCGCCGGCGATTTTCATGTTCCGCGGGGTCACCAACTCCTTAGCGCGCTCGAGCAGCCCGGCGAATCGTCCCGGTTCGCCGCCCTGCGACTCCTCCGCGGGCGCAGCCGTCTCGTCAGCCGTTTCGGCGGCATCGGCGGGAGGTTCTGGTTGGCTGGTTTCAGTCGCCATCTTGACGCATCAACTTATACAAACGGGTCTTGCGACGGTTTCACGTCCATCGGGGTGCGAGTGCCGTGTCACGGCTTGATTCTGGGGTGGTCCGTCACGAGTGACTCGGATCAAAGATCGAGAGAGAACGACGGGTTTCAAGACGTCCAAAGACGATGCAGGGCACCAAGGCAGGTGCGTTACGTGTGAAACGAGATGGATTCCTCCATGTGCGAAGGAAACGGGTGAGATTTGGAAATGTGTCGTTGGTTTGAGACGACGAAGGTCCCAATCTCGCCAACATCAACCCCGCCGGCACCGCATAGCTGCGTGTCGTGGGCGCCGATGCGTTTGAGATTGCTGTTGTGAGTCTTGCCGTCGCTTTATTTGAGAGATGAGGCGAGCGAAATGCGTAGCGCAACCCTCCCGCCAGAAGGGCCCCGACCGGGTGATCAAACTAGATAGTGGTATTGAGAGACGATTTTTGAAGAGGAGCGTTTAATACTCTCAACCGTTCGGGGCTGTCAAGATGGGATACACGACGAGCCGCCGGTCGGGCGCATAAACCGGAGTGTGCGCGACAATGAAGACGCTCCTGGTTGGCCGCGATTTCACCGTTCCTTGTCTGGCGCCAACGCAAGAAGTATTGACGCCGAAAACGCGGGCGTGGGCAAACGGCTGATGTCAACAACCTTTCGGGGCAGGGCAAGGCGCACCGCGGGCGACGAAAGGTGCTCGGCTTGCGAACTGCAGACGCGCGCGTTCCGTCTGAAGAAACAGGCTGTGACGCGTTTTCACTGACGCGACACTATTGTCCGGCAGCAGCGGCAGCGGGTGCTTCCGGCGCGAACTGCGGCAGGAGCGGCTGCTCATCGGGACGCTGGTGATAATGGGGGAATTCACGGTCCGTTTCCCGCAAACAGACGACCAAACCGTCTTTCCTCGCCAGATAAATCCGGTCGGTGAGAGCGTTCGTCATGTGGTACAGCAGCGGTCCCAGGGCAAATCGGCCCTCGATTTCGCCCGTGTCTTGGCTGATCTTTACGAGATGGTTCAGCCTGTCGACACCGTACACGTACTTGGGATTGATAGCGACGACTTTGTCGATTCCGTCGGCGAACCAATGCTCGACGCCCGTAGCGGCATCGAGACGAAACAGTCCTCTGTGCTCCGGCGTGAGATAGACATTGTCGCCGATGACGATCGGCGCCTTGCGGATCTTGTCGCCGGAAAGAAACGGATGCTTCCAGCCTTCTGACCCGTTTTTGATATTGACCGCATAGAGCTTGAAGTCCTCCGAAGCCAGCAAGACCAAGTCTTGATATCGGGCCAGTGGCGCCGTGAGCTGATTGTCGGTCTCAAAGAGATAAATGTGATCGCGGGTCAGGGAGTTGACGTTGTACAAAATCCCGTTCGTACTTGCGAACAAGACATTGTCGCCATTCGGCAGCGGCGGGACCAGGATCCGTTTGCTGGTCTTGTACCTCCAGACTAACCTGCCGTTTTCCGGGTCGAACTTGTAGACACTGCCGTCCAGAAACCCGAGATACAACCCCTCGCTATCAGCACGGGCGCTGGTGCTGGGCTGATCGGGCAGATCAATCTCCATCAAAATCTTGCCGTCGTTCTTGTCGAGCACATAGAGATTGGCACGACTCCAGACGTACACGTGCTTTTCGTCGGAGGACGCTTCCATCGTGGGATTGTCGCTATTGCCGACGCGCTGATACCACTTTTGCCGGCCGGATTCCGCGTCAAACGCCGTTAGCACTCCGTTGCTCGACTGAACGTAGACATTACGTTCGTCGTTGGTAATGTGGGTGAGCGTGTCGCGCTGAAAATTCATCACCGCCTGCGCCCACCAGGCTCGCTCCAGGCCGTGCTTTTTCAGAATTTGCCGGGCGGTCAAGCCCGAACCGACACGCGAATTGGACTGCGCCGCGGCGGGGGCAACACCGATGAGCATTCCCAAGAGCAACAAGCCCAAATTCCGCAACACGAACATCAGTCTTCTCCCCTCTGGACGGTATTGATCGCGGCTGTCAATCGTTGAAGACGGCAACAGAGATATCGCACTCATTGCGAACGACGGCATCCGGTGCGACGTTAAAGAAAAGGACGGTCCCGCTCGAGCAGGCCAACCTGTCGGCATCACGACGGGAGGACAACGATTGGCGCCATGCTCCCAACGGATATTCTCCATTCTAGGCAGGCCGGCGGTCCTAAAGCCAGAGTTGTCTCCGCGAAAATCCCGAGACGAGGCCGATTTTCCGGCGGCTGAAGTCGATTCGGACCACATCATTTTCGGTGAATACCGTAACAATCGTTGTGATCACTCCTGCCACAACATCCCAATTCGCCGGACCACGACGCTGTTGACCGCGCGCGGTGAATTGATGACTCACAACACCTATCGGCGTTTGAGAGGTCGGCCGCCGTTTTTGCGAATTCGCCCGCCGCGCCAATGTCCGCTCTTGACGTCGAGGCTCAGTTCGCCAAACTGTTAGGAAAGTGTTCATGCGACTGACTGCAAGTCGTCGATGGGTCCATCCATTTCGACGTTTCTCTAAGGGAGGGAAAGCCATGCTGCCTCGTGCTGGTTCGTCCCGGTCGTTTCTATCGCAAGATTCCACTCCCGCTCGCTCGTCGCGGGGGAAGCCGGATTCCGATCCTCGTCGCCAAAGTGTCGTGAATTCCGGTTTCGCGGCCCTCGGCTGTCTGATCACCTTGCTCTTCACCGGGCTGTTTCCGTCCGTCAGTTGTGCCGATGTGATTCATTTGAAGAATGGGGGCGTGGTTCGCGGCAAGATCGTGAAGCAGCGACCCAGTTCAAAATCGCAGTCCGGATCAATCAAATTGCAGACGGCGAGCGGTTCGACGCTGACGATCGCGGACGCGGAGATCGAGTCCGTACAGCGTCGGCGGATGGTCTTTGAGCAGTATGAACTGAAGCGCCGGCAGGCCGCGGACACGGTCGAGGGACAATGGAATTTGGCCGCCTGGTGCCGCGAGCAGGGGCTCAAGAAACAGCGGGCGACCCACTTGGAGCGTGTGGTCGAATTGGATCCCGGTCACCTCGAAGCGCGGCGCGGACTGGGCCATTTGAAGTATGACGGCCAATGGATGAGCCGCGAAGACTACATGAAGCGGCAAGGCAAAATTCTTCATCGCGGCCGCTACGTGTTCCCTCAGGAATTGGATCAGATACGCCAGGACGAAACCGCGAAGAAAGCGCAACGGCAATGGCACAAAAAGGTCAAGATGTGGCTGGCATGGGTTTCACACAAGCGGGCTGAGCGCCGCATCAAGGGGGTTGATGAACTCTCGTCGATTCGCGATCCGCACGCCGTCCCCGCCTTGTCAAAACGGTTGCGGGACCATCCCCGCACCGACCTGAGGCACCTGTACGTGTCGATTCTCAGCAAGATTGAGGGCGAAGAATCTCTCGATGCGCTGATCTACCAGATGCTGGCCGATAAGGAAAAGCAGATCCGTGAGTCGGCGATCGAGGCGATCCGAGATGACCAGCGCAATGCGGCCGTGACCGCCCTGACGAAGACCTTGAAGAGTGATTTGAATCAGATTGTCAACCGCTCCGCATTCGCGCTGGGGACCCTGGGCGATGAGCACGTTGTGCCAGTGTTGATCGATGCATTGATCACGACGCACAAATACCGCGTTGTCGTTCCCGACACCGGCTCAAATTCGATCTCGATGGCCGCGGACGGAAGCGGACGTACGTCCGGCAGCGTGCTGCCGCCGAATATTGAGGCGATGTTACTATCCGGCCAGTTGCCGCACGGGGCGATTGTGCAGCCTCCACAGGGCGGGAGCAGGCGAACGAAGACGGTCATTGTCAAGAAGGTGCACAAGAACCTTGGGGTACTCGATGCGCTCAATCGGCTCACCGACGCGAATGAGGATTTTCGATTCGATCAAGGTCGGTGGCGCTTGTGGTGGTCGAGAAAAAACAATACCGTCGGTAAATCATCGTGAAACGATCCCCCACCGATCTTGATCAACCGACGATCCGCGGAACATGGCCCAGGCAGACGGACTCGCCCTTCAGCAAACATTGCTGCAACAGCTGCGCGGACTGCGCCGCGCCGGCGTGACACATCTGCCGCCCGCATCACAACCGACGGATCCCGACCTCTCCTCTGCACAGCCCACGGACGCCGGCATGAATGCATCTTCCCCTCCTGCAACTGGTGACTCGCAGCAGCAACTGGACCAACTCCGCGATTGTGTCGCAGCCTGCACGCGCTGCCGCGAGTTGGCCGACCAACGGACGCAGACGGTATTCGGCGTTGGCGATGCCAATGCCCGCGTGTTGTTTGTGGGTGAAGCGCCCGGCGCCGACGAAGACCGGCAAGGGATTCCGTTTGTGGGCCGCGCGGGTCAATTGTTGGACAAGATCATTGAGGCGAGCCAGTTAAAGCGTAGCGAAATTTACATCTGCAACATTCTCAAATGCCGCCCGCCGGGCAACCGCAATCCTTTGCCCGACGAAGCGGACGCCTGCCGCGAATACCTCGACGGCCAAATCGCAGCGGTAAATCCGGAATACATTGTTTGCTGGGGAGCAGTCGCGGCGCAAAACCTGTTGGATACGACTGTTTCGATCGGCAAATTGCGGGGCACGTTTCACGAGCACGCCGGGGCGAAGGTGCTCTGTACGTACCATCCCTCCTACCTGCTGCGAAACCCCTCCATGAAGAAGAAAGTCTGGGAGGATATGCAACTGTTGATGGCTGAGTTAGGGCTCTCGGTAAACTGATGTTTTGCGAGATGGCAAACTGTTTTTGTCCCAATTGGCAGAAAAACGAACTGTTCGCATCCATATTTATTGATTGGCTGATGGCATCCGATGCGGAAAACAAGTCGGCTCGGATAAAGAAAATACAGTCCCCGCCGGCCTGTTTCTAAGAAATTGGTCAAGACGCCGGTTCATGCTTGACCCTACTTCCCACGGTATGGGAAGATGGAAATCATGATTCACATCAACCAGCAACAGCTTCCCCGGACAGTCTTGAGTTATCTGTCCTTTCGCATGTCAGGCATGGCCACGCTGCAATTCATTGAATTGGCGCGGCAAATGCCGGATGTCTCCATGGACTGCCAAGGCTTCTTGACAGAGGTTCCCTTTCTGCGCGAAGTGCCTCCGCATGTGCAAATCGAGATACTCGCACAGACCTGGAGCAAGCACATCGCCGAGAAACCGTACGAAGCCACTTTGGTTGATGAGAGCGTAATCTACGCCGCTTGCGAAACGGCGTCGTACATCGTGCAGAACAATCCCGAATTGGTGCCGTCGCTGTTAAGTGGCGGCCCGCTGGATGCCGAAGTTGAGGCGGACAAGGCGCTGGCCGAATCGCTGCAACAACTGCACCTCGATTTGGCCAATGAAGGCGACTTTCTGCTGATCAGCCAGTTCATGGACATGCCACCCGAAGAAGCGCGGGAATGGAAACAGCGGTACGGACTGGAAGAGGCGGACGTCGAACCGATGTTCGAGGCGGTTTCCCGCTGGCACGTTTCTCCGGAGGTCGAGCAGAACCTGAGCGGGCTGTTCACCGAAACGGAGATCTGCAAAACACTGCCGCTGCTGGGCTTGCGGGTGGGCGATCCGGCGGAGTCTTGAGGCCAACGTCCGGCGCTGTCTGCTGCCGATCTCCGAGCGCGATTTTCGAATTGAGTGCGAGTTGCGCTCGCTTCTCCCGAAAACGTTAGCCCCCTGCCGCATAGTGCGATATACTTATCGCCGGAGCGGCGTGTCAGTCCAATATTCAATCGGGAGCAAGTGCGATGAATTCCAAGCGGGCCGTAATGCTGTTGATTGCCGGGATTGCTGTAGCTGTGATGGTTCCGGACGGGATTCCCGTCGCCGCGCAGAACGACAAGCCGCAGTTGCGTGTGGCGATTTCTCCCGATATTCCACCCTATGTGACGCGCAACGCGACCGGCGGATTGGAGGTGGAACTGCTGCGTCGGTCGCTGGACGGATATTCGTTGCAGTTTGTGCAAATGCCGTACAAACAATTGCAGTCGGCGGTCGCCGAAAATCGGGCCGACGTGTCGGTCGGGGTGCGGTCGGCGGATGACGGGGTGTTTTACTCTGACGATTACCTCACGTTCATCAACGTGGCTGTCACCAAGAAATCGGCGAAGATCAATCTCGGAAGCATTGCCGATCTGAAGAATCACCGAGTGCTGACCTGGCAGAACGCCTACTTGGAATTGGGGCCTCAATTCAAAAAACTGTTTTCGCCGCAATCGCCGCAGCGGAAGAACTACCAAGAGATCGCGAATCAACAAAAGCAAGTCGAAACATTCTGGGCGGCGAAGGACGATGTCATCGTGATCGACCGCAACATCTTTCGCCACTTCAGCCAGGAGTCGGGACACTCGATGTCCGACGTCACGCTGCATTTTCTGTTTCCGCCGACAACGGAGTTCAAGGTGGCCTTCAAATCACAAGCCGTACGCGACAAATTCAATCAGAGCCTACAGCAGCTCTGCCGCAGCGGCGAGTACGCCAAACTATTGCGGCAATCTCAGGTCAAGCTGCCCCATACCGTGTGTGACTGCCAGGAAGTGGAAGCTGCCGTCAAGGACTTCTACGCCGCGTTGAATGCCATGTTTACGGGCGACCTCGAACCGATGAAAAAGGTCTGGTCGCACGCCGAGGACGTAACCTACATGAGTCCCGACGGAAAGTATCTGGTCGGCTGGAGTCAGGTCCTCAAGGATTGGCAGGCGCAAGCGGCGATGAAATTGGGAGGACGAGTCGTGCCGGCGCGGATACACATCAATTACGGACCCGAATTGGTGGTGGTCCACAATATTGAAGAGGGGGAAAACACCGACGCGGAGGGTAAGAAGGTGAAGGTGTCCATCCGCGCCACGAACGTCTTCCGCAAAGAGCAGGGGCGCTGGAAAATGATCGGCCATCATACCGACAAGCTGCCATTTTTGGACAAGCAGTGAGGACCCCTTCATGACCGGCGCAGAGGCGAGGGCGTTCTTGGAGGAAATGTACAACGCCGTCTGTGCGCCGGATGCTGACAGCAACGTGATCGGCCGCTATTTCACCGACGACTTCATGCAAGTCGTCGACGGAACCGAACACAACCGAGCCGAATTCGAAGCGCATCTCGCCACGCTAAGGGAAGACTTGGCGAACATCTCGTTTGAGTTCACGACGGTGATCGCCGAAGGAGACCGTTTGGCCGACGTGCATATCGCAACCGCAGAGCGCAAGGACGGCGGACGGATGAAGATCAAATTCATCGGCGTCTACACGTTGCGGGACGGTAAAATCTGCCGGTTCGAGGAAATCTCGCAACTGCTGGAAGGGGTGGAAGAGGATCGCGATTTGGGAACGCGGATTCACTGATCGTCGATCCGGTCTTAAAATCGCCACTGGAGGAGAACGATGAGTGCAGAGACGGGCTTGCGACTTGAATTCTCTACGAACCGTGCTCCGATCGATGCACTCGATGCGATCAACGCGGAGCTTAGCGATTTCGGTGCCCATGTTTCGCCGCTGGATACCGGTCGCGAGTCAGATGAAATCCGCAACTTGCTCTCCAAGGTCACGCCGACTCCCGAGGAGTTGCAGCGGTTGAAATCTCATTTTCTGCTTTCACGCAATGAGTTGCTGGAGGTCATCACGGCCGCGGGACGTGAGCCGCAAGTCCCCGGCGGCGGAGCGCTGACGACGCACATCGCCACCTACGATTACGATTATCCACAGCTCTACATAGCCGAAGCGGGCGTCGACTACACGCGGTTTGAACGGTTTCACGTGAATGCGGCGGAGGACGGAACCGGTGTCGACGAGGTTTTGCAGATTCTGTGGGGCGAGGGGGTCGAAGTGCACCTGCAGGCTGCCGACGATGCTGTGCTGACGCTGCATCTCGATTGCCGCGGAACGGATCAGGGTTGGATTGTGACCTACGACGGCGAGCATCCGCACATCGCCACCGTGAGTGGGGCGACGCCCGGCACGAAGGTGCTGGTTCAGGTCATCGGCGCACCGCGATGGTCGATGAATTACGTCGAAGAGTAACCGTCATCCACTTCGAGGTCGCGGCGAGAACGATGATTTCGATTCGAAGATACCGTCCCGGCGAGGAACTGGAACTGCGGCGGCTGTTTCATGACACCGTTCGCAACGTCTGCAGCGCCGATTATACACCGGAGCAGGTACAAGCGTGGGCACCGGACGAGTATGACGAGCAGGCTTGGCAGGACCGGATCGCGCAAAACAACCCATACGTCTGTATCGAGGGCGAACGGATTGTCGGTTTCGCCGACCTGCAATCGTCGGGATACATCGATCACTTTTTTGTGCAGTATGACCGGCAAGGGTGCGGGATCGGATCACGATTGATGTCGGTGATCGAAGCTGAAGCAGCGGAGAGAGGCATCCACGAACTGACCGCCAACGTGAGCATCACCGCTGAGCCGTTCTTTGCCGCTCGTGGTTTTGAAGTAGTAGCGCCGCAGGAAGTGTCGATCGGGGCGGTCGTGTTTCGAAACTTCAGGATGAAAAAACGGCTGGAAGAATTGTAAACGATCGCCCCATTTTTTAGCGGGCGGGTACAACTTACGCCAAATGAAATAGAACGTCGCGGCGCACAGCGATATGATCCAGACGGTGATGGCAACTAGTGCCTCGAATACAATTCGGCGTGCAGGTCGAACCCTGAAGCGGCAAGACGAGCCGCACGCCATCGATCAGCTTCAAAGCGGCAATGGACAATCTATTTGATGGGCTTGTCATGAAACGGCAACTACACGCGGGCTTATTGATCGTCGCTCTATTCAACCCCGCCGTAACATCGTGCGGCGCTGCGGAACCGGCCGGAAAGAAGAGCGCCCTGCCCGCCCCGTTCACGGCGGCCGAATTTCAAACGCATGCCGCGTTCTTGTCCTCAGATGAACTCGCCGGCCGCGCGCCGGGGAGCGACGGAGCAAGAAAAGCGTCGACCTATATCATCGAGCGACTCACAGAGTACGGCTATAAACCGCTCGCAGAGAGTGGATCATGGTTTCAAGAATTTCCGCTGCGGATTGCCAGCGGCAAGACGACCGGCCGAAACATCCTGGCAGTGATGCCCGGCCGCGGCAACTTGAAGGAACAAGCCGTCATCGTGACTGCCCATTATGATCACCTGGAAGTCGCTTTAGACGGCGAGGATGGTGACGATCGGATTTTCAACGGCGCGGATGACAACGCATCCGGCGTTGCCGCTTTGTTAATCGTTGCCAAGGGACTCGCCGCCGCGCGGGATTCGCTCCCAGAATCACATCGCACATTGATCGTCGCATCATTCGACGCGGAAGAGCAGGGCCTGATCGGTTCCCAGAATTACGTCAAGAAACCGCTCTGGCCGCTGGATCAAACTGCGGCGGTGATCAATTTTGACTCAATGGGCCGGCTGCGGATGGGGAAAGTGTTTGCCAGCGACGCCGAGACGAATCCGTTTCTGGCACAGGTCGCGCGCGACGCGGCTCGAACACGCGGGATTATCGCCGACACGAACGTCGGGGGCCATGGCCGCAGCGATCACGCCGTGTTTATCGAGCGCGGCATCCCTGCCATGCACTTCTTCACGGGAGCACACAGCGATTACCATCAAGTCACGGATGAAGCGGACCGCCTGAATTTCGACGGGGGAGCAACAATTGCCTGGATCGGATTTGAAGTTGCGAAACAAGCTATGCTCCGCCCGGGTCGCATCGAGTTTCGGAAATTGAATCCGAAGTACGACGTGACTCTGGCACTGAACCTCATAAAAGCCTTCGGCATCGTACCGGTCGTCAACGCGCAAGAGGGACGCTATCCCCAAATTCTGTATGTGCTGCCCAATAGTCTCGCGGCAAAACACGGCTTCAAGTCGGGCGATCAGATCACCGCGGTCAACGGACTGCAGATCAAGCGTGTCGAGGACGCGTTGAACGTCTTTCAGCAGCTTTCCTTTGACGACGGTATGCGGTTCTCAATCTTGCGTGCCGGCGAAAAAGCGGTGGCGAATATCCCGGCAACGGTCTTTGAGGAGTTGAGCGGTCCGAAATCGAAACGGTTGGCAGACGGCAGGTATCAGGTGCAGTTCCACTATCAGGCGGCTCCGCAAGTGAAAGCGGTTTATCTCGCAGGAGAATTCAACGGTTGGAAGCCGATGGGACACCGCATGGACGGTCCGGGCCCGGGTGGACTGTTCACGACTCAATTGGAACTGAAACCGGGCGTTTATGAGTACAAATTTGTCGTCGAGGGCACGGACTGGAAGGCGGACCCCAAAAACCTGTATCAAATCGGCAAATACAACAACAGTGTGCTGTGGGTCGGCCCGCGTGATCAATGACAGTCACATCATTCATCAGCCAAATGAGGTTTTCCAATGATCGAAATCGAATGCCTTTGGGAGTGCAATGATGGCTTGGGGGAAACGCCGATTTGGGTGGCTGACGAGAACTGCTTGTACTGGGCAGACCACGTCGGGCCGGAAATCGATTTGAAGGGGACGCGGCGGCCGACGATTCGGCGTCTCAATGTGGCGACCGGGCAGCGGGACGTGTGGGAGATGCCCGAGCAGGTCGGCTCGTTCGGCTTCCGCGAAGGCGGCGGATTGATCGGCGGATGTAACTCCGGTTTCTGCGCGATCGATCTGGAGACCGGCAAGTTCGAGACGATCACCGATCCCGAGCCGGACTTGCCGCACAATCGGTTAAACGACGGCAAAATCGACCGCCGCGGGCGCTATTGGTGCGGCAGCATGAATTCGCAACTGACGGAGAAATCGGCGAAGATCTATTGCCTGCAACCTGACCTCAGTTGCCGCGAGGTTGCTGGGGACTTCTCGTTCGTCTGCAGCAACGGGATTGCGTTTGACCCCGAGGATACACGGATGTATTTCGGCGACACCAAGGGGGGCATGATCTATGTGTTCGATTTTGACATTGAAGAGGGCCGGATCGAAAACCGTCGCCCGTTCTTTGAGATCACCGATCCGCAGCCGGCAATCGTCGACGGGGCAACGGTCGACGCGGAGGGGTACTATTGGTTCGCGCTGAATCTGGGAGGCAAGATTCTGCGGGTCGATCCTGCAGGGCGTCTCGATCGGGAGATTGAAATGCCGGTCCGCAGCCCGACGTGCGTTACCTTCGGCGGCGAGAACTACGAAACGATGTACGTCACATCACAACAGGCGTTCGTCACAGAAGAGGAAATGTCACGCCATCCACAACCCGGCAGCCTGTTCGCGATTTATGGGCTGGGGGTGCGGGGATTGCCTGAGCCGAAGTTCGGCGGGTAAACCTGTTATGGACTGCTGAGGTTTTCGCCAATGATCATCGGCCTGCATCACGCGCAGATTACGATTCCGCCCGACGCCGAGGAGGCTGCGCGGCAGTTTTATTGCGGATTGCTCGGGCTGAGCGAGGTTCCCAAACCGGAGAGTTTACAGGCGCGCGGCGGGTTTTGGTTAGCGGTGGGTGATGATTGCGTGCACGTGGGCGTCGAAGACGGTGTTGATCGCCGGCGGACCAAGGCGCACTTGGCGTATGCGGTCACCGACCTGGAGCAATGGCGGAATGTGCTGTCGCAGCAGGGCATCGAAATCCTGGAAGGCATCCCGATTCCCGGTTTCGTGCGGTTCGAATTTCGGGATCCGTTCAGCAATCGCGTCGAACTGATCGAATCGACAACTTGAAGGTGCTCGATGAGCCGTATTGCCGCCACCGGTCCATTTCATGGCGGTCGGACCAGGATCCTGCAATCTGTTGCGTTCAGTCGGCCGCTTCGACCAGTTCGGCCAATTGGTTCCGTACGCGTCCAAACTGCCGGCTGCCGCGATCGATCACGAAAGCGCACTGACCAAATACCATAACCGTAAACGGCACTGCCGGGGAGAAGTGCCAGCCCTTGCCCAGAAAATCGATGATATAGACGCCGACACCCAGCAACACCAAGCCGGTCCAGACCGACAGGAAGAGGAGACTGGTTTGCGGCAATTGGATCGTCCCGCTGATGCGACTCCCCTCCGCCGACGGTTCGACCCTGCCGGCGACTCGGGGACGCAGACCCAACGGACCGCCGGTCTGACAGTTGAACTCGAAGCGGTCCTCGTGCTTGGACCCCCGCAGCGTTTGCCGCTCTGCGAGGTCTTCGTCCTCTCCCTCATCCGCGGCGAACCGCTCCAAGCGCGCAATCGTCTCATCGACCGGCAGCCGACTCTCGATCGAGAACCTTCTTCGGAGAAGACTGAACATGATGCCACCTCGAATATCCGCGCGTGAAACCGGGTACGATGTGATCAACCTTAGCACATGAATTCTCAGCCGGTGAAATCCGTCCAGAAATCGCGCCGATTGTCGGTTTTGTAACGGTTAGTTCGCGCGGCAGTTTCCGGTTGGGCCAGTCACGGCTAAGTTGTCGGGGTACTGCCAAAGCAAAGTAAACCCCGACGATTCCCACTGGGATTCGTGCTTCCATTTTGTTTCTTCCGCCAAAATCTAAGTCTTGGCGATCCACTCATGACGCACGAGCGATCGCCGGAGCAGAGCTGGCTTGACACATGTAGACGTGATGTCTATACTCGCCATAGACATCACGTCAATGAAGGAGTACTTCGTGGCGGCGCCGAAATCTGTAATTACTGAGACAGAACTCTCTGTGCTGAAAGTGCTGTGGGCACAGGGAGCGCTCACGGCACGGATGATTACCGAAGAGTTGTACAGCGAGGTCAACACCTCGTCGATTGGGACGGTGCAAAAATTGTTGGCCCGGCTCGAAGAGAAAGAGCTTGTTCGCCGCGATCGGACTGAGTCCGCACACCGATTTCACGCGAATGTCACGCGAGAAGATATTGCGGGACTGCAACTCGACGAGTTCGCCGGCAAGCTGTCGGAAGGATCGCTGTCGCCGTTTGTGCTTCATCTGCTCAAGGCAAACAAACTCAGCAAGCGGGAAAAACAAGAAATCCGCCGCATGCTCGACGAATTGTAGGAACGGGCGAGAATGAACAGTTTCTTGGCAACCGTGGTCTCCAACGTTGTCATTGCCGCACTCTTGGCGGTCGTTGCCTTGGTGCTCACGAAACTCTGGCGCAATCCACATTTCGCACACGCCATGTGGCTGCTCGTGCTGTTGAAGCTGGTCACGCCTCCGCTGGTGTATCTGCCATTGCCGTTTCTCAAAATCGAAAGTGGTCAGTCAGTCACCGCGACAGAAGGTGAACGTGGGCAGGAGTATCACTCCAATCGAAATTCGATCGCTGCGGCAAAGCCACTTGTACAGACCCCCGGTCCGGTTCAAATGGCGGAAGGTCCGCGTCTGCGGACTCCGAAGACCGACGCGAAACCGGCTCATGCGGCAGCCCAGGCGAAGCCGGCAGTTGCTCTACAACGGTGGAAGTTGCATTGGACGGATTGGTTGCTGCTGCTCTCGGGCGGGGGAACGATCGTGTTGGCGTCAATGGCTTTTCGCAGACACCGGCGGCTGTTGTTCGTCATCGCCGCGGCTCGCGAGGCCGATCCGGCGTTGCGGGAAGAGGCTGGAATCGTTTCGCAGCGGATGGGAGTTCGGAGTTGTCCGCCGGTGCTCGTCACCGATGCCATCATTAGCCCGCTCGTGATCATTGGCGGCTGGAATCGGTTGATATTGCTCCCGGCGAGCGTGCTGGCGGAAATTGATCGCGAACAAGTCCGATCCATCCTCGCCCACGAGTTGGCCCACCTCCGGCGGCGGGACCACTGGGTGCGATATTTTGAATTGCTCGTCCTGGCGCTGTTTTGGTGGAACCCCGTCGTTTGGTGGGCCGGACGCAAGCTGCACGAGGCGGAAGAAGAATGTTGCGACGCTTGGGTCGTCTGGGCGTATCCGGAAAGTCGCCGCAGCTATGGGCAGGCGTTGCTCCGCACTGCGGAAGTCTTAACCGAAGGACCGTTGATCCGGCCGATCGGCGGGATCGGGTTGGGCACACACCGATTAACGCGAAGAATCGGAATGATCATGAAACATCAGACGAGTCACCGCATGTCCCGGCGGACCGCTGCTGCGATTCTGATGCTGGGAATCGCCGTGCTTCCACTGACAACCGCAGGCCACTCCGAGGAACCGCCGGCTAAGCAGAACGATGTTAAAGCGACGGACGCCGTTGAATCAAAAGACGACGCCGATCGCAACGAAGCTCTCCCGGCGATGTTTGCGAAGCCGACGCTGATCAAAGCGGGTCAGGGCGAGCCGATCGCCTGGGGCACTCCGGGAGGCGGGCTTCAAGCGGGTCTCCGCGTGGTCGGCCAAGACATCCAGAAACGCGACGGGAAGTATGTCGCGGTGGGCGGCGTGCCGCTGAAGATCGAAGTCATCGTTCGCAATGTCACGGACAAGCCGATCGCGGTCGAATATCCCGTGATCACCAGTTTCTTCTATACCGACGGACCGGTCATCAAGGCGAGCCCTGCTTCTTTCGCACCCTCTAAAAAGACTTCCCTCAACTTGGCGCCACTCGCTCCCGTGCGGATCGGCCACATTCATGTCGGCCATCACCGGCCCAAGCGGAATACATTCGTAGATTCGCGACCGTTCTGGACCAACGCCGGCCCCGGCAACCGGCATATCGGTTGCACCAATGTCCTCCGGCCACCAGGCACGAAGACTTCCCTTAACACCGGTTTTATCGATGTGTTCCTCGTTCCGCCGCCACCCCAGCAAAAGCTGAGAGATCCGGAAGACAACGAAGTCATTTCCAGACTCGAAGGAATCGGTGGACAGCTCACTTTTTCCGGCGACGATGTGATCGCCGTCGATCTGTTCAAAACCGCCGCCACCGATCGCGAACTGGTTGGCGTGCGGAGATTTCCCAAGCTGGTTGGATTAACGCTGACAGGTACAAATATCACCGACGACGGGCTGGCACAGCTGCAGATCCTGACCGGTTTGGGTGATCTCGGTCTCGCCGACACTCGCATCACGGACTGCGGTCTGGCCCATCTCGAGGATTTCAAACGCTTGGAATACCTGTCGTTAGGCAAGACCAAGGTGACGGATGACGGCTTGGTTCACCTGCAGCCACTCCAAAACCTCGTGATGCTGAATCTCACTGACACGCAGATCGGCGATGGCGGTTTGGCGCATCTCGGTGAGTTTCCCAAACTCTCGACACTTAGCTTGAGCGGAACGCAAATCACCGACGAGGGTCTAAAGCATCTGCGGAATCTAAAATCGGTGCACGACATTCGACTCGACGACACTGCGGTGGGCGACGTCGGACTCAAACACCTCAAGGAGATGTCCCAACTCAAGACAGTCGTGTTGAACTCCACCGCTGTCACCGGAAAGGGATTCCGATTCCTGCCGGACTCGGTCGAGTCACTCTGGTTGCCGAAGACGAAAGTCAACGACGAGGGTCTGAAGCACCTCAGCCGGCTCAAGCAACTCGAGAAACTGATTCTGAGCGGCACCCCTGTGACCGACGAGGGGCTCAAGCCGCTGAGGACGCTCGAAAACTTGCGCGAGGTCGATCTCACCGGCACGCAAGTCACCGACGCCGGCGTTGAACAACTCCAAGACGCCTTGCCCTTCTGCCGCATCCACCGGTAGCGTTTGCGGATAACGGCCGTGGCCGCGCGTACTGTGTCGCAGATCTGGGCACTGCGGGCTTGCACGCGTGGAATCGCTCCGTGAGAATGCGCACATGCAAGGACCGTGTTACATCACGTCGATGGGTAAGTTCCTGCCGGGCAAACCGATTGGCAACGACAGGATCGAAGCGCACCTCGGGCAGATCGGCAGCAAGCCTTCGCGCGTTCGCGAACGGATCTTGCGCCAGAACAAGATCGAACAGCGGTATTATGCGATCGACGAGCAGCAGCGGACGATCTACTCGAACGCCCAAATGGCGGCGCGAGCCGTCCGCGACGCGGTCGATCGAGGGTCGGTCGATCTGAAGCAGATCGAGTTGTTGGTCGCCGCAACCTCTCAGGGCGATTTGCCGCTGCCGGGGTTTGCGAGCATGGTGCAGGGGGAGTTGGAGTTGCCTCCCTGCGAGATTGCAACCTTGCATGGAGTGTGCGCCAGCAGCGTGGTCGGATTGCGGCACGCAGCGCTGGCCGTTGGCTCAGGGGAAGTCGCCAACGCCGTTTCCGTTGCCAGTGAATTTGCCAGCCGGTTGCTGAAGGCGTCGCGATATCAAGCACAAGGTTACGGCGACGAAAAACGGCTGCCGTTTGAGTCGGAGTTTTTGCGGTGGATGCTCTCCGATGGGGCCGGGGCGTTTTTGTTGCACAATCAACCGCGCCGGGACGGAATCTCCCTGGAGGTCGAGTTGATTGCGCTGAAATCGTATGCGAGCCAGTTTCCACCCTGCATGTTCGTAGGCAACAAGGCGGATGTGCTCGATGATTCGCCAACCGGTTGGCTGGACTACCCCGATTACGAGTCGGCCTCCGCAGTCGGCGCGATCAATCTGCACCAAAGCATCGATCTGCTCGAAGATGTGATGCGGCTTTGTGTCAATGGGGTCTTTGAGCTGATTGAAGAGGGGCGGCTCGATCCAAATTCCATCGACTGGTGGGCGACGCACTATTCATCGCACATATTTCGTCAGCAAGCTTATGAGTTGTTCGCCCGCGGCGGCCTGACGATTCCCTTAGACCGCGTGTTTACGAACCTCTATTCGCGGGGCAATGTCGGTTCGGCGTCGTTTCCGTTGATGATCGAAGAGCTGTTCGACAGCGGTCGGCTGCAGCCGGGCGAGCGAATCTTGTGCATCGTCCCGGAAAGCGGGCGGTTTCTGTTTGGGTATGTCTTGCTCAAAGCGGTCGGTGAGCGAAACGTCACGGACGATTCAACACCAGTCGCCGTTTCTGATCGTGTGAGCGAGCCGCCGGACATCAAAACCAGCGGGACCGAGATCGAAGCACGGTTGGTGCGGCAGCTGTCTCAGGTCTGGACCGACTTCGAGAATCGGTTGAACCAAGTACCCATCGTGGAGAAGATGTTTCGCGGGCGGATGACGATCGAGGATTATCGTGAACTGCTGTTCAATCTGCGGCAGCAGGTGATCGACGGTTCACGGTGGATTTCGCGGGCGGCCTCGAACATGACGCGGGAGAACTTCGCCATCCGCTCGGCGTTCATCGGCCATTCCAGCGATGAACACCGCGATTTCGAAATGATCGAGCGGGACTACGTCTCGGTGGGTGGGCAATTGGACGAGATCCAGTCGGGCCGCAAAAACATCGGCAGCACGGCGCTTTCGGAATACATCTTGAGCCGGGCCAGCCGCGAAAATCCGTTCGATTTGATCGGGGCGATGTTTATCATCGAAGGCCTGGGCCGCCGCGTGGCGCGGCGGTGGGCTGAACGAATTCGCGAACAACTGCAACTCGAAGAACGACAAGTCTCGTTCTTGATGTATCATTCAGAGAGCGACGACATCCATTTTGAGCGGCTTGATGCCGCCGTGCAATCGGGGATTCTGACGGACGAACTCGTGACCGACATCGTCAAGGCGGCCAAGGTGGTTGCCCGGCTGTACGTGCTCCAACTCGAAGAACTCGGCAATTTCTAAATCATGACCGCGACCTCGACCGACGCTGTTGAAAAACTGAAGAGCGTTAAGCACAACGCCCGCGACCCGAATCCATGGGTTGCGCTGTATCTCGACACCAGTGTTCCGCTCAACGAGACGGCGAAAGCCAATTTCTTGATGGACGTCTCCTCCCGGTCGCGGCAGTTTCTCTTTCCGCTCATACGGCCGTTTTGCCGGCTGTTCATCTGTCTGTTCAAAGTGCTGAAGACCTTCATTCCGAACGCGATCACATCCTCCTGGCTGTTGCATCATTCAATCTATCACAGCTTGCGAATCTTCGTCTCGCCGTATGCCAATCATCTCATCTTGCGGCATTTTCACATCGGTTCCGAATTGCTGGAGTTTGTGGCGACCAACACCAAGGGCGTGAAAATGGAACTGAATCCGCTGCGGCCGAACAAGCTGTGGGATTTGGTGGACGACGTATTTCTGAAGCACGATTTGAACATTTACAACTTCATCATCGAGATCAACCGGCAGCTGAACGAGCAAGAGCTGGAACTGCAGCCGGTCGACGAGCTCGATTTCAGTTGCATCACCGACGGCGAATTTCCGATCGAAGAGATGCCGCGCGGATGGCTGAATTTTATCGACCTGGAATCGGCGATTGAGATCTACACGCCGATGTATCAGTTACTGCTGACCGACAGCGATTTTTGGCGGGCCTGTAATTCCTTGCAGCTGGACGAAACGATCGCGTTGTATGCGACGACGCTGATCGGCGACCACAAGTTTTTGGGCCTCGTCAACAATCGGCACCCCATTGTGCCGGAGTCGACGCTGGGAGCCGGTCACCGCCTCATGCTGCATGGGCTGGCGGTGGAGTGTCTGCACGCCTATCTGGTGAAGCAGAAGCGGCTGCGCGGTTCGTAACAAGTCTCAGCCGGCGCGAGGTCCTATCAAATCTGCAGCCAATCGCGACGGCCCACAAACTACGAAGATCTTCGTTGACATGTACGAATAACTTCGTACAATGGGAAGCCGAAGCGTCAACGACGTTCCTCGGGAGCCTCCCCGCCGATGGGCAAATCAAAATCCCCGCGACCGACCGACGCCGAACTCGAAATCCTCCGCGTGTTGTGGGACCGCGGGCCGAGTACGGTTCGCGAGGTGCACGACAAGCTGAACCGTTCGCGCGAGATCGGCTATACGACCGTGCTGAAACTGATGCAGATCATGACCGAGAAGCAACTGCTCTCCCGCGATGAATCACAGCGTTCGCACATCTACAAACCACGCCGCGAACAAGGGCAGACCCAACAGCAACTCGTCGCCGATTTGCTGAACCGTGCTTACGGCGGCGCCGCCGAGAAGCTGGTCATGCAAGCACTGCAGGTCAAGCAAGTCTCAGCGGACGAACTGGCGCGAATTCGACAACTTCTGGATGAATTGGAAAACTAGCCATGCAAGCGCTTTTTACCTGGCTCAATCAGCCGTTAATCGATCGCGTCGGTTGGACGCTACTGCACTCAACCTGGCTGGTCGCATTGGTGGCCGTGGTTGTGGCCGGCGAACTGCTGGTACTGCGGCGAAAGTCCGCCGCCGCACGGTATTTCGTTTCGGTAACCGGCCTGGCAATCATCGCCATCGTGCCGGTCGGGGTGTTTCTCTGCGTCCACGTCGATTCACCGCCTGCCGGTCCAGTTGTCGACGGAGCGGGATTGGCCATCGACAGCGGCGCGACCGAGATCCCCCGAGTTGATTTGACGCCGAATGTCGCCTACGAATCCGGCGACACAACGACACCGCTCAACACGACAGCAATGGCCGCGCGACTGCGTCCGCTGTTGCCCTGGAGCGTTACCGTCTGGGCAGGTGGAGTATTGATGCTCTCTGCAAGGCTACTGATCATGTGGCTGCTCATCCAGCGGTTACGTTTCGCTGGAACAACGCCCGTGACCGCTACGGCTCACGCGGCGCTGCAGCGAGTTTGCGACCGGATGCGGTTTCGACGTCCCGTGGAGTTGCTGCAATCAGCGATCGTACAAGCACCGACCGCGATCGGCTGTTTGCGTCCGCTAATCCTGCTGCCGGCCAGCTCGTTGACGGGGCTCGACGTGCGGGAACTGGAAGCGATCTTGGCCCACGAATTGGCACATATCCGCCGCCACGACTATCTCGTCAACGTGCTGCAAAGCGTGGTGGAAATCCTGTTGTTCTTTCATCCGGCGGTCTGGTGGTTGTCGCGACGCATCCGCATCGAGCGGGAGAACTGTTGCGATGACGTCGCCGTCGGTGTGGTCGGAAATCAGCTCGACTATGCGCGGGCACTGGCGCGCGTCGCCGAACTCAGCTGTCGACCGGCGGGTTTGGCGGCGGCGGCCAACGGCGGCGATTTGTTTGCACGGATTCGACGGCTGTTGAGCGAACCGTCCGATCACGTCTCGCCCGGCTCACGTTGGACCAGCGGCTCGATTACCTTGGTGATGGTCGGCGCGCTGGTGTTGGGGTTGAGCATCTCGTCACAGAAATCCTCGGCCGTGGCAGATGAGAAACCTGATCCGAAGGCGACGAAACAGGCCGCCGAACGCGACGACATTCCGGCTGACGACAAACCGGCTGCAAAGATCGACAAGGTGGCCGACGCCGACGCCGCGGCGGAGTACGAAAAGTTGTGCGCACTTCCGGAGTACACTGCTCTCAAACGGATCGCACCGCCGTTTCCCGCGAGCCGCTTGGCGTACTACAGGACGAAACATCCCGGCCAGGCGAACGCGATTCCAAAGGGGCCGGACAACATGTTCTTTCGCTGGAAGGAAGGAGAACTCAGCAATTGGGGAATGAGTTTTTCAGATGGCAATGGAATCGACTTGGGTACGGCGATTCGCATGTTGATGAATGTTTATCCGCAAGAGATCGTCGACGACCACGATTTGAGAAAACTCAGAATCACGGGCGATTTCGTCGTCAACGTCGACGGTTCAAGACCCCGCATCATCGCCCGGCTGGAGAAACTGTTTAACGACCAGTCGAAGCAGAAGATCTCCATGAAGTTTCGCGAAGTCGAGCGTGAGGTTTATGTAGCCCGTGGAACTTACGAGCTGAAGCCACTGAATCCGGACAATCCTCAGGTGGAAATCTATGGCGAGAAACTCAACAGTAATCCGCGGATCGGCGGCGGCGGCAGCGGCGATCTTAAGAATTTTCTCGATTGGGTTGGAATGTGGATCGCAGAGCCGGTTGTGAGCGAGACGGAGACACTGCCGAAAGTTCAGCTTCGTTGGCACTACAATCGAGGTGACGCGAAAACTGCGGAAGAGCGCCGCAGGGCCAAGGATCCGGAATTGGTCCTCAAGCACGTGACCGAACAGACGGGACTGACGTTCAAGAAAGAAAAACGCAAAGTCCGGGCGCTCGTATTAGAACGGGCGAAATGATGCATTGATCGCCGAGTCTGCCCGGTCCGCCGAGCGGACCCTATTCCGCGTGCAGTGCGTTTTCCTCCGCCTGGCAACAGGCGGCTTCGACCTCTTCTAAAAGCTGGTCGATGCGGAACGGTTTGTAGAGCACCGCTTTGAGGCCCGCTTGGCGGGCTTTGACGATCGAGTGGTCCGGGTCGTAGCCGAAACCGGTCATCAGGATCACCGGCAGGTCCGGCTGGTGCTCGCGAAGTTGGCAGAAGCATTCGTAGCCGGTCATGTCCGGCAGCCGGATGTCGGCCAGAACGGCGTCGTACTGAAAGCTGCGGGCCATTAGCAGTGCTTCGTCGCCGTTGTGGGCGGTTTCGACTTCGCAGCCAAAGCGGCCCAGCAGTTCATGGGCGGCCTCGCGGACACTCGCATCGTCGTCGGCGACCAAAATCCGCTTGGAGCGGAGCTTGGGACGCTGCGGCCTCTGCGGCACGGGCGGGTTGGCGACTTTGGGCGCGATCGCCTCACCCACTTTTTGAATCAACTGCTTGATGTCGCGGGTATGTTTGAGGATTCGCTGCAATTTCTCGGTGACATTCGGCTCGTGACCGATATATCGTTCCAGCACGCGGGCGGCGTCGTTGATCACTTCGTCGACCGGTCGGGCGACTTCACGCAGAATCGCGTTAATGCTCTCGCTGGCGGTCGTCAGCTTCTCGGCGACGAGCAATTCGAGCGTATTGAGCGCGATTGCGACTTCGCGGCTGAAGAGTTCCAGAAACTGCAGGTCGTTTTCGGTGAACGCTCCCGGGCGGGTGCTCTCGACGTTGAACGTGCCCAGGATGTGGTCATGCAGGACCAGCGGCACGGTGAGTGAACTGCGGGCGTCTTTCGCGCCGGGCAGATAGAGCGGGTCGTTGGCGGTGTCTTCGCAGAGATAACTTTTTCCGGTGGCGGCCACGAAGCCGGTGACGCCGTTGCCCTGCGGCTTGGCATACAGCTCGCGGTCTGCGGCCAGTTTTTCCATGCCCGAAACGAGCAGCGGTTCGAGCCGTTTGGTCGCTTGGTCGACCAGCCTGATTTCGACCGTTTCAAACTCGAGCAGGTCTTGCGTGTAGTGCACGATCTTGGACTTAAGCAACTCGATGCGGTCGTCGACCGACATCTCCAAGATTTCCTGCGGCGCCAAATCGCCCAGTTCCAGTCCGGCCTGATAGATTGCGTTGAGCTTTTGCTGTTGCAGCGTCTCGGCGGAGATGTCGCGAACGAGCACGACGACCATGTTCGGAGCGGTATGGCCCATGCAGGTAACGGGGGTCGCGTGCACCTGGAAGAACGAGCGGTCGCCGATCCGCAACGTGCTTTTGGCGGGAGTTCCGGAACCGAGCGCGGTATGAAACGGACAGAAATCGGGCCCGAGAATATCCGGCGTCCCGAACACGTCATAAAAACCGCGACCCAGGGGAGGCTCGTCGGTGGTGGCCAATTGCTGGAAACGAGGATTACACCAGACGATGTTCAGCGAGGAGTCGAGCAACACCAATCCGTCGGGAAGTTGTTGCAGCAAACCCCCTTGTTGCAGCAACAGCGCGGCGGCGGGCACAGGATCATGTTCGACGCCGGCAACGCAGACGCCGGCGATATCATCGCTGCCCAATTGGGCCAGCCCGGATTCCATCGAGCTGACGATCACCGGCGAATACGCATCACGCAACTGGTCGGCTAGGGCACCAACTTGTTGATCGTTATCTCCTAAGATGAGTATTCGAGGCAGTTCCGCCACGGGATTCATACTCCTGAGCAGTGCGGCACGCTGGTCATCAAATTATAGGAGGTCACATGATACTGGACAAGCCGTTCCGAACGGCCGGTTGGGAGTTCTCCAAGAGTGCAATCTCACACTAAGGCATCGGTGAAACCAGCCGGCTCGGTTGGTTCGAAATCCGGAATTGCGCCGCCCACCTAGACGATATGGCCGTCGCGTATGAAGCAAATCGCGATACTCGTTCGCAACTTGACGGGTTGTGTCTTGTCCTCCAAACTGAACAGTGGATTCTCGGTCAGGCGTTTGTTTCAAGATGGCAAATGCTGTCCCGCCACTGGGAGGGTCCGGCCATCCAAGGGTTGCGCCCTATCTCTGGTCGGTACTGGAGCTGATTCGACACAATGCCGTCAATTCTCCACATCTTCAATCGGTTACGAGTGCCGAACGTATCCACTCCGTTCCGGGCAAGTTGCACAAAATTTTCCGGTCGGTCGGCCGCGTCTCAAATTCTCCTCATCGGTTTGGCGTTTTGCGCCGTGTGGCCGAACGAGCTTCGGGCAAATGAACAGACGGCCCGCCTGACGGATGGAACGGAAGTCCGCGGAAAACTCGTCAGCCGTCCAAAGGGTGACTTGTGGTTTCGAACCGGCGCTGCGAACGACGACATCCCCATTCTGCGGGTGGAGTCAGTACGCATGCGGTCACAAAAGCCGGTCGTCATGACAAGCGCCCCACTTAAGCGGGTTTGGTTGCGCGGAGGCGAATCATGCAGCGGAAAAATTGTCTCCTGTTCGACCACCTCGGTGGTCCTTGAGGATCTGCACACAGGAGCCAAACACGAGATTCCCATCGACGCCGTGGCGGCAATCGAGCAGCCGCAGGGGTCGATCAACTTGGTGTTCGAGGACTTTGACGGCGACCAGCTCGCCGGCTGGCCCGCGGCCGGGGCCCGGCTCAGCAAGAACCGCAGCCGATCCGGAGAGTCCAGTCTGCAATGCGAACCGGATGCCAAGCCGCTGATTTACCAGTTGTCCGAACCTCTGAGCAACGGGTCGGTACAGTTTCATTTTTGGGATAGCGCCTCGCGGTCGGCGGGGAGCTCCTGGATTCTGGAGTGTCGATTTGAGACACAACTGGGGGAGCGCCGTATTCGTGTGGAGATGGGAGCGGATGATCCGAATTATTCCGTTACCGCGCCGCTAGGACCGCGACTGAGCCGGCAGTTGTTGCGCCGATCACCCGGTTGGCATTTGCTGAAGATTCAATTCGACCGTTTGAGCACCCTGATCTCGATCGACGGCAACCTGCTTGCTTCGGCCGCGGCAACGCAAGGCGAGCTCAAATCGATGCGCATTTTCGCGTCTACGAGCCGGCGCGACGCTGCGGCGACCGGTCCATCTTCAACATCCGCGCTTTGGATCGACGACTTTCAAATCACCGAATACGTGGCGGCCCGGCCGCTGGAACTGCCGCGTCGCAAACAGGACATTCTGCTGACGACCAGCGGCGATGAGATTTTTGGGACTGTGGAAGAGCTCACGCTGGACAACGTCTCGCTCCGCGGCAAATTCGGCACGGTGACGGTTCCCTGGCGCGAATTGCGCGCCGTTTTGCGACGCGAAACCGACTATGCATACGCGCCGGTGACGGGGGTGATATCGCGGCTTCTGGTACACGAAGATTCGCCAACGCCGTCATCGTCGCCGCACGAGCTAATTGGTGCAATCGAATCGGTGAGCGACACGGAGATTCTGTTTCAGCATCCGGTATTGGGCCGTTGCAGCTATGCATTGTCGCGGGTCATCAAAGTCGAACCGGTGTTCCAGGGCAGTTCACGGTTGCTTTTTCCCGACCGGCGACATCTGGGCGACGAGATCCGCCGGGATTTTCGGCACCCTGTTCCTGAGAGCCAAATGCTGGAACTGACCTTCGACCTGGACAGTCCGCCGGAAGGGACGGCCTACATCAGCCTGCGGGCGGCACACCTGGAACCGTCCGGCGCCGCGACGGCCGCCGGCCCATTTTTGTCGCAGTTGCGAAAGGGTCATCTGGGCACGTCGGCCATCGTGAACGGCCGTATGATCGGCCGGCTAAACGACCACATCCACGTCCGCGCACCGGTCGATGCCCCGGCACGAATCCGCCTGCGTATCCCGCAGGGGGTGCTGAAGGCGGGTGAGAACCGGCTACTGATTCGGCAAAAACCGTCCGAACAGGACAAGACCGATTTCGACGACTGCGAGATTTCGCGGATTGTGTTGGAGGTGGAGGAGTCGAAATCGGATCGGTCACAGTAGGGCCGGTTGTACCGGCCGTCGATTGTTGACGATCAATCACAACAGGAATCGCAACTCCCCGCTTGAGCGACGACGCAATCGTCCGACACAGCCGGACCTACCAGACTGTAACAGATTTGCCAAGAATTCAGTTGACATTTTTATTTCAGTTTGTCTAAATATATAGCCATGAGCATTATTAACGGTAACAAAGTGCGCGGACATTTGGACACCATGATCCTCTCGATGCTGGAAGACCGTCCGGCCCACGGATTCGAGTTGCTGCGTCAATTGGAAGCCGCTGGCGACGGACGGCTGAAAATGAAAGAAGGCTCGCTCTATCCAGCACTTTACCGCCTCGAAGAAGCCGGATACGTCAAAGCTGAGTGGGAAGACGGAACATCCGGGCGGCGGGGCGCGAGACGGCGCTATTACAAACTCACCAAAAAAGGTCACCGCCTCTTGGCCGCCAATCGCAAAGAATGGACGGAGTTCGTCGAAGTGGTCGGCGCAATTGTGGGAGCGACAGCATGAATGAACTTGATGCCCATGTCACTCGGATTGTCGGATCAGTGGTTGCCAGTCCTCAGCGCCGTCTGGCGATGCGGCAAGAGCTTCTGTCTCATCTCGATCAAGTGTACGCCGACGAGGCCGCCCGCCACTCATCACAAACAGAAGCCATCGAAGCATCAATCCGGCGGCTCGGCGATGCCGACCAGCTCATTCAGGAACTTCAGTCGTCCGTGCCCTTTCGCGACATTGTCGGGCGAGCGTTTCGCTGGGCGGTCATTTGTCTGATTCTGGAGATTTTTCTGGCTCTGCCGCTGCTCGCAGTCTCGACGCTCGATGCTTTCGTGCCGACCGAACCTTCACTCGTTACGTACGCTGAACAAGTTCACGCAGCCCGCTTTCGATTGATGCTGACGACGATGCTGTCTTCTCAAGTGATGATTGCGGTCTTTGTCTTTGCCTTGACTCTGCTCTATTTCTGGCAGCAGCGGTTGATTCGGCTTTCCCGTCGCCCATTCCTGGTTCTGACTCTCGGTGCGGCGACAACCGGCCTCGTTGTCCTCGCAGGCGGTCTGCTGCTCAATCGCACGGCGACGGGTGAAATGATCGTCAGTGTCTCTTACTTTGTACGATGGACATACATTGCAATCGCTGCCGCGTTGGCAGTATCCGTCCTGCCGCCCATCATCGGCTCGCAACTCCGCCGTTACCGAAGTTGGCGACAGTGGCACGTGCTGACGACGGACTCGAGCAATGGTTCAGAGACCGACGCTGGAGGGAAACTGGCTATGAGCTGACACTTAGAATACGCGATTGCGCGATGCCTCTTCGATCGCGATTGATCGAGAAATGCCAGGTTGGGCCGGTTGTACTGGCCACTGATTTTTGGCATTCAATCACAAGGGAACCGCAGTTCTCGCTGAGCGACGACGCAATCGTCCGGCACAGCCGGACCTACTGGTGTGTCTCACTTAAAATGTCGGGTGTGGGTAGAGATATTGCAGCTTCATTCTGGCGTCTTGGGTTTTGAATCGCCAGCGGGCCGGTGTGGCGCTGTCGAAGCGGCGTCCGATGCATTGACGGGTCAAGATGCTCAATTCCATCTTGGCCATGTTCAACCAACTTCCGTTGACCGGCGTGTGCACGATCCGCATCCGGCGGGCCAAACTGTGCGCCCGCTTGGCATCGAAAGCGCAGTACAGGCTCGCAATGTCATGCGTGTTCAAGTTGTCGCACACCAAAGTCACCTGCCGGGCTTGGGGATAATCTTGCTCCAACAACTGCGCCACCTCTTCGGCCCAGTCGAGATTGCCCGATGGTGTGGGAGAGAGGAAGCTGCGAAGCTCCCGCCTATCCCGATGATCCCTACGGCTTCACAGGCTTTGCGACGCTTGAAAAACTCTCAGGTCCGAAACGTTTGGATTGGCGTCTGTTCCGGAAAGTGGGTTTGCGGAGTGGACCTCGTTCGGGACTCTCAAACTCTTCGGTTTGGGGTGGCCCAGCGGTTAATGGTATAGTGGACGTCGAAGGTCGACGTTCCGGCCTCCACTGCCTTGAGCCCCTCCGGACATTAGAGCCACACAAGTGATTTGGGCAATTACCAGCTACTTCAACCCGATGCGGTATCAACGTAGGCTGCGCGCTTTCAGGATGTTTCGGAGCGCGCTGAATATCCCCCTGGTGGCGGTTGAACTTGGTTACCAAGGTTGCTTCGACCTGAAATCGGATGATGCGGACATTGTCATTCGGATAACTGGGCGCGATGTCATGTGGCAAAAGGAGTGCCTGCTGAATATTGCAGTCAATGCGCTCCCCGGTGATTGCGACATTGTCGCCTGGCTGGACTGCGACATTCTATTCGACGTTGAAGATTGGCACGAGCAGTTGGTCGACGAGCTAAGAACAAACCCACTCGCCCAACTTTTTCGTGAGGTTCACTACCTCGGACCTGATTGGAATGCCGGTGAGAATCCCGCGACTGCGGTCGAGCGGAGCCGGCGCTCGCTGGTCTCCGGGATCACTCCGGAGATGCCTGTCGCAGATTGCATGGCACACCCATCGAAGAATCAACGGCCAGGAACGTACGCTAATGGAATGGCTTGGGCAGCGAAGCGAGACTTTCTTGCAGAGCATCGGTTCTACGATGCCTGTATCATTGGAGGAGGTGATCGCGCCATCAGTTGTGCCGCCTATGGATGCTACCAACATCTGTTCGACTGGCACGAATTCAACCCCAGGCAACGTGATCACTATCTGAGTTGGGCTGAACCGTTCCACGCGTCGTGCCGGGGGCGCGTCGCTGGATTAGAGGGGAGTATTTATCACCAATGGCATGGCAAGGCCGTTAATCGCGGCCTGGGTTCACGGCACGGCGGCCTCTGCCAGTTCGAGTTCGATCCATTTCGGGACATCAAATACGACGAACAAGGATGTTGGGTTTGGAATAGCGACAAAACGGAAATGCACACGTACGTCGAACAATACTTTGCCACGCGCAGGGAAGATGGATGAGGCAGGAACTGCTCAACGTCGGTTTGGTCGGGTTGGGAGGCGCTGGACTCAAGGTCCTGTCGAGTTTTACAGGCGTTGAAGGAGTGCGGCTCGCTGCCGCGAGCGATACCCGAGCCGAGGCGAGGAGCAGGTTTGAAGCGACCTATAACCGCCCCGCCTACGCATCCGTTGAATCGATGTGCCGCTCGTCGGAAATCGACGCGATCTACGTGGCGACTCCGACTCCCTTTCACTGCGATCATTCGCTCACAGCCATCGCAGCCGGCAAGCATGTCATCTGTGAAAAACCAATGGCGACCCGCTTGAGTGACTGCGACCGGATCATCACGGCGGCTCAGCAAGCCGGCGTGCTATGGCTCCAGGCTCACTCAAAAGTGTTTGACGCACCGATTCGTGCCATGCGCGATCAGATCTCCCGCGGAATGCTCGGAGACGTCTTCCAATGTGATACCTGGAACTTTAACGACTGGATGAGACGGCCTCGGCTGGAATCGGAATTGAATACCGATGAAGGCGGCGGGGTCGTTTTGAGGCAGGGACCGCAGCAGGTCGACATTGTCCGGTTCCTCGTCGGCAAGACCGCACGGACTGTTCGTAGTGTGGCGGGGCAACGGGCGCCCGGGATTTGTACTGAGGGCAATTACTCGGCGTTCATCACCTTCGACGGCGGCGCAGCGGCAACGCTTTCATTCAATGGATATGGGCACTTTGATATCAAAGATATTCTGATACCGGCGAGGAACCCGGTTGCTCCACGGCCGCAACGCTCCGCGCCCGTTTCCCCAGAGGAGAAATACGAGGAGCCACAACACGCGGATCCCCAAGGACACTCGATCACCGGGCAGTTGCCCTATTGCGGCCTCACGATCGTCAGTTGCGAAAGAGGTGTGATGCGGCAATCGCCACGCGGCCTCTATCGGTATACGGATCAAGGGTGCGAAGAGATTCCGGTCTCCACCGACCAGGGGCGTGCCGCCGGTCTGATTGAGATGCGCGATGCCTTGCGCGAGGGACGCGCGGTCTTTCCCGACGGTGAGTGGGCACGTGGCACGCTCGAAGTCTGCCTGGCAATTCTCGCATCCGCGCAGCAGGGTCAAGAGATCACACTGAAACAACAAGACGGCAGAGCCACCGCATGACATCCCCGCCGAGCCAACGCGAACGACTGGAACATGCGCGGCGTGTTCGCGACTCAGCAACGCCGCACGACCTGGAGCGCTTTGAGAACCTTCAAATGTTCTGCGTTTTTGTGGGGCAATCGCGAAGCGGCCATAGCGTCGTGGGAACACTGATTAACGCACATCGCCACGCGGTCGTGAGCCACAATCTCGACGCGCTCGATTATCTGAGTGCCGGCGCAGGGCGTGAGGAACTGTTTCTACTCATCCTGGAACGAGACTTGTGGCTGGCCGACCGCAACCGTGAGATTGGCGGTTATTCCTACGACGTCCCGGGTCTCAGCCTTGGGGACCATAGAGCAATCCACGTCATCGGGGACAAGCGCGCCGGAGCAACCAGTCGGCACTTGGCCAGTCATCCCGAGATGCTTCGGACCCTGGCCGCGACAGTGAAGCTGCCCGTCTGCGCAATCCATCACGTCCGCAATCCTTGGGACAACATTAGTTCCATTTGGACCGCCCAAACACTCGGCAAAGAGCGAACCCTCGCCGAAGCGATTGATCACTATTTCGAAATGCTGGCCGGTGCAGTCGGAGGCCTAGCCGCCGTGCAAGACGACGTCCGTCAAATTCGCACCTTCCACGAAGATCTGATCGGCGACCCGAAGCGCCTCCTCACCTCAGTCTTTCAGGCGCTAGAACTGCCGCTGGATGACCAGTTTCTCAATACCGGCGCGGCGTTTGTGCATCCGGAAGCTCGTCGCACCCGCAATGACGCACCGTGGACACCGGACCTCATCGAGCATGTCGCAGACCGTGCGCGGTCGTTCGATTTTCTTGATCGTTACACGTTCGAGTCGGATTAGGGCTTGGAATTGCAGTTCATAGTTCTTGGCTGATCACTTCGCCGTGAGAATGTCACGGACGATGTGTTTGATCGGGCTGTACCGAGCATGCCCCATCTCCATCGACTCCGCCAAGAACGATGCCCCTTGGCCGTATTTTTCGCGTTCTTGAGGCAATTCGATGATCTGGTTCTGATTTGGATCACGGATCACACCGAGAGGATCGCCCCCGTTTCGCACAAGCTCCATTTGATCGACTAGTAACTTGCGATAAACGGCCAGCCCTTGGTCGGAACTGCCCAGCATCTCTCGAGTGCGGTCGGCGATGGGCCCTTGGCTCACCCAAGCCATGATGTCCTGACCGTCGACAAAATCGAGTAAAAACTCTCCTTGGTCATCCTGCCAGGGAACCTCATAGACCGGGATCTCCTCTTGGATCGGGACCTTGCTGCCCGCCGCCGGCCGATAACAGGCATACCAATAGTGCCGAGTGTGCGTATCGTCGACGGGAACGCGAATCTGAAATCGATGCTGCCCGTGCGATCCGACGCGGAGCATGATTGGAAACACGAGCGGATGTCCGATTTGCCAATCGTCATCCTGCTCCGATCCCCCTTCGACGACGCGGCGCTTAATGATTCCATGCTCAAACAAATCAAATCCGTGTTTGATCTGTTTTTTGCGATAATGAGTGGGCGCCGGTTGGCCTTGTTTTTCCCGCATGTAAGCCAGGTGATGGCCGTGCAGCCACTCGAGATGGCTGGGGTCGACGCTGTTCTCCATGATTTGCAGCCAATTGCAGGGAAGCTCTGCGACACCGACATCCCGCAAAACGCCTTCCCAGACGAACAAATCGTAGCGCGGCAGCAGCGGCGCAGGCGGGGGGCCGAGATAAGCTAAGATCAGGCCGCCCAACTCCTCGACCGGATAGGTTGTGGCTTTGACGCGTTGATGCAGAGTCGAACCTTCCGGCTCCGCCGGTGTTTCCAGGCAAGTCCCGGCTCCGTCAAATTTCCATCCGTGATAGGGGCAGCGGATCCCCTCCCCATCAATACAGCCGAAGGCCAGTGACGCCCGACGGTGCGGACATTTCTCTTCGATCAATGCCGGCCGACCAGCGGTGTCGCGGTAGAGCACCAGATCTTCACACAGCAGTCGCACGCGACGCGACGATTGGGTCTTGACCTCGCAACTGGCCGCCACGGGCATCCAATAGCGGCGCAACAACTCACCCATTGGGGTCCCGGATCCAACCCGGGTCAACATCTCTTGTCGCTTGGCATCCAATCTCGTTCTCCCCCGATTGTTAAGGTCACCAACTCAATCATAAACGGCCTGCACACGCGTGTAGAATTCTCGATCCCAAATCCCATGCTCGGGTGGACCGATCCGTGAGGCTTTCCATCCGCCGAACGGAGCATCCGGATGCACATTCGGCGGACCGGCCGTCAATTTGATCAAACCGGCCTCAATCGCATCCGAGAATTGGCGCTGAGCAGACCCGTTGTTTGTGTACAGTGCCGCAACGAGCCCTTGAGGCACGCCATTGGCAATCTCAATCGCCTCATCCAGGTCTTCGGCGGGAAAGATCATCGCCACCGGTCCGAAGATTTCTGTCTGAGCGACTGCGGAATCCGGGGAAAGATCGGCCAAGAGAGTCGGCGCCAACCAACAACCCCGTTCGAACCCCTCCGGTCGGTCGCCTCCACACAACAGCCGTCCACCTGAAGCAACAGCGTGTCTGATCGTGGTGCGAATTCGCCCCAGGTGATTTTCACTGATCACCGGTCCGACCGCAGTGTTACGGTCCTGCGGATGTCCAACGGTCAGGGCGGTTACCGCGCTGGTGATTTCGCGTTCGAATTCCGCGAGTCGTGATCGCTCGACAATGAATCGTTGAATCGACGTGCATCGCTGCCCGGCGAATGAGAACGCCGCGGCGGCCATACCGGGGCATTCGCGGCGGAGATCGCAATCTCCTAACACAATCGCGGCGTTGTTACCTCCCAACTCCGCTTGAAACGGTTTGTGATGGATCAAACACCGCGCTGCGGCTTGATTGCCGACTGCAATCGACGCCGTCAAAGAAATCGCGTCGGTCCCGGCATGGTCGATGAGAAAACGTGCCGTCTCGGATCCGCCGAACAGGAGATTCACGAGACCTGCTGGAAACCCAGCCTCGCCGAGCGTTTCAATCAAGAGCATCGCCGTCCGCGGCGCCTCGATGGCCGGTTTCCAGACGACGCCATTGCCAAACGCCAGCGCTGGTGCAATCTTCCCGACAGGAATGGCGACGGGGTTATTCCATGGAGTGATCAAACCGACCACGCCATGAGGTTGAAAACGAACGCGCACTGAAGAATCCGCGGAGAGCGACGGCTCGCCTCCCTCCACAATGAGTTTGACGGAAGAACGGACATGCGAAATGGCGCGGCGGAGTTCTTCCTCGGCATCCGTGATGGGCTTGCCGATTTCCGTTGCCATAGATTCAGCCAACTCATCGCTGCGCGCGGTGAGTCTCTCCGCCCATTGATTAAGATTAACTGTGCGTTCGTCGAGAGGGCGGTGTTGCCAATTCTGCTGTGCGATTTCAGCCGCCCGGACAGCTTTGTCGACATCTTGTCTGTCAGCGGTTGAAACTTGGGCAAGGACTTCCGACCAATTGGCGGGATTGCGGCGCTCTGTGGAGTTTCGAGGATTGGCCGACATCCACCGACCGTCGATGTGCGCCGCAGGGAGGACTACGGTGGAGCTTGGTGATTTGCCCGCCGTGTCAGACAGACCCAACTCTTGCAAGATCGCAGCATTGCTGAGAAAACGTGCAGCACGGCCATCAAGATACATTTGGGAGATCTCGGCATGGCTGGCTTCGGTGGATCCGACAGCGTCCTCCGCGACCCAGACCTGATATCCGCGTTCGTAGGCGTCCATCACCGTCGACCGGACACATCCGTGCAAATAGAGTCCGGCGACAACCAACGTGTCCGCACCAGTCTGCAGGAGTTGTTCAGAAAAATCTGGAGAACCGAACGCGCTAAAAAAACGCTTGTAAGCGACCGGCTCCGATGAGAGTGGCCCCAGCGGGTCCGGTGTTTCTGCCCCGGCAGTACCGGCCACACACTGCCAAACGTCGAGCCGTTGCCAATGCGGCATCCGATCGATCCCGTCGGCGCGGATTTGTGTCTGCACATGGAGCACAGGATGTGCGGCTTCGCGAAAACGCCGCAGGAGAACGCCGAGTCGTTCGATCAAGAGGCTCGCGTGAGGTGAGAGGCCGGGCCGACTCAAAAAATCGTTCTGTAAATCGACGAGCACCAACGCCGGTTTCATGATGCAACTGCCTTGTCGGCCTGAATCAACTCGATAGCGGCCGCTATTTCCTGGCCCATCTCTCTGGTCCCGACCGTCTCCGAATTCAACGCCGCAATATCAAAGGTGCGTATTCCTTGGCCCACCGTTCGCGACACGGCCGTTTCGATCGCAGTCGCTGCCGCCGGCAGATTGAAGCTTTCACGAAGCAGCATCGCCGCAGAAAGTATCTGGCCGATCGGATTCGCGATGCCTTGACCGGCGATATCCCGTGCAGCGCCGTGGCCGGTCTGGTAAACCGCCACTCCTGGGCTGCCGAAGTTTCCGGAGTAGGAAAGCCCGCGCGATCCGAGCAGGAGTGCAGCTGCATCGGAGATAATATCTCCGAACAAATTCGGCGCGACAACGACGTCGAATTGCCCGGCGGAGGCAATGATCTGATAACAGGCGTTGTCAACTTCGAGAACTTCGCCCGACAGTCCCCGCTCTTGAGTCAGTCGTTCAAAGCTCTGCGTCCACAGTCGACTGATCGCGGGCATCCCCCCCGGTTTGACGATCAGTGTCAGACTTCCACGTCTCTGCTGAGCCAGACGTGCGGCCATTTCGAGTATTTTCCTGACTTCCGATTGATGATAGCGAAAGGAATGCTCGGCCGACGGGTCGCCCGCATCGTCAATCTCTGATTTCCACCGACCGAAGTAGAGGCCGCCTGTGTTCTCGCGAACGACGACGAGATCGACACCTTCGACGGACTCGGGACGCAGAACTCCTGCGTCGGACAGAACAGAGAGCGGCTGAATCGGCGTGAATTTGCAGAACAAGTCAAACTGCGATCGCAGTCGATAAACGAACCGATTGCCCCCCGGGCCGCACAAGATGGCTCCGCCGTCGGCAAACACGCTCTCGCAAAACCGCACAACTTCAGGGACTAAGCCATCCCCCTCCTCACCGGCTTCATAGCCGATGGGACCGCCGTAGCGAAATTCAAACTCAATCCCCCGATGTCGCCCGACACTCTCGAGGACGTCGACGGCAGCGGGAATCACTTCAGGCCCCACTCCCTCCCCGGGCAACACACCAATTAGAAAGCGATTTGCACGCGTCGTGGAAACTGATTCCCAAGCTGGCAGAGCTTGCGTTAATAGCTGACAGGAATTCTCTGCGTCTGGCTTGGGTCGGTGCGATCCATTCGCGTCCTGAGAATGTGTCACGTTCGCTTGATCTCCAATTGTCTGCCAATTGATTCTGTCCCATGTCGTTGCCGGAGACAACCAACGCGTTCACCTACTGTACATCGTTCACGATCGAGCACGAAACATCTTAGAGGAGAATCTCAGTCTGATCTGCTGCAACTTCCGCCAACCGGTCTTCAGCGCGCGGTGTGCGATACCGTGAAACCGAACGGCTCTTGAAGGGATTGAAGGGCTTGGCCAAGCACATTGTTCTCGCAATTCCGCGCAATTGCTGGGCATCGTATTGCCAACCGATTGCGGGGCCACGGAAACGAGGATCATCGTGGAGCTGCGCAAGCACAATGTCCGTCTCAATCAGAAATCCAAACCACGATCTGCGACGATGACAACGACGAACGTCGCATCTGCATATTGATGTATCGGTTATGACGATCGACGCGTACTCGCCGGAATTATCGAGAGCAACCTCTGACTTGTTCCGATTATTGTATTGCTTATCAAATCAACTCACCTTTATGATAAACTGGGTAAGTTGCCGGAGGCAATAGGATTTCGAAGTCGTGCGGGTAATGCGGGGGGAGCGCTCGACGAACTTTCGGGCGAACCGCGTGGTGTGTGCGCCGCCGATTCCCGTCAGGAGTTGCCAGCGATTCTCAGCGCAAGAAGGTCCGACCTCTTGAACCCAGACCGCCTCTCCAGCCGCCGGCAATTTGAAGCTTATGAACAGGTCTTGCGATTGCCGCTGGCCGAGCAGGCCTCCAAGCTCAGTCGCCGCACCAACCTGCGAGACCGGTCTGCGCAAACATTGGTCCGCGAATTCTTCCGCCTAGCTCGAAAACAACGCCGCACGGTTTTCTTGGCGCTGCTGATTTTTGGGATCACGGCTCTTCTCGCGCTGGTCCCTCCCGCGGCCACAAAGTTCCTCATCGACAACGTGCTGGAAGGTTCGCCGCTCCCACAGAGTCTGCTGGACTTCGGTCTGCCAAGTGATCGGTGGCAGTTGTTGCTATTGGGGACGGCCGTGATCTTAGGCGTTTCGTGGATCAAAGCGGTCTGCTTTCTCTTTGGTCAATCGTTGGCAATGCAGACCAACAAACGTCTGCAATTGTCGATTCGCAAGCGACTATTCGAGCATGTTTTGCGGTTGCCTTTGTGTCAGGTGTATCAACTCAAATCGGGCGGCATCTCAAGTTTATTGCGCACAGATGTCTCCGCTGTGGGCGAGTTGGTCTCAGCAATGTTGTGCAGGCCTTGGCAAGTCTTCGTCCAACTAGTCGGCACCTTGATCATCTTGGCCAGCGTGGATTTGCGACTGCTGGGCGGCGCACTCGCCGCTTTGCCGTTAGTCTTTTTCACGCATCGAACCTGGATTGGACGCATCCGTCCCCGCCGACGCGACATCAGAAAGCTTCGCCGAGAAATCGACGCGTTGACGACCGAAATCTTCAGCGGCATGCGCGTGGTGCGAGGTTTCAGCCGACAACGAACAGAAACCGCACGTTATATGCGGGCCAATCATTTGATGTGCCGACAGGACGTCAAAGCCTGGTGGCGCGCACGTGTGGTCTCGTTGTTGTGGGGGCTGTTGATTCCAACCCTGTCAGCAGGGCTGCTGCTTTTCGGTGGCCGTCAAGTTCTCAATGGTCATTTGACTCTGGGCGACCTGACGATGTTCTTGGTCTACATGTTGATGCTGCTCGGCCCGCTGTCTGTATTGGCAGAAAGCGCAGCCTCGCTGCAAAATGGATTGGCGGCCCTCGATCGAGTGCTTGACGTTTTGTCCGAGCGGCGTGAAATGCTCGCTGGTCCAGACTCGCAAAGAGTCGATCGCACCACAACGACCGGGCGGATCACTTTTGAAAACGTCAGTTTTTGCTATCCCGGCTCAGAACTGCCGGCGCTGTCCGAAATCAATTTGGACGTGGCTCCGGGAGAAATGATCGCACTGGTGGGCTCCAGCGGCGCCGGGAAAACGACGTTCTGCAATCTTGTCGCACGCTTCTACGACCCGACTGGCGGTCGCATCTGTTTTGATGGCGTTGATCTCAGGGATCTCGAAGTCGAAAGCTATCGCAATCTGCTGGGTATTGTCGAGCAAGATGTGTTCTTGTTTGACGGGACCGTCGCGGAAAACATTGGGTACGCCGATCGCCACGCCGATTTCTCAGCGATTCAGCAAGCGGCTCAAGCGGCGCATGCCGAGGAGTTCATACGAGAACTCCCCAATGGCTATGACACATTGATTGGTGAGCGCGGTGTCAAACTCAGCGGCGGACAACGGCAGAGGTTGGCAATTGCCCGGGCATTACTGGCGGATCCCAAACTGTTGATCTTCGACGAAGCGACAAGCAACCTCGACACAAAGAGCGAACGGCTGATTCAATCGAGTTTGCAGACACTCACCGCTCAGCGGACAACATTCGTGATTGCTCACCGCTTAAGCACAATTGTTCGCGCGGATCGTATTGTGGTCCTGGAAAATGGACGCATCCGCGAAATCGGCGACCACGAAAGCTTAATGCGCACACAAGGAGACTATTGCGAAATGATCCAAGGCCAGATCGACGTGAATCGTGATCTCGCCGTAAGATCAGAACTCGCCGATCAGACCAACCAGATTGTGACAATCGGAGCGCAAGAATGAACCAATGGATTGAACATCTGTTCGAGCAGCCGGATCTCCTCCGAATGGGGCACTGGCAGCGGCGAGACGATCACAACCTCGGGATGGGCTGGTTGTACTACGGACTGGCACGGCTGATCCGACCGCAAATTGTATTGGTGATCGGCTCCTACCGCGGATTCGCGCCCGTCGTCTTTGCCAGAGCCCTGGCGGACAACAGCGAGGGGGGCGAAGTCTACTTCGTCGATCCGTCTCTGGTCGATGACTTTTGGAAGGATCCCGAGCGCGTGCGAACGCACTTTAAAGAATTGGGAGTAACCAACATTCGGCACTTCTTGATGACCACCCAAGAGTTCGTCGAGACCGAGGACTACCGGTCGATTCGTGAAATCGGCATCGCGTTCATCGACGGCTACCACACCGAAGAGCAGTCGCAGTTTGACTACGAGGCCGTCGAACACCTGATTTCACCGGGAGGAATCACTTTATTTCACGACAGTATGCTCATCTCGACGGCGCGGATTTACGGGCCCGAGCGGGCTTATGAGCGGCGCGTCAAATTCTTCATCGACCAGTTGAAGAACGATCCCACGCTTAGCGTGTTCGACTTGCCCTACTCGCCGGGGCTGACGCTCGTGCGAAAGTGCGGCGATGATCTTCTGGAAAGCGATGCGCATTAACGACGATGGCCATCACAACACTCAAATCCCTGCTGCAAGCGGCCGCACCGCGAACCTATATCGCCCTGAACAACACCGTCAAGAATTGGCGGTCGGGGAAGGCGAACCGCCGGTTTCTCATCGTGCGGCACCCTCGCAAGCCGGACATTTATCAGATCGTTCTGGATTTCGTGGAACGAGTCTGCCCCGAACTGCGGAATCGTTTCGAACTCCGTACGCTCGGCTGCCGCATTCGCGACTGGTCGCCTTACATCCTCCACATCCCGTGGCTCAAGGACCCGGTCCAACGCTGGTCGATGGCGGCTTATGAACAGGCCGCCAAGTTGTCCGCCCAGTGCGACGCGCACGATATTCCCATCATCAACCGGCCCGATCGACTGACAAACGCCGCCAAAGCCGAAGGCGCCAAACGGATGGCCGTCTGCGGCCTCCGCACACCCCAAATGGCCGTGATCACTGACATCGCGGAGTTCCGCAAAACACTGTTGGGGATTGAGCCCCCTCTCTTGGTGCGCGAAAACTGGGGACACGGTCAACCGATGCAATTTGCCGCGACACATGATGCAGCGCGACAATTGCCAATTGAGAGCTTCAGACATCCCATTGCCGTGGAATATGTGGACGTGCGGGACCCCGCAGATGGGCTGTATCGAAAATATCGCTATGTCATCGCGGGCGAATACGGCGTCCCGATGCACCTCCACGTGTCCACAGAGTGGGCGGCGAACGGCTCTAGCATGCTTTATAGCGATTCCGTCTGCGATGAGGATCGCGAGTTTCTCGACAGCCCCAATCCTCATCACGAAGCGTTCCTACAAGCCTGCCAATCCCTCGGACTCGATTTCGCCGCCTTGGATTATAGCTATGACCAAAGCGGACAGGTTGTGCTGTGGGAAGCGAATCCGCTACCGCTCCTCCATTATCCCCGTCGCCGAAAATACCGGATCCCCGCTTTGGAAAGTGCCCTTGCGGCAGTCGTAAGCTTGTACCTCACCCGCGCCGGCCTGGAAATTCCTCCTGCGATTTCAGATCGATTGACTCGTTCATTGATTCCAGCCGAGAAAAACAGAGCATTGTTGCCAACAACGACCTCACCAACGTAATACGACCGCTGAATACGTCACCTTGTCGCGATTGTTGCGCCGCAATGACACCTCGTCCTACTTGGGAATCAAAGTGACCAGCGGGTGCAAGAACGGGTGCAGCAACCTGCCGCATCGGCTCGCAGGGTGCAGTCGGGTGCAACTCGAAAAGCAAAACACCCCTTGTTTCAAGAGGTGGAAGCAAAACAAGCGGGAGTGGATGGGAATCGAACCCACCCGGCGGCTTTGCAGCCGCCACACTGGGTTTGAAGCCCAGGACGGTCACCAGATCCGCGTACACTCCCTCGCGGTTATCGCATCACTATTTTACCCGGCGCGGGCGGGCGGTTCAATGTGTTGCCGGCGCCACTGCTGCCAGACTTGCAGGTAGGCGGCCTCCAATTCGCGGACTATCGTTTCGGCTTCACAAATCGTCGATGCCTGCAAGCGCTCGCGCAATCCCGCGCGAAGTTCACTCAATCGCGACAGGTTTTGCGCCAGTTGGACGGCAGTCGCGAGGTATTGCTCTGCGGACTCGGCGATTAAGTGATCTAATCCGGCTTGCGTGAGAATGCCTGCGGACATCCGTCCCACATAGTTGTGCCCTCGCAACGTGACAACCGGGACACCCATCCAGAGCGCCTCGCAGGTGCTGGTCGCGCCGGTGTAGGGAAACGGGTCGAGCGCGATGTCCACGTTGTGATAAGCGGCCAGATGGTCCGACTGTTCGGGCAGGAATCCTTGAAACCAGAGTCGGTTCACTGCGATGCCCTGCTCGGCGAAGAGGGATTGATAACGGTCTCGCACGGCGGCGTCTTGCAGTGCCGTGGTTTTCATCAGCAGCCGGCTGTCGGGAACCGCCTTTAAGATCTGTGCCCAGAGCGCGATCACCTGAGGATTGATTTTGACCAGGTTGTTGAACGAACCAAATGTGATCTGGCGACTCTTTAAAACGGGCGGCGGTTGAACGTTTGGGGCGGCTTCGGGCGGCGCGAAGACAAAACTGCCACTCTTCAGTCGCACCAGTTGTTCGGTGTAGCGTGACGGCTCATCGGACGGGTCGCAGTTTTCGTCGGTGATGCGATATCCGATCACAGGAATGCCGGTCGTTTGGCCGTAGCCGATCATGCTCAACTGCACCGGCGCGGGGCGGCAGGCGAAGACAGCAAGCCGATTGCCAGCCGTGTGTCCGGCCAAATCGACCAGCACATCGATCTTGTCGCTCACGATTCGTTCGGCCAGATTCAGGTCGGTCATGCCGGCGACGTTGTGCCACTCGTCGGCGCAGGTTTGTAGTCGCTCCGTCATGGCATCGGTAACCGGCGCGTCGCTGTAGCAGACGACTTCAAACTGCCGTCGCAAATGATGCCGGAGAATCGGCTCCACAAAGGAGGCGACCGGATGCTGCCGGAAATCGGGCGACACGTAACCGACCCGCAGCCGGCGGTTCGGCGCCAAATCAACGCGATACGCGGAGACGTTGGGAATTTGCGCGACTTGCAGTGCGTACCAGCGACGATGTTCGGAGAGTAGTTCCTCGGCGTCGACAAGCGGATCATAGCCAAGCGCGAGCAGCAGATTGCTGTGCGCTTTGGGATATGCGGGCCGGATTTGCAGCGTCAGCCGAAAACGATCTTGCGCCTCGCTGACTCGTCCCTGCAACAAGTTCAAAACACCCAAATTGAGCCACGCATGCACATAGTTGCCATTTACCGAAACGGCTTGTTGAAACTCCGTTTCGGCCTCCGCCAGTCGTCCCTGTCGTTGCAGGAGCAACCCCAAATGGTTGTGCGCGTCGCAGTCTTGGCTATTGTATCGCAGTGCCAGCCGATAGCATTGTTCCGCCTCATCCAGCCGGTCGAGCAGGGCGTAGATATTGGCTAAATTGCCGGCGGCGGCGGAGTAGTCCGGTTTCAGCTCCAGGGCGCGGCGAAATCCGGCCGCGGCGGCGGCGTGATCGCCGCGGCAACGGTGGACAATGCCGAGATTGTTGTGAGCCGCCGCACAATGCGGATCGATATCGATCGCCGCTTTGAGGCACATCAGCGCATCGTCCCACCGATTTAACAATCGCAATGTGTCGCCAAGGTTCACGTAGGCATCGACAAAGGTTTCACGCAGCGCGACCGCTCGTTGAAAGGCAATTCCAGCGGCATTGAGCTGGTGTTGTCCTTTGAGCGCGATGCCCAGATTGTTATGCGCCTCCGCCGATCGGGGAGCGGCTATCAGAACCTGCCGGTACAATTCGGCCGCACCCACATAGTCGCCTTGTGACAACAGGCTATTCCCCTGTTGAAACAGACTGGGTACATCGACAGCGGGCGGTTTGCGGTTCGCAGCGTACGAATGTTGATGGTGTGGCATGTGTACGTCTCCCCTGCGGTAGTATTCTTCACCCGGCCTTGCGAATGCCTAAGCACCAGCGCTGCCACATTTGCCGGTAACACTCCTCCAACTCCCGTGCCGCCGTCGCGGCGTCACAGACTGGGGAGGCGGCCATCGTCTGCCGCAACGATCTGCGGGCGGCGGCGAGCCGCTCGGGATTGGCGGCCAATTCGCAGGCGATTCGCAGATAGTCACCGGTCGACTCGGCGATCAATTCGTCGCAGCCGATTCGCGAAAGCAGGCTGGCCGAGCACCGGCCGACGTAGTGGTCGCCCCGCAACGTGACGACCGGCACGCCCATCCACAGCGACTCACAAGTCGTGGTGACGCCCGCGTAGGGAAAGGAATCGAGCGCGATGTCGATGCGGCCGTAATGGTCGAAATGCTCCCGCAAGGAAGGCGATTGCCCGCACAGATCGAGCCGGTCGGCGGAGATGCCCCGCTCGGCGAATCGATTTCTATACTGCTCCGCCGTCGCCTCGTCGGTGAGCGAGTAATTCTTCATCATCAGCCGGCTCTCCGGAACGGCGTGAAGCAGTTCGGCCCAAACATCGATCACAGCGGGGCCGATTTTCGCTGCGTTGTTGAAGGACCCAAACGTGACATGTCCGAGAGCGGAGCAGGGTAGTGGGCCTACCGGCGGGCAGTTCGCGGGCGGCGAATAACAGAAGATTCCCGAAGGGAGGTAGAACAACTCCTCAGAATGCCGCCGCGTCTCGGTTGGAGGATCAGCGATTTCGTCCGTGAGTCGATAATCGACAGTCGAGAGACCAGTCGTGCTGCCGTAGCCCAGATGCGTCGCTTGAATGGGAGCCGCCCGCCGTGCAAGAACCGTAAGCCGATTTCCGCCGGTGTGCCCGGCGAGATCGACCAGAATGTCGATTTCGTCGTCGCGGATGATGCGGAGCAGATCGTGATCGGTCTTTCCGTAAATGTTCTTCCAATGCTCGGGATATTGTTCCAGTCGACGGGTGACGTCGTCCGGCGCCGCCACATCGGCGTAGCAGGTCACCTCCACGACGTCCCGATTGTGTCGGGCCAACAGCGGTTCTACAAAATAGGCGACGGAGTGGGCGCGGAAATCGGCGGACAGATATCCGATGCGCAATCGGCGCCGCGGGTCGCGAACATTGGCAAAGGAATGCAGTCCCGGTTCCACGGCGGCATGCCGGTCCGCCCAGCGCTGATGTTCGCGGTAGATTTCATCTGGAGTGCTGGCGGAATCGTAGTGCATTGCCATCAGCAGATTGCTGTGAATGCGGCGTGAATTCGGATCGAGATCGACCGCCTGCCGATAAGCGGCGACCGCTTCCTGCGGCCGGCCCTGCACCTGCAACACTCCCGCCAAATTCGTTCGCGGTTCCGCGGCAAACGGGGCGAGTTCGATTGACTTCTGAAAACATTCCGCCGCAGCGGTCAAGCGGCCTTGCTCTCGGAGCAGACTGCCTAACCCGTTGTGCGCTGCGGGGTGTCGGGGATTCAGCTCTAAGGCGCGGTGAAAGCAGTCTTCCGCCAGATTCAGTTGCATCAGGCTTGTGTGGGCGACCCCCAAATTGTGATACGACTGCACATGACCAGGTTCGCGTTCCAGGACCTCATGGTAGTAGGAGATCGCCTCGCCGAACCGTCCCAGTGTCTGTAATATGGTCGCCAACTCGAATCGTGCGCCGACATGCTCAGCATTTCGCCAACAGAGCCGCCGCAGACGATCCACCGCGCGATCGAAGCAACCCGCTTCGCGATAATGAACCGCCAATTGAAACGCCGCATTGTCATCAGCGGAGTCAATCGCCGCGGCGCGGTCGAAACAGTCGATCGCTGGGCGCGTCTGCCCTTGCTGATGAAGAATTCCCCCGAGGCGCAGATAGGCTTGCAGATGCTGCGGCGCGGAGCGGATGACCGCTGTAAAGTCCGTGACTGCGGCGTCGAGACGATCTTGCTGCTGGTGAAGCACGCCCAGATTGAATCGGGCATCGACATAGCCGGGTTGAATCCGCAGCGCATGTTGAAAACTCTGCTCAGCGTGTTCCAACTCACCCAGCGCCTGCTGTGCGGCGCCGAGATTATTGTAGAAAGCCGCTTGCTCAGGCCGGCAGCGGAGTGCCTGCGTGATCAGGTCGATCGCTTCGCGGGCCTGTCCTTGTTGATAGGCAATCACCCCCGACAGGTGCAGAGCGTCGGGCTGTTCCGGATTGTTCGCGAGAATCTGCCGATAGGCGTCCCGCGCCTGTGTCAGATCACCGGTTTGGTGCAGTGCGAGTGCCTGCTCAATTGTCATCGGCCGTCCATCCATGAAAGAGTCCTCATTGGGGTTGGGTCAGAGATCGGATGTGCAAGAACATTCGCTCCGCCAAGCTGCTCGGTAGGCGGCTTCCAAACCGCGTACGTAGGATGCCTGGTCGCACAACGGCGATGCGGCAACAACGGGGCGTAGATTCCGCCGCAATTGCGCCAGCGGTTCCGCCGCCGCGGCGCAGACCCAGGCACGGTGCAAATAAGCATCTGGCGACTCAGTGATGAAGTCGCTTAGACCGACCCGCGTGAGCAACGATGCGCTCATGCGGCCGACGAACGATTTTCCTCGGAGTGTAATCACCGGAACGCCCATCCAGAGCGATTCGCAGGTCGTGGTTGCGCCGTTGTACGGAAAGGGATCCAAGCCGACGTCGATTCGATGATACAGCGCCAAGTGTTCGGCGATCGTCTTGGTCGGACCCACAAGTTCCACGCGGTCCGGCTCGACGCCGTGTTGCTGAAATAGCTCCTGATAGCGGCGGCGCACGTCCTCGTCGGCGAAGGAACGGTTTTTGAGCATCAGCCGCGACTCAGGAACGGCGCGCAGAACTTCGGCCCACAGATCGAGTGTGGGAGCGCTCAGTTTGCTCAGATTATTGAACGAGCCGAACGTGATGTGGCCGTTGCTCTGCATCGGCAGTTCGGAGACATCCGGCGCATCCGCCGGCGCGGCGAAACACAGAATTCCCGCCGGCAGCCGCAGCAACTCCTCGGTGTGCAGGGATCGTTCATCCGCGGGATCGGCGACGTCGTCGGTCAGCCGGTAGTCCATCGTCGGCAAACCGGTCGTCGTACCGTACCCCAGATAGGTGATTTGGACGGGAGCGGGCCGAGCGGCAAAGACCGGCAGCCGGTTCCCCGAGGTATGACCCGCCAAGTCGATCAAGATGTCAATCTCGTCGGCGCGGATCATGCGGATCACAGCATCGTCGGGTTGCTGGAACGTACATCGCCAACGATCAGCATTTTTGCAGATGCGCTCGGTGAGTCGGTCGCCGCGCGGGAGTTCGGCGTAGCAGGTCACATCGAACTGCGCGCGGTCGTGGTGCTTGAGGATGTTCTCGATAAAGAACCCAACGGGGTGCACGCGAAAATCGGGCGAGACGTATCCGATGCGGAGCTTTCTCTCCGGGTCGCGGCGGTTAGGATGCGGTTCAATTTGCGCATACCGTGCTTCAAAACGGCCGGCCCACTGTCGGTGTTGCTCGAAAATCTCCTCGGGAGCGACGTCCGCGCGATACAACTGAAGCATCAGCGAGTTCGACTGGACCGCCTCGCAGGCTGGGTTTACCTGCTTGGCGCGCTCGTGGGTTGCCGCAGCCTCGTCGAAACGGCCCTGCAGTTGCAGTACCGAGGCGAGATTCAAATGGGCTTCGAAGTAGTCGGGATTCAGCCGCAGCGCAGTTTGGTATTCCGCCTCCGCCTCTGAAAGCCTTCCCAACCCAGAGAGTGCCGTACCGAGGTTGATGTAGGATTCAAGGTGATCCGGTTGGAGACGCAGTCCGCTGCGGTAGCTGTCGATTGCCTCATTGTGCCGTTCTTGCTCGCGAAGCAAATTGCCCAAATTGAAGTGGGCGATTGCCGATTTCGGATCGACGGCGACGACTTCCCGCAGACAGTTTTCGGCTTCCTTAAATTGCTGCAACTGTTTGAGCACGATTCCTAAGTTGTTCCATGCGCCGAGATGTCGTGGTTGGGATGCAACGGCGCGGCGATAGTGCGCGGCGGCATTCTCAACACGGCCTCTCTGTTGGTCAATGCAGCCCAGATTGAAATGCGCGAGCGCGTGTTCGGGAGTTTGCTGAAGGATTTCGCCAAAGCAGTTTTCCGCTGCGTTTGAGTCGCCCAGTCGACCGAGCAGGGCTCCCAGATTCAGCAAAGCTTCGATGTCCCCCGGATGCGCTGACACGGCCTGCCGGTAACAGGCGATCGCCTGCTCGGTTCTGCGGAGTTGTTCCAGCGATTTCGCCAGATTAATCAACGCGAGGCGATGAGCAGGATCTCGCTCGAGCACCTGCTGATAGGCGTCAACCGCCCGTTCGTGCTGCCCGCGTGCCGCATACGCCGCGGCGAGATTGTGCCGGGCGTCGAGGTAATCCGGTTCGAGCGCGAGCGATTGCTCATACCTATCGATCGCCGCGTCGATATCGCCGGCGGCTTGAAGTGCGGCGCCCAGATTGCACACCATCACTGCCCGGGGAGCACCGGCGCGGTCGATGGCGGTTGTGATCAACTCGATCGCTTCGGCATGTTTGCCCGATTGCTGGGCGACCACTCCGAGCAAATGCAGTGCTTCGCAATCTTCCGGATTCGTTTGCAAAATCGCGCGGTAACGGCGTTCCGCCTCCGGCAGGTCACCCGCTTGGTGCCTGTCGATGGCCGTCTGCAAATCCGCTGTGAGAGTGCTCATGACGCCGGGACTTCCGTGGTGTCGATGACGAACGATGTCTCTGGAATTGCCGCCGTGCATTGAGTCGCGCAATACCGCCGCCAAATGGTGCGAAAGGCCGCCTCAACACCCTCCGCGTATCGGCGTGCTTGGCAGACGGGGGAATCGAGCAGGCGCTGACGCACGGAAAGCCGCGACCCGCGCAGGCGGTCGCAATCGGCGGCCAACTCGGCCGCCCGTGTGACGTAGCTCGCCGTTGATTCGGTGATCCACTCATGCAATCCGACATGCGTCAACAGGCTGGCGCCCATCCGGCCGGCATGACGGTCGCCGCACAAGGTCAGTACGGGCACACCCATCCACAAGGCTTCGCACGTCGTCGTATGTCCGCACCAGGGGAATGCGTCGAGCATGACGTCGATCTCGGCGTAAATCTGCAGATAGTCGCAGCGGGTGGTTGAAAGTTGCCGCAAGTCCAGTCGGTGCGCAGGGACTCCGCGCTGAGCAAACTCGGCCGCTAATCGTTCTCGACATGTGCGCGACAGTGTGGAGCGGGCAATCAGCAGTCGCGCTCTGGGCACCCTCTGCAGAATCTCACTCCAGACATCGAGGACTTTGGAATTGAGTTTGGCCAAGTTGTGCAGCGAGCCGAACGTGATCTCCGCAGCACCGCGTCTCGATGATACCTGCGGGGAGATGTCAACCTTCGGCGGAGAATAGCAGCAGAATGGCCCCGGTAGATTGACGAGTGTTTCGCAATGTGTTCGCACATGGTGCGGGGGATCCGCGACGGCATCGGTGAAGCGATAGTCGATTGCCTCCAAGCCGGTGGTATTGGGATAACCCAGATAGCTGACCTGGACCGGCGCCGGCTTGCGGGCGAAGACTAACAGCCGATTGCGGGCGGTGTGCCCGGCGAGGTCTACCAGAATATCGATCTCGTCACTCGCAATCGTCTCCGCCAAGCGGTCGTCGCTCCATTCCCTTGTATCGCGAAAATGGTCGCTGAGCTGTTGGATTTGCTGCGTTGTGCGGTCGGGCCGTTCCACGTTGCTGTAACAGATTACCTCGACCAGTTCCCTGTCATGCCGTTTGACCAACGGCAGGAAGAAGTGCGCGACCGGATGGGTACGAAAATCGGGTGAGACGTATCCGATCCTCAGGCGACGCTGCGGCTCCGGCAGGCAACGTGTCCGCATCGGTGGTATTGCGGCGGCATGCTCGCGTGCCCATGCCAGATGCATGCGGAACAATTCGTGCGGCGAGTTCTCCGGAACGTTGTTTTCCGCCACTAACAGATTGCTGTGCGCCGCGGCGTCGCGGGGGTTCAACTGTCGTGATCGTCGGTAATCCGCCAGCGCCTCGTCAATCCGGCCTTGCGACTGCAGGACCGAGGCGCGATTGTTCTGTACAAGCGCATCGTGCGGTTTCAGACGGCAGGCGGTGGAGAAACAGGTGAGCGCGTCGTCGAGCCGGTCCCCGCTACGATAGACCTTGCCCAGATTGTTGTACGCTTCCGCAAAATCAGGTTTGAGCGTGATCGTCGTTCGTAGACTTTCGATCGCCTCCGGATGCCGACCCAGTTCAAACAGCGCGTTGCCGAGGTTGTAATGTGCGTAGGCGTAGCGGGGATTACATTGAATCGAGCGACGAAACTCCTCAGCGGCCGCGGCGATTTCGCCCCGTTGGTAGAGCAGATTTCCCAGGTTCAGCCGGGCTTCGGCGTGCTGAGGTTCCAATTGCAGCGTACGGCGATAGGCGGTTTCCGCCGCATCGCCATCGCCGTTGGCTTGCAGCGCCCGGCCAAGATTGTAGTGTGACGCCGCCAGGGTAGGCCGCAAGTCGACGGCCCGACGGCAACTGGCGACAGCGTCGTTGACTTGTCCCAATGCCTGGAGAGTGGCGCCGAGGTTGCTGTGATACAGCGGGTTGTCGGCGTTTTGTGAGATCGCTTGACCGATGAGATCCGCTGCAGCCGCGTGCCGTCCCGACTGGTGGGCGACGACGCCGAGTAGGTGTAGCGCGTCCGCATGGGCAGGATCGGTCCGCAGGATCTTACGGCAGAGTAGCTCGGCGTCTGAACCGCGACCGGCCTGATGGCACCTGAGCGCAGAATCGTACAACGGCTGATTCTGTTGTTCGATCATGCTGACTGCCTCGACCCCCGTCTCGGTACGGCGATCACGCCCCTCAATCAGGATTCGCCGACACACCACCGCCGCCAAATTTCCCGGAAGACCGCCTCCAACTCCGCGGTATAGCCCGCCGCGTCGCAAAGGGGCGAGCGCTGCATCACATCGCGCAATTGCATCCGTGCCGCTGCAAGCTGTTGGACATTCCCCGCAAGTTCGACCGCCGTGTGGACATATTGATCGCGATTCTCAGCGATCAGTTCCGGGAGATTCAACTGGGTGAGAATACTGCTGGAAATCCGGCCAACGAAGCTCTCGCCCCTCAACGTCAACACCGGTACGCCCATCCACAGCGACTCGCACGTGGTGGTGGAACCCGTGTAAGGGAACGTATCGAGCATCACGTCGATGTCGCCGTGCGCCGCAAGATGCCGCGACACCGGCAGATGACCCCCGCGAAATTCAATCCGCTTTGTATCAATGCCGGCGCCTGCAAAGCTCTCCTTGAAGTGCTCACACGTTCCCGAATCAGAATAGGTGGGATACTTCAAGATAAGGCGCGATTCCGGGATCTTGGTGAGGATCTCCGCCCACACCGCGATCGTTTCGTGGTTGATCTTCGCGGGGTTGTTGAAGATGCCAAATGTTACGCAGCCGTTAGTCAACGCGGGTGTCGGGCTGACATCCGGCGAATCGTCAGGCGGAACAAAACACAACAGCCCGCAACTGAGCCGCAGCAATTGTTCGGTGTGCCGCAGCGGCTCGCCGGCAGGGTCGGCGCAGTCGTCGGTGATGCGGTAATCGACAGCATCCAGGCCGGTTGTGCTTCCGTATCCGAGATAGGTGACTTGGATTGGGGCGGGTTTGGCCGCGAACGCGGTTAGGCGATTGCCGGCTGTATGCCCGGCCAGATCGATGAGAACATCAACTTCGTCGTGCACAATTTGGGCAATCAGCGCCTCATCGTCCAGCCAGTTGGTGACCCGCCAGCGCTGAGACAACTGTTCCAGCAGCGCGGTTTGGTCGTCGGGAGCCGTCGCGCCGGAATAGCAGATGGTCTCGAACTGCATGGGATCGTGATGCTCAAGGATTGGCGCGATGAACGACCCGACCGGATGGCGGCGAAAATCGGGCGAGACATAGCCAATCCGTAGCTTCCGCCTGGGATCGCGCGAGTTGCTAAACTGGGTCCGCCGCGCGCCGCCGCCGTGCGCCTCGGCCCAATTCATGTGTTCGCGAAAGTGTTCGTCCAGATCGTTGTCGGGCAAATAGTGCCGGCTGAGCAAATAATTGCTGTGCGTGGCGGCACAGTGGGTCCGCTGCTCCATCGCGCGCTTGTAGTGGGCTACAGCCTCATCCATGCGGCCTTGCGTGTGGTACGAGAGCGCCAGATTATTATGCGCTTCGGTATAAGCGGCATTGAGCTGCAGAGCCTGCTGGAATTCCGAAACGGCGGCGGTCAATTGTCCGCGCGCGCGATACACGTTTCCCAATATGTTCCGTGTGCAGGCGTGGCTCGGATTGACCTGTAAGGCTCGCTCACAAAACGAGGCCGACTCGTCCAACTCGTTCGCCAGGAGATGGATGAGCCCCAGATTGCACAGGGCATCGGCATGTTGTGGTTCGCGGGCGAGCGTTTCCAGGAAGTGTTGACGCGCTGCCTCGACTTGCCCCAAGTTCAGCAGCACCGCGCCGCGGTCATGCCAAGCCGCTTGGTGATCGACGTCGAGTGTGAGCACCTGTTGAAAACAGCGATCGGCCGACTGCAATTGCCGGCGCAGCAAGTGAACGCGGCCGAGTTGATAGTGCAATTCCGCATTGCCGGCGTCGTGCTCCAGCGCCGACTGAAAGCAGTCGGATGCTTGCTCAAGCGCCCCGATCTTCAGATAACAATCCGCCAGAACCTGCCAGTTCTGTACTTGCGGCGTATCCGCGGCGGCAAGCGGTTGGAGCAATTGGATCGCCCGCTCAATTTGGCCGCAGAGCCAACAGCACTCCGCAAGTTTCTCGCAGGCCGCCGTCCAATTTGCGTCGATTCTAAAAGCCTGCTGAAAGCTCTCGATGGCCGCCGCGGCTTGGCCCGCTTCCAACTGGTGTTCGCCAAGCGCGAAGTAGACTTCGGCGGAGCGGGGATCCTGCTCGACCGATTCGCGGTACACTCGAACGGCCTGATCCAGGGAACGTCGGTCACTGCGGTCGTCGGAGCAGCCGGCATCGTCCTCAACGGCCGACATGGCGCGTTGAATCGCCTCCGTCGCCGCTTGAGAACGCCCCTGCCGATAGCTGAGCATGCCAATCAGATGCAACGCGTCCTGTTGCGCAGGGTCGACGCGCAGAACTTTTTCGCAGAGCCGAGTCGCCTGTTGCAACTCGGCTTCGATCGTCGCTGGTGCGCGTGCCGTTTGTGTCTGGGTCATCGACATCGTGTTCTCGCAGCCGGTTCTAGCGAAACGGCGAGGCTCGATCGTTTGGAAGGTACGGATCGTGAGCGTCCCTGAAAAACGTATCGGCGCTGCGCAAGGTAAGGAATGAGACGACTTTTCCGCGACGGAACGAATCCCCGCAGGTCCAACTCAGAGCACCACAAACTTTGTTGATTCAGCGTGCTCGAGACCACACAGCGGGGCGAACTTATCTCATTGCCGGGTTGTCGCCTTTTGAGAGAACAGGCCGCTGCTGATTGTCGGGTCCGGCTTCAACGAAAAAAACGGCGTCACTTCGCGAGTGGAAGTGACGCCGCTTCTGTTTTTGAAAACCGTTTTCAGGTTCGGCCTCTTATCCGAGGAGACTGAGGACCTGTTGCGGGTTGTTGTTGGCGATTTGCAGAACTGAGATCGCCGCTTGGCTCAGAATCTGGCTCTTGGTCAGTTCGGCCGTTTCGGCGGCGAAGTCGGTATCGATGATTTCGCTCCGGGCGGCGGAAATGTTTTCCAAAGCCACACCCAGCGAGGTGATGTTCGTCTCGATGACGTTCTTTTGAACGGCACCCAGACGTCCCCGCAGGGTGGAGACCCGGTTGATCGACTCGTCGATGATATTCACCAAGTCGGCACCACTGACGTTTGGTCCCACGTCGAGCAAGCTCTTGCCACGACCCGAACCGAGTTCGTAAATCTTACCGGAGATTCCGCCGAGACGGGCTGTGTTGACCGCCTCGATGCCCATACCCAACTGGCCGGCTGCAGAGACTTCCTGACCGATTTGGAACAGCGAGCCGCCGCCGGTGATCGTCAATTGGGCCGATTCTGAGGCGGTGTTGTTCGCCTCAGCGAAGGAGAGCGAAGCAACAAGGTTGGCACTGGAGACCGACGCTCGCAGACCGCGTCCGATGGCCGCCTGACCGTTGACGTTCGCGACGATGTCGCTTCCGGTGTCCCGCGAAGCGGTCGCCGCGGCGGTGCCTGTCCCGTCGAGGGTGGCGAAGGTTCCGTCCAGCACGTTGATCTCGACGAACTCGCTGGAACCGAAGTTCTTGGAAGTCAGGGTCAAGAGACTATTGTCGGCGTCACCGTCGGTTCCGTTGATGGACTGGGCGGCGGAGGTGAAGTTGAAGAATCCCGAACCGTCATTGCCGGTGGCATTGGCAGCGGTGACGATGGCGGCGGCGGCGGTGTTGCCGTTGATCGCCGCGGACACATCAGAGGCCTGCACGTCGGCTTGCGTTGTCTGGGTGGCATCGACAGCCAGCGCGACCGAGATAGCGCTGCCGGTGACCGTGACTGACGTTCCGTCGTTACTGTCTGCCTGCAGTGAGAAGGCGATCGACGGAATGTTGGTCCCGGTGAACAAGCCCGTGGTGTCGTTGGTGATCGTGAGGTCGTTGTTGGTGTCGAAGTTGTTGGTTCCGTTGTTGAGCGTGGCGTTCGTACCGGAGACGGCCGTGGCAACGGTTCCCGAACCGGTCGTTCCGGTGTCGTTGGGCAGGCTGATGCTGGCCAGCGCGGTGGCGTTGGTGTTGGCATTGAAGGCCGCTGCAACGTCGGAGGCGACCGCGACGGAGGCGTTGTTCGTATCTTGCTCCAACGAGATTGTGATCACGTTTCCGGCGACGTTTACCGACGTGGCGGCAACGGTACCGTTAAGGTTGAACGCAACTTGGACGGCGTTCGTCCCGGTGAAGAAGCCGGCAGTAGCGGCCTGGAAGGAGAGATCGTTCTCATTTCCAGCGGATGTGAAGGAGGCCGTACCCGCTGTGGCAGCGGCACCCGTAGCGGCCAACGTCACTGCTCCGGCCGTTCCGGCAGTGGTCGTACCGCCCGTCGACAACGTCGCTTCTACGCCGGTCACGTCGGTCGCGGCATTGATCGCGTCGCGGATGTTGGCGGTCGTACTGGAGGAACCGAAGAACAACACTTGGCTGCCGACGGAACCGGAGATTTCAATCGTGGTCTCTTGGGTCAGAGCATTGCCGTCGTAGACCAACGTCCCTTTGGTAGCCGCGGTCGTGATCGTGGCGTCGACGACGACCGTGGAGTTGGAGCCGAATACCGCCTCGTCAATCTGGAAGTCGGCGATCTTGGCGGCGTTAGTCGTTGAGATCTGTGTGGTGAAGGACTTCGACCCGTCGATCAGCTTGTCGCCGCCGAACGTGGTGTTCGCCGAGATCCTGTTGATCGCCGACAGGGCAGAGTCAATCTGCAGCTGGTTCGCTTCGATTTCCGTTTGAGACAAGGCACCGCTGTTGAGGCCCTCTTGAACCAGACCGCGGATCTGATTGAGCAGTCCGCTGATTTCGCCCAGGGCGGAGTCAGCGGTGGCGATCACGTTGTTCGCCCGGTTACTGTTCTTGATCGACGTCTCGATGGCGATGATCTGCGATTTCAAGGTTTCGCTGGCGATCAAACCGGCCGGATCGTCTTTACCGGAGTTAATCCGCACACCGGTGGACAATCGTTCCAGAGACGTATTGAGGAGGGAGTTGGCCCGTTCGACACTCCTCAGGCCTCTCAGTGATGCAACGTTTGTGTTGATCCGTGTCATGTCAAACAGCCTTTCCTGTTATCCGAGTCCCTCGTCGGAGTATTGCCGGCGGGATGGAATCGTGAGTAGGTGGGTGTTCAATTCCTTTGATCGAACTGTCTTTTAATCACCTGACGGCCCCACGACTCCGAATCTCTCAGTGTGCTTTCACCAAACGAAAAGCAGGCCTAGGGGGGCCGAGTCTTGTCAAGCACCGCAAACTAAACTTTGACCCATTCAATCGATCACTCGTTGTGAGAATGGGGATACAAAATAGGCTCAATTCGGGCGCTGGAGATTTCTAGTTATGGGATATCGTCGCGTTCACCCTGATGCTTTAGTGAACTTAGGGGGTTTTGGTAAAAATTTTCTGCCTGCGAAGTCTGTGCGGGGGTGAGCCCCTCTGCGAAATCAAGTCGGTCGTGGATGTGTTTGTCACAACTCATGTTTTCATAGAGACTTAGCAGATACGGGACAATCCCCTTTGTTGTCGGAATCAATATTCGGGGATTGTGAGATTTTTTCCTAAGTTCTGGCTCAGAAGCGACCTGAGCGAATAGTCGTCGCTCACGGATGTTATTGATCGGTACGTCGGGGCGGGTCTGCGAGTCGGGTTCAATCGGCCTGCGTCTGTCAGTGAAGTCGTCCAAAGGCCGATTGCGGTTTATTGTTTGGACTTGGCAGTTTCTCCATCATCGGTTTTCTGTCCGGCGGCTCGGCGGTTTTCGCGCTGGATCGCTTCATAGACTTCCTGGCGATGGACCGGTACTTCTTTGGGAGCATCGATCCCCAGACGGACTTTGTCACCGCGAATGTCAACCACGGTGAGCACGATGTTATCACCGATGATGATGCTCTCGTCGCGTTGTCTCGACAAAACAAGCATCGGCTTTCTCCTTAGATCCTTGGGGACCTGTTCGGGATGAAGTTGTCTATCAGCACTCAGTCGCGGCCGCGTCAATGGAATCGATTGGATTCGCTTGCCGCCGCTGCTGTGATCGCCACTGAGACGTGAGTTTTGGAATCTGATTCCGCGACAAACTTGTCAGGACGATCGAATGAGCACCGCTTTCGATTTCCGGTTGCACCGCACGGTCACCGACCGACAACGCAAACCTTTTGTGAATAGTTTTCGTGTTCTTCACTTCGCGAGGAACGACCGTCACCGATCGGAGGCGAAATGATGCGGACAATGTGTCCGCTGCATACAATGATTAAGGTTGCATGCAACCATACTTCGAGAATTCCGCCGGCCAAGAAAAATCAGTGCGTTTTGTATTATCTACAAACAATGGCAATCGAACATCGATGTTCGATCGACTAACTCTTGGCGTCGAAATCGTTCCGCAGCGATTCACGGATGAAGGTAAGAGAATCGCCGTCAGTAATCGCGCCGATTGACGCGCGCTCACTGCGGCACGGCCCGAGCGCTGTGCAATGCGATCCAGTCGCAACCGGTCCGGATTGGATTTCCCAACATACAGTCTGCGAAATCCAATGATGGCCCGGCGGCGCAACGCCTTCTCTATCAATAATCCGAGAATACGTCTTGAATAATCGTCAACGTTATCTCGCTAGAGGAGCCTGCTTTGGCAAAATCAACTTCGTTGCCGGAACTGGGTTTAAGCTTTTGCGTTCCTGTCGGATTTGACGATTAACCATGTCGACGTCAATTCGACGTCTGCGGGATTGTCCCAACATCGCCCCGAGGTCGCAGAGGGGCGGGCGGCGCACGATCTTAGGAATAGACTTTTTGTGCTGGTTGTGAGTCCGCAGCCGACAACAACTGATTGACAGCGTGGCACAAGCAATCAGGATCCATCGGCCGACCTCTGCGACTAATGACGCGGCCGTTCACGACGACCGCCGGCAGAGCGAAGAGTTGCAGCACCGTGCTCAATCCGCTGAAGAATCCCGGACGAAATCGCCAGACGTCCGTAAACAGCCGGGGAATCAAGTACAGTTGATTGCGGGGATCGATCGTGACGATTTCTAACTCGCCGCTGCGAACGGAATCGGCGAAGAAGTCCCCCACGGCGCGGTGCAGAATTCCAAACGCCGCTTGTTGCTGCCGGACTTCGCGAAATGCCTCCGCTCCCCCGGTGATGCTGTTGTCGCCTTCGAGCCGGCCACAGCAACCGCTGCCGGTCATCTGCTCCGCGGCTTCGCGAATGAGCAAGACCGAGACCTTGGCCCTGTTTTGAATGGTCGGTTTCATTGTTGAACCCTCGCGGACTCGCGACGCAAAATCACCATCAGCCTACATCGAATCTCCCCGCAGGCCAATACGGAGCCAGATCTGCAGCATGGAAGTCGCGGCCCAATCGGGTTGACGGACCCGACTCCGTACTAATAATAGACGTTTCGGGCTCTACTTTTCGCGAACGACGGCGCGCGAATGCGTGTCCAATCAGAAGTTGGGGATTGGTGTAATTGGTAACACGAGTGACTCTGGATCACTTATTCTGGGTTCGAGTCCCAGGTCCCCAGTCTTTATCTAAGCGATTTTTGTATTGCGCCAGGTCAGTGTCACCTTGGCCCGGCGTTGCATCACGAAGTTCTTGGCTACGAGTTTTAGTGTCTCGCTCAACATAGCATCTCATTGTGGTCTTGATATCCTCATGCCTCATTAACCCCATGAGTTGGGCCGGACGTGTCCTGGAAGCCCTGCCTGTTCCAAGCGACCGCCGCAAGTTGTGAGTGGTTGCGGACTGTCCTGCGGCAACCTCGATGCCAGCCTCTTCGGTGATCGTCCCATTATTGACTCCGACCGGATACGGCTTGATAAGCCGATCATTTCGAAGAGAGTGAATTGAAAACACGCGACCTGTTCGTTCTCTTTGGGGACGTCTTCTCGATCAGGGGCAACCGGCTGGATCCCGCCTTTCCTTCCCTTGTCGAAGGCGGCGGAGGTCATGAAGTTCAACACGCCGGGGGCGACCCACAACACTGCAGGTGAGTGCCAGTGATGCTTGGGTTGGTCGATGTCGCGTCACTGGCCGCTCAATGAGCTCTTCGACGCAGTGAAGGCCCGTAGCACTAAATTGACTACGTTTGAAGTGAAGGCTGCCGACGTTGGTCAAACGCATCAAGTCCCGCAGTTCGTCTAGTGCTTTGCATCGCTCATGCTGACACGACTCGAGTACCGCTGCACTGTGAGTGACGCGCGTCGATGTCGATCGGGTCAACGCCGGCGAACTCGAGTAACCGTTCGACAGCAACTGCAGGTGCGTCACCACCGACGGCCGCGCAGGAGTTACCGTCAATTCAGGCCGTCCAACGGTCGGTGAAGGCCGGCTCGGTGGTTATCGTGGCGCGCATGGCGCCTACCCCCCCAAGACGAGCATTGAATCAGCTGTCGGCATCGTAACACGCACAGCACAGGAGCCCGGCTACCGACGACCGGCAGTAACCGGGAAGGGAAAACGGATTTCCAGTAGTGGCGGAATTTGACACTCCTGTTTTCGTGAAATACGGTTGCGATGGCCCTTCATGTTCGACTGTGCCGCGCGGGAAACAAACACATTGGTAACTCCGTCAGGTTCGAATCGGTCGTATCGATTTTGCCGCGACGGGACCAGCAGTTCGAACTCTAGCCGCTAACAAATTCCAACAATCACGGCGATGACAGTATCAACTCTTCCTAGTGGCCTCACGCAACGCGTCAGCCAAGACGTGCGAACAATCCGAGAATTGTTCAAACGCATTCGTCAGGACGAGCAGTTCGCCGACCTCTCGCTCTTCAAACGGCGGTCGCCGGATACGAGTGAACGACAGGATGAGCGTCGATCCCGTGATCGCCGTCCGCTGGTTTGGCCGATCCAAGTGACCCCGGCAAGATTTGACAACGGCGTCATCGAATGCGTCGACTGTCCGCTCGGTGAAGTTCACGTGTATACGCAAGACGTGACACTACGTGGAATCTGTTTTCTCCACACGGAGCCGCTTCAATCATCGTACGCTGTCATCACGTTCGCGTTGACAGAGTCTGATCAAATCTCTCTGTTGTTGGAAGTTCGTTGGACGACGCCTGGCTGGAATCAACCGTTTGTGAATTGTGGTTCGATTCTTATGAGCGGCGGACAGTTTGCAGGGATTGTTGAACCCGCAACATCAACGGGCTGACTTTGGTATTGTCTGCTACCTCGGTTGAGACGAATCCATTGAGCAGCGGCGGGTGAGCACCAGCGATCGAGTGTACGACTGTGGTGAACCGGAAGTCGATCAGCCGTCGGACGCTTCGACTTCCGATTCGTGCCGATACTCGATCTCAACCCTGCTCGGTCGATCAGGGAGGGAAAGCACAATGCCCTGCAAGCCAGTAAGCTCCCCCGAGGCGCTCAAAATGGGGCTGCCTCCTCGGGCAAGTCGACATTGAGAAGACCGTACCCGGATCGGCGAATCAGACAACAACCGCATCCATACCGGCGCCAACTCTGCAATTCATTGACGAATTGGTTCACGCAGTCTTCAGCCGCCTACGACGCCAGCCATATCCGACAACGGCGACGCTGCCCAACGCCAGCAATGAGAATGTCGACGGTTCGGGAACCGCCCTGGCTTGAAACGTATCGAGTGCCGTTACGTATGGCGGGTTGCCGGCAGGACCTGCGTTGTCAATCTCAATGCTCCCGATCAGTGCTCCA